>NZ_JBNBLH010000001.1:0-1148962 GCF_049830555.1 Roseobacter sp. EG26
CACTCATTGGCTATGGACATACAACAACGAAAGACCAAACATGGGGATCGGCGGGATAACCCCGATACAAAAACTGAAGGCAGCTTAGATTCTACTGACGCGCCCCTCTAAAAATGGGGAGATTACCATGCGGGCTAAAGTCTCCTCGCGCTCTTCATAGAGAAGCGGACGATTGGCTGACGTCCCCTTTGTTTCAACAGGTTACCTCAGAATGAAGTCGTCGGTGTCTGCGACGAACTCCGTCGGCCACACTTGTAACCGTTTGACGTGTGGTGATCACGTAAACTCATCATCTATTCCACAGCAACACACATTCAGTCTCGCCATTTTTGGGTAGTCCCATTTAGGATGGATTAACCAAATTCACACAATATCTAGAGTTGTTCACTAAGAAGTGAGCAAGATTTTGCTTACGTTTTCTCTTTGTTTACCATCTGTTAATCGAATCTTTCCATTAGTGGTCCATCAAATTTTAATTGTGTGGAATTGGAAAAATGAAACAAGATTTGCTGCTGAATGCGCGTACGGTTGTAGGTGAGGCGGAGGCGATGGGCTTCCGAAAAACAGCTCAAGCGATGAGGAGTGTGATTAGGGATTTTCTTACTGAAGAGACGTCACAGCTACCAAAAGTTGGGATTGATCTCAGCGCTTTTTACACCTCTGGGTCCTAATGCGATTTTAGCAATATGTTAACTATTGGAGTGCACAAATTCTCCCTGGCTCAATTTAAAGTTGTCTGGGGAGACAGATGAAAGAACATAATTGGTTAATGTCGGTTATCGCGGATTTAAGTGCATATGCGGATGATCAGAAGATAGTAGGGCTTGTCGAAGGTCTTCAAGTTGTTGTTCATGAATACGCTAAAGAGGCTGAGTTAGGTGCCTCCGATAAAGCAGCATTGATGAGGCAATTAGCAGGTTCGAACAAAGCAATTGCAAACATCTGATCTGTCAGATCGCTTGCTCAAGCAGGTAATCGATCACGAAGTTCGTAGTATTTGTCGAGAGCCTTGGTCCGCAATGGACTTGTCGCGCTTTGGTTCCGCCCAAGTGCTCGTTTAAGCCACCTTACGCTTGAATTCGATGGGGCTTTTGCAGCCCAATGCTGAGTGACGGCGGCGTGGATTGTAGAAGCCATTGATGTATTCGAAGATCGCCATCTCTACCTTGCCCCGTGTCTGCCAAGGATGCCGCCAGATCAGTTCAGCTTTGATGGTCTTGAAGAATGTCTCGACGGCTGCATTGTCGTAACAGATTCCCTTCGCAGAAATCGATACCTTAAAGCCATGTTGACTCAGGATCTTCGGATAGTCGTGAGAACAATATTGGCTACCACGATCCGTGTGGTGGATGCAGCCTCTTGGTGGGGCACGGAATTGTAACCTAGACGAACCAGCGGGACACTTTTGGGGTTACTTTAGCTTGTCTCTGAGAGCTTCGTAAGGGGTCTGGCCGTTGTGCGCGCCGTGTGGCCTTGCGAAGTTGTAAAACCGCTCCCATTCGTCGAGCTTGGCTTCGAGATCGACGTCTCCTTTGTAACTGAGAAGCTGATAGAATTCCTGCTGATCAGATCGGTGAGAGCGCTCCACTTTCCCGTTGAGCTGTGGCGTTCCACGTTTGATGTAGGTGTCTCGAATGCCTTTGTCTTCAACATGCCAATGGAATTTGGCTTGGAATTCGTGGCCATTGTCAGTCCGAACTTCGCGAATGCGGAACGGGAACTTCTCAATGATATGATCAATGAAGTCGATCGCGTTTGCCTGCGTGTACTTTTCGTAGATCTTAAGTGCCCTGACACGTGTCGCATCGTCGATCGCTGTGTATTGGAACCGGCGCACCATCTCGCCGTGGTTCCCCTTAAAGGTCAGGAACTTGACGTCTACTTGGATGTGGTGACCTGGAACCTGCTTCTGATATCGCTTGGTGTGAAGCTTTCGCATGCGAGTGCCTCTGGGCGGTCGATTGAGGCCGTTGCGCCTGAGAATGCGGTAGACCCCAGCATCCGAAATCTTGATGTCGTGATAGCGCGCCAAGTAACAGACGATCCGGATCGGCCCAAGGTGATACTTTCGGCGCAGATACAAAATCTTCTCGACGATCTCAGGCGGCGTATGATTGGCAAGATTCTTCGGAATTGACTTGGCGTTCTTCAACCCAGATTCACCATGCTTTTGATATGCTTCGCGCCATCTGTAAAAGCTGGACCTGCCAACCCCGAAATACCGGCAAGCCTTACGGGCATTGCCGATCTTCTCGGCATGTTGGAGCACTCTAAGCTTGCGTTGAATGTCGCGTTCGTCGTTCGTCATGAAAACTTCCTCCACCCCAAATCGGGGAATTTACAGGAAGTGTCCCGAGAGTCCGTACATATCTACAAGAATTGAATCAGTCACTCGTCCGCCAATCAAGAAAGAGTTTTTCAACAAAATCTACCCATGGTGCCCAAATGCTGCAACATGCACGAATGGCCACGAAGCACTGAAAGCCGCGATCCGTGGCGGCGAGGACGGCCCATTGTTACCATTCATCACCATCCTCTTCGCGGCAGCGCAGCTTCCCTGAATCGGTCGTTCGCCGAACAGCCGACCGAATCGTAGAAAAGTACAGTGATCCCGTTTACCAAAATCGCGCAGCTTGTTCTTCTTTCGATGAAACGGACTGTCCCGAGGCACTTTCTTTCCTTGGTTTGTACGAAGTAAACAATGTTTCTGAATTCGAAGGAATATTCGCTCGGGCAGCACACGACACAGACCCTGACGCAGCATATGGGGATTGTGACATTACCTGACTAAGGGATTCCCCAAACCGAAGGGAACCCCTTTGCTATCTGCAATGCTCGCGATTTCCTCAAAGGAAGGAAACAACCCGCGATGCTCAACAACAACAGCAATCCGCTCGCTGGGAGCGGAACCGATGTTACGGCGATCGGTTCGTCAAAGCTCCCGTTCGCAAATAGGCTTAGATCACCGTCAATCGCAGAAAAGACCGCATTTTGATACGGGCCACCGGACTGGAGGGATCCAAAGGTAATCTCGACCATGTCGGTGAGTTCATAATACAAAATTGCCGCACCCGTGGCATCTGACTCTGAGTAGTTGGTACCAAGACCATCAAACCGGACGCTTTCGCTCAAGTCCGTTGCGACCAGCGCCTGAGAGGAGGTGCCCGTTGCATAAGACACCAGACCGTCGTCGCGCCGAACGCTGAAATATTCAGATTGTGATGCCTCGCCATCAACATCGTAAATCGCAAATTCAAGGTTCGACAGGGTCAAAGTTTCAAGAAAACTGCCGGAGAGGCTAGCCGTACCGTCAAAGAACTCCATCGTCATGGTCAGGCCGTTTTCTTCACCGTTGATGCCATTTCCGTAATACAGAAACCCCAGATCTTCCTGCGGGCCGCCAAAGCTGTTGTTGTAATCAGGAATGAACCCAGCGTCGCCAAAGTAGTTTTCAGCATTAGGGTCATTCTGTTCGGCAAAATGTGTTTCGCCAATGATTGTTGTTGTGATGCGGGCATCAACCGTTTGACCGTTCTCAGTGGCAACATCCCTGAAGTAAATTGTGCTGCTGCCTGCTGTCGGGCCGAGCAGGCTTTGGCCTGATGTCTGGCCAATCATCTGATCGAAAGTCAGCGTCGTTGCTTGCGCTGCCATGGGCAAGAATGCCATTAGTGCGCCAGTGAGAAAGTGTTTTGCCACCGAAAAGTTAGTGAGTGTGTTGAGAACGAGTTTCATGGTTAAGGGCTCCTATGTGCGACGGCTTGATTGCCGTTGTGTTTAGCTACGACGGAACCCAGGAATGCGCTTGGTCGCGCTGGGATAGATGCACTCTCAATAGAGGGAAGACCTTGCACTTTTGGGCAAGAGTTGTCTCAAAAGGATAGGCCGTTACGGGCGTCGAGAAATGTCGAATCAGTGAGAAATTTCTAATTCAATATGCCGTCAGTTGCATTGCGAAAGTACCGCAGGCGACGATTATCCTGAGCAGCCCCACTTGAGTGGTCCAAATCGAAAGTTAGTGCATGATTGGCCTTTGGTCCATCAAGACGATGGCTTCAGGCCCAGGCGGGCGGTAGGGGTAGACCACTTCAAAGGGGAAGGCTCAATCCCTTGTTCGGAGGGTTAAAGCTTTTTGGGCTATGAAAGTGTGGCTGATAAGGTAAAGGGCGCAATACCGGTCAGAAGTATCTAACTCTCAGCTGGCATAGGCGATGAACACCGTCTAGCTAATTGAGGCGCGCATCAATGATGGGATTTCGGGATTTCTGGCGGGGCTCATTGGAACTGGGGCTACACGCATAGCGAAAGCTGGCGTTACCAAAATCGCTAGACTTTAACAGCAAGAAACAATCACATTCGTCCACCTTGAAATCGATCCGTTCCCCCACAGAAATCATTTCGGTCTGATCGGCAAAACTAATTAGGAGGCTGCCGCCGGACAGGCCGTTCACACCCAACATCAGCTTGGGTTCGGAGAGCCAGTAGGCGCGGTTGCTGTCGGTGACATCGATGTCTTTGGCCACCACGTAACCGGTGAGCAGTTCTTCACGGATCTGCTGCAATGCGCTCTCCTTGGCCTCAATCGCGGCTTTGGCGCCCTCCAAAAGCTTGGCGTATTTGGCATCCAACACCCGTTGCGCATCGACGAACGCTTGCTGTGAGGGGACCTCACTCGTGCGCGCAGCTTGCAAGGAGGGGCGCAGCGCAATCACGCTAGCGACCGACGCTGCAGTCACGGCGCAAAAGAACAACGCGCAATTTACGGCTAGCAGAATTCTGAGGCCCTTTGAGCGGGTGCGGTTGGACATGTTCAACTCCTTCACTGGACACTACAATTGAATGTGACAAACAAATATCGCGGAAGAACATTGACTTCTGCCAATCAGAGGGATCGCTCAGGTGCTCTTTCGACGTAGTGCCTAGCCTAAAGGATAGTTTGGCCAAAAAACCTAAAGTGTTGCCTCGCTAAAAGAAGCTGGAGACATGCGTCTTATTCGAACCCGGCGTCTTTGGCGATCAACGCTGCCTGTGTTCGGTTCTTTGCGTTCAGCTTTTTGCAAAGCGTGCGCACATGCAATTTGATCGTGACCTCTTGCAGGTCCAGTTCACGCGCGATTTCCTTGTTTGATCTGCCATGGCACAGGCTTCCCAAAACCTGCTTTTCGCGCTGGCTCAGCTTTTTTGTGAATTCCGTCTCAGCCTCAGCACCACTGTCGGCCATCACCGAGGCAGGCACATAGGTTTCACCGGCAATCATAAAGCGCACCGCGTTCACCAGTGACTTAGCGCCCATGGATTTTGGCAGATAGCCAATTGCGCCCCGTTCAACAGCTTCCTGAGCGATACGATTTGGGGCCGTCCCGCTGAGCAGGGCGAAAGCTTGGGTCGGGTGAGCCTTGATCGCATCTGACAAGCTATCAAGCCCGTTCATGCCTGGCATGCTCAGATCCAACAGCACCAAATCAAAGGGGTCTTCTTTGGCCAGAACCTTCATCGCTTGGTGATAATCTTCAACGGCGACAACCTGCGCGCGGCCTTCTGTTTCCAGATAGGCTGAGATCGTGTCGAGTACCATGCCGTGATCGTCTGCCAATAAAATGCGCATTGCTGTTGCCCGCTGAACTCTATGAACCACGCCTAAATCTAGCGCACTCGCATAGGTCGAACCAGTCCGGGCAAAATCTTTTTGTGTTGATGTGATCATCGTGCGCTTCCTCAAAGTGCCAAAGGGTTTAGGCACACCTTATGTGATCTGTTTTATCCCAAAAGTTGGCCACTTGCGCACAAAAGGCCGCACCCTTGGGTCATCGCACCTATCCTAAAGGATAGCTTGATAGCCCTTTGCACCCTGCGAACAATCATCCGCGATAGAGTAAAAGACTTGGGTTGACTTGCCTGTCCGGAGCTTTTCCCATGTTTGCAGCCCTGCGCCGTTCTCTAACTATTCTTATTATGTCCCTCGCCAGGCCGGCAGTTGCCGATGACACGATTCTGCGTGTTTCAGGTGCAGTTGCTCAACCCGACAAAGGCGAGGTCTGGACCTTTGATTTGGCAGCGTTGAAAGCACTTCCTGTCGCAAGCTTTGAAACCACAACGATCTGGACCACGGGCCTGCAGTCTTTCGACGGCGTGTCCCTGATTACCCTGCTGGAACATGTGGGCGCGAGCGGCAGCACAATCCGCGCGGTGGCGCTGAATGACTATGCCGTCTCAATACCTGTTTCGGATGCGGTAGAGGGCGGCCCGATCATCGCCTATGCCAACAACGGTAAAGAAATGTCGATCCGCGACAAGGGACCTTTGTGGATCATTTATCCCTTTGATGATAACGAGGCATACAAATCAGAGGAAACTTACTCTCGCAGTATCTGGCAACTTGATCGGATCGAAATTACCGCACAAGAGTAGAGCGAGGATACCATCGCACCATCCAAAACACCGCACATGATGGGCGGGAGACCCGTCATTTTGTTTGTCTCGCTATTGAGCGCGGGGCTGCTTTTCGTGGCTTATCTTGGGCGCTCGGTGTTGGGCGACCTGGATGCTTTATCGACAGCACGCCATGATGACATCCGCTGGAATATGTCGCAGATGGAAATCGAGACGTTAAACCTCGACAGCGCAGTGCACGATGCGATCCATGGTCATGACACCGATCTTTCAGCCTTCCGCAAACGGTATGACATCTATTTCAGCCGCGTGAACACGCTGAGCCAAAGCGCGTTCTTTGAACTGATCAGTCAAGATCCCGAAGCGCAGGCTTGGCTTGTTGCCACCACAGATTTTCTCGATGAAACCACACCGATAGTCGATGGAACTAACGCTGATCTGCGACGTGCATTGCCGGAAATCCAAGCGCGGATCGAAGTCCTACGCCCCAAAGTCAGGGTAATGTCGCTCGCAGGGATTCAGGTTTTTGCACTAGAAGATGCCAAACGTCGCACAGAATTCTCGCGAACTATGCTGAAGCTCGTTGCTTCGGTCATCGGCCTGATCCTGATCCTTCTGTTGGGGCTGACAACTTTGCTGAAACTACACCGCAGAGGGCAGAATGCTGCTCACGACAGTCAGGTTGTACGGTCCCGATTTGAAGCCGCCATTTCGTCCTCGCTCGATGCGGTTCTGATCGTCGATATCCACGGCAAGGTTGTCGAATTCAATGGAGCGGCTGAGACCGTCTTTGGTTACTCTCGTGCCGAGGCATTAGGCAGTGATATGGCTGAGCTGATTGTACCTGAGCATATGCGCGAGATGCACTCCAAAGGCATGGCTCGCTTTTTGGAAACCGGCCAACAAAAAGTTATCGGTGCGGGACGTGTGAGGCTTGAAGGGCTGCGCAAGTCGGGTAAGATTTTCCCCGTCGAACTGTCAATCTCCCTCTCTGAGGCTAATGGCGAACGAGTGTTCGTTTCATATCTTCGCGACATAACCAAAGAGCTGGAAGCCGAAGAAGAATTGCGTTCCGCCCGCGACAAAGCGCAGGCCGGCGAAAAGGCCAAATCCGACTTGCTGACCGTGATGAGCCACGAGATGCGCACGCCGCTCAACGGGATCCTTGGCTCACTCGCCCTGCTGGATCAGGACAGTTTTGACGAACGACAGAAGCGTCATTTTAATTCAATTTCGGTTTCAGGCGAACTTTTGCTGGCCCACGTCAATGATGTGCTCGACTTGTCAAGCCTGAGTACCGATGCAACTCCGCGCGAAAAAGTGAATTTTGACCTTCTAGATTTATTGCAGCAACTGGCCGATAGCCTCAGAGCAAATGCGCTAGAGCGAGAAAATAAGCTGACGGTGACCCCTTTGTCAGCTGACCTCGGAATCGTTTCTGGCTCGAAGCGTTCATTGCAGCAATGCCTGGTGAATCTGGTGGGCAACGCGATCAAGTTCACTTCAAACGGTCAAGTCGCGGTTGAAGTGGAGCGGCTGAACGATAGTGATCTTGTCGAAATCCGTGTGTCAGATACGGGCGTCGGCATTGCGCCTGAGAACCTCGAACGCATTTTCGATGAGTTTGTGACTATTGACACAGCCTACGCTCGTCAAAACGCAGGCACCGGCTTGGGGCTCGCAATTACAAAGCGTTTGGTTGAAGCCATGGAAGGCGAGATTGAAGCGGATAGTCTGTTGGGAGAGGGCAGCTTATTCACGCTGCGCATTCCTCTGCCGGTCGGACGTTCACTGATGAGCAAAGAGCCAAAACGCCCCGGTCATCAGGCGCAGCTGGCACCATCAGGCCAGCATGCTCTTGTTGTCGATGACAATGAGATCAATAGGATGATCTTGTGCGAAATGCTCCGCAGTGCAGGCTTTTCAGTAGAAGAAGCGGCAGATGGGTTCGAAGCCATTGACCGCGTATTGAAAACCCGGTTCGATATTGCATTTCTTGACATCAGCATGCCGGGAATTGACGGGATTGAGACCCTGAAGCGCATCCGCGAGCTGGACGTGGCGTGGCGCGACCTTCCGGCTATTGCGGTGACAGCCCACGCCGCACGCAAGGATCACGACGCTATCCGAAAAGCACCGTTTTCAGAAATTCTTGTCAAGCCCGTCAGGCCAATAGACTTCCAAACAAAGGTTTTTCCGGTGCTCGGATTCTTCGAGGCCGCCGTGCTACCTGTTTTGGAGGATTCTGGAGGCGACTTCAAAGCTCAATTTGGTGCGCAGAAATACGAGAATGCGCTAAAGGATCTCGCACTTGCACTGGATCACTTTTACGGGCAGCTCAGAGGTACGTCAGAACCCACAACTGAAATAAGGAGGGTAGCACATAAGTTGAGTGGATCCGCGGCCGTTCTGGGTAAGAATGAGATTCATACTCAGCTACAACGCATTGAGTCTTGCAAAACAGAAGAATGGGATGAGCTGAAGAAAGATCTCGCGTGATGACCAAAGTGTGGAAATTTTTTTGAAACAGCTCGCAGAGATACTTGTTCAATTGGTTCCACTTGACGCCAGTATGGGTATGAAATACTAGATCAATCCACTGGGCGGGCGTTGTGTAGTGGTAAGACCTTAGCCTTCCAAGCTAATGACGCGGGTTCGATTCCCGCCGCCCGCTCCAGAAATTCATTTCCTACAAAATACCTGCAAAGTTTCGGGACCGTTTCCAACAAACTACCTACAAAACTACGTTTTCTTGGATTTGACACTTTGCCTTCCAAGCTAATGACAAGGGTTCGATTCCGGCCGCCCGCTCCAAATCCAATGCCCGGTCAGAAAACTATATGACGCCGAAATTATTCGGTGCTTTAAAAATGAGCTTTGCTTTTCCCAAAATGTCGCTCATGAGCATCTGAACATTAGGGTAAGCGGGGCGCAAACTTCCTGATTGGCGTGATAGGCCAGCGCGAAACTCACATCGCAATTTTTTGACAACTTCAGACGTCGTCCGGACCCGGGATGCCTTGACCATAGGCGCTCTGCCCGCCATGACAGGGCAAGATTACGAAGGATTACCCATGGCTGCTTCAAAGCCTCCCGGACCGGTTGCGCCCGGTAAATCGGATGAGCGCGCAAAATCACGTCGCCTTGGAGCGTTAGGCGCATTGGTTCCTTTTCTGATGCCTTACCGTGGCCTGATGTTTGCAGCGATCGCCGCACTTGTGTCCACGGCCATGATATCTTTGGCTCTGCCACTGGCCGTACGCCGGGTCGTCGATAATTTTGACACCGAAAATGCCCATATTCTGGATCAATACTTTGCCGCAGCGCTGGGGATTGCCGGGTTGCTCGCGATTGGGACCGGCCTGCGCTATGCGCTGGTGACGCGTCTCGGTGAGCGTGTCGTCGCGGATATCCGCAAGGCGGTATTTGATCGCGTGATCGGCATGAGCCCGTCTTTTTTCGAGCAGGTGATGACTGGCGAGGTCTTGAGCCGCATCACCACCGATACAACGCTGATCCTGTCGGTCATCGGGTCGTCGATATCCATCGCTTTACGCAACTTGCTGATCTTCATCGGTGGCTTGATCCTGATGCTGCTGACATCGGCTAAGCTGACCGGTCTGGTGCTATTGATTGTGCCTGCCGTGATAGTGCCGATACTGGTTTTGGGGCGACGTTTGCGTGCGCTGAGCCGTGAAAATCAGGACTGGATAGCCGCTTCATCCGGGAATGCCTCCGAGACCCTGAGTGCTGTACAGACCGTGCAGGCCTATACCCACGAGAGCTCCAGCAAAGAGCAGTTTTCAAAGGTCACAGAGCTTTCCTATGATGCTGCGCGGCGCCGTGTTTTTACCCGGGCGATCATGACGGTGATCGTGATCTTCCTTGTTTTTGCGGGTATCGTCGGGGTGCTGTGGATTGGCGCACGGGATGTACGCGCGGGTCACATGACACAGGGGGCTCTGGTCCAATTTGTTATCTATTCGGTCATGGTTGCCGGCGGCGTGGCGGCGCTATCCGAAATTTGGGGTGAACTGCAACGAGCTGCGGGCGCAACTGAACGTCTGGTCGAGCTTTTGCAGACCAGTGACAGTGTCCAGGATCCGGAATCTGCCGAGATGCTTCCCCAGCCCGTCACAGGCCGCATCACGTTGGAAGACGTGACATTCGCCTATCCGGCACGCCCCAAAACCAAAGCGTTGGATGGCGTCAGCCTTGCCATTGAACCAGGCGAAACCGTCGCATTTGTGGGCCCGTCCGGGGCTGGTAAAACAACGGTCATCCAGATGATCCTGAGGTTTTACGATCCGAATGCCGGCAGGATTACACTTGATGGGATGGATTTAAGTGATTTGCGGCGGGACGATTTTCGCAAGGCCATAGCCTTGGTGCCGCAAGATCCGGTGATATTTGCCGCTTCGGCGCTTGATAACATCCGATTTGGACGGCCAGAGGCTTCGGATGAGGAGGTCCACGCAGCCGCAAAAGCGGCGGCAGCGCATGATTTCATCTCAGCCCTTCCCGACGGGTATGACGCGTATCTGGGTGAGCGCGGCGTGATGCTTTCTGGCGGGCAAAAGCAACGCATTGCAATTGCTCGGGCCATTTTGCGGGATGCACCCGTCCTTTTGCTGGATGAGGCCACCAGTGCCCTGGATGCTGAAAGCGAACGCGCAGTACAGTCTGCTGTGGTCACGCTCAGCGAAGGGCGCACAACGCTGATCGTGGCGCACCGCCTTGCCACGGTGAAGAAGGCCGATCGCATCGTGGTGATGGATCAGGGGCGGATCGTCGCCAGTGGTCGACATGATACGCTGGTGGCCGAAGACGGGCTTTACGCACGTTTGGCCAGGTTGCAATTTACCGACGGAATTGCGGCTGAGTAACTCTTCAAAGGACCGGTGTTACGGATGGTATCGTGACCCGCTCGCGGGCGGACAGTTTGTGCCCTCACGTCATTTAATCTTACGCAGCGTCGGGGAAATCCAGACGCCAGTCGGAAACCTTGCACAAAATCTGGTTTAGCCTCATCCTCTCTGCCACATATAACAAGCCCGATGACGGGTGGTTCTGGGAGGAATTGAATGACATTTGCCGGTATCGACGATCGTAATGCGATTGAAGCTGAAATGCCTTGGGCGGATCGTCCATTACCCAAAACGCTCTACGGTTTGCTGAGCGAGACGGCAGGCAAATTTCCGAACCATAACGCCGTCAGCTACCAGATTTTTTCCGGACCGACAGACAAGGCGGAGACGCTCACCTGGTCGGCACTCAAAGATCAGGTGACCCAGGCCGCCAACCTCTTTCGCTCTTTGGGCATCGGCAAGGACGACGTGGTTGCCTATATCCTTCCCAATGCCAACGAAACGGTGCTGACGTTGTTGGGCGGTGCTGTTGCGGGAATCGTAAATCCGATCAACCCGCTTCTGGACGCCGAACAGATCGGCTCCATCCTGCGTGAAACCAATGCCAAGGTGGTTGTGACACTTCGGCCTTTCCCGAAAACGGATGTCGCTGATAAAACCGCCGAAGCGGTGGCCCTTGCGCCGAACGTCAAAACTGTCCTCGAAGTGGATTTGCTGCGGTATCTGACCCCGCCGAAATCCTGGATCGTGCCGCTGATCCGGCCGAAACGGACCGTACAGAACCATGCGACCTATCTGAACCTGCGCGCAGAATTGGCGAAGCAGCCAACATCGCTTGCGTTTGAAGACGTGCAGGAAGACCGCGTCGCATGCTATTTCCACACCGGTGGCACCACGGGCATGCCCAAGGTCGCGCAGCACCGCTATTCCGGGCTGATCTACAACGGTTGGATCGGGACTGAATTGCTCTTTTCCGAAGAAGACAACATCATCTGTCCCTTGCCGCTGTTTCACGTTTTTGCCTGTCATGTGATCCTGATGGCCGCGGTCACATCCGGGGCACATGTCGTTTTCCCGACTCCACAGGGTTATCGGGGCGAAGGGGTGATGGACAACTTCTGGAAACTGGTAGAGCGGTGGAAAATCACCTTTATCATCACCGTTCCGACCGCCATATCCGCCAAGATGCAGCGGCCCATTGATGCGGATGTGAGCACGGTCAAGACGGCTTTTTCAGGCTCCGCCCCATTGCCGCTGGAACTGTTCCGCCGGTTTGAAAAGGCCACGGGCGTGACGCTTGTCGAAGGCTACGGGCTGACAGAGGCCACCTGTCTGGTTTCGTGCAATCCGGTTGACGGCGAGAAGAAAGTCGGCAGTATCGGCGTGCCGTTCCCCTATTGCACGGTCAAGATTTACAAGGGTACACCCGATGGTCCAATCGAGGCGGATGTCGATGAGATCGGCGAAATCTGTGTCTCGAACCCCGGCGTCTATGTGGACAACACCTATACCGAAGTCGAGAAAAACAAGGACCTCTATTTCGGCGACTACCTGCGCACTGGCGATCTGGGCCGGGTGGATCCTGATGGGTATCTGTGGATCACTGGCCGGGCGAAAGACCTGATCATTCGCGGGGGTCACAACATTGACCCGGCAGAGATCGAAGAAGCGTTGCTGCACCATGAAGCGGTCGCTTTCGCCGGTGCCATCGGGCAGCCGGATGCCCATTCTGGTGAAGTTCCTTGCGCGTTTGTCGAACTGGTCGACGGGGCGACGGTTTCGGAGGAAGAACTGCTGACCTTCTGCAAGGAGCATGTGCATGAGCGGGCAGCCCAGCCCAAACATATGACCATCATGCCGGAACTGCCCAAGACGGCTGTGGGCAAGATATTCAAACCTGACCTGCGCAAAATGGCCATCACGCGGATTTATAACGCGGCGCTGGAACAGGCGGGCGTCTCCGCGCGCGTCACCTCGGTTGTGGACGACAAAAAGCGCGGACTTGTCGCGCAGATTAACCCCAATGGGGCGAGTGAAGAAGCCATTTCGGGGGCGTTGAATGCCTTTGTACGCCCGTGGGAATTGGCCAATTCTGCGGTTGCTGCCGAATAATCAGGTCAGAAAGATCGGCGCTTTCATCGTGTCCGCAATCGGTGCGCCCAGGCGAGATAGGATTGTGGGCGCAAGCTGTAACTGGTCGATGACATCGTCCTTCGCCGGGCCCTTTGCAGGACCGAAATAATAGAGCGCGGCCTCCTGTTGCAGCGGGTCGCGCCCGCCGTGATGACCACGCGCATCCTGCCCGTGATCCGCCGTGACGATCACTTCATAGCCCGCCTCCCGCCAGCGTGTGAGGAAAGGGGCCAGCATTTCGTCCATCATGAAACAGGCATGATCCATTTCCTGACAGTCATGAAAGAACCGGTGTCCCATGCTGTCCAGCGTGCAAGTGTGTAACATGCCGTAGGTCAGATCATGGACCTCGCAAAGCCGCGTCAATGTGGCGAAGAGATCGGCATCGGAAGGTGTCATTTGATTGACCAACCCGTAGCCGGTCATCGTATGAAAGCGCCCGTGATTGATCGTGTCGCTGGCAGGTTCATCATATTCAATGTCGCGAACCAGATCGAAGGGTGCGCGGTTGAAAAACTCCGACCAGAAGGAATGGGCAACTGCCCCGGTCACACCACCGGCTGCGCGCACCTGGGCGAAAACATCCTTGTGCTTCAGGCGATGTACGTCATGGTTGCCCGTGCACCCGTGCTCTGCAGGTGCAACGCCTGTATGAATAGAGGCGTAGCAACTGGCAGATGTCGACGGCAACACCGAGCGCAGCTTCCAGACCCGCGCATCACCGCTGTCGACCCAGCCTTCAAGATTACCAAAAAGCCGCCGCCAATTGCGCCAGGGCACGCCGTCGAGGATAATGAGAAGAAGTTTGTTACCCATGCGCCACCTCCTGAGGTCTTGCGCATCTGAACGTAGCTGACGTTCGTGCGCAACGACGAAACCGACCTGCGACGGTGCAATCGCGAAACAGCGTCGGCACTTTCACCCTACGTGCTGGACTTACCTGCCTGGTCGCTTTGTCTTTTCGGGTTTTGGGCGGCAGGGAGCTAGCGCCTCCTTCAGGCCGTGCTAAAGGTCGCTCAGAGCAAGGTGTTTTTTTGGCGTAATTGATGGCAGGCCCGCTCGACCAGCTTGTTCTGGACCTTGGTGAAGGCCGCCTCAAACCTCATCAATATCATGTCGAGCCGCAAGATATCCAGTTCCGACACTTGCCGTGGGCCGAGGGCAACACCGTAACGAACCTGCCGGAAAGCGTGATCGATGCTGGCTGCGCTGTTGGCGCGCGCGCGCCAGCCTTCGCTGGAGCTATAGGCGAAATGGCAGCCCATCAGAAACTCTCTTTGGCCGTGAATTCTGATCGGTCGTATTGCTAGCAGATTCAAGAAAGGCGATCCGTCGTGGCGATAATTGAGCAGACAACAAACGTCGCCTTCTCGACCCTTCAGCGACATCCCAAGGTCAGAGGCAACAGTGACATCGGTTTCCGGTCCTTGAAGGAAGCGGGCGTTCCGGCCAACGATTTCCAGGGCGTCCCACTTCGTCATTTTTTCGAATGCAGCGTTCACGTAGAACAACGGCAGGTCGTGTTCATCAGGATCAGCGATGCTTATGGGGGTGGGAATCGCGTTACAAACCTCGACGATGGATCGCGGCAAAACTTCCGAAGCTATTGATTCGTAGCGCATATTTGTTTAGTTCAGTTGAGTTTGTTAGCATATTTTTAACGAAATAGAACTATCGGGCTGGCGATCAACTCAAGTGTGACTGCGAGAGTGCATCAATGTCCAGTTCGGATTATGCCTGCAGGTTTGGCGATCACGACGTGTTGACGGGAATGTGAGATGTCCGATCATCAAAAGAAATTGCAGCATATATGTGTGACGGGGCAGAATTAACGGGCTCACCCGACGGAGGCATCATGACTAAATCCCGTAAGAATCGCGGCAAAATATCCAGGAAACCCGCAAAAACTGCACCGCAACCGACGCGAAGAGACGTGTTCAAACTTGTGCGCAATGGTGCGATTGGCGCGACCCTTGTCGGCGGAGGAGGTTATCTGGCATTCGGGTCTTTTCAGGCCTACGCCGCCGAGCATGATTTGACGAGGGTAGGGCAGGGTAAGCCGGTCGTTGTGCAAATTCACGACCCGCAGTGCCCCACATGCACGGCTTTGCAGAAGCAAACCAGAAAAGCCTTCAAACAATTCGGTGAATGCGATCTTGTTTACCTGATCGCCGATATTACCACGCCAGACGGGCGCGCCTTTGCGGTACGTCATGGCGTCGGCAACGTGACCTTGTTGCTATTCGATGGCGGCGGCGCGCTTCACCAGACCGTGCAGGGACTACACGATAGCGACGAACTGGATGCCATATTCAAAGCACACCATGGTGCAGTGACGCGGTCTTAGCGGGCACCTTTGGTTCAGTTCCCTGCGCTTTCCATTTTGCGGTTCGCAATCACATCTTCCAGCCACCCCAGCTTCATTTCCGGCACGGAACTGAGCAGAAGGTCTGTGTAGTCGTCGAAAGGCGGGGCCAGAACCTGTGATTTCGGTCCGTAACGCACGACTTCTCCCTGGAACATCACCGCGATGCTGTCGGCAATGGCACGCACCGTTGCCAGATCATGTGTGATGAAGAGATAGGCCACATCCTCGATCTTTTGCAGATTGAGCAGAAGTTTG
The DNA here is from genome assembly GCF_049830555.1 of Roseobacter sp. EG26. NCBI lineage: Bacteria > Pseudomonadati > Pseudomonadota > Alphaproteobacteria > Rhodobacterales > Roseobacteraceae > Roseobacter > Roseobacter sp. EG26. The sequence continues at coordinate 16,015 of NZ_JBNBLH010000001.1, forward strand.
AGAATGCCATCCGCCACCAGCGGATCGAGCGCCGACGTGACCTCATCACAGATGATCAGCTTGGGTTTGGCCGCCAGGGCGCGCGCGATGCACACCCGTTGTTTCTGACCGCCAGACAGTTCCGCCGGGTAGCGATCCTGAAACCCCTCGCCCAGTTCGATTTCGTCGAGAAGTTCCTGAATGCGTTTCTGCTTTTCCGCCCCTTTGAGGCCGAAATAGAACTCCAGCGGGCGCCCGATGATGGTGCCCACGGTCTGACGCGGGTTCATCGCCGTATCCGCCATCTGGTAGATCATCTGCAGTTCGCGCAGGTCATCCAGCGGTCGCGTGGGCAGGTCCGGCGTCAGGGTCCTGCCGTCAAAGGTGATGGTCCCGTTTGACGGAGGCAGCAGGCCGGTGATCACCCGTGCAAGCGTCGATTTGCCGGAGCCGGATTCGCCCACAACCGCCAATGTCTGACCGGGGTGCAGCTCCACGTTGATGTTTTTCAGAACGTCGAAATCAGTGCCCTTGTAGCGCGCCGTGACGTTCTCCACACGCAGCACCGGGTTGTCGGTCGGCTGCTTTTCCGCGTGGTCGATGGACCGGACAGAGACCAGCGCCTTGGTATAATCTTCCTTTGGCGCATTGATGATCTGATCGGTGGTGCCGTATTCCACGGTGGCGCCTTGCTGAAGCACCATGATGTGATCACTGACCTGTGCCACAACTGCAAGGTCGTGAGTAATGTAGAGCGCCGCGACGCCAGTATCCCGAATGGCCTCCTTAATGGCTGCGAGAACGTCAATTTGCGTTGTCACATCCAGCGCAGTGGTAGGTTCATCAAAGACCACCAGATCGGGCTGCGGACATAGCGCAAGCGCTGTCATACAGCGTTGTAGTTGGCCACCGGAGACCTGATGCGGATAGCGGCTGCCGATGTTTTCCGGATCGGGCAGACCAAGTTTGCGGAAAAGCTCGACAGCGCGGTCTTCGGCCTCTTTCTTGGAAAATTTGTTCTGGAAGATCGCCGCTTCGGTCACCTGCTCCATGATCTGTTTGGCCGGATTGAAAGAGGCGGCGGCGGATTGCGAAACATAGGTCACTTCCGCCCCGCGCAACCGGCGCACGTCACGCATGCCGGAAGACAGAACGTCACGCCCGTTGACCTCGACCGTGCCGCCGGTGATCTCGACGCCCCCCCGGCCATAGGCCATGGACGCCAGCCCAATGGTGGATTTGCCTGCACCGGATTCACCAATCAGACCCAGAACCTTTCCCGGGGCCAAATCGAAATCGACACCATGCACGATCTCAATATCGCGGGATTTTTCGCCGGGGGGAAAGATGGTCGCCCCAATCTTCAGCCCGCGGACTTTGAGCAAAACGTCGGTCATCCGCGACCTCCTTTCAGCGAGGTGGTCCGGTTCAGCACCCAGTCCGCCACAAGGTTGATCGAGATGCAAAGCACCGCGATGGCATATGCCGGGTAGAGCGCTGCGGAGACACCGTAGTTGATGCCTTCCTTGTTCTCCTTCACGATGCCGCCCCAATCTGCTTGTGGCGGTTGCACGCCAAGACCGAGGAAGGACAGGGTGGAGACAAAGAGAACCGCAAAGATGAACCGCAGACCCATTTCCGCCACCAAAGGTGACAGGGCGTTGGGCAGGGTTTCGCGGAAGATGATCCAGCCGATTTTCTCACCCCGCAGGCGCGCGGCCTCGACGTAATCCATGACGGTGATGTCCACGGCCACAGCACGTGCCAGACGATACACCCGCGTGGAATCCAGCAGGCCCATCAAGACGATCAGGATGGTGATGGTTGTGGGCATGACCGACAGAACCACCAGCGCGAAGATCAGCGAGGGGATCGACATGATCAGATCGACAAAGCGCGAAATGGCCTGATCCACCCATCCGCCTGAAACGGCAGCGAAGAATCCCAGCACTGAACCAGTGATGAAGCTGAGCGCTGTCGCGGCGGTGGCGATGAAGATGGTTGTTTGCCCGCCATAGATCATGCGGCTGAGCAGGTCGCGCCCGATGCTGTCGGTGCCCAGCAGGAACTGATCAGAGGGCGCTTCCCAGACGTCGCCGACAACTTCGGCCATGCCGTAAGGCGCGATAAACGGTGCAAATATGGCCACTGCAAAGAAGAGACCGGTGAAGAAAAGGCCGATGAGGGCTGCGAGAGGTATTCTCATTTTGGATGCCTCAATCTTGGATTTGCCAGGATCGACACGATGTCCGCGACGAGGTTCAGACCGATGTAGACGGCCGCAAAGATCAGACCGCAGGCCTGCACGACTGGAATGTCCCGTTTGGCCACGTGATCCACGAGGTATTGCCCCATGCCCGGATAGGCAAAGACCACCTCGACCACCACAACGCCGACCACCAGATAGGCGAGGTTGATCATCACCACATTGACGATGGGCGCGATGGCATTGGGAAAGGCGTGCTTGCGAATGATCTTGAGCATGCCGAGGCCCTTGAGTTCCGCCGTTTCGATGTAGGCCGATTGCATCACGTTCAGGATGGCTGCACGGGTCATGCGCATCATATGAGCCAGCACCACGAGGGTCAGCACCATGATGGGCAGGGTGATGGATTTGATCTTTTCGATCAGGGTCATGCTGTCGTTCATCAACGCGACAGAAGAAAAGCGTAGGTTCGACAGCATCCAGTTGCGCGCGCCGTCAGACAGGAATTCCATCCCGTTGATCAGTTGCGGCAGTTGGATGGACAGGAAGAAGATCAGCACGTAGCCGATCATGAATTCCGGAATGGAAATGGTGGTCAGCGTGACGGCTGAAATCACCTTGTCGGGCCAGCGGTCCTTGTAGCGGACGGCCAGAAGGCCCAGCGTGATCGCCAGTGGCACTGCGATAACGGCGGCCCAGAAGGCGAGGAACAGCGTGTTGGAAAGGCGCGTGCCCAGGCTTTCGGCAATATCGCGTCCGTTGGTCAGCGCCGTGCCAAGATCGCCCTGCATCACACCGCCCAGCCAAGAGAAGTACCGGCTGACCGCAGGTTCATTTAGGCCCAACTCCCGGCGCAGGTTCTCCAGCGCTTCAGGGGTTGCAGATTGTCCGAGGATTTGTTGTGCCACGTCGCCTGGAAGGATCGACGTCCCTGCAAAGATCAGGATGGAGGCGGCGAAGAGCAACAGGAGGCCCAACGCTAAGCGTTGGGCAACCAGTTTGATGATGGGATGCATCTGCTGACCCGCTCTTTACGCGTTGATCCAGCATTTGATCGGCGCTTTGTTGTTCATCAAAGGCCCGTTTGGATCGTCTTCGTAGCCGCCGACGTTGTTGGCGACAGCGCCCACGAAATCGTTGAACATGGGCAGGATCAGGCCACCTTCATCGCGCAGCATCCGTCCCATTTTGGAGTAGATTTCCTTGCGCTTGGCCTCGTCGATCTCTGCACGTGCGGCCAGCAGCATTTCGTCAAATTCCGGCACTTTGAAACGCGTGTCGTTCCAGTCCGCTGTTGACAGATACGCTGTGGAATACATCTGGTCCTGAACCGGGCGACCGCCCCAGTAGGACGCACAGAAGGGCTGGACGTTCCACACTTCGGACCAGTAACCATCGTTAGGCTCACGCTTGATTTCCAGAGGAATACCAGCGGCTTGCGCCGATTGCTGGAAGAGCGCCGCTGCGTCAACCGCGCCGGGGAAGGCGCCATCCGCAGTCCGCAGGATGATGGGCGATCCGTCGTGACCGGACTTCTTGTAATGCTCAGCCGCTTTTTCCAGCGAGAATTCCCGCTGTGGGATCGTGTCGTCAAAGAGCGGGTAGCCGCCATTGATCGGCATGTCGTTTCCGACCGTACCGTAGCCGCGCAGGATCTTATCGACCAGTTCTTCGCGGTTGATCGCGTATTTCAGCGCTAGCCGCAGGTCGTTGTTGTCAAAAGGGGCGGTGTCGACATGCATGATGAAGACATAGTGCCCGCGACCGGCCACGGATTTGACCGCCAGATTCGGTGCGCGGTCCAGCAGGCCAGCAACCTTGGGGTCAACGCGGTTGATCATGTGAACCTGACCGGATTGCAGGGCGGCGGTGCGCGCCGTTGCATCATTCAGCACGATCTGTTCGGAGAATTCGGCGTGTCCGCGGTTCTCGGAATCCCAGTAATCGTCGCGGCGTTTGAAACCGTGGCGCACACCGGGCTCGTCGAATTCAATGGTGTAGGGGCCTGTGCCGATGCCTGCACCAGGATCATCCATGCCGCCGCCGGGCTGGATCATCAGGTGATAGTCCGACATCAGGTAAGGCAGGTCAGCGTTGCCCGCTGCCAGTTCGACCACGAAGTTGTCACCGTCCACGGACATGTTCTCGATGCCGCGCATGATGCCCAGAGCACCTGACTGGCTATCCTCGTTAGAGTGGCGCTGCATGGTTTTCAGCACGTCGTCCGGCGTCATGTCCTTGCCGTTGGAGAAAGGAATCCCCTTGCGGATTTTGAAGACCCACTTTTTCGCGTCGGCAGAGCCTTCCACGCTTTCGGCCATGCGGTATTCGATGCTGCCATCAGCACCCACATCCACCAGCGTTTCACCCCAATGACGCAGATTATAGAGCGGCACTTCGGAAGCGGTCAGCGCGGGGTCTTGCGTGTTCGTGCTTTCACCACCGGAGCACCCAATTTTCATGGTGCCGCCCTTGACGGGACCTTCGGCTTTGGCCGCCGTGGCCAGCATGGAATTGGCAACGGCTGCCGTGACGCCCAAAGCGGCCGCACGACCGACAAATTCACGGCGTGTCATCAGGCCTTTCGCCACACGGGTCGACAGATGCTTGAGTTGATCGTTCATTGATTTCTCCCAGTTGAAGTGTGCGTCTTATGCGCATTTTTTCGTTTATGCCGCAGGCTTGCGCATTTCAGGTCAGGCCGCAAGGCTTTTTAAGCACATTCCATAGGGCCAGTTTCAAACGTGATCCCGGGCGATCTGGTCTGAATGATCGCGCTCGTAGATCAGCGTGTCGTTCTCATAGGCCTCAAGGCGCGCGCTCAGGTAGAAGTTGCTGGCGTCCGACCACATCAGGCAGGTCGTTTCTGTGCGCAGTTTGATCCCGTCGCGCTCCAACTCGTCCGTCCAGTGACAATCACCCCTGGCAGAGAGCGGGTTATCGGGCTGAATTGTCCATCGTTCCCGTGCAATTGATCCGGAAATCAGCCCGTGGTCGGCGTCGCGCACCTTTCCGAAATCGTCTTCGATGACCAGGCTGACCAGCCCTGTGACCATATTTACATGGCGGTAACGGTCATTCGACGCCTCTCGCAGCGTTTCAACTTCCCAAGGGTCCGCAGCAACGGGGGGCTGAAAGCGATATTCGTCTTGGCGCGTTGTGCGCCGCACCGGTAACTGCAATTCGCCGCGATCCAGGGTGAGGGTTCCGGCGACGGGTGCCGGCCAGATCAAGGGCCAGTAACTGTTGGAGATTGAAACCCGCAGGCGATGCCCCTGAGGCACACGATAGGCGATCTGATCGAGCATCACCTCGACCTCGTAAGGCGCGCCGGACTCAAGCGGCGACGGCTGCGCCGGGCCATCGCGGTGCGACAGGTTCAAGACACCATAGGTGATCCGTGTCGTCGCCCCATCGGGATGCACATGACTAAGACGCACGGCGATTTGTGCCTGCGGCTGATCAGAGGCCAGACGCAGCACCACTCTTGCCGCACCGAGAATATCCGTGTCGTGATCCAGGGGGCCAGTATCGAAGCAGGCAGACATTGCATCATCGCCACGTTGATCTCCGGGCATTTCAGGGCCCAGCCAGATGGCGCAGTATTCACCACTTTCTGCGCCGCAGTCTTGCGGTGAGGCAACCTTGGCGTCCAGTTTTCCCGGCGTATCGGACAGCCCCTGATCCGTCAGATGCAATGTCCGGTGCGGGATGTGAGAGGTCGCGCCATCCGCCTCGACGATCCAGCGCCCGGGGCGTTCAGTGTACCAGCGCGCCGGGCGTGCACCATCCATCAAATAGGCGCGGTAGTCGGGGTCATCCTCTACACCCGAGTTTTCCCTCTTCAACCAGTGATCCCACCAGCGCAGCGCTTCCTGCAGGAACCCGATGCGCGGTTCAGGCACGGCAAAATGTGGGTATTTATGCACCCAGGGGCCAACGATCCCTTTGGCGCCGGGCAGCGCCTCGACCAGCTTCGGCACCGCGTTCTTGTAGGCGTCGCCCCAGCCACCGATAGCCAGCACCTTGGCCTTGATCGCGCTATAATCTTCGCAGACAGACCCGTGCTGCCAATAGGCATCGCGGTGCTGGTGCCGCAGCCAGACCGAGGGCAGGAAGGGTTCGTTTTCCAGACGTTGCAACCAAAGATCACGCCAGTTGTCGCGCAGTGCAGGATCGGGAGCGCGGCTGGAATAGGACCACATGGTCGCTCCCCACCCAAGGTTTTCGTTGAGCAGGCAGCCCCCTTTGTAATGGATGTCATCGGCGTAGCGGTCCACGGTCGAGCACAGTGTAATGACCGCCTTGAGCGGCTCGGGGGCGAGCGCTGCGACCTGCAATCCGTTGAACCCGCCCCAGCTTATGCCCATCATCCCGACACTGCCGTTGCACCATTTGGCTGCGGCAAGCTGCGTGATCACCTCCACCGCGTCGGATAATTCCTGCGGCGTGTACTCGTCTTCCATCAGACCTTCGCTGTCGCCATTGCCGCGCATATCCACGCGCACGCAGGCGTATCCGCGTTCAGCGAACCAGGGGTGTGTGAGTGCATCGCGCGCTGTGGTGCCATCGCGTTTGCGGTAGGGCAGGTATTCCAGAATGACCGGAACCGGGTGCGCTTCTGCGTCCCTTGGGCGCCAGATGCGCGCCGACAGGCGGCACCCGTCGCTGAGGGTGATCCCGAAATCTGGGTCTTCTTCGATGTCGCGGAGAGTATTGCCTGTGCTCATAAACGGCACGTTTGCGCCGACCGGAGATTCTGTCAAGCGGGCGTCAGTATTTCAGGGCAATCACCAAATCCATTACATTGGTGCCGGTGGGTCCGGTCTTGAGCAATGCCCCCCGGGCCGCCAGCCAAGTGCCTGCGTCGGCGCGGGCAAGCGCTTCTTCTCCTGATGCATCCCAAATCTGCCCGTCGACGACGGCCCCCGCCGCATCGGTTGGTCCATCTGTGCCATCGGTGCCGGCAACAAGGGTGCGAATGTCGCCGCACCCCGCGATTTCGCGCGCCAGCAGCAGCGCAAGGGCTTGATTGCGCCCGCCGCGGCCCGGATTTTCAGGCAAAACCACAGTGGGTTCGCCGCCAAATACATGTACGCCCGGCGCACCATCGCGCAATATTGCCCCAAGACGCGGGGCAAGCGCATGGATGTCGTCATAAAGGGTCTCGTCGTTTGTCTGTACCGGCACACCTTGCGTTTTACAGGCGTCGGCCACAGCGGCGCGGGCGATGGCGTTGCTTGCGACAATCTGCGGGGAGAAGGCGAAAGGGGCCTCCGTCGCCACATCGCCAATGCCAGAGCCGATCACCGCAAGGCTGTCCCCTTCCACGTCAGAAATCGCCAGTGTCGTGACCTGCGCGCCTTTGAACCGGGCCAGCAATTTACCCCCCTTGATGCGGCTCATTTGCTTGCGCGCGCTGTTCATCGCGTGAATGTCGGCTCCGGATGCCAGCAATTGCTCTGCGCGCGCTTTCAGACCGGCAAGGTTCAGACCCCCGCTCGGGTCTTCTGCCAACGCAGAGGCCCCGCCCGACACCAGCAACAGCAGATGGCCGCCCTTGCCCATGGTGCGGACAATCTCGCCAATCCGCGCACCGGCGCGCAGGCTGTTGTCGTCAAGCACCGGGTGTGCGGCCTCGATGACCTCGGCACTGGCGGGCGCGCCGTCGGCATGGTCGTATTTGGTAACAATCAAAAGCGGGGTGTCCGGGAACCGGGCATGGGCGGCTAGGGCCATGGCGGTCGCCGCCTTGCCGACCGCTATGATCTGGTGCGGTGTCTGGATGGGCGTCTGTTCAAGCGCTTTGGCAACGGCTGCATCACCCCGCACCGCAGCCACGCCCGTTTGGAACAGCGTTTCCAGAAAGTGTTCGGTCTGCATTGATGGGCCTTCCAGATCAGGGGTTTTGTGTATCGAGCCAGAGTGTCACCGGCCCGTCATTTGTCAGGGCGACGGACATATCGGCCCCGAACTGTCCGGTCTCTACGGGGATGTCCAGAGCGCGCAGCGCATCGGCGAAATGCAGGTAAAGCGCTTTGGCGATGTCGGGTTTGGCCGCACCGGAAAACCCCGGCCTGTTGCCGCGCGACGTATCGGCGGCGAGGGTAAACTGGCTGACCACAAGTGCGGCACCACCGGTCTGAAGCAGGCTGAGGTTCATCTTGCCCGCATCGTCCTTGAAAAGCCTCAGCTTGCTGATCTTGGTGGCCAGCGCCTCTGCGGTTTTTTCGGTATCTTCGGGCATCGCGCAGACAAGGATCAACAGTCCCGGACCGATCTGCCCGATAGTCGCATTGTCAACGGACACGGATGCTTGGGCTACGCGCTGGATCAACGCTCTCATGCTTGCCACTCCAATATGTCCGGCACTTTTGCGCGTTCGGTGCGAAAACTGTTTGCGGGATGATCGTGGTCGCCATACCCGAAGGAAATTGCGCATAGGATCAGGCGATCCTGGGGCATCGCGAAATGCGCTCGCACGCAATCGGCATAGGAGGCAACCGCCGCCTGCGCGATGCTGTCGACGCCCAGAGCTTTCGCCGCCAGCATGAACGCCGTCACGAAGCCGCCTGTGTCCATGGCGCCATAGGCGGCCAGCGCCCGTGGGCTGGAAATGATCGCCACATGCGGTGCATCGAAGAGGGCAAAGTTCCGCATCATTTGAGCGCCGGAGGCCGCGCGGTCGCCTTTGGCAACGCCCACAGCGTCATAGAGCTGCCATCCACAGGTCCTGCGTCTTTCACCATACACACCGGGGTATGCGTCAGGCCCTGCAAGGTCGAGTTTCGGCGGGGCTGTCTGCACGGCCTCCTGCAAGGCCACGCGAAACCGGTCGGTGGCATCGGGTCTGGTGACGGTGACCTGCCAGGGCTGCGCATTGCACCACGATGGTACATGGCGCGCGGTCGCGATAATTTGTGCGATGGTGTCATCAGGCACGGGATCGGGAAGAAAGGCCCGACAGGAAAATCTCTCCTGCAAAAGATCGGTGAGTGTTGAAATTCGGCTCATTGATTGAGCGCCATGCCATAGCCCACGGCCGCCGCGATCAACAGGCCGACGATCACGGCAAGGGTTATTTTCAAGGTGGAATAGGGCCGTTCCCCCTGCACTTTGCCCGTCGTGCCGTTGACCACAAATCGAAACGTCCGGCCGCGATATTTGTAGGCGGCAAGCCAGACCGGCAGCAGGATATGCTTGAACGTCACGTCCCGCACGTCGGTATCCACACGGTGGATGCGCTGGCGATCGCCGCCGATGTCGAAGCGAATGTCACGCGCGATCACGCGATCCATGATCTGGCGCGCTTCCACAAAGCCGTCCTTGAGGGGCACGGCATAGCCTTCTGCGCGGAATCCGGCGAGGTATTCCGGCGCGTAGGGTTCCAGCCCGCTTAAATCCCAGGGCTCCAACCCATCGGTATAGGTTTTGGGCAGCGAGGTTGACGCCAGAACAACGACATCATCGAAGAACCGTGCAACACGGCCTCGTTTTGACCGCCATCGGACTTTTGGGACGCGCACCCGCTGGGCCTTGCCATCGCGCATGACGGTGTGGGTTTCGAAATAGACCGTGCCCCGCTCGCCGGAATAGGCGGATTTGGTATCGGCATCGAACGTCCAGTAGGGCACATAGATGCCCTGCATTCGCCGCCCCTTGCGGGCGTATTCCTTCAGCCCATTTGGCGCGAACCACAGCCCGCCCAGCCAGTTTGTCATGGCGCTGCGCGCCGATGCCTCATCCAGCGCAAAGGGCAGAACCGCACGCGGTTTGATATGTCGGTGCGTGCCAGTGTCCGTCACAACAGGCGTGGCGCAGAACGGGCATTCGGTGGCGTGAATATCGGGATCAAATGCGACTTCGGCGGCGCAGTTGGGGCATTTGGAAACGCGCGTTTCCTCCATCTCCATGCTGGGCAACTGCTGGGACAGGGCCTGATCGTAGGACATTTCCCTGATGGCCGCGGCACGCCAGGGTCCGGCATCCATCGGCTCCAGATTGCCGCAGTGATCACAGGCCAACTGGCGACCGGCCGGGTCAAACCGCATATCCCCGCCGCAGTTGTCGCAGGGAAAATGGTGATCCGCTTGGGTGGTTTCGGCGTTTTCGGTCATGATCTACAGATGGAGGTTCACAGGTATTTGTGAAGAAGACGGGGAAGCATGATCCGCAGGGCGTTGTCGCGCAGGTGCAGATGCCGCCATATGTGAAATAGCGCGTGGCAGCCGACCAGAAAGGACAGCAGATAAAACTCGACGGAATGAATTTGTCCTACCAGATCGTTGGCACGTGGCAACCCGAGCGGCGGCGCGATGGGCACGATCCCACCCGCCCAGAGCAAAACAGTCGAGGTCAACCCCAACAGAAAGCCGGTGATGGCCACGCCAAAGAGCCCCCAGATCAAGGTCAGATGCATGATCCGGTGAAATCTTCGAAGTGGACCTGAAAGTTTCGGGCCGGGACGGCTGGCCAGACCACGCCGCAGGTAATCCGCTGTCCAGAGCAAGGCCAGTGTCACGAAGATCAGCCCCAGAACGGAATGAAACATGAATGCCGCTTCGCCAAAGGGGCGAATGTCGCGGGGTTGCACGACTGTGAACCAGATCAACAGCGGAACAAGGCTCCAGTGCAGCCATTTGAGATAGGTGCGTCGCTGGATTTTCATCGGCCATCTCCTGCAAACTCAGGGCTCCTTTCAGATACGGGGCAGGTCGCGCGGAAGTTTCAATGCGTCTCAGACCGGTGGTGGCGGGGGCGGGGGCAGGACCGTGAAAAGCTGGGCCAGTTCGGACACATCCTCTGCGCGCATCCAGCCATCCTGACCCGGTGTCCAGACCAGCGTTTCGCGTGTGACGGCCCCATCGGTGGTCATCCGGCCCAACGCAGCTTTCGAATATGGCCCTTTGGTCGCGCCATTCTCCGCAATATGCCAGACGTGTTCGACGGGCGGCGGTGGCGGTGGCACTGCTGCGGGAGCGCCTGTTGCACGCGCGCCCCATGGTCCCTGCTGGGCTGCCGCATGTCCGATCTGCATGCCCAGACCGGCACCAAGACCTGCCTGAATGGCCGCCGCCCCGCCGCCGTCACGGCCAAGCGCTTCGGCTGCCTGAAACTGCATGTATTCATTCAGATTGCCAATCACACCCATCGAAGAACGCTTGTCCATGACCTCCTCGACCGCAGGCGGCAGCGATATGTTCTCGATGTAAAGCTCGGGCATGCTCAGCCCGTATTCGGCCAGCTGGGCCGCAATCTCCTTGCCCACAAGCTGACCCAGCTCCCGCGTGTTCGCCGCCATATCCAGCACCGGAATCCCCGCCCGGGCAATGGTGCGGGAAAACTCCTGCACCAGAATGTTACGGATCTGGAAACTGATCTCATCCATCGTGAATTCGCCGTCAGTTCCTACGATCTCCACAAGGAACTTGGCCGGATCGCTGACCTTGATCGAATAGGTGCCAAAGGCGCGCAGGCGCACCGGACCAAACTCCGGATCCCGGCAGATAATGGGATTTTTCGTCCCCCATTTCAGATCGTTGAACCGCGTCGTGTTGACGTAATAAATCTCGGATTTGAACGGGCTTCTGAACCCATGATCCCAATGCTGCAACGTGGTCATGATCGGCATGTTGTTGGTTTCCAGCATGTACAGACCGGGCGTGAAGACATCCGCCAGTTGCCCTTCATGCACAAAAACCGCTGCCTGACCTTCACGCACTGTCAGTTTGGCGCCATATTTGATCTCGTGGCCTTCGCGCTCAAACCGCCAAACCATGGTGTCGCGGGTGTTGTCCGTCCAATGAATGACGTCGATGAATTCGCCAGAGAGAAAGTCGAATATACCCATAATATCAGTCCTTTACCTTGCCGGTCCTAAAGAGGTCCGCTTTTGAGTTCGCGCGCGATGATCCGCGTGATAGGGGCGGCTTCGGTCGCCGTCATGCCGGCCTTGAGGCGGGGGTCATAGAGCATTTTCAGCAGCAGCTCATCGTGCCGGGTAAGCAGGGCAAATTCGTCATCATCGTTGAAGATGGAGGGCCGCGCATCCCGGCTATCATTGGCCAGACCAAGGCCCTGTGCCAGTTCTTCGTGAATACAGCTGAGACGCAACAGGCTGGGGTTCTCGGCGCGGATCACGGCAACAGCTGCGGTGTAGGTATTGTCTTTTGATCCCGCGGCATAGGCGGCGACAGCGCAATAGGTGTCACGCGACAAGCTGCGCAGGGCGTTGAGACTATCGCGCGAAATGCCGGGCACGCGGTCAGCGGCGGCGTCAAGCGCCTCTGCGCGGTCATCCTCGCTGGCAACGATAACAATGAAGTTTGGATTGCCAAAGTTGCTGATGGGATGGCCGGTGATCTGACCCAATCTGCGCGCGTAGCTGCGAATGGCCGCCATGTCATCAGAGCGCTGGGAGGGCGGTACACTTGGACCAAAGATCAGGCCCATCCGGACCGGGGAAGCCCATTTCCGCAATGGGCTTTCGCCGCCGCGGCCCTGTAACGCATTTGCATATTCATTGAAAAACACGATGCGCTCAAAGTTCCGCGCCAGCATATCGGCGGTGAACGGTGTATCCGGCCCGCCCGCGTCTTCGCGCAGCAAGCCCTGGCTGAGTTGCGCCGATTGCACCTGCACCAGATAGCTGCGTAAGGCAGCACTTTCTTCGGAGGTGGGGCGCAATTGCGTCTCAACCGGTCGGACCGGGCGTGCGCGGGGCGTGGCAACGGAGGTGGGTTGCGGGACAAGATCGCAAGCAACAAGAGCTGCTCCTGCAATAGCCATCGCGCACCAGCGCAGAAAATCCCGTTGCCTTACCATCCGCTGATCAGCCCGGCACGGCCGTGCCAGAGGTATCGCCAACGCCATCGCCCCGGGCCTTTGCCGATGCAAGTGTGTCACGCAATTTGGTTTCCATCTGCTGCAATTCGGTTTCCGCCGCCGCGCGCCGGGCTTTGCCTTCATCCGCGATTTGCAGAGATTCCTCGATGGTTCCGATCAGATCAGCATTGGCCTGTTTGACGGCTTCGATGTCAAAGACTCCGCGTTCCATCTCTTCGCGCACGATCTTGTTGCTTTCGCGCAGGTTCTTGGCGTTTGCGGTCAACAACTCGTTGGTCAGGTCATTGGCCTGGCGCACCGCCTTGGCCGCTTCGGCGGAACGTTGAATGGTGACCGCCTGTGCCAGTTGCGTCTCCCAGAGGGGGACCGTGTTCACCAGTGTCGAATTGATCTTGGTCACCAACGATTTGTCGTTTTCCTGAACCAGCCGGATCGAGGGCAAGGATTGCATCGTCACTTGACGGGTCAGTTTGAGATCATGCACCCGGCGTTCCAGATCGTCTCTTGCCGCGCGCAAATCGCGCAACTCCTGCGCAACCATGACCTGATCAGCTTCCTCTGCCTGATCCACCTCGGCGGCCTTGGCCGGAATGATTGTTTCGTCAAGCTGGCGCAGCTTTTCTTCGCCTGCCGAAATATAGAGCGCGAGTTCATCATAAAACTGCAATGTCTTGTCATAAAGCATGTCGAGCGATTTGATGTCTTTGAGCAGCGTGTGTTCGTGCTTGAGCAACTCGTCCGTGATACGGTCGATCTGTCCCTGAACCTCTTCGAACTTGGCGGTGAACTTTGCAAATGGCGCGGCCTTGCCCATCAGTTTTTCCCAGAAACTGCGATCCCGTCGAACGTCCAGTTCCGAGATTGAAAAGCCCCGGATGGTGGTGACAATATTGCGCAGTGAATCGCCGGCTGGCCCGACATCCTTGTTGCGCACACCGCCTAACATGGCCTGCGAGATTTCCTGCAACTCGACCTGTGCCCGCGACCCGAAGGAGACAATTGACTGCGTATCAGCCATATCAATTTCTGCGATCCTTTTGGAGATTTCGGCGCCCACGGGTTCATCTGCCTGTGACAGGGGGACGATGGCATTTGCATCGGCAGGCTCCGGCAGCACCACGGCGGTTACTTCCTCCACCAATTTCAGGCTTTCGGCGGCTTTTTCGCGGGTCGTTTCAGTCATGTTGTCAGGTCCTTTCTAATCGGCGGCATCACTCCAGACGCACACCTTCGCGTTGCAGTCGGTCCCGAAGAACCTCAATTTCTATGGCCAAATCGTTGTTGTCATCCAGCAGCAATTTTTTGGTGCGGTTCGAGAAATTTTGTTCCAGGTCATCCAGCAGTGACAGAAAGTCGGCCTTTGCCTTGCTGTCTTGTGTCCGCGCGTAGATGTCAGAGAATTTCACCGTCGCGTCACGCGCACCCAGCAGGTAGACGCCCAGATATTTTCGCGCCGCCGTGAGATCGCGGGGATCTTCCTCCACGGTGCGGATCATATTGCGCACGACCGTTTGGAACTGCTCCATCCTGGAGGACACTTTGCGGTCACCGGCGCGCCTGAGGGCGTCATCCATACCTGCCAGATGGGCTTCAGCTTCGTCCACAACCCGTGCCACACGGTCCTGTTGAAAGGTATCGATCCCTTCCATGCCCTTGTCCGAAAGCGGATCAATGCCAAAGGCGGCGATGTGCAGACCACAGGCAGCCGCGCCAAAAACGGCCGCCGCAACAATACCGCCGTCATGGCTGAGGGCGGCAAGGGCTGTGCCCAGACCAGCAAGGCAGGCTGCCAGAATTTTTCGGGGCATTGCAGGACGGCGCGCCACCTTCCGATCCAGATAGGCGGCCTGGGCAACCAATCCGCCACGTAACAACCACGCGCCCAGGCTCAGAATGCCGGCGCCCACCAATCCAACAGCGAGGCCCAGTGCGTCTTGTGTCAACGACATGAAGACCAAGATGACCGCAGGGAGGAACATCAGGTTCGCGCGCGCGCCAACAGGGTCGACAGAGGCTCCTGTGTAGGTTCCCCGCGGGACCGTGGTTTCAGATTTCGAGCTGCCGTCGGGGCTGTATTTGCCGCCGTATCTTTGCGCCATCGGTTCTAAAGCCCGCCCAATACGCCAGCCGCGACACCGGTCATCAACAGGATCAAGGCCAGATAGGTGATTTTCTGGAAGGTCGTTGGCGTCATGTCTCCCCCGGTTCGAGTTGCAGCGAATATATGCTCATGCGCTGCAGCTTACTAGTTTTCTACGCCGCAAACAGAGGCTTGCACGCTCTGCGCGACTTTTTTCCGTTTTTTTCGCGGTTGATCTATTATCTGAGGCTGCATTGTTTCCGATGCGAGGGGGAGAAAATACGCAAAAGTGTCACATTCGGATCAGCGTTGCTTTCGGGATGGGGGCTTGCTGGTCGGTTTCTGGCGTGGATGACCAGGCCCCGGTTTGCGCTTTCGGGCGACATTCTTTGGTTTCTTTTGGGCGGTTCCCGAGGGGTCCTCTAGTTCAAGCCCCAGTTGGTCCCGCACCAGTTTGCGCCGAACTTCTTCCACCTCCCCGGATTTGAGATCGCCAAGCTGAAAGGGGCCATAGCTGATGCGAATCAACCGGTTAACGGAAAGATCAACATCTGCCATCGCACGGCGGATTTCGCGGTTACGGCCTTCTCGCAGCCCGATGGTCAGCCAGGCGTTTGCGCCCTGCTGGCGATCAAGTGTCACGCTCATCGGCTGGAAGTTCTCACCGTCAACGGCGATGCCTTTGCGCAGGGGTTCCAGTTGATCATCAGTGGGGCGTCCATTGACGCGCACGCGGTAACGCCGCAACCAGCCGGTTGAGGGCAATTCCAGCTTGCGTTTCACACCGCCGTCGTTTGTCAGCAGCAACAGCCCTTCGGAATTGAGATCAAGCCGCCCAACGCTCATGACACGCGGTAGGTCATCGGGCAGTACCGAATAAATCGTGTCGCGCCCTTTTTCATCGTGATCGGTGCTCACAAGACCCGTTGGTTTGTGAAATAGCCACAGGCGCGGCGGCTCGGGTGCCGCGATGTCCTGACCGTCAACCGTGATGCGATCCTTCTGCGTGACGTTCAACGCCGGTGATGTGATCTGATTGCCGTTGACCGCCACGCGCCCGGCTTCGATCATCCGTTCGGCTTCGCGGCGGCTGGCGACGCCGGCGCGGCTGAGGACCTTGGCAATGCGGTCGCCTGCTGGCGCATTTGATGTGGGACTGGACATGCGTTTGCCTTAACCTGTTTGCGGGGCTTGCGAAAGAGCCCGGTTTGCGGGCAATTGGCGGCATGGAATTCAATTCACATATGCAGCAGGCTCTGTCGGAAGCGCGTGCGGCGGCCAAGCGGGGCGAGGTGCCAGTTGGCGCGGTAGTGGTGGATGCATCCGGCCATGTCATTGCAGCAGAAGGCAACCGGACACGGGCCCTGAATGATCCAACCGCCCATGCGGAAATCCTGGCGATAAGGGCGGCCGGTGCAGCTATGGGATCGGAGCGGCTGACCGGTTGCGCCCTCTACGTTACGCTGGAGCCCTGCGCGATGTGTGCTGCTGCGATCGCGGCAGCGCGGATTGCGCGACTTTATTATGGCGCAAGTGATCCGAAATCCGGCGGTGTCGCTCAGGGAGCGCGGGTATTTTCGCATCCCCAATGTCATCACGTGCCTGAGATATTCGATGGAATCGCCGCCGAAGAATCGCAAGCCTATCTGCGGGCGTTTTTTTCGGCCAGACGTTAGCAGTGCTGTCAAAAAGACAACGGCTGCATCACCTCGGGTTCGATTACATTGACCGACGGCAGGGCGTCGATGAGCTCTTTGGCGGATTGTTCCAAAAGTTCAAAAGTCCGGTAGTGACAGGGAATGATGGTCTTGAAGTCAAAGTATTTTTGAGCGGCATAGGCGGCGCCTGCCATATCCATGGTGAAATGCCCGCCGGCGCTCAGGATACCGATATCGGGTTTGTAATAGTTTGCGATCCATTCCATATCGGCCATGATCCCAGTGTCACCGGAGACGTAGATCGTGTGCCCTTCCGCACGCAGAATGAATCCTGCTTCGCGCCCTGCCGGCGCTGCCGGTGCGCTGGAGAAGGTCGTCGAATGCATCGCAGGCACCATCGAGACGGCAACATTGCCCAGTTTCACAGTACCGCCCATGTTGAATCCGATAACGGTGAGGCCATTCGTTTCCTCGAAATAGCTCATCAGATCGTAGATGCCGACAACCGGTGCTGCCAGCGATTTGGACAGCGCTACAACATCAGCGGTGTGGTCAAAGTGACCATGCGTTATGAGGATATGGGTGGCTCCATCTGTGGCTGCGCCATGCTGGTCCTCCGCAAGCATCGGGTTGCCAGTCAGCCAGGGGTCGATCAGCAACACCTGATCCGCGATCTCAATCCGAAAACTACCATGCCCCAACCAAGTGATCTGCATTGAACCTCTCCTAATCTGTCATAGGTGAACACTAACGGGCTTTCTGTGAAGCGGGGAGCCCTTCGTCGATTTTCCTGATCTCGGAGAGGCATTGCATTGGATTGGTTGCATCACATTGACGGTTATTGCGAACGCATGGGGCCGGAATATTGGGCTGAGCCTGTAAATGCGCTCACCAATCTGGCCTTTATCGTCTCGGCGCTCTGGATGTGGCGGCGCAGCCGGGGCGTGGCAGCCGCCCGGCTGCTCTGCGCTTTGCTTTTCATCATCGGGTTGGGCAGTTTTCTGTTTCATACCCATGCGCAGGTCTGGGCGGCCATGGCCGATACGGTGCCGATCCTGCTGTTCATCCTGCTTTATCTCTTTGTGATCAACAAAGATGTAGTGGGCCTGTCCGGCTGGCGTGCCGCAGCGGCGACAGCCCTGTTTTTTCCCTATGCCGCAATCATGGTACCGCTCTTTCAGCGCATACCGCATCTTGGCGGTTCGGCGGGCTATGCGCCGGTGCCGCTGCTGATCCTGATCTACGGGTTTTTTCTGCGCAGACATGCGCCGGAAGTCGCGCGCGGATTTTTCATCGGGGCGGGCATTCTGATCGTGTCGCTGATGTTCAGAACGCTGGATGCGCCGCTCTGTGATGCCCTGCCGCGTGGCACGCATTTTGCCTGGCACGTCCTCAATGCGCTGATGCTGGGGTGGATGATCGCGGTTTACCTGCGCGCAAGGCTTGGCAAGACCCCCTCATAAGGATAAACGGCGCGGCAAGCAGATGAGGAAAAGCCCATGTCAATTGACGAGACAACAGCGGCCCGTGTGGCCAAGCTGGCCCGGATCAAGGTTGAACCCGATGCGTTGCCCGCGCTGGCGGGTGAATTCAACACCATTCTGGGCTTCATCGAACAGTTGAACGAAGTGGATATCGAAGGGGTGGAGCCGATGACCTCGGTGACCCCTCAGATGTTGAAGCGCCGCGTTGACGAGGTGCGTGACGGTGACCAGCAGGCAAAGGTTCTGTCGAATGCACCGGATGCGCGTGAAGGGTTTTTTGCCGTGCCGAAGGTGGTTGAATAATGACCAAGCTGAACGAACTTTCCCTGAGTGCCGCACGCGATGCGCTGCGCGCGGGCGAGACCACATCCAAAGATATCACCGAGGCTTGTCTGAGGGCCATCGACGGCGCTGGTGTGCTCAACGCCTTTGTGCATCACACGCCGGAACTGGCGATGGAGCGCGCCGCCGCTGCCGATGCGCGGATTGCGGCAGGCGATGCCCCGGCTATGTGCGGACTGCCCGTTGGCATAAAAGACCTCTTTTGCACCAAGGGTGTGCCATCGCAGGCCGGATCGCGCATTCTGCAAGGGTTTCTGCCAGAGTACGAATCCACCGTGAGCCAGAACCTCGCCGATGCCGGGGCCGTGATGCTGGGCAAGCTTAACATGGACGAATTCGCCATGGGCAGCAGTAATGAAACCTCCGTTTATGGCAATGCGGTCAACCCCTGGCGGCGCGGCAACGATGACGCGCCATTGACCCCGGGCGGGTCGTCTGGTGGTTCTGCCGCTGCGGTTGCGGCGGATCTTTGTCTGGCGGCAACCGGCACGGATACGGGCGGGTCGATCCGGCAACCGGCGGCCTTCACCGGGACGGTGGGGATCAAGCCGACGTACGGGCGCTGTTCGCGCTGGGGCATCGTTGCCTTTGCCTCCTCGCTCGATCAGGCCGGACCGATGACCAAATCCGTGCGCGATGCGGCCATCATGCTCGAAGCCATGTGCGGTCACGACCCCAAGGACAGCACCTCCGCGGATATCCCCGTGCCCGATTTCGAAGCGGCGCTCACGGGTGATATCCGCGGCAAGAAAATCGGTATCCCCAAGGAATACCGTATGGACGGCATGCCGGGTGAGATCGAAACCCTCTGGTCCGAAGGCATCGCGATGATGAAGGATGCAGGCGCGGAGATTGTCGATATCTCGCTGCCGCACACGAAATACGCTTTGCCTGCCTACTATGTGATCGCACCTGCCGAAGCCTCCTCGAACCTCGCGCGCTATGACGGGGTGCGCTACGGCCACCGCGCCAAGCTGGACCAGGGCGATGGCATCACCGAGATGTACGAAAAGACGCGGGCCGAAGGGTTCGGGCCCGAAGTGCAGCGGCGCGTGATGATCGGCACCTATGTGTTGTCCGCTGGTTTTTATGACGCCTACTACAATCGCGCGCGCCGGGTTCGGACGTTGATCAAACGTGATTTTGAGCAGGTCTTTGCGGAAGGTATCGAAGCGATCCTGACACCTGCCACACCGTCTGCGGCTTTCGGTCTGGGTGAGATGACCGATGCGGACCCCGTTGCGATGTATCTCAACGATGTCTTTACGGTCACGGTTAACCTAGCTGGTTTGCCGGGCATTGCGGTCCCGACTGGGCTGGACAAACAAGGTCTGCCGCTGGGTCTGCAATTGATTGGCCGCCCCTGGCAGGAAGGCGATTTGCTGAACACCGCGCATGTGCTGGAAACGGCGGCGGGCTTTGTGGCCAAGCCGGTGAAATGGTGGTAATCTGGCGCGCAACAATCAACAGCAGGCAAATTTCTCGATGATACAGCGTGCCTTCTTTGCAGGCCTTTTCCTTGCAACCATTTCCGCCTGTGCGCCGCAGGTGCCTGACAGCGGACAGGGCGTCGGGTTCGACAATTCGCTGGAGGCACAACGTCAGCGCGAGGCTGCCTTGGCGCAGGGGGGGTATCGGGTGCCGGATACGGTTTTGCCGCCAGAAGGGTCCGCCGAGGCGACGGCTGCCGAAACCACGCGTATCCTTGAAGCCACTCGCCCAGGTGCCGCAGATAGTGCGGCGTTGAATTCGGGCGTCGCTCCGGTTCAGGCCAGCCCCGCCAATCCGGCCCCGGCAACCGTTGGAAACGCCGACATTTCAGACGAGAACAACTTTGATGCCGTGGCCGAGCGACAGACCATTGAAAGTGACGCCGAACGCATCGCCAATAATGCAGCGCAGTATGAGGTGGTCCAACCCGAGGCCCTGCCGGAGCGGACCGGGGATGACCAACCCAATATCGTGGCATTCGCGCTCTCGACCAAACACCCCAAAGGCCAGAGCGTCTACGCGCGCGCAGGATTTGGCGGTGAAGACCGCGCGCGGCGGAACTGTGCGGCCTATGCCTCTCCTGATCAGGCTCAGATCGACTTTCTGGCACGGGGCGGGCCTGCGCGTGACCGCAAGGGCATTGATCCCGATGGTGATGGCTATGCCTGTGGCTGGGATCCGGCACCCTTTCGCAAGGCCACCCAGGGCTGACGCTCATGCGCGTCCTGCAACATCCTTCACCGAACTTCGGGCCGCGGCGTAACGGCCAAACGCCTTCCGTTGTCGTGATCCATTATACCGCCATGCAAAGTGCGGGGGCGGCGATCACGCGGCTTTGTGATCCGGATGCGGAGGTCTCTGCCCATTACCTGATCGCCATGAGCGGAGAGATCACCCAACTCGTGCAAGAAGATCAGCGCGCCTGGCACGCGGGCGCGGGGCAATGGCGCGGGCAGGCGGATGTGAATTCGCGGTCCATCGGCATTGAGCTTGATAACGCGGGCACGCATCCCTTCTCTGAGCCGCAGATGGCGGCGCTTGAATTTCTGCTCAAGGGCATCATGCGGCGTTGGCCCATTCACCCAGACGACGTTATCGGCCATTCCGATATGGCACCGGGCCGAAAAATCGACCCCGGACCAAGGTTTGACTGGGCGCGTCTGGCGCGTCAGGGGTTGGCGGGACCTGTTGAGGCTGCCGGGAACGGCGATTTTCTAACGGCGGCCAGCGCTGCGGGTTTTACAGCGGATGTGCCAGAGGCGGCCCTGCTGCAAGCCACCCGATTGCGTTTTGCCCCGTGGCGCAGTGGCCCGCTGACCGAAGAGGACTGCGCCTTGTGCCACCGTGTCTGAACGCGCGTCAGCAAAACAATAAAGCGTTTTCGACTTTACCTTGAGATATCGAAAATCGCTTTTCGCGTTCGACTGAAGGAAGAGGCAGCGAACAAGCGATCCAAACTTAAGTCGAAACGCTATAGCACCACCGAAAATCAATGACACAGCCGCATTGACGCGCGCCGCAATTGCGCGCATGACGTTGCGCGCGCGGAAGGCCGGATGGCCGCTTTGTCGGGGCAACCCGATGGGGAGGAAAGTCCGGACTCCAAAAAGCAACGGTGCCGGGTAACGCCCGGGCGGGGCAACCCGACGGAAAGCGCCACAGAAATGAAACCACCTGCCATCAGGTCGGGCAACCGAAACCGATGACGGGAAAGGGTGAAACGGTGGAGTAAGAGCCCACCGCGGGGCTGGCAACAGTTCCGGCAAGGCAAGCCCCACCGGGAGCAATGCCAAATAGGGATCGCGTGTCGCAAGACAGGGCCGCTTTTGCCCCAGCAGATCCGGGTTGGCAGCTAGAGCCTACCGGGCAACCGGGTGGCGAGATGAATGGTCATCGAACCGGGGGCGACTCCGGGGAACAGAATCCGGCTTACAGGCCTTCCGCGCACCTGCCTGTTCGCGATCCTATTTGGCGGTATAGGTGACGCCTTTGCCGCGCTCTTTGGTGACTTTGTGCTGGTTGCCGCTCACTTCCCAGAGTTGGAAATCGGTATTCTTGCTGTCGTTATCAGCGTCCGGCAGAAAGGTCCGCCGCGCCAGGCCCAGGCGCCTTTCAGGGCCTTGCCGCCGAAATCACCGGCCACTTACCGTTTTCTTGGCGGTAACGCATTCTGCCTAATTTTTGGACAATGCCGCCGGATCGCCGCCTAAATTCGAGGCGATAGAAGGATCGCCCGTATTTTGAGCATAATTTCAGGCGCGTGCCCTTTCTTTTGGCACTCCTTTCGGCCACCCCGCTGAAAACTGCACAAAAGGGGAGGCTTCAGAGCCATGAACGGAGCAGATACCGCGTGGATTATTGTTGCGACAGCATTGGTCCTATTCATGACATTACCGGGGCTTGCCCTGTTTTATGGCGGGCTGGTGCGCGCGCGCAACGTGCTCAGCGTGTTCATGCAGTGTTTTTCGATTGCCTGTTTGATGAGCATCCTGTGGCTTGTCGCGGGCTATTCGATCGCATTTGGCGATGGCAATGCCTATTGGGGCGGCTTGGGCAAGATGTTCCTGTCGGGTGTGGACGCGCAAACGCTGTCCGGAACCATTCCTGAAGTTCTATTTTTTGCCTTCCAAATGACCTTTGCGATCATCACGCCCGCTCTGATCGTAGGCGCCTATGTCGAGCGTATCGGCTACGCCTTTGTCCTGCTCTTCTCCAGCCTCTGGATGTTGATCTGCTACGCGCCGGTTGCGCATTGGATCTGGGGCGGCGGGTTGCTGGCCGGTGCGGAATGGTCGCTCTTTTCCGACGGTGTGAATGATTTTGCCGGTGGCATCGTCGTGCACCAGACCGCCGGGATTGCCGCACTCGTTCTGGCCGCCATGTTGGGGCCGCGCAAACGTAAAACCGTGCCACCCCACAACCCCGGCATGGTGATGATCGGGGCCGCGATGCTCTGGGTCGGCTGGTTCGGGTTCAATGGCGGGTCGCAACTGGCCGCGGATGGCGGGGCAGCGATGGCCCTGACGGTCACCCATATTTCCGCAGCAGCTGCCTCGCTGACGTGGGCGGGGTGGGAGAAGTTCCGCTACGGCAAAGCCTCGCTGGTGGGCATGGTCACTGGCACCATTGCCGGGTTGGCGTCGATCACGCCTGCGTCGGGATCGGTGGGCCCGGTTGAAGCGCTCTTTATTGGGTCTGTCGCCGGGATCATGTGCCAAGAGTTGTGCGGCATTGTGAAGAACGTGTTCAAGATCGACGACACGCTCGATGTTTTTGCCGTGCACGGCGTTGGCGGCATGTTCGGCATCATCATGCTGGCGGTCTTTGGACATGCAAGCTGGGTGGCGCAATTGGGTGGGCTGGCCGTGGTCGGTTTCTGGACGCTGCTCACGACCGCTATCATCATTCTTGTGGTCAAAATGATCGTGCCATTGCGGGTTGACGAGGAGGACGAGACCAACGGTCTGGACCTCAGCGCCCATGGGGAACGCGCCTACGACATGACGTCGTAGCAAGCTGCAATCAGGGGCCGGAGGCAGACGCGCTCCGGCCTTTTTTGCGCCTTGCGGGTTCTGAGGCGGAAATTGCGCCTTTTGCAGTTGACTCAAGATCACATCCGGGTAAAAGCCGGATTTCAGGATTTCAAGCAGCCCCTCACCGGAGCCGGGCAGCATCAGGAGACTAAACATGGCCAAGCCAACCACGATCAAGATTCGTCTGAACTCCTCGGCGGGGACAGGCCATTTCTACGTCACAAAGAAAAACGCCCGCACCATGACCGAAAAAATGGTTGTGCGGAAATACGACCCCGTTGCGCGCAAGCACGTGGAGTATAAAGAAGGCAAGATCAAGTAAGATCGCCCCGCCTTTGCTGATTGGAAAGCCGTGCATGCTGCGCGGCTTTTTGCATTTCACCGGCTCACGTGCGCCCAAGGCGCTTGTCCTCTGCGATCAGCGCAGGGTCGCGGTCTTCGGCGCGCCCATACCCGCCGCCTCCGGGGGTTCGGACCCTCACACGGTCCCCGGCCTTCAAGGGGATGTCCTGCTCTTTGGAGAGGTGTTCGGGGATATATTTCTCGCCGCCACGCCAGACCTCCACTTCATTTGGCGCACCATCCGCACCCCCCAGCGCGCCTTGCGGTCCAAATCGCCCGTGATCCATCACGAAACTGGCGCGCGCCTCGCCACGGCGCAGTTCGATCTCGTAATCCAGACCAAGCCCGCCGCGATGCTGGCCTGCGCCACCTGATCGTTCGCGCAGCGCATAGCGCCGGTAGAGCACGGGAAAGTTCTGCTCCATGATCTCCACCGGCGGTGCCTTGGAAATCCCGATGGTGGAGCATCCATTGGCCAGCCCGTCGTGATCGGAATTCCCGCCGTAACCGCCCCCTGACAGTTGATACATCACATAGTCGCGCGCGTTTGCCGGATCATGTCCGCCAAGGGCGAAATTCCCACTGGTGCCAGCGGGGGCGGCGGTGACACGGGCGGGCAGGGCTTCGACCAGTGCCGCAAACACCGCCTCCGCGATGCGTTGGCTGACCTCGGCGGCACAACCGGAGACCGGTCGCGGGTATTGCGCATTAAGGAAAGTGCCGACGGGCCGGATCACCTCCAGCGGCTCAAAAGCGCCCGCACTCATCGGAACTTCGGGAAAAATATGGCGCATGGCGAGATAGACCGAAGACAGGGTGGTTGCGAGCACCGAATTCATCGGACCCAGGCAGGGCGGGCTGCTTTGCGAGAAATCGAATTGCAGGTGGCCGGGCGTCTTTGTGATCTGCAATCTGATCGCCAGCGGTTCATTGACCACGCCGTCACTGTCGACCCACGCCACAGAGGAATAGGCGCCATCCGGTATTTCGTCGATCAATCTGCGCATCTGTTGGGCGGCCCGGTCGCGCAACTCGGCAATGGCGGCGCGCACAACAGCATCGCCGTAGCGATCCAGAAGCGCGTTCAGTCGGTCCTCGCCGACTTTCAAGGCGGCGGCCTGGGCTTTGACGTCCCCAATCCGCTGATCGGCCACCCGGATGTTGGAGCAGATGATGCTGTAAATCTCCCGGTCCATGACGCCCTGTTTGAAAAGCCGCACGGGCGGTAGCCGCAACCCTTCCTGTTCAACAGCCGTGGCGGAGGCGGAAAATCCGCCGGGCACTGAACCGCCGGTATCGGGCCAGTGACCTGTATTGGACAGCCAACAGAAAATCTCGCCATGCCGGTAAAAGGGCCGGGCAAACCGCACATCCATAAGGTGGGTGCCACCTAGATAGGGATCGTTCACGATATAGACATCATCGGGTTTTGGCGCAGCAACGGTGCCGGATTTGATCATCTCGATCAAGGTGCGGGTCGAATATTGCATGGTGCCAACAAAGACCGGCAACCCGCCGGCACCTTGGGCGATCAGCGCGCCATCTTGGGCGGCATATATTCCGTCGGACCGGTCATTGGCCTCGGCAATCACCGGTGAGAAGGCCGCACGCGAAAAGCTGAGGTCCATTTCATCGCAAACCTGCTGCAACCCGGCCTGAATGACCGACAGGGTAATGGGATCAATGCTCATGCCGCCTCTCCGATATGGATGATGAGGTTGCCGTCCGTGCCACCGTCTGCCCTGTCTCCGGGCGGGATCAGAATGGTGCAATCGGACTGCTCGATCAGCGCAGGCCCCTTGAGCGAGACATCTTCGGGCAGGTGATCGCGCCAGTAAACCGGGGTGTCGTGGGGCGCGCCGTCAAAAATCACCGCACGCGTCGTGGTGGGTTGGGCGATGGACTTCCGGCCTTCTGGCGCGATCAGTTTTTCCAGATCAAGCGGTTCGCAATGACCAATCACCGAGCAATTCAAGGACACGATACGAGCATTGATTTCGGCCAGCTCGACCTTGAACCGATCCCAATACACTTTCTCGAACCGGGCGCGCAGCTCCGGGCGGCTCGGGGTGGCAGCGTCAAGCGGGACGCGCACCACATGGCTTTGCCCGACGAACTGCATATCGACACTGAAATCACATCGGGTTTCAAGGATCGCGACTTTTTCCTGTGCAAGGGCCGCGTTGCCAGATGCCACCTGTTGCGCGAAAATCTCGTGCACTCTGTCCATATCCGCCGTGTCCAGCGGCTGATTGACCGTTTGAACGTAGTCGTGCCGCAGATCGGCCACGACGCACCCCAGCGCATTGGTCAGACCGGGGCGCGCGGGGATGATCACGCGCGGCACGCCCAGTTCGCGCGCCAGTGCCGCGGCATGCAGCGGCCCCGCGCCGCCAAAGGCAAAGAGCGCGAAATCCCGCGGATCGGCCCCCAGCGACAGAGAGACCATGCGTATGGCTCCGGACATCTTGGCATTTGCAACCTGAATGACGGCTTCGGCTGCGGTGAGGGCATCGACGCCCAAAGGTGCCCCCAGTTCCGTTGCAAAAACCTGCGCGATTGCCTCCTGATCAACGCCGCCGTCAATCGCGTTCAGTTTCTCCGGGTTGAGCCGTCCCAGCAGCAAGTTGGCATCCGAAATCGTCGGTCGCATGCCGCCTTTTCCGTAACACATGGGGCCCGGGGTTGCACCGGCACTTTCCGGGCCAACTTCCAGCAGACCGGCGGCATTGACCCGTGCAATGGACCCGCCCCCAGCGCCGACCGTGCGCACGTCAACCATGGGCACGTGGATCGGCATGGCGTATTCAACTTCGATCTCGTTTGAGACAGGCGGATGACCGTCGCGGATCAGGGCCACATCCGTTGAGGTGCCCCCCATGTCATAGGTCAGCAGGTTCAATTCACCCGCCCGCCTGCCGGTGTAGGCGGCGGCCATCACGCCGGATGCAGGGCCTGACATGACTGTTTTTGCGGCTTCGCGCGCGACCAGACGGGACGAGACCATGCCGCCGTTGCCGTTCATCACCAGCACGTCGCCGTCATATCCCTGTCCGCTCAATTCGTCGCGCAAACGGGTCAGATAGCGCTCCAGCAAAGGCTGAACGGAGGCATTGACCGCAGCGGTGACACCGCGTTCGTATTCGCGCGTTTCCGACAGCAGGCTATGCCCGGTCGTGATATAGGCGTTGGGCCAAAGTTCCGCGGCAATCTCGGCGGCGCGCAGTTCATGCGCGGGGTTCGCATAGGCGTGCAGGAAATGGATCACCAGAGCTTCGCACCCTGCGTCCAGCAGGTTGGCGATGGCGGCGCGCAGGGCAGGCTCATCAAGGGCGGTCAGCACGTTGCCTTGCGCGTCCATGCGTTCGAGCACTTCCAGGCGCAGATCGCGCGGGATGATCGGCGTGAATTGCCCTTTCATACCATAGGGTTGCGGACGTGTCCTGCGCCCCAGTTCGAGCACATCCCGAAATCCGGCTGTGGTGATCAGCCCGGTTTTGGACAGCTTGCGCTCAAGCACAGCGTTCGTCGTGGTCGTTGTGCCATGCACAATCAGATCGACCTGTGCCAGATCGGCCTGAGCCTCGGCAAGGGCCGTCAAGACGCCATTGGCCTGATTGTCCAGCGTGGTGGGCGTTTTGGCGATGCGCAGGCTATCTGTCGCGTCATCGAGCATCACCAGATCGGTAAAAGTCCCTCCGACATCGATCCCGATTATTCCGCCACGTGTCAAATTGAACCCTCATGAGAGATTGCTTGTGTACAAGTAAAGCGCTGCCCGATTGACCTAGTCAACAACAATCGTGGCGGAGGCCGTGACCGGCACGTCATCGACGACATAGGCGCGGTGATCATTGGTGTTCAGCGTGACGCGGATTTCATGAGACCCTTTTGGCAAGGCGCCAATGCGGGCTTGGGGCGTATATAACCGCCCAAGTCTCATCCCACCAACATAGAGGTGCCCGTGGCCCAT
This sequence comes from Roseobacter sp. EG26, assembly GCF_049830555.1. Classification (NCBI taxonomy): domain Bacteria; kingdom Pseudomonadati; phylum Pseudomonadota; class Alphaproteobacteria; order Rhodobacterales; family Roseobacteraceae; genus Roseobacter; species Roseobacter sp. EG26. The sequence continues at coordinate 43,948 of NZ_JBNBLH010000001.1, forward strand.
GCCGGGGACATGGTAAAGACCCACGAGGTCCTTGGAAAAGGTGAAATCAACGGCGCTGACCCGCACGGCCCAGCCATCACCCTCTGGTAAGACGGATATCGTGATCTCGGGGGCGGGCTCGCCGTCACCCACAATACAGATGTCACCGGCCCCGAATAAACCGACTTCGGTGGCCGCCCCGGCTTTGGCGGGGTCAGACATCCGGGCCTTCAGACTGACCGTTCCGGCGTTTTGGAATGTCAGTTCCAGCGGGATGAGTGCGCCGTCGTCAACGCTGCCCGAAGGCATGGCGAGCTGAATATGCGCGCCGTCCAGCGCCAGAGACGACAGGCCTGACGGGACCGGCAAGCCTGCGGCGTCGACAGGGTTATAGAGCGTGGCGGTACCCGTTGGGCTTGCAACATCCATCAACCGGTCGGGGCCGCCGCCGTTGTCGATGCTCAGCACCACGGCGGCTGTATCGGCGGTCAATGGCCGCACCACCGTTTGCGTGATCCGCATATCCGCCGCCGAATCTTGCCGTGAAAACACTACCCAGAGGGCGGCACAGATAAGCGCGACAAAGACAATTATGCGCAGGCCTTTCATTAGGGCGGATCCCGTTTATTAATGCGCCTATGAGAGTGCGGATATTTCTGTTTTGCGTCAAGTTGATGGTCTGCGCGCCCGGGATCGCAGATGCACATGTGTCCGAGCAGGGGTTCGTTTTGCTGCTGCCGACGGGCATCTATACCTTCGCCGGGGTTTCGGTTGTCGCGCTGACTGTGCTGGCGCTTTTTGCCCTGCCACCGGGTGCCGTCAGATGGTTATTCACCTATCGCGCAATCCGCCCATGGGAGTGTCCGGCATGCAGGCATGTGACCAGTCTGCTGTCTTTTTGTTTCCTTGCTTTCCTGATTTACCTGGGCCTTTTTGGCTCGCGAAATCCCCTCTCCAATCTAATGCCGCTGATGTTCTGGACGGTCGGTTGGGTGGCGCTGGTCAGCCTGTCCGGCGTTTTCGGCAATATCTGGCTCTGGCTCAATCCATGGAGCGGTGTCTACCATCTGATTGGCCCCCAGCGTCCGCTTATGAACCTGCCAAAGCAACTGGATCTGTGGCCATGTCTGGCCCTTCTGGTTGCTTTTGCCGCTTTTCTTCTTGCAGATATTGCACCGGATGACCCGACGCGGCTGGCACGTTTTGCAGCCGCTTATTGGGCGGTGACAATGCTGGGCATGCTGGTCTTTGGCCCGAATTGGCTGATGCAATGCGAAGTGGGTCACGCGGTTTTCAGCGCCTATGCGCGTCTGGCCCCTGTCAGAGTGCAGACCCCGGCAGGGATTGGCGGGCCGGGATGGCAGATCAATCAGGCGGGTGATTACCGACTTGCGGGCCTGTTTGCGCTTTTGCTGCTGGGCATCGGCAGTTTTGACGGTATCAACGAAACCTTCTGGTGGCTTGGCACGATTGGCGTCAACCCGCTGGAGTTTCCGGGCAGATCGGCAGTGGTGGGGCCCACACTGACCGGACTGATTGCCGCCATCACTGCGCTTGTTGCCGTTTTCGCAGGCACCGTCTGGTTGGGCATGAAAATGGGTGGTTGCGGCGTCAAATTCACCACCGCCTTTTCCTACCTTGCTCTCAGTGTCCTGCCGATTGCGCTGGTATATCACATTGCACATTACCTCACGGCGTTTCTGGTCAACATCCAGTATACCGTCGCAGCACTTAGCGATCCCTTTGCGACCGGTGCAGATTGGCTGAGCATTCAACCATTTCGGGTGACCACCGGGTTTTTCAATCAGATAGACAGTGTCCGCATGATCTGGCTCACGCAGGCCGGGCTGGTTGTGCTGGGTCACGTTTGGTCCGTTCTGCTGTCGCACCACATTGCGCTGACGCTATTCAACTCTCACCGCCGCGCGGTCCTTGCCACGCTGCCATTGTCGCTTTTCATGATTGCCTACACGTTTCTGGGCCTCTGGCTGCTGGCCGCGCCAAAAGGGGCTTGAACCGGTCGCCGAAACCGCGTCCAAGCCGTGTATGAAATAAATTTCTGGACAAGTTGCATGTATGCAAACAATCATTGGGCGCAGGAAATACGAGGCCCTGAGATGAATGTGGTCCGACACAAATGCCGCCAACCGGGAGAGTTGAGACAATGCCAAAACTGATGACAAGCCGACGTAGTTTACTGAAGGGCGCCGCCGCGGGCGGTTTGCTGACAGCCTCCCCGCTGGTAGCGCGATTTGCCAGCGCGCAATCATCTGCACCCATCAAGATCGGCTTCCAGCAGCACGCGACCGGTATTGGTGCGGCCTACGGGCGTTGGTACGGGCGCACGACGGATGCGGCGGTCAAAGCCATCAATGAGGCCGGCGGCATTAACGGACGCCCGGTGGAAATCATCGCCGAAGACGATGGCACCGACCCCAAGCGTGGTGCCGAAGTAGTTGAAAAATTTGCCAATCAGCACAAAACGGACGTGGCTTTTGGCACGCTTTTCAGCCATGTGGTCTACGGCTCCGCCCCGGCAGCGGGCGAACAGAAAATGCCCTATTTCGTGGTGTCCGAAGGGCATCACGTGGCCTCGGGCAAGCTCAACCGCTACACGCTGCAACCCGGCATCACGGATGTGAAAAGCCAGGTGCAGGCCATGGCACCCTACGTCAGCCAGAACCTTGGCAAGAAGGTCACGATGATCTTTCCAGATTTTGCCTTTGGCCATGATCACCGCGATTTCTTTACCGCCGCGATTGAGGCACAGGGCGGCGAAGTGCTTGAGCATATCGCGATCCCGCCAACCGAGACATCCTTCACGAAATACTTCCCCAAAATTCCGCGCGACACGGAAGTGCTTTATCATGTGATGGTGGGCCCGGCGGTCCTGACCTTTGTGAAGGAACTGGGCGAGTTTTTCGGCCCCTCCAGCCCTGAAATCTTTGGCTTCATCGACTCGCTGGAAGCGGTCGATCTCAGCTCCCCCGGTCTGGAGTTTCTGGAAGGCACCTATTTCTGGGAGGGCAACCCGCGCTATGCGCAGGCGGATCAGACCAGCTTTGACAAGAATTTTCGCGCCGCTGTGGGTGTTGACGAGAACGGCGCGTCCGTTTCAGACCCTGCGGATGTCTCCACCTATGCCCATATGTTTGGCTGTTGGGAGACCCTGCATGTGATCAAGGCCGGTATGGAAGCTGCCGATTATCAGGGCCCGCAGGACCGCCAGAAACTGATTGAGGCGGTCGAAGCCATGTCCGACATGGCCGAAAGCGACGCGCATCCGCAAGGCCCGAAGGTGTTCAACGGCAAGACGCATCAGGTCTTTGGCAAGCAATACATCAGCCGTGTGGAAGGTGGAGAACTGCTGCGCGTGCATGCAACCTCCATCGAAGACACGCTTTACCCTGACGAGGTCGACTACACCACAATGACGTTCTGAAGGAAAATCGCGGCAGGGCGGGCTGTGCCTTCGCTGCCGCGCCTTGCGCATGGAATTTGGTCCCCATCTCCTACTTGCCACGCTGGAGGGCGCTGTTGGCGCGGCTGTGCTGGCATTGACCGCCTTAGGGTTGTCGCTGGTCTTTGGGGTCATGCGCGTGGTCAATGTCGCCCATGGCGAATTCTACATGCTGGGGGCCGTTGTCGCCTGGTTTGTGGCCAGCACTCTGGGCAGCGCGCCCGCCACCGGGTTTGTCGCCGCACTACTGATCGCGCCGGTATGCGCGGCGGTTGTTGCTATGGCAGCAGACAGGCTGGTGCTCAAACGGCTAAACTATGACCCCGAAGCGACAATTGTTGCGACCATTGGCATTCTCTACATCATGCAACAGACAGCGCTGATGGGTTTTGGCCCCGAAGCGCGCCCCGTAGCACCGCCCTTCAATACAAGGATCGCCCTGCCGTGGGTGGAATGGGGGGAAAACGGTCTGGCGCTTTTCTACCCCTGGGGGCTGAGCACCACATCCTACAAACTTTTTGTCATTGCAGCCGCTGCGGCCATCCTGATCGGTTTTGCCTTGTTTCTGTCACGCTCGCGGTTCGGGCTGATCATGCGGGCCACGCAGCTTGATCGGGAAACAGCCCTGGCCTTTGGCATTCCGGTGGAACGGGTCTATTCACTGGTCTTCGGGCTGGGTGCGGCACTGGCCGCCTTTGCCGCCGTTCTGATCGTGCCGATACAGCAGGCACACTACCTGATGGGCGCGGACCCGTTGCTGCTCAGTTTCATCGTCGTGATCATTGGCGGGTTGGGCTCTCTGCGCGGCACTGTGGTTGCCGCCCTGCTGATCGGCATGTCGGACGGCATCATTTCGGTCTTCTTCAGCCCGACGCTTGCCAAAATCCTCGCCACATTGCTGGTCGCCCTTGTGCTCGTTTTTCGCCCGCAGGGGTTATACGGAAAGAAACGCGCATGAGCCTCTCTGCCCGGTCCATTGTGCTGCATATCGGCTTGATCGCGGCCCTTTTTGTCTTGTGTTTCACGTTGTCTGATTATCATCAGGGCAATCTGGCCCGCATTCTGGTTCTGGCAACCTACGCCATCGGTTACAACGTCCTGTTCGGTTACACGGGTCTGCTCAGTCTGGGCCACGCGATGTTTTTCGCCGCCGGTCTCTACGGGTTGGGGTTGTCGATGCATCTGGCGGGCCTCCCTCCGCTTCCCGCTTTTGTAATCGGGGTACTCTGCGCGGCCCTGCTGTCGGCACTGGTGGCGCTGCTGGCACTCCGGACCATTGGAGTGGCCTTCATGATCGTCACGCTGATGTTTGCGCAATGTGTTTTCCTGAGCATCCTCTATTTCGGCACGTGGACGCGTGGCGATGAGGGGTTCGTCATTCCACAAGCCGCGCGCCAGATCATGGGGCTCGACCTGACGGATCCGACCACGCGCTATCTGGCGGCCCTGTTGCTGTTTTCGACGGCCCTGTTGATCACCGCACGTATGATGCAGCAGCGCTTTGGCCATGTGCTGATTGCCGTGCGCGAAAACGAAGAGCGCACGCAGATGCTGGGCTATGACGTCTTCCGGCACAAGTTTCTGGCGGTCGTGATCTCCGGCAGTATCTCTGGTGCTGCGGGGGCCGCTTATGGGCTGCTCTTTGGCTATGTGGGGGCCACTTTCGCATCCGTACAATATTCGATTTTTCCGTTGCTTTGGGTGCTCCTTGGCGGGGCCGGGACAACGATTGGCCCGCTGGTGGGGGCGGTATTCATGTTCTACCTGATTGATTATTCGAGCGGGTTTACCAATGCCTATATGCTGATCGCGGGCGTCGCACTGGTGCTGCTGGTGCTTTTCGCCCGCTCGGGCATCATGGGCGAAATACGCAAACGCTGGGTGCCATGGTTGCCATGACTGTGCTGGAAACCAAAAACCTGACACGCCATTTCGGCGGTCTGACGGCGGTGGATGCGGTGGATTTCACATTACAAAAGGGCGGCATTCACGCGCTGATTGGCCCCAATGGTGCGGGTAAAAGCACTTTTGTCGGCATGGTCTCGGGCCGCATTCCCGCCAGCGCCGGGGAAGTCTGGTTCAACGGGCGCAATATCAGCGGCTGGCCTGCGCACAAACGCATGCGGCTCGGAATGGCTTACACGTTCCAGATCACCGCGATCTATGCACGCCTCAGCCTTTTTGAAAACATTGCCTTGGCCCAAGGCACGCGAGACCGTGCCGCGGCAACAAAAGCCCTGGCCCGGGTGGATCTGGCCGACCGCATTGACCAGGTGGCGGGCGATCTGTCCTACGGGCATCAGCGGTTGCTGGAAATTGCCATGGGTGTCGCGCAGGCCCCGCAATTGCTGATCCTCGATGAGCCGACACAGGGGCTGTCGGAGAGCGAGATTGCCGGATTCAATAGGCTCATCCGCAGTCTTGCAGGCGACACCACAATCCTGCTGATCGAGCACAACATGGATGTGGTGATGTCTCTGGCCGATGAGATTACGGTTTTGCAGCGCGGCGCGGTTCTGGCCACGGGCACCCCGGATGAGATCAGCGCCAACCGGCATGTGCAGGACGCTTATCTAGGGCGCGAGACATGTTGAAACTGGCGGGCGTCGGCGCGGGATACGGACCGGTTCAGGTGCTCTACGATTTCGATCTGGAAGCCCGTGCGGGAGAGGTTTTATGTCTGTTGGGCCGTAACGGTGCCGGAAAAACCACAACGCTGAAGGCGATCATGGGGCTGCTGCCCCTGTCTGGCGGCAAGGTCATGTTGAACGGGGCCGACTTCACTGCGTTGCCTGCCCATGAGGTACCAAAGCGCGGCATTGGCTACGTGCCGCAGGGGCGGCGGCTCTTTTCGGAACTGACCGTTTCGGAAAACATCGAAATCGGATTGATGGCACGCGGCAACGGAAGGGCCACTAGGGCGCGCGTGCTGGAGATGTTTCCTCGTTTAAGCGAGCGTCTCGACCAGCGCGCGGAAACCCTGTCGGGTGGCGAACAGCAGATGCTGGCCACCGCCCGTGCTCTTTGTCTTGAGCCTTCGGTGCTGCTGCTGGATGAACCAACCGAAGGGTTGCAGCCGTCCATGATCCAGCTCATTCGCGAAACGGTCGAGGCCATGCGTGCACAAGGTGTCGCGATTGTCCTGGTGGAGCAGCGTATTGAGGCGGTTCTGACGCTGTCGGATCGGGTGGCCTTCATCGAAAATGGCCATAGCAGGGAGGTGGTTGATACAAGTGACCTGACCGCCGCCTCACCGCTTTTGAAGAAATACGTGGGTGTCTGAAAACTAAACCAGCTTGCTCAGCAAGGCCTCGAAGGTTTTCGCCTCTTCTTCGGTCAGTGGTGCGAGGGTTTCGGTACGGGCATGAAGGGCCGCCACCAGTTCCGTTTCAAAAACAGCCCGACCTTTATCCGAGAGCTCGACGAGCCGCATACGGCGATCTTTCAAATCCGAACGAGATAGAACCAGACCCTTGGCCTTAAGCCGCTCGACCACACCTTTGATGGTGGCGCTGTCCATTGCGGTCAACCGTCCCAGCCTGTTCTGCGAAATGGCACCATGTTCGTTCAACCGCGCCAGGGCCGCAAACTGAGTGGGCGTCAGACCCTTCACCAATTTCGAGAAAATAGCCACATGTCTCTGGTTCGCGCGCCTGAGGTTGAACCCGGCTTGCTCGGATAACTGGTACGCATCTACGTCTGATCGTTTTGAACTCATGTGATTTTATTGACAGCTTGCGCGCCCTGCCGCAACATCTGTTTGTATACGAGCAATCTCGGTGAATCATGTCGCACCCGGCGAAATACCTAAGACCGCCTGATTTGCAGCAGGCAATTCAGGCGCTGGCTGATGAAGATTTGACGATCGCCGCCGGATGCACGGATCTTTTCCCGGCGACTGACCGGAAATCCCTGCAGGGCCCGGTGCTGGATATTACCGCCATTCCAACGCTGCGCGGAATTCGGCAGGATGGCGAAGGCATTCACATAGGCGCGACGACGACATGGCACGATATCGCCACGGCTGATCTTCCTCCGTCGCTCTTTGGGCTGCAACTGGCCGCACGCGAAGTCGGGGCGCTGCAAATTCAGAACCGGGGCACGATTGCGGGCAATCTGTGTAACGCCTCTCCGGCGGCAGACGGCGTGCCACCGCTCCTGACTCTCGATGCAGAGGTCGGGCTTTGCTCGATCAGAGGCAGGCGCCAGATACCTTTGGGGCAGTTCATCACCGGCCCGCGCCAGACTGAGCGCCACCATGACGAGCTGGTAACACATATCTTCATCCCGAAATCGGCGCTTCAGGGTGCCGGCAGCTTTGTGAAGCTCGGGGCACGGAAATATCTTGTGATCTCCATCGTGATGGTCGCGACACGTATTCAGGTGGCGGATGATCTGATCTTGAGTGCCGCGATCTCGGTCGGGTCTTGCGGACCGGTCGCGACCCGATTGCCTGCCTTGGAAGCGCATCTGACAGGATGCAGAGTTTCGGACGCAACTATCCCCCCTGCGTTGGTTGCAGAGACATTGCATCCCATTGACGACATCCGCGCCACCGCCGCGTACCGGATTGATGCCGCGACGGTATTGTTGCAGCGGATGGTCGGCGACCTGAGGGCACCATCGGGATTGGTCGCATGACCGCGCATGAACAACACATTGAGCTGACGATCAACGGTGAACCCCAGGCGATATTTGTGGCACCGGGCATGCGACTGTCCGATGCATTGCGAGATCATGCAGGTTTGAAAAGTATCAAATCCGGTTGTGATGCTGGTGATTGCGGTGCTTGTACGGTGTTGATTGATGGTGCCCAAAACTGTGCCTGCCTGGTCCCGGCCATTCAGGCTGGCGGCAAAGACATAGAGACGCTGGAAAGATCCGAGCCAGGGTTGCGTGGGCGATTGCAAGACGCTTTTCTGGCGCACGGAGCTGCACAATGCGGTATTTGCACACCCGGGATCATGATGGCCGCAATGGATCTGCTAAGAAACGTGCCCCGGCCCACCGAAGCTGAAGTCGAAACGGCGCTGGGCGGTGTTTTGTGCCGCTGCACCGGATACCGCAAAATCGTCTCTGCCGTGATGGCGGTCAATCTGGAGAGTCCGCCCGGGACAATGCCGGGCATTGGGCAGGCCGTCGGGGCACGCGTAACCCGGCTTGATGGCCGGGCAAAAGTGGATGGATCAGAGGTTTTTGGTGCTGACTATGTGCCGGAAGGCGCGTTGCTTGTCAGGGCGATACGGTCGCCGCATTTTCGTGCGGGATTCAGTTTTGGCGACATTGAAAGTTGGCAGGCGACCCGGCCCGGCGTGGAGGCTGTGCTGACAGCGCGGGATATTGAAGGTGAAAACGCCTTCGGGGTTATTCCACCGCTGGCGGATCAACCCGCACTGGCGGAACATGAAGCGCGTTTTCTCGGTGAACCGGTTGCTCTCGTCGTGGGTGAAGCCAGCATCGTCGAAGCGCTCGATTTGACGGACTTTCCTGTCAGCTGGACACCGCAACCCCACGTGCTGACCGAGCGCGATGGCGCTGCGGCCAGCGCGCCGCAAGTGCATGCAAAGCGGCCGGGCAATACGCTCATCCGCGGGAATGTCGTGTCGGGCCAACCAGAGAGCGCGCTCGAGCATGCAGCCCATGCCGTATCCGGCACTTTCAAGACCTCCTACGTCGAACACGCCTATATCGAAACGGAGGCTGGCGTCGGTTGGCTGGAGGAGGACACACTTGTGGTTCAGGCCTGCACGCAGGCACCTTTCATGGACCGCGATGACACTGCCAAAGTACTGGGGCTGCCGCCAGAGAAGGTGCGGATCATTCCCGCTGCCGCAGGCGGGGGATTTGGTGCCAAGCTTGATCTCTCGGTGCAGCCCCTTATCGGTCTGGCGGTGCTCAAGACCGGGAAGCCGTGCCGCATGGTTTTTACCCGCAACGAATCCATGCGGGCGACGACCAAACGCCACCCGGGCACCATGACAGCGACGATCGGCGCTGACGGGCAAGGCCGGATCACTGGGATGACTTTCCACGGCGATTTCAACACCGGGGCTTACGCCAGTTGGGGCCCAACAGTGGCGACACGGGTCCCGGTGCATGCCTGCGGGCCCTACAAAACGCCAAACTATCGGGCGACCAGCCGGGCAATTCATACCCACGGCCCGACAGCAGGGGCTTTCAGAGGCTTCGGTGTCCCACAGGCGGCAATCTGTCAGGAAATGCTCTATGATGAGCTGGCGGAGAAATGCGGTATAGATCGCCTCGCGTTTCGCCGGTTGAACGCTCTTTCCGACGGGGACCAGACCCCTTGCGGACAGGTGCTTTCTGCGGTTGGGATCGCTGATTGCCTGCAGCACCTCCAAACGCACTGGGATCGGGCGTTGGCTTCCGCCCAGACATTCAACAAAACGGCGAAGGAGAAACGCCGCGGTGTCGGGATCGCCTCGTGCTGGTATGGTTGTGGCAACACCGCGTTGCCAAACCCCTCGACGATCCGCATCGGCATCACGCCGCAAGGGCGTATTCGATTGCATCAGGGTGCCACGGATGTCGGCCAGGGTGCCAACACGGTTATCGCGCAGATTGCGGCCGACGCTCTAGGAGTGCCTCTGGCGGATATTGAACTCCTCGGGCCCGACACAGCCCTGACCCCCGATTGTGGCAAGACCTCGGCCTCGCGCCAGACCTATATCACGGGTAAGGCCGCTGAGGCCGCGGGCAGGGCGTTGCGGTCCCGCATCCTGCGTCAGACAAATTTTTCAGATGCCTCCGAAATCACCCGATCAGAGGGTGTGATCATCGTCCACGAAGGGGCGTCGACCCAGGCGATTGATCTCTCGACGATGCAGGTCGATGCCTTCGGATATGTGTTGAAGGCTGAAGAGACCTATGACCCTCCAACAACGCCGCTGGATGAAGATGGCCAGGGAACGCCCTATGCCGTCTATGGTTATGGTGCTCAGATCGCCGAGGTGGAGGTCGATATCCAATTGGGCACCACCCGGGTCCTCCGCGTAACGGCTGCGCATGATTTGGGGCGGGCGATCAATCCTCTTCTGGCCGAAGGTCAAATCGAAGGGGGCATCGCGCAGGGGCTGGGCCTCGCGTTGATGGAGGAGTTCATACCGGGACGTACCGACAACCTGCATGATTATCTGATCCCGACCATTGGGGATATGCCTGAGGTGGTATCGATACTGGTTGAGAAACCGGACCCTGAAGGCCCCATGGGGGCCAAGGGGTTGGGCGAGCATGTGCTGATCCCGACGGCGCCGGCAATTTTGAACGCCATTCGCCATGCATCCGGGGCCAAGATAACCAAGGTTCCCGCCTTGCCGCATCGGGTTTTGGCCGCCCTGGGGCAAAACACGTGACGCGCCCTGAAAAGATCCGTTGTGATGCCTGCCCGGTGATGTGCTACATCGCCGAGGGTCGGGCCGGTGCCTGCGACCGCTACGCCAATGAGGGTGGCAAGATCATTCGGTGTGATCCGCTGACTATTCTGGATCGGCGCGTCGCAAAGGGGGACGAGATCAAACCCTTTCTCGCGGCGGATTGGGACGGTCGCACAGCCTCTGGCGCGGATGTGGTGGTATCGGCGATTGGGGCCGGTACGACCTACCCCGACTACAAACCGGCCCCGTTTATCGTCAGTCGCGAGATCGAAGGTGTTGATTGCGTCACGGTCGTGACCGAGGCGATCTTTTCCTACTGCGGTGTCAAAGTGAAAATCGACACAGACCGGCATTTGGGGCGCGAAACCGCCCAGGTGCGCAGTGATGGCGAGATCATCGGTCATGTCATGACCTCCGAGTACGGCTCGCAAATGCTGTCATTGGGGGGTGTGGATCATCTGACCGGCGGGTCGAAATCAGAAGGGCGCAAAACCTGTGATGCCCTTTTGCGACTTTGCAACAAGGAAGCGGTGGAGCTGGCCATCGACGGGGGCTCAACAGTGATCGTTCAGGCCGGGGCACCTCCCATTGTGGATGGCACGCCAGAGGATCGCATGCGTGTGGGCTGCGGTTCCGCAACAATCGGCATGTTTGCCTCGCAATGGAAGGGGCTCGTCGACGAGGTTGTCGTTGTGGATGATCACATCACCGGGGTTGTGTCCGAACATCAAGCGGGCAAGGTGATCGACTGGGCGGATACCGGTATTCGCATCCTTGGGCATCGATCAACCCCGGGGCGGTATTTCCGTGTGGCCGCACCGGGGATGGGATGGGGAGGCACCGACATTGATGATCCCCTGAGCATTCTGGGGTCCTGGCGCGAAGCCAAAGGCGCGCGGCCCGGGCTGAGCCTGTTGATGGTCTCCACCACGGGCGAACATTCCGCCTATTTTGTCCTCGATGACGATCTGGAACCCAAAGCCCAGCCGATGCCAACCGAGTTGCAGCAATCGGTCGATCTGATCGCGCAGAACTGTGAGCCCGCTTCATGTACCGTACTGTTCATGGGGGGCGCGGGGGGATCGCTCAGATCAGGTGTGACGCGCAATCCCATTCATCTCACCCAATCTGTCCAACGGGAACAAACCCGCGTGACCGTGGGTGGTGTGCCGGCCTATGTCTGGCCGGGTGGTGGCATCACCCTGATGGTTGATGTCGCTCAGCTGCCGGATGGTGCATTTGGTTATGTGCCGACACCGGCGCTGGTCGCGCCCTTGGAATTCACAACGTCGCGCGCGGAATATGTGGCCTTGGGTGGGCATGAGACAGTGATCCGCGCGTTGGATGATGTTCTCGAAGCGGGTGGCGAATACGGCGCGGATAGCCGGATTTTGGGGGGTGCGGAATGACGGCCCGCCCCCAGGTTCACATGTTGCCGGATTACAGGCGCCTGCATTTGCACCACGGCCCCATTGATCTCATCATCGAAGCCTGGGGCAAGGACTGGCGCGCTGCCTATGAGGCTGCTGCGCATCGCTTTGAAATGGTCTTGTCGGGTCTTGTCTCGGAATTGCCGAACCTGCGGCGCCCCTTGATCGGACATACGCGTTTTGCCGACCCGATTGCCTGGCGCATGGCGAGGGCGGTGGCCCCGTTTGGGGCGGTTTACGTGACGCCTATGGCGGCGGTTGCCGGTGCTGTTGCAGATGAGATGCTCAAAGCCATGGTAGCAGATCGAAGTTTGACCAAAGCCTATGTCAACAACGGCGGTGACATTGCGTTCCATCTTTCCGAAGGGCAGGAATTCTCGTTGATGGGGCCTGCTGGAAAAATTCGCCTGGGGTCTCAGGACGATGCCCGGGGAATTGCAACATCCGGTTGGCGAGGTCGGAGCCATTCCCTTGGCATTGCGGACGCGGTGACAGTCGTTGCCAGCTCCGCAGCCCAGGCAGATGTTGCGGCGACGTTGATCGCAAACGCGGTTGATCTGCCAGGTAACAGGACGATCATACGGCAGCGCGCCTGCGAGTTGTCACCAGATAGCGATCTGGGGAACCGTCTGGTGACCGTGGAGGTGCCCCCTCAGCCTGAAGAAGACAAGAAAACGGCGCTGGACCGTGGCCAGAAGATCGCACGCGCGCTGTGCGATCGTGGTCTGATCGACGGCGCGACCTTGCTGTTTCAGGGGCAGATGCGAAACGTCCAATCTGGGGCTAAGACCCATGCGCAGGAGATATTGACCGATGCCTGAATTCCGAATCCGAAAAATGCAACTCATCGTCGAAGAGGTGCACCATGATGGTGGGCCCGCGCCTGAATCCAAGCGGCGCCTGGGCGCGATGATTGCTTGCGTGCACAACCCGTTCGCAGGCCATTTTGTGCCCGACTTGCAACCTGCCATGGAGGATCTGAAACCGCTTGGATCAGAAATGAGTGAACGCTTGATCGCCGCCTTGGGAGGCAGGGAGGCGATTGATGGCTATGGAAAAGGCGCCATTGTCGGGGAAGCCGGGGAGCTTGAGCACGCAGCACTTTGGCATGTGCCTGGCGGCTACGCGATGCGCGGCCTGTTGGGACAGTCGAATGCGATTGTTCCATCCTGTATGAAACGCGGTGGTATCGGTTCGCGGTTGGATGTCCCGCTGGGGCATATCAATGCCGCTTACGTGCGGAGCCATTTCGACGGAATCGAAGTCGGCTTGCCTGATGGCCCGAAAGCTGACGAAATCGTATTCGCATTGGCGATGTCATGCGGCGGCCGCGTCCATAGTCGCATGGGTGGGTTGGAAAGCTGGCAGGTGACTGGCGAGGACGGGTTGCGGTAACGAGCGTTCATGCGGTGTGAGACGGGTGGACATCTCATCCGATCCGGCGCGATTGACAGACGACCGAACGAACTCCAAGGAACGCAGCAAGAAAAAACCCGCCCAAACCGGAGTTTGAGCGGGTTACTGTCACGAGGATTCGGGGGAGGTTATTCCCGATTTCCAAAGAGAGACAAGAGCATCATGAACATATTGATGAAGTTCAGATACAGGCTCAGTGCGCCCATGATCCCCGACTTTTGCAACCATTCCTTATCACCGTGGTGAGCGTGTGCCAGATAAGTGTTCTTGATGTTCTGAGTGTCATAGGCGGTCAGACCTGCGAAAATCAGCACACCAATGGCCGAAATCGCAAACATGATCGCCGGTGAGCCGAGGAAGATGTTGACGATGGATGCCACGACCAAACCGATAACGCCCATGATCAGGAAACTGCCCCAGCCGGAGATGTCTTTCTTGGTGGTGTAGCCCCAGAGTGAAAGACCGGCAAAGGCAATCGATGTGATCAGAAAGATCTGCGCGATCGAAAAGCCTGTGAAAGCAACGAAAATCCACGCAAGTGACAGGCCCATCACCCCTGCAAAGGCATAGAAAAACAACTGCGCCCCTGCGGCCGACAACCGATTGATTGCCGCACCAAAGGCAAAAACCATACCCAAGGGCGCAAACATGATGATCCAGCCCAGAATGTTGGGTTGCAGAGTGATCGGATCGCGGAAGATACCAAGCAGCCCGGGAGCCGTGCCAACAGCCCATGCGACTGCAAAGGTGATCAGCATGCCTACCGACATCGTCCCGTAGACTTTGTTCATATGGGCGCGCAGACCCTCATCGATTTGGGCGGCGCGGGATCCGGCCGTCGACCGGATTGTGTTCACGTCAGCCATTAAGACCTCCAATAGCAACTTTTTTATGCGCGTCAGACCCTCTGCGCGCTCTGGGCTAAATATCGGGGGCGGGGGCCGGCTTTTCAAGGTTTTTCGGTGAGGAATGTGCCCAAATGAGGCGAATTGCTTAACGTGGGGTTAGCAATTCGCCTCTCGGGCCACATAGGGGGTCAAAATCAAAGGTTTTTCCAGCCATGTGGGACATCCCAGACCGGCCTGCGCGCCTCGTCTTCGGCGGCTTCGGGCGTGATGCCCACGTCTTTCAATTGCCGCACGTCTAGATTCGCCAGATCACGGCGCGATTTGAGGAGCTTTCGCAGAGTGGAAAAGCCGTTGCCAAGAGCTCGGATTTCTCTCGGACGCGGTAAAGAAAAATGATCGATCATCGCCATGGCATATCTCCTTCTTCGTGATGATTAGTTCGTGTTTCATCAAAGTACTTGATGTATATGCGGGATCATGTATCATTTTAAAAACGAATGTTTGTGACTTCCTCCATCAAAGGTGTTGATATGAGAAACTTGGATATCACGACTTTGCGGTCCTTTGTGGCGGTCGCAGATGCAGGGGGGGTCACCCGTGCCGCCGGTTTTCTGCATCTGACACAATCGGCTGTGTCTATGCAGCTCAAGCGGCTGGAAGAGCTTCTGGGGTTGGAGTTACTGGATCGCTCGGGTCGTACCATTGCCTTGACGGCGTCGGGGGAGCAATTACTGGTTTACGCACGCCGCATGGTCGCCTTGAATGATGAAGTTATCGGACGGCTGACAGATCAGGCGTATGAGGGCGAGATCGTGCTGGGCGTCCCGCATGACATTGTCTATCCGGCTATTCCGCAGGTTCTCAAGCAGTTCCATGCGGCCTTTCCACGGGTGAAGGTGCATCTCGTCTCCTCCTATACCAGGGCATTGAAAGAACAGTTCGGCAGGGGAGAATGCGATCTCATTCTGACAACCGAGGCAGGGGCGGAGCCGGGTGCTGACACCCTTTGCCATAAGCCCTTGCGATGGATCGGCGCGCCGGGAGGGGCGGCATGGCGTCAATCCCCGTTGAAATTGGCCTTTGGTCGCCTCTGCACCTTTCGGCCCCGCGTCGTGGAAGCGCTCGACAGCGCGGATATTGCCTGGGATGTGATTGTCGAAACCGAGAGTGATCGCACCATCGAAGCGACTGTAAGTGCGGATTTGGCGATCCATACTATGATCGAAGGAACTGAGCCCCCGCATCTGGAGCGTATCGAACATGGCGGTGCGTTGCCTGAATTGCCTATGCAGTTGATCAATCTGTACGGAGCACAGGTCCAGAAAGACCTCGTTCATGATACGTTGGCTGATTTCCTGAGACGGGCATTTTGCAGTCCCGAGCCTGTGAAGCTCAAGGCAGTTTAGTCAAAATTTCGTGTTTTTGGCGAATATTTTCCTGACCAGATTCGCATTTTCAGGGCTTGATTGTCTCAATAATGTTGAAAATTAACTTTTGAAGTCGGCGATATTTTGCCAAAATTCCAATCTGTTGGACGGTTTTCGCCGATAGTCCTGCGTAGAATTCATGCATTATCATGCGTCTTGGCGTGAGAAAACTGGGCAAAATCGTCACAAGATAAGACTGGCATACAACTATCGAGTGTGCTTAAGTGCCCTTATTGTAGGACTTAAGAAAAATTTTAGACGAAATACTTTACCATTTCATGAAACAGCAAAAACACTGAAAAGACTGGATAAGAAGACTTCAATTTAACAGGCACAGTCATCGCTTCACGGGAATGGGATGGGATTGTTATTGATCGAAACCCGATTTTCACTATTGTTTGTGTACGTAACAGTTCTGTGGTGATCGCGGCTAGGTTGTGCTGAAGACCGAAAGATCGAAAGATCACCTATTTTGACAAGGTAAATGCAAGGAATGCTCAGATGGTACATGTCGTAGATGTTCATGTTGGAAAGCGAATTCGCCAACGCCGTTGGCTTGTCGGGATGACCCAGCAGAAACTCGCAGAATGCGTTGGTATCAAATTCCAGCAGATACAGAAATATGAAACTGGTGCGAACCGCGTAAGCGCGTCCCGTCTTTGGGATATTGCCGATGCGTTGGAGGTCGATGTCGCCTTTTTCTTCGAGGGGCTCAAGGCTGAAGAGAGCGAAGCAACCTCGCATGATGCGGTACCGGCGGATATGATGGGCGACAAAGAAGCCATGGACTTGGTGCGCTCATATTATGCGATCCCTGAGAACCAGAGGCGCCGTTTGTTCGAGCTTGCAAGAGTTCTGAGCGACGTCGCCTGATCAACCTTCTGACGCAGACTGGAAAAACGCAGGCGCGCGGTAGTTTTGCTGCGCGCAAAGCTTGCCACGGGCCGCTCATGCTGGCAGGTCATGAATATGACAAAGCTGACCGATCCTGCCGAACCCGATGACCGTTCCATTGACAAGACGGCACGGCTTTTAGCCGATGCGGCGGGTGATGCGATTTTACCATACTTCCGGCGGATGGACCTCGCGTCGGAAAACAAGCTTGAAGACGGGTTTGATCCGGTTACGCAGGCTGACAAGGCTGCCGAACGTGCGATGCGCGATATTCTTTCCGAAATGCGGCCCGATGACGCCATCCTCGGAGAAGAATTTGGAACAACGGCCGGCACCAGCGGGTTGACCTGGGTGCTTGATCCAATTGACGGCACGCGCGGGTTTGTCAGCGGGACGCCGACCTGGGGTGTGCTGATCGCCGTATCTGATGCGAAGGGGCCATTCTACGGGCTCATTGATCAACCCTATATTGGTGAGCGCTTTGTTGGCACAAATGGCAAAGCCACGATGAGGGGACCACAGGGGGATGCAGTGCTGCGGACGCGGGCAACGCGTGACCTGTCCGAGGCAATTGTCTTCACAACCTTTCCCGAAGTCGGTAGCGCCGAAGAGGGCGCCGCCTTCCATGCAGTGGCAGAGAAAACGCTGCTGACACGTTATGGAATGGATTGCTACGCCTATGCTTTACTTGCCGCTGGCCAGATTGATCTGGTGATTGAGGCCGGGTTGCAAGCCTATGACATTCAGGCACCGATCGCACTGGTTGAAGCCGCCGGTGGCATCGTGACAGATTGGCACGGCGGTCCGGCCCACGACGGCGGGCGTGCAATTGCGGCTGCCAATGAGACGATCCACCAAAAAGCGCTGAACGTGATACAGGCACAGTTCAAATGACTGATTTGTTGCTGCGCAACGTGGATCATCTTTTGACGATGGATGATGACCGCCGCGAACTGGCACAGGTGGACATATTGATCACCGATGGAGTGATCGCCGACATCGGCATCGGGCTCGAAACCTCCGGTGAGGTGATTGATGCCAGCGGTTGTGTTGTCACACCTGGCCTGGTGAATACGCATCATCATCTCTATCAGTCCCTGACGCGCGCGGTGCCTGGCGGGCAGGATGCTTTGCTATTTGGCTGGTTGCAGACGCTCTATCCGATTTGGGCAAAATTCACGTCTGAGCATATGTTTGTCTCGGCGCAGGTCGGTCTGGCGGAACTGGCGCTTTCGGGCTGTACGCTTAGCAGCGATCACCTTTACCTCTATCCAAACGGGTCGCGGCTAGAGGATACGGTTCACGCGGCCGCTGAGCTGGGGCTTCGCTTTCAGCCCACGCGCGGCGCGATGAGCATTGGTCAGTCGGCGGGTGGCCTGCCCCCTGACAATTTGGTCGAAAGCGAAGCTGCAATTCTGGAGGATTGCATTCGGGTCATTGATGGCTTTCATGATGCGTCCCACTCGTCCATGTGTCGTGTTGGGGTGGCCCCCTGTTCACCTTTCTCTGTCAGTCGCGAGCTGATGCGGGATGCAGCGCTTTTGGCGCGCGACAAAGGCGTCATGATGCACACGCATCTGGCCGAAAACGAAGAGGATATTGCCTATTCTCTGGAACAATTCGGCTGCCGCCCCGGGCAATACGCTCAGGATCTGGGCTGGGTTGGCTCAGACGTCTGGCATGCGCATTGCGTGAAACTGGATGCGTCCGAAATCGCACTTTTCGCCCAGACAGGCACCGGTGTCGCCCATTGTCCGTGCTCCAATTGCCGCCTTGGCAGTGGCATAGCACCTGTCAAGGCGATGCGCGCGGCGGGTGTTCTGGTTGGCCTTGGGGTCGATGGGTCCGCCAGTAACGATGCGGGCAATCTGGTTCTGGAAGCGCGACAGGCCATGTTGCTGCAACGTGTGGCAAAAGGGGCCGATGCCATGAGCGCGCGCGACGCGCTGGAAATCGCCACACGAGGCGGCGCGGATGTTCTGGGTCGCCCGGAATGTGGGCGTATTGCTGTGGGATGTCGTGCGGATATTGCCGTTTGGGATGTTTCCGGTATCGAGGCGGCGGGCAGTTGGGATCCAGCGGCCCTGCTACTGGCCGGTCCAACCACGGTACGTGATCTGATTGTTGAGGGCCGTCAGATCGTTCGCGACGGGCAGGTCACGACGCTGGATTTACCTGCTGTGATTGGGCGACAGAACAAACTGGCGCGCGACCTGCGTGACGTCCTGTGATGCGGCTTTTCATCGCTGCATTGATGTGGATTTGGGCTGGTAGTGCACTGGCAGATGCCGTCGCCACACAAACGCTGAACAGCTATCGTGCTGACAATGGGCGCTCTGCCTTGCGGTATTCGGAGCTACTTGAGGTGGCAGCGTCGCGTCATGCGCAGGATATGGCAGCACGGGATTTCTTCGATCATCGCGGCAGCGATGGCTCGGATGTCGCGGCGCGGGTGACGCGCGCCGGGTACACATGGTGCATCGTGGCCGAAAACATCGCCAAAGGGCAGCGCTCCTTGCAGGAAGTCCTGCAAAGCTGGGCCAATTCGCGTGGTCACAGGCGCAACATGCTGTCGCGGGAGGTCGAGGAATTCGCGCTTGTTCAGGCCCCCGGACATATCTGGGTGATGGTGTTGGCCGCGCGCAACTGTTGAGGGCTAATGGTTGGTTTCCGGTCACTTTGGCATGTGCTTTCGTCCCGCAATCCAGACATCGGCAATGGCCCGGTCATCGCCCATCATGATGGTTGGAAACAAGGCTTCCCAAATGTCCGTAGCGCGCTGGCTGCGCTGCGCAATCGCGGGCGTCGAGGCGAGGTCAAGGATGGTCAAATCCGCCTCAAATCGCGGTGCCAAATTTCCGATGTTGTCCTGCAAGTGCAGGCTGCGCGCTGATCCGGCTGTGGCGAGCCACATCAGTTGCGCCGGATGCAGTGCCACGCCGCGCAATTGCGCGATTTCATAGGCGGCGGCCATTGTGCGCAGCATGGAAAACGATGATCCGCCCCCGGTGTCGGTCGCAAGGCCGAGCGGGATGCCGCGTTTCGCCAGACCCATCACATCCATCAGACCGGACCCGATAAAGCTGTTGGACGTCGGGCAATGCACAAGGGCCGCACCGGTTTCAGCGAGGCGGTCAATTTCCCGTTGCGTCAGATGAATGGCGTGACCGTAAACCCCCATGGGCCCCAGCAGGCCATGGTGTTCGTAGGTGTCCAGATAGTCGCGCGCCTGGGGGAAAAGACCGCGCACCCATTCGATTTCGGGCAATTGTTCCGACAGATGCGTCTGCATCAGGCAGTCGGGGTGTTCGGACCAGAGCGCGCCAAGGGCCGCCAGCTGATCCGGCGTGGATGTCGGTGAAAACCGTGGCGTGATCGCGTATTGTGCACGGGCCTTTCCATGCCATCGGTTCAACAGGCGTTTGCTGTCGTCATAGGCGGATTGTGCCGTATCGCGCAGGCCCTCGGGCGCGTTGCGGTCCATGCAGGTCTTGCCCGCCACCGTGCGCAGCTTGCGATCCTGTGCGGCGTGAAAGAACGCATCGACGCTCTCAGAATGGATCGTGGCATAGGAGCACATGGTGGTTGTGCCGTGCCCAAGGGCCAGATCCAGATATCTTGCGGCAATTTCACGGGCATATTCCGGATCGGAAAACCGCGTCTCTTCGGGAAAGGTATATGTGTTCAGCCAGTCGATGAGTTGTTTGCCCCAACTGGCGATGATGGCGGTCTGCGGATAGTGCACATGGGCGTCCACGAACCCCGGGCAAATCAGGTGCGGCCCATAATCATGCATCTGCGCCAGCGGGTGTTTTTTCCGAAGGGTTTCGGCATCTCCGACGGCGCGGATATGGCCGTTTTCGATCAGGACCGCGCCTGCGCTATTGATGGAAATTGCGTCTTGCCATGGCGTTTCAAATGGATTGCCGCGTGTTTCGAATGTCTGGCCGAGAAGAAGATTTTGCTGCGTCATGATCTCTCTCTAGGCGCTGAGGATGCCAAGGACAATGTCAGGCGCGACGGCATTGTAACCTTGCAAGCGGGCACTTATGGTCCGGCCAAGACCAAGGGGAGGCGCCGATGTCAGATCAGACTGCAGAGCTGGAGACAGAGACCGACGACGACGCCTACGTGCTGGACCCCAAGGCGATTGCCGCGATCCTCTATGCGGTCGAGATTGACGATCAGGCCAAACTCACCGAGCTGATGGAGCCGCTGCACGCGGCGGATATTGCGGACCTTCTGGAGCAGATCAACGCCTTTGACCGTGCGCGGCTGGTGCGTCTTTATGATCGCGAGTTCGATGGCGAAATCCTTTCGGAGCTGGATGAGGCGATCCGCGAGGAAGTGATCGCAATCCTGACGCCGCAGGTGCTCACGCAAGCTGTGCGGGACATGGACAGCGACGATGTGGTCGATCTTGTCGAAGATCTTGAAGACGATCAACAGGAAGCCATTCTCGACGCGCTGGAAGATGTTGACCGCGCGGCGGTTGAGCAGGCGCTTGGATATCCAGAGTATTCCGCTGGTCGTTTGATGCAGCGCGAGATTGTCATGGCGCCTGAGCACTGGACCGTTGGGCAGGCGATCGACCATCTACGCAACACGCCGGAAGAGGAATTGCCAGACCAATTCTACCATATCGTAATCGTCGACCCGCGCCTGCACCCCATCGGCAATGTCACTTTGGGCAAGCTGATGCGGTCGAAGCGGGCCACCAGACTGATGGATTTGTTGGAGGAAACCTTCCAGATCATCCCGGTCATGCAGGACGAATCCGACGTGGCCTATGCGTTCAACCAGTATCACCTGATTTCCGCGCCGGTGGTTGATGATGAGGGACGTTTGATCGGGATCATTACCATTGATGATGCCATGGCGGTGCTGGACGAGGAACACGAAGAAGATATCCTGCGCCTCGCCGGTGTGGGCGAGGGGTCGCTCTCTGACCGGGTGATCGAGACCACAAAGCAGCGCCTGCCGTGGCTGGCCGTGAACCTTGTTACCGCCATCGCCGCCAGCATGGTCATTGCTCAGTTTGAGGCGGCCCTCGCGCAAATCGTGGCGTTGGCGGTGCTGATGCCGATTGTGGCGTCGATGGGGGGCAATGCCGGCACGCAGTCGCTGACCGTGGCGGTGCGGGCCATCGCCACCAAGGACCTCACCGGTGCCAACGTCTGGAGGGTGATCCGGCGCGAAGTGCTGGTCGGGCTGGTGAACGGGATTATCTTTGCGATCGTCATGGGAATCGTCGGGGTCATCTGGTTCGGTTCACCGGTTCTGGGGTACGTGATTGCCACCGCCATGGTGATCAATCTGGTCGTAGCGGGACTGGCGGGAACGGTGATACCGGTGGTGCTGGAACGGGTCGGGGTTGATCCCGCACTGGCATCGGGGGCTTTCGTGACGACCGTAACGGATGTTGTGGGCTTTTTCGCATTTCTGGGGCTTGCCGCCATGGTGCTTTTGTGAGCGCGCTGGCCGAGATCAAGGATGCGGCACGCAAAGCCGGTTTTGCGCGCCGCAAAACGGCACATGCCAACGACATCGGCACCGGAGCTGGCGTCCTCTCGGGGCTGCTGGCAGGCTTTCGCGGCGTGCCGCTATCGGGATATATGCCGATCCGGACGGAGATTGACCCGACCCCGGCCATGGCCGAAGCTGCAGCCCATGGGCCTGTCGGCATCCCTGTGATCATGGCGGCGGGACAACCGTTGAAATTTGCCCTTTGGGAGCCGGATATGCCCTTGGTCGCGGGTTCTTTCGGCGCGCGTATCCCAGAGAATCCAGAATTTTTTGAGCCGGAAATCGTGATCGTGCCGCTGGTGGCCTTTGACGCCGCGGGTGGCAGGCTTGGATATGGCGGCGGGTTTTATGACCGCACGCTTGAGCTGTTGCGCGCCAAACGCCCAACGTTGGCCGTGGGATTTGCCTACACGGCCCAGGAGGCTGAATCTCTGCCGCTGGAACCCACCGATCAGACGCTCGATATGATCGTGACAGAGGTCGAGGTGATCGACCTGCGCGCCTAGCCTTTTTCGAAATTGGCAAAGGCTTCCTGCCAGTCGGGATGCCAACGCGACAGTGGCGGGCGGTTTTCCGCAATATCGCCCGCGCCCCAGAGGACACGCCGTGCGTCCGTGGCCTCATCGACCATATTGTCGGGGCACAGAATGTAGAAATCTCCCTGACTGACCCGCTGGAAGAGATAGGTGATACACTCCTTGCTCGTCCAGGCACCGGGGGGTTTTTCCGGCATGAAGGCCGCGATCATCCCGGTGTAGGTGAACCCGGGGACAAACAGATGCGCATCAATTGGCGCACCGGCTTCGCGCAACTCATGGGCCAATTGTTCGGTCAGCACTTTCACCGCGGCCTTGGCGGCATTATAGGCCGGGTTGCCGGGCGGTGTGGTGATGCCCTGTTTTGAGCCGGTATTGATAACGGCGGCAGGTCTTCCCGCAGCAATCATGCGCGGCACAAAGGCCTGGACACCGTTGAGCACGCCAAAGAAATTCACATCGAATGTCTTGCGCCATGCAGCGGAGTCTTCCCATGTGGACGAGCCGATCCCGATACCTGCGTTGTTCATGACAAGCGCCACGTCGCCCAGCCCAAAGGCCTTGTCCGCAAGATCCGAGACGGCTTCTGCATTCGAAACATCTGTGACCTGTGTTTGAACGACGACCCCCGAAGATGCCAAAGCCTCTGCGGCGCGACCCAAGGCCTCCTCGCTGATATCGGCCAGCAGCAGATCAAACCCCGATGCGGCAAGAAATTCTGCGGCAGCAAAACCAACACCATTGGCCCCTCCTGTGATGACCGCCAATCCGCCCGCTTTCTCGATATCTTGCCACGCCATAATCTCCACCCCTTGTGATTTCTGGCTCATGTTATGCGATACGCGCACGCGCGCCTATCGCGAAACGCGCCAGAATTTTGGGTGATCCCCTTGCCCTGAAGCCTTGCGCGCCATAGGCATCGCATATGAAACTCTTGTTCCTTGGCGATGTCATGGGTCGCGCCGGACGGCGGGCGATCACCGAAAACCTCCCCCGTCTGCGGGAGGAATGGAAGCTCGATTTCGTCGTGGTCAATGGGGAGAATGCGACCTCGGGCATCGGGTTGAGTGGCGCGCATGCCAAAACCCTGCTGGAGGCGGGCATAGATTGTCTGACGCTTGGTGATCATGCGTTCGATCAAAAGGATATGCTGCGGTTTGTCGAACAGGAACCGCGCGTGATCCGCCCCCTGAACTTCTCAAAGGCGGCGCCCGGAAAAGGCGCGCGGCTTTTCACTTCCAAGAACGGACGTAAGGTGTTGGTCACGCAAGTGCTGGGACAGGTTTTTATGAAACGACCGTTTGATGATCCGTTTTCAGCGCTTGAGCCGGTCCTGAAAACCCATCCGTTGGGCGGCATGGCGCAAGCGGTGATTGTCGATGTTCACTGTGAAGCCACATCCGAGAAAATGGCGATGGGGCATTTCTGCGATGGCCGCGCCAGTCTTGTGGTAGGCACTCACACACATGTGCCGACGGCGGATGCCATGATCCTGCCGCGCGGTACCGGGTATCTGACGGATGCGGGCATGTGTGGGGATTATCATTCGGTGATCGGGATGGAGAAAAGCGAACCGCTCCGGCGTTTCATCACTGGCATGCCCAAGGAGCGTTTTACGCCCGCCAATGGCGTTGCCACACTGTCCGGCGTTTATGTTGAGACCGATGACCGCACAGGTGCCGCTCAACGGATTGCGATGGTGCGCAATGGTGGGCTTTTGGAAGCTGCCGCGCCGTGAGCCAACACAGCCGCCGGGAGATCATAGTTTTCAGCGCGGTGCTGATCGTCATGGGTGCGGGGTGGGGTGCGACGCAACCCCTGGCCAAGATCGCTGTTTCCACCGGCTACAAGCATTTTGGCCTGATCTTCTGGCAACTCTTCGTTGGTGCCTTGCTGATGGCGGTGATCTGCGCCTTGCGTGGAACGCGCTTGCCGCGGGGTCGTCGCCAGATCGGCGTTTGTCTGATGGTGGCGACGGTGGGTACAATGATCCCGAATACGACCTCCTATCAGGCTGCTGTGCATCTGCCATCCGGCATTTTGTCGATCCTGTTGTCGATGGTGCCGATGTGGGCATTCCCGATTGCGCTGGCGATGAAGCTCGATCAGTTTTCTGCGCGGCGATTCTTTGGTCTTCTTCTTGGGCTTTGTGGTGTTCTGCTGATCGCGGCTCCGGGCGCTTCGGCGCTGAACCTCTCGGTTTTCTGGGTCTTGATCGGTTTGGTCAGCGGTATTTGTTACGGATTGGAAGGCAACCTCGTCGCAAAGTTTGGCACCGCCGGCATGGACCCGTTTCAGGTGCTTTACGGTGCCTCGCTGATGGGAGCTGTGATCATGTTCCCCGTTGCCATTGCGTCAGGTCAGTGGATCGCACCTGTCGAAGGTCTGACACGTGAAGGCAGCGCATTGGTGCTCGCGTCGGTCATTCACGTCGTGGTTTACGCAGGCTACGTCTGGCTGGTCGGACGGGCAGGATCGGTCTTTGCGGTCCAGGTCAGCTATCTGGTGACCGGGTTCGGCGTGATCTGGGCCAAACTCATCCTGGATGAAGCTTATTCTGCGGGCATTTGGGGCGCTTTGCTGCTCATGTTTGCAGGAATGTACCTGGTCCAGCCGCGTGCGAAAGCGGCGCTTGCTCCTGCCTGAGCAATCGGCCAAACTCACCTACGGTAGTAAAGCGCAGAGGCAGGATCCCTGGTGATACCCTTTATCGAACTTACGCCCAACGTAAGCGCCGTGCTGACCCTCACAGTTGTTGTGATCATGTTTATCCTTTTTGTCCGGGAGACTTACCCGACGGAGGTGATTGCGATCACCGGGGCTGCGCTGATGTTGCTTCTGGGTGTTCTACCTTACGAAAACGCGCTGACCGTGCTGTCGAACCCGGCCCCCTGGACCATTGCCGCGATGTTCATCGTGATGGGGGCATTGGTGCGGACAGGGGCGCTGGAAGTGTTGACACAGATGGCTGAGCGCTATGCCAAAACCAATCCGCGCATGGCCGTGGCGGGGGTGATCCTGTCGGTCATGGGGGCCTCTGCAATCATGAACAACACACCTGTTGTCGTGGTGATGATCCCGGTCGTGGTGCAGCTCAGCCAGACCCTTGGGGCGAAGGCGTCCAAATTCCTGATCCCGCTCAGCTATGCCGCGATCATGGGCGGCTCTCTGACGTTGATCGGCACCTCCACGAACCTGTTGGTGGACGGGGTCGCGCGCGGGCAGGGGCTGCAGCCCTTCACAATCTTTGAGATTCTGCCCATTGGTCTGGTGGTCTGTGTTTGGGGCCTTCTCTACATGTCCATCCTCGCGCCCAAATTGCTGCCAGACCGTGACAGCATGGCAAATATGCTCTCTGACCGCTCCAAGATGAAATTTTTCACCGAAGCGGTCATCCCGCCGGACAGCAATCTGATCGGTCGCGAAGTCCTGAGCGTGCAGCTTTTCAAGCGGGAAGGCGTTCGCTTGATTGATGTCGTGCGCGGCGATGCATCCTTGCGGCGCAATCTGCAAAGCGTTGAATTGCAGGTAGGTGACAGGGTGGTTTTGCGCACCCAGATGACCGAACTGCTTGGCCTGCAGGCGAATAAGGAGCTGAGACCGGTCGATCAGGTGTCTGCGGTGGAAACAACCACCGTTGAGGTTTTGATCACGCCGGGGTGCCGTATGGTTGGCCGGTTGCTGGGGTCCATGCGTCTGCGTCGGCGCTATGGTGTGTATCCGCTGGCGGTCCACAGGCGGAATCAGAATATCGGTCGACAGCTTGATGATCTGATCGTGCGGGTAGGGGACACGCTGCTGCTGGAAGGTGCGCCCGCAGATATCCAGCGATTGGCGGCGGACATGGACATGGTCGATGTCTCACAACCCTCCGTTCGGGCTTTCCGGCGCAGTCATGCGCCCATCGCAATTGCGGCTCTGGTCGGGATCGTCCTGCTCGCCGCGTTCAATGTAGCCCCCATTCTCCTGTTGGCCGTCCTTGCCGTTGCGCTGGTGCTGGTGACCGGTTGTATTGATGCGGACGAGGCGTTTTCATTTGTAGACGGTCGGCTGCTGGCGTTGATCTTTGCGATGCTGTCGGTGGGGGCAGCGCTGCAGCATTCCGGCGCCGTCGCGATGATCGTGGATGCGGTCTCCCCTGCTTTGATGTCTTTGCCGCCCAGTCTGGTTGTGCTGGTTGTGTTTTTAATGACCTCGACTTTCACCGAAATCGTGTCGAACAATGCTGTTGCGGTGATCATGACGCCGCTGGCCATCGGGTTGGCAACTGCGCTGGGGTTGGACCCCCGGCCACTGGTGGTGGCGGTGATGATTGCCGCCTCCTGTGCCTTTGCAACGCCAATCGGTTATCAGACCAACACGCTCGTCTATGGTCCCGGTGGCTACAAGTTTACCGATTTTATGCGGCTAGGCATCCCGCTGAACCTGAGCACTGCGCTTATTGTATCGATGATCATCCCGCTGATCTGGCCATTGTGAATGCAAATGCTGCTATGCAGCAATTGCAGGCCTGCTTTTCGTTTTTGTGCGTTGAAGATTGAGGGTTTGGTCATCATGTTTCCGCTATCAGAACATCCGGTTTTGATGAAAGGAAAGTCAGATGACACGTATGATGACAAAACTGAAAGCTGCCGCCGAGAAGCGCGCGCAGTTCACCCGTACCTACAACGAGCTGCGCTCGATGTCGCGCGCGGTCGCATGGGATTTGGGGATGTTTCCCGAAGATGCCTACGAGGTGGCTTACCGCCACGTCTACGGGCGCTAGAAGCCCCAGAATGAGCGTCAGAAGGGCGCTCAACCGAAATTCATTCCGCCCGCGTTTTGCTTAATGCAGAGCGCGGGCGTTTCATTTAGTTTCCACAAATCCCCCTGCTCAAAGCGGCCATACGACCAAGATTACGGGAATGGAAACGGCAACGACGATGACTTCCAACGGCAAGCCCATGCGCCAGTAATCCCCGAATTTGTAGCCACCCGGGCCCAGAATGAGCGTATTATTCTTGTGGCCGATCGGGGTGAGAAACGCGCTGGAAGCAGCGACCGCCACGGCCATCAGGAAAGGATCGGGCGAGACCCCCAGTGACTGCGCCATCTGGATGCCCACAGGTGCGGCGACAATGGTTGTGGCGGTATTGTTGAGCACATCCGACAAGCTCATGGTGACGATCATCAGGACCGTCAGAACCGCCCATGCGGGCAATCCTTCCGTCCAGGATACAAGTGCGCCGGCAATCAATTCTGTGCCGCCTGAGCTTTCCAGCGCAGCCCCCAGTGGGATCATCGACCCCAAGAGGACCACGACGGGCCAGTTGATATGATCATAAAGCTCCGCCAGCGGCACAATGCGGGCTAAGACATAAGCCACAACAACCAGTCCGAGCGCGATTGGCAGATACAGCAGGCCAAAGCTTGCCGCCGCGACAGCGCCGCCAAAGAGGCCAATAGCGAGCCAAACCTTGCGGTTCTCGGTCACCGCCAGACCACGATCCGCCAAGGGCAGACAGCCCAGCCAGTCGGTGACATCGGCACCGGTATCCCGCGGCACCAGCAATAACAGGATATCGCCCGTTTTGATGTTGGTTTTGCGCAGGTGTTTGACGATCCTCCTGCCTTGCCGGGAAATGCCCAGAAGCACCGTGCGTTGCCGCCAGGCCAGCCCGATGGATTGCGCCGTCTTGCCATTGATCCGCGCACTTTCCGGAACGACGACTTCGATGATTTCAACGCCTTCGCCATCGGCGCGCAGAGCTTCTTCGCGTTTGGCGTCGGCTACGGTCAGATCGAGGCTGGTGCGGAATTCATCGAGCGCTTCGGGCGTGGCCTCCAGTACAAGCGCATCACCGGCTCGAAGGACCGTGTTCCGTGCCTGACCGTACCGGCGTTTTCCGTCGCGGATCAGGCCCAGAATCGCGACGTCAGCTTTGTCAGCCGCCTCTGTGAGTTCCGCGACGCGACTACCGATTTGCTTGTTACCCTCGGGCACGGTGAGTTCGGCGATGTATTGCGAAATTTCAGTGGCGCTCCCCTCCGCATCATTGCCCTGTGGGATCAGGCGCCAGCCGATCAGCGCGACAAAGATCAGACCAGCGATGGCTGCGGCCCCCCCGACGGGTGCAAAGTCGAACATCGCAAAAGGTGTTCCCAGGGCATCTTCGCGGATTGATGCGATGATGATGTTGGGCGGTGTGCCGATCAGGGTGGCCATCCCGCCCAGAATGGTGGCAAAGCTCAGGGGCATCAGGCTCAGGCCCGCAGGACGCCCGGCCTTGCGGGCGGTCTGGATATCGACCGGCATCAGGAGCGCCAGGGCTGCTACATTGTTCATGAAGGCCGATAAAACGCCGCCAATCGCCCCCATCAGCGCGATATGCGCGCCCAAGGAACGTGACGCATCCACCAAGGTCCGGGTGATCAGGAATACGGCGCCTGACCGCACCAGACCGGCGGATACGATCAGAACCAGAGCGACCACAAGCGTGGCCGGATGGCCAAACCCCGAAAAAGCATCCTTGGTGGGCACAACACCAAGTACAACGCCGATCATCAGGGCGGTAAAGGCCACGATGTCATAGCGAAAACGCCCCCAGAGCAGCAGGCCGAAAACCGCGCCGAAAAGACTGAAGAGGATAATCTGGTCAGTTGTCAATTGGGTGGCTCCATGCTCTTGATCCGGGGTCTCTTTTTGCCTCAACTGTGGTTATGTCTGATTTGAACTTTTTAATCACCAACGGATTTTCGACAGCCTTGGAAGAGGCCGGAAAGCTGGGGCCAAGGGCGGCTTCGAAAGCCAAACTGCGCATTTTTGGGCTGATCCGGTATCTGCGCGGGATCGAAGGCAGTTGGCGAAACCCGGATCATTTGCGCTGGAATCACGTTCAGGAAGCGCGCCACATCCGGAAAGACTACCCGCCTGCGGAGTTCGGCGCCTTTCTGAGCGACTTGGAGAAACCGGTTCGATTTGACGACATCGAGGGCCTGCAAGATTCCGATGCAGAAGGCTATTTTGCGCGGTTCCGGTCCCGGCGTTTTGAATTGGCTTGCCTGGTTCTCTACACGGAGCTGCCGGATCGGAGGTTGGCTTTTGTGTCGGTGGGCACTCTGGCAGATACCAATCGCAGACTGAAGGCATTGTCTGATGCCAAACATGCAAAGCTGTTGATTTCGCAGGTGCGGGCTTTGCCGAAGCCTTAGGGATGCGTGCGCTGAAACCTTGACAAAAGAGGTTCCGAAGGCTAGGTGTTGTCTTACAAGGCAACATGCATTTTGACGCGATTCAGATATGGTGACTCATGACCGACGTACAAATCAATGCTGGCATCGGTGCTAAATCCGCTAAACGCGCGGCGACCCGCAAACCGGCACGTACAGTGAAAACCGCAGATAAGCCGCTTGCGGTGATGGATGAGGATACCCATTCTGAGGCTTTCGAGGCGCTCGATCCGTCAGAGAAATACGTAGTATTTCGGGACGTGGGTGAAGAGCTTGCGCGGGTTTTGGGGGCGCAGGTGATCGCGCAGATGCTCAATGAAACGCCACTGAGCGGGCGCGAGATTGGCGCCAGGCTCGGGTTTGATCATAGTGCGCTGTCGCGGATCGCGCGCGGTGACTCCAAAACCGGGCCAACCTTGTGGAAGGTTTTCGCGCTTGCCGAAGCGCTCGGCTACCGGATTGAGCTGAACGCCGTCAAAAAGTGAACCTGACCAGTCTGATTTCGGATATTCTGATCCTTGGACCCGCGATCTGGGCATGCTCGCGATTGGTGCGTTCCCGGTGGCATGAGATCACTGCTGAACGTATGGCAGACGAGGGGGCGGCACCGGAACTCGTTCAACTGAAACGCGAAGAGGCCCGGTACTATCAAGATTTCGCCAGAGTGATGCCCAACTGGATGTTGGCGGCCCTCACGATCGGTTTGGCGTTGCGTCTCTATCTGATCCTCAAAGCATTCTGGGTGGTTTAGGCCAAGGGGTTGAGCGCGCCGCTTGGCGGCGATAAACAACGGCAAAATCAAAGAATGGAACCCTCCTATGGCCGGACACTCAAAATGGGCAAATATTCAACATCGCAAGGGGCGTCAGGACGCTGTGCGCGCCAAGTTGTTCTCCAAATTGAGCAAGGAGATCACGGTGGCCGCCAAGATGGGCGACCCGGACCCGGATAAAAATCCACGTCTGCGGTTGGCGGTGAAG
This sequence comes from Roseobacter sp. EG26, assembly GCF_049830555.1. Lineage (NCBI taxonomy): Bacteria > Pseudomonadati > Pseudomonadota > Alphaproteobacteria > Rhodobacterales > Roseobacteraceae > Roseobacter > Roseobacter sp. EG26. Next base: position 75,047 of record NZ_JBNBLH010000001.1, read on the forward strand.
GAAGCCAAATCGCAATCTGTGCCCAAGGACGTGATCGAACGGGCCATCAAGAAATCGCAGGCCGGTGAAGGCGATGACTACGAGGAAATCCGCTACGAGGGATACGGCCCCAACGGGGTCGCGGTCATTGTCGAAGCGATGACCGACAACCGCAACCGGACAGCCTCGACCGTGCGCTCAACTTTCACGAAGAATGGCGGCAACCTGGGCGAGACTGGCAGCGTCGGTTTCATGTTCGACCGCAAGGGCGAAGTGACCTATCCCGCAGAAGCAGGCGATGCGGATACCGTGATGATGGCCGCGATCGAAGCCGGTGCGGAGGATGTTGAAAGCTCGGAAGATGGCCATGTGATCTGGTGCGCGGATACCGATCTGAATGACGTGGCAACAGCGCTCGAAGAAGAATTGGGTGAAAGCGAAAGCACCAAGCTGGTCTGGCGGCCGACAACCACGACGGACATGGACCTTGACGGTATGCAGAAGCTGATGCGGCTGATTGATGCTCTCGAAGATGATGACGACGTGCAACGCGTCACAACCAATTTTGAAGCATCCGATGAGGTCATGGCGCAGCTTTGATCGCCAGACAGCCTCGATAACGACATAACGCCGCCCGGTAACAGGGGCGGCGTTTTTTTCGAAATCGTAGGAACGGTTTTAGCGGGGTTGGTTGCAGTCCGTGCAGAAAAGCGACCGCACAAACCAACTCCAGCTTTGAACGGGCTCTGTCGGTGTGGTTCGTGCACTGCGATTGATGCGCTTGATCAAATGCTTGAGGTCAGTGAGTTTACGTCGCGCCCCGCTGCCGCCGGCCTGGCTCTGCACAGACAAAATTTTCTTCTGTGTCTGAAGGGCGGATTCAATCATTTCGATATCTTTCGCCGTCAGGTCGAGATTTTGAGAATTATCCAGCATGAGCCTATCCTTGTTACCTCCCCACTATATGGGGAACATAAAGGGATACGCCAATCATCTTGGATGAGATTTCTGTGAATTAATATTTCTGCTTCACTCTTTCGTGAGGGATATTAACAAGTTGTTCCCGCGCAGCGGAAAAAATCGACTTGCTGAGGGGCTCCAGGGCCTTTGCCATCAGGCGACTGGTTTGCCAGTAAAGCGGCACATCCAGAGGGCAATCCGGCATCAACGTCACAAGCGTTCCGTCGTCCAGGTGGCGTTGCACGATGCTGAGGGGGTTCAGGCCCCACCCCAACCCCAGCAGGCAGGCATCCACAAAGGCATGGGTGGAGGGAAGGTGATGCGCCGGCGGCGTCAGCTTTTCCCCCGTAGCCTTCCTGATCCATCGGTGTTGCAGATTGTCCTTGGCATCGAAATTCATCATCGGTGCCTGCGCGAGCGATTGAGGGGTGACGCCATCGTCAAACCAACGGGCCACAAAGGCCGGGCTCGCCGTGGCCACGTAACGCAACGCCCCCAAAGCGGTGCTGCTGCACCCTACTGCTGCCTGCGCCTGACCCGTGATCGCTGCGCTGACCGCGCCGCGCAGCAACCAGTCGGTGGAATAATCCTGATCGTCAATGACCAGCTCAAAAAACGTACCAGCGTTTCGTGATAAGCCTGAGACAAACCAGGTCGCCAGACTGTCCGCATTGACCGCGATCCGGATGCGCGCCGCAGACCGGTTTGTGTCTGGTGCAATGTCCTGAAGAACCTGGGTTTCCAGCAATGTCACATCGTCGGCGTGACGGGCAAGCCTTGTTCCGGCGTCCGTGGGTGTGCAGGGTGTTCCACGATAGATCAGGATTGCGCCCATACGTTCTTCGAAAGCCTTGATGCGCTGAGAAATTGCCGAAGGCGTTACATTCAACTGTGCGGCGGCACCTTCAAAGCTGCCGTGCCGCACAATGGCAGAAAGTGCTGCGAGCTGAGCAGGGTCCAGCATCATTAGCAAACCTTAATATGCGTTCAGATATTTAATTTGAGTAATCTCGCATAGCAATCTAGTCAATGCAGCGACATCTCAGGAGCCATTTTGTGATTGATACTTTCCTTCCCGGTTATCTGCTCAGCCTGTCGCTGATCGTGGCGATTGGTGCGCAAAATGCCTTTGTGTTGCGTCAGGGGTTGCGCAGGCAACATGTTTTCTGGGTGTGCCTGACCTGTGGTCTTTCCGATGCCATCCTCATTGTCGCAGGTGTCGCGGGGTTTGGCGCGCTAGCGGAGAAAGCGCCCTGGTTTGAGACCGCGATGCGCTATGGCGGGGCAGTTTTTCTGCTGTGGTATGGCTGGCGAAACGCGCGATCCGCCTGGGAAGGCGGCCACGTCCTGCAGGCCGAAAATGGCGCAGGGGCCCCGCTTGTTCCGACGGTGCTGACGCTTCTGGCGCTCACCTGGCTGAACCCGCATGTCTACCTCGACACGGTTGTTCTGATCGGGTCGATCTCTGCACAATACGACAACAGGTTGGTGTTTGGGGCCGGCGCGGTTCTCGCCAGCATCAGCTTTTTCTTTGCGCTGGGATACGGCGCGCGACTGCTCGCGCCGCTCTTTGCACGTGCCTCAAGCTGGCGCGTTCTTGACGGGCTGATCGCACTAACCATGTGGGTAATTGCCGCCGGTTTGTTGTTCGCATAAGCCCTTGCAGTCTGTAGCGAAAAAGTATGTCTATGGCGCATGGCCACACGCACGCCCTCCCGCCCACTGACAGGTATCTTCTGGATGCTCGTGACGGGTTTTTGCTTTGTCGCTGTCACCGCATTGGTCAAATATATGGGCCCTCGCCTGCCACCGGTGGAAATGGCTTTCCTGCGCTACCTGCTCGGGCTGGTGTTCCTGATCCCGGCCATTGGATCGCTACGCGCTGCGCATTTGACAAAACGGCAGTGGGGATTGTTTGGGGTGCGCGGTCTCGTGCACGGCTGCGGCGTGATGCTGTGGTTTTTTGCAATGGTGCGCATTCCGATCGCGGATGTCACCGCGATGAATTATCTGGCCCCGGTTTACGTGACCATCGGTGCCGCCCTTTTTCTGGGGGAGAAACTGGCTTTTCGCCGGATCGCCGCTGTCTGCGTGGCGCTGATCGGCGCGTTCATCATCCTGCGCCCCGGTTTTCGCGAGATCAGCAGCGGTCATCTGGCGATGCTGTTTGCGGCGGTTGTCTTTGGCGGCTCTTATCTGACCGCCAAGGTCATGGCGGATGAGGTGAAACCTGCCGTCGTTGTGGCCATGCTCTCCATTTTTGTGACCATTGTGCTGGCCCCATTCGCGATCCTGCAATGGGTGACGCCAACGATTTCAGATCTTGTGTTGCTCTTCTGTGTGGCCTGTTTTGCGGTGGCTGGACATTATACAATGACGCTGGCCTTTGCGGCGGCCCCCCTGACCGTGACCCAGCCCGTGACCTTCACCCAGCTTGTCTGGGCAGTCTTGCTCGGCTATCTGGTCTTTGACGAAGCCGTTGATATCTGGGTGATTTTTGGCGGCGTTGTCATCCTTGCTTCAGTCGTTTTCATTACCTGGCGCGAAGCGGTGCTGAAGCGTGGGGAGACGACACCGACCGTGCACGCCACCAAAGTCTGACGTCTCTTTTTTATTGATTGACCGATCAATAAAAAACCCGCTATCTGATGCATCGTTGTAGCCGGAGGGGATTCCCGTGCCGAAATTAGGAATGGAACCGATCCGCCGGACGGCGCTTGTTGAGGCAACAATCGCGGAATTGGCCTCAAAGGGGTCGATGGACATCACCGTCGGGCAGATTGCCAAGCGCGCAGGTATGTCCACAGCTCTTGCGCATCACTACTTCGGCGGTAAGGACCAGATATTCCTCGCTGCGATGCGCCAGATTCTCCGCGATTTTGGTGGTGAAGTGCGCCGGGAACTGGCAGCCGCGCAATCGCCAAAGGCTCGGGCCATCGCCCTGATCGAGGCAAGCTTTTCGCCCACCTGTTTTGCACCCGACACAGTGAGCGCATGGATGACGCTTTATGCCCAGGCGCCCACAAACCCCAACATGCAGCGGCTCTTGCAGCTTTACCAGCGCCGCTTGCAATCGAACCTTTGTCATGCGCTGCGTCCGCTGTCGGATCAACCAAATGACCACGCAGAAACCCTGGCCGCGCTGATCGACGGGCTTTATCTGCGTGCGGCCCTGTCGCGCTCGCCCAGCCCGGATGCGGCGCGGGAACGGGCGTTGAATATGCTCAATATCCTGCTGGAGGATCACCCATGACCAAGCCGAACATCCTGATCCTGATGGTGGACCAGCTCAACGGCACGCTTTTTCCCGATGGCCCGGCGGAATGGTTGCATGCGCCAAACCTCAAGAAGCTCGCCGCAAGGTCGACACGGTTTCGCAATACCTATACGGCGTCACCGCTTTGCGCGCCGGGCCGCGCGGCTTTCATGTCGGGCCAGTTGCCATCGGCCACAGGTGTGTATGACAATGCTGCCGAATTTCCGTCGGCCGTTCCGACCTATGCGCATCATTTGCGTCGTGCGGGCTACCAGACCTGCCTGTCCGGCAAGATGCATTTTGTTGGGCCCGAGCAATTACACGGCTTCGAAGAGCGCCTGACCACGGATATTTATCCGGCTGATTTCGGCTGGACGCCCGATTATCGCAAACCCGGTGAGCGGATCGACTGGTGGTATCACAACATGGGGTCGGTGACCGGCGCAGGGGTCGCTGAAATCTCCAACCAGATGGAATATGACGACGAGGTGGCTTTTAACGCCACCCGCAAGCTTTACGATTTGTCGCGCGGTGCTGACGCACGTCCCTGGTGCCTGACGGTCAGCTTTACCCATCCGCATGACCCCTATGTTGCGCGCAAGAAATACTGGGACCTCTACGAGGACTGTGCGCATCTGCTCCCCGAGGTGCCGGCGATCCCCTATGAAGATCAGGACACGCACAGCAAGCGCATTTTCGACGCCAATGACTGGCGCAGTTTTGACATCACCGAAGAAGACATTCGCCGGTCGCGGCGGGCCTATTTTGCCAATATCAGCTACCTTGACGACAAGATCGGTGAGGTCCTGCAAACGCTGGAGGATACCCGGCAGGAAGCGATCATCCTCTTTGTCTCCGACCACGGTGACATGCTGGGGGAACGCGGGCTTTGGTTCAAAATGTCCTTTTACGAGGGATCATCGCGTGTGCCGCTGATGATTTCGGCGCCGCAGATGGCCCCGGGCCTGCAGATCACACCAGTGTCCAATATTGATGTCTGCCCGACGCTTTGTGATCTTGCCGGCGTGTCGATGGACGATGTCATGGCCTGGACGACGGGCGTGTCGCTTGTGCCCATGGGGCAGGGGCAGGACCGCAGCGAACCGGTGGCGATGGAATACGCCGCCGAAGCCTCTTACGCGCCGATGGTGTCGCTGCGCTATGGCAAGTGGAAATATAACCGCTGTGTTCTGGATGCGGATCAACTCTTTGATCTGGAAGCCGACCCGCATGAGTTGACCAACCTCGCGGAAGCTGCCGAGCATCAGGGGACGCTGCAAACCCTTCGCGCCAAATCGGAAGGCCGCTGGGATCTGGCTGCTTTTGACGCCGATGTGCGCAAGAGCCAGGCGCGTCGCTGGGTTGTCTATGATGCGTTGCGACAGGGGGGGTACTACCCGTGGGACTACCAGCCGCTGCGCGATGCCTCAGAGCAATACATGCGCAACCATATGGACCTGAACATTCTCGAGGACAGCAAACGTTTCCCGAGGGGCGAATAACCTGTCCTCGACCAAGTAACCCTGCCGGAGGCAAGACTTCAAATGACTTATCCAACCCAACCGACCGCCAGCCACTTCATCAATGGCGCCTATGTGGAAGACACATCCGGCACGCCGATTGACGTGATCTATCCAGCGACCGGCGAGGTCATCGCAACCGTATATGCGGCGACCCCGGCGATTGTGGATCAAGCCATTGCCAGCGCGAAAGCCGCGCAAGTAGCTTGGGCAAAAATGACCGGCACCGAGCGGGGCCGCATCCTGCGGCGCGCAGCCGACATCATGCGGGAGCGCAATCATGACCTCTCCGTTCTGGAGACGTTTGACACTGGTAAACCCTATCAGGAAACCAGTGTTGTTGATGCCACCAGCGGGGCGGATGCGCTGGAATATTTCGGCGGCATGGCGGCGACGTTGACGGGCGAGCATATCCAGTTGGGAGAGGATTGGGTGTACACCCGGCGCGAACCTCTTGGTCTTTGCGTGGGCATTGGCGCGTGGAACTACCCCACCCAGATCGCCTGCTGGAAAGGCGCGCCTGCGCTGGCCTGCGGCAATGCGATAGTCTTCAAGCCTTCTGAAACGACGCCGCTTTGTGCGTTGAAAGTCGCCGAGATTCTGCATGAGGCAGGGCTTCCCGCAGGCCTTTACAACGTCGTTCAGGGCATGGGTGAGGTTGGGGGCGCATTGGTCAGTGATCCGCGCGTCGATAAGGTGTCTCTGACAGGTTCGGTGCCCACCGGGCGCAAGGTCTATGCGGCTGCCGCTGCCGGGATCAAGCATGTGACGATGGAACTGGGTGGCAAGTCCCCGATGATCGTTTTCGAGGATGCGGACATCGAAAACGCTGTCAGCGGTGCAATCCTCGGGAATTTTTATTCCTCCGGGCAGGTCTGTTCGAACGGCACGCGCGTGTTTGTGCATGAGGACATCAAGGAGGCCTTTTTGGCGTGTCTGAGTGCCCGGCTTGCCGGGGCCGTGATCGGAGATCCGATGCAACCGGAGACCAGTTTTGGCCCCATGGTATCAGAGCGGCAGATGAACATCGTTCTGGATTATATCGCCAAGGGTCAGGCGGAAGGTGCGCGTCTTGTAACCGGTGGCACCCGACTTGATCGCGACGGATTTTATCTGCAACCGACCGTCTTTGCGGATGTGACGGACGAGATGACCATTGCCCGTGAGGAGATTTTTGGCCCGGTCATGGCAGTGCTTGATTTCACTGATGAGGATGATGTGCTTGCCCGTGCCAATGATACTGAATTCGGTCTGGCAGCTGGCGTGTTTACCCGTGATCTGGCGCGCGCGCACCGTGTTGCCGCAGGATTTGAGGCAGGCACCTGCTATATCAACACATATAATGATGCCCCGGTGGAGGCGCCTTTTGGCGGCTCGAAGGCATCGGGTGTCGGGCGCGAAAATTCCAAGGCCGCCATCGAGCACTATAGCCAGCTGAAATCTGTCTATGTGCGCATGGGCGATCTGGAAGCGCCCTTTTAGGCAAATGTGATCCAAAGGGGCGCTGACGCGCACGCCATATTTCATGCGCGTGCCGCGCCGCTTTGAGGCGAAGTGAGACGAGAAAATGCAAGCGGATTTTGTAATCGTAGGTGCTGGAAGTGCCGGTTGTGCAATGGCGTATCGTTTAAGCGAGGCGGGCGCGTCGGTGATTGTCATCGAACATGGGGGCACGGACATCGGGCCCTTCATCCAGATGCCTGGCGCATTGTCTTATCCGATGAACATGAAGCGCTATGACTGGGGATACAGCTCAGAGCCTGAACCGCATTTGAACAACCGAAGGCTGGTGTGTCCGCGCGGAAAGGTTATTGGCGGATCGTCCAGTATCAATGGTATGGTCTATGTCCGTGGACACGCCAGGGATTTCGATCACTGGGCAGAACAGGGGGCGGATGGCTGGTCCTATGCCGATGTGTTGCCCTACTATAAGCGGATGGAGACCTGGCACGACGGCGGTCACGGCGGTGATCCGTCCTGGCGCGGCAGTGATGGTCCTTTGCATGTGAGCCGTGGTCCCCGAAAAAATCCGTTGTATCAGGCATTTGTCGAAAGCGGGCGGCAGGCAGGCTATGAGGCAACCGACGACTACAACGGCCAGAAACAGGAAGGTTTCGGCCCGATGGAGCAGACGGTCTGGCAGGGCCGTCGGTGGTCGACAGCAAATGCGTATCTGCGGCCTGCCCTGAAGCGCGACAATTGTACTTTAGTCAATGCGCTGGCGCAGCGTGTCGTCATCAAGGATGGAAAGGCGACGGGTGTTGAGGTCCTTCGTGGCGGCACCCGTGAAGTGATACATGCAGCGCGCGAGGTCGTCCTGGCGGCCTCGTCCATCAATTCGCCGAAGCTGCTCATGTTGTCCGGTATCGGTCCGGCGGCACATCTGTCCGAGCATGGTATTGATGTTGTCGCTGATCGCGCAGGCGTGGGCCAGAATTTGCAGGATCATCTGGAAGTCTATTTTCAGATGGCCGCCAGCCAGCCGGTGACGCTCTACAAATATTGGAACCTGATTTCGAAAGGGCTGATCGGGGCCCAATGGCTTTTGACCAAGAAAGGGTTCGGCGCGTCCAACCAGTTTGAAAGTGCGGCCTTCATTCGCTCGCAGGCCGGTGTCGACTACCCGGATATTCAGTATCATTTCCTCCCTCTGGCGGTGCGATATGATGGTAAGGTTGCAGCCGAAGGCCATGGTTTTCAGGCACATGTCGGGCCCATGCGGTCGCCCTCGCGTGGCGCCGTTACCCTTGCATCTTCCGACCCGGCAGATGCACCGCGGATTTTCTTCAACTACATGTCGACCGACCAAGACTGGCAGGATTTCCGGCAGTGTTTGCGCCTGACGCGGGAGATATTCGCCCAAGAGGCCTTCAAGCCGTTCGTTAGACACGAGATTCAGCCCGGAGCGGCTGTTCAGACCGATGAGGAACTTGACGCCTTTATCGCGGAACATGCCGAAAGCGCCTATCATCCTTGCGGAACCTGCCGCATGGGGCGCGCGGATGATCCTTTGGCGGTGGTCGACCCGGAAGCCCGGGTGATCGGTGTCGATGGTTTGCGCGTTGCAGATAGCAGCATCTTTCCCCGGATCACAAATGGCAATCTCAATGCACCGTCGATCATGGTGGGGGAAAAGGCCTCTGATCACCTTCTGGGGCGACCTGCTTTGGCCCCGTTAAACGATGCACCCTGGCTTCATCCCCATTGGGACACAAACCAGCGTTAACCGCTCGGTAACCGACGTTAAAACTTCGACTTGTTTCGAGTAAATTTGCGCGTCATAGGAGCGACATGGGTAATTTGTTTTTGGTTTTGTTGGTGGGCACTCTTGCAGTTCCTTTTGGGTCTTACGCGGCGGATACCCTTTCTGGGTCCGTTCGGGTGATCGATGGTGACACCCTTGCTATCGGTACCACACGTGTCAGGATTTTTGGTATCGATGCCCCTGAGGCGGATCAGACCTGCACCACAATGCAAGGTGCAAAGTGGAAATGCGGAGCTTGGGTTTCTGCCGAAGTAGAAAAGCGGTTCGGTGGCCGACAGGCGACATGTGAGCCAATGGCGGTGGACCGCTATGGCCGGACGGTCGCGCGATGCCATGTCAACGGTGAGGATATTGGCGCTACGCTGGTGTCAGAAGGTCTTGCCTTTGCCTATCGGCAGTATTCACAACACTATGTATTGGCCGAAAAGGGTGCCGCTGTCAGAGATGTGGGACTGCATGCGAGCCAGGTTCAGACCCCATCTGAATTTCGCGGATTAAAAGCCGCCTTCCCGGCCACCCCCGGCTAAATCGACGGAGACCGATCCGGTGATCACGGGGCGGTCTCGCGTTTCTGGTTGGTGAGTAAGCGATATTCAGCGTTCGTTTGCGAACCTCATTAGCCAACTTGATAAGGCAAGATGCTTCTTAGGTTGGGATCCACGCGCAGTTTGCGCTCAAGAGGTGGAACGGCGCGTTGATGGCAATGCGCTCTTTCGCAGATGCGACAGGAAATTCCGATGGGTTCAAATGCGCCGTCGCGGTTCAAATCCATGCCATCAGCATAAACAAGATCGCGCGCATGGCGCACCTCACATCCAAGGGCAATGGCGTAGCGGCGAACCGGTGCGCCGAAACGTCCCGCAGGCTTTGAGACATCACGGGCGAGATTGATGTAGCGCACACCGTCCGGTGTCTCGGCCAGTTGCCTGAGGAAACTGCCGGGCTGTTCGAAGGCGCGATGCACGTTCCACAGCGGACAAGCACCACCGAAACGGGCAAATTGCAATCTGGTTGCCGAATGACGCTTTGTGATGGTTCCGGCCTGATCCACACGGACGAAAAAGAATGGAATGCCTTTAGCGCCGGGGCGTTGCAGCGTGGACAATCTGTGCGCCACTTGTTCGATGGACGCGCCGAAATCGCCTGCCAAGGCTTCGACATCGTGACGGCATGCGTGTGCTTTTTGATGAAAGACCGTGTAGGGCATCAAGGCTGCGCCGGCAAAATAATTGGCCAGCCCTATTTTTGCGATGGCGCGCGCTTCGGCGGAATGAAAACGTGCCAGATCAAGCGTCGCCTCCAGCAATGCATCCTGCTTGACCAATGCAACTTGCAACAACAACTGGAACGTCTGGCTCTCAGGGGGCGCGCGACGCGCGAGAGAAAGCTGTTTGGTTGCCGGATCGTAATGCCGCAAATTGTCAGTATCGGAAAAAACGACCTCCACGCCACTGTTTCCCAGCGCTGAAACCGCTGCCACCCGGATGTTGCGGTGCCCGCCCTCTTTATTTGCAAAATGCTCCGCTGCGCGATCTACTGCGTCGATGTAGTTGTCACAGTAGTGGAAAAAATCGCGTACCTCTTCCCAAGGGCTCGGAGTGGCACGCGCATCTTCCCGGCCCAGTGCCTCATCAAGGGACGCCAGACGTTCCTGCATTTGCCGGTAGCTGCGGTGCAATTCCAGAAAGGCATGCGCGAAGGCGGGGGCATTGGACGCGGCCAGTCGCAAATCCGCAAGCGGTGGCAGCGCATCTGCAAAAAGCGGATCGGCAATTGCTTCGCGCATGTCACTGACCAGCCTTTCGCTGTCACCAGCACTTAGCTCAGTCACATCCAGACCGAACTCCTGAGCCAATGCGAGCACCACGGTGGTGGAGACCGGTCGGTTGTTATTCTCCATTTGATTGAGATAGGGCAGGGAAACACCCAACTTGGCCGCGAAGTCTTTTTGAGTATGACCAAGCCGGGTACGCAGTTCGCGTAGCTTAGCGCCAGCATAGAGCTTCTGGGTGGCCATGCCGCATGCCCTCCTTACGTGCATTTTGCAACTTTGCAGATTCGGCAAATCTATATTTGCAAATTCCATGGAGCAAGGTGCCGCGCCGTGGTTAACAATCGGTTTACTATGTTCCGCTCGTAAAGAAGATCGCGAAATACACAAATCCGCCGCGTGCGCGTGTCAGAGCAATGATCGCCTTGTGGGCGTTCAATTTTAGGCCTTCGCCTGGGGTAAACGCGTCCTGAAAGCTGTCACAAGTGCAAGGCAAGCCGCCGCTCGCGGCGATAAACCATCAGAATCGAGATAACCGCCGCCAAGGATGTCGCAACCATGATGTAAAGCAGGGGGAATGCGCCGGTTTCGGGGCCCAATAACGCGCCAGCCAGAACGCTTAAGGCGGCGCCGCCGCCAATCATGATCGCGCTGCCCAGACCTGATGCGGTTCCCGCCAGATGGGCGCGCACAGACAGCATCCCTGCCGTTGCGTTCGGAATAACCAATCCATTGCCAAGGCCGACGAGTGTCATCAGCCCGAAGAAGCTTAAGGGGCTACCTTGTCCAATTAGGAATATGGTCAAGGATATTGAGACACCTGCGAAGTTGATCAGGCAACCGGTCAGCACGAGCTTGTTGATTCCGATACGCCGGGCCAGCATCCCGGTGAACATGTTTCCGAAAAAATAACCGACAGCAGGCGCGCCGAAGAAAATACCGACCAAGAACGGTGACATGCCAAAGACAACTGACCCTACAAAAGGTCCGCCGCCCAAGTAGGCAAAAAAGGAACCTGAGCAGAAGCTGGCGGCAAGAGAGTATCCCCAGAATCGTGGTGATACCAACAATTCAGGATATTCGCCGAACTGTTGTGTGAGGCTCTTGTCGCTTTTTACGGCTGTTTCGCCCATGTCGGCCCAGGTTAGCCACCAAACGAGCGCGCCAAGCATCAAAAGCGCCCAGAAGTTCGATTTCCAACCGTATAGCTCATCCAGAATTCCGCCGAACATCGGGCTGATCATGGGAACGATCGCCATGCCCATGGTTACATATCCGATCATCGACGCAGCCTGGTCTTGATCGAACATGTCACGCACGGCAGCGCGGCTCAGAACCATGGCCACGGCGACAACGGCCTGGCACATGCGGAAAACCAGAAAAACTTCAGCAGTGGGTGCCAGTATGCAGCCGATCGTGGCGACAAGGTAAATTCCGATACCCCATAGGATCACCGGTCTGCGGCCGAATTTGTCGGATATAGGGCCAATAAACACTTGCAGGACAGCGCTGATTCCGAGGTAAAGGCCGACTGATAGCTGCATCAAGCGATAGTCTGTCTGGTAATGCGCAGTCATATTTGGAAGGCTTGGCAGGAACATGTTCATCACCATTGCAGACATGCCAGCCAATAAGATGAGCGTTGCAATGTGAGGTGGTGTTGTCCGATCAAGAAATCGGATGACTGGGGTATCGTTCATTCAGAATAGGTAAGACAGGCGCGATTTGTTGTCCACGCATAGCGGGTATGCTAAACTTGCATGTGTCTAGATTTGCAAATTTGCGATTAGCAAACCAAAGATTGCATAAGATTTGCAAATATTCCAATTTCTGCTTCGATCCTCAACCCGGGTTGGGTATGGTCTCTCAGATCAAGCAGCGAGGGTTCCATGAAAGACATTCTCCATCAACTAGAAGAGCGTCGCGAAACTGCCCGTATGGGCGGTGGTCAACGACGAATCGACGCGCAACACGGTCGTGGGAAGCTGACAGCGCGTGAACGGGTGGATCTCTTGCTTGATGAGGGCAGCTTTGAAGAGTTTGACATGTTTGTCACCCATCGCTGCACGGATTTCGGGATGGAGAGCCAGAAGCCCGCGGGCGACGGTGTGGTGACGGGCTGGGGCACCATCAACGGGCGCCTTGTTTATGTCTTCAGTCAGGATTTCACGGTTTTCGGAGGATCGCTTTCCGAAACACATGCTCAAAAAATCTGCAAGATCATGGATATGGCGGTGCAAAACGGTGCGCCCGTTATTGGGATCAATGATTCAGGTGGCGCGCGGATTCAGGAGGGCGTCGCAAGCCTGGCGGGCTACGCCGAGGTGTTCCAGCGCAATATCATGGCCTCCGGGGTCATTCCGCAGATCAGCGTGATCATGGGGCCCTGTGCGGGCGGGGCGGTTTACTCCCCGGCGATGACGGACTTCATTTTCATGGTTAAGGACAGTTCCTACATGTTTGTGACCGGTCCGGATGTGGTCAAAACCGTCACGAACGAACAGGTCACTGCCGAAGAACTGGGCGGCGCAGGCACCCATACAAAGAAGTCCTCGGTCGCGGACGCGGCTTTCGAAAACGATGTGGAGGCACTGGCGGAAGTGCGCCGTCTTGTCGACTTTCTGCCCTCCAGCAATCGCGAAAAGCCACCTGTCAGGCCGTTCTTTGACGACCCTGACCGTGCAGAGGCCTCTCTCGATACACTTGTGCCAGAGAATCCGAACACGCCTTATGATATGAAGGAACTGATCCTGAAACTCGGCGATGAAGCCGATTTCTACGAGATTCAGGAGGATTTTGCCAAGAACATCATCACCGGCTTTATCCGGCTTGAAGGTCGCACTGTCGGGGTGGTGGCAAACCAGCCGATGGTTCTGGCCGGGTGTCTGGATATAGACAGCTCGCGTAAGGCCGCGCGTTTCGTCAGATTTTGTGATGCGTTCGAAATCCCGCTGCTGACACTGGTGGATGTGCCCGGATTCTTGCCGGGAACAAGCCAGGAATATGGCGGCGTGATCAAACATGGGGCAAAGCTGCTTTTTGCCTATGGGCAGGCCACTGTACCGATGGTCACGGTGATTACGCGCAAGGCTTATGGCGGCGCTTATGACGTGATGGCTTCAAAACATCTGCGATCAGATTTCAACTATGCCTGGCCCACAGCGGAGATTGCCGTTATGGGCGCAAAAGGCGCGACAGAGATCATTCACCGCGCCGATCTCGGGGACGCAGAGAAGATCGCCCAACATACGGCCGATTACGAATCCCGGTTTGCCAATCCCTTCGTCGCCGCCGAGCGCGGATTTGTGGATGAGGTGATCATGCCGCGCAACACCCGTAAGCGCGTTGCCCGGGCCTTTGCGTCATTGCGCAACAAACAGGCGCAGATGCCCTGGAAAAAACACGACAACATTCCCCTGTGAAACGTCGCGATATCATAGCGATTTTTGCGGTATGTTGCGCCATTGCTGGCCCGGTTCTTTGGGTGCAGAGAAAAGCCAATGCCGAACCGCCACTCATCAACGCGATTGGTGGGAAATGGGCCGCGCATGATCTCGACTGGCACGAGACTGACGGGGCGTGGCGTGTCAGAGCTGTTTTATACCCCAAGCGGGTCAGCTTTGAAGGGGCCACTGCCACGGCCTTGTTGCGCAGTTTTTGTGGTGCGTTGGTGACGGCGCTGCCGGGTAAGCCAACCACGATCTCGCGGCATGAAATCTACAGAACGGACCTCAATGTGTATTTGGAGGAGCGCGATGACCCCGATGCCGAAGCTCTGTTCCCGAGCCTGATTCCCGTTCCGGTTCGGGAGGGCACCTGCATTGCAGATGGGGAAGGTCAGATTTATTACCCGACTTACCCTGGTCCATTGGTCGAATGGCAAGTGACTGACGCGGGTGTTGTTGAGGTCGACGAGAAGACACACTTCAATGTCATCTTCGAGAACGGCGAGGCGTTTGAGCCCGAGCTGGCGGAATTCCCGTTTCAACGGGCTTGTCAGGCGGTTCTGGAAGATTCCTTGGTCACCACAGCCGTATTGCCGAAAAAGCTGCGGCCCAAGGTGCCGGCAAAAGGGGAGGGCACGCTATTTGTTACAGCCCGCCTGTCGAAACAGATCGGAAGCAAATGGTTCGGTTTTGCGACGCATCGGTCAAACCGGCTTGGATTTATGGTCTCCTCCGGCGCATGCGTGCCCATGCAGGATGGTAGCGCGACATGACCCGGGCACATCACATGACCATGAACTGTCAGCGGGTGCGTTGAATGCCACTTTTTCACAACTTTAAGGACGCGCCGTCCCATGTCGCCCCTTTCTCCCATGCCGTTGAGGCAGGTGGATGGATCATGTTGACCGGGCAAATGCCCACGGTTCCGGGCGCGCCGGATGCTCCGTTGGCCGAAGGCATTGAAGGGCAGACACGACAAGTCATGGAAAACCTGAAGATCGTTTTGGCCGGGCTCGATCTGGATCTCAGCGATGTGATGCAATGCCGATGCTATCTCACCGCGTTTGAACGGGACTACGACGCCTTCAATGTCATCTACAAGAGCTACTTCCCGGCCGACCGGTTGCCCGCGCGCACGACCATCGGGGTGACGGCGTTGGCAGTTGGTGCCTTGGTTGAGATTGATTGCCTTGCCCGCAGGCGAGAGGTCGAATGACACGCCTCTGGGCAAATCAGGCGTTCACGATCGCCCATGCAGATCGTGACAGCTTTGAAGGCAAAGGATTGCGCCCATTTTTCGAGTATCGCGATCTGGGGATATCTGCTGCCACAAAAGGCGCATTTGGCGCGCATGTGATCCGTGCCGTGCCGGGCATGGAAAGCCCTGCCCAGTGGCACAGCCATGCTCTTGATTTTCAGATGGTCTACGTTACCCGAGGCTGGGTTGTGTTCGAATATGAGGGGAGCGGCGAACATACCCTCAAGGCAGGGTCTTGTGTCTTGCAGCCGCCCGGGATCAAGCATCGGGAGTTGCGTCACTCAGATGATCTTGAGCTGCTTGAGGTGATTTCACCCGCTGAGTTCGAGACCCAGGAGGAAAGTGCCCCATGAGCTTTGCGGCCACGCTTGCCTTTGTTGCCCACGCTGCTGTCCTGCCGGTGACCGATGTGCCTTCGGGTCAGCCGGTAGAACTCTACGAAGTGCTGATTGACGAGGTTGGAACAGAAACCTGGCTGCGATTTCGGTTTCTGGCTCCGGAAATCGCCCGCGACACCGGCAGCATCAGTTTTGCGCAGGCCGAGTCGGATCTTGAGCATTTGTGCGTCGAGGTTGCTCTGCCATACCTCACCGAATTTGATCTGAGGCCGCAAATTGTTGCCGTCACTTTATTGGACCGCCCCGTTGAATTCGGACAGTCTGATCCGAAGGCGACGCAGTTCATCGATGTGTTTCGGGTTTCTTCCGGAAGTTGTGTTTGGGAGGGATTATGACGCAGTCTCAATATGCTGCAGGGCGACGTGAAGGTCGGCGAAAGTTCGCGACCCGGCACCCACAATGCATCGCGTGGCAGACGTTAACATTTCCATTGGCGCGCAACCTGCCTATGATGATGTTGGAGGTGCCGTGGGGCAACCTCAGAAAAGAACCGGTCCAAAGTCGGATTTTATCACGGCGGACCAGCACTGAAAGTGACAGGAGATACAGATGTCCAAGAGCATCAAACTGTTGGCGGCTTTGGGCCTTTTTGCCCTCGTGGCTGCTTGCTCGCATGATGAGGAAGAATTCGTCGTGGTCGATCCGGAGCCGATCTCGACAGAGCCGACTTACACCGGTAAATACAAGTAATGCTGAGGCGGGATGGGTCTTTGGGCCCGTCCTGACCTTACAAACCCCCTTGCAACGGGGGGTAGGATGCTAAAGCACCGCGGATTTCCCGGCCGATTGGCGGGAACAGATTTTCAGTTCACACTTCGCAGGTTCAACCCACGCGGTGTTACCCCGCTGACCGAACGTGCCCGGTTCAAAGACCGCAAACCGGCGGATCGGCGGGCAGATGCGGCGTTCTTTCAGGCGCTTTGGGAGCACTTCGGATCAGAACCCTTTGAGCGGGGCAATCTGGATGCCGGACGGCTGTCCTGGCTCTTTGGCCGCGAAGTGATTCCGGCGGAAGACCCTTTTGATCCCGCGGATTACGCGGCGCTCCTGGTGATCGACGAAAGGGTTGCCCGACAGTCCTTTCCAGAGGCTTTTGAGGGGTGATCGGCATGTTTTCGCCCGAAATAGGCCGCTACCGGCGGTCGATGGCCCATAAAGGGGCGCTTGCAGGAAAAGGGCTGGATTATTCAACCCATGCGGGTATTGTTAATTCTGCAGTCACACGCGAATATCCCCGCACCGTGTCTGTGTACACTATTCGTACCCCTTCCCCTGGCGGGCAGTGCGACGCGTTGGCGTCATCACTGCCCGCCTTTTTCTTGGGTCACGACATGGTGACGGAACCAGGATTTCAGCGGCGCGTTCCCTTCGCAGACGTGCTCAGAAGCAGAGGAAATCGTAGATGTCGATCAAAGGTCTCATATTCGCTGCAACCGCCTGTGCGAGCCTTGCAGCCTGTGGTGATACACTTGGCGAACAAGCTGTTGGTGGGGCGGCCATTGGCGCCGGCACTGCAATTGTCACCGGCAGCAGCGCGCTGCAGGGGGCAGCGCTCGGTGCTGCGGGCAATGTTGCCTACTGTCAGCTTTACCCCGGCAAATGTAACTAAACCCACTTCGCCGACTAAATTGCGCAAAATCTCCGCCGCGTCTGCTTGTCATGCGCGGCGGTTGTTTTGCGCTGCTCAAAGTTCTCAATGCATTTCCAGAAGGTCTCATCATGTTCAATAAGATCCTGATCGCCAATCGGGGCGAAATTGCCTGCCGCGTCATCAAGACCGCCCGCAAGATGGGCATTCAAACGGTGGCGATTTATTCGGATGCAGATAAACAGGCGCTGCATGTGCAGATGGCGGATGAGGCAGTGCATATTGGGCCGCCTCCTGCGAACCAATCCTACATTGTGATCGACAATGTGATGGCGGCGATCAAATCCTCAGGGGCTGAGGCCGTCCATCCCGGGTATGGTTTTCTGTCCGAGAACGCGAAATTTGCAGAGGCTCTTGCAGAAGCTGGCGTCGCCTTCGTCGGCCCCCCCAAAGGTGCGATTGAAAAGATGGGGGACAAGATCACCTCCAAGAAAATCGCCCAGGAGGCCGGCGTTAGCACCGTCCCCGGCTACATGGGGCTGATTGAAGACGCGGATGAGGCCGTCAAGATTTCCAATGAAATCGGGTATCCGGTGATGCTCAAAGCCTCAGCAGGGGGCGGCGGCAAGGGCATGCGGATTGCCTGGAATGATGCGGAGGCACGCGAGGGCTTCCAGTCCTCCAAGAATGAGGCGGCGAGTTCTTTCGGCGATGACCGGATTTTCATCGAGAAATTTGTCACCCAACCGCGACATATCGAAATTCAGGTGCTCTGTGATGCGCATGGCAATGGCATCTATCTGGGTGAACGCGAGTGTTCGATCCAGCGGCGCAATCAAAAGGTTGTCGAAGAAGCGCCAAGTCCGTTTCTTGATGAGGCGACCCGAAAAGCCATGGGAGAGCAGGCCGTCGCCCTTGCGCAGGCCGTGGGCTACACCTCTGCCGGCACGGTGGAGTTCATCGTGGATGGCGACAAGAACTTCTATTTCCTGGAGATGAACACACGCCTTCAGGTGGAGCATCCGGTCACCGAGCTGATCACGGGCGTTGATCTGGTGGAACAGATGATCCGCGTGGCAAATGGAGAAGAGCTGTCGATCACACAGGCGGATGTGAAACTGAACGGCTGGGCGATTGAAAATCGGCTTTATGCGGAAGACCCTTACCGCGGGTTTCTGCCCTCCATCGGACGTCTGACGCGCTATCGTCCACCCGCTGAGGTCACTGAGGCCACGCATGTGGTGCGCAATGACACGGGTGTCTATGAGGGCGGTGAGATCAGCATGTATTATGATCCGATGATCGCCAAGCTCTGTACCTGGGCCCCGACGCGCGGTGAGGCGATTGAACGGATGCGGGCGGCGCTGGACAGTTTCGAAGTGGAAGGAATTGGACACAATCTGCCCTTTCTCTCTGCGGTCATGGATCACCCGAAATTCGTCTCAGGCGATATAACGACGGCATTTATTGCCGAAGAATACCCCGATGGGTTCACCGGCGTGACGTTGGAGGATGCGGAATTGCGCCGGATTGCAGCGGCCTGTGCGGCCATGCACCGGGTTGCCGAGATACGCCGCGCGCGGGTTTCGGGGCGGATGGACAATCACGAACGCAAGGTGGGTACGGAGTGGAACGTCGCACTCCAGCAGCAATCCTATGACATGACCATCGCGGCTGACCAGGAAGGCTCAACCGTGACATTTGCAGACGGGACCGTATTGCGTGTCAGCGGTGCCTGGACCCCGGGCGATCAACTGGCGGAAATGACCGTGGCGGATGCACCGCTTGTGCTGAAAGTCGGCAAGATCAGCGGTGGTTTTCGGATCAGGACGCGTGGGGCTGACATGAAAGTGCATGTGCGCACGCCGCGTCAGGCCGAACTGGCGCGCAAGATGCCCGAAAAACTGCCCCCCGACACGTCCAAGATGCTGTTGTGCCCAATGCCGGGCTTGATCGTGAAACTGGATGTGGCCGTTGGGGATGAAGTGCAGGACGGTCAGGCGCTCTGCACGATCGAAGCCATGAAGATGGAGAATATTCTGCGCGCGGAACGCAAAGGTGTTGTCTCGAAAATCAACGCTTCGGCGGGTGACAGCCTCGCCGTGGATGACGTTATTCTGGAGTTTGAATAAGCCTAAATGCGTCGCCCCGCAGACATATCGCTTGGGCGCTATCGCCCGATTGCGCGCTCTTTCTGCTCGCGGATTTCACGCTGCCGCATCGGCATCTTGTCGATGCTGCGGGAGATTTCGCGCACATCCCACGGAAAGGGTTTGCGCAACTTCACACCACCGTCTTTGCCGATAATGACCAGCATAAACCCGCGCGGCCGCAGCTTGCGCCGTAAATCCGACATCACATCGGGGCTGGTATCAGTGATCACAACAACGTCGCGCGCATCCAGTTCTTCTGCGCGCTCGCGCAGCAATCTGGTTTGTTCGATGTATGCAGGGTTGTCCTCGCTGTCCGCAAAGACAACAACGGGGCGTTTTTTCCACTTAAATTGCTTTAAATCGACGTCTTCCATCGTCACAAACAGCGTTTCTGCCAGATCAGGTTCGGCCGTTTGGGCCATCGTCGCGTTCGCGAAAAAGCACGCCAGAACAAGGGGTAATATCTTCTTCATCACATCTCCTGCTCTGTCCAATATAAGGCGCTGTTCAGGATATGCGATGGGGAATGCGCGCATATTTACCATTAAAATTGCATCAAGGGGTTGGGTGCTATGACGCTGGCTATCCCCTCTTTCAGGCCGGTCGGGGCGGTCGCTGCACATTGGGTCAATCGCGTCATGGACGTTATTCTGCACATTGGTGCTCACCGCACCGGAACAACGAGTTTTCAAGATTACATGCGCCGTCATACTGAGCCGCTTGCGGCGATGGGTGTCGGGTTCTGGGGACCGGGGCGCACCCGTCGCGGGTTGTTTTCGGGTTTGGTTCCGAAAGACGAGGTTTGCACGGGCAGGGACCTGCGCAGGCAGGCTGAAGGGCGGGTTCAGCTGCAATTGGCCGGAGCGCGCGCAAGGGGGTTGAGCACTCTCGTTGTCAGCGACGAAAACATGATGGGCGCGGTACGTGAAAACCTGCGCAGCGGGTCGCTTTACCCCGGGATCGGCGAGCGAATGACGCGCTTCGCCCGCGCGTTTGAGGGGCAGGTTTCGACAATCATGATTTCCGTGCGCAGTCTCGAACTCTATTGGAGCTCTGCGCTGTCTTTTGGCGTTGCACGGGGTTACCCCGTCCCGGACCGTGAAAAGCTTCGGAAGATCGCGCAATCGCGGCGCGGCTGGCGGGATGTGGTGACAGACCTGGCCACTGCCGTGCCCGAGGCCGATATCAGGGTAATGCCCTTCGAAAAATTTTGCGGTAGGCCTGAAGTGCAATTGAGCAGAGGGACGGGCGTATTGGCACCCTTTGACACAGATCGACATTGGTTGAACCGCAGTCCGACTTTGGCCGAACTGCGACGCGTTCTGGATGAGCGCGGCGATGGTGGCAACATTCTGCCCTTTGGCATGGGGCGGTGGAACCCCTTTACACCCGAAGATCATGGCGCGCTGCGCGAGGTCTTTGCCGACGATATGATGTGGCTGATTTCCGGTGCTGATGGGCTGGCCACGCTGACAGAGGATCACGACCGGAAAAGAGCGGGGAAAACCTTGCCATCCGGTGCACAGATAAAAGGACATGGGCATGAGCTCGAAGAAAGACAAATGGCGCGACCTGGCTAAGGCGGAACTGCGGGGCAGATCACTGGATGATCTGACGTGGCAGACCTTGGAGGGTATTGCTGTTCAACCGGTCTATACGGCGGAAGATACCGCTGAACTTGACCATTTGGGCGGCATCCCGGGCGAGGCGCCTTATACGCGCGGGGTCAAGGCCACCATGTATGCTGGCCGTCCCTGGACCATTCGCCAATATGCAGGGTTTTCCACCGCCGAGGAAAGCAACGCGTTTTACCGCCGTGCGTTGGCCGCGGGTCAGCAGGGCGTATCAGTAGCCTTCGATTTGGCGACGCACCGCGGCTATGACAGCGATCATCCGCGAGTCGAGGGCGACGTGGGCAAAGCCGGTGTCGCCATCGACAGCGTAGAGGATATGAAAATCCTCTTCGACGGTATCCCGCTCGACAAGGTTTCCGTTTCCATGACGATGAATGGCGCAGTCATTCCGATCCTCGCCAATTTCATCGTCGCAGGTGAAGAGCAGGGACACGACAAATCCGTTTTATCAGGCACCATTCAGAACGACATTCTCAAGGAATTCATGGTGCGCAACACCTATGTGTACCCGCCCGAACCTTCGATGCGCATCGTTGCGGACATCATCGAATATACCTCAGACACCATGCCGAAATTCAATTCGATTTCGATTTCGGGCTATCACATGCAGGAAGCTGGCGCGAACCTAGTGCAGGAGCTGGCATTCACACTGGCGGACGGCCGGGAATATGTGCGTACGGCGATTGCGCGGGGCATGGATGTGGATAAATTCGCAGGCCGATTGTCGTTCTTCTTTGCCATCGGGATGAATTTTTTCATGGAAGCGGCAAAGCTGCGCGCAGCACGTCTGCTTTGGTCGCGCATCATGGCGGAGTTTGAGCCCAAAAACCCTAAATCTTCGATGTTGCGCACGCATTGCCAGACATCGGGTGTCAGTTTGCAAGAGCAAGACCCTTATAACAACGTGATCCGCACGGCGTATGAGGCGATGAGCGCTGTACTGGGGGGAACGCAATCCCTGCACACAAATGCGCTTGATGAAGCCATCGCACTGCCCACGGAAAATTCCAGCCGAATCGCGCGCAATACCCAGCTGATTTTGCAGGAAGAAACCGGTGTGACCAATGTTGTCGATCCTCTGGCGGGTTCCTATTACGTTGAAAAACTGACCGCTGATCTGGCTGACGCCGCCTGGAAGTTGATCGAAGAGGTTGAAGAGATCGGTGGTATGACCAAAGCGGTGGCCTCCGGCATGCCCAAGCTACGTATCGAAGAAGCGGCGGCCCGGCGTCAGGCTGGTATCGACAGAGGATCGGAAGTGATTGTTGGCGTCAACAAATACCGCCGGGACCGCGAAGACCTGATTGATATTCTCGATATCGACAATGCGGCCGTTCGTGACAGCCAAATTGCCCGACTTGAAAAGATTCGTGCCAGTCGCGACGAGGCGGCCTGCGCGCAGGCTTTGACGGAACTGACACGTCGCGCATCCGAAGGAGGCAATCTTTTGGAGGCAGCAGTCCAAGCTGCACGCGCGCGCGCCACAGTGGGAGAGATCAGCATGGCAATGGAAAAAACCTTTGGCCGCCACCGTGCGGAGGTCAAAACGCTCGCCGGTGTTTACGGTGCGGCCTATGAGGGCGACGAAGGATTCGCCGCGATCCAGAAATCCGTCGAGGAATTTGCCGAGGCCGAAGGGCGCAGACCCCGCATGCTGGTTGTCAAAATGGGGCAGGACGGGCATGACCGCGGCGCCAAGGTCATCGCGACGGCTTTTGCTGATATTGGCTTTGACGTGGATGTCGGGCCGCTCTTTCAGACCCCGGCGGAAGCAGCTCAGGACGCGGTGGACAACGATGTGCACGTGATCGGGATCAGTTCGCAAGCTGCTGGCCACAAAACTCTCGCGCCACAGTTGGTGGCCGCATTGAAAGAGGCGGGTGCCGAGGACATTCTTGTCATCTGCGGCGGTGTGATCCCTCAGCAGGACTATCAATTCCTCTACGATGCAGGTGTGAAGGCCATTTTTGGCCCCGGCACGAATATCCCGAATGCGGCGCAAGACATCCTGAAGCTCATTCAAGAGGCGCGGAGCTGACAACCAAATCTGCTGTTTGCTTGGCTACCTGTCGTGCGCCAATGCGATTGACGAAATTTTGGTGGTTTTGTGAACGGGTCAGCGGGGACGATTTCGGGCTATCAATTGGTCTGGAACAAGTATTCTATCGGGTCGCGCAGGTTGAACAGAGAGGACGACCCCAAATGATGCAACTCGACCATCTGGCCGTCGCGGGCGAGACCTTGGCAGAGGCTTGCAAGCACGTAGAGCAGTCTTTGGGGGTGAAGATGCAACCGGGTGGGCAACATGCGGTTTTCCATACGCATAATGCGCTTCTGGGTCTGGAGGGTGGCCTCTATCTGGAAGCTATTGCCATTGACCCGTCGGCACCCCAACCGCAGCGACCCCGGTGGTTTGACCTTGATCGGTTCGAAGGTCCCGCGCGTCTGACGAACTGGATCTGCCGGTCGGAAGACATGGAACGCACGCTTGCCGATCTTTCCAAGGATCTGGGCACACCGGTGGCCCTCAGCCGAGGGGATTTGCGTTGGCGCATGGCCGTTCCGGGATCGGGTTTGTTGCCTTACGATAATTGTGCCCCGGCGCTCATCCAATGGGAAACGCCAGCGCATCCCGCGACTTTACTAAAGCCATCGGGTGTCCGCTTGACGCGGCTGACGATCCGACACCCCGAGGCGGAGGCAATCAAGGCAAGCTTTGAACCTTTTCTTCCCGACGACCGTATCAGCTATGAGGTCGGCCCCGTTGGCCTCGAGGCCGATTTCGACACCCCCCACGGACCTCGGGTTTTGGGCGGATGATCAGAGCTGCATTGGACAGTGACGCCCAAAACATAACGGCCCTTTGGAACACAATGATTCGGGACAGCCTGTCCACTTTTACGACGCTCGAAAAGACGCCGGATGACATTCTGGACCTGATCGAGAAACGGAGGGGGGCGTTTCTGGTCGCGGAAGTGGCAGATCAATTTGCCGGGTTTGTAACCTTCGGCGGGTTTCGGTCTGGACCCGGATATGCTGCGACTGCGGAGCACACCATTCTGGTGACACCACAAACACAAGGCCAGGGTGTAGGGCGCGCCTTGATGAAGGCTGCCGAAACGGCTGCGCGGGCAAGTGGCACGCATGTGATGATTGCCGGTATCAGCCACACCAACGTCTCCGCCCAGACATTTCACCGCCGATTAGGATATTCGGAGGTCGGACGCTTGCCTGAGGTTGGGCGCAAGGCGGGGCGGTGGCTTGATCTGGTCTTGATGCAGAAAGTGCTGTGATGCGACGCTTCATCCGCTGACATGCCCGCACGCAACAGATAAGGTCTGCGCCATGTCAATCTGGTCACGTATTTCCGAAGCGCTCTCTGCGCTGACTGCCGGTGAAGGCCTGTCGCAGGTTTTCGACCGCCTGCGCTCTCCGCCCGAGCGGTCGGTCGCCTTTGCCATCGCTGTGGTTGCTCTGGGTGCGAAGATGGCGAAGGCGGACGGACAAGTCACGCGTGACGAGGTAACTGCTTTCCGCGAAGTCTTTCATATTGCTGCGAAAGATGAAGCGGGGGCCGCAAAGGTCTTTAATCTCGCCCGTCAGGATGTGGCGGGCTACGAGGATTACGCTAAGCGTATTAAAACGATGTTTTCCTCCCAGCCTGAAACCCTGCGCGACCTGCTGGAAGGGTTGTTTCACATTGCCGTGGCCGATGGCGTTTATCACCCGAATGAAGATGTCTTTCTGGAGCGGGTGACTGAAATTTTCGAATTGCCGCAATCGGATTTCAACGCGTTGCGCATGCGTTTTGCACCAGATGTGCAACAGGACCCCTACACCGTTCTGGGTGTCACGCCGCAAACACCCGTCGCCAAGATTCGCAAGACCTGGCGCAGATTGGTGCGCGAAAACCATCCCGACGCGATGATGGCGCGTGGCGTGCCCGAAGAAGCTATGCAACTAGCGCAAAAACGCATGGCCGATATCAACCGCGCCTGGGACGAGATTGAAAGCGCGCAGAGTTGATGCGCCTGGCGACGTATAATGTCGAATGGTTCACAAACCTGTTTGACCGGGAAGATCGCTTGTTGCCTGATGGCGGATGGTCCGCGCGTTACAAGGTGACCCGTGCACAGCAGGCAGAGGCTCTGGGCGTGGTATTTCGTGAGATGGATGCCGATGCGGTCATGATCATCGAAGCGCCGGATGCAAATGGTCGTCGTAGCACTGTTGCGGCGCTGGAGAATTTTGCGGCGCATTTTGGATTGCGCACCCGGTCCGCCGTGATGGGGTTCACGAACGATACTCAGCAGGAGATTTCGTTGCTCTATGATCCGGACGCCCTTTCTGCGCGCCATGCGCCGCAATCAGGCACCGTTGATGTGCCGCGTTTCGATGGTGTTTTCGAGATCGATCTGGACGTAGATGCAACTAAAGACCGCGTCAGTTTTTCCAAACCGCCGCTGGAGCTGGATGTGGAAACCAAAAGCGGATTTCTTTTTCACATCATCGGTGCGCACCTGAAATCAAAAGCTCCGCATGGTGCGCGCGATGACGCCCACGCCATGAAACTTGCCATCGCGAACCGGCGGAAGCAACTCGCACAATCCATCTGGTTGCGGGCCAGAATTGATCAGCACCTGGGGCGCGGCACCGCGCTGATGGTCATGGGCGATTTGAACGACGGTCCTGGTCTCGATGCCTTTGAGGGGCTCTTTGGCCGGTCGTCGGTTGAGATTGTGATGAATGGTGCGGCAGGTGATCTTTATGATCCGCACGCGCGGCAGGCTCTGACCCATCGATTGGGGGCCGCACCGACCTCGGCGCGCTTCTGGCTAAAGCACGAGAAACGGTATCTGCAGGCGCTGTTGGATTACATCATGGTGACGCCGGAATTGAAGGGTCGAGATGCGGCATGGCGGATCTGGCATCCCACGGATGACCCTGTGTGTTGGGAAAACCCAGCATTGCGTGATGCGTTGCTGACAGCCTCCGATCATTTCCCGGTGACCCTTGATCTCGACATCTGACCTCGAAGAATCGCGGTTTTGTGATTATATTGATCACATGAGACATGTTTTTGCGCCTTTGACCGCTTTGTGCCTCTGGGCCGGAATGCTTGCGGCGCAGGAGGACGACGCGCCATCCATGATGGAGCGTGGGGCACAGCAATTTCTTGAGGGGTTGCTTCTGGAAATGGAACCAGCGCTGGAAGGCATGCGGGGGTTTATCGACGAAATGGGACCGGCCTTGACCAAGCTGATGGGCGAGATCGAAGACTGGTCGGTTTATGAGGCCCCTGAAATCCTGCCAAACGGCGACATCATCATCCGCCGCAAACCTGACGAGCGGCCCGATGCTGAAGTGTCGCCGCAAATCGAGCTATAGACGCCCCGTCAGCGCAGCTTTTTAATCTCGACTTCCGCGTCCAGCGATGAGGCGAGCGACATCAAGCGCGCTTCGGCGACTTCGCCGAAAAGTGGCACCATGTCGGGTGTCAGGCGCAGTTGCAACTGGCGTTTCTTGGGGAACCAACGCAGGGTGCCGCGTTCGGCGTCCTGCGTCATCCAGAGCATGGCCCCGAAACGCATGGCCTTGCCGAGAATTTCCGCCTCCAGTTTTGTCTTGTCGTCAATCAGGTCGTAAAGTTCCTCGAAACGTGTCCCTTGTCGTTTGTTGGAATAGCGATGCAGCAGGGCGAGCCCCAGAAAGACACGTTCGGAATGTTTGAGCCCACCAAGGTTGGCCCGTGTGGCATTGTCAAAACAGGTCTCTGCCCGATAATCGGGATGCGCCCGCCAACTGACGTCATGCAAAAGACAGGCGGCCTTGATCAGGCGTCGCCGTGCCGGGGGGACAGATTTGAAAATCGGGTGAATGAAGGCATATAGCGATTTGCCGAAACCGGGCATGCGCGCATCCTTGGCCTCCGCAAACCGGCAGGATTCAATCAGCGGATCCCTGTCACGCAGGCGCTGCGGCATCTGTTCGTAAAGCATGCCTTCGCGGATGCCATAGCTTGAGATGGCAATGTCTTTTGGCTTGAAGGTTTTCACCAGCCGGCTGAGCACTTCCGCAGCAAGAGGCACAAGGCTCATCCGGGCGGCAGAAATCCCGCAGGCGCCACGCAATTCGTCAATATCCGACTGCTGGATGTATTTGACGGTCGCACTGACGGACCGCGCCGTCATGCGGTATTCATGCAGGACGTGCAGCGGGTAGCCCCGGCGCAGCATGTCGATCCGGGCGATCGCCCGCCATGAGCCACCCACCAGAAAAAGCCGGTCAGGCTGCGGCCCCATCGCGTCGTGCAGCCTGTTCATGGTGTCCTTGATGTGCACCTGTCGGCCTTTTTTTCCGCCTTTGATTTCGCGCAGCTTCAAAGGACCGAGAGAGGAGGTCACGCGGCGCCCGACACGCCCGTCCGATATCTCGGCAAGCTCCATCGACGAGCCCCCAATATCGCATACCAGCCCATAGGATCCGGGCCAGCCGAGCAGAACGCCCTGCGCCGAAAGCCGGGCCTCTTCTTCACCGTCGATCACCCAGATGCGCAAGCCGGTTTCACGTTTGACTTCGTCACAAAAGGCCGGTCCGTCGCTGGCGTCACGCACCGCCGCCGTGGCCACAACCGTCAACTCAGGCAGCCCCATGCCCTGCGCGAGATGTTGAAACCGGCGCAAAGCACTCAATGCGCGCACACGTCCCTGAGGATTCAACACGCCGCTGTCTGATAACCCTGCACCCAAGGCGCACATGATTTTCTCGTTATAGAAATAGGCGGGTGACCGTGCGGCCCCGTCAAAAACCACCAGACGCACAGAGTTAGAGCCCACATCGACCACGCCGACCCTAGACAAGGCGCGCGCACTTGGGTCTTCGAACAGGGGTCTGCCGAAAAAACCCACATCAGGGTGCGTGCCATCCGGCGCTCTCGGCGCAGAAATTTCGCTAGGTAGGCTCATGCAGGCATCCAGTCGATTTCGCGGTCACCCTGAGCAATATTTTGACACGGGTCAATCCATGTAGGTCCAGATTTCCGACACCTGGTCCGCCGTTCGTCAGTCCTCGGTGTGCGTGAGCTTGGGCACGTCTGATGCGCCAGCAGACCCGCGCCCTGATAGCGAGGGGTTTTCCATGAAAAACCGGTGGCAGTTGAACGCAAACGCCCCTTCGGGCAAAGGCGGTCGTTCGAAGGTGCCATCTGGCCCCATGACCCAGCTTTGCGCCACATCGGCGAGGTTTGCTGCCATGATCTGACTGACGATCTGGGCCTTGACGGTGGCGTTCTCTATTTCCACCAGCGTTTCGACCCGGCGGTTGAGATTACGCCCCATCCAGTCGGCAGAGGAAATAAATACGCGCGCTTTCTTGTGGGGCAACCCATGACCATTGCCGAAACAGACGATACGGGAGTGTTCAAGAAACCGCCCAACAATGGATTTGACCCGGATCGTGTCGCTGAGACCGGCAACACCGGGGCGCAATCCGCAAATGCCGCGGATCACGAGGCTGATCTTCACGCCAGCCTGGCTTGCGGCGTAAAGCGCGTTGATGACCTCGCTGTCGATCAGTGAATTCATCTTGGCCCAGATCGCAGCGGGCTTGCCCGCTTTTGCATGTGCGGCCTCCGCGGCGATCAATTCGAGCAGTCGCGGCTTCAGTGTGGTGGGCGAAATTGCAAGATTGTCCAGGCTGTCAGGTTGTGCATAACCTGACAGGTAGTTGAACACCTTGGTGGCATCGCGCCCGAGCCGCTGATCGCAGGTAAATAACGACAAGTCGGTGTAAATACGCGCTGTGATCGGGTGATAATTGCCGGTTCCGTAATGCGTATAGGTCACCAGTTGATTGCCTTCGCGCCGCACAACAGTCGAAATCTTGGCGTGGGTCTTGAGGTCGAGAAACCCATAGACCACATGCGCGCCAGCGCGTTCCAACCTGCGTGACTGTCGGATGTTCGCGGCCTCATCAAAACGCGCCTTGAGCTCGACCAGTGCCGTGACCGATTTGCCGTCTTCTGCAGCTTCACAAAGGGCCTCGACGATCGGGCTGTCACGGGACGTGCGGTAGAGCGTCTGCTTGATCGCCACGACCTGCGGATCCCGGGCGGCCTGTTGCAGGAAACGGACCACCATATCAAAGGTTTCATAGGGGTGGTGCAGCAGCATATCCTTGGAGCGGATGGCCGCCAGCATATCGCCGTCGTGATCGGTCACACGTTCCGGCACGCGCGGGGTGAACATGGGCCACAAAAGATCGGGGCGGCTGTCTAGAACAAGCTCCTTAAGATCAGCGGAGCCAATCATACCGTCGATCTCGATCACCTCTTCGAGGTCGACATCAAGCTCTTCCATGATCACAGCCTTGAGTTTTTCCGGCGCGCCTGCCGAATGGGTCAGCCGGACCACCTCACCTCTGCGGCGGCGTTTGAGCGCCACCTCGAACTCCCTCACGAGGTCTTCGGCTTCTTCCTCGACTTCCAGATCGCTGTCCCGCAACACCCGGAACTCGAAATGCGCCTTCAGCTTATAGCCGGGAAAAAGGCCCGCAATGTTGAGCACAAGTAGCTCTTCCAGAGGCAGGAACCGGGATTTCCCATCTTCTGCGGGCAGGGCGATGAAGCGGTCGATCTGGGCCGGAATGGGCAGTAGGGCCTGCAAGGGGCGCTTGTCGGAGCTACGTTCCAGCTGAAGCGCCAGCGCGTAGCCGGTGTTGGGGATGAAAGGGAAAGGGTGCGCGGGATCAATCGCCAATGGGGACAGAACCGCGAAAACCTGCGTCAGGAAAACATCCTCAAGATAGGTTTTGTCCGCATCCGTCAGGTCGTCACGTCGCAGCACGGAGATGTTTTCCGCTTCCATTTCTTTGAGCAGAGTGACCAACACGCGCTGTTGGGTGACCATCAGTCGACGGGCGTTCTCGTCAATCAGCGCCAGTTGCTCCGCAGGGCTCAATCCGTCGGCGGCGGGTGTCGTGTTTCCGGCCTGTGCCAACTCGCGCAGACCCGCGACCCGGACGGTGTAAAATTCATCGAGATTGGTGGCGGAAATTGACAGGAAACGTAATCTCTCCAGCAAAGGAACGCGGGGATTTTCGGCTTCTTCGACAACCCGCCAATTGAAGCCCAGCCAGCTCAGTTCGCGATTGAAAAACCGCGCCGGTCCCTCTGTATCGAGATCGGACATTTCTGTTGCAGGTGGAAATTTGGACGTCAGGAAGTCGGCTTGTGTCATGCGGCCCTTGTGGTCGAAATGTATGAATGGCGTGTGACAATTATCGCGCGCTCTTTGCCTCATTGTCCAGCAAGCTTGCGGCAAGTACCCGTGATATCGGGCGTTTTTGCGCCAATGACGCTGTGTCCAGGCGATCAACCAGGCCGCGGGCCGCGGCAAATGACCTGTCCATACGGGTGATCAGATAGGGAATGAGGTCGCGTTTAGGGGTGAGCTGCTTGTCCGCAAAAAGCTTGGCCAGAATTGCCGCGAGCAGCGTGTCATCGGGCAATTCAAGAGAGGCGCTTGGTGCTGCGGCAACGCGACTGGCCAGATCAGGCAAGGTGATCCCCCAGTCGCGCACGGCACCACGTCCGGTCAACAGCAGCGCCTTGTCTTCTGCCAGAACCAGATTGTGAAGATGAAAAAGGGCGTTCTGTTTGTCCGCATCGCCTGCAATTTCGGGGACGTCTTCCACGACGATTGACCTCTGCGCCAGCGCCGGAATATCGGCTTCATTCAGATCGATGCTTGATATGATCTGCGCCTTCGCCTTGGTGGCCCAGACATGCGCGAGATGGGTTTTACCGGATCCTTCGGGGCCGGTCAGAACAAGCTTGCCAGCAGGTGCAGCTTCGATCATGGCGACGGCAACGGCGTTGGATGGCGCAACCATGAAATCTGCGCGTCCCAGCGCCGGGACGCTTGGCAAGTCGAAGCTGAGTTGTTCTGGCATGTCAGCCCTCGTCGCGATCCGAAAGGCCGCGATACAGCAGGGATTGCTTGTATTGCGCGATCCCGAAGCGTGCGACGACGCCAATGGCCGCAGCAACCGGAACCGCCACCAACATGCCGACAAATCCGAAAAGCGCGCCGAATACCGATAGGGCGAAGATGAGCCAGACAGGATGCAAACCGACAGAACTGCCCACAAGTTTGGGTGTCAGGATATTGCCTTCGACCACCTGCCCGATCACGAAAACCCCTCCGACAAGACCAATGGAAACCCAGTCGCCCCAGAACTGGAAGAGCGCCAGACCAATGGCCAGAACGCCACCGATCAGCGCGCCAAGGTAGGGAATAAAGGTGACCAGCCCGGCGACAAAGCCAACAACGAGGCCGAACTGTAAACCAACAAGCATCAATGCAATCGCATAGTAGCTGCCCAGTATCAGGCAGACCGTCCCCATGCCCCGGATAAAAGAGGCAAGCGTCGCATCGATGTCTTTTGCCAGCATCCGGATGGTATTGCGATGATCACGGGGTAACAGCTCGTCGATGCGGGCGACCATACGGTCCCAATCAAGCAGGAGGTAAACCGAGACGACCGGAACGACGACAAGCAAAACCACCACGTTCAGAAGGGATGCGACCGAACTCAGTGCAGTTTGCAGGACTTCGGCACCGCGATTCTGGACCGTCTCCCCCAAAGTGTTGATGGATTGCCGCAGTGTCGAGCTCTCGTCGAGCAGGGAAGGGAACCGTTCCGTTAGGAAGGTCGAGATGCTCTTGGCATAGTCGGGAGCGACATTGAACAGTTGCAGGGCCTGACTTGCGAGCGTTGGAATGACCAGAAGCGCCATCAGCACAAAGACCAGGAGGCCTGCAATGGTGATCAGGCCGGTTGCGGCAATGCGGCTTAGCCCAAGATTTTCCAACCGGTCGGCAACCGGATCAAGGAAGTAGGCGATAGCCCCTCCCAGCACAAAAGGCAAAAGCACGTGACCCAGCGACCATAGGACGATCAGAAAAACCGCCGTGGCGATTCCCCAATAGGTCATCTGTTTGTGTACGGGCAGGGCCATCGAGCGCTCCGAAAATCTGATGTCCCTGTGACATCGCCCATGCGCGCTGCCGTTTCAAGCGAATTGAGGCCTGATTACGCGCCCGGGGCGGTGCCGCGCCAATTGACGATGCAAAAAAGGGCCCCGCAACGCGAGGCCCTGAAATGGAATTGTTGATGGATCTAGTGGCAGGCTGGGCGCGTCCCAGGCAGCAGCACCTTGTCGACCACATGGATCACACCATTGTCGGCTTCGATATTCGCGATGACAACGGTGGCTGTCTCCCCTGTCCCATCGGCAATGGAGACCCCATCAGACCCTTTGCTGATGCACAGGCGTTCGGTGGCGAGGACAGGTTTGAAGTAGTTCGATCCGTTCGGGATCATTTCCGCCGTCAGTTTGCGGTCATCGACATGATAGAGCAGAACATCGGTCAACTGGCCTTTGTTTTCAGGCTTCAGAAGTGTTTCCACAGTACCTTCCGGCAGGGCGGCGAAAGCATCATTGACAGGCGCGAAAACGGTAAATGGTCCGGGGCCTTGCAGTGTCTCGACGAGGCCAGCGGCGGAAACGGCTGCCACAAGTGTGGAGAAGCGTTCATCACCGGAAGCGATTTCGACAATGTCGGCTGCTTTGGCGGCCGTTCCGAATGTCAGTGCCGTAGCTGTGATCGCGACGATCTTGCGAAAAGTTGTCATGTTTCATACCTTCGTTGTGTGCATCCATGCCTTTTGACATGTGAAAAAGGTACGGAGGGACGCGGGCGATGGATCACATCGCTCGCGTTTCCGTGAACAACTTTCCGAAAATCTGTCACGGTTCCAATGGATCGTGCTCGACCTCTCGCAGATCGCAAGTTTCAGCGGCTTTCCGGCAGTATTGCCTGATTGCGGGTCGCCGTCGTTTGTCATAGTCAGGCCCAATGAGGATTTTGACCGAAGGACTTATCCATGCGCCTGAGCCGCTATTTCCTGCCCGTACTGCGTGAAAACCCTGCTGAGGCGCAGATTGTGAGCCACCGTCTCATGCTGCGTGCGGGCATGATCAAGCAGAATGCGGCCGGGATCTATTCGTGGCTGCCGCTTGGCTTCAAGGTGCTGCGCAAGCTTGAAAACATCGTACATGAAGAACAGGTGCGCGCGGGTCACATTCCGATGCTGATGCCGACTCTGCAATCGGCGGACCTTTGGCGCGAAAGCGGTCGCTATGATGCCTACGGGCCGGAAATGTTGCGTATTCGGGACCGACAGGACCGTGACATGCTCTACGGTCCGACCAACGAAGAGATGATTACGGATATTTTCCGCAGCCATGTGGGCAGCTACAAAGACTTGCCGATGACGCTCTACCACATTCAGTGGAAATTCCGCGATGAAATGCGCCCGCGGTTCGGCGTGATGCGGGGGCGCGAATTTTTCATGAAAGACGGATACAACTTCGATCTGACCAAAGAAGACGCGCTGCACGCCTACAATCGCCATTTGGTCAGCTATCTGCGCACCTATGAGCGCATGGGGCTTCAGGCCATTCCGATGCGCGCGGATAGCGGGCCCATTGGCGGGGATGACACCCATGAATTCCTTGTGCTTGCTGACACCGGAGAATCAGAAGTTTTCTACGACAGCGCCGTGACCGATTTGAGTTTCGGAGACCGCGACATCGACTATGACAGTGTCGAGCAATGCGCCGGTGTGCTTGAAGAATTCACGTCGAAATACGCGCGTACGGATGAAACCCATGATGAGGTGTTGTTCAATGCCATCCCCGAAGAGCGGCGCCGCACCGCACGTGGCATCGAAGTAGGGCAGATTTTCTATTTCGGCACCAAATATTCTGATGCGATGGGGGCAACGGTTCAGGGGCCGGACGGCAAACCCACGCCTGTCCATATGGGCAGCCACGGCATCGGTGTGAGCCGGCTGGTCGGGGCGATCATCGAGGCCAACCATGATGACAAAGGGATCATCTGGCCCGAAGGCGTGACACCCTATCACTGTGGCATCGTCAACTTGAAGCAAGGTGACGCCGAAGCGGATGCCGCCTGCGAAAGCCTCTATGCCAGCCTGCAGGTGCTGGGGCTGGAGCCGCTTTACGATGATCGCAACGAACGCGCGGGCGGTAAATTCGCGACAATGGACCTGATTGGCCTGCCCTGGCGCATCACCGTCGGGCCGCGTGGTCTGAAGAACGGCGTCGTCGAAGTCACCAGTCGCCGGACAGGCGAGAGCGAGGAACTGCCGCCTGAGCAGGCAATCAAGAAGATCGCCGACGTTTATAACGGCCACACAGCCAGCGAACATGTGCCGATGATGGGCAACAGGTCCTTCCATACCTACATCTGAGGCTTTGCTGGTTCTGCGCTCTCTGCTATGATTTGCGTCGTGCTGCCGGGGGGTGAGCAGGAGCGCCGATATGATCCTTCGCAGTTTGGCATTGGCCGCCGGAATTGCCGGTGCCTTTGGGGCAGCGCAATTCCCCGCATATTCGCAACAATATTTGCAACGTCTTGGTGGAGCTGTCGACGCTCTAGAGCAGGTGGTCGCTGAATTTGATGCATCCGCTGCCGCCGTGGGCCTGACCCGACAAGAGGCCTTGACGCAAATGCGCGGTACGGCCTTCGTCGAACGGCGTCGCGCAGACATGACGCGCGCAATCAGGCGGTATGAGAGTCTGCGAGCAGATTTTTCAGCGCTGACGGGGAAAGGTCCGTTCATGCGGGCATACCATGTGGGCCACCTGTCAGATGCGGAGATTGCGCGGGGCACCTGGGCGGCTTTCCAACCGGCCTTCCCCATGACATTGGCCACATTGCTCTTTGCTTTGGCCGGGTTTATCGCATCGGCACTCGGATTTGGCGCACTTCTGGCCGTTCTGCGATGGCCCGTGCGCCGCAAGCCAAAGCTTGCTTGACGCTCTGTCGTCAAAGCCTCAGGTTGCAGCCAAATCTACGCAGGACGACATATGGCCAGTTCACCACCGCCTTTCGCCTATTTTGAATGGATGATTGCCTGGCGCTACCTGCGGGCGCGCCGCGCTGAGGGCGGCGTCAGCGTGATGACCTGGATCAGTCTGATCGGGATAACGCTGGCAGTATTTGCCCTGATCGCAACGCTTGCTGTGAGGTCGGGTTTCCGGGCCGAGTTTGTGGACACCATTCTGGGCGCAAATGCGCATGTCACGGTTTACTCGCTGGGCGAGGTGACCCCCCAGGGCCGCGTTGACCGCACTATCAAGAATTACGAAGAGATCGCCACCCGCGTCGCCGCTGTGCCGGGTGTGACACGCGCGGCCCCGCTGGTGCGCGGTCAGGTGATGGCCGCCTTTCAGGGCAGCAACGCGGGTGCTGAAATCTACGGGATCGCGCCCGCCGATCTGATGACGTTGCCACGCATCGTGAACCCGGAGGCCTCCATCGGGGACCTCAGCAGATTTGAAGAAGGGATCGCGCTCGGGTCCGGCATAGCGCGGGAATTGGGCGTGGGGCTTGGCGATAAGGTCAAGATCATCTCACCCAACGGCGTGAAAACCGCGTTCGGAACGTCGCCCCGTGTAAATGCCTATGAGGTGACCTACATCTTTACGGCTGGACGTTACGATATTGATCGGACACGGGCGTATCTGCCAATAGCGGAGGCTCAATCATTCTTTAATCGAGAAGGCTTAGCCGACGAACTTGAAGTTATGGTTGAGGAACCTGACTCGGTCGAAAAACTGGCGCCAGCCCTGTTGCAGGCCGCTGGCGAACGCGGGCAAATCTGGACGTGGCGCGATGCGTCGGGTAGTTTTCTGCGCGCTCTTGAGGTTGAGGACAACGTGATGTTCATCATCTTGTCGATCCTCGTATTGATCGCGGCGATGAACATCGTTTCTGGTTTGATCATGCTGGTCAAAAACAAGGGAGGCGATATCGGCATCCTGCGCACTATGGGATTGTCGCAAGGGTCGATCTTGCGCGTGTTCTTCATTTGCGGCGCCTTCACCGGCATTATCGGCACCGTGTTCGGGGTCATTCTGGGCTCACTCTTCGCGCTCTATATCGACCCGATATTTTCATTTGTGAATGTCCTGATGGGTGGCGGGGTATGGGATCCGTCTATTCGCGGTATCTACGCGCTACCCGCAGAGTTACACCTTGACGATGTGTTGTCTGCAATCGCCCTGTCTTTGGGTTTGTCATTCATTGTCACGATCTTTCCCGCCCGACGGGCCGCGCGGCTGAACCCTGTAGAAGCTTTGCGTTATGAGTGACCCCGTGCTGACGCTCAGTGGGATTGAGAAGTCCTACAATCTTGGTTTGCCAAATGAGGTCCGTGTCTTGCGCGGGATTGACCTGACCGTGGAGCGAGGGGAAGTCGTGGCCCTTGTCGCCCCTTCAGGTGCGGGGAAATCCACGTTGCTGCACATCGCCGGGTTATTGGACACCGCGGACAAGGGCCGTGTGGAAATTGCCGGTGCCGACATGACCATTTTGTCCGACAACAGACGCACCGCAGCGCGGCGCACGGATGTTGGTTTTATCTACCAGTTCCATCATTTGCTGCCCGAGTTTTCAGCTCAGGAAAACATTGTGCTGCCGCAGCTTGCCAATGGTGCCTCGCAATCTGTCGCACAGCGCCGTGCGCAGGAACTGCTGGCCAGTGTCGGGGTCGCTGAGCGCGCCGCTCATCGGCCTGCGGCCCTGTCGGGCGGCGAACAGCAACGTGTCGCATTTTGTCGGGCCCTGGCAAATGAACCGAAACTGCTGCTTGCGGATGAGCCGACAGGCAATCTTGATCCGGCCACCTCGGATCAGGTCTTTGCCACTCTTATGACCCTAGTACGGGCCACCGGGCTCTCCGCGCTCATCGCGACGCACAATCTGGATCTTGCTGCGCGTATGGACCGTCAAATCCGTCTTGATGCGGGTCAGCTGGCATCAATCTGATACGACCGCGCTTGACGCTACCGCTTTCTTTTGAGCAACGTTGGCGAAACTTGGCTCAGGAAAGGCGTCTTATGGCCCATCGTTCTCTGGACGAAATTGAATTGTTGACCAAAAAAGCGCTCCTTGCTTATGGCGCGTCCCCGTTTCCCGCGTCGGAAGTCGCGCGGGCCGTGCGTGTGGCAGAAAGTCTGGGTAACAAGATTTGCGGGCTCTACTACGTTGAGAGCTATTGTCTGCAGCTGGAATCAGGACGGGTCCGTGGCGATGTCACGCCCGTTGTGAGCACTCCGCGCCCTGCTGCTGTCCATGTCGACGCCGGTTTTGGCTTTGCTCAACCGGCTTTTGCGCATGGTCTCACGCCAGCTTTGGATGCGGCGCGGCAGTATGGCACTGCGACCCTGGCAATCGGTCATGCGCACACCTGTACGTCTCTGGGCTACTTCACCGAACAGATTGCGTCTGCCGGATGTATCGGCATTGGATTTACCAACGCGTCACCTATCGTTGCCGCACCGGGTGGCAAGACACGTGTGATTGGCACCAATCCGATCGCGTTTTCGGTGCCCGATGGCGCGGGCGGGATTGCCATGCAGTTCGATCAATCGACAACTGCAGTGGCTTTGGGCAAGATCACCATGGCCAAAGCCATGGGGCAGGATATTCCTCTGGGTTGGGCGCTAGACGAACACGGTGACCCCACGACTGATCCCGAGGTTGCCTTGCAGGGGTCACTGGTGTCCATGGGCGGGTACAAGGGATGGGGGTTTGGCCTGATGGCCGAGATTCTGGCCGCAGGGATGACCGGGTCGGTTCTGTCACGCAATGTCAAACCGCTCAAAGCCCGGGACGGCCCACCGCATGATTTAGGTCAGTATTATATTGTGATTGACCCGGACACGTCGCCAGAGTTTGAGGCCCGGGTTGCCGCTCTGGCGCAGACCGCGAGCATGGATGACGGGGCGCGTATGCCGGGCCAAAATCGACAAACCATGGAATCAGTGGAGGTCGTTGAATCCGTTTGGAGGCGGCTGCATGAACTGGCCGAAGGACCTAGGTCTTCTGAGTGACAAAAACGCCTAGCGCCATCAGGGCGATTCCAAGCGCGCGTGTGCCTCCCATCGGCGTGATGCGGGCTCCGAAAAGTCCAAAATGATCAATCAGCGCCGTGCTGATCAACTGGCCCATGAGCACAAAGAAGACCGCGTTGCCGACACCGAAGTGAGGCGCGATGTAAGTGACTGTCAAAACGTAGAATGCGATCAGCACACCGGCCAAAAACAGGTGACGCGGGGCATCGGTAACTTTTGCAAGGGCTTGAGGGCCGGTGACGATCATCACGATCACGCAGCTGAAAAACGCAACGGAAAACAAAACTGTAGCGGCAACCGCTGGAGACCCGATCTTGACCCCAAGGGCTGCATTCAGCGCCGCAAGCACCGGAATTCCTATTCCCGCAAGCAACATGATCACTGCGTAATGGGCCATTCATAAGTCTCCTGTATGCTGTCGAGAAGGTATGGTGACCATGGCGTCGCTGGCCTGATTGAGCAAGGCGGATCGTGCATCCATCACGACACGGTCCAGTAATCGTGAGGGATAGGTCGCGTGATCCGTATTTCATTATTCGCCTGCCTTGTGCTGGGCAGCGTTGCCGCCTGCGGGTCTCTATCAAAGAACCGCGATTTGGACGGTGCCGATCTGTATTTGAGCAACTGCGCCATTTGTCATGGTCTGGACGCCCGTGGCGGTGGGGGCGCAGGTGTTGCCGGGTTGAGTAAGACGCCGCCAGATTTGACCTCGCTGACAGCCCGCAACGGCGGAGAGTTTCCTGCCGATGACGTTCTTGAGGCCTTGGAAGGCTACGCGACCGGTGGTCTGAGGGGGCGTCAGATGACCCCGTTTGACGCGTTGCAAAGCGATCGCAGAAAGCGGGTGCGGCTGGCTTCGGGAAGGGTCCGAACCGCGCGGCCCGTAGGTGACCTCCTGAAATATCTGGAAGCGATTCAAACGCCTTAAAGCCGTTTTCGGAAAACCTGAATCATCTAACGCTGCCTGAAATCACAGATTTTAACGCGTTGGGTGATAAGGTGTGTTTCAAGTTAGTTCGAAAACGCAATAGATCAGCTGCAAATCCCGTTGATCTCCACACCGTCCCAGGGCACGGCGACGTCATAGGCGCGCGATTGGGGCAGTGGGGCAACGGGCATGGCTTGTGAAATAAGGGCATGCAGACGTTCCGTGCGTGGGGCCGCCGGATCGAGGGCACGGCAGCACACGAATTCTTCGACGATGGCGCCTTGCTGCTCGTATCCGAAGTCATCAAATTTCGGCTCGGCATTCAGATCGAAGAGATAGGGGTCGCTGGCCCCGTCGTGCTCAAAGGCCGCGCGCAGTGGCGTGTAGCCTGTCTTCTTGCGGTTCTGCCATTGCCATGCGTGCAGAATTTCATGGGCGTAAAGCATTGATGCAACGAGATTAATCTGATTGGGGTAATCGGGAAGGTAGTCGTCAAGATACCAGTCACGGTCAAACAGGATGTGATTGTAGACGGCAACGGCGGCGGGTTTTGAGGTGACAAATTCATCCGTGATCGGCGGCAGAATACGTTCCCGACAGGTGGTGCGCGGGCGCGGTTTGCGCCGGAAGGTGACGGCGCGGGTGGGCGCGCCATTCACGATGCGGACCCGCTCGACATCAAGTGTGTCACCGTGGATGGTGCGGGCAAAAGCGACTTCACCTTCCGTCAAGGGACGCCCGCAGGACGCGAGAAACCCCAGAGAAACGACAAGACCAATGACCACGCAACGCATGGGGTGAGTGGGCCTGAAACCACTGCCGGGATCAACCGGTTTTTTCACCCGATGGTCGAATTGTGATCTTTTGCGGCAAGCGCGCTGGGGCCCCGGGTCAGCACTGTGCTGAAGGAGCCTTGGGTGGGTAATATGCCGGTATGATATGTGTATGACATGCGTGCACAGGCTGTGCACCGGTTTGTGATCTTTGTGGGCGGAGCCCTGTAAAGGCGCAATAGAGAGTTTTTGAGACAGTTGGGCAGGGCTGTGCTCGACCTCGGGCCGGAGGGCGTCTCGCAATCCTTCCAGTGGAAGGATTGAGCCCGGAGGGATGCGGGAGCATCAGGGCAAACGTAGTGCGCCCTCCCCGGGGGGAGGTCGGGCGCGGCCCGAGGCGGGGCCTCGGGCTTGTCAATCGCGGAGCAAGAAGTCCAATACCGATTCCAAATTCGAGATAACCGCCCCGATTGCCGCTCCAATCAGTAACAATGAAACATTGTCTCTGTTCCGTTGCCAAAAACTTGGCGTCTCGTGGTGGAACACGCGGGGGCGATCTAGCTTGAAACTGATCCACATAAAAACTGATGCGCAGAATAAATATACAAAAATAAAATTCAAAAACTCAGATAACCTGTCGATGCTAGGTAAACCCATGAAAACTATTGTGATCAATGCTGCGGCTGCTACGCCGAAAGTAGGTTTGAAAACAAGTGAGTAAGCGGGCTTGTATTTCGAAAGTCGCTTAGCAACGGTTCGAGCTATGGCTTCGCTGTCTTCCTCAAAGGCAACGCTGCTCGAAAAGTCTGAGATCCGTATCTCGGTTCCTGAAATCTTAACTGTCAGAGGCGTTCGAACCTGGGCCAAATGAGAGCTAATTTCGCCGAAAGATTCCAAGATCAGCCTTTCTTCATTGAAGATATCTCCAATTTGCATTTCAACTTCGTCATCTAGATCAAATGTTGATTGCAATACGTCCAACAGTGCTTCTGTGGAGATGCTAATATTAGGCAGCTTTATTCCTAAAGGAGATGCTCTTTTAATCAGTTTCATTTTCTAACACTCAAACATCCAATTCCTCCACGAAC
Organism: Roseobacter sp. EG26; assembly: GCF_049830555.1. Classification (NCBI taxonomy): domain Bacteria; kingdom Pseudomonadati; phylum Pseudomonadota; class Alphaproteobacteria; order Rhodobacterales; family Roseobacteraceae; genus Roseobacter; species Roseobacter sp. EG26. Next base: position 116,075 of record NZ_JBNBLH010000001.1, read on the forward strand.
TTCGCGTTCTCCTGAATGTACTGATAGCGCAGTTCCGGCTTTTTCCCCATCAGACGTTCCACCAGATCGCCCGTTTCCCCAGGCATGTCCTCGTCAATTGACACGCGGATCAGTTTGCGGGTCTTGGGGTCCATGGTGGTTTCTTTCAGATCCTTGGCGTCCATCTCGCCCAGGCCCTTGAAGCGGCTCACGTCGATTTTGCCTTTGCCACCCAGACCCTTTTCGAGCCACATGTCCTTTTCGGCCTCATCCAGACAATAGACACGGCGCGGCCCTTGCGTCAGGCGGAAGAGGGGCGGGCAGGCCAGATACAGATGCCCGGCGTCGATCAGGGGCCGCATCTGGGTGAAGAAAAACGTCATCAGCAGTGCCGCGATATGCGCGCCGTCCACATCGGCGTCGGTCATAATGATGATCTTGTCATAGCGCAGATCGTCGAGGTTGAACCGCGTGCCCATGCCACAGCCAAGCGCCTCGCAGAGATCGTTGATTTCCGCGTTGCTGCCCAGTTTCGACGAGGCCGCGCCCAGCACGTTGAGGATCTTGCCCTTGAGCGGCAGCAGGGCCTGGGTTTCGCGGTTGCGCGCGCCCTTGCCGGAGCCGCCCGCTGAATCGCCCTCGACGATGAACAATTCCGTGCCGCTGCGGTCCTTGGAAGTGCAATCGGTCAGTTTGCCGGGCAGGCGGAGTTTTTTCGTGGCGGATTTGCGGGCGGTTTCTTTTTCTTTGCGGCGGCGCAGACGTTCTTCGGCGCGCAGAACGAGGAAATCGAGGATCGCGCCTGCGGATTTTGTATCCGCCGCCAGCCAATTGTCGAAATGGTCGCGCACGGCTCCTTCGGTCATTTTCTGGGCGGCTTCGGTGGAGAGGCGGTCCTTGGTCTGGCCGACAAAAGCGGGCTCGGCAATGAAGCAGGAGACCAGCGCGCAGCCCCCTGACATCAGGTCATCACGGGTGATCTGACCGGCTTTCTTGTTGTTGGCCAACTCTCCGTAGGCTTTGATGCCTTTGAGGATGGCGGCCCAGAAGCCTGCCACATGGGTGCCGCCTTCGGGGGTGGGGACGGTATTGCAGTAGGACTGGATGAAGCCATCGCGCGAGGGGGTCCAATTGATGGCCCATTCGACCTTGCCCGCCTGGCCGAATTTTTCCTTGAAATCGACGGTGCCGGCGAAGGGTTTGTCGGCATAGGTGGTGGAGGCGCCCAGCGTTTCGCCAAGGTAATCGGAGAGGCCGCCGGGGAAGTGGAATGTGGCCTCGGTCGGCGTTTCACCGTCGTCGATGGCGGATTTCCAGCGAATTTCGACGCCGGAGAAGAGGTAGGCCTTGGAGCGGATGGATTTGAAAAGCCGCGCGGGTTTGAAGCGGTGGTGCCCGAAGATGTCCGCGTCGGCGTGGAAAGTGACGGTGGTGCCGCGGCGGTTGGGGGCCTGGCCCACCTTTTCGACCGGGCCGAGGGGCAGGCCGCGTGAAAAGCGTTGTTCATAAAGTTCGCGGTTGCGGGCCACTTGCACGACCATGCTGTCCGACAGCGCGTTGACCACTGAGGCCCCAACACCGTGCAGACCGCCGGAGGTTTCATAGGCCTTGCCGGAGAATTTGCCGCCTGCGTGCAGGGTGCAGAGGATGACCTCGAGCGCGGATTTGTCGGGGAATTTGGGGTGCGGGTCGATGGGGATGCCGCGCCCGTTGTCGCGGATGGTGACGGCGTAGTCGTCGTGCAGTTCAACCTCGATGCGCGTGGCGTGCCCGGCGACGGCCTCGTCCATGGAGTTGTCGAGCACTTCGGCCACCAGATGGTGCAGCGCGCGTTCATCGGTGCCGCCGATATACATGCCGGGGCGTTTGCGCACGGGCTCCAACCCTTCAAGTACCTCGATCGAGGCGGCGTCATAGGCGGGTGCGTCCGTATTGCTGAGCAGATCGTTGGGCATGGGCTCGAACCTCTGATTATTGATTGGCACCAAGTATGGCAGAGGGGTCGGGGCGGGGGAAGGGCCAGCGGACGTTCTGACCCACCCGAAATGTGGCAGCGCCCGTGCTCTGCTGGGTCGATGGCCGGGTTCGTTCCGGAGGCACGCGGGACCGTATAACCGGTCTTGATCACGCGGGCGTACGGTACGCGAATCACCTTGCGTCAAGCCTGTTTCTCGGTTGCGGCGAATTCCCGCGCACCGGGAGTTCGGGTGTTGAAGCAGGTAGAGGCATCGCAGAATTCGGGCGAAGAGGGCGATTGTTCTCGTATAGCGGGAGAACAGGCTGATTTTTAAAGGTTATTGCCGGAAATTATATGGTGTTTGATGCAAATGTGAATAAATTGAGCGCGCGAGAAACCGTTAACGTAGTAACCGATGGTCTGTGGCGATCTGAAAGATCAGGCGCCCCGCCATTCATTTAAAGGGATGAGGGAAGTTAAGAATGAGTTTTAATGTTTTTAAAGGTGGTGCCGTTGCGGTGGCAGTGTCAGCAGCCACATTGTTTGCAGCCGATGTCGAAGCGGCAACCATGTACGAAGGCACCTATGAGGCGACCAGCGTAACGACCAATGGCAATGACCACACGGTCTGGCTGCCCGGCCTGTTCAGCGGTGTGAATGCCTACTGGCAGTTTGTGCCCGGCCCCGGCGAGTTTGTGGTTGGCGCGAACAATGCGACCGCCAATCTGTCCGGAACGATCCAGAACAATGTGACATCGAACTACCAATTTGATCTCGATGTCTCCTACAGCTTGCGTACACCAAACGAGCAGGGCGACCGGATCAAAACCGGCGGTGGGAATAATGATGATCTGACTTGGTCGTTTTTTGATATCAGCTCCGCGACACTGACAGGTGTCGGTGATCTCGAAGGTCTACTGCTGACGCTGACGGCTTTCCCGGATCCGCTGGTTGAAGATATTCCGTTCCAGCTGGGTGACGGCGCAAATGACAAGAACGCCGGACTGGGCGGTGCGGGCTGGTTCACCTGGGTGGCAACAGTTGGCAACAACTATGATGGACCCACAGCGATCGATTCGGCTCTGACACGTGCGCGTCATGGCGATATCAACATCAACCTGACGCCGGTGCCACTGCCAGCGGCTGGCTGGATGCTGCTTGCCGGTCTTGGCGGCATGGGTGCGCTGCGATCGCGCAAGAAGAAACAATCTTGAGCTGACGCCATTCGCAGCCCAAATCTAAGAACGGCCCGTCGATTGAGGCGGGCCTTTTTTGTTGTTGGGTGCCAGGAGCATCGTTGCCCGGCCCGCGAAGGTTCTATTCGCCAGCCAGAAGTGTCTCAAATCGAAGACCCTTGGCGGTCCGTGGCGGAAAACCTGTCCAGTAAGTGTGGTCATCGGTTGGATTGGCTTCTTCATCAAGTGCCAGGATGCCCATATCCGCATTCTCGATCAGGTCCAGATAGGGCCGCCTGCTGACATCCCCTTTCAAATAGAGATCCATGAAAGCAGTGGCAAAATGCTGCGCGATGTTATTCATCCGCGTGGTGTCCCAAACCGGATCGGCGTAATGCTCAAATGGGATGAAATCGAGCCCCTCTGCGGGTTTCCAAGCTTCTATCGGGGCCGGTATCGGTGCCGCGGCGTTGTGGTTGGCCCACTCAAAAGTCAGCAGGTGGCGGTCCGTGCTGATGGCATCGGTGAAGAGCGAGCGGATCGCCTCATAGACAGCGACGTCATCGGAGCCGCCCGCCATGAACAGCGTTGGCACCCGTAATCCAGCCATGCCGTTGGTGTCCCAGAATCCGGCGTTTCGCCCCCAGGGGCCAATGGTGATCAACGCCCGAACGCGGGGGTCCATCTGCGCTTCATGGCTTTCCGATCCAGCGAGGTGCCGGGCCAACAGGCCGTTCGGCGTGCCCCAACTGTATTCCGTAGCGGCCTGTGTCACCCCGGCACCGCCGTAGATCAAGGCCCCGTAGCCGCCCATGGAATAACCGATGATGCCCACGGCATCCGTGTCGATGATGGCACCCAGATCACCTTCTAGTGCAGCCATCTCATCAATTACAAATCGCAAATCGAGAGGGCGGTTGAAAAGGGTCGAGCCAAAGACTTCCTGATCGGAATAGGTGCTGTCGGTATGGTCAATCGAGACGGTCACGAAACCCTTGGAGGCCAGGTTTTCGCCCAGATGGGACATCAGGAAACGATTGCCCGGGTAGCCATGGCTGATCAGGATCAACGGGAAAGTTTCCCCCGATGCGGGTGCTGCATCACGTGCAGCACGCCCGGTCAGGGTGACCTTGGTGGCACCATCGCGCAACGTCGCAAGGTAGCTGCCACCCGGTTGGGTGCCTTCTGCGGCCGGATACCAGATTTCCACCGTCAGCGGCCGATCATAGAGAGGCTGGTCCTCCCCGTTGATATTGACGATGTCGATCTGCCCGGGATTGACCAGCTCAAGCGTTTGCACACCGATGGGCAATGTCCCGAAGTTTGCCAGCTCCGGCGCATCGGGGCGCACCCTGTCTATGGGATTGGCCAGGGCAGGAACGGCCAGCAACGCGGTCAGTGCCGCAACGGCGGGTTTGGTAGTCATCAGTAGGCTCCGCGCGGGGCAATGTAATTCCCGCAATGGTAGAATGGCAGGTTTTCCCTGTCATTCAAGTACTTATGAGGCATAATTTCTGTCAACAGTCCTGAGACGATTAACGGCTTTGTTTACGCCAAAATCGATGTTTTCCTCGAAAATTTCGAAAACCGAACCGAAGACGCCGGGTTTTCACCAAAGAGGGCGGTCTGGCTTTGATGAGGGGGAAGCCGCCGCGCGCTCATCTTCCGCGAGCGACAGGGCGGCGCCCGGTGACACCTGTCGCATCTTTTTTCAGCGATTGAGCACGGAGACCTCTTCCACCGGGTGCCACCTGAGCGTATGGCTCGGACATGCGCAAAACGATGACATATCCAGAACATGGCAGAGCGATTCTGACATTGGGCCTGCCGTTGATTGGCGGACATCTTGCCCAAATGGCCATTGGTGTGACCGACACGGTGATGCTGGGGTGGTACGGGGTTGAGGCGCTGGCGGCGGTGACGCTGGGGTCGACGTTCTTCTTTGTCCTGTTCATTTTCGGGTCGGGTTTTGCTTGGGCGGTGATGCCGATGGTCGCCTCTTTCGAAGCGGAAGGTGACGAGATCGGATTGCGTCGCGCCACCCGCATGGGGCTTTGGCTGAGCTTTGCCTTCGCGCTGATTTCGCTGGTCGTGATGATCTGGTCGAACCCGATCCTGCGGGCGCTGGGACAAAGCGAAGCTCTGGCAGCGGATGCGAGCATGTATCTGCGTGTTGCAGGGCTGGGCATTTTGCCCGCGCTGCTGCTGATGGTGCTGAAATCCTACCTCGCAGCCCTTGAGCGCACGCAGTTTGTGCTCTGGATGACCATTGTCGGGGCGGTGCTGAACGCGGTCATCAATTACGCCCTGATCTTTGGCAATTGGGGCGCGCCCGAGTTGGGAATCACCGGGGCCGCGATTGCGTCCGTCATGACACAAACGGTCTCCATGATCGGTGTCACACTTTATGCCCGATCCGCCCTGCCGGAACATGCCCTGTTCCAGAGGCTCTGGCGGGCAGATTGGCAAATGCTGACCCGCGTGTTTCGTCTGGGATTGCCCATTGGTCTGACCGGCCTGAGTGAAGTTGGCCTCTTTGCTGCGTCTGCCATGATGATGGGCTGGCTGGGCACGGTGCCGCTGGCGGCGCATGGGATCGCCGTCCAGCTCGCCTCGATCACCTTCATGGTGCATATGGGGCTGAGCAATGTGGCCACCATCCGGGCGGGCAATGCATTTGGGCGCCATGATCCGGCGCATATGGAAAAGGGTGCCTGGGTCGTGACGTGGATGTCGCTGGGCATGGCGGCCCTGACGATCGTGGTGTTCGTGTCGATGCCGGAGCCGTTGATTTCGCTCTTCATGCAGGATGACGAGCCGTTCCGCGTCGAAATTCTGCTGATCGGCACAGGGCTTCTGGCGATGGCCGCCCTTTTCCAGCTGGTGGATGGTGCGCAGGTGATTGCTCTGGGCTTACTGCGCGGCGTGCAGGATACCAAGGTGCCGATGATCTGTGCCGCTCTGAGCTATTGGGTGGTGGGCATTCCCTGCTCGTATCTCTTCGGCTTTGTGCTGGGGTATGAAGGCATCGGCGTCTGGCTCGGGCTTGTGGTGGGTCTTGGGCTGGCGGGTCTGCTGCTGTCGGTCCGCTTCTGGGGGGTGGCACTGCGCAACCTCAAAGCCGAACACGCCTGACCGGCGGCATCGGTTTTGTGCGTTGTTTTAGCCCGAGTGCTGACTTAGCCTGACTGCTGAAGTAGGTATCGGGGGATGCATGCACAAAGATCGTTACGACAACACGCTGACAACCACGTCGGGGCGCGCCGCATCGCTTTATCACACCGGGCTTGATCGCCTGCTGGCGGGCGAGGCCCATATGGATGTGCCCTTTGTGGAGGCGATCGAGGCAGACCCCGGTTTTGCCGCCGCCTACGCAGGGCTTGCCCGCACGCGCCAGACCGTGGGGGATACCAGAGGCGCCCGAGAGGCGATGGCATCGGCGCGCGATCTGGCGGGGGGCGTCACGGCACGTGAACAATCGCAGATCAACATGTTGTCGCTGATGATGGAGGGCAAAGGCGCTGAAGCGCTGGAGGCGGTCTATGCCCATATGGATCAGTTCCCACGGGATGCCGTGGTGGCACAGACCAGCTCCTCCATCTACGGGTTGATCGGGTTTTCCGGCCAGCCGGGCAGGGAGGCCCAGACACTTGCCTTCCTGTCGCGTCTGGCCCCGCATTATGGCGACGACTGGTGGTTTGCCAGTCAATACGCCTTCATGTTCTGCGAGACCGGTCAACTCAAACAGGCCGGTGAATGGATCGACCACGCGCTTGCCGCCAATCCCGCCAATGCCCATGCCGCCCATGTGCGCAGCCATGTGTCATATGAGGAGGGTGAGGTCGATCAGGGCATCGCCTTTCTCAAGAACTGGTTGCCGGGCTATTCCAAGGCAGGCATCCTGCATGGGCATTTGAGCTGGCATCAGGCGCTTTGGACGCTGCAAACGGGTGACATCGAGGGAATGTGGGCGCTTTGTGATGATGCGGTCACCCCGGAGGCCGCGACGGGAGGTGCGCCGCTCAGCGTTCTTGTCGACACAGCCTCTTTGCTGCACCGGGCGGAGCTTGCGGGCGTGGAAGTGCCCAAGGCGCGGTGGCAGGCAATCAGCGCTTTCGCGGCAGAAGCTTTCCCCAAAACCGGCAATGCCTTTGTTGATATGCATGCCGCTATTTCGCACGCGATGGCAGGCGAGACGGAAGCCCTCGCGCGGATCATTTCGCAGCCTGCGGGTCCGGCGGCCGATCTGACCCCAAGCATTGCCCGTGGCTTCGAGAGGATGGCCCAATCTGACTGGGCCGGGGCGGCGACGCATCTCAAAGGTGCTATGGCCGATACCGCGCGGATCGGGGGCAGCCGGGCGCAACGTGACCTGGTCGAACACAGCCTGCTGGCCTGCCTGATGCGTCAGGGGCGCAAGGCAGAAGCCAAAGATCTGGCTTGCCTCAGAAGGCCCGTTATTGCAGATGCTTACGTCTAAGACTTAAAGTAATACCTCAATATCGGAAAGCGCTTGTCGGGCCGCTCGGAATTGGTCAGGTCTCTTTCTTGTCATTGACGATGTTCATCTGCGCAAGCCCGCTTTGCCCCAGATCGACGGAAGCAAACGGCCCGCCATGGCACATCTGGCCGGGATCAGTCAGATCGACAGGTCCGTCTTCGGCCAGGATTTCGTTTGCGTATTGCTCGGCATTATCCTTTGGACGGTAGCCGAGGAAGGATGCCTTGGCATTATCAACCGGTGCCCGGTCATTTTTGGAAACGCCATAAACGATGCCGAAACCCACGGACGGTGTGTCGATTGCACGGGTCACCAGTTGGATGAGATCATCATAGCTGAGCCATGACCCCAGGGCGCGCGAATTGGTGACCTGCGCGCAGGAAAGAATACGCAGATGCACCGATTCCAGCCCGCGTTTGTCCCAATACATCCGCCCCAAATCTTCGGTGAAACACTTGGCCAGACCGTAAAATGTGTCGGGTCGGTGTTCGGCGTCGATGCCTATGAAATCGGATTTCAGATGCATACCCACGGCGTGGATCGACGAGGCATAGACGATGCGTTTCACACCAGCCTGATAGCCCGCTTCCCAGATGTTGTAAGACCCCACGAAGTTGGGTCCGAGCAGTTCCTCGAAGGGTTTTTCATCCACAATCGCGCCAAAGTGGATCACCATATCTGCGCCTTCCAGCACCGGGGCAATCTGCGCCATATCAGCCAGATCGGCCTGCACATAGGTTTCGCCCGCGTAGAGATTGCCGATATCCTCAGCGATATCCGTGCTGACCAGCGTATCGCACATCGCCGCAAGCGGTTCCCGCAAGTAGGATCCCAAACGGCCAGCGGCCCCTGTCAAAACCAGTTTCATAGTTGTCCTTCCTGACCGTCAAATGACGGCCTTTTCCAAGAATTTTTCACCGCGCAGAACTCTGTCGACGTAAAAGGGCGTGAGGTCCAGCGTGCGGTATGCGCCATAAGCGATGCGTTCGGCCAGCCCGCGCCCCAGTGCCGGGGCCTGTTGCAGCCCGTGACCCGAGAACCCGTTGATGAACATGAAGTTTTCGACCTCCGGATGTGGGCCGACAATGGCGTTCTGATCGAGCGTGTTAAAGTCGTAGTGACCCACCCACATGTTGATGAGTTTGATCTCTTCGAACTGCGGGATGCGGGTGGCGATGATCGGCCAGAACTTGTTTTCCCATAAGGAATGATCAGCGTTGAAATCATCATGCGCCACGGCCGGGTCGTCATCGGGTGGCCCGCCCGCGAGATAATAGCGCCCGTCGGTGCGCATATGCACGCCCGAGGGGTCGATGGTCAGCGGCAGGTCACGGTCGAGCGGATGGGCAGCATCAAAGATGTAGGTATAGCGTTTGCGCGGCTCGATGGGGATGTCGAGGCCCGCCATCCGCGCGGTCAGCGCCCCGCGTGTACCGGAGGCATTCACGACCGTCCCGCAGGCAACGTCACCCCCCGATTTCAGCGTCACGCCGGTAATGCTGTTGCCCGCGCGCGTGATGCCCACAACCTCGTCGGCCAGATATTCCACGCCGTTCTTGCGCGCCATGCGTTTGAACCAGTCAAACATCGTACCACCGTCGAAATAGCCTTCGTCGATCAGGTTGTGGTTCGCCCCCAGAATGTCGTCGAGCATATAGAAGGGATATTTTTCCGCGATCTCATCGGCGGTCATGAATTTTGTGCCCGCGCCAAGGCTTTCCTGAACTTTCTGGCTTTGCCGCAGGGTTTCGGCAAATTCCGGCGTGTCGGCCATATACATATAGCCGTAGCTTTGCAGCAGAAGTTCCGGCACATCCGGGTCGTCGCCCATGAAGCGCTGGAAATTCTTGATGAATTCCGCCCCGAATTGCGACACGCCGATGTTGATCTTGTTGGAAAATTGCTGGCGGATGCAGCTGTTGGTGTGGCTGGTGCCTGCGAATTCATAGGTCGGGTCTTTTTCCACAACCAGAATGCGGCCCTGAAAACCGGACATCTGTGTCAGCCACCAGGCGACGCTGGAGCCATAGATCGCGCCGCCAATGATGACCACGTCATAGGATGAATGTTGCTGGGTCATAGTCCCCCCGAAAAACCTGCCCTGCCTCTGGAGCATGGCCAATATGGGTTCGTCAAGCTTTGTGATTTCTCAGGCGCGCGCATTGGCCAGAGCGCGGGCGTCACGGGCCATCAGGGCGATGACCTCGCGTAGCCGGCTGGTGTCGCGGGGGTTGGAGGCGTTGCCCTCCAGACCGCGCCGCAGCACACCTTGCAGGATCGCCAGCAGGCGGAAATAGGAGAATACCACATAGAAGGTCCAATTGTCGGGCTGAGCAATGCCGCGGTGTGCGCAATAGGCGGCGACATAGCTGTCTTCGTCCGGCAGGCCGAGGACGGCGCGGTCCACTCCGCCAAGGCCGCGAAAATGCCCCTCATGCGGCAGACGCCAGTGCATGCATTGATAGGCCAGATCGGCCAGCGGATGCCCCAGGGTGCTGAGTTCCCAGTCCAGAAGCGCTACAACCTCTTCGCGGTCCGGGGCGAAGATCATGTTATCAATGCGAAAATCGCCGTGCACGATGCTGCTGGCACCGTCATCGGCGACCATGTTTTCACCAAGCCAGCCCATCAGCCACTCCGCATCCGCCAGCGCGTCGGTGGCGGTATCGCGATACTGGCCGGACCAGCGCGTGACTTGACGGGCGAAATAATTGCCCGGCTTGCCGTAATCTGCCAGCCCGATGGAACCGGGCGCGATACCATGCAGCGCCGCCAAAACCCGGTTCATCGCGTCGTAAATCCGGCCTCGTGCCGCGCGGTCCAGGTCCGGTAGGGCCGGGTCCCAGAAAATCCGCCCCTCAACCATTTGCATGACCATGAACTGCGTGCCCATGGGCGTGTCATCGCCCGAGAGGTGCAGGACCTGCGGCACCGGCACATCCGTGCCTGCCAGCGCCTGCATCACGCGGTATTCCCGGTCCACCGCATGGGCGGATTTCAGCAGCTTGCCGGGGGGTTTGGCGCGCAACACGAACTGCGCCGCGCCGCTGGTGATCCGGTAGGTCGGGTTCGACTGCCCGTCGGAAAATTTCGTCACTTCATCGAGCTTGCCAAATCCGGGCACATGGGTGGCCAGATAGGTTTCCAATGCGCGCGGGTCGTAGGTATGCATCGCGAAATCCCTTATGGCCCATGGACAAGTTGCGCCGATCTAAGCAAGTCTGCGACGGCGGGGAAAGCCCCGATTGCCATCAGGGAGGCACGGTGTGGAGATGAATTTTGGGATGTCGGAGAAAAACCGCGCGTTGCTGGACCGGGTGGCCACGATGATCCGCGATGAGATCATGCCCATGGAGGCCGAATACCACGCTGAAATCGACAAGGGCGATCGTTGGGAATACACCGACCGGCAGGCGGAAATCCTCGAAGGGTTGAAAGCAAAGGCCAAAGCGGCGGGGCTGTGGAATTTCTGGCTGACCGACAGCGAAAAGGGCTTTGGGCTCAGCACCGTCGAATACGCCTATTTTGCCGAGGAAATGGGCAAAACCCCCCTGGCCGCTGAAGTGTTCAACTGTTCCGCCCCCGATACCGGTAATATGGAGGTCTTTGAGCGTTACGGCACGCCCGCGATGAAAGAGAAATGGCTGGCGCGGCTGCTGGAGGGCGAAATCCGCTCCGCCTATCTGATGACGGAGCCGGATATTGCGGCCTCCGACGCCACCAATATCGCCATGTCCTGTGTGCGTGACGGCGATGATTACATCCTGAATGGCGAGAAATACTGGGCCTCTGGCGCGGGGGACCCGCGCTGCGCGGTTTATATCGTCATGGTGCGCACGGGTGATGCGGATGCGCCCAGACACCAGCGCCATTCGATGATCGTGGTGGATGCCGCCACACCGGGCATCAAGGTCTTGCGCCCGATGAAGGTCTTTGGCCATGACGATGCGCCGCACGGGCATATGCATATCCGGTTTACGCAAGTGCGGGTGCCTGCGGAAAACATGCTGCTGGGCGAGGGGCGCGGGTTCGAGATTGCGCAGGGCAGGTTGGGGCCGGGGCGCATCCACCACTGCATGCGCTCGGTCGGGCAGGCCGAAGCGGCGCTGGACCTGATGTGCCGACGGTCACTGCAGAAAGAAGCTTTCGGTAAGCCACTGGCGCAACTGGGGGCCAATTTCGACATCATCGCCGAGGCGCGGATCGAGATCGAGCAGGCGCGGCTTTTGTGCCTGAAAGCGGCCTGGATGATGGATCAGGGAGACGCACGGGCCGCGGCGCCCTGGATCAGCCAGATCAAGGTGGTGGCCCCACGTATGGCGCTCAAGGTGATTGACGAGGCGATGCAGATGCACGGCGGGCAGGGCATTAGTCAGGACACCCCGCTCGCCATGGCCTGGACCTGGCAGCGCGCGCTGCGCTTTGCCGACGGGCCTGATGCGGTGCATCGTCGTCAGGTGGCGCGCGCCGAGCTACGCAAACACACGCAGGAAAAGATCTGAACGTTTCGATAGAGATCGCAGGGGGGGCTGACCCTATCTGAAAGGGTCAGCGTCGTAAGTGACATGCGCCAGATACAACCCCTGCGGCGGGCAGACCGGCCCGCAAGCGGCGCGGTTGCGTCTGGCGAGCGCTTCTGCCACCTGCCCGGCGGGCCATGACCCGGCCCCGACGCGTTCCAGCGTGCCCACGAAACTGCGCACCTGATTGTGCAGAAAGGAGCGGGCGCGCACATCGAAATGCACTTCCGGACCCTGCGGGGTCTCCACGCGGGTCACGTTCAGTTGGTCCAGCGTTTTGACCGGGCTTTCGGCCTGACAGATGGTTGACCGGAAAGTAGTGAAATCATGACGGCCGATGAGATGTGCGGCAGCCGTCCGCATGGCCTGCACGTCAAGATCGTGTTTGACCTGCCAGACGAGCCCGTCCTGATGGGTCGCAGGGGCCCGGCGCATCAGGATGCGGAACAGGTACTGCCGCTCCAGCGCCGAGAACCGCGCATGCCAGTCATCTGCCACAGGCGCGCAGGCCACAATCGCCACGGGGGCAGGTTTAAGGTGGTAATTCAGCGCTTCAGAGAGCCGAAACGGATCCCACTCGCTTTCCATATCGCAATGCGCCACCTGTCCCAGAGCATGCACACCCGCATCCGTGCGCCCCGCGGCGGCGATGGCGTGATCGCGCCGCTCCAGCCGGGCCAGCGCGGTCTCAACCGCGCCCTGCACCGATGTCTGACCCTTTTGCCTCTGCCATCCGACAAAAGGCGCACCGTGATATTCGATTTTCAACGCATAGCGAGGCATGGCGCTGCCCCTAGCCTGCGGCGCGCTTTGCGTCAAACGGGTTTCTTGGGTCTGGCATGCCCGCAGCGCACGCCTTATGTAGTGTGAAAAGAAACCGCAGGGGCACTCAGGCTTTGGTCATTTCATCACTCGCCGATACGGTGCTGCGCCAGATTGAAACGGTGCAGGACACGGTCAACGAGACCCTGTTCGAGCCGGTGATCCGCATTGGCGTGACCGGGCTGGCACGCTCCGGCAAGACGGTTTTCATCACTTCGCTGGTGGCCAATCTGCTGGATCGCGGGCGCATGCCGCATCTTGTCGCGGCCGCCGAAAACCGGATCGAGGCGGCGTTTCTGCAACCGCAGCCGGATGACACGGTGCCGCGCTTTGATTTCGAGACACATCTGTCGCAGTTGACCGCCCGCGCACCCGTCTGGCCCGACAGCACCCGTGCTGTGTCAGAGCTGCGCCTGTCGCTGCGGGTGCAACGCGCGGGGCTGCTGGCGGGGCTTCAAGGACCGCGCACCATCCATGTGGATATCGTGGATTACCCCGGCGAATGGCTGCTGGATCTGGCTTTGCTGGACAAATCCTACGCTGAATGGTCCGGGGAGGTTCTGGGCCGTTTGACCGGTCGCCCGGAGGCTGAAGACTATCTTGCCCGGCTGGCGGAGACCGACCCAGCGGCCAAATTGCACGAACCGGACGCCAAAGCGCTGGCGGAGCAGTTTGCCACTTATCTGACAGCCGCAAGGGATGCGGGTTATTATGATTGCACACCGGGGCGGTTCTTGCTGCCGGGGGATCTTGCAGGCTCGCCGGTGCTGACCTTCGCCCCGATGCAAGGAGAGGGAACCGGGCCGCGCGGGTCCCTGCTGCGCGAAATGAACCGCCGCTATGAGGCCTATAAACGCGAGGTGGTGCGCCCTTTTTTCCGCGATCATTTTGCGCGCATTGACCGGCAGGTGGTGCTGGTCGACGCGTTAGGGGCGATCCACAAAGGGCCACGCGCGGTTGAAGACATGCGCGGCGCCATGGCGGATATTCTGGGAAGTTTCCGACCGGGCGGGAATGCCTTTCTCAGCCAGATTTTTCAGGGCAAGCGGGTGGAGAAAATCCTCTTTGCCGCCACCAAGGCCGATCATCTGCACCACAGCCAGCATGCCAAACTGACGGCGATCATGGAGGCGCTGTTACGCGGTGCGGCGGACAGGGCGCGTTTTGCCGGGGCGGGGACGGCGGCCATGGCCATCGCGTCGCTGCGCGCCACAACCGAAGACAGCGTGACCCACGAGGGGCAAAAACTCGACGTGGTCCGCGGGGTGTTGCTGGATACCGGCAAGGCGGCGGCTTTCTACCCCGGTGATTTGCCGCAAGACCCGGGCCATCTGCTGACGCCCGCGCGCGCAGGCGCACAGAGCTGGCTGGATCAGGATTACCGTGTGATGAATTTCGCACCCTCACCGCTTACTTTGCGCCCCGGTGACGGTCCGCCGCATATCCGGCTTGATAAGGCAGCCCAATTCCTTTTAGGGGATAGGCTATGACGACGACGATCACGATAACGCCTGCGCGCACTCTGGATGCGGGGGCTGTGGGCCACATTCTGTCCGTGTCCAATGATGCGATGCCCTGGCTGCCGCGTCTGCATTCGGCTGCCGAGGAGATCATGTATGCAGGTGACATGATCGAAGCCGGTTGGGTGCGTGTGGCCAAGCTGGACGGCAAGGTGGTCGGATTCATTGCGCGTTGGGAAAGTGACGTGCACGCGCTTTACGTTTTGCCGGACGCGCAGGACAAGGGCGTTGGCACCGCGTTGCTGGACGATGCCAAATCGGAAACCGATTTTCTGGCGCTTTGGAGCTATCAGGCAAACACGCCCGCGACCCGGTTTTACGGCTTGCGCGGCTTTATCGAGACCGCGCGCACGGATGGCAGCGAAAACGACGTGGGTCTGCCCGATATCCGGTTTGAGTGGGCCAAGGGGGCCTTTTGATGGCCAAGGGCCCGGTTCTCATTGAAATCGATCCCGACGATCCGGCCCAAGTTGCGGTCAGCGAAGCGCCCCCGGTGCCTGACGACAGCCCGCGCGTGCCTGCGGGCCACGCCATGCAGATGGCTGCCGGGATCGCCACGCGCAAACCCTCGCGGTTGCTGCGCTGGTTCTGGTCGTCTGCTCTGGCGCTGGTCGGAGCTGTTGTCTCCATCGCGGCATGGGATTTCGTCACGGGCCTTGTGGCGCGCAACCCGATGCTGGGGTGGGGCGTTACGGGATTGATCGCGGTGTTTCTGCTGACGCTTTTGGTGATCTGTCTGCGCGAGATTGCAGCTTTGGGTCGCCTCGGTCGTCTGGACGGATTGCGCCGCGCGGCGGATGAGGCGCTGGCGGCGGATGATCTTGGCGCGGCCCGAGCCGTTTCGGATCGGCTGACGGCGCTTTACAAAAACCGCGAAGACACAGGGTGGGGTCGCGACCGCTTTGCGGAATTGCGCGGCGATCAGATGGATGCGGCAAGCCTGTTGCAGCTTGCGGATAACGAGGTGTTGGGCCCGCTGGATGCGGCAGCAGCGCGTGAGGTCGAAGCCGCAGCCCGTCAGGTCGCCACCGTCACAGCACTTGTGCCGCTGGCGCTGGCGGATGTTGCCGCAGCCCTGGCCGCGAATTTGCGCATGATCCGGCGGATTGCCGAGATTTACGGGGGACGATCGGGGTTTCTTGGCGGCTGGCGGCTGACCCGCGCGGTGATGGCGCATCTTGTGGCCACCGGAGCCGTTGCCGTCGGAGACGATCTGCTGGAGCCCGTGCTTGGCGGGTCGATCCTTGGCAAGCTCTCACGCCGCTTCGGCGAGGGCCTTGTCAACGGCGCTTTGACCGCCCGCGTTGGCGTGGCGGCCATGGAAGTGTGCCGTCCGTTGCCCTTTGCGGCTGGAAAAAAACCAAAAGTGCGCGATATCATCAAAAGGAGCCTTGGCGGATTTTTCTCAGCGTCAAACTCCTGATCGCATCAATCATGCGCGGGCACCCGCCGGGAGAGTTGAATGGAAAGTTTTGCCGCTGATCTGAGTACCATGGTTCGCAGGCCGTTGGAACCTGAGCACATCGCCGCCATGCACAAATGCGGCAAGCTCTTTGAGTTCAAAGCGGGTGACTTCGTGCAGGAACCGGGCAGTGCGACAACGCTGTTTCATTTCGTCATTGAGGGCGAACTGGAAGCGGTTGATCCCAAAAGCCTGCAACGTGTCGGGGCGGCGACCCTTGGGCCCGGCCAGTTTTTTGGTGACCTGCAATTCCTGTCGGGCGGTGTGTCCCTTGTTGGCGCGCGCGCGACATGTGACAGCAAAGTGCTCTGCGTGCCGCGAGAGGACGTGTTGCAACTGATGTCCGATATGCCGGAGATGAGCGACATCATCGTCACGGTGATGGCGGCGCGCCGCCGCCGCGCGGTGGAGCAATCGGATTCCGCCCTCACGCTGATCGGATCGGAAATCAGCCGCGATATCCGCCATGTGGCCAGTTTCGCGGCGCGCAATCGCATCCCTTTCAAGGAAATCGAGGTAACCTCGGATGAGGCGATCGCACTGGCGGCGCAATGCGGCATTGATCAGGCGCAGCCTGGCGTGATCTTCGGGCGCGAGCAGAAGATCGAACCGCCAACGCCACAGGGCGTGGCCAAGGCGCTGGGGCTGTATATTGAAACCGAGAAGGAAAACGCCTTTGACGTGCTGATCGTCGGAGCGGGCCCTGCAGGCGTGGCCGCCGGGGTCTACGCCGGCGCCGAAGGGCTGAGCGCGCTGGTGCTAGAAGACATGGCCATAGGCGGGCAGGCGGGCACGTCGAGCCGCATCGAGAATTACATGGGCTTTCCCACCGGTATTTCGGGGGGCGATCTGGTCGGGCGCGGCGAAGTGCAGGCGATGAAGTTTGGCACGCGCTTTTCTGTCCCGCGCCGTGCCACGGCTCTGCGCCAGTGCAATGAAAAGTGGTTCCATGCGACGCTGGATGACGCGCAGGAGGTCAGTGCCAAGGCCCTGATCGTTGCCACCGGGGTTCAATACCGCCGGCTGCCACTGGAAGGATTGGAACGGCTGGAAGGCGCGGGCGTCTATTATGCCGCAACCGAAGTGGAGGCACGTTATTGCCGTGACAGCGACGTGGCCGTGATCGGTGGCGGCAATTCTGCGGGTCAGGCGGCGATGTTTCTGGCGCGTACCACACGGCATGTCCATGTGCTGATCCGGGGCACCTCTCTTGCTTCATCGATGTCCGACTATCTGTTGCAGCGCCTGAACACGCACCCGCGCATCACCATTCATACCCGCACCGAAGTCACTGAACTGCACGGGCAGGAAACGCTGGAGAAGATAACCATCTGCGACAGGAATTCCGGTCAGGATTGGCAGCTGCGCACATCGGCACTCTTTGTCATGGTGGGGGCTGCGCCCAATACCGACTGGCTTTCCGGGTTGATCAGGCTGGATGACAAGGGTTTTGTGCTGACGGGCACAGAGGCAGGTGGGCGGACGCAGTACGAGACGTCCTGCCCCGGTGTATTCGCCGTTGGCGATGTGCGTGCGGGGTCGGTCAAACGCGTGGCCTCCGCGGTGGGGGAGGGGTCCGTTGTCATGTCGGCGACCTGGGACCATGTGAATGGCTGATGCGGCCAGCGGGCGTAAGGTGTGCGCATTCTGTTGGGACTTGTTCCCCCTCAAAGCTCTGACTATAAGGCGGCCATGACCTACGTCAGCGCGATCGTTATCCGAATTATATCCCCGGCGCTCTGAGATTTGAGACGCCGGGCCAAGGTGTTTGAGCCGCTCGCACCGACCGCTTTTTCCTGTTCCAAGACCCATCCGAAGGACGCCCGCAATGTGCGCCGACACGACCGAAACCGCCGAGAAACTTGACTACAAAGCCACGCTGAACCTGCCCAAGACGGATTTTCCGATGCGCGCGGGCCTGCCCAAGCGCGAACCCGACTGGCTGGCGCGCTGGGAGGAAATCGGCATCTATGACCGTTTGCGGGAAAAAGAAGGCCGTCCCTCTTTCACGCTGCATGACGGGCCGCCCTACGCCAATGGGCATTTGCACATCGGGCACGCGCTGAACAAGACGCTGAAAGATATGGTTGTGCGCTCCCAGCAGATGATGGGATTTGATGCGCGCTACATCCCCGGTTGGGATTGCCACGGATTGCCCATCGAGTGGAAAATCGAGGAGCAGTACCGGGCCAAGGGGCGCGACAAGGATGACGTTGATGTGGTCGATTTCCGTCAGGAATGCCGCAAGTTCGCTGAAGGCTGGGTCGATATCCAGCGCGACGAATTCAAGCGCCTTGGGGTGACGGGCAAGTGGGAAAAACCCTACCTGACCATGGATTTTCACGCCGAGCGGGTGATCGCCGAGGAATTCCAGAAATTCCTGATGAACGGCACGCTCTATCAGGGCTCCAAGCCGGTGATGTGGTCACCGGTGGAGAAAACCGCGCTGGCTGAGGCAGAGGTGGAGTATCATGACCGCCAGACCGATGCGATCTGGGTGCGGTTTCCGGTTGTCGGGGGTGACGCTGTCTTCAGCAATGGCAAGACATGCGTGCTGATCTGGACCACCACCCCCTGGACGATCCCGCAGAACCGCGCGATCTGTTTTGGGCCTGGGATCGCCTATGGTCTTTACGAGGTGATCGGTCGACCCGAAGAATGCTGGGCCCGTATCGGCGAACGTCTGATCGTGGCGGATGCCCTGGCGGAGCAGATCTTCGATCAGGCCCGTCTGGGGGGCGATGACATGGTGCGGCGTCTGGCGGATGTCTCGGCAGAGGATTTGCAGGGTCTGACCTGCGCGCATCCGCTGCGCGGCTGTGAGGGAGCAGCAGGCGAATGGGATTTTGACGTGCCCCTGTTGCCCGGCGATCACGTGACCGATGACGCGGGCACCGGCTTTGTACACACCGCCCCAAGCCACGGCGATGACGACTATGCCATCGGCGTGAAACATAGGCTGCCGATGACCTACAACATCCTCGATGACAGTTCATTCCGCGCCGACCTGCCGTTTTTTGCAGGTGAGCAGGTGATCCGCCCGAACGGCAAACCGGGGGGGGCCAGCAGGGCGGTGATCGAAAAGCTGAAAGAGAACGGCAGTCTGATCGCGATGAAACGTCTGACGATCTCTGACACGCATTCCTGGCGGTCCAAAGCGCCGGTTATCCGGTTGAACCGGCCGCAGTGGTTTGCTGCGATTGATCGTGCGGTGGGGGATGGCCATGACACTTACGGCACGACCATCCGTGAGCGGGCTTTGCGCTCCATCGACGCGTTGGTCACCTGGACGCCGCAATCAGGCCGTAACCGCCTGCATTCGATGATCGAGGCGCGCCCGGATTGGGTGCTGTCGCGCCAGCGCGCCTGGGGTGTGCCATTGACCTGTTTCGTCAGGAAAGGGGCCAAGGTTGATGACCCGGATTACCTGCTGCGGGATGCGGATGTGAATGCGCGTATCCTTGAGGCATTTGAGGCCGAAGGGGCGGATGCCTGGTACAAGGACGGTGCCAAGGCGCGTTTCATCGGCGATGCGGCCAATCCGGATGATTATGAACAGGTCATGGACATTCTCGATGTGTGGTTTGATTCCGGCTCCACCCATGCCTTTACCCTGCGGGACCGCGAAGATGGGTCCGACGACGGTTTGGCCGATCTCTATCTGGAAGGCACCGACCAGCACCGCGGCTGGTTCCATTCGTCGATGCTGCAAGCCTGCGGCACCATCGGGCGCGCACCCTACCGCGCGGTGCTGACTCATGGGTTCACGCTGGATGAGAAGGGCATGAAGATGTCCAAATCGCTCGGCAATACCATTGTGCCGGAAAAGGTCGTGCAGCAATATGGCGCGGATATCCTGCGGCTTTGGGTGGCACAAACCGATTATACGCTGGATCAGCGGATCGGGCCGGAAATCCTCAAAGGCGTGTCGGACAGTTACCGGCGGCTGCGCAACACCATGCGCTACATGCTGGGCTCGCTGAATGATTTCAGCGCGGCTGACCGTGTGGACGCGTCTGAGATGCCGGAACTGGAACGCTGGGTGCTGCACCGCTTGGCCGAGCTCGACAAAACCGTGCGCGAAGGCTATGCGAAATATGATTTCCAGGGCGTGTTCCAGGCAGTCTTTACCTTCGCGACGGTTGATCTGTCGGCCTTCTATTTCGACATCCGCAAGGATGCGCTTTACTGCGATGGCAATACGTTGGAACGCCGGTCTGCACGCACCGTGCTGGATCTGCTGTTCCACCGGCTGACCACCTGGCTGGCCCCTGTTCTGGTCTTCACCATGGAAGAGGTCTGGCTGGAACGTTTCCCGGATGCGGGCAGTTCAATCCACCTTCAGGATTTTCCCGAAACCCCATCGGAGTGGCTGGACGCTGATCTGGCGGCGAAATGGTCGGGCGTGCGGGTCGCGCGCCGGGTCGTGACAGCAGCGCTGGAAATCGAGCGGACCAACAAAGTGATCGGCGCATCCCTCGAAGCAGGTCCGGTTGTCTATGTGGCGGATGCGGATTTGCGCGAAGCATTGGAAAGCCTGCCCTTTGAGGATATCTGCATCACCTCCCAGATCACGGTGAGTGGTGACGCGGCACCGGATGGCGCTTTTGTGCTCCCTGAAATCACCGGGGTTGCCGTCAGCTTTGCCAAGGCAGAGGGCGAAAAATGTGCGCGATGCTGGAAAGTGCTTCCCGATGTCGGTCAGCATGGTCATGCCGGTGTTTGCGGGCGTTGTGATAGCGCAATCGGATAGGTCAGATCGGAAGGCGGCCGCGCTGCCTTCCGGCGCACCCTGATCACTGCGGAAAAGTCAACGTCATTAGGCTCATGATCCGGGTTGTCGCGAGAGCCTGATTGAGACAGACTTGAGGCATGTTTGAAGCAAGTGTTGATACGCAATTCGGAACGCTGGTTGTCGTCGAAAAAGATGATGCCATCGTCACCATTCGCTGGGGTAAGACGGCGCGGAATGATGACACGCCGTTGCTCCGCAGGGCCGTGCGCCAGATTGCCGAATACGATGCGGGAACGCGCGAGGTGTTCGAGCTGCCGCTGCGCGTTGAAGCTTCGAAATTTCAGCGCGATGTTTGTGATGCGATTTACGCCATCCCGTTTGGGGATACCTGCACCTACGGCGACATTGCCAAGGCACTGAATGTGCCAGCGCAATCTGTAGGGCAGGCTTGCGGCGGCAATCCCATTCCGATTGTCATCCCGTGCCACCGTGTCATGGGGGCGAAGGGTCTGACAGGATTCTCCGGCGCTGGCGGCGTTGAGACAAAGGTGGCGCTGCTACGCCACGAAAAGGCTGCGGGCCTGTTGATCTGAAACAACAGCGGCTCCGGAAATCAGATTTCGCGGGTCTTTGAGAGCAGTTGCTGCGCCACGCCCGCCCCCAGCAAATACACTGATGTGGCAACCAGCCCCCAATGCGCCCAGCTTTGCGGGTGAAAATCCACCCAGGCGGCCCATCCGGCAAAGAACGTCCAGGCCATTGCAACGGGCAGGGTCACCGGGCGCCATCTCTCCGTGCGAACCGGGTGCACGAATTTGAGGGGCAGGAACATGGCGACCGCAAGAACGGTTACCAAGGCCAGTGACACCCAGAAGTTAGGTTGCAGGGCAAAGATGACCAGCACCAGCATATTCCAGCAGCCGGGGAATCCTGAAAAGGAATTATCCTTTGTTTTCATCCGCGTGTCTGCAAAATACATCGCCGATGCGAAGGTGATGATGATAATGGCGAACCAGCCTGTCCACCCATCCATCAAGCCGGATTTGAAGAGCGCAAAGGCTGGAATGAACACGTAAGTCAGGTAGTCGATGATCAGATCCAGCAGCACCCCGTCAAATTCGGGCGCATTGGTTTTGACATTATATTGCCGGGCCAGCGGCCCATCGATCCCATCTACGAAAAACGCGACCACCAGCCACAGGAACATCAGATCCCATTTGGCATCGACCGCGGCCAGCATCGCCAGCATCGCAAAGACGGCACCTGTGGCAGTAAGAAGATGCACGCCAAGCGCGCGTAGTCGTAGTGTCATGTCCTGTTCTTGCCGCATGCGGAGATCGGATGCAAAAGGAAAAGGCCCACCGCGCGGAACGATGGACCTTGAATATTCAAAAAATCTCTTGAGTTACTGGCTGATACGCACTTCTTCGAGCGGATAGGCCAGCGAGTCCTGATCTTCCCAACCGGTATGGCAGTCGTGACAGAAGGACTGTTTGAACTTCATCGGTTTGCCGTTGGGCTGCAGACCGCCATAGAGCCAGTCATCCGTCTCGGGCGCTCCACCTGCTGCCAGCTTGGTCATGATGAACAGCGGGCCGGGCCGGGCCGCCTTTTTCTTTTTGCTGATGGTGATGCTTTCCTTGGCGAGAATAGAGCCGACGGGCATTTCCACGCCCTCCTCGGCGAACTTGAGGTATTGCTCGGCGGCAACGTCATTGGCGAATGTCTGAAGCAAACGGTTGCCATGAGGGCCCGCAACGGCGGGGCGTGTCGAGGTCACGGCCCAGCTGCGATAGTTGCTGCCAATTTCGTCACCCTGTTTGGCATAGCCTGTCGCCATCGCGTCTTTCACACAATCATAGAGGGCCACCACCTGTGTCTCATCGAGATCAAAGGCGCTTTCAACATCTACGGGGCAATCCGCAGCGTATCCCGCTGTGGCAGTCAAGGAAAAGGCCATGGCGGAAATGGCTAGGCTGAAACGTGTCATAGGGTCCCTCAGGTGATGATTTTTACATGCGGCCGAATGCCGCGCATCGAGGGTTGCACGATTTCTGCCGTGAATGCAGTAAACGTTCGTGCACAATACTGTGAAAGTCGTTTCAAGCTTTGGGATGCGCCCGGTCGTAGACTTCCATCAGGCGGGCGGTGTCGACGGCTGTGTAGGCCTGGGTTGTCGACAACGAGGCATGTCCCAGCAATTCCTGAATGGCGCGCAGATCGCCGCCCGCATCCAGCAGATGGGTGGCAAAGCTGTGGCGCATGGCATGGGGGGTGGCCGTGGCCGGCAGCCCAAGTTGCATGCGTCCCCGTGCCATCACCTTCTGAATGGCGCCCGGGGCCAGCGGGCCACCCCGAACCGCGCGAAAGAGCGGCGCGCGCGCGCCCATCGGGTAGGGGCAAAGCCTGATGTAGGCATCCACGGCGCTTCGCGCGGCGGGTACAACCGGAACAATCCGTTCCTTGTCGCCCTTGCCGATGATCCTCAAGACATCCGGCAGCGGTGCGTCCCCCCCGGTCAAGCCCAGGGCTTCAGAGATGCGAAGCCCACAACCCCAAAGCAGAGTGACGACGGCCACGTCGCGGGCGGCAACCCATGGCTTTTCAGATTGCATTTCGATGGCGTCGATCAGATCCTTTGCCGCCGACACCGCCAAGGGGCGCGGCAGCTTCTTTTGAAACTTCGGCGCCCGCGTCGAAAGCACCGCGGTGGGCTCGAAGCCTTCGCGCTCCGACAGCCAGCGGTAAAACGCTTTGACAGCAGAGAGCTTTCGGGCGAGCGAACGTGCCCCGATGCCAGCGCCGCGCGTGCGCGCCATCCATGCGCGCATGTCTGTCACACTGATCCGCGCCAAGGCAGACAGTCCCTGACTTTCAGATTTGTATTCGGTGATGAAGGCCAAGAACTCTGTCACATCGCCCTGGTAGGCGATCACCGTGTTTTCGGATGCGCCCTTGAGAGCACGTTGGTGATCCAGCCAGGTGGCCAGAGCATCGCGGGCGGCGGGGCTGATCAGGCTCATGACAGCCAGCGGCGCATCACCCTTTCAAATACGCCGGTGAAAAAGACCAGAAGATCCGTGCCCTGCTGAGGCCCGAACATATGCGGGTCTTCCGCGCCCAGCACCAGCATGCCTGGAAGGCGGCCGTTGCCAAAATCAAGTCTCAGGCAGGCTTCTGATCTGATCCAATCGGATTTCTCCCCGTAAATCTCCGCCGATGCATTCTGTACCTGGCGCAGCGTGACCTGTCGCGATCCGCCGGGGCGGCCCTGAGTGACGTAATCTTCCACGAACCCCGGTTCCGTGGCCGCCACAACCTCCCCAAGGGACTTCAGAACCAGATCCATGTCATCTTGAGCGGTTTCCAGCACGAGCCGAACTGCATCGACGCGCAATATCTCGGCAACCTCACCACTGAGGTTCTCAAGAAAGCCCTCGAATGCTGCTGGATCGAGAAGGCGCAATATAGCGCGGTGAATCTGATTGGTGCCGGCGAGGTTTTCGTAAGCGGCGGCAATGACCGAGCGATGGGTGTCTTCCAGACGGTCCAACCGCGTTTCCATGCGCTCCATCGCGATGCCGCGCAGATCGACAATATTTGCGCCCATGGACCTTTCGTTGGCGGCGACCAGAGCGTTCATCAGGTCCTTGTCGTTGAGAATGACATCGGGTTGCGAGATGATCGCCTCTCGCAGGGCGTCTTCGATTTTTGGGTTGCTGCTCATGACATGCTCTTTATTTTTTCGAGACTTATAGCACGGGCTTCATCTCAAATCTGCCATGAAATTGGAAAGTTGGCGCAACCTGTCCTTGGGTGTTGCCATTCTGTGCCAACGCCCGATGAGGCGTTGGCCGATCTTGCAGCGTTTTGCGGGTTCAGAGGATGTTCTGGCCGGTTTTGGCCCAATCGGCCATGAACTGTTCCAGGCCTTTATCGGTCAGCGGGTGCGACGCGAGTTTCTTGATCACCTCCGGGGGCGCCGTCATGACGTCGGCACCGATCAGGGCAGCTTCCTGTACGTGATTGACGGACCGGATGGAGGCCGCAAGGATTTCGGTCTCAAAGCCGTAGTTGTCGTAGATCGTGCGGATGTCCTGAATAAGGTCCATGCCATCGAGGTTGATATCGTCCAGACGCCCGATGAACGGGCTGATGAATGTGGCCCCCGCCTTGGCCGCCAAAAGCGCCTGATTGGCCGAAAAGCATAGCGTCACGTTGACCATTTTACCTTCACCAGACAGCACTTTACAGGCCTTCAGGCCGTCCCATGTCAGGGGCAGTTTGACGGTGATATTGGGCGCGATCTCGGCCAACTTGCGCCCCTCGGCGATCATCGCTTCGGCTTCCATTGCGACCACTTCGGCGCTTACGGGGCCTTCTACGATCCCGCAAATCTCCTTGGTCACCTCTAGAATATCCCGGCCCGATTTGAGGATCAGCGAAGGGTTCGTCGTCACCCCGTCGACCATGCCCAGATCGTTGAGTTCGCTAATCGCTTGTGTGTCGGCTGTGTCGACAAAGAATTTCATCGGTGCAGTTCCTTTCAAAGAGTTATGTGAACGCTAACATGTTTCACTCTTGCGCTTGGCTTTACCGCATGATCTGCGATGCTTAAACCCTCAATTGCCCATATTTTTCGGAGCGCCCGCGTTGAGTCTGCCGCAATTCTACGATCCTGGAGACCTGGTCGGCGTGCTCACCACGCAGCCTTTGGGGCGTGCGCTGGACTACCGCGCCCCTGAAGGCGGGTGCCATCTGGGCGCTTTTGTAGAGGTGCCGCTGGGCCCGCGCAAGGTCATCGGTGTCGTTTGGGGGGCGGGCAAGGGCGACTACGACCTTTCAAAGATCAGATCGGTGATCCGGGTACTTGATGCGGCTCCCATGCGCGCGGAAATGCGCAGTTTTCTGGAGCGCGCGGCAGATTATACCCTGACGCCCATGCCCGCGATGCTGCGTCTGGCAACCCGTGCGCCGGGCTTGGGTGACCCGCCGTCGATGCGCAAGATTTACCGTCGCGGACCGGGTGAGCCGGATAAAATGACCGCCGCACGCCGCAAGGTTCTGGACGCGCTCAGCGCTTACGGTGATCTGGCTTTCACGCTCAAGGAACTGGCGGAGATGGCCGGGGTTGGCCCTTCGGTGGTCAAGGGGCTGGTGGCGCAAGGGGCGGTCGCGGAAGAGGACAGCCCCCGTGATCTGCCCTTTGCGCGGCTTGATCCTGACCTGCCCGGCAAGGAATTGACCGACGAACAGACCGAAGGTGCCGCACAGCTATCGCACGCGGTACGATCAGAAAAATACGGCACAACCCTGCTGCGCGGGGTGACCGGATCGGGCAAGACCGAAGTTTACCTCGAAGCGGTCGCGGCTGCCTTGCGCGCGGGGCGGCAGGCGCTTGTGCTGTTGCCGGAGATTGCCTTGACGGCGGAATTCCTCACTCGGGTTCAGGAACGCTTTGGCGCCAAACCGGCGGAATGGCATTCCGGTGCTACGATGACAGAACGCAGGCGCATCTGGCGCATGGTCGGGCAAGGTAAAGCGCAACTGGTCATTGGCGCGCGTTCGGCGCTGTTTTTGCCGTTTCAGAATCTCGGTCTGATCGTGGTCGATGAAGAGCATGACACGTCCTACAAGCAGGAAGAGGGCGTGCTTTACAATGCGCGCGACATGGCGGTGCTGCGTGCCTCGATCTGCGGGGCGCAGGTGGTGTTGGCCTCGGCCACACCCAGTCTGGAAAGCTGGGCCAATGCGCAGGCGGGCAAATACAACCGGCTGGAACTGACCTCCCGCTTTGGTCCGGCGGTCATGCCGGAAATGCGTGCGCTTGATATGCGTTCGGAGGGGTTGCCCTCCGATCGCTGGGTGTCTGAGCAGTTGAAGACGCAGGTTGAGGCGCGGCTGGCGGCTGGCGAACAATCGCTGCTTTTCATCAACCGCCGGGGCTATGCGCCGATCACGCTTTGCCGGGCGTGCGGGCACCAGATCGGCTGTGACGATTGTGACGCGCGCATGGTCGAGCACCGGTTCCTCAAGCGGCTGGTCTGCCATCAGTGCGGCGAGACCAAACCCATGCCCACGATTTGCCCCTCCTGCGATGCCGAAGGACGTCTGGCCCCGGTCGGTCCGGGGGTTGAGCGTCTGGGCGAAGAAGCAGCCGCCCTTTTCCCCGATGCGCGGATCGCAACCCTGAGTTCGGACATGTACGGCTCCGCGCGGGCTTTGAAGGCGGAGATCGAAGGGATCGCCGAAGGGGCCGCCGACATCATCATCGGCACGCAACTGGTGGCCAAGGGGCACAATTTCCCCAAACTCACACTGGTTGGGGTGATTGATGCTGATCTGGGCCTGCAGGGGTCGGATCTGCGCGCGGCGGAACGGACATTTCAACTGATGCGGCAAGTGGCGGGCCGGGCCGGACGGGCGGAGAAACCCGGTACAGCGCTTTTGCAGACCTACCAGCCCGAACACCCCGTGATCCGCGCTATTCTGGCGGGTGATGAAGACCGTTTCTGGGCGGCGGAAGCGCGCGAGCGGGAAGCGGCGGGCGTGCCGCCCTACGGGCGCATGGCAGGTATCATCCTCAGCGGGCCGGATGTTGCGAAAGTCTTTGATGCGGGCAATCTGCTGGCCCGTCAGGATGCGCCGCTGCGGTCGATCGGTGCGCAGGTTTTTGGGCCTGCGCCAGCCCCCATCGCGCGCGTGCGCGGGCGGCACCGTGTCAGATTGCTGGTCAAGGCGGAAAAATCGGCACCCTTACAAGACGCGCTGGCCCGCTGGGTCGCGCAGGTGCCGCTGAAGGGCGACCTGCGACTGGCCGTGGATATCGACCCGCAGAGTTTCTACTGACCACAATTGCAGTCTGAACGCCCCGTGGCGACGACCACGCTCTGCCGAAGAGTGCATTTGAGCCTGTTTGGTTGTGCCTTTTTGCACCTCGCCAAAGCGCGGCAAAAGGCATAAGGCTCTCATATGTCTCCGCTTCGTAATATCATGGCGCTGGATGTGGCGCAGGGCCTGCCGCTCTGGCGTCGCCCCACGACGCTTTTGTTCTTGATGGCGTTTGCCATGCCGGTTGCGTTTTACACATGGTATGCGCTGCTGAATAATTTCGTGAAGGAAATGGCGTCATTCGACGGCGCGGACATCGGGTTGCTGCATACGGTGCGGGAAATCCCGGGCTTTCTTGCCGTCGGCGTGATCGCGGTCATCATTTTCATGCGCGAACAGGTGCTGGGCCTCGTATCGCTCATGCTGCTGGGGGCGGCCACGGCTTTGACCGCGCAGTTCCCGCAACTGACCGGCATCCTGATCCTGACCTTTCTCAGTTCGGTGGGGTTTCACTATTACGAGACCGTCAACCAGTCGCTGCAGTTGCAATGGCTGCCCAAGGACCGTGCCCCACAGATATTGGGGTGGATCATGGCCACCGCCTCTGCGGCGACATTCATCGTTTATTTCATCATCATGATCCTCTGGGAGCCCCTGGGGCTGACCTATAACCTTGTCTTCATGGTGGGCGGCGGGATCACCTGCGCCATCGGCCTGTTTGCCCTGCTGGTCTACCCGCAGTTCGAAGCGCCACATCCGCAGATCAAGAAAATGGTCCTGCGGCGGCGCTATTGGCTCTACTACGCGCTGCAGTTCATGTCCGGCGCGCGGCGGCAGATATTCATGGTTTTCGCCGGTTTCATGATGGTCGAAAAATTCGGCTTCGAGGTGCATGAAGTTGTCGGCCTCTATCTCATAAACCTCGTGATCAACATGTGCGTGGCACCTTTCCTTGGGCATATTGTGGCCCGGTTCGGCGAGCGCAACGCGCTCGTTTTCGAATACACTGGGCTTGTCTGCGTCTTTCTGGCCTACGGTGGCGTCTACTTCTTTGACTGGAGCTTTCATGTTGCGGCCTTCCTCTATGTGATCGATCACATGTTTTTCGGCCTCGCATTGGCCATGAAGACCTATTTCCAGAAAATCAGCGATCCTGGTGACATCGCGCCCACTGCTGCCGTGGCCTTTACCATCAACCATATTGCGGCAGTGTTTTTGCCGGTCCTGCTGGGGCTTTTGTGGCTGGTCTCGCCTGCTGCGGTGTTTTTGCTGGCGGCGGGCATGGCCAGCGTGTCCCTGACGCTTGCCACCTTGATCCCCCGCCATCCCGAAAAGGGCAATGAGACGGTCTTTTCCGGCAGAATAACCGCTGCCGCGGAGTGAAAAACCGGCGTTACAAGAGCTGCCTCTCCGGTAATTCCGATGCGCGGGCGCGGCCCACCCGCGGGTTGTCTGCTTGACCTTCGCAAGCGCTGGCCCTAGGCGATCAGGAAAATCCCGGAGACGCTGATGCCAACCTTCACCGCCCTGACCACCGTGACCGGAAAAGCCGCCGCCGAAAAACTGGGCGATGCAATGGCGCATCTGGATCCTGAACCCACCGGGATTGGGGTCTTTGAGGTCGAAGACGATTCTGGCCTTTGGGAAGTGGGCGGGTATTTCACCGAAAGCCCTGACGACACCGCGCTGACCCTGCTGACAACGGCGATGGGTGCCAACCCTTTCGTGATATCCGAGCTGCCGGAAACCGATTGGGTTGCCCATGTGCGTCGTGAACTCGCCCCTGTCGAAGCAGGTCGGTTTTTCGTCTACGGGGCGCATGATGCCGATAAGGTTCCCGAAGGCGTTGAGCCGCTGTTGATCGAGGCCGCAATGGCGTTCGGTACCGGCCACCACGGCACGACGCTGGGTTGCCTGAAGGCGCTGGACCGATTGGCAGAGACCGGGTTTCAGGGGCAGCAGGTTGCAGATATCGGATGTGGTACTGCGGTGCTGGCCATGGCGGCGGCGCGGCTCTGGCCGATACATGTGCTTGCCAGCGATATTGATGAGGTGGCTGTCGAGGTAGCGCGGGCGAACGCCAGCGCCAATGGGCTTGAGGATCGTATTTCCTGCCTTGAAGCCGCCGGGTTTGATCATCCGGATTTGCGGAGCGCGCGTCCCTTCGATCTGGTTTTTGCTAACATTCTCAAAGGTCCGCTGGTCGCGCTGGCACCGGAAATGGCAAATCATCTCAGACCCGGCGGATACGCGATTCTGTCCGGTATTCTGAATGAGCAGGCCGATGATATCATTGCGGTTTATGCGCAAGTTGGCATCAATCTCGTAAGTCGGGATGAGATTGTTGACTGGACAACGCTTACTTTAAGTAGAGAACTGCCTTAATCGCCCCAGTTTTGCCACATTTGGCCAATTTGCCTTGAATTTGTCATGCATTCCAATCAATTTCGATCGTAGTCGGGTGGGGGCCTGATGGTCAGGAGAGTGTGATGTCCGATACATTCGCTCAATTCGAAAAACGCATTGCCGTGGTGAGTGATAAGCACCGTCAGCTGGCACGGGGCTATGTCGCAAAGCTTGGTGATGACGGGTTGATCACCGTTGAGCCCAAACGCGCGAGATTTCCGATCCGGCCCCGCGCAATCGTTTTTACCGTAGCGGGTGTTCTGGTATTTAAATCCCTGATGATGGCGTCGACAGGCCTTGGCATCTATGAAAGCCGGGTCGAAGCCCTCGCCGACGGGACCGTTTTTGAACGCGCAGCCGGATGGGCGATGCAAGCTGACCCCGTTTCGCGCTACCTGGCGGAGAACATTACCAAAGCGCTGCCCTGAATGAGTACGAACGGCTCTCTCGGCTGTTCGAGTGTGTGAACGAACGTCCCTCCAAAGGTGTTCATTTGTTAAAAAAGCCGCTTCTCCGATTGTCGGAGAAGCGGCTTTTCCTTTTAGCGCGTGATTGTTTAGACCTGCGCCTTAGCGAATGATGTTGCTGTCTGCGACATAATCGATGTCGGAACGGCTCAGCCCGATATCGTCCAATTCACGATCAGACAGAGAGCTCAGCGCATTGCGGGTAACGCGCGCATCGTTCCAGGCAACAACCGAAGAGATCGTGTCGTTCAGGAAGCCGAAGAAACGGCTTACAACAGATGCAGTGCCGTATGTGGTGCGGGTGGTGTCAAAAAAAGCCATTGTAGCCGTCCTTAGTTTTGAATGTGAACCGGTCTTGCCGGTGTGTGATGAGGGGCAGATAGGACCTGTCTGAAAGTTGAGCAAGGTGAGAAAACGCATGTTTGATATGCGCTATTTGCATAGGTCGAAAATGCGGTTAACCCATGGTAAACAAAAAGAAATAGATTGACATGACGCGTCGAAAACAGACTTGGAAATGCCGTTTTCCGGCCTCAAGGACGCTGCCAGCGCATAGGTCTTCTCTGCGAGCTGGAAAAAAGGAAGCGCTTGGCCCGTGTTCGCCTTTCGTGCTAATGCGTAAAATAAGAAACAAAATGTCAGGGCAGGGCCTATGATACGGGTAATCGGCATCGATCCGGGGTTGCGAAACCTTGGCTGGGGCGTCGTTGACGTTGTGGGAAGCAAGGTTTCTCACGTCGCGAACGGCATTTGTGTCTCCAAGGGAGATGATCTGGCGCAGCGGCTTTTGTCATTGCACGGGCAATTGACCCGTATCATCGCACAATTTGGCCCACAGGAAGCGGCCGTGGAACAGACCTTCGTGAATAAGGACGGAGCAGGTACGCTGAAACTGGGGCAGGCGCGCGGGATTGCCATGCTGGTGCCGGCGCAGGCTGGGCTGGTCATCGGCGAATATGCCCCCAACAAGGTCAAGAAGGCTGTTGTGGGTGTCGGCCATGCTGATAAGGGCCAGGTTCTGCACATGGTGCGGATGCAATTGCCCGGTGCGGAAATTGCCGGACCGGATGCGGCTGACGCGCTGGCGATCGCAATCTGTCATGCTCATTACAGCGGTGCCGATGGTCTGCGAGCGGCCATCGAAAGGGCGGGCGCATGATTGGCAAGATCGCGGGGCGCATCGATTACAAGAGCACCGATCACCTGTTGGTCGACGTGCGTGGGGTCGGCTATCTCGTCTATTGTTCGGAGCGCACATTGGCCAGCCTGCCCGGCCCGGGTGAGGCGGTTGCGCTTTTTACCGACCTGCTGGTGCGCGAGGACGTGCTGCAGCTATTTGGCTTTGCGACACTGGCGGAAAAGGAATGGCATCGGTTGCTGACCTCCGTTCAAGGGGTGGGTGCCAAAGCGTCGCTGGCAATTCTCGGAACGTTGGGTCCGGACGGTGTGAGCCGCGCCATCGCTCTGGGGGACTGGAATGCGGTCAAAGCGGCGAAAGGCGTCGGGCCAAAGATTGCGCAGCGGGTTGTGCTTGATCTCAAGGACAAGGCTCCGGGCATTATGGCGATGTCGGGGGGATTGACGGCTGCAACCGGCGATGTGCCCGCAGAGGTGATTGAACCAACGATGGTGCAAACGGCATCCGCAGCGCCGGTAACTGCGTCGTCGCAGGCCGATGCTCTCTCGGCGCTGGCCAATCTGGGCTATGCGCCCGGTGATGCCGCGGGAGCCGTTGCGCAAGCGGCGGGAGAAAACCCCGATGCACAGACACCAGCACTGATCCGCGCGGCCTTGAAACTTCTGGCACCAAAGAACTAAGGGGACCTGAGCCTTGCAGGAGAGCAGATGAGCGACATTGATCCCACCGTGCGGCCGGAACCATTGCCAGAGGATGTGGATCGTGCCCTGCGCCCGCAGATGCTGGAGGAATTCGTCGGGCAGGCGGAGGCGCGCGCCAATTTACGTGTTTTTATCCAATCTGCCCGGCAGCGTGGCGAAGCGATGGATCACACGCTGTTCCATGGCCCGCCGGGGCTGGGCAAGACCACGCTGGCGCAGATCATGGCGCGCGAGCTGGGCGTGGGGTTCCGCATGACCAGCGGGCCGGTTCTGGCCAAAGCCGGTGATCTGGCGGCCATTCTGACCAACCTAGAGGCACGCGACGTCTTGTTCATTGACGAAATTCACCGGCTCAATCCGGCGGTTGAAGAGGTACTTTACCCCGCGCTGGAAGATTTCGAACTGGATCTGATCATCGGGGAGGGGCCCGCCGCACGTACCGTGCGGATTGAGTTGCAACCGTTCACGCTGGTGGGGGCCACGACCCGGATGGGTTTGCTGACCACGCCCTTGCGTGACCGCTTCGGCATTCCGACGCGTTTGCAGTTTTATACCGAAGATGAATTGTTCATCATCATTGATCGAAATGCCCGAAAGCTGGGCGCGCCTGCCGATGAAAGCGGCGCGCGAGAGATTGCCCGCCGCGCCCGGGGCACGCCGCGCATTGCAGGGCGGTTGCTGCGCCGCGTGGTGGATTTCGCCATCGTCGAAGGGGATGGTCGGGTGACCCGTGAACTGGCGGATATGGCCTTGACCCGCCTCGGGGTCGATCATCTGGGGCTTGACGGCGCGGACCGGCGTTATCTGCGGTTGATTGCAGAGAACTACGCAGGTGGCCCAGTGGGTATTGAGACCATGAGTGCGGCCTTGAGTGAAAGCCGTGATGCGCTGGAAGAGGTGATTGAACCCTTCCTGCTGCAACAAGGGTTGATTCAGCGGACCCCGCGCGGGCGGATGCTGGCGCAAAAAGGCTGGAGCCATCTCGGCTTGACGCCCCCCAAATCGCAGAGCGACCTGTTTGGACGCTGACTGACCCTCTCAAGAAGAGTGCACCATTGATGCAAGCAGATGACATTGAAGCATTGTTCACCCGTGAAACCGGCGCCTACTACTTTGCGCGCTGGGGCAGACCTATCGCGCCGATTGTCTTTGGTGTGACCGATGAAACGCTGGCCGTGGTCAAGGGCGCCTTGGAGGCGGTCATGGTTCTTTCGGGTCACAAAATGGCCGAGACGGACCCTGAATTGGGCAGCAACCTGATGATCTTCTTTTTCCGCGAATGGGATGAATTGCCCCAGGTGCCCGATCTTGATCGGCTCATTCCCGAACTCGGGCCGCTGCTCGACAAGCTCAAGGCGGCGGATGCCAATCAATACCGGATTCTCCATTTTGACCCGAATGAGGCCATCAAAGCCTGTTTTGTGTTCCTGCGCATGGATGCGGAACTGAGCGCTGTACCTGCGGAAACACTGGCGCTGAGCCAGATCGTGCAATCCATCCTTCTGTGGTCGGATACCGCCTTTCGCACGACCTCACCTTTGGCGGTGCTGGGAGGCAAGACGATCCTGCGACCGGAAATTTCCACGTTGATCCGTGCCGCCTATGATCCGGTCCTGCCCGCTTGCGCGCGCGATCCGAGCCATGCTCTGAGGCTTGCCGCGCGCATCGGGCAAATGCAATAACCGGGATCAACTGTCCGATCACCGGACAAAGGATATCTGATGCACCGGTTTCCCATTCGCGTTTACTATGAAGACACCGATATGGCAGGCATTGTCTATTACGCCAATTATCTGCGCTATATTGAGCGCGCGCGCAGCGATTGGGTGCGTGAGATCGGGATTGACCAACTGGCGATGAAGGCTGAGGGAAACGTTTTCGCGGTCAGGCGCGTTGAGGCTGATTATGTCCAGCCCGCGCTGTTTGATGACGCGCTGGAGGTGCAGACAAGGCTGATCCAGCTCACGCCTGCGCGCATGGTCATGGCTCAGAATGTGCTTCGGCAAGAGGCGCTGATTTTTGCCGCGAAAGTCACAATCGCCTGCATCGGGGCCAATGGAAAGCCCAGCAGATTGCCAGCAAAACTCCGCTCAATGCCGATTAGCGACCCCTCCTGACAGCATAGTGATAGCAATCCTGGTTGTTCTTCGCTAGAATCGCGTGAAATTGAGGTCGGCTAAACGACCCTGAGCGGTGAAAAGTTAAAGAGCAGGCATCATGGAAGCAGAAACGCTAGCATTGGCGCAGGAGATTGATTTCTCCTTCTGGGGGCTGTTTGCCCGCGCAACACTCCTCGTCAAACTTGTGATGATCATGTTGATTGTTGCCTCCTTCTGGTCATGGTCGATCATCGTGATGAAGCTGATCGTCTATCGAAAAGCCCGCGCCGAGGCAGCCGAGTTTGACCAGTCCTTCTGGTCCGGGGAGCCGCTCGATGGTCTGTTTGAAACCGTGGGGCCGGCACCCTCTGGCAGTTCGGAAAAAATCTTCGCCGCCGGCATGACCGAATGGCGACGCTCGCACCGCGATGACGGCGGGTTGATAGCGGGGGCGACCTCGCGCATCGACCGGTCGATGGATGTGGCGATCAACAAGGAAGCGGATTACCTGCGTGGCGGGTTGACCGTTCTGGCAACGGTTGGGTCTTCCGCGCCCTTCATCGGGCTTTTCGGCACGGTGGTGGGCATCATGAATGCTTTTATTGAGATTGCCGAACAGCAGAATACCAATCTGGCCGTGGTAGCACCAGGCATTGCCGAGGCGCTGCTGGCCACGGGTCTGGGGCTGCTGGCCGCGATCCCGGCGGTGATCTTTTACAACAAGCTGAGTGCGGATTGCGACAAGATCCTGTCGGGTTATGAAGCCTTCGCCGATGAGTTCGCCACCATCCTCAGCCGCCAGTTGGACAGTTGACCGATGGGCGCGGGTGTCATCCAGAACCAGGGCGGCGAGGGCACACGTCGCAGGCGTCGCGGGCGCGGCAAGCCGCAGCCCATGTCGGAAATCAACGTCACGCCTTTTGTGGATGTGATGCTGGTGCTGCTGATCATTTTCATGGTCGCGGCCCCGCTGTTGACGGTGGGCGTGCCGGTTGAACTGCCCAAAACCGCCGCAGGCGCGCTGCCTGCCGATCAGGAAGAACCGCTGACCATCACGATTACTGCAGAAGGCAGCCTGCAAATCCAGACGACGGAAACCGCACGGGGCGAACTGATCCCGAAACTGCGGGCGATTGCGGCAGAACGGACAAGTGATCAGGTGTTCCTGAGGGCTGATGGGGCGGTTCCTTACGCGCAGGTGATGGAGGTCATGGGCGCACTGAATGCCGGTGGCTTTGCCAACATCGGTCTGGTCACGGATATCGGCGGACCAACGCTTGACGGTCAGGATGGCACCGCCGGTGGTGCGGGTCAGTAGGGCCGCGGTGCATACCGGTCACTATATCTCAGGCGCGGGGCATCTGGCTTTGATCGGCTGGCTGATCTTTGGGGATGTGTTTGCTGCTGAACCGCTACCCTTCGAGGCCAGCACCGTTTCGGTGATTTCCGGTGCCGAATACGCGGCTATGGTGGCGGCTGGTCGGGCCCCGCAATCGACGACCGAAGTGGCGCAACCTTCAAGCCCGGAAGTGACCCCGGAAGCCCCCGAAATAGCGGCCACCGAAGATAGCGTTGCGGATCAAAGCCCGCCCGAACAGACCGAAGCGCCCAGTAACGAAGAAGCGCCGGATGTCTCGGAGCTCGCGCCGTTGCCACAGGCTGAGGTGAGTGACCAAGCGCCTGTATTGCCTGAACCGCCCGCCGATGTGGCGGTGCTGGTGCCCGAAGTCAGCGACCGTCCCGTGCCGCAAGCCGCCGAACGTGTGGCCCCTGAGGCGGTTGCCCAACCCGAGCCCGAAGCGACACCCGACGCGGTTGAGCAGGAAGCTGTGAGGCCTGACCAAACTGGTGACACACCGCAGGATCCGGTTGAAGCAACGGCACCGGAAGCCGCCGCGACAGAGATCGTCACCGAAGCAGAAGAGCCAAGCGCTGCACCGGTGCCCACCAAACGGCCGCCTGCCCGCCGCCCGGATCCACCGGTCCAACAGGTAGCGCAGCCGACCGAGACCGCCGAACCCTCAGCCCCGGCTGAGGACACAACAGAAGATGCTGTTGCATCGGCGCTGGCCGAAGCACTTGCGACGGAATCGTCAGCACCGTCCACGCCGCAGGGCCCGCCGCTTTCAGCAGGGGAGAAGGATGCCTTGCGGGTTGCCGTATCAAATTGCTGGAATGTCGGCTCGCTTTCAACCGATGCGCTGAACACCACGGTGGTGGTATCGGTGGCCATGACACAGGACGGCAAGCCTGTAACATCGTCCATTCGGATGAACTCAAGCTCCGGTGGAACAGAACAGGCGGCGCGTCAGGCATTTGAGGCGGCACGCCGCGCAATTATCAGATGTGGCGCAAAAGGTTTCGATTTACCCGTAGAAAAATATAGTCAGTGGCAGGATATTGAGATGACCTTCAATCCCGAAAGGATGCGGATCAAATGAGATTTCTGGGTATGGTATTGCTCGCAGCGCTGGGGCTGATGTCCCTTACGGCGGGATTTGCAGGCGCGCAAAGCAGCGGCCCCTTGCGCATCGAAATCACCGAAGGCGTGATTGAACCCTTGCCCTTCGCCTTGCCGGTTTTCCAGGCCGAAACGGGGGATGCGACAGGCGTTGCGGCGCAGATCAGTCAGGTTGTTTCCGCCGATCTCGTGGGTACCGGGCTTTTTCGTGAAATTCCGGCGACGGCCTTTATCAGCACCGTAAGCAATTTCGCTGATCCGGTGCAATATGCCGATTGGAAAGCAATCAATGCTCAGGCGCTGATCACTGGCGCCGTGGCGGTGCAGGGCAACCAGCTTACGGTGAAGTTTCGCCTCTATGACGTATTCTCCGGTGCGGAGATGGGATCGGGATTGCAATTTTCCGGCACGCCTGAGGGCTGGCGGCGTATGGCGCATAAGGTCGCCGATGCCGTTTACAGCCGGATCACGGGCGAGGGGGGGTATTTTGACAGCCGCGTTGTTTACGTATCCGAGACCGGCAGCAAGGACGCTCGCCAGAAACGCCTGGCTATCATGGATTACGACGGTGCCAATGTGCAGTTTTTGACGGACAGCAGCGCCATCGTTCTGGCCCCGAGATTTTCGCCA
Organism: Roseobacter sp. EG26; assembly: GCF_049830555.1. NCBI lineage: Bacteria > Pseudomonadati > Pseudomonadota > Alphaproteobacteria > Rhodobacterales > Roseobacteraceae > Roseobacter > Roseobacter sp. EG26. The sequence goes on from NZ_JBNBLH010000001.1 coordinate 153,479, forward strand.
AATGGCGACCGCGTGATCTATACCAGCTATGAGACCGGCTTTCCGCGCATCTACCTGCTCGACGTCGGATCGGTCCAGCGCCGCGTCCTTGAAAATCAGGAAGGCACGATGAGTTTTGCGCCGCGTTTTGCGCCTGACGGGCAGAATATTGTGTTCTCGCTCAGCCAGGGTGGCAACACCGATATCTACGCGATGAATGTCGGCGGCGGAGGGACACAACGCCTGACATCCGCGCCTTCCATCGAGACCGCGCCCAGTTTTTCGCCTGACGGCAGCCAGATTGTGTTTGAGAGTGACCGGTCCGGATCCCAGCAACTCTACATCATGCCCGCAGGTGGTGGTGAGGCGCGCCGTATATCCTTCGGACCGGGCCGCTATGGCACGCCGGTCTGGTCGCCACGCGGGGATCTGATCGCCTTTACCAAACAAAACGGCGGGCGCTTCCATATTGGTGTGATGCGTACCGATGGGGCCGAGGAACGGTTGTTGACCGCCTCCTTCCTCGATGAGGGGCCAACCTGGGCACCAAACGGGCGGGTCATAATGTTTACCCGCGAATCCCAAGGGGCCAGCGGCAGCTCCACGCTTTATTCTGTTGATATTTCAGGACGCAATCTGCGGCCTGTGCGGACCCCTGATGGCGGCTCTGACCCGTCGTGGTCGCCTTTGCTGAAGTAAGACATCTGAAATCGTTCCCATGGGCGTGCGCCTGTGGTAAAAAGACCCCAAAATAACAATTCCAACACGGAACACATGAGGCAGTGAACATGAAACCAACAGCGAAAATTCTTCTTCTCGTCGCCGGGCTGGCCCTGGCGGCTTGCACCAATCCGGGCCGATTTGGGGCGGATGGATCAACCGGCGGGGTCGGAGGGGGCAGCGGTGGTGCGATTGTCCCCGGCAGCGCCAATGACCCGACCTCAACGGCCTACTTCAACCAGACCATTGGCGACCGCGTTCTTTTCGCGGTGGACCAGTCCGACCTGACACCGGAGGGGCGCGCGGTTCTTGATGGCCAGTCCAGCTGGTTACTGACGAATACCGATTTTACAGCGATCATCGAGGGCCACGCAGATGAACAGGGCACCCGTGAATATAACGTTGGTCTGGGCGCGCGCCGGGCAAATTCCGTGCGGGAATACCTGATCTCCAAAGGGGTGGCGGGTAATCGGTTGCGGACCGTGAGCTACGGTAAGGAACGCCCCATCGAGATTTGTTCCAACGAGGCCTGCTATGCCAAGAACCGCCGCGCGGTCACTGTGCTGGCGGGCGGTCTGACAGGCTGATCCGATGCGCATCTTTGTCGCCCTTGCCCTCGTGATCCTGTTGCAGCCGGTTGAAACGGCCGCGCAGGATCAGCAGACACTTGCGGACATCCGCCAGGAGATGACGGTGCTCTATGTGGAAATCCAGAAACTCAGGCGGGAGCTGTCAACCACTGGGTCACCCTCGGTGCAAACCTCCGGCGGGTCGGTGCTGGATCGCATGAATGTCATCGAAGCAGAGATGCGGCGATTGACCTCAAAAACCGAAGAGTTGGAATTCCGGATCAACCGCATTGTCGAGGATGGCACCAACCGTATCGGCGATCTGGAGTTCCGACTGGTCGAGCTTGAAGGGGGGGACATCGCGGCATTGGGTGAGACTACAACTCTGGGCGGTGATCTGCCTGCCGGGACCGAGACGACTACGGGGGCTGCGACACTGCCCGCGGCCACTGATCTTCCTGGCAACGGTATTCAGCTTGCGGTCGGGGAAGAGGAGGATTTCAAAAAAGCTCAATCTGCTTTGGCGGAGGGCAATTTCCAGCAGGCGGCAGATCTTTTTGCGACCTTCACGCAAACTTATCCGGGCGGACCACTGGCGGCGGGCGCTGATCTGGGACGCGGCGAAGCGCTGGAAGGCTTGGGAGATACGCGTGAGGCAGCACGCGCCTACCTGAGCAGTTTCAGCGTTGACCCAACAGGACCGGTTGCCGCGCAATCACTATTTCGCCTGGGCAGATCTCTGGGCGGGCTGGGACAAACACAGGAGGCCTGCGTGACGCTCAGCGAAGTCGGTGTGCGGTTCCCATCCGATCCGGTTGTCGCCGAGGCTCAGGCAGAGATGCAATCGCTGGGCTGTGCGTAACGGCGCATCGCGAGACCTGAGGGAGGCGGTCGCGCAGCACCTTCCGCCGGACCTGCCAAATCGGTTGGGCGTCGCGGTATCGGGCGGCGGCGATTCCGTCGCTCTGCTTCATCTGCTGCATGAGATTGCGCAAAACCACAGGCTCCAGCTTTGCGCGGTGACCGTCGATCACGGCCTGAGGGCGGAATCAGAGGCCGAGGCCGCTTTTGTGGCGGCGCTTTGCGCTGATCTCGATATTCCACACGAGGTTCTTCGCTGGGACGGCTGGACCGGGCAGGGCAATCTGCAGAACGCAGCACGAGAGGCGCGTTACAACCTGATCGCCGCTTGGGCAAAGTCTCAACAGCTTTCCCATGTTGCTCTTGGCCATACACAGGATGATCAGGCCGAAACGGTTCTGATGCGGCTGGCGCGCGGTGCGGGTGTGGACGGTCTGGCGGCAATGGGTCCAAGCCGCACACGGGATGGGGTCACCTGGCTGCGCCCGTTATTGCAGGTCTCAAGGGCCAGTTTGCGCGAGATGTTGCAGGACCGCGAAATCCGCTGGTGTGAAGATCCCAGCAATGACGACCTGAGCTTTGATCGTATCAAACTGCGTCAGGCGCTTACGGTTCTTGAACCGCTGGGCATCAGCGCCGCCGCGCTTTCGCAAGTGGCCGACAACATGGCGCGGACACGTATCGCTCTGAATGCGCATGCGGTCTCAGCCGCGAGAAGGATTACTACGGAACAGGCGGGCGCGCTTAAGGTCGATTGGTCCGGTTTTGACGCCTTGCCCGCTGAAACCGCGCGCCGCATCATGATCCGCGCCTTGCAATGGATTAGCGGTGCAGGATACGCGCCGCGCGGCAGGTCCGTGCGAAAGCTGATGGACGGTCTCAGGGCTGGTCATAACGGCACGCTGGAAGGATGTCATGTCATCCGGTCCAAGGGGTCCATTTGGATATGTCGCGAGCTTGACCCGGTCCGGCATCTGTCTTGCGACATCGCGGAAGTATGGGACAACCGGTGGCAATTGACCTCAAAGGCGGATGAGATCGACCAGCCAGATGCCGGGCTGCGCATTGCGGCGCTTGGGGAGCGCGGCCTGCGGGATTCTCCGCAATGGCGCGCGTTGGGTTACCCCCGCGAGGTGCTGCTGGTGACGCCAGCGGTCTGGAAAGACGATCAATTGGTTGCCGCCCCCCTTGCAGGAACCGCCACGCGATGGCATGCGACGTTGGTGAAAGGCGAAAAAGCATTCTTTGACGCACTTTTATCGCATTGAACCTCGGCGCGCAGTGTCTATCTTAAGCGCGTGGTGGTATCATTGCGATCCGCACCACGCGCATTTTTAGGAGAATTTCCTTGGGTAACGCACGTAACATCGCCTTCTGGGTCGTCTTGTTCCTCCTGATCCTGGCATTGTTCAATCTGTTCAGTGGTCCCGGCAACACGCTGCAAAGCCGCGAGATCAGCTATTCCGAGTTTGTGAATGCGGTTGAATCAGGAGAGGTCAGCAACGTCACACTGGATGGCGAGCAGGTTCGTTTCCGCCGTGCTGATGGCGCCGACTATATCGCGATCAAGCCGGAAGACGCTGAAATCACGAACCTTTTGATCGACAACAACATTACGGTTCGTGCGGAACAGCAACAGCAATCGGGTTTCCAGACCTTTCTGATGTCGCTCTTACCTTTCCTGCTATTGATCGGTGTCTGGGTTTATTTCATGAACCGGATGCAGGGCGGTGGCAAAGGCGGGGCGATGGGTTTTGGAAAATCCAAGGCCAAGATGCTGACCGAAAAACACGGTCGGGTCACCTTTGACGATGTTGCGGGAATCGATGAGGCCAAGGAAGAGCTTGAGGAAATCGTCGAGTTTCTGCGTAATCCGCAGAAATTTAGTCGATTGGGCGGTAAAATTCCGAAAGGAGCTTTGCTTGAAGGCCCTCCCGGTACCGGTAAAACGCTGTTGGCGCGTGCCATTGCAGGCGAAGCTGGCGTGCCGTTTTTCACAATTTCGGGATCGGATTTCGTTGAAATGTTTGTGGGTGTCGGTGCGTCCCGTGTCCGCGACATGTTTGAACAGGCGAAAAAGAATGCGCCCTGTATCGTTTTCATTGACGAGATTGATGCTGTTGGCCGTCACCGGGGGGCTGGCTACGGCGGCGGCAATGATGAGCGTGAACAGACACTCAACCAGCTGCTGGTGGAGATGGATGGCTTTGAGGCCAACGAAGGGGTGATCATCATCGCGGCCACCAACCGTAAAGACGTGCTTGACCCCGCGCTGCTGCGCCCGGGCCGCTTTGACCGTCAGGTGACCGTTGGTAACCCGGACATCAAGGGCCGCGAGAAAATCCTTGGTGTCCACGCGCGCAAGACACCACTGGGTCCGGATGTAGATTTGCGCATCATTGCCCGGGGAACACCGGGCTTCTCGGGGGCGGATCTGGCAAACCTCGTCAATGAGGCGGCGCTTGGGGCAGCCCGCGTCGGTCGGCGCTTTGTCACGATGATCGATTTCGAGAGTGCCAAGGACAAGATCATGATGGGGGCAGAGCGCCGCTCCATGGTTATGACGCCTGAGCAGAAAGAAATGACCGCCTATCACGAAGCGGGACATGCGCTGGTGGGGATCAAGCTGCCGAAATGTGACCCGGTCTACAAGGCGACAATCATCCCGCGCGGCGGGGCCCTGGGGATGGTGATGAGCTTGCCGGAAATGGACCGTCTGAACATGTTCAAGGATGAATGTCACCAGCGTCTGGCCATGACCATGGCGGGCAAGGCGGCGGAAATTCATAAATACGGCCCCGATGCCGTGTCCAATGGGCCAGCGGGGGACATCATGCAGGCCTCGGGCCTTGCGCGCGCGATGGTATTGCGTTGGGGAATGTCCGACAAAGTGGGCAACATTGACTATTCCGAAGCCGCCGAAGGCTACCAGGGGAATACCGCTGGCTTCTCGGTCTCAGCCAACACCAAAGAGCTGATTGAGGAAGAGGTCCAGAAGTTCATTCAGGACGGATACGATTGGGCGCTTAAGATTATCACCGAAAATGAGACTGAATTTGAACGTCTCGCGCAGGGTTTACTGGAATACGAAACACTGACCGGTGACGAGATCAAGCGGGTGATGAATGGTGAGCCGCCTGTACCGCCTGCGGATGAAGAGGATAAGCCCGACAGCGGCTCGACCCCAAGCGTGACCGGCATTCCAAAGGCCAAAGCCAAAGCCAAGAAAGCGCCACCCTCGGATGATGGTTTGGAGCCGGAACCAACGGTCTGATCACGAAAAACGATTTTTCCTTCACAAAAGATCATAGGGCCCTGCGCAGCGCAGGGCCTTTTCTTTTGCGCCTCTATTTGCTCTGACTTGCAGCAGACCTCAACTGGAGAGAAAACATGCCTGCACTGCTGCCCACCCGTTTTGTTGGAGAGGTTGTTTGGCTCGGGCGGGTCTCCCAAAGCGAAATCACACTGCGCGCCGAAGCATTGCAATCGGCGCAGCTGACCTTTTCGGGCATTGAGGGGGAGTGCCACGGCGGGATGACACGCGCCTCTTGTGTGCGTACCAAGGCGCAATATCCCAAAGGGACAGAAATCAGGAACGTTCGACAGCTTTCGGTTCTGTCATCGGAAGAGCTTGCGCAGATCGCTTCCGAGATGGGATTGTCAGAAATCGACCCCGCCTGGGTTGGTGCTTCCATGGTCATCAAGGGCATCCCTGATTTCACCCATGTACCGCCGTCGTCGCGTTTGCAAATGCCCAGCGGGGCCAGCGTCACGGTGGACATGGAAAACCGTCCCTGTGTTTTGCCGGGGCGTGTCATCGAAGAAGATCGCCCAGGTTTCGGGCAGGCTTTCAAACCGGCTGCCCAGAACCGGCGCGGCGTTACGGCCTGGGTGGAGAGGGGCGGAGCCGTTGCCGTTGGTGATAGCGTCACCTTGCATGTCCCTGATCAACCGGCCTGGGCGCATATCGACAAGGCCCGTTCGTAACATTCGTTTCCAAAAAGAAACGAATGACCCCATCGCCGCCGCAACACGTCGTGGAAATGTCGGAATTACGCTTCTCCCACTGGCGCGTCACTCGTATGCATTGGCCAGCAACTTCGCCGTGCGCGGCACTCAATGGGGATTCTAATATGGCTTACAAGACCGACATCGAAATCGCGCGCGAGGCGTCGAAAAAACCAATTCAGGAAATTGGTGCAAAGCTGGATATCTCCAGTGATGACCTGCTGCCTTACGGTCATGACAAGGCCAAGGTCAGCCAGTCTTTCATCAATTCGGTGCAGGACCGTCCCGATGGCAAACTGATCCTTGTCACAGCGATCAACCCGACACCTGCGGGTGAAGGCAAAACCACGACGACCGTGGGCTTGGGCGATGGTCTGAACCGGATCGGCAAGAAAGCAGCCGTCTGCATTCGCGAAGCCTCCCTTGGGCCGAACTTCGGGATGAAGGGGGGGGCCGCAGGCGGTGGTTACGCACAGATCGTACCCATGGAAGAGATGAACCTGCATTTCACAGGTGACTTCCACGCCATCACTTCGGCGCATTCGCTGCTGTCGGCGATGATCGACAACCACATCTACTGGGGCAATGAGCTTGAGATCGACACCCGCCGTGTCGTTTGGCGCCGTGTCGTGGACATGAACGATCGCGCATTGCGTCAGATCACCGCCTCGCTGGGCGGTGTTGCCAACGGTTTCCCCCGTGAAGCGGGCTTCGACATTACCGTAGCCTCTGAAGTCATGGCGATCCTGTGTCTGGCCAGAAATCTTGACGATCTGCAAAAGCGCCTGGGCGACATGATCGTGGCGTATCGCCGTGATCGCAGCCCGGTGTTTGCCCGCGACATCAAGGCGGATGGCGCCATGACCGTTCTGCTCAAGGACGCGATGCAGCCCAACCTCGTGCAGACGCTGGAAAACAACCCGGCCTTCGTGCATGGTGGCCCCTTCGCCAACATCGCGCATGGGTGCAACTCTGTCATTGCAACAACAACTGCCCTCAAACTTGCCGATTACGTCGTGACGGAAGCCGGTTTCGGGGCCGATCTTGGGGCCGAAAAATTCCTCAACATCAAGTGTCGTAAAGCTGGCCTCTCGCCGTCCTGCGTTGTGGTTGTGGCCACCGTGCGCGCGATGAAAATGAATGGGGGTGTTGCCAAGGCTGATCTGGGTGCGGAAAATGTGGATGCGGTCAATAATGGCTGTTCCAACCTTGGCCGTCACATTGAGAACGTCAAATCTTTTGGCGTGCCGGTCGTCGTGGCCATCAACCACTTTGTCACCGATACGGACGCAGAAGTCCAAGCCGTCAAGGATTATGTTGCAGGGCAAGGCGCCGAGGCTGTCCTGTCGCGTCACTGGGAACTGGGCTCCGAGGGCTCTGCCGATCTGGCGACGAAAGTTGCCGAGGTCATTGATGCGGGGGAGGCCAATTTCGCGCCCATCTATCCCGATGAGATGAGCCTTGCGGATAAGATCAACACCATCGCCACGCGCATTTACCGTGCCGACAGTGCCCAGATGGATCAGAAAATCCTCAACCAGCTCAAGGATTGGGAAGACCAGGGCTACGGTAATCTGCCAGTCTGCATGGCTAAAACGCAGTACAGCTTTACCACCGACCCTAACGAACGTGGGGCACCCACGGGTTTCGACATTCCAGTGCGCGAAGTCCGGTTAAGTGCTGGTGCAGGTTTCGTCGTCGCAATTTGCGGGGAGATCATGACCATGCCCGGTTTGCCGCGAGTTCCCTCCGCGGAAAACATCAAGCTGAACGCGGATGGTGACGTAGAAGGTCTGTTCTGAGGGCCAAACTGTCACAGGGATGTGTGAAGGGGGCAGAGAAAATGATTTGCCCCCTGACCTTCGTGCCGCCAAGCTGAACATCATGACATTCAAGGAGACCATGATGACCAGATTGATTGCCGTGTTTTTCGCGCTGCTGTTCGCAGGCGTCGTTGCTGCCGAAGACCGTTACGTTGGGTATTACTACCCGGAAATTACTTCGGAAGAGGACTTCGACCGGGTTGTTAGGGCCAGTCAGGGTGCCGGCAAAGCCGTCCGTATTGATTTCGTGAACGTCCTCACAGCAGCGCAACTTGAGGCACCGGAAAGTCCCCGCTTTGTCTTCTTTGCCAAGGGGGAAGGTGCAAAGACATTGGTTCTTGTCGCGCTGGATGATGAAATTTTTTCGACGCTTTACCGCGCGCGCGCACTTTTGGCGCAGCTCACTGTCAGCGTCCGGCGTGGCGGATTTTTCCGACAGGAAGAACTTCAATACGTCGCCACTTTCTACGATCTTCTGCAGTTGATGCAGTTTGACGAGTTGGTCATAAGCGACGGAACATCATGGGCCCACAGGGTCAATTTCAAAAGATAACAGGAAGACGCTATGCCAGCCACGATCATCGACGGAAAAGCTTTTGCAGCAAAGGTGCGCGCCCAGGTTGCCGATCATGTGACACGCCTCAAGGACGCTCACGGCATCACGCCAGGGCTGGCGGTTGTTCTGGTGGGAGAAGACCCGGCGAGCCAGGTTTACGTGCGCTCCAAAGGCAAGCAGACCGTCGAGGTTGGCATGAAATCGGTCGAACACAAGCTGGATGCAGAAACATCCGAGGCCGATTTGCTGGCCGTGATTGACCAGCTCAACAACGATCCGGAAATCCACGGTATTCTGGTGCAATTACCGCTGCCCAAGCATCTGGACGAAGATCTTGTGATCAATTCCATCGCGCCCGAAAAGGACGTTGACGGGTTCCACATATCCAACGTGGGGTTGCTGGGGACGGGTCAAAAATCAATGGTGCCCTGCACGCCGCTGGGTTGCCTGATGATGCTACGGGACCATCACGGCTCGATTTCGGGCATGGATGCAGTGGTCATTGGCCGCTCGAACATCGTTGGCAAACCGATGGCACAACTGTTGCTGGGTGATAGCTGCACCGTCACGATCGCCCATAGCCGGACCAAAGATCTCGCCGAGTTGGTGCGCCGGGCGGATATCGTTGTGGCTGCCGTTGGCAGACCCCAGATGGTGCCGGGAGACTGGATCAAGCCCGGGGCCACGGTCATTGACGTGGGCATCAACCGTCTGGATGCGCCTGAACGCGGTGAAGGCAAAACACGTCTTGTCGGTGATGTGGACTATGACAGCTGCGCGGCTGTGGCGGGCGCTATCACGCCGGTGCCGGGCGGCGTTGGCCCCATGACGATCGCCTGCCTGCTGGCCAATACGGTCACGGCCTGCTGCCGTGCAAACGGGCTAGACGAACCCGAAGGTCTGACCGCCTGAGTACTACACAGCAACCGGTACCATGGTGCCTTGCAGGACGGCGATCAGGACCTCGTCGCCGTCTCTGAGTGCGTATACCTCGGAGGTGACGACAATCAGCCTGCGACCGGGTTTGACCACACGACCGGTCGCGCGCAGCTCTTCCCCGATTGCCGGCGCCAGGAGATTGATCTTGATCTCCGCAGTGACAACTTCTGCATCCAGGGGCAGCGTCGTCAGGGCTGCATATCCTGCGGCGCTGTCTCCAATCGAAAAGGTCAGGCCCGCGTGGCCAAATCCCTGCTGTTGCTGGCTGCCGGGCAGGATCGGCGCGGCGATGACAACCTCCCCGGTCCGGACGCTTTGGATATGCGCCCCCAGCGTTGTCATCATGCTTTGGGCCGCGAAGCTCTTGTGAATTCTGTTTGTGGCACTTTCGTCCATGATATACCTGCTTTAACGGGGCATTGGCACACAGGTGGGCACAGGCCCGGTCAAAATGGCAAGGGCTTTTGGGTCCATCAGGCTTTCCAGCACGGTGCTGTTGCTGCGTAACCCGCCGGTATAAGTGCCATAGGCTGGCAGGATCAGCCGCTCCGTATCATACAGGAACGCTGGTCTTGATATGCGCCGTCCGCGCGCCTGAACATGCGCCTTTGGATGGTAATGGCCGGAGACCTCGGCCATCGCGTCAGGCTGGGCAATGTGGCGAAAGATCAAGGGACCGAATTTCGCCTCACGCAGATGATCGCCGCCAAAGGCAATTGGACCGGGATCGTGGTTGCCTTCGATCCAGATCCAGCGACGCCCGGCTTGCAGGCGCGTAATCCACAACCGTTCGGCCTCGGGCAAGGAGGCGGCAGCGGTCAGGTCGTCGAAACTGTCGCCCAGGCACACCACCACCTTCGGTTTGGTATGCGCCACATCAGACGTCAGGCGGTTCAGGGTATCGCGGGTTTCATAGGGTGGCAGGGACTGACCGCTCCGTCGGGCGACCCTTTCGGACTTGCAAAGATGCAGATCGGAGACGCAAAGCAGGCTTTCTTCCGGCCACCACAATGCGCCGGACCCCAGTGCGTTCAACGTTGCCCCGGCAAAGGTGAAAACGTGAGAGTTCATGATTTGTTCATCGCCTATTGCTGCGGTGAGATCAAGCGATTCAGTAGCTCATATCTCCCAGGCTTTAGCTGGATGGCGGTGGTGCGATCCCCGAGATACCCGCACTTTCCATCAAACGCGCGGCCTCGTCGGCCAATAGTTTCTCCTCCGCAGCCCCTTTGACCGGCACCCGGCCCATTTCCAGCAACATCGGGGCGGCAAGGGGGCTGACACGCGAGAGGGTCACGTGATCGATACGTCCCTTGATACGCGCGGCCATTTCTTCGATCCGGCCGAAATCGACAAGTCCGCGCAGCGCTTCTTCGCGTGTGATCTTAAGCAAAAGATGTTCCGGGTCATATTTTTGCAAAGTGTCATAGAGGATATCTGAACTGAAGGTCGCCTGACGCCCGGATTTGCGCGCCGATGGTGTATTGCGTTGGATCAGACCAGCGATTGTCGCACTTGCCCGGAAAGTGCGTTTCATCACGGCATTCCCGGCCAACCAGGTTTCAAGCCCCTCCTGCAACACATCAATGTCAAAGAGCGGCGCGGGATCCTCGACGCGGTTCAGACCCCAGATCAGGGTGGCATAATCCGTGGCCACGAATCCCATCGGATTGAGACCAAGATCCTCCATGCGTTTGGTCAGCAGCAGGCCGAGTGTTTGCTGACCGTTTCGCCCCGCAAATCCATAGACGGCCGTTTGTTCGCGACCGTCATGCGCGAAGCTCTCTACCAGGAGCCGGCCTGGTTCGGGCAATTTGCTGACGTCGCGCTGTAGCTTGAGCCAATCGGCGGTATGCCTGGGCAGGTCCGGCCATGTTTCCTGCTGGAACATCTCCACCACGCGGGCAGAAAGTTGCGTGGAAGTTGCGAATTTCGTGCCTGCAAAGGTCGCGACCTTCGGTTTTTTTGCTGCATTGCGGCTGACCTCGACCGTCATCTCGCGCAGCCCTTCGTAGCGTACGATCTGACCGCCGATCAGGAATGTGTCGCCGGGCGTAAGCGAGGCCGCGAAACCTTCCTCGATTTCGCCCAACGGTTTGCCACCGCGATTGCGCCTCAGTCTGACTTTAAGCGTGTCGGTATCCTGAATGGTGCCGATATTCATGCGAATTTTCTGGGCGGCGCGGGGGTCTCGCAACTGCCACTTGCCATCGGCGCGGCGTTGCAGGCGTTGCCATTGATCATAGGCGCGCAGCGCATAGCCGCCCGTGGCGCAAAATTCCAGGCATGCGTCAAAGGCAGCGCGGGATAAATGCGCGTAGGCGCCGACGGTCGTGACCTCATCGTAAAGCTCGTCTGCATCAAACGGTCCCGCAGCGGCAACGATCAAAATATGCTGGCAAAGCACGTCTCGCGGGCCTTCGCCCCGCGGATCGCCGTCCAGCTCGCCCTCTTTGACAGCTTCCAGCGCGGCGACGCATTCCACAACTTCAAAACGGTTCGCTGGTACGAGCAAGGCTTTGGACGGCGCGTTATAGCGGTGATTTGCGCGCCCGATCCGTTGAACCAGACGTTTGACATTCTTTGGCGCGCCGATCTGGATCACCAGATCGACGTCCCCCCAGTCGATGCCAAGATCAAGACTGCCCGTGCAGACAATGGCGCGCAGATCACCCCGCACCATCGCGGCCTCGACACGTGCGCGCTGCTCTCGATCAAGCGACCCATGATGTATCCCGATAGGCAAACCATCGTCGTTTGCAAGCCATAGATTATGAAAGAAAATTTCAGCCTGCGCGCGGGTATTGTGAAAAATCAGTGTGGTTTTGTGCTGGCGTAACTGTTCCAGAACTGCCGGTATCGCGTAGGCCGCGTTGCCACCTGCCCAGGGAGGGGCCTCTTTTGTTGTGAGCATGGAAATGTCGGGGGCCGGTCCGGGATCGGCGAACAGGATTTCGCAAGGGTCCGGGTGGCGCGCAAGCAGATGCGCAATGGCTTGAGGGTCCTCGACTGTCGCAGACAATCCGACCCGGCACAGATCGGGGCAAAGTCTTTGCAGCCTGCCTAGCGCCAGCATCAACTGATCGCCGCGTTTGGAGTCGGCCAATGCATGAATTTCATCGACAACCACTCGTTTGAGGCCGTCGAACATTCGCGGAGCGTCCTCGTAAGAGGTAAGCAGGGCAAGGCTTTCTGGCGTGGTCAGCAGGATATGTGGCGGATCAGCCCGTTGGCGCTTCTTGCGACTTGCGGGGGTATCCCCGGTGCGGTCTTCGATGCGAATGGGCAGGTCCATTTCGGTGACCGGTGTGGTGAGGTTGCGTCTGATGTCGGCGGCCAGAGCTTTGAGCGGAGAGATATAGAGGGTGTGAAGCCCCGCGCGGGGTTCCTGCGCCAGATCGACCAGAGTGGGCAAGAACCCGGCCAGTGTTTTGCCACCACCCGTCGGTGCAATCAGCAAAAGCGCGGGGTCATTCGCGCGTGCGAGCATCTGTTGCTGGTGCGGATGGATTGACCATCCTCTGGCGTGGAACCAATCTTCAAAAATTGCGGGGAGCTGTTGCATGGCGGCAGCCTATCGCAACATGAAACAAGCGACAGCCCTAATTGCAGTAGCCATTTGGTCAGTGGTTCAATCGCGGTATTTCTAGCGTTCTTGGATTGGTCCTGCCAAACAGCGGGGTCGATCATAGGCAGCGGGTCGCCTGCGCGCCATGAACGAGGCGTTTCAGGTCTTGGGTTTCAGCGCCCTGATCGCGGCCTGAACAGATTTCGGAAGGCTAAGGTCTGCATCAGATGGCGCTGCATCCAGTGCGCTATCAACATCCTTGACCAATATGCCAATGGTGTTTTCTGCGTCCATGCCATCGCGCGAAAATTCGATTGTCTCAAAACCCGAGGCAAACCAGTTTTGACCCGAGGAGGTTTCAATCAAACCAAGCAACTTTCCTTCATCCAGCCCTGCCGTTTCAGCCCAATCGAGGACAAGCCGGGTCATCGCGGTGTTGGAGGCTGCGAGCAGGTTGTTCAGAACCTTGGCCTGCATGCCCATCCCAAAAGAACCCATGCGGTGAAAGTGTTTCCCCATCGCGTCAAAAAGAGGCTGGGCGGCATCGAGGTCCGAAGCGTCCCCTCCAAGCATGAAGCTGAGGTTGGCTTGTTCGGCGGCAATTTTTGCACCCGACATGGGCGCGTCGATCAGGCGAACGGCGGGGGAAACACGCGCCGATAAGGATTTGACGTATCTTGGGCTCAGGGTTGAGCAAATGATGATCCGGCGCAGGTTGGGGGCCTGTGAAAAATTCTGTGCGCCAAACAGCACCTCTTCGGTTTGCGCAATGTCGCGGACAACTGTGATCAGCGTTTCTAGCTTACTTCTGAACGTTGGGGTATCGGTTGTGCAGCGGGGATAGGAAACCCGTCTGATGTCATAACCTTGAGCATTAAACCCGGCTGCCTGAAGGGCGACCAACATAGGGCCGCCCATCCGTCCACATCCGGCGACGCCGATCATTTCACGATATGCTCATCCTTGACGAACATATTGGCCCATGCGCGGTCGATCAGATCGGGGGACATCTGGTAAGGAATGCCCTCAAAATCACAGATGGAAATCATCTGGTCGATCAGAAAGATGGGTTGATAGTTCGCGTAAATGTTGTCGATCTCCGGATATTTCACTTTGAGTAGATGCACCAGGGTGGCCTCATCAAGCGGCATTTTCCGCTTTTTGGCAACCATTGCGAAAATCTTCAGGAAGTTTTCCTGATTGGGTCCGTCAATCTTGATCTTGAAGAAGATCCGGCGCAATGCCGCCTGGTCGAAGATTTCATTGGGATGGAAGTTAGTGGAGAAGATGACCAGTGTGTCGAAAGGAACCTCGAACTTTTCACCTGATTGCAAGGCAAGGATGTCTTTGCTTTCTTCGAGGGGTACAATCCAACGGTTGACGAGACTTTGCGGCGGCTCGGCCTGACGCCCAAGGTCATCCACGATAAAGATGCCGCCGGTTGATTTCAGCTGTAGCGGGGCTTGATACGTTCGCGCCGTTGGGTTGTAGACGAGGTCCAGCATGTCGAGGGAGAGTTCGCCCCCTGTGATCACCGTTGGCCGTTCACATTTGACGTAGCGCATATCGAACTTGGTCGCCCGACGCAGCGAATTGGGGTCGTCCTCTTCAATCGGGACGGCCGCGTGCACAATAGGGTCATAGACCGTAATCACCTGCCCGGCATATTCAATCGCGCGGGGCACGAAGACATTGTCACCGAGAGCGTCGCGGATACCGTTCGAAATGGACGATTTACCATTGCCGGGAGGGCCATACATGAGGATTGAACGACCTGCAGAAACGGCGGGCCCGAGTTGATCAAGCAAGGTATCGGGCAGAACAAGATGCCCCATCGCGCCGGTCAGCTGATCGCGTGTGATCTGCATGTTGCGGACCGATTGGCGTTTGACCTGCTCGCGGTATACGTCAAGCGGTACTGGCATCGCGCCGAAATATTCAGACTGCGCCAGGGCATCAAGCGCACGTGCCTTGCCCTGCTCAGTCAGCTGATAACCCATCTCGTTGCCATTGTTGGCATTGAGCGTACCCGTGGCTTCCAGCAAACGCTGTTCACGCGCCATATCCACCAGTTCCTGCGTGACCGGGATGGGCAAGCAGACCGCCTTGCTGAGTTCACTGACCATGTCCACATTCTTGCGGAACATGGTTTTTAGGATAATGTCGCGCATCATCACGGTTGACAGTTTCATGTCGTCCAGCGTGCGCGGTGGCGGTGGCACCATAACGTTGGCGGTTTGCATATTCATAAGAGGGCCCTCAATAACGCCGTGCTTCATCGGGCGCAAAGCACCCGTTTAGCGTAACGTTAAGGTGTGAAAATGGCGTAAATCAGGCACCATTAAGGGCACCGAGGATCAGATAGAGAGCAAGCGTCATGCCAAGGGCAAGGCCCATGGGGAATTTCTTGCCCTGCTCCCAGCTTTGCCAATCCGGTGCAAGATTTCGAAGGGGGGTGTGGCGCGCGATGCGATGGGTCACGTAGGCCGCGAGAAGCGATGCTGCCAGGAGGGCCATAACAAGGCGCAGATCGCCCAAGGCCACAAAAGGGGCCGCTGCGGCGATGAACTTTGCGTCACCCGCCCCCATGGTGCCGAGTGCATTGAGGATGATGCCCAGAACAAGCATGATTGCCAATTGGGCCAATCGCCAGAGGTATACATCAAGGCTGGGCATGGCGATCAGCCCGATCACCGCGAAGACACCCGCCAAGGCCAGAACAGCCTTGTTGGTGATTTTCATGCGTGAAAGATCTGTATATGCGACATACAGACAAAGTGGCAAAGCAAAGGGCAGGAACCACCACGCGGAATAGGCTGTGATCGCCATGGCTGACCTGCCTTTAGGTCTTGGTGTTTAGCGCGTCCAGAGCCCGAACAGCCGGTTCAAAATGCTGGGGATGCGTCTCGATGGCGTCCCGCAACAGGCTCTTTCCGACACTCACGTCTCCCTGTTTGATCGCTGACAGCGCCATGGTGTGAAGCAATTGCGCCCGCTCGGTCTGATCCATGGGGATGACCGGTAGCGTGTAGTCGCCTTGTGCACCGCGGGCCAGAATAAGATTGTTCTTGGCGGTGAAGAGGGAAGGGTCCTGGCGAATGGCCTCGCCAAAGAGACGTTCAGCCTCTTTGTAATCGCCGCGCGTCAGCTTGGAATAGCCCCAGTTGTTCAGCACACCCGACGGTCTAGTGGTCAGCCCGGTGGCGATTTCATAGAAGCTGTCGGATTTCGTCCATTCCTCGTTGCTGTCAGCGAGCATGGCTTCCAACCGGTAGCGATTGAAGGTCTCATGCGTCGGTGGAAGCGCATCGAGTGTGGCTTCGGCTTTGGCCCAGTCACCGGTGCGGATCAATGCGTCCGCCAGCGCGACACTGTCTTCGGCACTCGCACCTTCCATTTTGGTCACTTTTTCCCAGGCCGGGGCGGCTTCGGCGAACCGCTTGGCACGCACCAGTGAGAAGGCCAATCCACGTTGGAGATCAATGCGTTCGGGATGTGCATTTGCCGTGCGAGTAAAGTGATTGACGGCCTCATTTGGATCCGCGACCGTCAACATCACGTCATTCAGGTTCGATTCGTCTACAACGTTGACTTCCTGAAACGCGCGTTCGACGGCATCTTCGTCTTGCTCGGCGCAGCCTGCAACGAGAACTACACCCGCCAGACAGGCGGACAGAAGGATAGGGTGGCGCATGTTGTGCGTCCTTTTGCTGCTCTTACCTCAATTATGGCGTCGGACGTATCACGAAAGTACTGCTGCCGCGCCGAACCAACTTGTAGTCGTCGGTTTCTACACTCTGTGTAGCAGAAATTTCGGATTTTGCGAGTGCTAAGCGCAAGTTATCCCGAATTGCGACACTTTCGCCATTGTCGAGCGCGAAGGCACGGCGGAAAACCTGGCCTGCCTCCACGGTCTTGCCAGCTTCCATGAGTACCACGCCGAGGTTATTCCAGTCTTCTGGCCGGGCATCTTCAGACTTTATTGCGCGCCGCAGATAACTTTCAGCCTGACCCAGACGCCCCAGCCCAAGGCTTGCGCTACCCAGGCCGGAAAGGATTTCCGCGTCGACCTTTCCCCGGTCCAGAGCCGCACGGTTGAAGGCTTTGAGAGCGAGTTCATATTCGCCCGCAGCCACCAGACGGTGCCCGACTGCCACACCATCAACAGCGTCCGCTTTAAGATCGACGCCCGGAGCATCCAACTGCCCTTCAGAAACGGAATTGCCGCCTGCAGTACAGGCGGCCACTCCGAGCGTTGCAATGAGGAAAGTGGCGCGCGTTCCTGCGCGCCATACCCTTTGGATCATCAGTTTGCGCCCATGTCTCCCAGTTTCGTAATGCCGTGTACCGATGGGCCAACCAGAATGATCAGCAGTGGCGGAACGGTCAGCATCATTGTGGCAAGCGTCATCTTCGTTGGCAACTTGTTTGCGGCTTCTTCTGCGCGCATCACGCGTTTGTCGCGCATTTCAGATGCATAGACGCGAAGGGCTTCGGCAATCGATGTACCAAAGGTTGCCGATTGCACCAGAACGGTGACGAATGAGGACACATCCTGCACGCCACAGCGTTCGCCCATGTCGTTGAGAACGGTCACCTTGTCCTTACCGGCCTTCATCTCGTAGGCGACCATGTCGAATTCCTGCGCCAGTGCGGGGTAGGAAGCATGCAGTTCACGCGCGACGCGTACAATGGACTGGTCAAGCGACTGGCCGGCTTCAACACAAACAAGCATCATATCGAGACTGTCTGGAAAACCACGGGTGATCTCTTCCTTGCGCATCTCGACGCGCCGCGTAACCCAGTAAGATGGCAGATAGTACCCCACCGCGCCGGGGACGATGAAGTAGATCATCATCTTGTTGCTGCTGAAACCTTCGCCGCCGCCCATCAGGATGAGGTAGATGAACGCACCAATCAGGCCAAGAATACCAAGGGCGAATTGCGCGAAATGGAAAATGCGCACCGCATCCTTACTTTGGTATCCGGCCTGCGTCAGTTGCAGCTGCTTTTTGCTGAGCGTTGCGACGTCTTTTGGTTCCAGAAAACTCGCAAATTTCTGCAGTTGTTCGTTGCGTTCACCCTGCCGCAACCGCTGTTGAGGTTCCTTGGCAGAAGAGGGCGACTGAACAGATTTTTTCAACTTCGCCATTGGATCTTCGGGCTGGTGCAGGATCAGAGTGACCGTGATGGCGATCATGATAACACCAATCGACCCCAGAATGATGATCGGTCCCAACGGGCCAAGCATATCAATAACCGCGGCGTTCAGAGAGTTCAAAAATTCCATGAGAATCGGTCCTTACACCTTGATGTCGGTTAAAATGCGCATGACCAGAAGGTTCAGCGCCAGCAGGATGCCGACAGTGAAACAGGCCGGGATAAAGAGCGCGTGGTCGCGCACCTCATCGTAGTAATGCGGGTCGGAGACATTGATGACGATCAGGGCGACAATGGGGAAAGCTGACAGGAATTTGCCTGACCATTTCGCCTCGGCCGTGATCGCCTTGACGCGCCGGAAAAGACGGAACCGCGCACGGATCACCTTGGCCAGACCGGCCAGGATTTCCGCCAGGTTACCGCCGGAGGTCTGCTGGATGGTCACCGCGACCGCCAGGAATCGCAAATCCTGCATGTCCAGACGTTCGGCCATTTCCTTGAGCGCATCACCTACGTCGCGTCCATAAGCCGCCTCATCTGCAATCATCCCGAATTCGGATGCGAGCGGGTCCTGAACTTCCTTGGCGACAATCTGGACGGCCGAAGAAAACGGGTGCCCGACGCGCAGGCTGCGCACCATCAGTTCAACTGCGTCGGGCAGTTGTTCTTCGATCATGCTCATGCGCTTGTTGGCTTTGGACGACACCCAAAAATAGACGGCGCCAACGCCGATACCGACTGAAAGCAGCGCCCGGACCCCGACCTCGGTTTGAGTTCCGACGGTCAGCCCCATAAAGGCGACACCGGCCAGGAGCGCCATGATCATGATCAATTGGCGGGGGGTAAAGGCAATCGCGGCTTTTTGAGCTTTCTCCCCGAGAAGAGAGTAAAGCGGGATCGATCTGCTCTTCATGTGCTGCTGCATTTCCTTGCGCAGCTTTTCGAGCACTTCTTCGCGGCCATTGCCCTTGTCGAGCATTTCAAGCCGACGGTTGACCCGGCTGTTGAGGCTGATCGATTTGCCAAAGGTAACGAGGTATAGGCCCTCGACCAGCACCAGCACGCCGATGAAGATCAAGCCGTAGATGATTGGTTCTGCACTCATAATCTTGATCCTTATTCAGCCGCGATGGGCTCGTAGATGGATGGCGGCAGGTCGTACCCCCACATGCGGAAGCGTTCGGCATAGTTCGAGCGCACACCTGTTGCAGTGAAGTGCCCGATGATCTTGTTGTCCGGGGTCAGGCCCACGCGCTGATATCTGAAAATTTCCTGCATCGAGATAACCTCACCTTCCATGCCAGTGATCTCTGTGATGGAAGTCATGCGCCGCGAGCCATCCTGCAGGCGCGAGGCCTGCACGATCAAGTTCACAGCGCTGGAGATTTGTGACCGTACCGCTTTGAGAGGCATTTCGATGCCCGCCATGGCGATCATGTTTTCGAGGCGTGACACACCATCGCGTGCTGAGTTGGCGTGGATCGTGGTCATGGAACCGTCGTGGCCGGTGTTCATCGCCTGCAACATGTCGATGACTTCCTCGCCCCGCGTCTCACCAACGATGATCCGGTCAGGTCGCATCCGAAGCGCGTTCTTCAGGCAGTCGCGTGGAGAAACCTCGCCTTTGCCTTCGACGTTGGGTGGACGGCTTTCCATGCGGCCCACATGGGTCTGCTGGAGCTGGAGTTCCGCGGTATCCTCGATTGTCAGGATGCGTTCGGCGTTGTCGATAAAGGACGACAGGGCGTTCAGCGTCGTCGTTTTGCCCGAACCGGTACCGCCGGAGACGATGATATTCAGCCGCGTCGCTACCGCCGCTTGCAGGTAGGCCGCCATTTCCTCGGTGAAAGCGCCGAACTGTACCAGATCATCAATACCCAGCTTGTCTTTTTTGAATTTCCGGATCGAAACCAATGATCCGTCAACCGCAACGGGCGGCACCATCGCGTTGAAACGCGAGCCATCCTTGAGGCGCGCGTCCACATAGGGGTTGGATTCGTCGACGCGCCGACCCACGGCAGAGACGATCTTGTCGATGATACGCAACAGGTGGCGTTCGTCTTTGAAAGTAACGTCGGTCAGTTCCAGTTTACCGGCGCGTTCCACGAAAATCTGCTGCGGCCCATTAACAAGAATATCGTTGACGGTTTCGTCTTTCAGGAGGGTTTCCAGCGGTCCCAACCCGGTGACCTCATCATAGAGTTCGGAGGTAAGGTTCTGGCGATCCTCACGGTTCAGAACGATGCTGCGTTCTTCGAGAAACTCGCTGGAAATAGCGCTGATTTCCTGGCGCAGGTCTTGTTCGGTGGCGTGTTCCAGGGCCGAAAGGTTGAGGTTGTCGAGCAACACCCGGTGCAGATCAAGCTTGATCTCTCCCATGCGTTCCTTGCGCTTGCGTTCCTTGTCCATCGGCGTCACCTGAGCCGCCGCTTTTTGCGGTGCCTTGCGTGTAACCCCCGGTGCCGCGGCAGGCGTGACCGCGGCAACATCAGCTGCCGGGGCCTTTTCTGGTGCGGCTGCCGGGGGCGTTGCCGAGGTTTTCTTATACTTGGAGAACATGCGCTTTTCCTTTGGCCGGATCAGGCCGCTTTAACGTCGTTGGTATTTAACTCGTGAATAGATGCCGCCAGTTTCGCGATCTCGCGTCGCAAGGGATTTTTCGGAGCCGAAATTGCCAGCGGCAGACCATGATCGGCACCTTGTGTGATCGGTTTGCCGCCGTCGGGCATGTGAACATCAATGGAGATGCCAAGACTTTCGGCCATGCGCTTCACTCGGCTCTTGCCGCTCAAATCCGTGAATTTAGGGGCCCGATTGATGACGTAACGCAGTTTCTCGACGGGCAGCTCTTCGGATTGCAGGGCGCGTTTGAAGCGAAGGGTGTTCTGGGCCGATCGCATATCAAGCTCGACATTGGCGAAATAGACATGCGCAGCGTTCAGAACCGCTTCGGACCAGCTGACCAGAGTTGAGGGCATGTCAATGACGACATAGTCGAAGTGCCGACGCGCCATGGCGAGAATTCGGTTTACGTCGTCGGCGGCGATAATGTCGAGGGGCAGCATCTCCATCGGTGCGGTAAGCACCTGAAGCTTGTCCTGAAAGGTCAGCAGACATTGCCCGAATATTTCATCGTCCATGCCTTCGGTGTCGGACAGCATGTCGTAGACCACTTCGCGACGGGGCAGGTCGAGATAGGTTGCCACGGCACCATATTGGAAATCGAGGTCCAGAATACAGACGCTCGGGCTGTTTTCCTTGTCGGCGGTCGCCAGTTCCCAGGCGAGGTTCACGCCAAGAGTCGTCGCACCCGTGCCACCCGCAAGACCGTGCACGACAATGACAGCCCCTTCTTTTTGACTATCAGACTGCAATGTTGGCGCCGCAGCAGAGGCTGGAACGGCTTCATCAGCTGCACGCACGCGCTCGATGGCTTCACCCAGTTCATTCTCCGGGAGGGGGTAGGGCACAAACTCATCTGCTCCCTGCCGGAGCAAGGAGTGGAGCGACGCGGGTGTCACGTCTTCGGCGATCAGGATGACCTTGATGTTGCGGGCTTTCGCCTGCGTGATGATTTCCCCCATCAACGCGAGGTTATCTTCATCAGATTCGTCAATGGCTAGTGCAATGAATTCAAGGGCTTGAGACTCGGGTTGTTCGAAGAAAGCGAGGGCCTCCGCAAACCCCAAATCTCCCCAACTTTCGCCAAGTGCGAGCTCCATGTCTTCGATCAGCAGATCGAAGTTTTGTACGTCGCGACTGACTGTGCAGGCGACAATAAGAGATGTATCTGGTTGCGGCATGGTGCTCATTGCCTCGTCTTCCTTTTTGTTTAAGGGCGAAGCAGAGCTAGCTTGGGATATTTATTTTAGTGCCCCAACTTCCCCTGCGACCGCCCATGCCCGGCACTTTTGGCCGGACACAAGTGTCCCTTTGAGAGGAAAGTCGCAGTGAACTTGGGCGAGATTAGGGCTTAATCCGCCCAATTGTTGGGTATCTAGACACAATAACCGTGTTTGAGGGCGGATTTGTAAAGCAGAGCCGGGCGGCTCTACTCTCCAGTGGCTTCTTCGACGACAGGCTTCTCGGTCGCACTTTCCACATATTCGCGATAGATCACCCGCGCATATTTGCCGTCGAGGCGGCCGTCACAATGAACCCGGAAAATAGGCTGCGCAACGGTACTGGCGGGATCGAGGACGACCAGTGGATCCGTCGCTGTCCCACCAATCTTGCCACGACCGCTGCCTGCGACACCGCTTTGATTGCAAATCTGTGCCATCATGTTGATCATCGTGGCGTTGCCGAATTCGCCGGTATCGATTTGCGCGCCTGCTTCGCGAAACCACTGTCCGCCGCTGCCCTGTTCACCGCAGGCGACCAAAGACGTCAATCCGACCGTTAAAGCCATTGCGCGTGAAGTCCGTGTTGTTAGGCTGTGCATCTTGTCACTCCATCACATAGCCATAAGAGCCGCTGAAGTCTTGCTTGGCGACTTCCCCGGCCGCGCCCTTTCTGGGCGTGTTGGCATTTCTTGCGGTACGACCAAAGAGGAACAGGCCTTGCTCTGTTGGTGGCCTGATCCGGTCAGTCGGCAAGGCCAGCGCCTCACCGCGTGTCGGCGTTACAAGATGGGCGGTGATGATAATCACAAGCTCTGTCTGGCTTCGTTGATACTCGGCGCTTCGGAAGAGAGCACCAAGCACGGGAACATCGCCAATCCAAGGCAACTGTGTCGCCTGATCGGTGAAGTTGTCCTCAAGCAGACCGGCGATTGCGAAACTCTCACCATCCCGCATTTCAACGGTTGTGGATGTTTCCCGGCGGGAAAACGCATCCAATACGAAACCGCCGCCCAGGCTGACCCCGTTAGAAGGGTCAATGTCCGAAACGGCTGCGGACAGTTGCAGGTTGATGATATCGTCGCCAACAACGCGCGGCACGAAATTCAACTCCACACCAAAGGGCTTGAACTCAACGCTGATCGAGTCGTTGTCTTGCGCTACCGGCACCGGGTACTCACCCCCGGCAAGGAAGCTGGCCTCTTGTCCGGAAAGGGCAACGAGATTTGGCTCGGCAAGCGTGCGAACGGCGCCCTTACTCTCAAGAGCCTCCAGCAACAGGCCAATCTGCACGGAACCCAGCCCGAAGCTAACGGCTGCGGAGCCTGCGTTCTCGGTAAGCGTCGGGAAAGTCGGACCAGCCAGAATCTGGTTGGCAAAACCCGCAGCTGCCGCTGTTCCACTTCCGATTGCGGCATCCGTCCCGCCAATGGCCAGAGAACTGCTCAGGGATTTGGAAACCGTCCGGTTCATCTCTGCAAAGCGCACTTTCAGCATGACCTGCTGGATGCCGCCGACGCTCATGAGGTTGGAGACACGATCAGGCGCGTACCGTTGGGCCAGATCCAGAGCTTTCTGCAGCTTTTGGGTGCTGGACACGATACCCGACAGGACGATGCCGTCGTTTGCCGTGCGCACTTCGATTTTCTCGCCGGGCAGGATTTGCCCCAAACGCTCTTTGAATTCAGTCACGTCCGGCGCGACCCGAACCTCGACATTCGTGATCAGCTGTCCGGTTGCGTCCAGCAAAGTCAGCGTGGTCATACCTGGTGTCTTACCGAGCACATAGATGCTGCGATCAGACAACGAAGAGATATCGGCGATGCCGGGGTTGGCGATGCTCAACTCTGCGAAAGGAATTTCACTTTCAACGACAACCGCGCGATTCATCGGGACCGCCAGTGTCTTGTTCGTGCCTTTGGTCACCACTCGCAGGGTGTCAGCCTGCACCGGCGCTGGCGTCAACAAGGCCAACGGCGACGCGCTTAATGTCAGCCCCAAGAGGGCCGCCTTCAACATTCCATCAATTTTCATGTGACCTGCCCTTTTTGATCACGCCTCGGTTTCGGGTCTTATTGCCCGCATGCCCGCAGTCTGCGTTGTTTTTGTTTTTTTTGCAAGAATCAATGGGTTCTGCTGTTGACCTTATGTGGATAAATGGCAACACGCCAAAATAGAAAAAGGCGCCGCAAGTGATGCGACGCCTTCGTAATGCGTTGGTTTCGCTTTAGTTTGTGCAGGGAATTGGCACCGCTACGATCTCTGCGCCACGGCGCGTGCGGATGGTGCAAACCGGGGCTTTCTTGGCGACCGGACTCGGTGCGGCCTGTTCCAATCCCAGCAAGGAGACCTGATCAACTTCGATTTCAGACAGAACCGTATCGTCTCCTGCGCCAACCAAGGACAGCGACAGGCTACCTGTCGATTGGGCCTGGGCGAGGGCTGCGACCTGCTCTGGCTTGACCGCCACGGTAACCGTACGGGCAATGCGTGTGCCGTTCATGGAGTTGTCGTTTTGGTCAACGGCAATCAAACTCACCGCAGATTCGATCAGCTTGGTGACGTCGCCACGGCCTTCGCCGATGTCTACGGCACCGGTCCAATAGACGTCAACGCGGTCACCGGGGCGCAAGAAGCCCGACACGCCGGAGGCAACGTCAACGCGAATTGCGAAAGCGCGCATGCCTTTTTCCAGCCGCGTGGTCAGGCCGATGTCTTCACCAGGTTCGGTGATTTTCACTTCCAGAAGCGCTTCATCCTTTTCCATGGCACGGACGATCAGGCGTTCTTCTTCATTTCCTTCCGGGAAAAGAACCGCGAGGTCGTTGAATGTGCCCGCTGGGATCGCATCTTTGGGCCACTTGACGGCCCGGACATCGGCTTGTTGCAGCGTCTCACCGTACTTGAGCGCACGGGTCGCCACGTAGACCGTTTCCGTCGGAACAATCGCACGCTCGTTGGCTTTCGCGCGCGCGAGTTGCGCCTGATACTCGCCGATGTAGTTCTTTGCCATGTATACGGCACCGCCAGCCAGACCTAAACCTGCCAGAAGCACCAATCCGAATACCATTCGCATAATGTTACCTCGTTATTCCAAAATCCGACGTGATGGCGGACCGCTTCGAACGAATATCCCGGTTGATTGTGGCAATTTCAGGATCAACGGATGGCTTTCGCGCGTTTTTTCCAATTTTCGAAACAATGGGGCTGCGAAAATGCCTGGAGGCTCCTTCGGCAGGTGACCGAATAATCCAAAGCAGGCGTCCAGAAGCTATTGATCAGAGAAAGGAGCCGCTCTTATCAGATAAGAGCAGCTCCAATATCTGAAGGATCTGGCGTTAATCGTCTCCGATTTCGCCGACCACCTGTGTATTGAGGAAGGTCTCGGTCCGGTCTGTCAGATCGGATGACCCCCCCCGCAATTCGATGACAAGCGCTGTGGACAAACCCACAACCGCTGCCGTCAAGACTACCCAGTCAACAGTAACAGCCCCGGCCTCGTCGTCTTTAAATTTTTTAAAAGCACGCAACATATGTTTAGCTTTCAATTGAGGAACCTCTATCGGTCCGGGAAAAAAAGGGCCGCTTTCATGCGAGTGAAGGCGGCCCCGGTATTTCACAGTTCCTTGCAAACTCAGGACGTCTTGGTGTCAGGTTTGCGGTTCGGATGAGGATAGAGATTATGGCGCAGCTGGTGCTGCGGCTTCGCCGATGCTGCCAACTTCTTGCTCACCAAGGAACGTCTCTGTTGCTTCGGTCAGATCGGTGGCACCGTCTTCGATGGATTGGTATGCGGCGATTGCCAAGCCTACAACGGCGGCTGTCAGCACAACCCAGTCAACTGTTACGGCACCATCTTCGTCTTTACGAAAGTTCTTGATAAATTTCATCATTGTATGTCCCTCCAAAGGATCACTTAGATTTTCACTTACTAACCTTGCCGTCCTCAGAAACCGTTTCTCTCGTTCGGGTCCGTCCGACTTGGTATGGAGCTATATAGCCAAGGGATTGGGGCATGATTTTGGCGGCAAATGTGACATTTGACGTTTTGGGCGAAAATTTCCGAAGAAAATTAGTAACCTTCTGTTTTTGATATGAAAAAAAAATCACCGCTGTTTACATTTCATTAAAGTGGCCGAAGAATGTGGCAGTATCGCCGCGATCAGGTCCCGGATTTTCTGGCTTGTGAGGGATTTCTCTGCGATGTTGCGAGCAGATAGCGCAGCAAACAAAACAAAAGAGCAGTCCATATGCGTTCTATTCTATTGATCGGGCTATTGGCCTCGGGATTGGCGATGCAGCACGCGGGTGCGCAAGAGCCCGAGCCCTACCCCACATTTGAAGCCAAGCGGGTGTCGGTCCCGCAGGCGGGCCAAAAGCGAATCCGTGTCCAGATTGACCCAGAGGCGCAACAGGCGGCGCTGGCCGCATTGCCAAAACCCTCGATCAACACGCCGCAGACCCCCGATGCTGCGCCGGATAATCCCATCGGGCGCTATGCATGGTTCTGGGATAAGGTTTCGCCTTCCATCTTTGATTCTGGCCCCGGTCGATTGCAGGACGTGATGGATATCATCCTGGGCACGGATGATGTTCCGGCGCCACGCTTGCAGCATATGCAGACCATCGCGCAGGAAAATGGTGTCGATATCCTGAAATCCACCATTGGGACACAAGTATCGCCAGCATTGGTTCTTGCGGTGATTACCGTCGAATCTGCCGGTAAGGCCGACGCTGTAAGCGGAGCCGGTGCAGAGGGGCTTATGCAACTCATGCCAGATACGGCGGATCGCTTTGGTGTCGAAAACAGCCTTGCAGCATCCGAAAATATTGCAGGCGGTGTTAAGTATCTGGATTGGTTGATGGGTGAATTCGCAGGCGATCCGATTTTGGTGCTGGCGGGCTACAACGCAGGCGAGGGCTCGGTTCGTACACATGCCGGCGTTCCGCCCTTTGCCGAAACCCGAGACTATGTGCCGAAGGTCCTTGCCGCATTTCAAGTCGCCCGCGGCCTTTGTCTGACGCCGCCGGAGCTGATCACGGATGGATGCGTATTCGTCGGATTGAACTAGACATTAAATGCATCTGCCCATTCTGGATGACGCCGACGTTGCGCGTTCACAAAGGGACAGAGTGGCACAATCTTGAAACCTTCTTTTCTGGCATCCCTTACCAGTTGCGTGACAAGGGCAAGCCCCGCGCCTGTCCCACGAAGGGATTCGGGAACCTCCGTATGATCGGCGATAACGGTTTCTGGTGAGAGGATCGAATAGGTCAGATCGGCCTCGTGCCCACTTGCGCTCAAAACATACTGCCCCTTGGAGCCCTGGACAGAGCGGCTGATGTCCTGTTCAGACAATCGCTGTAGCCCGACCCAGCGCTTTAGTCTGAGAAAACGGTCTCAGGGCAATTGGTGCAAAGATGCGATACTGGTTGGATGGCATCTGTTATTCCGTCAACGACGCGCCCGCTGGCACGTCGATGGTGATGAAACTGCCCGCTGCACCGCGGCCCAATTGCAGTGTGCCCTCAAGGCCTTCGATCAGGCCATTCACCATTCTGCCGCCAACGGTCTCAGGGTTCGGCCAGGTCATGAAACCCGGTATGCCGACGCCGTCATCAGAGACGGTCAGCCGCAGCCCGCCGCCACTGAGCCGCGACATACGCACTTCGATCAGGCCGGTATCTATGCGGTCGAACGCATGTTGAAACGCATTGGTCAAAAGCTCGGAGACCACAAGGCCGACCCGCGAAGCGACTTCTATCGGCACGTCCAGAGGTTCCAGTTGCAAGTTAAGTCGAATACCGGAGCGTCCGTAGACATGACCAATGGCGCAGGCCAGTCTGGAAATATAGCTGCCGATGTGGATTGTGTCCCGATTCGACTGCTGATCCGCAAGTTTCATCTCTTCATAGAGCAGTTGCAGGGTTTCGATCCGACGGGTGAGGGCGGCATATTCGGAAGGTTGGGCGGTTTGCGTCGATTGCTGCCGAACCATGCCAATGATCATCGACATATCGGTTTCGACACGGTCCTGAATTTCGGCAAGATGCTGGCTGATCGTTTGCGGGTCTTCGCCCGGACGGCCGGTTTCAAGTTCTTTCTGGATACCGACGAAGTACTGTGGATTGCCGTTCTCATCACTCAAGGGAGCGACGAGAAGCCGGTTCATGAACGGCTCACCGCTTGCGCGGTAGTTGAGGATATCGACGGATACGGTTTCGCGCGCTTCAACGCCGGCCCGTAAGCGATCAACAGCAGATTTCTTTGTGTCTTCGCCCTGCAGAAACCGGCAATTACGCCCGATTACAGCGCTGCGCGCATAACCTGTCTGGCGCGTGAAAGCGTGATTGACATACACGATCGGATTGTCCTGGAGGCGCGGATCGGTCACCACCATTGAAACCTGCGTACGGCTAAACCCGTCGAATGACGTGTCCTGCATGAGGACACCTTGAAGTGTATCTGCCATTGGAGACATCCCTAAGCGGCCCTTGTAGTTCTCTGTTCGATACGTTTTTCATGCGTGCCCTTGATGAGGCGGTGCACGTAGATGCCCGGCAGGTGGATGCTGTCTGGGTCGAGCGTGCCCAAGGGCACGATTTCCTCGACCTCGGCCACGCAGATGCGTCCGCACATCGCGGCGGGCGGGTTGAAATTACGGGCGGTTTTGCGGAATACCAGATTGCCGGTTTCATCCGCCTTCCAGGCTTTCACGATCGACAGATCGGCGAAAATGCCCTCCTCCAGGATATAGGTCTCGCCGCCGAAATCCTTGTGCTCCTTGCCTTCCGCGATCACCGTGCCGACGCCGGTTTTGGTGTAAAACCCAGGAATGCCGCAGCCCCCCGCGCGCATCCGTTCCGCCAGCGTGCCTTGCGGGTTGAACTCCAGCTCAAGCTCTCCGCTGAGGTATTGACGCATGAATTCCGCGTTCTCTCCCACGTAAGACGAGATCATTTTGCGCACCTGCCGGGTCTGCAACAGGATGCCGATGCCAAAATCGTCAACGCCCGCATTGTTGGAGGCAAAAGTGAGATCCTTCGTGCCCGCGTCCCGGATCGCCGACAACAGCAATTCCGGAATGCCGCAGAGCCCAAACCCCCCGGCCGCGATCAACATCCCGTCGCGCAACACGTCCTCCAGCGCCTCAGACGCCGAGCCGTATATCTTTTTCATAGCGCTCCCTCGAATCCAGCTGGCGAATGCCGAACTCAGTAATCTGCGCGCGATCCAAAACCGGAAAGGCGCAAATCTCCACTCCTCCTAAGAGGGTATAGGGCGCGAAGAAGGTTGGTCAAACTTGTTTGAGAAAATCTGGTGCGAAGGTGCACTATTTTGCAGAAAATAGTTTATTTCAGCTCTTTTTTGCCACTGCCTTTTTTTTGGCCGGTGCTTTCTTCTTGGGTGACGATTTTCTGCGCCCCTTGCCCTTCTTGGCGGCTTTTTCATCTAAAAGGAGAACCGCTGCTTCCAGCGACAGATCATCGGGCGCGGTTTCTTTGGGAAGGGTCGCATTGATTTTTTCCCACTTCACATAAGGCCCATATTTGCCTTCCATGATGCTGACGGCACCGCCCTGATCCGGGTGCTCTCCCAACTCGCGAAGTGTCTTGGCCGCCGCGCCCCGGCCACCGCGACTGGCAACTTTTTCGGCCAAGAGCTGCACGGCCCGGTTCATACCGACCGTAAACACCTCTTCTATGCTTTCCAGATTGGCATTGGTGCCTCCGCGCTCAGATGTGCTGGCGGCGTGCTTGAGGTAGGGCCCATAACGCCCGATGTTGGACCATACGGTCACGCCATCTTCGGGGTGGGGCCCAATCTCGCGGGGAAGAGAAAGCAATTTGACGGCTTGCGGCAGGTCCACATCCTCTGGCGGCCACTCCTTGGGGATCGATTGGCGCGGGGGCTTCTTATTTTCCTCGGTGACCTCTCCGCGTTGCACATAAGGGCCAAAGCGGCCTTTGTGCACCCAAATACTGTCACCACTGTCTTCGCCCAACAACTTGCCTTCGGGCGGAATCGCGCTGGCTTCGGCTTCGGGATCGGGCGGGCCAAAGGGGCGTGTGTAACGGCACTCGGGGTAATTGGAGCACCCGATGAATGCACCCCCTGAACGCGCCGTGCGCATTGAAAGCCTGCCTGCGCCACAATTGGGACACAGCCGCGGGTCTGTGCCGTCCTCGTTAGGAGGAAAGAGATGCGGCTCTAGAACTTCATTGATCTTTTCCAGCACTTCGGTGATCCGGAGGTCCGCAGTTTCCGCAACTGCTGCCGAAAAATCACGCCAAAAACCCTTCAGGACTTCCTTGTAGTTTGCATCTCCGGCGCTGACATCATCCAGTTGATCCTCGAGATCGGCAGTGAAGCCATATCCCACATACTTGCGGAAGTAATTTTCTAGGAAAGCCGTTACCAGCCGGCCTTTGTCTTCCGGAATCAGCCGGTTCTTATCTTTGCGTACATATTCACGGTCCTGGATGGTGGTCACGATCGACGCGTAGGTAGACGGACGGCCAATCCCGAGCTCTTCCATCTTTTTCACCAGCGTTGCCTCGGTGTAGCGGGGCGGAGGCTGCGTGAAATGCTGCTCTGGCGTGACCGAGCGTTTGTCCATCGCGTCGCCTGCGTCGATCTGGGGCAGACGTTTGTCGTCCTCATCCACCACATCGTCGCGTCCTTCTTCGTAGACCCGCAGGAAGCCGTCAAAGAGCACCACCTGACCTGTGGCGCGCAATTCCACCTGGCCATCTGCGCTTGCCAGATCAACGGTTGTACGTTCCATCCTGGCTGCTTCCATCTGACAGGCGAGCGTCCGTTTCCAGATCAGATCATAAAGCTTGCGCTGGTCGGCGTCAGAGGTTTTCAGATCCTCTGCCTTGGTCATCATATCCGTCGGGCGCACGCATTCGTGCGCTTCCTGCGCGTTCTTGGCTTTATTTTTATACATGCGCGGGCTGGAAGGGACGTATTCCTTTCCATAGAGCGTCTGGATAGCATCCCGCGCGGCCTGCACCGCTTCGGGCGCCATGTCGATCCCATCCGTCCGCATGTAGGTGATGTAGCCTGCTTCATAGAGCCGCTGCGCGGTGCTCATGGTTTGCCGCGCGCCCATGCCGAACTTGCGACTGGCCTCCTGTTGCAGGGTTGAGGTCATAAAGGGGGCAGAAGGATTCCGGTTTGCGGGTTTGGCTTCTACCGATTTTACCGACAGATCGCGGCTACTGATCGCCTGAACAGCCATTTCGGCTTGGGTGGCGTTCTCGATATCGAACTTGTCGAGTTTCTTGCCAGCGAGAACCGTCAGACGGGCCTCGAATTCCTTGCCACGAGGCGTGGCGAGAATCGCCTTGACGGACCAGTATTCTCGATTGCGAAACGCTTCGATTTCCATCTCGCGCTCAACGATCAGGCGCAGCGTCACGGATTGAACGCGTCCCGCGGACCGCGCGCCCGGCAGCTTACGCCACAAAACGGGGCTGAGGTTGAAGCCGACCAGGTAATCCAATGCGCGCCGCGCGAGATAAGCCTCGACCAAGGGCATATCCACCTGACGTGGGTTCCGCATGGCTTCGGTGACCGCGGATTTGGTGATCGCATTGAACACCACCCGACTGACGGGCGTGTCCTTCTTGATGGATTTGCGTTTGGTAAGGGCTTCCTGCAAGTGCCAGCTGATCGCCTCGCCTTCACGGTCAGGGTCGGTTGCGAGGATCAGGGCGTTATCATCTTTGAGCGCATCTGCGATGGCCTTGACGTGTTTTTTACTGTCGCTGGCGACCTCCCAGAGCATCTCAAACTCCTGCTCGGGGTCTACAGAGCCATCTTTTGGCGGCAGGTCGCGCACGTGGCCGTATGATGCCAGTACCGTGTAATCGGACCCCAGATAGGTGTTGATTGTCTTGGCTTTGGCGGGCGATTCGACCACAACGACTGGCATTTACTAGGACACCTCTGGGTAAAAATATTGTGCGTCTATGACCATGCCAGATGTGTTGCGCAAGTAGATTTTGTCAATGCGCCGGAGATTGCCGCACCTATTTTGTCGCAACAAGGATTGTTCACGACGGTATCGACCGGGGCGTTGCACGTTGTCTGGTCCGCACCAATTTCTTCGGGGATGAGCGCACTTTGAATTTGGCTGTTCGCAGCGAAAACCACTCACAAGACGGCCAATTTTCAGGCGCTTTCGGTGCGGGACAACAGACCGCCCGACCGGCGGCTTATGCGACCTTCCATTTCTAGATCGAGCAGTGCCGGAGCCACATCTGCCGGGGCAATCGCGAGGTCTCGTATCAACTGATCTTCGGCAAGCGGTGCCGGACTCAGCCGGGCAAGAATCTTCCGGTGCAAGGCCGCCACTTCCTTCAGCGGGGTCTTGGGTTTAGGGGGCTTGGCAGCTCTGAGCGGAGGCTCCAGTGGCAATTGTGGAGATGCCTCTGCCAAGGGGGCCATCGCCTCCAACACGTCTTCTGCAGAACGGATAAGGGTAGCGCCTTCGCGGATCAGTTGATTGCATCCGGCGGCGCGGGCATCGAAGGGGCTGCCGGGAACGGCCAGGACATCTCTGCCCTGGTCCAGCGCGTCTCTTGCGGTAATGAGGCTGCCGGATTTGGCGGCGGCCTCGACAACCACGGTTGCGCGGCTGAGCCCGGAGATAATGCGGTTTCGGCTGGGGAAGTGGCGCGCCATCGGTTGTAGCCCCATGGGCTGTTCGGACAGCCGCAAACCGGTCTGCGCCAATTCAAGCGCCAGTTCTGTATTTTCGGCCGGATAGACAACATCAACACCGCCAGCCTGTACGGCAACGGTGCCGGTCGGGAGGGCGGCCAGATGGGCGGCGGCATCGACTCCGCGGGCCAGTCCGGAGACGACCACATAGCCTGCGACACCAAGATCGCGCGCCAGAGCCTTGGCCATGCGGGTTCCTAGCGAAGACGCGTTACGCGCGCCAACCAGCGAGATCATTGGGCGTTTCAGGAGGCTTGCGTCACCAAGAACCCATAGAAACGGCGGCGCGTCGTCGATTTCATTAAGATGTGCAGGATATGCGGCGGTGCCCTGCATGATGAGGCGTGCGCCAGCCGCGCGTGCAGCGTTGAGTTCAGCCTGAACAACCGCTTCGGGGCATACTTCGTATTTCTGAACGCCGGCGGCACGCGCTACCTCTGGTAGCGCGGCCAGCGCGTTCTGCGCAGTGCCGTGTTCAGTTAGCAGTCGTTTATACGTCGTTACGCCAACCCGGCGGGATCGCAACAGACGGAGCCGGGAGAACTGTTCAGCTTCCGAGGTGGGTGGGAGTGGGGGGTGAGTGGAAGAAGGATTGTGGTCCTTATCAGTCATCCTCGTCTCCGTCCGTTGCAGAATCAGGTTTAAGGCGAGTTGGTTAACAACGCATGAATCAATGTGGCTTGGACGCCTCGCTAATTATGGGGAGGTGTCCATTTGTCAGGACGCAGACCCACCCACTGTCAGGCCGCCAATCATCAATGTCGGTTGGCCCACGCCCACCGGAACCCATTGGCCAGCCTTGCCGCAATTGCCCATGCCGGGGTCAAGTGCCATGTCGTTTCCGATACCCCGGATATGCTTCAGCGCGGTCGCGCCATCGCCAATGAGTGTGGCGCCTTTGACCGGCGCGCCCACTTCGCCGTTTTCGACGCGGTAGGCCTCCGTGCAGCTGAACACGAACTTGCCATTGGTGATGTCTACCTGACCGCCCCCGAAGCCCACCGCGTATATGCCGTCCTTGAGATCGGCGAGAATATCCTCGGGATCGGCATCGCCGCCCAGCATGTAGGTGTTGGTCATGCGCGGCATCGGGGCATGGGCATAGCTTTCACGCCGCCCGTTGCCTGTCGGGAGAACGTCCATCAAGCGCGCATTTTGCCTATCCTGCATGTATCCGACAAGAATTCCGTCGTCGATCAAAACGTTCTTGGCGGAAGGAGTTCCCTCATCGTCAATTGTGATCGAGCCGCGCCTGTCGGGGATCGTGCCGTCGTCCAGAACTGTCACACCCGCACTGGCGATCCGTTGCCCCATGAGCCCTGCAAACGCCGATGATCCTTTGCGGTTAAAGTCACCCTCCAATCCGTGACCAATGGCCTCGTGCAGCAGGATGCCAGGCCATCCTGGCCCCAGCACAACATCCATGACCCCGGCGGGTGCCGGTACGGCTTTCAGATTGACGCAGGCAATTCTCAAGGCCTCACGTGCTTTGGATTTCCAGTCTGCCGGGTCGAGTAATCCATCCAGCCCGACGCGCCCGCCACCGCCAACGGAGCCGGATTCCCGCCGCCCGTTCTCTTCCACGATGACGGAGACATTGACCCGGGTCATGGGGCGGACATCCCGCAGGGACTGCCCGTCCGGGCGCAGGATTTCAACCTCCTGAAGACTGGCGGCAATGTTGGCCGAAACCTGCACCACCCTTGGGTCGAGGCTGCGGGCGTAGTCGTCGATCTCGCGCAAAGTCTCGATCTTGACCGGGAAACTGGCCCCGGCAATCGGATCGTCGTCGGTATAAAGGCGCCTATTTGTTGGATTTGGGGCATCTGCCCAGGTGCCGCCGCCTTCGCCAACGGCGAGACGCGCGGTTTCCGCAGCCCGCCGCAGCGCTTTGACAGAAATCTCCGAGGAATGGGCGTAGCCTGCGACTTCGCCCCGGACGGCCCGAAGGCCAAACCCTTCGGTGGCATCATAACTCGCGGTCTTGAGCCT
Organism: Roseobacter sp. EG26; assembly: GCF_049830555.1. Taxonomy (NCBI): domain Bacteria; kingdom Pseudomonadati; phylum Pseudomonadota; class Alphaproteobacteria; order Rhodobacterales; family Roseobacteraceae; genus Roseobacter; species Roseobacter sp. EG26. The sequence goes on from NZ_JBNBLH010000001.1 coordinate 188,231, forward strand.
GCCGTCGTCAAAGACCAGTGCTTCGGAACGACGACGTTCCAGGAACAGCTCGCCGTCATCTGCGCCCCGGGTCGCTTCGCGCAGCACATTCAGGGCCTCATCGCGGTCAAGCGTTTCGTTAAACGGCATGAAAGGGGCGTCGGTCATTCGCAATATCCTCAAAAGGGGGCGTAAAAGTGCACTCAGCGTCTGTTTGACGCAAGCTCAAGTCTTTATCTCGCGATCAGAATATGATTGTAAGAGCAGGAATTACAACGGACGGGGCGGGCAAGAGGTCCAAACCTTTCCTGCGTGCCCATCAGTGATCCCAAGATCAGGACGACACATGAAACGTTTTTTCACACTCCCAGGTGTTTTTGCTGGCCTTGCAGCAACAGCGGCTCAGGCACAGGACAACCTTGAAATCATCGGTGTGCCGGTTGATGGCAAGATGGGCTTCCAACCTGCCGTGACCGAGCTGGCCTCAGACCTGCAATGGCTGGATGGCATGCTGCTGGTGATCTGCACGGTGATTTCGCTGTTCGTGACCGCGCTGATTCTCTGGGTTGCGATCCGCTATAACGCCAAGCGGAACCCTGAATCGGCGAGCTTCACCCACAATACGCCGGTAGAGATTGCCTGGACCGTGATCCCGATCGTCATTCTTGTCTTCATCGGGGCGTTCTCGCTGCCCATCCTGTTCAAGCAGCAGGAAATTCCCGAAGCTGACGTCACCATCAAAGTGACGGGGTATCAATGGTACTGGGACTACGAATATGTGGATGAAGGTTTTGAGTTTTCGTCCTACATGATCGGCGCGCCCGCAACGGGTGGGAACAACGCGAAATCACCTGAGGTGATCGCGCAGCTGGAAGAGGCGGGATATTCCGAAGCGGAATTCCTGCTGGCGACGGACACGTCTGTTGTGGTGCCCGTCAACCAGACCATCGTGATGCAAGTAACGGGTGGCGATGTGATCCACGCATGGACCATTCCGGCGTTCGGCGTAAAGCAGGATGCCGTACCTGGCCGTCTGGCTGAACTTTGGTTCAAAGCTGACCGGGAAGGTATCTACTTTGGTCAATGCTCCGAGCTTTGCGGGCTGAACCACGCTTATATGCCGATCACCGTGAAGGTCGTCTCCGAAGAGGCCTATGCCGAGTGGCTGGAAGGTGCGCGGGAAGAATACGCCGGTATTCCGCAAACCCGCGTCATCGCGTCAAAATGAACGGGTGCGGCCCTGCCGCGCCACTCCAAGACTGCCAGCGAGGCGCCTGAATGGCTGATGCAAGCTACACAACACCTGCCGGGGAGTACGACACGCAGCTGGGCGATTATTTCGCGCTGCTGAAACCGCGTGTCATGTCGCTGGTGGTGTTCACGGCACTGGTGGGCCTGCTCGCTGCACCGGTGACCGTGCATCCTGTGATTGCGTTTTCGTCGATTCTATTTGTCGCCATCGGCGCGGGGGCCTCCGGCGCTTTGAATATGTGGTGGGACGCGGATATCGACGCCGTGATGCAGCGAACCGCCAAACGCCCGATCCCCTCCGGTCGCGTGCCTGCAGGAGAGGCCCTGTCACTGGGGCTGGCTCTGTCCGGTATGGCCGTGATGATGCTGGGCCTGTCGGCGAATTTGCTGGCGGCGGGTCTGCTGGCCTTCACAATTTTCTTTTACGCTGTCGTTTACTCGATGTGGCTTAAGCGCTCGACGCCCCAGAACATTGTGATCGGTGGTGCCGCGGGCGCCTTTCCCCCGGTGATCGGATGGGTCATCGCGACCGGCAGCTTCTCCATCGAGGCATGGCTGATGTTCGCATTGATCTTCACGTGGACGCCGCCGCATTTCTGGGCTTTGGCGCTGTTCATGAAGTCTGACTACAATGATGCAGATGTGCCGATGCTCACGGTGACCCACGGGCGCCGCACAACCCGTGTTCATATCGTCGTCTACACGATCCTTCTGGCGCTGCTTGCCGTTGGAACAGGGTTTACCGCCATCGGCGGGCCCCTCTATCTGGCCATGGCCGTTGTGCTGAACGCGCTGTTCCTGAAAGGGGCGGTTGACATCTGGCGGCGTGATGAAACGCAGGCCGAGGCCGACAGCTACAAGATTGAAAAGAAGTTCTTCCGGCTGTCACTCTGGTATCTCTTTGCCCATTTCGGGGTGATCCTGATCGAAGCCATGCTGCGTCCTTTCGGAATGGGGGGCTGGTAAGGCATGACCTTTCGTCCCGAACATGAACTGCATGCCCGTCGCAAGGGGCGCAACATCGGGGTCGGCCTGATGCTGGGTGCGTTTGTCGTTCTGGTGCTGGCGCTGACCTTCACCAAAGTCACAAGTGGCGATTTTGAGCTGCCAAAAGCAGAGGAGATTGCAAACTGATGGCGCTCTCCGGTCCCGCCAAAACCGTCACTCAAACCGTCAGCCTGGTCGTGGTGATGGGAGCTCTGGCCTGGGCGTCAGTTCCTTTTTATGACTGGTTCTGCCGGGTGACAGGGTTTGGCGGCGTGACCGGTGTGTCTGATGTTGCGCCCGATGATGTTCTTGAGCAGACCATCAAGGTCCGTTTTGACGGCTCGCTTCACAGTCAGATGCCGTGGTCCTTTGAGCCGGTCGTGCGCGAGATGGAAGTGCGCATAGGCGAGACGGGCCTTGCGTTCTATGAGGCGTACAACCCGACAAACCGCCCCATCGCAGGGTCTGCCAGTTATAACGTTACCCCTTATCAGGCGGGTAGCTTTTTCAACAAGATTCAGTGTTTCTGCTTTGAAGAGCAGGTGCTGCAACCCGGTGAACGGGTTCAGATGCCGGTGACTTTCTATGTCGATCCGGAAATCGTCGAAGATCGCGATGGAAAATATGTACATACCATCACGCTCTCCTATACATTCTACGAAATTGACCTGCCCGAGGGCTATGCCGCCGTGCAGGATTTGGAACCAACCTCAGACGCAAGTCTGAACTGACCAGGACAAGGCAAGGGACGCAGATATGGCCCATGAAAAGAACCACGACTATCACATTCTGAACCCCTCAGTCTGGCCGCTGCTGGGCGCCATCAGCGGGTTTGCGATGCTATTCGGCGCGGTGATTTGGTTTTCGGGTGCGGTAGAAAACAATCACCCCTACCTGTTCCTCGCGGGGCTGGCGGGTGTGCTTTACGTCATGTTTGCCTGGTGGTCCGAGGTTGTCCGTGAAAGCCACGTCGGCGACCACACCCCGGTGGTGAGGATCGGCCTGCGCTATGGCTTTATCCTGTTCATCATGTCGGAGGTTATGTTCTTCGCGGCGTGGTTCTGGGCGTTCTTCAAAAATGCCATCTATCCGATGAGCGAATATGTCGGCACGGAGTACATCCAGCCGGAAATCTACCATGTGGACGCTTTCCACCTGCCGCTGATCAACACGCTGATTCTGCTGCTGTCGGGCTGTGCGGTAACCTGGGCGCACCACGCTCTGGTCCATGAGAACAACCGCAAGGATCTGGTCTGGGGCCTCGCAATTTCGATTGTGCTTGGTGTACTGTTTACCGTGCTGCAGGCCTATGAGTATTCCTATCTGCTCTACAAGGGCTGGGAATTTGGAGGCGACAAGTTCTACTCCAACTTCTTCATGGCGACCGGCTTTCACGGTGCACATGTGATCATCGGGACAATCTTCCTGACGGTGTGTCTTGTCCGTGCGTTGAGGGGGGACTTCACCCCGGAGAAGCACGTGGGCTTTGAGGCCGCTGCCTGGTATTGGCACTTTGTCGACGTGGTATGGCTGTTCCTCTTCTTTGCAGTCTACATCTGGGGCGTGGCGCAGATGCCCGGGGCGCATTAGGCGCAGCGAGAATTTCAAACAAAAAAGCGCGCGGCTCTCGCGCGTTTTTCTTTGGAGCTGAGCAGTCATGCGACGACTGATGTTTCTGGCAACCTTTGGGTTGGGGGGCGCTGCAATTCTGATCAGCCTTGGTATCTGGCAGGTCCAGCGGCTGGCCTGGAAAGAAGAATTGATCGCCGATATCGAAAAGCGGATCTTGGCTGCTCCGATAAAACTACCAGCAGAGTTGAACCCCGAACGGGACGCCTATCTGCCGGTCGAGGTTACAGGCGTTCTGGGCGCGGGTTATCTGCGGGTTCTGGTATCCCAAAAACAGGTTGGCGCGGGCTACCGGATCATTCGTCCGATGCTGCGGGATGAAGGGGCGATCTTGATCGACATGGGGTTCGTCCCGGTGGCAAAGGCCGACGCATTGAAATTCGAGGAAGGTCCGCCGCTGACTCTTGTGGGGAACCTGCAATGGCCACAGGAGACCGACAGGTTCACACCAATGCCGGATGTTGACGAAAATATCTGGTTCGCGCGGGACGTCGAAAGAATGGCGGATGTTCTGGATACCCGACCGATAATGGTTGTGCGTCGCGACGCGCCGCAATCAGGCGGTCCTGTGACGCCCTTGCCCGTAGACACGGCCGCTATTCCCAACGATCACTTGCAATACGCCATCACCTGGTTTTCCTTGTCGGCCATCTGGCTGGCAATGACCGCCGTTTTCCTGCGCCGCAAACCCGGTGCCAACAAAAGCTGAAGCATATGCGTTACATATCGACCCGGGGCACCGCGCCCATTCTGAACTTCGAAGAGGCCATGCTCACCGGCCTTGCCCGTGATGGCGGGCTTTATGTGCCGGAGACGATTCCGCAGATGACGGTCGCGGAAATTTCCCGCCTCGAAGGGCTGAGCTATGAGGCCATTGCCTACCGTGTGATGCGGCCTTTTGTGGGCGATGTCTTCACGGATGCTGAATTCGAGGGCATCATCGCGCGTGCCTATGCAGGGTTCGGCCATGCCGCGCGGGCACCGCTGGTGCAGCTTGATCAGGGGCATTTCCTGCTGGAACTGTTCCACGGGCCGACGCTGGCCTTCAAGGACTTCGCGATGCAACTGATCGGGCAGATGTTCCAGACGGCGCTGGCGCGGCGGGGTGAGCGGGTCACCATTGTGGGGGCGACTTCGGGTGATACGGGCTCGGCGGCGATTGAAGCCTTCCGGGGGCTCGACAATGTGGATGTGTTCATTCTCTACCCGCATGGGCGCATTTCCGAGGTGCAGCGGCGGCAGATGACCACGCCGGTCGAATCGAATGTGCACGCGCTGGCGATGGATGGCGATTTCGACGACTGTCAGGCGCGGCTGAAGGACATGTTCAACGACTTTGATTTCCGCGACGAGGTCAGGCTCGCAGGTGTCAATTCCATCAACTGGGGGCGGGTACTGGCGCAGGTGGTTTACTACTTCTCTTCTGCGGTATCTTTGGGTGCACCGCACCGTCCGGTTAGCTTTACGGTGCCCACGGGCAATTTTGGCGATATCTTTGCGGGCTACATCGCCAAGCGCATGGGGCTGCCCATCGACAAGCTTGTCGTTGCAACCAATCAGAACGACATCCTTGATCGTTGCCTGAAAGGGCAGGGGTATCATAAGGGCGAGACGGTGCCTTCGATCAGCCCGTCGATGGATATTCAGGTCAGTTCCAATTTTGAGCGCGCCTTGTTTGACGCCTATGATCGCGACGGTAATGCGATCGGCCAATTGATGGAAGAACTCAAGGCGGGTGGTTTCGAGGTCAGCCAGGGCGCGATGGAGGTGCTGCAATCGCATTATGTATCCGGCAGGGCGTCGGAAGAGGACACCATGGCCACCATCGCATCTTCGCTGAAGTCCAGCGGTGAGTTGCTCTGTCCGCACAGCGCGGTGGGTGTGAAGGTGGCAGAGGAGTTGCGCGCAACTGACACACCGATGATCACACTCGCGACCGCCCATCCGGCGAAATTCCCGGACGCAGTGGAAAAGGCCAGCGGGCAACACCCCCCCTTGCCCCCGCGTATGGCAGACCTGTATGAACGCCCCGAACGGGTGAGCCGGGTGCCGAACGATCTGGCCGCGCTCACCGCGCATATCAAAGGGCATCGTACTGCGTGACACTGAACCAACACCGCCTGCCTAATGGCTTCCGTATCGTGACCGAAGAAATGCCCGGGCTGGCTTCAGCCTCAATCGGGGTTTGGGTCACAGCGGGTGCGCGTCATGAAATGCCCGACCAGAACGGCATCGCGCATTTTCTGGAACACATGGCCTTCAAAGGCACCAAGCGACGCACTGCCTTGCAGATTGCCGAGAGCATCGAGGACGTAGGCGGCTACATCAACGCCTATACCAGCCGCGAAGTGACCGCCTATTATGCCCGCGTGTTGCAGAACGACGTGCCGCTGGCGCTCGACGTGATTGCGGATATCCTGCTGAACCCGACGCTGGACGAAGCTGAGATCGAAATCGAGCGCGGTGTGATCCTGCAGGAGATCGGGCAGGCGCTCGATACCCCTGATGATGTGATCTTTGACTGGTTGCAGGAAGAAGCCTATCCGGATCATCCCATGGGGCGCACTATCCTGGGGCCCAGCGACCGGGTGGCCAGTTTCAGCCGTACGGATTTGCAAGGGTTCATCGGACAGCACTACGGGCCGGAACAGATGATCCTGTCAGCGGCAGGTGCGGTGGATCACGAGGCCATCGTGAAACTGGCCGAGACGCTTTTCGGGGGTATGCAAGCCAAACCCGCCTTTGACGTTGATGCCGCACGTTTTCTGGGGGGCGAGCGTCGGCAGGTCAAGGAGCTGGAGCAGGCGCATTTTGCCCTGGCCTTTGAAAGCCCCGGGTACCGTGACGATAAAATCTACACCGCTCAAATCTATGCCTCAGCGCTGGGGGGCGGTATGTCGAGCCGCCTCTTTCAGGAAATCCGGGAAAACCGAGGGCTGTGCTATTCGATCTTTGCGCAGGCCGGAGCCTATGCGGATACCGGCATGACGACGATTTACGCCGGGACCTCTGCCGAGCAATTGCCTCAACTGGCCGAAATCACCATCGACGAGATGAAGCGGGCTGCGGCGGACATGTCGCCCGCCGAGGTTGCGCGCGCACGCGCGCAGATGAAGGCAGGATTGTTGATGGGGTTGGAAAGTCCCTCAAATCGCGCCGAGCGGCTGGCCCGTTTGGTTCAAATATGGGGCCGCGTTCCGCCGCTGGAAGAAACCGTGGCGCTGATTGATGCTGTGACCACAGGGGACGTCAGAGAATTTGCCGAAGGCATGGCCTCGGCGGCTCCGGCAGCCCTTGCACTTTACGGTCCCATTGACGCCGCCCCCAGCCTTGCAGAGTTGCAGACGCGTCGAGCGGCGTGATGCTCCGCGGATTTCGGAAACTGAGGATCGAGACGGAGCGGATGACGCTGCGCCCACCGATTCATTCCGACTTTCGACCCTGGACCGCCCTGCGGGCCCAGAGCAAGGATTACCTGACCTCTTGGGAACCCAGCTGGGCACGGGACCATCTGACCAGAAAAGCGTTTACGAACCGGGTCTATTGGGCGCAACGGTCCGTCTCCAGCGGCACCGCGATTCCGCTCTTTTTGATCCGGCGACAGGATGACGCGCTGTTGGGCGCGATTACGCTGGACAATATCAGGCGCGGTCCGGCGCAGGCGGGCACGCTGGGGTATTGGACGGGTCAACCCTTTGCGCGGCAGGGATACATGCATGAGGCCATCAAGGCACTGGTGCACCATGCATTCACGCGATTGGATCTGAGCCGGATCGAAGCCGCCTGTTTGCCCGAGAATGCAGCGTCACGCGGATTGCTCGAAATCTCCGGTTTCAAATACGAAGGTGTGGCGCAGAGCTATCTGCAGATCAACGGTCGGTGGCGCACCCATGTGCTCTATGCCGCTTTGCGAGGGGACAGACGCGGTAAATCCAACGCAGGCTAGCGCCTACCTGCGTCTCTCTTGATGGCCTTTTCCTGAACCTCACAGAATTTTATATCGGAAACTGCGGCTTCGCGTACTAACTTCCTAGGATCAGGGAGGTTGCCATGCTGATCCGCTTTTTCATAACACTGCTGCTTTTGAGCCAGGGCGCGATGGCCCAGGAGCGACAACCCAGCCATTGCATTGCATTAGCTGAAGGAGCACCGGGGATAGAGTATATTGTTCCGGCAAATTTCTCAGCCGTTGCCCCAGAAAATGTGCGCATTCATTATATTTCTCATGCGAGTTTTCTGATCCGCAGCCATGGGGGGTTGAACATGGTCACCGATTTCACCGGCTTTACCGGATCGGCACCATTCATCCCCGATGTTGTTACCATGAACCACGCGCATGACACGCATTGGACGGCCCATCCCGACCCGGCCATTCCGCATGTGCTTCCGGGGTGGGGAGAGTTTGGCGAAGGTATCGACCATCGGCTCGACTTGGGCGAAGTTCTGATCCGCAATGTTTCTACCGACATTCGTTCGCAATTCTCGAGCGTTGAGACCGAAGGGAATTCGATCTTTGTGTTCGAGATGGCCGGGCTTTGTATCGGTCATCTGGGGCATCTGCATCATGAGCCCGATGCCGCCCAATACGCGGCTTTGGGTCGGCTCGACGTCGTCATGGCGCCTGTCGATGGCGGCTATACCTTGGATTTACCGACGATGACCCGGGTTCTCAAACGGTTGAAATCCTCCATTGTGATTCCGATGCACTGGTTTTCGCTGTTTGCCCTTGATGATTTTCTGTCGGGGATGTCCGATGAATTTGCCATCGTTGAGGTTGGCGGACCTTCTCTGGAAGTCTCTTTAGATCGGTTGCCCGGCAGACCGACGATCATGGTGTTGCGTCCGGAGTGGCTGAGTGCCCCCTAGTCGGGGGTTGCATCCGTGAGGCGCGCGGGGGATCAAGGCGCATGTCCTTGAACTCCGTCGATTCCGATTTCCAGTCGCTATTGCAGCAAACCTTGCCAGCGGAGCGCTTTCGCAGCGCTGAACCGCGCCATCTGGAAGAACCGCGCGGGCGATACCAAGGGCGCCAGTCGCTTGTCGCGATGCCCAGAACCGTTGAGGAAGTTGCCGCGATCGTGGGCTGTGCCGCGCAGGCTCAGGTGGGGATTGTGCCATATGGGGGCGGGACCGGCCTCGTGGGCGGGCAGGTCTCCTTCGAGGGACCTTTGCCCCTGATCCTCTCGCTTGAGCGCATGAATGCCATCCGAGAGGTTTTCCCCGAAGAGAACGTTCTGATTTGTGAGGCGGGGGCCGTGCTGGCCAATGTGCAATCCGCCGCAGATGCCGCTGATCGGCTGTTTCCCCTGTCGCTTGCCTCGGAGGGCTCAGCCAGTATCGGCGGTAATCTGGCGACGAATGCTGGCGGTACGGCAGTCTTGCGCTATGGCAACGCGCGGGACTTGTGCCTTGGGCTGGAAGCGGTGTTGCCGGATGGTCAGATATGGCACGGTCTGAAACGCCTGCGCAAAGACAATACCGGCTACGATCTGCGCAATCTGCTGATCGGGTCGGAAGGCAGTTTGGGAGTGATCACCGCAGCGGCTCTGAAACTCAGCCCGAAACCCGCGGTTTCGGGCACGGCGATTTTCGTTGTGCCCTCACCTGCAGCGGCGCTGTCGCTATTGGCCCTCGCGCGGGACCAACTGGGAGAGATGGTCAGCGGGTTCGAGTTGATCAACGGGCAGGGATTGACATTTCTGTCGGAGGTTCTGCCGGAGGTGCGTCAGCCCTTCGAGAAGCACCCGCAATGGTCTGTGTTGATAGAGGTCGGGTTGGCGCGCGGCATGAACGGGCAGGCGGCTCTGGAAGGGCTCTTTGAGGAGGCGGCCGAAACCGGGTTGGCACTGGATGGCGTGATTGCACAAAGCGTGGAGCAGGGGGCCGCCTTCTGGTCAGTGCGAGAGCATATTCCCGAGGCCAATAAACGCGTTGGCGCGATCATTTCGAGCGATGTGTCGGCTCCTTTGAGCTGCATCCCTGAGTTCATCGAACGTGGAAAAGAGGCTGTGGCCAGGTTAGGTGACTTTCGCATCAACTGCTTTGGCCACGTGGGTGACGGTAATCTGCACTACAACCTGTTCCCGCTGCCGGGGGGGCGTTCCTCCGACCATGCTCACCAACGCGCTGAGTTGCAGCGGACGGTGCACGATCTGGCCAACAGTCTGGGCGGATCGGTCAGCGCGGAACATGGGGTTGGACGCATGAAAGTGGCAGACCTTGAACGCTATGGCGACCCTGCAAAGATGGCTGCAATGCGCGCGATCAAGGCCGCTCTTGACCCATTGGGCATCATGAACCCCGGCGCGGTCCTGAAGACATGAGACGCTGACGCGTCACACGATGTTTTTCAAATCCTTCCAGGATTTGGTTGGTTCCTAGAGACCATCGAAGGCGCAAAGTGCGTTAACTTCCATGCCCAAGGCTTCGAGTTTGGCGCGACCACCCAGTTTCGGAAGATCAATGATGAAAGCACAGGAAACGATTTCACCGCCCAGTCTTTCAATCAGCTTGATACCGGCCTCCGCTGTGCCACCGGTTGCAAGCAGATCATCCACCACCAGAACCTTTTCCCCCGGCTGGATTGCATCGTCGTGGATTTCGACAATGGCTTCACCGTACTCCAATGAATAATCCTGACTGATCGTTCTGCCGGGCAGCTTGCCTTTTTTGCGGATCGGCACAAAGCCGACCGAAAGCTGGTGCGCAATGGCACCGCCAAGGATAAAGCCGCGCGCTTCCAGACCCACGACTTTGTCAATTTCAAGCCCGGCGTAGGGATGCAGCATCTGGTCAATCGCCATGCGGAAGCCGCGAGGGTCCGCAAAGAGCGTCGTGACGTCGCGAAACATGATGCCTTCATGTGGGAAATCCACGATCGTACGGATGTAATCTTGAACAGTTTTCATGCGATTTGCCTTCAGGTTGCGCGGCGCAGCGTGGCGGTCAGGAGGCCCATACCAATCAAGGTGGCACCGCCAGCACGGGTGATCCATGTGAGAATATTTGGTTTCGAGATAACGCGGCGCAGCCGATCGGCAAGCAGAGCATAGGCCAAAGCGTTGATACCCGCGAGAGACACGAAAGTTGCGATCAGCAGAATGAACTGAGGGGCAAGGGGCGCATCGGGGCGTAAGAACTGCGGTACGAACGCAATGAAAAAAGCAATGGATTTGGGGTTGAGAGCAGTCACCGCAGCGGCGTGACGGAAGACACCACGCGCATTTACCTCTGCAATCGGCGCCATCTCTTCACGGGGTGCCGACCGGATGAGTTTGAAGCCCAGCCAGACCAGGTAGATGGCTCCCAGCCATTTGAGCATGGTGAAAAGGGTTGCCGAGGCCAGGACAAGCGCGCCCAAACCCGCCAGTGACGCGGTCATGGCAATCAAGTCTCCGACTGCAACACCTGCGGCGGAAGCCACGGCCACGGATTTTCCTTTCGAGAGCGCGTAGCTCAAGACCAAGAGCACCGTCGGCCCGGGGATTAGCAGGAGAGCGGTGGAAGCCGCAACGAACGTCAGCCAAAGATCGAAAGACACCGTTTACTCCTTCACATGCGCCGCAACAGTAGTTCCAGTTTCCAGCGGCAACATCAACCCGGTGTGCCTGTGACTTTGTTCACAGACATTTTCCCGTAAACGTAGAATCATGCAGCATATTCCCGAATTTTATTCAAATGGAGAATAGTCATGCGTGCTATCACTGCTCTAGCAATAGCTGCCTTTTTCGTTTCAACTGCTGCCGCCTATGCTGCCTGTCCTGAAGGTTACTACAATTGCGGCAGCAACCTGTGTTGCCCCCAATGACCGCCCTGGACACTGACGATAAACCCAAACCCGCCAAAAGTGTCGACTACAAGTTCTGGACGATGACGGCGTTGGTTCTGACCGTGTTGGCGTTCAATGTCACCGAGAGTGTGCTGCTGGATGCTGACGAGGCTGATATCAGCTATGCCCGCTTGATTGTGCCTGCCAACCGCATTTCGGATCCCTATCCGGGAGATGTCTTTGTCTACAGCCACAAGAACGAGAAATTTGAAGACAGCAAGTTTTGCTCACTACAGAGTTTCTCAGCGGATCGTCCCCCTATTGAAGACAGGCTCTCTGCGTCCAACATCTGGGGCAGCAGTTTGAACGAGACGCTTGCAACCGTCGGGGAATATGTTCCCAAGAAAATTGCAAGCTGGGTCACCGTCAAAAGCCCTGAGAAGAAATGGACCTACTTCAAACAGCACCGTACGGCCGTCAATGCGCCGATGGATCCGGCTTGTCTGCAAACCGTTGTGGCGGCGTCAACAAACCCGGATCTGACACCTTTTGTCGTGGACTCGATCTACGAGGTTCAGGATACCAATGGGCAATCGAAATGGGTGCGTTTTGCAAATCCCCTGATGATTGACCCCGCGACCTGTTCAGATTGCCCCCAGCCCAAGACCCTTCATGATATCGTGCAGGCGGACGCTTTTACGCGGCTCAAAGCGAAGTTGAACATCGTCAAGATTTACTGATAGTTGCGCCGCATTGATCGCGGCGCGACGCATCAGGGCAAGACGCGCCCCGCCACGCTATCCAGTTTTGCCATGACAGATGGATCGCGCGCCTCCGGGGCGGTCAGGATCGCATATTCGAGCGCGCGATCGCAGCCATGGGCACATGCCGCACGGTCCTTTCCCAGGAGTTTCGGCAAACGCCGTACGAGGTCACGGCCCTTGTCTGCATTGCCCATGAGGGTGGCGATGATCTGGGTTACGTCCACTTCGCCATGATCGGGGTGCCAGCTGTCGTAATCGGTGATCATGGCGACGGAGGCGTAGCACAGCTCGGCTTCACGGGCGAGCTTGGCTTCGGGCATGTTGGTCATGCCGATCACATCCGCGCCCCAGCTTTCGCGATACATGCGGGATTCGGCCAGCGTCGAAAATTGGGGTCCTTCCATGGCGAGATAGGTCCCCCCCCTGTGCACCGTGATCCCCGCGTCCCGGGCGGCGGTTTCGCAGGCATCGCTCAAACGCGGACAGGTGGGATGCGCGACGGAGACATGGGCGACACAGCCCGTACCGAAAAACGACTTCTCGCGCGCGAAGGTGCGGTCAATGAATTGATCTACAAGCACAAAATCCCCCGGCGCCATCTCCTCCCGAAACGACCCGCAGGCGGAAACAGACACCACATCCGTACAGCCCAGACGTTTGAGCGCGTCGATGTTCGCACGGTAAGGCACGGTGCTCGGACTGTGCACATGGCCGCGCCCGTGCCGGGGCAGAAACGCCATCTCAACACCATCCAGAACACCCGTCAGAATGGCATCCGATGGCGCGCCCCAAGGGGTGTCGACACGGGTCCAGCTGGCCTCCTCCAGCCCGTCGATATCGTATATCCCTGATCCGCCGATCACGGCGATCTTTGTCTTGCTCATGTCTGGGAAGGCTCCGAATTTGCACGTTTCTCGGCGGGATGGTGGCGGGGATTTGAGGGGAAATCAAGCGTATGACATCCGTGCACAACCTGTGCACAGGCCGTGCACCGAATTTGTGCATTGTTTGGCTTTAGTCGCGCCGGATGATCCCGGTGATGGCCGCCGCGCCGAGGGCGGTGACGACCCAGCCCGCCAACGTAAAGACCCATCGCAACCACCACAGATGCCAGCCCCAGAAACCGCGTGTGGTCGAGGGGGCCCATGCAGCGGTCTGTCCGATGTCGACAATGGGAATGACCAGATCGGCGGCATAGGCATGGGGGCTGAAGCTCTCCCAATCCTGTCCTTGCGCGCCTTTCTCGGACCATAAGAGCGCGGGGTTGGCCGGGGCAGGCTCAGACGCGAACCGCTGCCAGTCGTCGGAGAGCAGGACCGGGCCGGAATTGGGCGCGAAGGAGCCTTCCTCCCACGCGAGATGGGCAACGGTCGTGGCGCTGAGCCAAAGGACCAATAGCGCCAGCACGCTTCGGAACGGGCGGTGGCCATAGCCCACGACCGCCTGCAGGAAATACGACCACAGGATGGTGAGGTAATGGATATTGGTGACGGTGATGCCTTCTGACACCTCGCCATTATGCAGGCGCCAGCGGGTTTTGAATTTTTCGCGATAGAGCAACCGCTCCCGCTCCGCCAGAACGGTCCGGGCTTGGGCATCATGACCCATCTCGCGCAGGACCTTTGCGAGCTGGGTGTAGGGTTGAGGAGAGAACTCACCATTCCAAGTGCTGCCTTTGGCCAGCCAGTCGAGACGACGCGCGGCATCGGTCGGCGCCCCGCTGATGCGGTCGTAGGTGAATCCGTCGAGGATGAGTCGGCCCGCCCCGGGCCAAGATGTCAAGTCATCGACCAGATCGCCGACATAGGCGGCGGTCAAATTAACACTCCCTTTTGAAAAACTGGCACTCCGCCAGATCAAACCTTCCCTGATATGTGCCCTTTGCATGGTCAACGCATGCCCGTTTGTGGCGGAGAATGCTGCCTCCTCGCAGGAAAGCTGCCCGCCGATCTGCGCACCGGAGAGGGTGACCTCGCCGCTGGCCGTGATGTCGCGCAATAAGACACCACCCCTCACCTTAATCCCCTGGAAGCTTAGCACGTTCAAGGTGCTGCCATTCAGCACCAGCAAGTCAAGTTTGCTTTGCTGAGCGATGATGTCCTCGGCAAATCTGCACCGTATCAGTACCGTCGCCCTGCGGGCTTTTTCAAAGCTGAGATCGAGGGTGCCGGAGACACAAGCGCCGTAAAGCCTGACGCCCCAGCCATGGACGTGGCATGCCTCGCAGCCGCCGAGGATCAGGTAGCGCAGCACCTCGGCGCGGACCTCGCGCGTGGCGTCATCTGCGCGGGGCAGGCCACCCAACGCGCAAGACTCACCTGCCATGCAGGCGGTGAGGAGTTTCTCCTCCGCCTCCGTCGGGCCGCCCAGAAGATCGTCAATGTCTTTTCGGGTGTGGATGAGGGGCAAGGGCGGCTCCGATCTGGGGTGGGCTGATCGTCGCGCGGGGCGGGTTTGAAATCAAGGGCGCGCAGGGGGCAGCACCCTCTGGCATTAGGGATTTGTTAGCCATGCGCGGCTAACGATCCCGAGGGGCAGGGTTTTCATTCCGTCCCAAACCGTCTAGGGAGCGGCGCAAGAGGATTTGGCCCGCGCCTGTCCGCAAAGTGACCCTACATCAGGATTTTCCCCATGGTGCGAACCACGTTCCGCAGCTTTACCAAGAACCTTGCAATCACTGATTTGCGCTGGATGCCCGAAGACGGGTTTTCGCCAGCGCGCCTGCGCATCGAGTTGCTATCGGGTCTGACGGTCGCATTGGCGCTGGTGCCCGAAGCGGTGGCCTTTGCCTTTGTGGCAGGTGTGCACCCGCTGGTGGGGCTTTACGCGGCCTTTCTGGTGGGGCTGATCACGGCGCTGATTGGCGGGCGTCCGGGGATGATTTCCGGGGCCACGGGGGCGTTGGCGGTGGTCATGGTGGCGCTGGTGGCGCAGCATGGGGTGGAATACCTCTTTGCCACGGTGGTTCTGATGGGGTTGTTGCAGGTCTTTGCGGGCGCGATGCAATGGGGCAAGTTCATCCGGCTGGTGCCGCATCCGGTGATGCTGGGCTTTGTGAACGGGCTGGCGATCGTGATTTTCCTCGCGCAGCTCAGCCAGTTCAAGGTGCCGGGCACGATGGTTGATACCGGTCATGGCATGGGCGGGGGCGAATGGCTGAGCGGGCAGCCGCTGTTCTTGATGCTGACGCTGGTGGCGGCGACCATGGCGATCATCTGGGTGATGCCGCGCATGACCAAGCTTATCCCCGCACCCCTGGCAGGTATCGGGATTGTCGCGGCGGTGGTGATCGGTTTCGGGCTGGACGTGCCGCGGGTGGGGGATCTGGCCTCGATTCAGGGCGGGCTGCCGACGTTGCATATTCCGATGGTGCCGCTGAACTGGGAGACCTTCGAGATCATTTTGCCCTATGCGGTTATTCTGGCTGCGATTGGATTGATCGAGAGCCTGCTGACGCTGAACCTTGTGGGGGACATGACCAACCAGCGGGGCGGTGCGAGCCAGGAGTGCATCGCACAGGGTGTTGCCAATACGGTCACGGGGTTTTTCGGCGGTATGGGCGGTTGTGCGATGATCGGCCAGTCGATGATCAACGTGAAATCCGGCGGGCGGACGCGGGTGGCGGGGATCGCGGCGGCGGTGTTTTTATTGCTTTTCATTCTGGTGGGGTCGTCGATCATCGAGCTTATCCCGCTGGCTGCATTGGTGGGTGTCATGTTCATGGTGGTGATCGGGACCTTCGCTTGGAACAGCCTGACGATACTGCGCAAGGTGCCGCTGACCGATGCTTTCGTGATCCTGCTGGTGACCGTGGTCACGGTTTATGAAGACCTTGCCGTGGCGGTGGTTGTTGGCGTGATCGTGAGCGCGCTGGCTTATGCGTGGAACAATGCGCGGCGCATTCATGCCAGGACCCGGGAGTCGCTGACCGAGAAGGGGGCCAAGGTTTACGAGATTACCGGTCCGCTGTTTTTCGGCTCATCCGATGGCTTCATGGAGCTGTTCGATGTGGCGGGAGACCCGGACACTGTGATCGTGGATTTTGCGGACAGCCGGGTTGTGGATCAGTCTGCCTTGCAGGCGATTGAGGCGCTTGCCGCGAAATACGAGGATGCAGGCAAGAACTTGATGCTGCGGCATCTCAGCCGCGATTGCCACAGACTGTTGCAAAAGGCTGGTCAATTGATGATCGACAGCGATGATGATCCTGACTACGAGCTGGCCGTGGATTATTCGGTACGTACCGGCATTCTGGGTGGTCACTGACGGCGTGCGGCGCTGTTGGCCTGCGGCCAAGGCGCCCCGCCCGCCGTCCCGTCAGGGGCATCAGTAGATTTTGAAGCTGGCCACGAAGGGCAGGTGGTCTGAGACGCCTTTGCGGAAAGCTTCGCGGCCCATGTCCATGGTCCAGTGCATCGGAAAGAGGCGCAGGCTCCCCTTGATATAGTCAGTGGAAAAGTTACGGCTGACCGCAAACCCGTCCAGCAGATTGGCGCGGCCCTTTTCGAGAATATGCGAGAAGCGGTCCTGCAGATCCCAGCTTGAGACAAAATCCATTGCGTCATCGCCACCCAAGTAGTGAAAGTTCGATACATCCTGGCCGGGGATCATATTGAAATCCCCCATCAGGAAGATCGCCCGCCGTTTCAGGCCCGGGGTCTGGTGAATTTCCGCAATGTAGTCGCCAATCACCTTGCACTGGCTGTCGCGGGTCTTTTGTTCGTGACGACCGCGCCCGGATTTCAGGTGGACACCGATGACGATGGCCTTGAGTTTGGCGATCTTCACATCCACTGCAAACGCCTGCCGCCCGCCTTTGTAGGCGCCTTCGGAGCCGGGAATGAAGCGCGGGTTGGTCACTTCGATGCCGGGTTTATGAAGAAAGCCGATGTGGATATGGCCGCTTTGCTGGGGCAGCATCGTGTGATTGTATTCGACGCCGTATTTCTTGAGTTTCTCGACCAGCGTCGTGATGTAATTCTCCGGCGATACCTCCACCAGCGTCACGAATTCCGCATCAAGCAGAGCCAGCCCCTCGGCCTGTTTTTCCGCCTTTTTCGAGCGTGCTGAAATGCCCACAGGCTGGCCGGGTCTGGTAAAACCGGCGAGGTTCCAGACCGCCGCGCGAATGATGGAATGGTTGAAATTCGTCATAGTGCCCTCCGCAAAATTGAGCGCGGTCAGCAGCAATACCGAATTCGCAGCCGCGCACCACCCAGTCTAGCACAGGTTGTGACAATGTTGCGTTTTGCGTGATCTGAGGGCTCAGTCGTCCGGGCGCGCAAGCTCAAAAAGGTCGGTCACACGTGTGTAATCACGGTACCCCAGACGGCTGAGCGGCTGATAGGTGCGCACGTCGAACCGCCCGTCGACAAGCGTGTCATCGCGGATATGCACGCCGACCACTTCGCCAAAGACCACGAAATTGCTGGCACCCTCGATTTGCACGATTTGCGTCATCCGGCATTCCAGCGCAGCGGGGGCCCCGGACACGCGGGCGCAGTCGATTTGCGCGCAGTCGGCAGGCTCAAGACCCGCTGCGGCAAATTCATCCACGTCTTTTGGCAGCGCCTCCGATGAGGCATTCATCGCGTCGCGCATCGCGTATTCCACGATATTCACGCAAAAGACGCCGGTGGCGCGGATGTTGGCCACGGAATCCTTGGTATCGCCCTGATCCGGTTTGTGACTGGTGGAGGCGAACATGACCTGCGGTGGCGTATAGGCCACGCCGTTGAAAAACGAATAGGGTGCGAGGTTGTTCTGGCCTGCCGCATTGCGCGTCGAAATCCAGCCGATGGGCCGCGGCGTGACAATGGCATTGAACGGATTATGGGGCAGGCCGTGGCCGTCCTCGGGGCGGTAGAACATTGCTTTCTCCTGATCGTTTGCAGGCCATGTAGCGCATGTGCTAGGGGCGGACCACCGGAAACCCTCAGCGAGACACTGCGGCGGCGCTTGTGTATGAATTAACTGTCGAAACTGCGCAGGATGTGCATGAGGTGGAAGCCCTGTTTGACCTGTGTTTTGCACCGGGGCGCGAAGCTTTGTCCTCATATCGTTTGCGCGATGACATCG
This sequence comes from Roseobacter sp. EG26, assembly GCF_049830555.1. NCBI lineage: Bacteria > Pseudomonadati > Pseudomonadota > Alphaproteobacteria > Rhodobacterales > Roseobacteraceae > Roseobacter > Roseobacter sp. EG26. Next base: position 206,687 of record NZ_JBNBLH010000001.1, read on the forward strand.
CTTCTGTTGCCAGTCTCAATCAGGTAGCGCGCGATCCGGGTGGCATTCTGGCGGGCGCAATCCGTTTCTGGCCCGTACGTGTCGGCTCGGTCGCAGCCCTATTGCTGGGCCCGGTTGCGGTGCATCCGACGCGGCAGGGCGAGGGGCTGGCGGCCCGGCTGATCCGTGACGCGCTGGAGTGCGCCAAATCCCAAGGTTGGGCCCGCGTGATGCTGGTAGGCGATGCCCCCTATTATGCGCGTTTCGGGTTTACCAGGCTCGACGATGTGGTGATGCCACCGCCGACAAACCCGGACCGGGTTTTGGGCCGCGCATTGCAGCCGCAGGCCTGGCAAGGCGTTGTGGGCGAGGTGTCCCGCTGGCAGGGGACTATGCCTTCTGGATTGAAATAACGTCGATTGCGCCCATCTTGAAGGAAAGGGGCACATATGAACGACATTACGAAGTTTCACCCGGTCGACGTTGACAAAGAGCTGGACGCCTTGGCGCATCGCTACAAACGCGCGGGCGGTGGTGCGATTGAACTTTTGAACCTTGTGGGCGGCCGCGCCGAGGGCTTGCTGGAGCGTTTGCCCGCACCTGCGCGTTCGGGATTGCAGGACGCCACGCGCAGCGCGCTGGAGCAAGCGATGAAGCTGGCCCATTCGAGCCGCGACATGGTACCGGATCAGAAAAGCTGGCTCAACACGGCGGTCGGGACTGCAATGGGGGCCGTTGGGGGCGTGGGCGGTCTGCCCACAGCGCTGGCCGAATTGCCGGTCACCACCACATTATTGCTGCGGATCATTCAGGGTGTTGCGGTGGAACACGGGTTTGATCCTACCGAGCAGAATGTGCAATTTGACTGCATTGAGGTTTTTGCCTCAGCCGGACCCCTGTCGAAGGATGACGGTGCTGATCTTGGGTTCCTGTCCGCGCGGGTCACGTTGAGCGGAGCGGCGCTGCAAGGCATCATCGCCCGGGTAGCGCCCCGGTTGGCCACGGCGATGGGGCAGAAACTGGCCGCCCAGACCGTGCCCGTGCTTGGGGCCGTGGCGGGGGCGGCGACGAACTATGCCTACACGAATTACTATCAGGAAATGGCGCATGTGCATTTTGGTCTGCGCAAGCTGGCCATTGATGCAGATATTCCTGTCGAAGATCTGGCCGCGCGCCTGCAATCGCGGATGCAGTCCCGCGATCTGACCTGAACCCGAACGCGGCCGTTGATACCGGTGGCGGCGCATCATTTGTTGGCAACTGCGGGGTTATCGGGCATGATCGGCGCATAGACCGTCCCAAGACGGCAACAAATCGAGTACTGACGTGAACCGGCGATGATCAAGCAGCTTCCCATATCCTTGCAAGGGGCACGCAAAAGCGAGCTGCGCACGCAGTTTGCGGCACTTTGCTACCGGGTACGCAAGGGCGATGTGCAGGTTCTTTTGATCACGTCGCGCGGGTCGCAGCGCTGGATCGTGCCCAAAGGCTGGCCCATGGACGCGATGACCCCGGCGGATTCCGCGGCACAGGAGGCCTGGGAAGAGGCCGGCGTGCGCGGTGCCTCCGATGGGCGCTGTCTGGGCGTTTTTTCCTACAGCAAGGAGACCGTGGCATCGGGTGATTTGCCTTGTCTGGTCATGGTCTTTGCCGTGCGGGTGGAGAGATTGTCCAAGGAATATCCCGAAGCAGGTCAGCGCAAGCGCAAGTGGATGTCCCGTAAAAAGGCTGCGAAACGGGTTGACGAGCCGGAATTGGCGCGGATTTTGCAGGACTTTGATCCGCGCGACTGAAACCGAGTTGCTTGACGTGGCAGTTGGAAAGCCCCATTTCATAATCAAATGTTAACGGCAGCGGGATATTTTGCGCACCATGATCCAATACGCGCTCAAATGTGACAAAGGGCACGGGTTTGACAGCTGGTTCCAGTCGGCGTCGGCTTTTGACGTTCTGGACAAGGCCGGTCATCTGTCTTGCGCGATTTGCGGCAGCGAGGAGGTGACCAAGGCGGTGATGGCGCCGCGCGTGTCGAGTTCTGCCGAAGAGGTGCCGGAAAAACCCCTGACCCAGACCCGCAGTGATCAGGAAAAAGCGCTGGCCGAGATGCGCCGCCATGTGGAAGAAAACGCGGACTACGTGGGCCCGAAATTCGCCGAAGAAGCGCGCTCTATGTATCTGGGGAGTACGCCCGAGCGGGCGATCTACGGCGAAGCCAACGGGGCTGAAGCCAAGGCGCTGATTGAGGAAGGCATCCCGGTCGCACCTCTGCCGTTTCTGCCCAACCGAAAGGCAAACTGATCTTATGAAAATCGTGATTACCGGGGCCAGCCGGGGCATTGGCGCAGGCATGGCTGCGGCCTACCGCGCGCGCGGGGACGCGGTTGTGGGCACGACGCGTGACGGGCCGCATGTGCTGGATGTGACCTCGCCGGAAAGTCAGGCCGATTTTGCCAGATCATTGGCGGATGCGCCAGTTGATTTGCTGATCTGCAATGCGGGCGTGTATCTGGACAAAGGCGACGCGCTGGACACCGGGTTTGGCGCTGATCTCTGGGCGCGGAGCTTTGCCACAAATGTCACGGGCGTTTTCCTGACCATTCAGGCGCTTTTGCCAAACCTGCGCGCGGCTTCGGGCAAGATCGCCATCATCTCCTCGCAGATGGCGTCCCATGAACGCGCGCCGGGCGGCAGCTACATCTATCGCGCCTCAAAAGCCGCCGTTTTGAATGTGGGCCGCAATCTGGCAACCGAACTGCGCGCCGACGGCATCGCAGTGGGCATCTATCATCCGGGCTGGGTGGTGACGGATATGGGCGGCGCGGGAGCTGACATCACGGTCGATCAGGCGGTATCGGGCCTGGTGGCGCGTTTTGATGCGCTGGACATGGCTAGCACTGGCTCGTTTTTGACCTGGGATGGACGTGTTCACCCCTATTGAGCCGGGGCTCTTGTCAAAATGCGGCGGCTGGCGCCGCCACGCGATGCTTTCAGCTGCGTCCCGCAGCTGGTCTGGCGCAGGCTGGTGAAGATTTCAAAATAAGTTGCTTTTGCGAAGCCTTGTGGTTCCGGGCATGAGCGCGTACACCCGCCGCGATTGATGCAGGGGACAAGACATGCCTGTTCTGGTGATGAAATTTGGGGGCACATCCGTTGCCACGCTGGACCGGATCCGCCGCGCTGCAAAACGCGTGGGCGTCGAGGTTGCGAAGGGCTATGACGTGATCGTCATCGTCTCTGCCATGTCGGGCAAGACCAATGAGCTGGTGGGCTGGGTGGGTGAGACCTCGCCCCTGTTTGACGCGCGCGAATATGATGCGGTTGTGTCGTCGGGAGAGAATGTCACTGCCGGTCTGATGGCGCTGACCTTGCAGGAAATGGACGTGCCCGCGCGCAGCTGGCAGGGATGGCAGGTGCCGGTGCAGACGACCTCTGCGCATTCCGCCGCCCGGATCGAGGATATTCCCCCTGAAAACATCATTGCGAAATTCGCCGAAGGCATGAAAGTTGCCGTGGTTGCGGGATTTCAGGGCGTGAGCCCGGAGGGGCGGATCACGACGCTGGGACGGGGTGGATCGGATACCACGGCGGTGGCCTTTGCGGCGGCCTTCAACGCCGAGCGCTGCGACATCTACACGGATGTGGACGGTGTTTACACCACCGATCCGCGGGTTTCCGCCAAGGCGCGCAAGCTGGACAGAATTGCGTTTGAAGAGATGCTGGAACTGGCGTCACTAGGGGCCAAGGTTTTACAGACGCGGTCGGTGGAACTGGCGATGAGATATAAGGTGAAGCTGCGGGTCTTGAGCAGTTTCGAAGAGCAATCTGACGACGCAGGCACGCTGGTGTGCGACGAGGAGGAAATCATGGAAAGCAATGTGGTGGCCGGTGTGGCCTTTTCGCGTGACGAGGCGAAGATGACCCTTGTCTCTGTTGCCGACCGTCCCGGGATCGCGGCCAAGATTTTCACGGCTCTGAGCGATGGCGGTGTGAATGTGGACATGATCGTGCAGAACATCGCCGAAGAGGGGCGCACGGATATGACCTGGTCCTGTCCGACCGATCAGGTGGCGCGCGCGCAAAAGGCTGTTGAGGACGCCAAGACAGATGGCATCATCAACTATCAGGAGGTGATTGCCGACAGGGATGTGGCCAAAGTCTCGGTTGTGGGGATCGGTATGCGCAGCCACACTGGCGTTGCGGCGAAGATGTTTGAGGTGTTGAGCGCTGAAGGCATCAACATTCAGGTCATTACGACATCGGAGATCAAGATTTCGGTGCTGATTGACCGGAAATACATGGAACTTGCGGTGCAGGCGCTGCATGATGCTTTCGAGCTGGAAAAAGCCGCCTGATCCCCGTCTGATCGGGGGCGGGTGTCTTTCTAGGGAGGGAAGCACGCGTGGCTGAACGTCTGGAGACCGGATCGCGCAAGCTGCTGGGGCGGCTGCGGGATGCCATGGCGGGCGATGTCGAAGGGCAGGCGCGCCTCAACAAGATCACCCACCTGATCGGTGACAGCATGGGCTGCGAGGTCTGCTCGATCTACCTGTTCCGGGATGAGGATACGCTGGAGCTTTGCGCGACCGAAGGGTTGAACCCCGATGCGGTGCACCAGACGCGCATGAAACTGGGCGAAGGGCTGGTGGGCCAGGTCGCCAAGAAACGTCAGGTGGTCAACACACCCGATGCGCCACAGGCGAGGGGTTTCCGCTATATGCCGGAGACCGGGGAGGAGATATTCTCCAGTTTCCTGGGCGTGCCGGTGCAGCGGTTGGGCGAGGTTCTGGGTGTGCTGGTGGTGCAGTCGAAATCTGCGCGCGCCTATTCCGCCGATGAGGTCTATGCGCTGGAAGTCGTGGCGATGGTTCTCGCGGAAATGACGGAGCTTGGTGCTTTCGTGGGCGAAGGGGCGGCGATGTCCGCCCGGCACCAGCAACCGGTGATGTTCAAGGGCACCGTGGGTCAGGAGGGGGCCGCCGAAGGCCATGTCTGGCTGCATGAGCCGCGCGTTGTGGTGACAAATCCGATTGCGGATGATCCGCAGCGCGAGCTGGAACGCCTGAACGAGGCGATCGAAGATTTGCGTGTGGGTGTCGACAAGATGCTGGAAATCGCCGGAAATCAGGACAAGGACCAGTTGCAGGTGCTGGAAGCTTACCGGATGTTCGCCAATTCCAAAGGCTGGATGCGCCGGATGGAGGAGGATATCGCCAATGGGCTCTCCGCCGAAGCGGCCGTCGAGAAAGAGCAGTCGCTGGCGCGTGCCCGCATGGGGCAAGTCACCGATAACTATCTGCGTGAAAGGCTGAGCGATCTTGATGACCTCAGCAACCGGCTGCTGCGCATTCTGACCGGGCAGGGGGCCGATACCGGTGCCGAGATGCCTGCGGATCCGATCCTGATTGCCCGTAATATCGGCCCGGCGGAATTGCTGGAGTATGGGCGCGGGCTCAAGGGGATTGTGCTGGAACAGGGTTCGGTTGGCAGCCACGCGGCGATTGTAGCACGTGCGCTCGCCATCCCTCTTGTGGTGCACGCCAACCGGGTCACGACCGAAGCGCTCAACGGGGACCACATCATGGTCGATGGCGAGCAGGGGATCGTGCACCTGCGCCCGGATGACAACGTCGTCACCGCCTTTCGCGACAAGATTGCCATGTTGGCGGCGGCACAGGAACGCTATGCCTCGATCCGGCACAAACCCGCTGAGACGCAGGACGGCGCTGTCTTGTCCTTGCAGATGAATGCGGGCCTGATGGCCGATTTGCCGTCTCTGCAGAATTCGGGCGCGGAGGGTGTGGGGCTTTTCCGGACGGAACTGCAGTTTCTGGTACGCAACCAGATGCCGCGCCGGTCAGAGCTGGTGGCGCTTTATGAACGCGTGCTGGATGCGGCCCAGGGCCAGCGGGTGGTGTTTCGCACGCTGGATATCGGGTCCGACAAGGTGCTGCCCTACATGAAGCCGAATGATGAGCCCAACCCAGCACTGGGCTGGCGCGCCATTCGGGTGGGGCTGGACAAGCCGGGGATCATGCGGATGCAGTTGCAGGCGTTGATCCGGGCTGCTGACGGACGCCCGCTGACGGTGATGTTCCCCTTCGTGGCGCAGTTCGAGGAGTACCGCGAGGCCCGCAAGCTAATGGAAAAGACGCTCGCGGCGGAAAAACGTCTGGGCCATGTATTGCCGGAGACCATCGAAGTTGGAGCCATGCTGGAAACGCCGAGCCTGGCCTTTGCCCCGGCGAAGTTTTTCGAAGAAGTTGATTTCCTGTCGATTGGCGGCAACGACCTCAAACAATTCTTCTTTGCCGCTGACCGTGAAAACGAACGCGTGCGCCGCCGTTACGATACGCTGAACGTTTCCTTCCTGAGCTTTCTGGAACGGATTGTGGAACGTTGCGATGCGACGGGAACCGCCCTGTCATTTTGCGGCGAAGATGCCGGCCGCCCGGTTGAAGCGCTTTGCTTGGCGGCCATCGGGTTGCGCAGCCTGTCCATGCGTCCAGCGTCGATTGGTCCGGTCAAAAGCCTGCTCAGGCGCAGTAACCTCGAGGAAGTTCGAAAAGTGATTGTTGACGCACGTCATCGCGGCGAAATGTCGGTGCGCCCCTCAATCATGGAATGGCTGCGCAACCAGAACTGATCCTGCCTCCGGCCTGCGTAAAATGACCTGACTGGCGTGCTTGTGCCATGACCAAAAGTTGACCAAGGGACGATCCAGTCGACCCTTTTCAGCACCCCCATGCGTCGCGTCTACTGCTTTGAAAAGGTATTCGATCTAGCCGGTCTCGGATATGGTGTTCTAAAGCACCGATAGAGTGATCTCGTCTTGCTTCCGCAAATACAGTGGTTTGCGTGCGGTTGGCTTCGTTCACATCGAAGAGTGCACGGGTTCAGCATTGCACGCCGAAGCAGAGCAAAAAAAGAACGTGAATGGGTGGATATGTGGGTGGAGATCGTTTCTACCCATACTGTGATGCACGCTAAGTTACTGATTTTAAATGGAGGCGAGTACCGGAATCGAACCAGTGTACACGGATTTGCAAGAGTTAGAAAGTTACTGAAAAATCAGTGTTTTATGTTTAGACAGAAGCTGTTCTTTCGCGGAACATAGCATGAATGTTTAGACGAAATCGGGCTGCAATTCTGTCTCAAAGAAGTGGCAATAAATACACGATTTTCCCGGAATGGGAGCCAAGCAAAATCGATTTTAGTGGTGACTTGCCTGATAGGTGCACTTTATAAGTGTGAGGCTAGTGCTAATAAAACCGTGGAGTGGACATGCAGTTCAGAGCGCTGCTCGCAATTGTCTGTATCGTGTCAGGATGTGCGAAAATCCCAGATGCCTCGTCGCGTTACTATTTGACTGAGAGTGCTTTACGGGTCGACGTTACACGCAGCCTTACATGCGACAATGGCGGCAACTTGAGAAATTCTTATACGGTGAGCCCGATGATTTCTAACTCGGCTGATCTGAATGCTGCCTATGAGCTTGATTTTAGCGAAATGAAAGGGCCATTTACCGACCCGACAATTGCTGTGACTTATTTCTCTGATGGAAGATTAAAAGGGATTAATGCCACGCAAACGGGCGTCGCGAAGCAAGTAATTGAATCCTCTTTGAAAACAGTAGCATCGACGCTCCGAGCTGACGTACTCAAAGACAGAGTGGACGACTTTGATCCATGCGCAACGATCAAGAAATTGGGCGTCAAAAATGTGTTAACTTTGGAATACTCTGCCGAAATAGCCGTTTCTTCTGCCGCTCGACAAGAAATCTCGCCTATCGGGTCAAGCCAATATTACCACGATCTTTTTGCTGATAAAATCGGCGATTTGCATGCTCACGTTGAGTGGTCAAAAATCCAGCGCTTGAAACCGCCGATCACACACGACACGGAAAATTCCTTGGTGACGTTGACAGCGCGGCAATTGAGTAAGGTAAGTTTTGGTATTCACACAACGCTGAAAAACAGCGAACGAGACAACATCTGGCAAGGAGCTGTTTTGATGGCGCTGCCGGGAAATGAATATCAAATACCCATCCCAAAGAAACCAGCATTTGGAACGCAGGAATTTGAAGTGTTATTTGCGGATTCGGGAGCGCTTGAAAAACTCAAGTACGCTTCGACTTCTGGTACCAATGAAGCGGCTGGCTTGGCAGGCACAGTTATTAGTGAAATTGAGGGTCCGTCTGCAGCGCAGGAAGCTGCGGCAATCAAGGCCGAGGCTGATCTAATTCAACAGCGTCAGCGATTAGCGAACTGCCGTCTTAATCCGGCGAACTGCTAGCACCCATGTCGGAAATTACTCGCAATCGAAATCGGTTTTCGCTTTGAGGTTCGGTTCACCAATTTACTTAGCATTACGTTATCCCTTGTGCCCGCCCCTGACGGCCAAGATTGGAACGATGTTCTGCAAAGTGGGAAGGCGGCATGACTGTTATTCAACCGCAACCTTTTGTCAGCGAAGGCCCGCAGCCCCTTGTGCGTGAGATACCGCAGGGGGAGGCATACCCCGTTCATGCCCTTGGGCCGCTCCGGGAGGCCGTAGAAGCCGTGCAGCGGGCTACACAGGCCCCTGTTGCCATTGCGGCGCAGTCGGCCCTGTCTGTGGCGTCTCTGGCTGTTCAGGGTCACGCTGATGTTGAGACGTTAGCAGGCTATGCGCCGATATCTCTGTTCTGCCTGACGGTCGCACAATCAGGGGAGCGCAAAAGCGGTTGTGACAAACTGGTCATGTTTGGCCTTCGAGATATCGAGCGGGGGCGCGCGGCTGACTACCGCGAAGCCATGGCGGATTGGGATGTCTCCAACAAACTCTGGTCTGCTAAGCGTGATCGATTCATCAAGGAAGCATCGGGCAAGAATGTTGCAACCGCGTCCAAGGCAGAGGCAGACCTAAGCGCTTTGGGGCCAGCACCGGCGCAACCCACATCGCCCAAAATGACCACATCAGAACCGACGCTAGAGGGGCTGGTGAAGCTGTACCTAACAGGGCAACCGAGCCTTGGCCTGTTCTCCGATGAGGGCGGCGGGTTTCTGGGCGGTCATGCCATGAACTCAGACAACAGGCTGAAAACTGTTGCTGGCCTTTCTGGGCTTTGGGGCGGTGATGCGCTTGACCGTGTGCGTGCCGGTGATGGGGCGACAACGCTGTACGGGCGACGTCTTGCTGCGCACCTTATGGTGCAGCCGGTCGCAGCCCGTCCGCTGCTATCTGATCCGATTGCAAGCGGTCAGGGCTTCCTTGCCCGGTTCCTGATAACCGAACCCCCAAGCGCAATAGGTACAAGGCTCGCGACGAATGCGGGCGCGGAAAGTGAGGCGATTGTCGCCATGTCGGCGCGCCTCTCGACGGTCCTTAGCGCCAGCCTGCCCACCTGCGAAGGCAACCCCCAGGAACTCGACCCGCGCCAGTTGCGGCTTTCCAGCGAGGCCAAGCGGCTTTTGATCGGTTACTATCAAGCCACCGAAAGAGCGCAGGCCCCAGGCGGTGACCTTGAGCAAGTGAAATCCTTTGCATCCAAATCCCCCGAACAGGCCGCGCGGATCGCGGGGGTTCTGGCTCTCTGGTCTGACCTTGGTGGCCATGAAGTAACAGCGGAGCAAATGACCGACGCAATCGAACTGGCGCAATTCTATCTTGGCGAGGCAAAGCGCCTATCAGAGGCGGCCACAGTCTCAGAGGAAGTTGACAAAGCGGAAAAGCTGCGCCGGTGGTTGCTGGATAGCTGGCCGACTATTGCCACCAATAACAACCGCGACCCAAGCAACATTGTCCCTCGTGACGTGGTCTACCATGGGCCGGGGTCACTTCGGGAAACTGCGACCGCACGCAAGCTGATGGCTGTGCTTGCCGCTTATGGATGGCTTATGCAACTCGACACCGGCGCGGTGGTTGATGGTAAGTCCCGGCAAATCGCCTACCGGATCGTGAGGCCAGCATGAAACTGTTTGATCCTCGGGCCGAGTTGGCAAAAATCCAGAATCAAGCCGAAGCCCCTGCGACATCTGCGACATCTGCGACACAGACCCCCGAAAACGCCTCTCATGTCGCAAAAGTCGCAAGTGTCGCAGCCCCTAAGTCCGAAATCCTGAATTTCGCACCGCGTTCCCAGTCCAGCATTCCGAGCGATTGCAGGCATGGTGTTGCGCTGGGCGGGCGGCCCAAGACATGGACCGGTAAGATAGTCTCATTGGATGATTGGCGCACCCTGACCGAGTGGGAAAAGCACGGTCCAAACGGACGGCAATGGAATGGGGTCACCAAGCAATGGGAGGTGTCGGAATGATGCGCACGCCTATGACGACAGATCAGCAAAAGGGAATGGTGATGGCCATTCTGATCGACATGAACCCCGAAGATGTTTGTGGCTATCTTGAGCATGTTGGCTTTGACGTGCTAGCCCTGAGCAACCCCAAGGAATTACCCGATGCATGGTTAGGCCACTATCGGCTTGGGCAGGGCACCTATGACGTGGAACGCGCTGCAATGGACCTCCTCACATGGCCCCCGATATCCCGCCGCGTGTTCGAATTGCAGCAGGCAAAAGGTTAGCCACATGATTTGTGAACACCAAAAGCAGACCTGCATTTCAGACCTGCCTAAATGGGTGGGGCAGACCGTCAGCGTGATGGGGCGTGTCGTAATGATTGACCGGACACCGCAACCCCTTGGCGGTAGTAGGGCATGGTTTCTCTGCCCGGGGTGTGACCGTAGATGCGCTATCCTGTATCCGCTGCATTGCCGCAAATGTCTTGGGTTGCACTACCATTCGGAAACCCTAAGCCCTTCTGACAGAGCAACTCTGAGGGCGATGCGCTTGCGGCATAATCTTGGGCAGACAGAGCGCGGCCTACAACACCCGATACCGACAAAGCCCAAATGGATGCGTTGGCACACCTACTTTGCCCGCCGCGCGCAGATCAGAGAAGCCGACGAAAAACACCTTGTGGGAATGGTCAACTGTCTGAAAGCAATGCGGCGTGTATAATCGGAAGCCAAAAGAGCGAGGCCAACCCTCGCAGCCGAAAACCATTTCAACCGTGACGGGGCCACAACTAAAAGCGATGCGCCGTGCACAGAATTTCAGTCAAACAGAAATGGCGGAGCGTATTGGGTGCAGCCGTTGCGCTATCAGCTATTGGGAAACACAGCTAGAAGTGATGAACACGAAACGGATCAAGCGGGGCGTGCCAGCGCATATGTTAGAGGCTCTGGGTTATCAGGTTTTGAAGAATTATTGCACACCTATGCGCGCACGCGGGGATGGGGTATTAGACGGTTGGCGCGATATCCAGCAAGAGGCGCTTGACCGTGCCGTTGCCCGCGAAAACGAGCGGCTTGCCACCAAGGAAGCGCATGAGGCTTCGCGAGCACGCGTATACTGCTCAGCAAAAACCCGGAAGGGCCACCCATGTCGCTTGAAGTCCGAACCCGGTAAGCGCCGCTGCAAGTTCCATGGTGGCATGTCCACAGGCCCCAAAACAGCAGAGGGCAAGGCGCGGATCGCGGAGGCTCAACGGGTTAGATGGGCGGCCTACAGGGCCGAAAAGCTATCTGATATGATGGAAAGCTCCTTTCCAGCATTCAGGAAAGCAATGCCTGGGTAGTTAGCTCTACGATGCCCAGCAATATCAATCGGCTGACCCGCCTTTGGATACAGATTTATTGGGAGCGCATAAATGCCTGCACCTGAACCAGACACGATATTTTTTGAGGAATACGAGAGGAGGACGCTTGTGTATTTCCAGCGTTATCTATGGTCCGGCAGGTATGCCAACAGAGCCGCACGGGCAAAGAAGATAATGCAGAGGGTGAATCGCGGCACGTGGGCTTGTCGGTGGTGCGGTGATGAACTGGAGGTCCATAAGCGGGCGGACGCGCAATATTGCAGTGAAGGGTGTCGCAAAAGAGCGGCTAGGTCACGACGAAACGATCCGGCCCGAAAGGTTGTTTAATTTCAATAGATGTTCCCGTCTGATGTACTTAGGAAGTCAAGTTGCCTGACCCTGATGAATGCCTGATCTGGATAGATGAACTTGACCCACCCCGTGTGCGGATTTCATGGTCCTATTATCCATGGCAGAACGGCGCACATGTAAAGAAACGTGCCCATCAGCTAACCCTCAGGTATTCAAGAGGATGGCATTGCAAGCGCTGCGGTGAACTAATGCCCGTGTGGAAACGCATCGACGCCACCTATTGCACCGAGAGTTGTCGGAAGATGGCTGCCCGAAAGCGCAGGCAAGACCGGAGGGTGAATAATAACTATTGAGCTTAGAGCGGCAGCCATTGAATCACGCATCGTGCAAGGGTTCGAAGTGTCTGACTAATTCCGCGAGACCCGGTTTTTGACAGAGTTTAACGGCAGTCTTGTGGCTAAAGCCTCGCGTAGAGGTCACCGGGAAGCGCGTCTCACCACGGCTCGCAGACAAAGCCTCTCAGATGATTGCAGTCGCCATTACAGACCCGGAGTTATTCAAGGCATTTCTGACAGGTGCTCAGGCTCCGAAGCTGGAGGTAAGGGTTATGCCTTGGTTGTTGCTGTATTTGGTGGGCGGTGTGCCGGGGGTTGGCCAATAGAGTGGCGTTGACAGTTAACTGCTATCATACAGTGGGATACAATGTATCAGATCGGCACTTGATCCTCATAAGCATAGGTGTGTTTACGTATTGCTTCAAATAGATTTGAAAGATACGCCAGCCCTGAAATGTTTTTGAAAGCGACGACCGTGAATCTAGCAGACGTCATACAAATTGCCGAAAGAGTTGTGACGGAGTCTGAGGAATTGGGCTTTTGCAATACAGCAGATGCCATGCGGCAGGTGTTGAAGGAAATGACGCCGTACAGTCGGCAAGAGATGGCCAACGTCAAGTTTTCTATTAATTTACGTTGATTGAGCCTGCGTAAACTTATGGCACAACATCTAGCGCCGACAACGAGCAGATGCGCGAAATTTTGCCGATACGTGGAATGCAGTTTACCACTTGTTAACGTTGATTAGTCAAATCTGCCGTTGTCGCCCGGCTGTTAATAAAAGAGGAAAAAAGATGGCAGAAGCAGACCTTTTGAACATCATTGAAGTTGTCGCGCAGGACGCTGAGGCACTCGGGTTCCCGAAAACTGCCATGGCATTGTGGCGGATTGTCCAAGAGAATAATGGCCTGCAAAACGGCCGAATTTGCCCGCTGGGCAACACATCTGCAACACACAAATCAAGCACACTTTTAAATTGACTATTTGTTAATCAATGTCGAATCATGGTGTATTCTCATGAAACGAAAGGCGCGCCATGCAGAAGCAAAGTTGGTTGCTGGATCAGATCAAAGAAATTGAAAAGGCAGCAGAGGAGACGGGGCAGGAAAGCCTGACACTTGGACTTAAGCATGCACTTATTGTGTGTGCACAAGAGGCGGATGCTATCACTGAAGATCCAGCGGTCCAAAAATTCCATTCAACTCTGACAAGCGCGAAAAGTCGCACTCTTGCAAACTGAGCTGGCAGCGAACGATAATAGACGCCCCTCACCTTGGAAGGTGTTCGCGTTGAGATTTGTCGTTTGCTTTGGATGGGCGCTGACGACCTTCCACCTTCTAAGATTTGCAGGATTTGTATAAACCCCACTTGGGGTGCTTCATAGGTCGTCAAGAAAAGAGCAAGCCCGACAATTCCATTTCCGAAGCATGCTGATAACGATCAGCGGGCAAGACAGGTCGGACAATGCTACTGAGCCCAAGATTCGCTTTTGCACTCAGTCGAGATTAAGCTGCAAGTAGATGCAGTACTCAGCATTTCCAGCCAAATCTGAGCGTTCGTTGAAACTCCTGAAATTTCGCATTTATCCATTGATGTCGCCGTTTTTGGAGATTATCAACCGCGCGCAATTTCAGGGAATCCTAATGCCGGTAAAAGTCCTAGCTTTAGTTACCATTAATGAGCATCAGCCTCGCGCCTTGGCTTCATATCTGAAGGCTACCGGCCCCCTACTTGAAGCCGTTGGCGCAAAAATAGTTCAACGGTTTACAGTGAGTGAGGCCGTTGTAGGAAAAAAGCCTGCGCAGTCAGTTATGATAGTTGATTATCCCAATCGGGAAGCAGTTGGTCTGGTTTTCGGCAGTCAAATCTATCAGGATATTATCCCTATCCGCGATACAGCCTTTATTGACTATCATGTATCTGTTGTGGCGGATGGCGACGCAGCGACCTCAGAGAATGTTCTGGGTAATTGAGCGCTCGCTCTGGCGCTTCCATTTCGTGCTTTTGCAGCCAGTCTCTCATGGTACTCCAAATGTCAGAGTTGGCGAGTGTGCAGCGCCATCGTTCAAGCTCATCTAATGCCTTGTCCAAGTCATGGGGGATAGCGGGTTTCGTAGACAGTCTGAACCTCGTCTCAGGGGGGTGAGATAGACGTAGGTGGGAACTTATTGGTCCAGACTGCCCGCAAAGGAATATCAGAGAGCAGGGTAAACAAATTGATAATGCGACGAACGGCCAATTAACTGGGCCTCTTAACTTGCCAGATGTTCTATTTTTGTTCTACTTGGCAACATGCCTCAATCAATCCCCCCGATCCGCGCGCATCCCGGCAAACCATTCCGGACTTTGGGCGATGCGGCGCATGACAACCAGCTTGTCTTGATGCGCTGCAATATGTGTCGCCGGGGTGCGACATTTCTGGCGTCTGATTTGGTACAGGTTGTTGACCCCAAGCACCCGGTACATCTGCCGCCGCTGCCCTGCTCTCAATGTAACTCAATCGAATATGTTGACATCCGGGTGAAAGCCTCTGGCTATAAGGATCATGGCGCGCTCGTCGTTCGACGCCTCGTCGGGAGCAAGAAAGTGTGGCTTTGGGAGAACAAAGTGCTGGGGGAATGACATGTGCAATCTGTATTCGAACACTACGGCGGTTGAGGCCATGCGCCAATTGTTCGCCGTGCCTGTGGCGAAAGATCGCTTGGGTAATGCTGAACCACTCAGCGCGATCTATCCCAAGTATGAAGCACCCGTGGTTCGCCTCGATAAAGACGGTGATCACGAATTGATCAACCTCAGTTGGGGATTTCGGACCACGAAGAAGTCAAAGAAGACAGGAAACGTGATCGCCCCTGCTGCATGGAACAATGCGCGATCAGACAAAGTAGCTACGTCTGGGCTGTGGAAGTACAGCTTTCAGCACCGCCGCTGTCTGGTGCCTGCCAGTTCCTATTGTGAATGGCCTCCGGGCGGCAGACCGCAAAACTACCACTGGTTTGCGCTCAAAGGCGACGAACCGCGCCCGCCGTTCGCTTTCGCTGGCATGTGGCAAATGTCGAAATATGAAACCAAAGAAGGGCCAGAAACCTGCGAAACACATACATTCCTGACCACAACAGGCAACGAACTGACCCGCAATGTACACCCTGAACGTATGCCGGTGATACTTAATCCCAAGGAATATGAAGCGTGGCTATATGGGTCTACCGATCACGCACTGGAATTGCTGCGGCCATATCCAGCCGAAAAAATGCAGATTGTCAGGAAGGGTGTGGAAGAGAAAGCAGACCCGGGCTAGAGGCGCTTAACCTGCGCGATCAACCGGCCCAGATGGCGCGTCTTGGCCAGCAGAACGGCGTAGGTTCCGACAATCCAGGGCATATGGGCCAGCAGTCCAAGCATCGGCATGGTGGCGCAAAAGGTCACCATCAAGTCTAGAAACATCCACATGTACCAGAGCATGGCCAGACAGGTGAATGCCATGGCCAGTTCCGCCCAGCGATACCGGTTGCGCTGCTTGGTATCCGGCATGATGCCGGGGTAGCGCGCAACGATTTCCCGGCACAGAAGATGCACAACTGTCAGAGGCAACATGCCCAGAACCATCGAGGCGAAATATGTATGGGCGTCGGTCATATCGATATCTCCTACAAGACCTCGGATAAATGAGGAAACATCATCAGCGCACCAACCACAGCATTCATGACTATCCCCTAAGAAACGGTTACGGCATCATCAGCAGAGGCGCTGGACGTGACGTAGTCGTAGTCGTAGTCGGTTTTGTATCTCAGCCTGACGTTGTAGCTGCCCACCGCAATCGCTGTGTCTTCACTTTCAGTGGTGATCGGGACTGTCATGGGCTGCCAGCCGTTGCTCAGGCGCTTACATGTGGTTCCTGCGTCCGTGGAGTATTCCGTGCGCACAATCCGGCGACCCGATGTGTCGGGTTTGGCGATCATCTGCACATCAATTGCGTTGGCCGTGGCGCTATCGGATGCGGCGAAGTGAGTATCAACCACCGGGGTGGTGATCCCTGCGTCTGTGTTTACGATAAGGAAGTTGATTTTGACTGTTTTGTAGCGGCCTTCTGAATGCAGGAACACTTGCACTTCGTCAGTGAAATTGTCGTCGCGAATGGGTGATCCGCTGCCAGCCGGAGTGTAGGTTACAGTCGTTGCAGCCGCATCGACAACGGTGAGCCTGCCACGCTTCGCTCCGATGAAATCAACAACGCCATCAAGATCAGCTAGAGAGAAGCTGCTGTGACCCGTTCCAGCCGCCGATGACAGGGTTGCAACGTTGATCGTCACTGATCCATCCACATCCACTCTTTGGGTGATGTCATTGGCCGTGATCGGATTTGTATTGTAGTTCAGGGCGCCGTTGTTCGTCCATGAGCTGCCGCTCTGGGTATTGATCGTGGACAGGCTCATGGGCAGGCCATCAGAGGCCGTACCAAGCAGCCAGAGCTTTGCCACCTTGGCATGACGACCTGTGGCGCGGTCAGACAGCATCGTTGTGGTCACGGCGTAGTAATTGTTGTCGCTGTGCTGCCAGAAGCCACGCGTTTCCAAGAAATTCCGCATGTTATTCGCACTGGTTGCCCAAACAACATCGCGCCATACCTTATCGCGCTCAGCAATATCGGAAGAAATGATCCCCTGGCTTGCTCAATCTTGCTGGCGTCCCATCCAGTACAAAGCTTGAATCACAAACAAACCTATCTGGGAATCCTGATTGTCAACATGACCTAGGGATCGAAAAACGACACCTGCCCATGATCGGTATTGATATGCACGTCATAATACCAGAAGACCGGCAACCCCAGCGTTGGCGTATCCGCAAATCCAATATTGTCCAAACCGAGATCCTTGACCGGAAATTTGAGAAACACATCCCAAGGCAGTTCCACAACCAGCTCGGCGTTATGAGGCAGGTCACTGGATGTCAGCATGTCTTGGAACGCTGTGGGCACAATCAGTTGCTGAGTGCCCGTATCGACAATCACATGCGACCCGTCGCTGCCGTCGAATGTGACCTTGTTCGTATGATGCGGCACATTTTGCAGATAGATTTTTATTGGTGTCTGAAGCGCAAACCATTCCGTGACGTTTCTGATCAATGGCGCGGTGCCGACGTAGGTTTTTGTATTCAGCAAAGCCTGCGCTGCGGTGCCGAAAGCCATCAGCGGATATCCGTCATCATCACGGTTCAACCCGACAAAGGCCATTGTGGATGCGCCGACGCCCTGGGTGATCACGCTGTTGAATGTGGTCTGGTAGTTCCAGTCATGGGCCTCGCCGCAGCCTCTTTCATCCTTTGGCACCTGGCGCGCGCTGTTGAAAATTTCATTGCCATCCCGCGCCATGCCGAGGATACCCTGAACGCCCGTCCTGCATATGGCGGTGTTTTCATCATCACTATGGGCGATCCAGGCAAAATCAATGGTCTTGTCGCCCCGTGTGACCTCCGATCCATTCCCGAAAACCATATCGGCCTGAAACCACGTTCCGACCCAGCCGGACTGGTTTTGGTCATCGCCGTAAGCCGCACAGCCGTATTCGACCGGGGTTTTCTGCGGCGCGCTGCCCAGATCGGCATCCGGGCATATGGCCATTTCCGAACTGCCTGTGTCCACCAGCAGCGGGGTGCGGTCCCACGCGCCTTCCAGCAACACATCGGCGGTGATCACATATCTCTGTGTGGGGTCAAAGACCGTGGTCAGCGGCACCACCTGCCAATGGTGGCTTGCAAAGGTTTCGCAACTGCTGGAACACTGGCCGTTCTGATTGGCCAGGATCGTCCCGTTGATATCGGCATCGAACCAGAAATTGCACCCCGCTGCCGGGCTGCCGCTAGCAAAGGAACCGTTTAACGTACACCGCGTGTTCCGATGCGTGAGCGTTAGCTGATCGAAAGGGGCCAGCGGCAGGTATTCGGAGGCATGTTCACGTCCACCCAATTCATATGTCTCGCGGGAAAAAAGGCTTGCATCGTTGAACCTCAGCGAATCCGAATATCCCGTATTCGGAAGCGCCCCGAGAATGATCAGTGCAAAATCGCGAAAAACCGCCCTCATGGTATCGCCTTTCTTTGTTGAGTATCGAATTGTTTTAAATAGATAAATTGTTATGCGGACGGAAAATGGTACGGAATCTTCCCGCTGGAGTTGAATATACCACGTCCGCAAGTGCGCGATCAACTTTTGATTGCCCCATCACCGACCCGACCGTTCCCGCAACGTTGCGGCCATTGTGAACACTTTCGCGTGGACTCCTGACCGAACGCAGCAAATTTTCTGATCGTAAGTCGACCGAGCAGACCTTCACGCGCATCGCAGCATTTGTCGATTAGGGCTCAGGAGCTGACATTCGCTCCAATTCTTTCATCTTCCAATGACGGGAACGCGGACAAAGCGCCATTTCGCTGCGCTTGCGCCAATGCCCGCTTCATGGATTGTACCGCTCTTGGTAACGCAAGTTAGGCAGAGTTGTCGTTCGCTATGTCACCGGCCATACATAAGGTACGCAAACCTTATCCGAGACTGACCATGGGCTATGATCAACAAAACTGGCGCGAAGACGTAGCCCATTTCCTTGCAGAAACTTTGCCAGAAGCTTCGGATCGTCCGGGCTGGAATGACAAGGCGTCTACGGCCTACCAAATCGGCTGCATGGCCTTAGTCAAGCTTGGCTTTGCAAATGCAACGGATTGGGGGGCAGTACCTAAAGATGTTCCTGAACTACCTAAGATCATGCCGCGATGGGATGACGTTTGTATCTCCGTTCTTTGGCTAGCGAACCAGCAGAATACGCTTTCATTCCGCTTACCAGACGGAAGCCTTCCGCCGACCCGCATAGGGAACGGCATCGTTATCGCGATGAAAGATCCACCGCCGCCTCCGGTCCCAAATATAGCTGCTCGTTTTGGATTGGGCTGCGCATTATGCGAAACTGACGTTCTACAATTGCTTCAGCAACTTGACCTTGTCTCGAACGGCACCTGGACGCAACAGGCGGAGTTCATTCTGTGGAGAACTTCGCCTAAGAATTGGTCCTTAGAGTTCCTGCGCGACGAGCGGTTTTTGGATGCGGTTCAAAAGGCTGCAGCCACCATTCCCGATGACATAGCAGCCGAAATTACGAAGTTAACTGAGATCAGCGAAGAACACATCGACGAGCTTATAGCTTGGCATGAGGAGAAGCTTGCAGAGGGTCGAGAGAAGTACGGACGGAAGGCGCGGCTTGGTGAGGTTCCAACAAGAGAGCGAGCCAAAAGCTCCCTCGAATTCTCGCGCAGAAACGAACTAGATTGGGTGTTCTTTCGCCGCTGGAGAATCGACGATGGATGGCTTTCTACAAAAAACGCGGAAGCCGCTCTGGACATCTTTCATGACAGGCTGGCGATTTCGATACGCAGATCAGTAATGAAAGATTTGCACCCCTCAAAGCCTAAGTTTTTTGAATGAACACGCATATCGTCCAGAAGGCTCGATCAGGAGCATTCTGGATTGCCGACGTTCGCGACGAGCGCAGCATCCGGCAAAGTGGGCTCTTTGCTGTCTTCCGACGCTTTCAGTCGGGCTTGTTTGCCCGCCTGTGGCCCTCCAAGGTCGGCTTGGCGGACGAAGCCGACCTACACAGAAAAAGTTCTAATGTCTGCTACAGGAAAAAACATGGGCGCCTCTACAAAAACAACTTGGCAATAATATCAGCCAGCTTCTGCGCGACGTTTGACACCCCTTCTACTCTTTTGAGTTCCACGCTACTCAATCGTCCCATAAGAGTTTTTGGCAACGACTTTGGAATCTCTGCAACTGTGTGATCCTCGAACTGTTTTATGAAGTCTTGAAGGGCTTCGGATGCAGCTCTCACAAACAGAATGTTCGTAGTGATCTTTTTTGGATCGTTTATTTTTCGCAGATGATCATTGAGTTCGTCGATCAAGGTGTGCAATTCTCGCAATAGATCAAAAAGGTCGCGCGGAACGACGACTGTTTCTCTGCTCGCACTGGGAAATTGTACGGCTTCTGCACCCTTCGCCTCTGAACCACCTGCTTCTTCAAGGCCCAAAATATCCATTAGGTTCTCGATAGAACTTGGGAACTGAGGACTACTCGCAGAGAATATGAAGCAGACATTTGATAGGTCGTACTCGATCTGGAGAAATCTGTCGCGAAAATGGGAATTCTGTCTTGGATCAAAAACTTCCAACATCGCATGAACCATATCTGGCTCATGCGGCACAGAGATTTGATCTATATGGTCTACTAGGACAACGGGATTAGATGTTTTGCACCTAGTCAGCGCTTTCAATGCAATGCTCAAGGCGGCTGAATCATGTGTTCTTGGGTTGCCAAGAATGTAACCTTGCTCACTCACACCAAGCATCGAAAGCTCACAAAACTCTCGACCAGTTGCGCGAGCAATTGCCTTTGCGGTTTGAAATCTTCTTCGCGTTGATCCGCCTAATAGCCCTATTGCCTTTGAGGAGGATCCTCGCGTGTTCATGCCTTCTACAATGATGTCGAAAAGGCTCTCAATAAATTCTGGATTCTCGCTGATGTCGTCTTCTAGCAACTCACGAAGGCGCTTTGGGTCCTTTTTTAGCCTCGATTTAGTGCCCCATGGTAGGGACAGAAGGCAATCTATGAATGTGATGACCTCATCGGCTTCAGGCCCCCAATTGCGCAGGTTCTCTAGTGTAGTTAACTCGCGCGACATTGCGTCACGGGCAGATGCATTTAGCTTTGTCGATGAAACTCGTTCTGTGATGTCCTCGATCTTTTTGGCTAAGTTGGCCACCATTGTAATCCATTCTGAAAATTCTTGGTGAGATTGGATATGATACGTTGGTCAGAAAAAATGTCGATCTGAAAGATGTGGACATTCGCGCTGTCTGCAGCATCCGCCGAAGTGGGCTCAAAGCTGACATTGGCATCGCGCCACACCATCCGCTCCTACTATTTGCACCCGTCGATGTCGGCTATGCGGACGAAGCCGCCGTTGGCGCTGCTAGCTCAAATGACCGCTTCCGAATGGCTGCTGAATGTACATCGAGTGCTTTCGGTCGTTTTATTGACAATTAAGGCAGATGCGTCAGTCAAAGACTTTACTCTGAAAACACCAGTCGCTCAGCTATCCACGGAAAGACAACATGTTCCAAGCGGTCAGCAACAAGTTGACGGTGATCGCCCACATAAACATCCAACTGGTGCGGAACGCGTTCTGCGCCTAGACGCTGAGAGAACTCCATTGTTCCCGTCGGGATGTGCAGGAACTGGTCTCCCAGACCAACACCCATCCCGAGTCCTCGGAGGTCACGAAGCGCCCCACGCGCATCGCGTACTTGCCTGACCGGAAACTCATCAACAAAGGTGTCGAAAGCCTCACTATCGAGAACTATCTCTCCTTGAATGATATCAAATGGGAAGTCACCATAAATTGGTTCTGCATCCGGATCAGGGTTGAATGCGGTGACGATGCCCAGAATTGCAATCGGGTAAAAATCTCGATCCTCCAGAAGGTTTTGAATGTCGCCCGGCTCTTTGATGTCAGCAGCCCGCCTCCACGCATCGTTCCCGAGACTGAGGTCTTGTTTGGGTGCGAGACAACAAGGGCTAAGTGCCCAAACAACCGAGAAAACGCCCGGCTTGTTCATCGCTAAATTGAGCGCGCCATAGCCCCCCATTGAATGACCCACTACGGCACGACTTTCGGGATTGCTAAGCGTGCGCCAATTCTCATCGACGTACTCAACGAGATCACTAGCAATGTAGTCTGCCCAGTTTCCACTCACCGGCGAGTTCCGATAGTAGCCTCCCCCGTACTTATTCCCGCCGTTGGGCATTACGACGATCATTTCAGGCAGTTCTCCGTTTGAGATCATTCTATCCAGGATCGTCGGAACTTCGAAATTTTCAACCCACACGCCGTAATCATCAAATATACCATGGAGAAGATACATCACTGGAAAGCGATGACCCGGCTGATTGTTGTAGCTTGGCGGAAGATAGATAGCGGCGGATTGAACACCCTGCGTTCCCAGTAAATTGCCCGAAAGTGACGGAGCGGGCACATCCACTTCGATAATGCGCTCTGCGCCCTCGGTGGCAGATTGAGCCACAAGAATGCCGGGGACCACCAAAAGGACCAACGCTAGTATGTTGTTAAGAAAAAATTTAGCCATCGGCTCTCGCTCCATGTTAATGCAGTTAACTTATAGCTTCGCTTGGTTGTGACGCAACCTTTGGATAAATCCGTTTTTTGAGTTCGCTAAGAAAAAGCGGAAATTCGTGCGGACCGCAGCATCCAACACAAAGGGCTCACAGCAGACTTTGATCAATTACGTCTGCTACAAAGAAAACGAGTTTGGCCGGATCAAGCCTGTCCTTAGGTCAATGCGTTGGTCTGAACCCAGATTGGCTTGAGCGACATTTGCGGCAAGGACGTTTCTGGATGTGAGGTTTTGTCAGGTTTTGTCTAATTGTCAGGTGGGGTGTAGAGGTAAGCAATGGTAAGTTTTTCGTGCTCTTTTCGCGAACTGATAAATGTGTCCCAATCTCCCTAAGACTTACCACTATTTGGCTCGCATTCTTTTCCGTTATCAAGGAAAACTCTTCCAGCCTGCTGGAAAACAAATGGGCGTTTCTTTTCCGCAATGCTGGAAAACAAATCGTGTGATGAATGTAAGGATTTGGCAGGTTCGCGGACCTACTACGCCAGCATAGCAAGTTTAGCACCCCGGCCAGTGGTCCCGCCCGCGCCTCAAGTAGCAGAAGTAGCGGAAATAGCAGCCCCCTGCCTCTGATTTCACAAAACCGCTTATCCCTTTTTCGGAGGTGGTCTTTGAGAGGCGAGCCCAGTGCATATCGTCACTCTTCAGGAGATTGCCCGGAAACGTTTAAGTAATCCAAAAACGGTCAATATCATACACCAATTCAAGGCGCTTGTCCCCCATGTGTCCCCCCAAAGAGGTTTGGCGTCAACATGGATTGGACGCTAAAATCGCTAAGTTATTGATTTTGTTTGGAGGCGAGTACCGGAATCGAACCGGTGTACACGGATTTGCAATCCGCTGCGTCACCACTCCGCCAACTCGCCGCGCATGGTGTGAGCGATGTGCTATCTGATAAGTTTGCGTGCTGCAAGAGCCATAGATTGGCAAAATCCCTCCCATGAGCGTTGCCGCAGGCATTTGAATGTGTCACATCTGACGAAATGGTAACTGAACGGATGAGTTTAGCCGAATGACCAATTTCGCCGCCCGCCGTACGATGATGGTAGATACACAGGTCAGACCTTCTGACGTCACCAAGTTTCCCATCATCGATGCGATGCTCACCATCCAGCGCGAGGATTTTGTGCCGGCTGCAAAGCGCGAAGCCGCGTATATGGGGGAAAACCTGGACCTGGGTGAAGGCCGGGTGCTGCTCGAACCGCGGACGTTGGCCAAGATGCTGGACGCGCTCGATATCTCACGGGACGAAATGGTGGTCGATATCGGTGCGGCCATGGGGTATTCCTCTGCGGTGATTGCGCATATGTCCGAGGCTGTCGTCGCGGTTGAAGAGAGCGAAAGCCTCTCGGCAGAGGCGCAGGATGCGCTGGCCGAGGCTGGTGTTGACAATGTTGTTGTGCATATGGCTCCGCTGACCGAAGGTGCCCCCCAACATGGGCCCTACGACGTGATGATCGTGCAGGGCGGTGTTGAGGAACTGCCGCTCGGATTGCAGGATCAGATCAAGGAAGGGGGGCGTGTGGCCTGCCTGTTCATGGATGGGGCGTTGGGTGAGGTCCGGATCGGTTACAAGCGCGAAGGCGAGATTTCATGGCGTCGGTCATTCAATGCCGGCGCACCGGTGCTGGCAGGGTTTACGCGGGAACAGGCATTCGAATTCTAAAAGCTTCAGTTGGCAGAACTGAAGCGAACAAAATGAGGCGCATTGTTATGGTGGGAACAAAAAAGAAGACCGGAGTGCGAAAATTGCTCCGCGGTGTAGCAATGTCGGTGGGCATGATTGTCGTTTTCACCGGGCAGGGCGTTCGGGCGGAAACACTCGCTGATGCGCTCGTGGGTGCCTACAAGACAAGCGGCTTGCTGGATCAGAACCGCGCTTTGCTGCGGGCAGCGGATGAAGATGTCGCGGCGGCCGTTGCGGCCCTGAGACCAATCCTGAACTACAACGCCAGCATCGCGCGGGATTTTGGGGATCGCCGGTCACAGACTGCCACGGGGTTTAATACAACCACTAATCTTGAGGCCACGACAGGGACCATCGGGCTTTCAGCGTCGCTGTTGCTATATGACGGCGGTGCCACGGGATTGGGCAAAGAAGCGGCGAAAGAAACGGTTCTGGCAACGCGTCAGCAGTTGATCAGTATCGAGCAATCTGTGTTGCTGCGCGCGGTGACGGCTTATCTCAACGTTGTGTCCACCAGAGAGTTCGTTTCCCTGCGGCAGAACAACCTGCGTCTGCTGACCCAGGAATTGCGGGCGGCTCAGGACCGGTTCGAGGTTGGTGAAGTTACGCGTACGGATGTTGCGCAGGCGGAATCGAGCCTGGCAGAAGCGCGCAGCGGTCTAGCAACCGCTCAGGGTGATTTGCTGCAGGCAACGGAAGAATATCGCAACGTGGTTGGCAGAACGCCCGGCCAGCTGTCCCCCCCGCCGTCTTTGCCGCGGATCGACAACAATCTGGAGAATGCCCGGTCTCTGGCGGTTCAGACCCACCCGGATTTGCGGGCCGCTCAGCATCAGGTGGCGGTCACCGAATTGAACATATTACGGGCCAAGGCGGCACTGAACCCGACGGTATCTGCCGTGGGTTCATTGAACCTCACGGAAGATTTCGGCAACAGCGACTACTCCCGCTCCGGCACCGTGGGCATCCAGCTGACCGGTCCGATCTATCAGGGCGGGGGATTGTCATCGGGCATTCGCTCGGCCATGGCATCGCGTGATGCGCAGCGCGGCAATTTGCTTGAGGTGCGCAAGACCGTTTCACAGAACGTGGGCAACGCGTATGCGTCGCTAACTTCGCAGCAGGCCAGTTTGCAGGCCAGCGAAGAACGTATTCGCGCCGCACGGATCGCCTTTGAAGGTGTGCGGGAAGAAGCAACACTGGGCGCGCGGACCACGCTGGACGTGCTGGATGCAGAACAGGAACTTCTGGACGCGGAAACATCGCGTATTTCGGCGCAGGCTAATGTGTACATTGCTGCCTACGCGGTCTTGCAGGCCACCGGGCGCCTGACGGCCAAGGATCTCGCACTTGGGGTGCAGGTTTATGATCCGAATGCTTACTATGATCTGGTCAAAGACGCGCCGGTGCCTTCTTCGGCTCAAGGGCAGAAACTCGACCGGGTTCTGAGGTCATTGCAAAAGAAATAGCCCTCGTGCCACCCATTGTGCGATACGGTCATGAGCGCTAGACTTGTGATCGGGCAAGAGTGGTAAAAAAATGACAGAGCCGGTTTCAAACGCCGATGTTGAGGACGTGTTGTCGTCCATTCGTCGGCTGGTAAGTGACAACAAGCGCCCCGCTTCTGGGGCTTCAGATCCGCAAGCATCAGATCGTCTGATACTGTCGCCGAATTTGCGGGTGGCGCCCGAGGGTGTGCTGCGTTTGCAGCCTGAGCATGCGATAGACGCCGCCGACCAACCGGATACGCCGAAAGGGCATGACGGGGCCGCGGATGTAGCTGATGAGACGCCATCCCATTCGAACGCCGAAGAAGTCAGTGAGGCGACAATCACTGGTGCGGCTGACGATGCTCTTCCGCCTCTGCCGAACCCGTTGAATGATGGTGAAGCCACGGGTCGGTCAGGCGGCAAAGCCTCGCGGATCGAGGCACTAACCGCAAAGATTGCGGCGTTGGAAACCGCGATCGCGCGCACTTCTGACCAATGGGAGCCCGACGGCAACAGCCGGGATGACTATTCCGGCACGCAATCGCAGGCAATGGCGTGGCAGGACAGTGTGGAACTGGATGCGACAGGCGCGCCGGTACCTGTCGAAACGCAGGCCGGCGACAATTCTGCTGATGCAGGTGACGGGCCGGATCGCGAGCAGCTTCTTGACGAACAGGCCCTGCGCGATCTGGTGTCGGACATTGTGCGGTCGGAATTACAGGGTGCACTTGGAGAGCGGATTACGCGCAACGTGCGTAAGCTTGTGAGGCGAGAGATTCATCGGGCACTTGCAGCGAAAGAGTTGGAATAATCTTCCAAAGTTCTTCTAGGCATCTACCCGGGCCGGAATTTCAGCCAGTTTGAGCAACATGTCCAGATCGAGATGCTGTTCCAGGTGCGCGGCCAGGTCGTCAAGCGTTGCCTCCACAAGCTGATCATGCGCGATATGTGAGACTGCACCAAATTCCGACATCCAGGCTTTGCGAAATTTGTCGGAACTGAAAATGCCGTGCAGGTAACAGGCTTTGATCTTGCCATCCGCAGAACCGGCGCCCTGCGGGGAGCCCTCAAGGCTGAGCCACGGGCGGGCGCAGTCGGGTCCCGTGGTTTGTCCCATATGGATTTCATAGCCGTTCAGATCCGCGCCGCTGGCAAGATGTGTCCCATTGCTGATCGTCAGTGTTTTTCGAGGTGTCAAAACCGTATCGACCTCCAGATGGCCCAGCCCCTTGGCGGTTCCCGGGGTGCCTTCGAGGCCCTCGGGATCGGAGATGCTTTGCCCCAGCATCTGGTACCCGCCGCACAGGCCCAGCACGTGACCGCCGCGTCGAATATGGGCGGCGATATCAACGTCCCATCCTTCCGCGCGCAAGGCTGCCAGATCGGCGAGCGTGGCCTTGCTGCCAATCAGCATGATCACATCGGCATCGGCGGGCAGGGGGGTGCCGCGCGCAATGATTTGCAGATCGACCGTGGGCTCTGCGGCGAGCGGATCAAGGTCGTCGAAATTTGAAGTGCGTGGCAATTGCGGCACCACGATTTTCAGCCCCGACCCCCCGGATTGAGATCGTGCAGGAAGGTCCGCGACGTCTTCGGCGGGCAACCTGTGGGCATCGCCAAACCAGGGGATCACACCCAGACAGGGCCATCCGGTGTGCAGACGGATATCATCGCGCCCCTTGTCAAACAGCCTGACATCTCCACGGAACTTGTTGATTGCAAAGGCTTTGATGCGCGCGTTATCCGCATCATCCAGAACCGCCTGCGTGCCGACCACCTGGGCGATCACACCGCCACGGTCGATGTCACCCATCAGAACCACCGGCACGTCGGCGGCCTGCGCAAATCCCATATTGGCAATATCGCGGGCGCGCAGGTTTGTCTCTGCCGGGCTGCCAGCGCCTTCCACGATCACCAGGTCGCATTGCTCGGAAAGACGTGTGAAACTTTCCAGAACATATGGCATCAGGGCGTCTTTGTGTTTGCCGAAGTCGCCCGCTTCCTGAACGCCGCGCACTTGTCCCTGAACGACGATCTGAGCACCTGTGTTGGACTGCGGTTTGAGCAATACCGGGTTCATATCCGTATGCGGTGCAACGCCTGCCGCGCGTGCCTGAAGCGCCTGTGCGCGGCCAATCTCCCCACCATCCGAAGTCACGGCGGCATTGTTCGACATATTCTGCGGTTTGAAAGGACGCACCGAAAGACCTCGATGCGTATAGGCGCGCGCAAGCCCTGCCACGATGATGGATTTGCCGACATTGCTGCCGGTTCCCTGAATCATGATCGCACGCGCCACGCCTCACCCCTTCCTGTTTTCCGCAACCTGCCGCATGATCGCCCGAAGGAAAAGGAGCAATCATGAACACGCCTGCACATTTGCTGATCGGCGCTGCGGTCATGGGGCGCAAAGGCAGCGCCGCCGTGGTCTGGGCGGCCCTGATTGGTGCCCTGTTGCCGGATCTGTCGCTGTACCTTCTGGCGGGTGCGGCGATATATCTTTTCGGCATTGCTCCGCCGATTGTCTTCAATGATCTCTATTTTTCCACATCCTGGCAGGCAATTTTTGCCATCGACAATTCGATGATCCTTTGGGGCGGGCTTCTGGGGGTCGCTATCTGGCGCAGGTCGGCATGGGCAATCGCGCTTACAGGGGCAGCGCTGCTGCATCTTTGCCTCGATTTACCGCTGCACCATGACGACGGGCGGGCGCATTTCTGGCCTCTTACGGGGTGGGTTTTTGACAGTCCGGTCAGCTATTGGGATCGCGACCATGGCGCGTTCTGGGTGGCACCCACCGAAGCAATTCTGGCGACGGTGGCAGCTGTGCTGCTATGGCAGCAGCGATTTGGGATCGGGGTTATGGTCTTGGTGGGGTGCCTGCTGGCGGCCGAGTTATGGATCGTCCGGCAATGGCTGTTTTACTTCACAGACAGCTGAAAACACAAAAGCACGCCCGGGGTGGGGCGCGCTTTTGTTTTTGAAATCAGCTTGTTACTAGGCGGCTTCGGCCTGTTGGGCGGCGTTGCGACGCTCGGATTCTTCACGTGACAGTGCCACAGAAGTCCGTACCCCTTTGCCCACAAATTCCATCAGTCCGGACACAACCCGTTCGTTGGGGTCGATGCCGGCGCAGCTTAGCACTTCGCGGCCATCGCGCGAACGCGCCCAGCGTGCGATTTGCTCAGGACCATTGCCATATTTCTTGTCGTCTGCGATGGCGTCGTCCAACGCAGCCAGTACAACGGCTGCGAAAAGTTTACGTGCACGGTTGCCTTGCTCGTTATTAAAGGCTGTGCCGTCAACGAAATCCTTCATTCGTCGTCCTTTCCATTATTCTTGCTCTTGTCTTTTCGGCGTGACGTTCCTTATGGAGGAGTTTAGTCGATTCGGATACCCCGAAACTGCATAGCTCGCATGCGCCCGGCGCATGGCTTTTCGCAATTGCAGCACGAGATTTCGTTGTCTTGTCACCACCCATCCCGCCAGATATAGGGTGCGTCAACAATTCATCAACCTTTTGTCATGGTTTGGTCATATGCCTAAAATCAACGGAAACGAGATCCGCCCCGGAAATGTTCTGGAGCATAATGGCGGTCTGTGGGCTGCGGTCAAAGTCGATCATGTCAAGCCCGGCAAGGGCGGCGCTTTTGCCCAGGTGGAGATGCGCAATCTGCGCAACGGCTCGAAGCTCAACGAGCGGTTCCGCAGTGCCGACAAGGTAGAACGGGTTCGTCTGGAGCAGAAAGATCAGCAATTCCTCTATGAGGATGCCGGCATGTTGGTTGTGATGGACACGGAAACCTACGAACAGGTTCAGTTGCCTGCCGAACTGCTGGGCGAACGGCGTCCGTTTTTGCAAGACGGCATGACCATTGTCGTAGAGTTCTACGAGGATGAAGCGCTGAACGCGACGCTGCCCCAAAAGGTGACCTGCAAGATCGTGGAGACCGAACCGGTGGTCAAAGGTCAGACGGCGGCGAATTCATTCAAACCGGCGGTTCTGGACAATGGCGTCAAGGTGATGGTCCCGCCCTTTGTCGGGCAGGATGAGGATATCATCGTGAATACCGAGACGATGGAATATTCCGAACGCGCCTGAGGCAGGCTGCGATCAGCTGTCCAGTAAAGTAACCATGGCGTCACCTGCCTGCATGTCGCCCCGGGCACGGTCAAACCGCAGATAGGCGATACCGGCATCCTGGGTGCGGCTGAGGAGTTGGCCTGCGACTTTGCCATTCGCGGTGATGTCGCTGCCGGTTTCCGCGGCACCACTGAGCGCCACCCTCGCCAGTCCTTTGCGCAATTCGGTTTTGTGCTTCATCCGGGCGGTGACCTCCTGTCCGACATAGCAGCCCTTGCGAAAATCGACGCCAGAGAGCCGTTCGAAACCGGCCTCCAGGATGAAAGTGTCTGGGGTCAGTTCAATGCCTGACTGCGGGATCAGATGCGCGACCCTGAGGGCTGTCCAGTCAATGGTGTCTTCCGGGG
The DNA here is from genome assembly GCF_049830555.1 of Roseobacter sp. EG26. Taxonomy (NCBI): domain Bacteria; kingdom Pseudomonadati; phylum Pseudomonadota; class Alphaproteobacteria; order Rhodobacterales; family Roseobacteraceae; genus Roseobacter; species Roseobacter sp. EG26. Next base: position 236,832 of record NZ_JBNBLH010000001.1, read on the forward strand.
CTGCCACGTCGCGATACGCCCGCCAGCCCAGAGCGTCATGACGCGGGTCGGCGTAGCCATCGGCGGGAACGGGGCCCAGCCCCCGGTGCAGATGTTTGTCGGTCGGCGTGATGGTGACGTCGGCGCGCAGTTTGTACATGCTCAGGCGTTGCACTAGCACATCCGTGAGGCTCTCATGCACGTCGAGCAGGTAACCCTGTGATGCTTTTGAGAGAAAGAAATCCGCGATGTATTTGCCCTGCGGCGTCAACAGGGCGGCATAGATCAGGCCGGTGTCGGCGCCTGCGATGTCATTGGTGATCAGGCCCTGCAGGAAATCCCGGACATCAGCCCCGGTCAGATGCAAAATGCGGTATGTGCTCATGGGGGGTTCCTCTTCTGGCCTTGCATGACATATAGAAGTTTCGCCGCGAAGAAGAAGGGGCATAACCTATGCGTGCACCGATTTCAGTGATTGTGCCAACTCTCAACGCCGAGCATCAGTTGGGGGCTTGCCTGACGGCGCTGATGCCGGGGCTGGAAGCCGGTCTGATCCGCGAGCTGATCGTTACCGATGGGGGCTCGGATGACGCTACCCTTGCCATTGCGCGCGCCTGGGGGGCGGAGACCGTCGAAGGCCCTGCGTCACGCGGCGGGCAACTCGCACGCGGTTGTGCACAGGCGCAGGGTATGTGGCTGCTGGTGCTGCATGCCGATACGGTGTTGCAGGAGGGTTGGGTGGCGGCTGTCGTCAAGCATCTGGAGACGCATGAAGCAGGCTGGTTCAAACTGCGGTTTGCCCAAGGCGGCACTGCCGGACGGATCGTCGCCGGCTGGGCTAATCTGCGCAGTCGGTTGGGGTTACCTTATGGGGATCAGGGGCTGCTGATCCCGCGTGCCCTTTATTCTGACGTTGGCGGATACCCGGATCAGCCTTTGATGGAAGACGTGGCAATCGCGCGCGCGCTCAGGGGACGTTTGCGCGCGCTTGATGCCATCGCTCTGACCAGCCCAGCGCGTTATCATCGTCAGGGCTGGCTGCGGCGCGGTGCGCACAATATCTGGACGTTAATGCGGTATTTTGGCGGCGCATCTCCACATCAGCTTGCCGAAAGTTACCGTCGCTGAGCGGCCCCGGTTTTTCCGATTTGATACGCACGAAAAGGTGCAATTGACGTCGCCATAACTTGGGCTAGTGTGACGCCAGATCAAAAAGGACAGCCTTTATGCCCCAAAAATCCATCACGCCCTCCGGCACGGGGTATCTGGCCATTCCGGGACCGTCTGTCATGCCGGAGGCGGTGCTGAATGCGATGCACAGGCCCGCCCCGAATATCTACGCAGGCGAGCTGCCTCAGATGATGCCGGGAATCGTTGCGGACCTCAAACGCGTGGCGCGCACGGACGGGCAGGTGGCCATCTACATTGCCAACGGTCACGGTGTCTGGGAGGCTGCCTTGGCCAATGTCATCGCCCCAGGCGAGCGGGTTCTGGTGCCTTCTACCGGGCATTTCGGCAAGGGCTGGGCGGGGATCGCCGAAGGTCTGGGCGCCGAAGCAGAGGTCATTGATTTCGGTAAATCCGCGCCAATGGACATGAGCCGCATCGCTGAGGCGCTGAGTGCGGACACGGCCAATAAGATCAAGGCCGTGCTGGGCGTGCATGTGGACACCTCAAGCTCCGTGCGCAACGACATTGCCGCCCTGCGCGCAACCATGGACGCGGTCGGCCATCCCGCGCTTCTGATGGCCGATTGCATTGCGTCGCTGGGGTGCGACGCATTCGAGATGGATGCCTGGGGCGTCGATGTCATGGTCTCTGCCTGCCAGAAAGGTCTGATGGTGCCCCCGGGCATGGGGTTTGTCTTTTTCAATGACAAAGCCGCCGAGGTGCGTGCGGCAATGCCCCGGGTCAGCGAATACTGGAACTGGACGCCGCGTGCGAATCCGCAGGAGTTTTATCAGTACTGGGACGGCACAGCGCCCACCCATCATGTCTACGGGTTGCGGGCGGCACTGGATATGATCCACGCGGAGGGCATGGAGGCTGTCTGGGCGCGTCACGCGGTGCTGGCCCAGGCGATCTGGGCGGCCTGCGACGCCTGGGCCGCGCAGGGCACGCTGCGCATGAACATCGACGATCCGGCACAGCGTAGCCATGCGGTCACAGCGCTGCATCTGGAAGCGCCCCAGGCCACCGCGCTGCGGGACTGGACCGCTCAGAACCTGGGGCTGACCCTCGGCATCGGATTGGGCATGACCGCCCCCGATGATCCTGAGTGGCATGGGTTTTTTCGGTTGGGTCATATGGGTCATGTGAATGGCCACATGATCATGGGGTTGCTGGGCGGAATGGAGGCGGGGTTCAAGGCTCTGAAAATCGCACATGGCCCAGGTGCTTTGGCGGCAGCGGCCCAGGTGATTGCCAGCGGCTAGAGATTTGGTTTTGCCCGATATCGCCGCTCTGATGCGCGGCGCCGGAAATCAAGCCAGTTCAGCCAGTGATTAACCGTGAGGCATAGGAAAACGGCTGCGATCAGGCCCCAGATCGCAAACAGAAACAGCAGTATCCACGACAGGTTCACACCGAACATCACGATACAGGCACTTGTGTAATTGGGCGCGCGGCCCAGTCTGTGGTTTTCCATAGCGCATCCCATCTCAGGGCAGGTGCGCCAATTATATCCAACCAAAATCAGCCGTCAGCACTTTTCTGCGGCCCTCAGGGCGACAGGCAGAACTTCGGCCAGAATGTCGAGATCGGCAGGTGTGCCGCAACTGACGCGAATGCACCGGTTCTGAGGGGCCACGAAAGGCATGCGGATGAAGACACCGCGGGCCACCATCTCTCGCAGGACCGTCTGGGCGAACGCCGGGTCCCGTCGACAGTCGATGGTCACGAAATTGGCTGCGGACTTAAGCGGGCTCAACCCATTGTTCCGCGCGATGTCCCAGATGCGATTGCGAGAGGCGACAACACGCGCCTGAACCGACCGTAGCCATGTCTGATCTTCCAGGGCGGCCAATGCGCCGGCCTGTGCGGCGCGGTTCATGCCAAAGTGGTTTCGCACCTTGTTGAATGCACAAATCAGCTCCGGGGCCCCGATCGCATAGCCGACGCGCGCGCCCGCAAGCCCATATGCTTTGGAAAACGTGCGCATTCTGATCACGCGCGGATCATCCATGGGCAGCGGCAGCGGCGTACCTTGGGGCGCAAATTCGATGTAGGCTTCGTCAAGTATCAGCAGTGTGCCTTCCGGAAGCAAGGACATGGCGGACACGATGTCCCGCCCCGAGTGCGCCGTTCCCATGGGATTGTCGGGATTGGCCAGATAGACAAGTTTCGCATCCACCTCGGCGGCTTTGGCAAACAGCGCGGTAAGGTCCTCGAAATCCTGTTTGTAGGGGACCTTGTGTAGGACGCCCCCATGCCCTGCCACATGATAGTTGAATGTAGGATAAGCGCCGTCCGAGGTGACGACAGCATCGCCGGGACCAACCATGAGGCGCACCAGATAGCCCAGAAGCCCGTCGATGCCTTCACCCGGCATGATCGTTTCCGGGGTGATGCCGTAATGGGCCGCGAGCGCCTCGCGCAGTTCAAAGCTCTCGGGGTCGCCGTACATCCACTGCGGGGTTTCCGCCATCGCACGGGTCGCAGCGGGCGACGGGCCAAATACGTTTTCATTTGCGCCCAGGCGGGCGTCGAAGATCCGGGCGCGGGCGCGTTCCTGTGTCTCCGGGCCAACAAAGGGAACGGTTGCGGGCAGGGACTGGGCGAGCGGTGTCAATCGAAAGCTGGTCATGGCGTCTCTTAAAACGGCTTGGCGGGTTTGAGCAAGGCCCCGATTGCCCTAACGTTTTTCTGGTCAAAAAGATGCCGTTACGGTCTGATGATCTGAGACAGAGGAGACACAGATGCCCCGCGTTACCGTTAGCCAGATCGACCACGTCGCTCATGTTCAGCTCAACCGCCCCGAAAAGCGCAATGCGGTGGATCAGGACATGTTCACCGCCCTGATTGACGCCGGTCAGCAAGTGGCGGCATCGGACGCGCGCGCGGTGGTCTTGTCGGGTGCGGGCGAGGCGTTTTGCGCAGGTATCGACATCGGCAGTCTCGGCGACATGCTGAGTAAGGACATCGCGCAGGAAATCATGCGCCGCACCCATGGCGCGGGCACAACCAACCAGTGGCAGGAGGCCGCGATGGTCTGGCACCGTCTGGACATCCCGGTCATTGCCGCCCTGCACGGTGTTGCCTTCGGGGCCGGACTTCAAATCGCCTTGGGCGCAGACATCCGGATTGCGGCACCGGACACGAAACTGGCGGTGATGGAGATGAAGTGGGGCATTATTCCGGACATGGGAGGCATGGTTCTGCTGCCGCGTCTGGTGCGTTCGGACGTGCTGCGCCGCCTGACCTATACCGCCGCGCCGATCAGCGCCGAACAGGGTGCGCAATGGGGTCTTGTGACCGAGGTTGCCGAGGATCCGCTGGCGGCCGCGACAGCACTGGCCGAAGAGATTTCGGGCAAAAGCCCCAAGGCAATTCGTGCCGCCAAGTCACTGATAAATATTGCAGAAAGCGAAGTTACAGAGGCAGTTCTGTTGGCTGAATCCCGCTTTCAGGGCGCGCTGCTGGGCAAGCCGGAACAGATGGAAGTGATCGCCGCGCAATTTGCCAAACGCGCGCCGGTTTTCGACTGACTTCCGGCGCTCAGGACATGAATTTGCGCCGGGCCTCGCGGGCGATCTCATAGCGCAGTTCCAGATCGGCAAGATGAGCCATGGCAGATTTGCGTTCGGCCTCTGTCTTGCAGGTGCTGTAGGATTTGCGGGCCGCCTCCAGCGCCTTTTTCAGCGCGAATTCTTCGGGGACCACTCCGGCTTCGGCCATGATCCGCATACCGGTTGACATCGCCGCCTCGTCGCTCGTTTCCACCGGGCGGTCGGGCAGGGGGCGGCCTTCACCCTTCAACCCGCTCAGCGCGCCGGAGGCCCGTGCCTTGGCGATCTGCTGTTCGATGAGGGAGCGAAAACTGCGCATGGTGGCAGTTTACCCCAATTCAGCCAATCGGGCGAGCGCCTCTCTCAACTTGCTCTCTTCCTCTTCGCGCAACGCGAGATTGGCGCGGGTTTCCGCGACCACCTCCGCCGGGGCGGAAGCCGCGAACTTGGGGTTGTTCAGACGCCCACGCAACCCGCCCAATTCCTTGCCAAGCTTATCCAGTGTTTTTTGCAGACGTGCTTTTTCTTCTTCAACATCAATGACATCAGACAGCGGCAGGCCAAAGCTGCCCCCCGTGACCGCCAGCGTGACGGACCCTTTGGGGAAGCTCTGCACCTCGCTCATGCTCTCGACCCGGGCCAGACGTTTGATCATGGTCTCATTGGCGTCAAACGCCGCGCGGGCCGCCGCATCCATACCGACAGCAACCAGCGGCACATAGGCCCCTGCGGGCACATGCATCTGGGCGCGGGCAGAGCGGATCGCCTCGATCAGACCAACCACCCAGTTCAGTTCCTTGTCGGCAGCCTCATCGACCAGATCGGCGGCGCTGTAGCTGGGCCAGTCGGAGACCACAAGCTGGCTGTCGCGGCGGGCGGTGGCGGCCCAAAGCTCTTCGGTGATGAAGGGCATGATCGGGTGCAGCAGGATCATGCATTGATCCAGCACCCAGGCCATCGTGGCGCGGGTTTCCGGCGCGAGATCGGCATTTGCCGCATCCTGCAACAGCGGTTTGGAAAGCTCCACATACCAGTCGCAGACCTTGCCCCAGACAAAGCTGTAGGCGGCATTCGCGGCATCGTTGAACCGGTAGTTTTCGAGGGCCGCGTCGATCTCTTCGCGGACCTTGGCGGTCTCTCCGATGATCCACTTGTTGACCGCTGCGGTGGGGGTCACAGGGCATGCACCACCTGTGCACAACCCGTGCACCGCGGATGCACGCGCCTCGAAAACGCCGTTCATCTCGGCAAAGCGGCAGGCGTTCCAGAGCTTGGTGCCGAAATTGCGGTATCCGGCGATGCGCGCGGTGCTGAGTTTCAGATCCCGCCCCATGGCGGCCATGGCCGTGAGCGTGAAGCGCACCGCATCCGCGCCGTACTCATCAATCATGTCCAGCGGGTCGAGCACATTGCCCAGAGACTTGGACATCTTCTTGCCCTTCTCATCCCGCACCAGCGCGTGCACGTAAACCGTGTCGAAAGGTTTCTGGCCGACCACAGCATATTGCATCATCATCATCCGCGCGACCCAGAAGAAGATGATGTCGAACCCGGTGATCAGCACGGAGGTCGGGAAGTATTTTTGCAGCGCCGCGTTTTGTGCGTCTGCTTCCGCGTCACCGGTCCAGCCCAGTGTGCCGATGGGCCAGAGGCCGGAGGAGAACCATGTGTCGAGGACGTCGGGGTCGCGGAATATGGCCATTCTTTGAACGGTTTCATTTCGAAAGGAATTCAAAGAGATTTCTTTTGCCTCATTGAAGTCTTTTGCTTCGACAGCATCTTGGCCCCACTGACCATAGTAGTCGCGAGCCTGAGCAAGCGCTTTTTCAACTGTAGGAGCACAAAACACGGCGTACTCGCCTTGATTGTGTTTTTTCGTCAACCGGCGGGCTTCTTTTTCATCTGCCGTGAAGGTCGTGCAGTTGTGTTTCGGCCCATACCAAACCGGAATCTGATGCCCCCACCAGAGCTGGCGCGAGATGCACCAAGGCTCGATGTTTTCCAGCCAGTTGAAATAGACCTTTTTGTCCTGTTCGGGGTGGATCGCGACGTCTCCGTTGCGCACCGCGTCAATGGCGGGCTGCACGATTTTCGAGGTCTCGACAAACCACTGATCGGTGAGCATCGGTTCGATGACCACTTTGGAGCGGTCGCCGAAGGGCTGCATGATCTTTTTGTTCTCGACATAAGGCACAAAGCTCTCGACCTCACTGCCCTCGCCGTCGAGCTTGGTGACGGTTTGCATGACGGCAAGCCCTTCGTCGGTGATCTGGGCGACGACTTTCTTACGCGCCTCGAACCGGTCAAGCCCGCGCAGATCGTCCGGCACCAGATTGACCGTATCGGCCTTGGCCTCCGATAACTCCCGCTCCCCCTTGGCCACGGCCATGGCAATACCCGCTGCTTCGGCATAGGGCGCGCCGTCCTCGCGCAGCGCCCCCTTGGTGTCCATGAGCCGGTAGAGCGGGATGTTGCCGCGTTTGGCGACCGCGTAGTCGTTGAAGTCATGCGCGCCGGTGATCTTCACCGCGCCCGAGCCAAAGGTAGGATCGGGGTAGTCATCGGTGATGATCGGGATCAGACGGCGGTGTTCCTTCGGGCCCACCGGGATTTCGCAGAGCTTGCCGACGATGGGGGCGTAACGCGCGTCTGACGGATGCACGGCCACGGCGCCGTCGCCCAGCATGGTTTCGGGCCGCGTGGTGGCGATGGCGATATAGTCGCGGGTTTCGCGCAGGGTCTCGTTCCCGTCCTCGTCTTTTTCCACATATTCATAGGTGGCACCGCCCGCCAGCGGGTACTTGAAATGCCACATATGGCCGTCGACCTCGATGTTCTCAACCTCCAGATCGGAAATCGCGGTTTCAAAATGCGGGTCCCAGTTCACCAGCCGCTTGCCGCGATAGATCAGGCCCTTGTTGTACATGTCCACAAAGACCTTGATGACCGCATCATGGAAGTTGGGTCCCTGGCTTGCGTCCGGATCGCCCGGCGCACCGCCCATGGTGAAAGCCTCGCGCGACCAGTCGCAGGAGGCCCCAAGGCGTTTGAGCTGGCCGATGATGGTGCCGCGGGATTTGACCTTCTGCTGCCAGACCCGTTCGAGGAATTTCTCGCGGCCCATCTCGCGGCGCGAGGGTTCCTGATTGGCGGCCATTTCACGCTCAGTCACCATCTGCGTGGCGATACCGGCGTGATCGGTGCCGGGCTGCCAGAGCGTGTCAAAACCCCGCATCCGGTGCCAGCGGATCAGGATGTCCTGCAGCGTGTTGTTGAAGGCATGTCCCATGTGTAGCGAGCCCGTGACATTGGGCGGCGGGATCATGATCGAAAACGGCGCGGCACCCGGTTTGGCATGGGCCCCGGCCTGAAAAGCACCTGATTTTTCCCACGCGGCATAGAGCCGCGCTTCGGCCTCTTTTGCGTCAAATGTCTTGGTCAGCGCCATGATCACGTCCTTCGTCACTCTGCCCGCGCGGGTCTAACCGAGCTTGCGGAAAAGGGGAAGGTGGCAGCCGGGGATAATTTGCTCCCGGCCTGTGATCAACTGCGTGGGGTTGCGACCAGAGGCTCGCGCTGCCCGCTGCGGATAACCTGCGCGTCATAGGGCGTGCGGGCAAAGACCTCCTCGACCATGGGGGCGAAATGCGCCAGCGGCAGCGTGTCGTAATCGGGATCAAAGCTCGCCTGATCCCAGCGTTCGCAGAAGGCGGCGCAATCTTCGAAATACGGGTGGCCTGCGTATTTGTCGCGCTTGTGCGGATTGGCCCCGACGTGGTGGCCGTAATAGACCATCTGGAAATCGCCATGTTTCTCGACCACCCAAGCGCATTGTTCGCGCACGAAGGGGCGCAGAATGGTGGCGGCATATTCGTCGTGGTTATAAGGCGCATAGATGTCGCCGATATCATGCAGCAACGCAGAGACCATCCAGTCGGTATCCGCACCATCCCGCCACGCCCGTGTCGCCGATTGCAGCGAGTGGCCCAGACGGGTGACCTGATAGCCTGACAGGCTTTCATCGAGATCGACCAGTGCTTTGAGCAACCGCCCGGCGGTGCCCCGCGTGTAGGCGACCTCGTGTTCGGTCAGAAAGGCGTAATCCTCGGCGGTGCCATCTTTCATTTGGGTGAAGCCCACGTGTTTCATGTCACTGGTGCTCATGCGTATAGGCCTTTCTTGCTTTTGGCACCGGCCATCATCACCTTGGCCTGTGCTTGCCGTATCTCTTCATATTGCGCGAGGGCCTGCGGCGCAAAATCCGTTTCAGGCGGATCAAAGCTGAGGAAATTGCCATGCCGGTCCGCGCCCCGCGCCAGCACTGCGTAATCGACATCACCCAAGCGCTGTTTGATGTCTGGCGTGCAGTAGCGGATGACAGCGGCGATGCGACGATCATCGGTTGTGTTGGGGCCGGAGCCATGAATGGTCAGCCCGTGATGCAGCGACATCTGGCCGGGATGGATTTCAATGGGTGTCTTGTCCTCTTCGGCGACATCCACCCTGATCTCCTGTCCCCGGCTCAGCAGGTTGTCCTCGGCAAAGGTATCCTCATGGGGCAGGATCGGGTTTTTGTGGGAGCCTTTGACGAAATCCATACAGCCCGAAGCGGGCGTGGCAGGCGACAGCGACAGCCAGGCGGTGACCAGCCCGTCAACCGCGCCCAGACCCCAATAGGTCAGATCCTGATGCATCGAGACTTTATGGGCCGTCCTCGGTTCCTTGATGAAAAACTCGACGGCGTAAATCAGAATATCCGGCCCCAGAATGCCCTCCACAACGTCCAGAATGCGCGGATCAGACCCGATGCGATGGGCCAGCGGCATCACGCAATGGGCGTTGACACGCTTGTAGGTGTTCAGCGAGAGCGGCAGGTCCGCGGCCAGCCAGGTATCTTCGATCCGTTCCAGTTCCGCGCGCAAGTTCCGCGCCTCATCAGCTGGCATGACCGGGATCGGAAAAAGGTAGCCATCGTCCCAGTAGGATTTGGTCTGGCTCTCGCTGAGACGGCCTTTTTCCAGGGGTAGGGATGAGACCATGTGATACCTCCTCTTTTGCCACAACGATGTCTGAGGCGGCGGCGATCCTCTGTTCTGTTTGCGACCTGGGCGGAGGTCGCATTCCCGCCGATCCGGCAATTGCGTGATCAAACCATCGCTCGCGTGACTGGACAAGCGCGCCCTTGCCGCTAGTGTCCGCGTGACGCGATGGCACAAGATGGCATAAGGAGAAATTCCCCATGGAAAAGTTCGGCAAATCACAATCGATCAGACGTGTGGAAGATGTGCGGTTCCTGACCGGCCATGGGCGTTATGTAGATGATATCGCGCCAGAAAACGCGCTGCGGGCCTTCGTTTTCCGGGCTCCTGTCGCGCATGGTGTGATCACAACGCTGGATGTGTCGGACGCGCGCGAGGCCGAAGGTGTCCATGCGGTTCTGACCATAGATGACCTCGAAGCGGCCGGCATGGATGTCAACATGTATGCGGCGACGGTCAAAAACCACGATGGCACCCCGGGGGCGGCACCCAAGCGCCCCTTGCTGGCAAAGGGGAAGATGCGGTTTGTAGGCGAGCCGGTTGCTTTTGTCGTCGCTGAAACGCTGGATCAGGCGCGCGACGCGGCAGAGCTGATCCTGCTTGATTACGATGATCTGCCCGCCAAGATGGACGTGACCGCCGGGGGTGCGCCCGTGCATGATGACGTGCCGGACAACCAGGCCTTTGACTGGGCAATGGGAGACGAGGCAGCAACCGATGCCGCCTTCAAATCGGCGGCCAGAACTGTCAGCCTGGATGTTGGAGACAACCGGATCATTGTCAATTCGCTGGAACCGCGCGGGTGTTTTGCCGAATGGGACGGCAACCGGGTGCATGTGTCGCTGGGCGGACAGGGGGTCTGGGGCCAGAAGGAATTCATTGCCAAGGCACTGGGGCTCGAAGAAGCCGATGTGCGCGTGACCACGCCGGATGTGGGCGGTGGTTTTGGCATGAAGGGGTTTCCCTATCCCGAATACGCCCTTGCGGCGCATGCCGCACGGCTTGCGGGGCGTCCTGTGCGCTGGATGTCGGAACGCACCGAGGCCATGCTGTCGGACAATGCTGGCCGTGATCTGGTTTCCACGGCTGAGTTCGCCTTTGACGAGACCAACAGGATCATCGCCTACCGGGTGCACACCCGCTGCAATCTGGGCGCCTATAACAGCCATTTCGGACAATTCATTCAATCGCAGCTTTTCAGCCGCGTCATGATGGGTGTCTACGACGTGCAGAAAACCTGGCTGCGGGTTGAGGGGATTTACACCAATACGACCTATGTGGATGCCTATCGCGGCGCTGGGCGTCCGGAGGCGATTTACGTCCTGGAACGGCTGATGGACCGGGCGGCGCGCGAGCTGGGCGTGGACCCCATTGCGCTGCGGCGGCGCAATTTCATCAAGCCGGAACAGTTCCCCTACGACACCACCGTGGGCGAAACCTATGATGTGGGGGATTTCAACAAGGTGCTCGACCGGGCGGTGCAGGAAGCGGCACTTTCAGGCTTTGAGGCGCGCAAAAAGGCTGATGCCGAACGCGGTCTTCTGAGAGGCGTTGGTTTGTGTTACTATATTGAAAGTATTTTGGGTGATCCTTCGGAAGGCGCGAAGGTGACGTTTAATGAGGACGGTACGGTGACGATTTACGTGGGCACACAATCCACAGGGCAGGGGCATGAGACGGTTTTTGCCGCCTTCCTTGCCGATCAGACCGGTATTCCCGCTGAAATGATCTCCGTTGTACAAGGCGACAGTGACCTGATCGCCTCGGGCGGTGGCACGGGCGGGTCGCGATCCGTCACCGTGCAGACCAATGCGACACTGGCCACGGTTTCAGCGATGACCGAGGATTTCTCTGCCTTTCTGGCCGATGAAATGGGCGTACCCGCTTCAGAGATCAGCTTTGACGACGAACGGTTCCGCGCTGATGGGTCGAACCTGACACCAACCATGCTGGAGGTGGCAGAAATGGCCCGCGCGAAAGGGCGCGATGATCTGCTGGTACATGAAGCGCGCGCCACACTGCCCGCGCGCAGCTTTCCAAACGGATGTCATGTTTCAGAGGTTGTGATCGACCCCGAGACCGGTGTGGTCACGGTCGAGCGCTACACGGTCGTTGATGATTTTGGCAATCTTATCAATCCGATGCTGGCCGAAGGTCAGGTTCATGGCGGGGTGGCTCAGGGGATCGGTCAGGCGATCACAGAGCATGTTGTCTACGACGCGGATGGGCAATTGCTCACGGCATCGTTCATGGACTACGCCTTGCCGCGCGCGGATGACATACCCACTATTAGTTTTACATCGGAACCGGTGCCCTCCACCGCCAACATCATGGGTATGAAGGGATGTGGCGAAGCGGGCACGGTGGGTGCATTGGCCGCCGTTGCGAACGCGGTTCAGGATGCGCTTTGGGAGCGGGGCGTACGACAGGCCGATATGCCTTTCACACCGCATAAAGTTTGGGAGCTGTTGAACAGTGAGGTCCTCGCGGCGGAATAACAGATGGCTCGGCTGGCTGCGCAGCAGGTTCTGGCGCCGGCCCGATAGCGATTTTGGCCCCCGCCGTGGCCCCGTTGTCCATGTGGTGATCCTGGATGGCACCATGTCCTCGCTCGAACCGGGGTGCGAGACCAACGCAGGAAGGGCCTATCATCTGTGCCGCGAAGTCGGCAGCGAACTGTCGATCTACTATGAACCGGGATTGCAATGGAATGGCTGGCGCTCGGCCATGGATGTGTTGCAGGGGCGTGGGATCAACCGCCAGATACGACGCGCCTACGGCTATCTGGCCTCGCGGTACCGTCCGGGCGACAAGATTTTCCTGATGGGGTATTCGCGGGGCGCCTATGCGGTCCGCAGCCTTGCGGGCGTGATCGACCGCATGGGGCTCTTGCGTGCAGAAGAGGCAACGGAACGCAATATTCGCGATGTCTACCGCCACTATGAGGGAGATCCGGACAGTGCCTGCGCCCGCGAATTTCGCGCCGCGCATTGTCTGGGCGAGGTGCAGATCGAAATGATCGGCGTCTGGGACACGGTCAAATCACTTGGGTTCAATGCGCCGATTCTGTGGCGCCTGAGCGAAGCGCGTCATGCGTTTCACAACCACCATCTGAGCCACAACGTCAAAGCCGGGTTCCAGGCACTGGCGCTTGATGAAACCCGCGTGGTTTATGCGCCGGTGATGTGGACGTCCCCGGAGGGGTTCGAAGGGCAGGTTGAGCAGGTCTGGTTTCCGGGCACTCATGGCGATGTGGGGGGGCAGCTGGGCGGCTATGAGGAGGCGCGCGAGTTATCCAACATACCGCTTGTCTGGATGCTCGAGCGCGCGCAAATCTGCGGGCTGCCGCTGCCCGATGGCTGGGCGCAACGGTTTGCGCAGGATGCCACAGCACCCTCGACGGGCACTTTCAGAGGGTACGGCAGATGGTTCATTTCCCGTCGCGCCCGCAAAGTGGGCCTCGATCCATCGGAACATCTGCACGACAGCGTTTCCTTGAGAGAGGCCGCAAAACCTCCGGCGCGCGGCTGGGTCCGGTTCAGCAAAACGGTCTAGAGAGCCCCGCCAAATTCTCACCATATTGCCCTGCTATTCACCTTTTGCATATCCTGGAGGTGGTTGATGTTGCGAAAGACTTCATTGATTTGCGCTGTCTGGATGGCGGGGTCTTCGCCCGCCCATGCCGGTCAGCCGATCAGCGAATGCATGATCCAATGCGGTGCGCTCTACACCGTTGCATCCGACCGCGTCAGCACCTTTGATCGCGCCCGACGGCTTCATGCCGCAGCGCAGGTTTGGGCGGACGCAGCACTGGCGCAGGCCGAAAACGAAAGACGCTCCGATACCGAAGGCTATGTCTCCCACCTCTGGGGCGAGAAATGCGCGCAATGGTCGGACAAGGGCGCGCTCTATTTTTTCAGCGAGGATTTTCGCGACTGGACGTCCTATTGCCGGGCGCTGGCACGCAGCCGGGGCCTGCACATCGATCCCGATTGATCCCGTTTGCGGGTCGTGGGTCAGGCTAGCTTCATGATGATGCAGGTCGTGGAGCCCGTAGCGTAAAGCTTGTCATCATCAGCGCCCCTGATCTCAGCATGGGCCACCCCGGTGGAACGTCCGGCGTGATCGACTTCAGCCTTGCAGATCACGCGCGTGCCCAGCGGGATGGCGCGCAGGATGTTCACCTTGAATTCCAGCGTTGTATAGACCGAGCCGCGCGGCACGCAGGTCATCACCGAACAGCCCAAAGCGCTGTCCAGAAGCGCGCCGTACCATCCGCCGTGCACGGTGCCCATCGGGTTGGTCACGTTGAACTCAGGCGTGCCGGTGAAAACCGCGCGCCCTTCGGCCACGTCATGCAGCGTGAAGCCCATGGTCTGGCCAATCGGCGGGCCGGGCGTCTTGCCCTCCAGGATCGATTGCATGAATGCCAGACCGGAGAGCTGTAGCGCCTCGTGTTGGGGCATCAGATCGGCGGGGGATGTGGCGATGGGCATGGGCGTCTCCAGGGCTGCGCTACCCCGGAAGCTAGGATTATTGGTTTTGAGCTACAAGACTTACGCGACGTCCCGCACGCCGGTAACGGCCTGTGTGACCCCCAACGCGTGGCAAATCTCTCGGGTCATTTCGGGCCGGTTCAACGTGTAGAAATGCAGGCTATCGACGCCTTCGTCCAACAGGTCCGAGCACATCTCCGTGCAGATTGCCTTGGCCAGAAGGTCATGCCGGTCATCGCGGATGGCGGTATCAAACGCCTGATCGAGCCAGTCCGGTACGTTTGCGCCGCAACGCAGCGCGAATTTACGCGCATTTGTCCAGTTGATGATCGGCAGAATGCCCGGTGTGATCGGCGCTGTGATGCCCGCTTTGGCGCAGTCATCCCGGAAGCGCAAAAACGTGTCCGTCTCAAAGAAGAATTGGGTGATGGCCTCGTCAGCCCCTGCGTCGATCTTGGCCTTGAGCCAGTCGATATTGGCCTGCTGATTGTCCGCATCGGGATGTTTCTCGGGATAGGCCCCGACACGCAGGGTAAACTGGCCGGTCTGCGCCAGCGCTTCGATCAATTCACAGGAATTTGCGAAACCCTCAGGGTGTGGCTCAAACCCGGCGGCACCTTCGGGCGGATCGCCCCGCAAGGCCACGATGTCGGTCACACCTGCCTTGGCGAAACGCTGGGCCGTGGCCATGGTTTCGGATTTGGTTGCCCCCACACAGGTCAGATGTGCGGCGACCGGCAGCCCGGATGATTTGCGCAGGGTATAGGCGGCATCATGGGTCAGATCGCGAGTGCTGCCACCCGCACCATAGGTGACAGAGAAGAACCGTGGCTCCAGCGGTGCCAGCGCCTGCGCGGTTTCCCACAGCTTGAAAGAGGCGTCGATGGAACGGGGCGGGAAGACTTCAAACGAGACGGATGGCGTGGGCATCAAACAGGATCCTCATGATTTCATGCCTTGTGCCACAGATGTGTTCGTGAGACAAATTCATAACTCTCATCTTTAACATGAGGATCATATGCATATCGAGTTCCGCCATCTGCGCACCATTCAGGCCATTCACGAGGCGGGTGGGCTGGCGCGGGCGGCCGATCAGTTGCACATCACCCAATCGGCACTGAGCCACCAGATCAAGGGATTGGAGGATCAGGCCGGTGTGGAGCTGTTCGTGCGCCGTTCCAAACCACTGAAACTGTCGCCCGCCGGTATGCGCCTGTTGAAGCTTGCCCAACAGGTTCTGCCGCAAGTGCAGGCCTTGCAGGAAGAATTCACCGGCCTGCGAGCGGGATCGACCGGGCGGATGCATATCGCCATTGAATGCCATGCCTGTTTTGAATGGCTTTTTCCGGTGCTGGAATTGTTCCGCAAGAACTGGGGCGATGTGGATGTGGACATTCGCCCCGGGCTCGCCTTTGACGCGCTGCCTGCGCTGCTGAAAGAAGAGGTCGATCTGGTCATCTCTTCCGATCCCGAGGAGCTTCAGGGTGTGGAATTTGTGGAACTCTTTGATTATGCGCCGGTTTTCGTCGCCGCCAGCACACATCCGCTGGCCAAGAAACCCTATGTGGATGCGGCCGATTTCAGAGGCGAGACGCTCATCACCTACCCGGTGGAGCGCACCCGGCTGGATGTGTTCAGTCAGCTTTTGATCCCGGCCAAGGTGGAACCGGCAGCGATCCGGCAGGTGGAACTGACCGCGGTGATCCTGCTGCTGGTTGCGTCAAATCGCGGGGTGTCGGTCTTGCCCGACTGGGTTGTGCGCGAGGTCAAATATTCCTCTGACTACATCACGCGGCCCCTGACCGAAGCGGGTATCACGCGCAGGCTTTATGCCGCTGTCCGGCAGGACGATCTGGAAAAACCCTACATGAAGCAATTGCTAGAACTGGCCGGGACAGAAGCCCGCAAACTTCAAATGCAGTGAGGGACATCCATCAGGCTTTCGCGCGGAGCATTTTCTAGTATAGGTTGCAAGTAATGGATGCTTTCACAGAGAAGACCGAGCCGGCATGAAGGCTGACAAGCAGCGCCGCGCGCCTCGTGAGAGACCGGCCAACCCCATCGCGAAACCGGGTGGTGCAAGACTGAGTGTTCTGGCGCAGAAGGCCAGCACCAGCCAAAGTGTTGTTGCATTGAACGCTATCCAGACCCGCGCCAATTTGCATGCGCGCCCCGATGCCCCGTTGCAACGTGTCGTGGCAGAGGGGCTGGCGCCGGGTACAAGGGTGCGGGATGCCACGGGTCGGCGGGGCCGGATTGTGGTGTCGGACAACAACGACACAGACAGCTACAGCGTTGAATTCGAAGGCAGTGACGGACCCGAGACCGTGGCGCGCACCGATCTTGATCTGGACAGGGACGCCGGTGCCGGCGCGCTGGTCGAGCCGGAGCCCGAAGTGGAGGCTGTGGCTCAGGACGTACCGGAGTTTTTCAGCAACTCTTTGAAGCACGGCGTTTTTTCCGGCACGATCGAAACCGGTCCCAACCGCAACTGGGCGGATCTGCATGTCACGGGCAAGATCGGCGAGCCTGCCAATCCAGGTGACCTGAAGGCCTATTTTCAGGAACTTTACAGCCTGATGGCGGGTCATCACAGGTTTTCGGGCGTTGTCGGCGTGCTGGAATGGCATCCGACAGGGGCCGTCGTGACCAAGCAGATTGTCGAGCTTCTGGGCTCAAGTCTGGGGGGCTGGTTTGAATGGGCCAAGGGTTTCGCAGCGCAGAAACGGCGCAAATCGGCAGCGCAGAAATCCGGGGTGAAACGTCAGAATCTGGCGGGCAAGATCGACCGCGATGTCGTGCCGGAACACATGCACTTCATGAAGTCGCTCAAAGGGGCCGAAGGCGTGAGCATCGGCTACAAGGGCGGGCCCATCTCGGACGAGGACCGTGCCATTCTTTCCAACCCGGAAACCAACGCTGGCCTGACGGATGAACAAATACACACCATGATGAACCCGAACATGCTGGCGGATACCGAGGGCGCAAAGACGGCCATGGATGCCTATGAAGAAGTGCTGATGGACGATCAAAACCCTGTGGGGCCCAGCCTGATCATCACACTGGATTATCGCAAGCTTCCCGATCTGATCAAAAAGCTCTGACATTTCGGCGCCCGGATTTCAGACCAACGGGCCTAAGCAGGTATCCCGCGCAGGCTTTGTGCCGCGGTCCGGCAGGACGATCTGGAAACGCTCTATATGAAACAGCTTCTGGAACTGGCCGGGACCAAAGTGCGCAATTTGCAGGGGCACTAAGGGGCGGAGTTCATCGCGGCGGCAGGCTGTGCTAGGCTGCCTCGGAAGCCAGACGCGGGGGGGAAGCATGGGCACAAGCACGCGATTCTACGCTGATCTTCCGCGCACCGCGAGTTTTGACAGCCTGTGCGATCCCGCCTGTTTCACCGCCATCCCCGAGGATTGGCTGGTGGGGGTGTCCGACGTGGTCAATTCCACGGTTGAGGTGGCCAACGGGCGCTACAAGACGGTCAACATGGTCGGGGCAGCGGTGATTTCGGCGCAGATCAACGCGGCGGGCGGTGCGCCTTTTCCCTTTGTTTTTGGCGGGGACGGGGCCACTTTTGCGATCTGGCCAGAGCAGCGGGGCGTGGCTGAAGACGCCCTGCGTGCGGTGCAGCGCTGGGCTGCGGATGAGTTTGAGATCGGGTTGCGCGCCGGGCTGGTGCCGGTGCGTGACATTCTGGCCGCCGGCCTGAGCATCGGGGTGGCGCGCTATCAGGCCTCGGAAACGGCGGATTATGCCATGTTCAACGGGGGCGGCGTATCCTGGGCGGAAAATTCCCTGAAATCAAAGGACTACGGGTTCGATCCGGCACCTACGGGCACGGTGCCTGACCTGACCGGCCTGTCCTGCCGCTGGTCGCCGACCACGGCGCAGAATGGAACGATCCTGTCGCTGGTGATGCAGCCCGTGGGCGGTGTGGATGGCGCGAGGTTCACGCAAGTGGTGGGCCAGGTCATCGCGTTGACGCAAGGGTTGGCGCGGGGTGGGCATCCGGTGCCCGCAGACGGGCCGGGCAACCGCTGGCCGCCGCCCGGCGTCAAGCTGGAGGCACATGCGACCAAAGGCGACGGATCGTTCAGCGCCACGCGGCGGAAAATACTGCTCGAAACGCTGCTGGCCTGGGTGCTGATCCGCAGCGGTCTGACAGTGGGTGGCTTCAACGGTCACCATTATGCGCGCACCGTTTCGCGCAATTCGGACTTTCGCAAATATGATGACGGGCTGAAGATGACGCTGGATTGCGACCCGGATACCTTGAGGAAAATCAAAGTCTTGCTCGACAAGGCGCAGGCGGACGGGGTGGTGGACTATGGTGTTTTCGAGCAGGATCAGGCGATGATGACCTGCATCGTGCCCTCGGTTTTGACCGATGACCACATCCACTTCATCGATGGTGCTTCGGGCGGGTACACACAGGCGGCGACCATGATCAAGGCACGCAAGCGGGCCTGAGCGGGTGCCTCTAGCGGGCCAGCCGCGCCGCGCGTCCGCTCCGGCGCTTGGTGATCAGGCCGGTGCGGGTCGGCAATTCATCCATGACCGCGCGGCGTGCTTCGGGCGTCATGCGTGACCACTGGGTGATCTCGTCGATGGATCGCAGACAGCCGGTGCAGATGCGGGCCTCCGGGTGCACCACACAGATCTTGATGCAGGGGCTTTCGACCTCCTCGCGGCGCCAGATGTCATCTGTCATGTGCTACCCTTCCATACCCGCCCGGATCACACGGATACGGTCCAGGGTTCCCTGCAAGATATACCCGGCGGCCACGTGATCAATAACCTCGGCGCGACGTTTTCGCGACGTATCCGCCTCCAGCAGCGCGCGTTCGGCGGCCACGGTCGACAGGCGCTCGTCCCAGAAGGTGATCGGGACCCCGATCCCGTTCTCGCGCGCGAGGTTGCGCGCAAAGGCGCGTGTGGACTGGCAGCGCGGCCCTTCGGAGCCGTCCATATTGCGCGGCAGGCCCAGCACGATCCCGCCAATGCGGCGGTCGGCAATGATTTTCGCCAGTTGGGCCGCATCCAGCGTGAATTTGCGCCTTTTGATCGTTTCCAGCGGGGTGGCGACCGACAGGAAGGTGTCTGAGACTGCAACCCCGATGGTCACGGTGCCCAGATCAAGCCCCGCGATGCTCTGCATGGGTGGCAGGCTGGCGGCGAAATCTGCGACATCTTCAAAGATCATTCGACAACCTGAGCGCGTTGGCCGGCACGCAACAACAAATCAAGAGCGCGGGTGTCATCGGCAAAAACCTCAATGGCGTTTTCATAGATTGCGCGCGCCTGATCATATCGTTCAAGGACCCCCAATGCGCTGATGAGCTGCGCCCAGTCCTGAACCGTGCCACCTTCGGTTGCCAGCCGCTCGGAGAGACCCGCGACCATGCTCTGGATCATTTCCATGCGCTCGGCGGGGCTCATGTCCTGCGCGGCTTCGATATCGGCGGCAGTGGGGCCGCGCCCGGTGCCGATTTGCGGCAATTGATAGGTCACGCCTGCGCGAAAGGCCATGTCTTCGATCTGCGACAGGATCGGGGCAATCCAGGGGGCCTCTTCCGGGCCTTCGCGCAAAAGCGCGTCCCAGAGCCGAAACGCCGTGTCGGGCCGCCCGGTCTGGGCCATCATCAGCCCCAGATAGTAGCGTGCGGTGCCGTTGGTTGCATCGAGCGTCAGGGCCGCGCGCAGGGCCTCTTCGGCTCTCGGAGAGACATAGCCGCCTGCCGCCAGCACCAGCATGTCCGCATAATCCACGAAATCGTTTGCCGTGCTCTCATCGCCCTTGATGCGCAGGACGTGGGCCTGTGCGCGAGCCGCTTGCGGGAAATTGCCCAGGTTGGCTTCGTTCTGGGCCAGCAGAATATGGCCTTGCAGATCATCCGGACGCTCGGCAACGGTTTCCCTGAGCTTCTCGACAAGCGCCACGTAATCCGGGCTTGCCTGTGGCGTGGCCCCGGCGGGCAGGCTGGCCTCTGCAGCCTCCTGACTGGGGCGGTTTTCACGCGCGCCTTCGGCCAGGGCAATCCGGCTCTGGAGACCCAGATCGCCATAGCCCGGTGCGCCCAGCTGCGTATAGAGCGCCACGCTGCCACCGATCAGGATCAGAGCCAAGACGCCCGCGACAAGCGCTGGCGCGCCCTTGCTGGCATCCGTTGACAGGTTTTCCGCTTGCAGGGCGGCATCAGCCGATAAGATACGGCGCGAAACTTCGGCACGCACCCTTTCGGCATCCGCCGCACTGACAACACCCCGCGCAAGATCCTTGTCCACTTCGCGCAGTTGATCGCGATAGACACGCAGATCATAGGCAGCGGCCGGTTCAACCAGTCCTTTGCGGGGCGCGCGCAGGCCCGCGGCCAGTACCACCGATACCATCAGCGCCAGCCCCCCGGCTATGATCCAGAATAGTGTCATGCGTAACGGCTCCTTCGACGTCAGATGTAGCCACCATTGCGCCGGTGCAAAAGAGACAAATGATCACGCCTTCGCGTGGCCGCTGTTGCAATAGTGAAAGGTGTCGCAAACTTGTTAGAAAGCGGCGCGCGCAGTATCCTCTTTTTCGGCCAGTGCAGCAGAACGGTGTCATTCTGAATGTCGGGCCGAATCCGCATTCTTTGTCTTGGGGTGGTCTTGCCATGAAACGCTATTCGGTTTTTGCGGTCGCACGGGAAGCTGCGCGCTATCACACGGGCTGGGAACGGGCATGGCGCAAGGCTGAGCCAAAAAAGAAATACGATGTGATCATCATCGGTGCGGGCGGCCACGGTCTGGCGACCGCCTATTACCTGGGCAAGCGTTTCGGCATCAAGAACGTGGCCATTCTGGAGAAGGGTTGGTTGGGCGGCGGCAACACCGGACGCAACACCACCATCATCCGCTCGAACTATTTGCAGGACCCGTCAGCGGCGCTTTATGAGAAGTCCCGGTCGCTTTACGAGACGATGAGCCAGGATCTGAACTACAACGTGATGTTCAGCCCGCGCGGGGTGATCATGCTGGCGCAGACCCATCACGAAGTGCGCGGCTATCAGCGCACCGCCCATGCCAATGCGCTGCAAGGGGTGACAACCGAGTTCATCAATCCCACGCGGGTAAAAGAACTGGTGCCGATCATCAATATCGACGGGCCACGCTACCCAGTGCTGGGTGGGTTGTGGCAGGCGCGCGGCGGCACGGCGCGCCATGATGCGGTGGCCTGGGGTTATGCGCGCGCGTGCTCAGACATGGGCATGGATGTGATCCAGCAATGCGAGGTCACGGGCGTGCGCCGCGAAGGCGGCAAAGTGGTGGGCGTCGATACCTCCAAGGGCGCCATTGACTGCGACAAGCTGGGCATTGTGGTTGCGGGCAATTCCGGCCATGTGGCGGGGCTGGCGGGCTTCCGGCTGCCGATTGAAAGTGTGGCCTTGCAGGCGCTGGTTTCTGAGCCAATCAAACCCTGCATGGATGTTGTCGTCATGGCCAACACCGTGCACGGCTACATGAGCCAGTCCGACAAGGGCGAGATGGTGATTGGTGGTGGCACCGATGGCTACAACAACTACACCCAGCGCGGATCGTTCCACCATATCGAGGAAACGGTGCGGGCGCTGGTCGAGACCTTCCCGATGGTCAGCCGTCTGAAGATGCTGCGCCAATGGGGCGGGATCGTAGACATCACCGGGGACCGCTCGCCGATCCTGTCAAAAACACCGGTCGAGAATGTGTTCATCAACTGCGGCTGGGGCACCGGCGGGTTCAAGGCGACGCCCGGGTCCGGCTGGGCCATGGCGGAGCTGATCGCCAAGGGTCACGGGCCGCTGACGGATGCCTTTGGCATGGAGCGTTTCCGCGAGGGGCGGTTCATCGACGAAAGCGTGGCCGCCGGGGTGGCCCACTGATGTCAGTCTTCAATGGATTTTTTGCCTTCGCCGGCGGCACTGCCAAAGGCGATCAACTGGCTGACGTCGACTTCGCGCCCGCCGCGCGCGGCTTTGCGGGCGGCCATGGCACGTCTTTCCCTGATCAGCATCACAAGCGCCACCGCGCCAATGGCGCCAAAGCCCAGCACCGCGATCATCGTGTCGCTCATATCGGGTCCTTTATTCTCTCGGGTCTGAGGATGTTAACGCGCATCAGCGCCTTTGGCGATACGGAAGATGCGCGCTTGCGCGGGCTCGACCAGGCAATTTCCGGTGGTCTTTCGGCACAATCTGGCCGTCCAAAACAGGGCCAACCGGCTTGCGCGCGCCGAAATTCACCGGGGTTTTCCGCTGATATTGCGACCCGGTCCCTGCCGTACACACTGGCCTCCCGTAACAAGGAGACAGAACCATGGCTGACTATACGACCCACAACGACGGCGTCAGTGGTAAAGGCATCTTCATCGCGCTGGTGGTTATCGGCGCATTTGTCTTCCTGCTGGCAGTGCTTGGCACTGGCACCGTCCCCACTGACCCCGATGCTGCCGGTGATCCTGCAGCCATCGAGTCCGCACCTACAGCCCCCGCTGAAACAGCGCCGGCTGTCGTCGAATAACTCCCACTTCATTGTGCGGACCGCCA
This sequence comes from Roseobacter sp. EG26, assembly GCF_049830555.1. Classification (NCBI taxonomy): domain Bacteria; kingdom Pseudomonadati; phylum Pseudomonadota; class Alphaproteobacteria; order Rhodobacterales; family Roseobacteraceae; genus Roseobacter; species Roseobacter sp. EG26. Next base: position 259,637 of record NZ_JBNBLH010000001.1, read on the forward strand.
AGGGCGGGCGTCTTTTGACGTCCGCCCTTTTGGCGTGCCGTGCCCCGATTGCCGGAGCCTTGCCATGCTGAGCCTTACCTGTCCTGTCTGCGGTGTGACTGCCGAAGAAACCGAATTCCACGGAGGTGGTGAAGCGCATCTGAAGAGATTTGGCCCCGGTGCCACTGACGATGACTTTGAAGGTTATCTCTTCATGCGCGAAAACCCTCGTGGGGTTCATTTCGAACGCTGGCGTCATGCCTATGGCTGCGGCAAATGGTTCCACGCGGCCCGCTGCACGACCACGTTGCAGGTCTTTGGTACCTACGCGGCCCAAACCTATGAACCGCCCAAGGATATCTGTGAGAAAATCAGTGGCGAACGCCCGGGTTGGTCGTGGAGGCTTTTCAAGTGACGCAGCACGCCACTTTCGTTGACAAGAATTTTTCCTGCCCGAGGGCCATGATGCCCCGGCGTTCCGTGAGGACCCTGAAATGAGCACGCGTCTGGTAAAAGGTGGCCGTCTGCTGAACCGGCAAAAGGCGATGAATTTCACCTTCAATGGCAAGCAATTGCGCGGTTGCGAAGGGGATACGCTGGCCTCGGCCCTGTTGGCCAACGACCAGATGCTAGTTGGGCGGTCCTTCAAGTACCACCGCCCGCGCGGCGTGGTGGCATCCGGTGCCGAGGAGCCCAATGGTCTGGTCAACCTTGGTGCAGAAGGCAAATTCGAGCCGAACCAGCGCGTCACGACCACTGAGTTGTTCGAGGGGCTGAGTGCCCAGAGCCAGAACCACTGGCCAAGCCTCGAATTCGACGTCGGTGCAATCAACAGCCGTCTCAGCCGCTTTCTGCCCGCCGGTTTTTATTACAAGATGTTCATCCACCCGCGGCCCCTGTGGAAACATGTCTATGAGCCGATCATCCGTCATTCCGCGGGTCTGGGGCGGGCACCGAAGGCGCGCGATGTAGATACCTACGAGCATTATCATTTCTTTTGCGATGTGATGGTGATCGGCGGTGGTGTCGCAGGGTTGCAGGCCGCAAAGGCGGCCGCTCAGACAGGGGCCAAGGTGTTTTTGGTCGAGCAATCCGCCCATTGGGGCGGGCGGGCACCGGTCGATGGCGGCTCAATTGATGGCGCGCCTGTGGAGAACTTTGTGGAGCAAACCGTCGCCGAGCTGCAATCCATGCCCAATGTGACGATGCGCAATCGCCTGATGGGCGCGGGGGTTTATGACCACGGTTACGTGTTGGGATACGAGCAGCTGCGCGATCATTGCCCCGAAAAACCGGGGCCACGCCAACGGTTATGGCGCATTCGCGCGCGCCATATCGTGACGGCCACCGGCGCCATCGAACGGCCCCTGTCGTTTGCGGGAAATGATATTCCGGGGGTTCTGCTGGCCTCTGCTGTGCGCGATTACGTAGTGAATTACGGGGTCTCTGCGGGCGATCGTACGGTTGTGGTCACCAACAACGATGATGCCTATTTGACGGCATTTTCTCTTAAAGATGCCGGTTTGAGCGTGCCGGTCATCATTGATGCACGAGTGCAGGCCGTGGACAGCCCGGTCATGGAACAGGCCAAGGCCTTGGGTATTCGGGTGATGATGGGCCATGCGATTGCGTCGGTGAAAGGTTCCAAGCGCGTGACCGGTGTCGCCATTTGCAGCCAGGCGGGTGCAGGGGCGGTTCTGGAAGAGATTGCCTGTGACGCCGTGGCCATGTCGGGTGGCTGGTCCCCGGTGGTGCACCTTTGGTCGCATTGTGGTGGCAAATTGGTCTGGGACGTGGCGCAGGCACATTTCCGTCCGGATGTGGACAAAGCGCCGACCGGCGCGGACGGCCAGCCCTTTGTGACCGCCGCTGGTGCTGCCAACGGCAGCCTGCTGCTGGGCGATGCATTGGGGGATGGTGATCAGGCGGGCAAGCTTGCAGCATCAGCGGCAGGGTACAAGATCAAACAAACCGCCTGCCCGGTGGCCGAAAGCCTGGAAGAAGCGCCTATGTCGCCTGTCTGGCTGATGCCGCAAGGGGCCGGGATCGAACTGCGCAGCAAAGCCTGGCTGGACTATCAGAACGACGTCAAGGTCTCTGACGTTCAACTGGCAGCACAGGAAGGTTTTGAAAGTGTCGAGCATGCCAAACGCTACACAACCCTCGGGATGGCAACTGATCAGGGCAAGCTGAGCAATATCAACGGGCTGGCGACACTGGCAGGATCGCTGAATACCACGATCCCGCAAGTCGGCACGACTACCTTTCGCCCGCCTTACACGCCTATTTCCATGGGGGCGATTGCGGGTGAAGCGCGCGGCGAGGTGTTCCAGCCGTTGCGGCGCACGCCGATGCACGATTGGCACGACGCCAACGGGGCGCATTGGGAACCGGTCGGCCATTGGCGCAGACCTTACTGCTATCAGCGCGCGGGCGAGAGCGTGAACGACGCGGTGATGCGCGAAACCAAGAACGCGCGCGAAAATCTCGGCCTTCTGGATGCTTCGACCCTGGGCAAGCTGATCGTCAAGGGGCCGGATGCGGGCAAGTTCCTCGACATGCTCTACACCAACATGATGAGCACGCTGAAACCCGGCAAATGCCGCTATGGGCTGATGTGTTCGGAGAACGGATTTCTCATCGACGATGGCGTGGTCGCGCGGATCGACGAGGACACCTTCCTCTGCCACACCACCACCGGCGGGGCTGAGCGCATTCACGGCCATATGGAAGAATGGCTGCAGACCGAATGGTGGGATTGGCAGGTCTATGTGGCCAATGTGACCGAGCAATACGCGCAGGTCGCCGTGGTCGGCCCAAACGCCCGCAAAGCGCTGGAAAAGCTGGGCGGTATGGATGTCTCCAAGGAGGCATTGGGCTTTATGGAATGGGCCGATGGCGAACTCGGTGGTTTCAAGGTGAGGGTCTACCGCATCTCCTTCTCAGGCGAGTTGAGCTATGAGATTGCCGTGGATGCAGGGCAGGGGCAAGCCTTCTGGGATGCGCTGATGGTCGTGGGTCATGATCTCGGCGTGATGCCTTACGGCACCGAAGCGCTGCACATTCTGCGGGCCGAAAAAGGGTTCATCATGATCGGTGACGAGACCGACGGCACCGTAATCCCACAGGATCTGGGGTTGCATTGGGCGATTTCCAAAAAGAAAGAGGATTTTCTGGGCAAGCGCGCGCAGGAACGCAGTCATATGGCCGATCCGGAACGTTGGAAGCTGGTCGGACTGGAGACGCTTTCGGGGTCGGTGCTGCCGGATGGCGCTTACGCGTTGGGGGATGGCGAAAACGCCAACGGTCAGAAAAACATGATCGGGCGCGTGACGTCCAGTTACTACTCCCCCAACCTTGAAAAAGGAATTGCCATGGGGCTGGTGCTGCATGGTCCCGACCGCATGGGGGAGGTGATCGAATTCCCCGGCACCAATGGCGCAACCTACAAAGCACGGATCGTCGATCCGGTTTTCTATGACAAGGAAGGGGAGAAGGGGAATGTCTGATCCCGTGACCGCCCTCGATGGCGCCGTGTCCGACGCCGGTATCGCAACCATTACCGAAGTGCCTTTGCAGGGCATGATCACGCTGCGCGGCGATCTCTCCACGACGGCTGTCAAGAATGCGGCGACCGGCGTTGCGGCGGTGGATATGCCCGGGCAGGGCGAGGCCAATTGCGTCGAAAATCGCGGTATCTGCTGGATGAGCCCGGATGAACTGCTGGTGCTCTGCCCCTATGAGACAGTGGCCGCGAATATCGAATTGATGCAGAAAACCCTGGGCGATGCCCATGCGCTGGCGGTCAATGTCTCGGACGCCCGGGCGTCCTTTCGCGTTGGCGGAGGCCGGGCGCGCGAGGTCATCGCCAAGCTTTGCCCCGTTGATCTGTCGCCGGATGCATTCAAGCCGGGGATGTTCCGCCGGACCCGCATGGCGCAGGTGCCTGCCGCCTTCTGGATGCGCGATGAAGACAGTTTTCAGATCATCTGTTTCCGGTCTCAAGCACAATATGTGTTTGACCTGCTGACTGTTGCCGCGCAGCCTGGTTCCGAAGTCAATCTTTAGCAATCGTGGGGTTGACGCCCATTAGCGTCAATGCGATTTTCCGCCTGATGATAACGGGGCGTTCAACTGACCCGGGCTTGCGGCTCCGACAATTCGGCGCAACCCGAGGGGCAGAACGTCAAAAACCTGCGGATGAACGATGCACATTAAAACCCTTATGGCACCCCTGGCCGCCCTCGGCCTGCTGACATTGGCACCCGCCGCCCGGGCCGCCTCCGGCGGTGTGCTTTATGACTGTGACATCACGCAGTTGAAGAGGGGCGGCGGCTATATTTCAGAAAAGCTGGCCATTGTTCTGGATCAGAATGGCAAGGCCACGATCAGCGATGGGATGATCCTCCATGTCTATGCGAGCCCGATCGAGGCGGATATGGTCAGGAAGAATGATCGCCGCTTGTTTGTTGGCTGGACGGTCGCTGGCTTTGTGAACTCTCACAATCAACTTGCGCCCATTTTCGAGTATCAGGCGACCATCAAGAAAAACGGAAAGATATCGGTTTATGCCCGCCCAGACGGTTATCCGGATCGGTTTTCCGGAGAGGGCACCTGCAAGAAACGTACCGGCTAGTGACCGGATAACGGCAATAGAACTTCATCAGGCGGCTCCTGCCGCAAGAATGGTTTTCAACGACGCAAATGCCCTATGGCAATGGAAAAGTGGTAAGGAGTGAAGATGTTACGTGGTTTTTTTGTAATCTTATTCGCGGGTTTCATGGCGCAGGCTGGCGCCGCACAGGGGATCCTTTACGACTGCGATGTGACGCAGAAGAGAAAGGACCTCGACTGGATTTCGGATAAGGTCGGTATTGTCGTCAAACCAAATGGTCAGGTGACGGTCATTGATGCTGTCATCCTCTATTTCAACAAGACACCGATGAGCGCCAAGGTCGTGCGCAACGATGCTAAACGTCTCGATGTCCGCTGGACGATCCGCGGTGCCAAGGATGATGCCAACCAGCGGGTGGGCTATTTCGACTATTCCGCGCAGATCAACAAGAAGACCAACAAATTTGCCATCTACGCCAAGCCGGAGAACTATCCCAATCGGTTTTCGGGTAAGGGAAAATGCACGCCGCGCACCGAATAATTGCGCTTCAGGAACTTTTTGCGCCCGTTAACACTTGAACTTATGATTGGGTGAGCTTCATGTCTCTCCATACCCATCTGAATCACCAAAGGGGGCCCAAATGGCTTTTGAACTACCTGACCTTCCATACGCTCATGATGCGCTTGCAGCACAGGGCATGTCGGCCGAGACATTGGAATATCACCACGACCTGCACCACAATGCCTATGTGACCAATGGCAACAAGGCCATTGAAGGCACGGAATGGGAAGGTAAATCCCTCGAAGAGATCATCAAGGGCACCTATGACGGTTCTGCCGTGGCGCAGAACGGGATTTTCAACAACATCAGCCAGCTTTGGAACCATAATCAGTTCTGGGAAATGATGTCGCCGCGCCCGGTTGGCGTGCCGGGTGAACTGGCCAAAGCCATCGACGAGAGCTTTGGTTCAATGGATGAATTCAAATCGCAGTTTGCGGCCGCAGGCGCGGGCCAGTTCGGGTCGGGTTGGGCCTGGCTGGTCAAGGACGCGGATGGCGGGCTGAAGGTCACCAAGACCGAAAACGGCGTGAACCCCTTGTGCTTTGGGCAAACGGCGCTGCTGGGATGTGATGTTTGGGAGCATTCCTACTACATCGACTACCGCAACAAGCGCCCGGCGTATCTCGATAATTTCCTGAACAATCTGGTGAACTGGGAAAACGTCGCCTCGCGCCTCTGATCCTCAATGGACCGCATTCAAAGGCCTCGCCATCTGGCGGGGCCTTTTTGCTTGTTGCGCGGTGATTTTCGGATCACAACCGGCGGCAAGAAGGAGTGCCAATATGTTGAGTGGGCCAGCCAAGGGCGTGGCGGCGATGGTCGGGGCCTGTACCGTCTGGGGGTTGTCCCCCATGTACTACAAGATGCTGTCGCATATCCCGGCTATGGAAGTTCTGTCGCACCGCATGATCTGGTCGCTGGTGTTTTTCGGTGTCGTTCTGGGGGCACAAGGACGGCTGGGCGAAGTCTTGCAGGCCATGAATACCCGCCGCAGTTTTGCATTGGTCGCTGTCGCGTCGGTGATGATCGCGGCCAATTGGGCGCTTTTTATCTGGTCCGTGCAAACCGGGCGCACGACGCAGACCTCTCTTGGCTATTACGTTTATCCGCTGGTCGCCGTCGTCATCGGGCGGGTGATTTTCGGCGAGAAACTGGGGGCGGTGCAGTGGTTGGCGGTCGGATTGGCGGCTGTCGCGGTGATGGTTCTGACGGTTGGTCTGGGCACCGCACCCTGGATTGCCCTGACGCTGGCGCTGACATTTGGGCTCTACGGGATGATCAAAAAACAACTCGACGTTGGGCCCGTGGTATCCGTGACCACCGAAGTGCTCCTGCTGGTTCCCTTTGCCGTGGTCATTCTGTTGCAAACCTATCACAATGGCGGAGCGGTTTTTGGCGGCGATCTGACCACGATGTCGCTGCTTGTTTTTGCCGGACCGATCACCGCCTTGCCGCTGATCATGTTCAGTTTTGCCGCGCGCAGGCTGGCGATGACCACGGTCGGGCTGTTGCAATACATCAACCCGACATTGCAATTCGCCTGCGCGGTTTTTGTCTTCTCCGAACCCTTCGGGCGCTGGCATCTGATCGCCTTTGTCCTGATCTGGACGGCACTGGCGTTCTATTCCGTCTCAGCCCTGCGTCAGGACAATGCGCGGCGCAGGGCGGCACGCGCGGCCTCGGCATCCGGCACGGTGCTGTAGTAGCCGTGCAGGCTGTCATCGGCAAATCCTTGGGTTGTGACATGGGTCAGGAGCGTCACAAGCGGATCCCAGTAGCCATTTGTATTCACAAGGAAAACCGGCTTTTCATGCAGGCCAAGTTGGCGCCAGGTCAGCGCCTCGAAGAACTCATCGAGTGAGCCCGCGCCACCCGGCAACACCACTACGGCGTCGCAGTTCATGAACATCACCTTCTTGCGCTCATGCATGGTCTCAGTAACCACATAGGAGGTCAGATCGGTCTTGCCGACCTCCCAATCGACAAGGTGTTGCGGGATCACGCCAAAGGTTTCGGCGCCCGCGGACTGTGCCTCTCTGGCGACAGCGCCCATCAGGCCCACGTCGCCCGCCCCGTAGACAAGCCGCCAGCCTTCTTCGGCCAGCGCGCGCCCGAGGTCCTTGGCGTCGCGCATATAGGCGGGGTCGGCACCGGGACGGGAGCCGCAGTAGACGCAAACAGATTTCGATCTCATATGGCTATCCCTTGCTGTTGAATTTAAAGGAAATGTGACGCTCTGGGTTTTGACCGGTGATAGAGCAGTTGTTATGTAGGCTCAACGCCTGTCCGTCTGCTCGTGACGGGTGTCTAAACGAGAAGAAGAGACGGTTATGCGCGAAGATGACGCTGCCAGCAAATCCGGCGGTACGGGGCTTGTCACGGCTGGATTGGTGATTGCGGCGGTGATCGCCGCTGGCGCCTATTTCGGATTGCGCGATCAGGGGCCGCCAAACCCGGAGGAACTGGCCGCCATCGTTGCTTCTGACGCAACCGATCAGCCGGTTGCCGAAACCCCGCCAGCAGAGCCCGAGAAAGCCGCCGAGACACCGCAGGAAGAAGCGCCTGCCGAAGAGGTATCAGAACCCGAAGTCCCCGATGAAAACGATCTTGCCGAGGAGGCCGAAGCGGCCGAACCGGCTGCAGAAGAGATTGTGGCGGATACGCCGGAGCCCATCGTTCCCAGCGTGGATGAGGTGCGTCTGGAAGAGGACGGGCTGACGGTCATCGCCGGGCGTGCGGCACCGGGAGCGAAGGTCTCGGTTCTGGTTGATGGTGTTGAGGTGGCGACCGCTGTTGCCGATGCGCGTGGAGCCTTTGCCGCAGTGGGGTTCATTCCGGCAAGCGACGTAGCACAGGTGTTGACTCTGCGGGCCGACGGGCAGGATGTTTCTGTTGCCTCCGTCGATGAGATCATTCTGGCACCGCTGCCGAAGCCCGTGGTGGTAGCCGAGGCGGAAGACGCTCAACAAGACGCGCCCGCGTCGAACGATGCTGTGGTCGCTGAAGAGACCGACGTGGCAGTGCCATCGGTGGCGCAGACCTCACCCGAAGCGCCAACGACCGTGGATGTTGAGGTTGCCGAAGCGCCTCGTGAGTTAACCGAGGTCGTACCCGAAACCGTCGCTGAGGCACCCGAAGTTGCGGAACCAAGCACGGAAGACGTAGCGCGCGCGGAGGAAATTGCGACGCCGAGCGAGGGTACCGCCGCAGAGCCGGAGGCACCTGCCCCCGAAACGCTTGCGCAAAACGCCGAATTGAAGCCTCCGCAAACTGATGTGGCTGAAGCTGATGCCCCCCCTGCGCAGGAGCCCGAGACCGCGCCCGTGCCGGCGGCGGAAACTGACACCGCAGAAGTGGTAGCACCGCAGGTTGCGACCCCGGAGCCAACGCGGCCCGCCGAGACAGGCGCCCCCGCCGAGCCTTCGCAAACCGTCGCGGTCCTGAAGTCGACGCCGGAAGGGGTGGAATTGTTGCAGCCTGCCGAGGCTCCCAAAACCAACATCGCACTCGATACGATAGGGTACTCTGAAACCGGCGATGTTCAGCTTTCCGGCCGTGCGGTTGCGGGCTCGGTGGAGGCGCGCGTCTATCTCGACAATCAGAATGTCGCGGCGTTTCCCGTGGCCGAAGATGGCACCTGGCGTGGGGCAATATCCGGGGTCGACGCTGGCATCTATACATTGCGGGTCGATGAGCTGAACGCGGAAGGTGACGTCACCAGCCGGGTTGAGACACCGTTCAAACGCGAAGCCCCTGCGGTGCTCGCAGCCGCAACCGAGGGCCAGACCGGACCGGTTGCAGCCGTGACAGTGCAGACCGGCGACACACTTTGGGCCATTGCCCGTGACCGCTACGGCGAGGGTTTGCTTTATGTGCGGGTCTTTGAGGCGAACCGCGACGCAATCCGAGACCCGGACCTGATCTACCCGGGCCAGATATTCGATCTGCCGGGCGAGTAACCCGGCCGGTCATTTCGGATCAGACGGGCCGTGGTGCAATTCAGTTTCCGTATTTCGCGGGAGATTTATTTTGCCCCGGAGGCTGGCAAAGGGCGGGCCTGTGCCTTACGTAGCAAGTCTCACAGCAAGCAGGACCTTGGATGCCAGCCGATACCTCAGTCGCGCCTGATGACGCCCGGGACGCGGACGCAAAAGACACCGGATTGCACGACAGGCAGTCAGGCCTGCGCACCATCCGTAAAGTCGCCCCCTACCTTTGGCCCAAAGACCCCGAATGGGTGAAGCGGCGGGTGGTCATGGCCATGGCCTTGCTCCTGATTTCAAAACTGATCTCGGTCGCCACACCCTTCTTCTACAAGGGGGCCGTCGACGCGCTGGCGCAGGACGGCGTGCCGATGCTGGCGCTGGGTGCCGTGGGTCTGACCATTGCTTACGGTGTCGCGCGGTTGATGACGGTTGGATTTCAGCAATTGCGCGACGCGGTTTTTGCGCGTGTCGGCCAGCGGGCGCTGCGAATGCTGGCGCTGGAGACCTTTGAGCATATCCACAGGCTCAGCATGCGCTATCACATCACCCGCAAGACGGGCGGGCTCAGCCGGATCATCGAGCGCGGCGTAAAGGGCGTCGACTTCCTGTTGCGGTTTTTGCTTTTTTCCATCGGGCCCCTGATGCTGGAATTGCTGCTGGTGGGGATCATCCTCGCGGTGGTTTTCGACATCACGTACTTGCTGGTCGTGGCCGTCACCATCGGGCTTTATGTCTGGTTCACCTTTGCGGTGACCGAATGGCGGGTCAAGCTGCGGCGGGAAATGAACGATCAGGATACCGATGCCAATCAGAAAGCCATCGACAGCCTGCTGAATTTTGAGACGGTCAAATATTTCGGCGCGGAAGCGCGTGAAGCCCGGCGCTATGACGCATCTATGGAGAAATACGAAGCGGCGGCAATCAAGACTAACTACAGTCTCGCATTTCTGAACTTCGGGCAGTCCATGCTGATCACCAGCGGGCTGGTCGCAGTGATGGTCATGGCGGCGATCGGCGTGCAGAACGGCACCCTGACGGTGGGCGATTTCGTCATGGTCAATGCCTATATGATCCAGATCACCATTCCGCTGAATTTCCTCGGCACTGTCTATCGCGAAATCCGCCAGGCGCTGGTGGATATGGGGGAGATGTTCGACTTGCTGGAACAACCGGCCGAGGTGACCGACGCGCCGGACGCCACTGCACTGAAGGTCGAGGGGGGACGGGTTGAACTCGACAACGTGCGCTTTGGTTACGATGCGGAGCGCGCCATTCTGAAGGGCGTGTCCATCACGGCGGAACCCGGAGAGATGGTGGCGATTGTGGGTTCAACCGGTTCGGGAAAATCAACCATCGGGCGCTTGCTGTTTCGGTTTTATGACGTCGGCGGCGGTGCGCTGCGGATTGACGGGCAGGACGTGCGGCATGTCACCCAAGACAGTCTGCACGCGGCCATAGGCGTGGTGCCGCAGGATACCGTGCTCTTCAACGACACCATTCGATACAACATCGGCTACGGCCGTGAGGGGGCGACGCAGGACGAGATCGAAACGGCAGCCAGGGCCGCGCAAATTCACGACTTCATTGTGCGGCTGCCCGATGGCTATGACACAACTGTGGGCGAGCGCGGTCTGAAGCTCTCGGGAGGTGAAAAGCAACGCGTCGGGATCGCCCGCACGCTTTTGAAAGACCCGCCGATCCTGTTGCTGGACGAAGCCACCTCCGCATTGGATTCCGAGACCGAGCAGGACATCAAGGAGGCGCTCATGCAGGCCGGACGCGGGCGCACGGTGCTGACCATCGCGCACCGCTTGTCGACGATTGCAGAGGCCGACCGGATCGTTGTGCTGGAAGCGGGTAATGTGGTTGAGCAGGGCACCCACGAAAGCCTGCTGGCCAAGGACGGGCGCTATGCGCAGCTCTGGTATCGTCAACAGGCGGACGACGCGGTCTGAAACTAGTCGCGACCTCGCGCGGACCAAAATGTGCCGTCGTTCCAGATGTTTGCGACCTGTTTTCAGTACGTCTGGATCAGGCAAAGGGCCATGGGGCGGTGACACCTGTGGCGGGGCCACAAAAAATGGGCGACCGTTACGTCGCCCATCGGTGAATTCGGAGAAAACCTGATCTATTCCGCGGCGCTTGCCTTGGCTGTCAGCTTGTTCAAGGCGCCTGCCATCTTCTGGATGAAGGGCGCTGTTGTGTCGATCCCATGGGCATCGGCCATCGCGGCGGGGGCGTGATAGGCGACGACGGTCTCTCCGGCCTCGTTCTCATAAGCCAAAACCCGCAGCGGCAGATCAAGACCGGCCGTCTGAGCCGCCTGCATGGCGGGGGTGCCGATCTTTGGATTGCCGAAAATCAGAACCTGTGTCGGGCGCAATTCGGCGTCAATTTTGGCGGCACCTGCCGCATGATCAATGCGGGCAAAAACAGTGGCACCGGCACCGGTTACGGCTTGCTCCAACCGGTCAATTGTCTCTGAAACAGAGTGCGGGCTGGTGATCTTGATCATGTCGTCTGCCAGTGCTGATGTTGTCAAAAGGGCGATGCTCATCGCAAGGCCGGTGGTAAGGGACCGTATCATTCTGCGCTCCTGTCCTGGAATGTAGGGACATCAATATCAAATTGGCACGCCACGTCAGATCACAACGCTGTGTCCTTGTGTTACTCGGCGGCTTTCAGTCTACCGCTTTGCGTCGAAGCAGAGGGATCGCCCGGGGAGGCCTCCTCCCAGATGATCTCACCCGCACCCAACCGGGCCGCATCCTTTTGCAGCGCCCAGTCCTTTGCGGCCCGCGAGGCGGTGCCCATGGACATTTTCGCCAGCAGCCGGGCAATCCAGCGCACGTAAGTTGTGGCCCAGATGCGGATCGCCAGCATTGACGGGGTGACAATCAGGGTGAGCACCGTGGCAATGCCCAACCCCCAGACCACCGCCGTGGCCAGTTGTTTCCACCACAAAGCCGTCGGGCTGCCGATGGTATAGCCGCCTTCGGCAAAGTTCAGGCTGAGCCCGAACATCATCGGGGCGAGCCCGGCCATCGTGGTGATTGTGGTCAGCAGCACCGGGCGAATACGCGCCTGTGCAGTGCGAATGATCGCCTCGATGCGGGGCATGTACTGGCTGTATTCCTGATAGGTGTCGATCAGGATGATGTTGTTGTTCACCACAATGCCCGCAAGCGCCACGATCCCGGTTCCGGTCATGATGATGGAAAAGGTCTGGTCCATCACCAGCATGCCGATCAACACGCCGGTAGTGGACAGCACCACCGCCAGCAGCACCAGTACCGCGTTGTAAAAGCTGTTGAACTGGGCCAGCAGGATGATGAACATCAGTCCCAGCGCTGCGCTAAAGGCCGATTGCAGGAAAGCACCGCTTTCTTCCTGGTCTTCCTGATCACCGGTCCATTCATGTGCCACGCGGTCGGGCAACGGGCGGGTTTCCAGCCATTCGGTCAGAACTCCGATACGTTCGTTGGGGTTGATTGGCACGAGCCGCAGATCACCTGCGCTGACACCCGTTTGCAGATCGCGGTCCGCAGGGGCGATCCGGTCGGTGATCTTATAGGCGGTCTGGTCGGGCGCTGTGAGATCGGCGTCGGCGCCTGCCGGGCGTAGCACGGCCAGTGTTTCATCCACCTCCACACCGTTGATCCGGCGCGTTTCCACGATCTTCATCATGCCGGGCGCGACATCTGCCTTGACGTCGAAATAGCGTTTCTGGTCGATGCGGTTGATCTCCGCCAGTTTCGGCACCGGCGTGCGGGTAATGAAATTCGCCAGCGGCACGAGGCCATCTGCGGTGCGGACCTTGAGCGTGTCCAGAGTGGACAACACCCGGTCCTCTTCCGGCAAACGCACGCGGATTTCGATTTCCTCATCCGAGCTGTCCACTCGCATGGTGTCCAGCATCAGGCCGCGTGTGACGAGTTGCACCATGGCGCCCACAGTGGCCACATCCGCGCCATAGCGCCCGGCCTTTTCCACATCGACGTCGATTTGCCAATCGATACCGGGCAGGGGGCGGGTGTCTTCGATCAGGGTCAGCCCGGGGGTGCGTTCAAACTGGGTTCGCGCGATTGCTGCGGCTTCGATCAGCGTTCCAAAGTCATCTGCCTTCAGGCGCAGATGCACAGGTTTGCCCGAGGCGGGACCATCGGCCACTTCCAGCACCTCGGTCTTGATGCCCGGCAGCGTTGAGAGCTGCTCCGTCAGTTCGGCGATGACGATGTTGCCATCCAGATCGGGGCGACCGGCGCGCTCCTCCCAGGGGATCGTTTCAAACTGCACCTGTCCGATCAGGTCCTTGGGGCGCGCGCCGCCAGAGGTATCGGTGTTCAATCCGCCCTCTCCGGCGAAGGAGAACGCATTGCTGATGCCCGGATGCGCCAGCACGATGTCTTCGGCCTTGCGCACAAGGCTGTCTTTCTCTTCCAGAGAAAGGTTTCCGCGGGCGAGAACATAGACGATCCCCTGCTCGGGTTCGGATTCCACGAAGAACTCCACGCCGTTGTTGTTGTTCGTAAAGAACATCAGGACGGAGCCGACAAAGACGAAAACGATGCCTGCCATGACCAGGGGCATAACCGGATTGCCGGCAATGCCCTGAATGAAGTATCCGAAGAAAGAGCGCTGATAGCCTGCGTTGATCCCGGTTGGCTCGGCGCGGAACAAGCGGCTGGCGATCTTGCGCCCATAGTGGCCCATACGGGTCAGCACGGCAAACATTGATACCAGCAGCAGCAGGAATCCCCCCAGCGCAACAAAGAGACAGGCCGCCGCGGCGAGGATCAGCAGGAAAACAACCAGGAGCGTCGGGATGACCGATGACAGGATTTGCAGGCTGTTCATTACCGCAAAACGGGCGCCAATCAGGTCAAAGATCGGCCCCATGAGGCCGGAGGTGGCCATCATGATCGCGGCAATCGGAAAGAGCGCTAGGTGCAGGTACCAGCGCAGCGCCGCAATTGCCGTCATATAGTCGGACATCCAACGCTCCAGACGGCCCGTGACCCCGCCCATAACAGGCAGGTAGATCAGGGCGACAACGAGAGACGCGGAGAGAACAAAAATCAACGTGACCGGCAGCATGCCCATGAATTCGCCCGGCACACCCGGCCAGAAAAGCATGGGTAGAAACGCACAAAGCGTCGTCGCGGTGGAGGAGATGATGGGCCAGAACATGCGTTTGGCCGCATCCACATAGGCCTGCATCGGGCCGACGCCTTCCTGCTGGCGCTTGTCTGCGTATTCCACCACCACGATGGCCCCATCCACCAGCATGCCCACCGCGAGGATCAGCCCGAACATCACGATGTTCGAAATGGAAATCCCCATCATGGCGAGGAAAGCGAAGCAGAGCAAAAAGGATGTGGGGATGGCAAAGCCCACCAGCAGCGCCGCGCGGATGCCCAGGGCTGCGAGGACGACGATCATCACCAGGGCCACGGCCGTGAACACCGAGCCCAGAAGCTGCTGCACCATCGCATTCACGATCCGCGACTGGTCGTTGGACGTGCCCATTTCGACGGCAGCACGTAACCCTTCCGGCCAGTCGGCGCGTTTCTCATCGACCATGTTCTTCACGATCTCGGCGGTGTCGATGAGGTTGAAGCCCTTGCGCTTGACCACCTGAAGGGCCAGCGATTTTTCCCCGTTGAAACGCGCGGTGCCAGCACGGTCCTCGAAGGTCGGGTTGATCTGCGCAAGATCACCGAGGGTCACTACGCGGTCGCCATTGGTTTTGACCGGCAGGTTGTATACATCGCGGGCATCATCAAAAGACGAGGGGATTTTTACCGCGAAAGTGCCTTGCGCGGTATCGACCTCGCCGGCAGCGATCAGCTGATTGTTATTGCGGACCGTGTTGATCAGATCGCTGGCGGTGACATTATAGGCCTCCAGCCTCAGCGGATCGATCAGCACTTCGAGCATCTCATCCCGGCTACCTGCGATCCCGGCTTCCAGGATGGCGTCAACAGCCTCCAGATCATCCTGCAAATCCTTTGCCACCCGGATCATGGTGCGTTCGGGCACCGGACCTGTCAGGTTCACGATGATGATGGGGAACTCAGAGAAGTTGATTTCCGTGATCGAATACTGTTCCGCACCTTGCGGGAAATCAGCCTCAGCCTTGCCCATGGCATCGCGCACGTCGGCCAAGATTTTCGTCTTGTCCCAGCCAAACTCGAATTCCAACGCGACACCCGCATAGTTTTCCGCAGCGGTGCCGGTCATGGTTTTCAACCCGTCAAGGTCGGCCAGTTCGGTTTCCATCGGCTTGACCAGCAGGGTTTCGCTATCTGCGGCCGAAATGCCGGGGAAGGGGACCGACACGAAAAGTGCGGGGATTTCGATGTCCGGTTCACCCTCCTTGGGCAGGGTCGTGTAGGCGTATCCGCCAACCACCAGCGACAGCAGTATGAAGGCAAGGACCATCCGCGCGCGGCTTGCGGCCCAATCGACGATGCCGGTCATTGACTGAGCTCCTTATATGTCGGCGCGACCTGCACCCCGGCCACGACATATTCCTGTCCCAGAACGATGACATCCGCCTTATCCGCCAGCCCTGTCACCCAAATGCCTTCAAGCGTGTCGCGCATCAGGGTCACCGGGTGAAACGCGACGATGGCATTGGCATCGATGGTCCGCACGCCCAGGGTGCCTTCGTCATTCAGCGTCAGTGCCGATTGAGGCAGCAGATGCGCGGTCGCACCTTCTGCAGAGATCAGGATTTCCGCCGTCTGGCCGTCCCGGATCGTGTTGTCTGAATTGGAAATATCAATTTCCACGCGGAAGGTCCGGGTGGTCTCATCCGCCGAGCGGGAGAGGAAAGTGACCTGACCGCGCACTTCCTGGCCCCGGCTTTCGGTCACGCTGGCATTGATCGCACCGCTGCCCGACACCAGCCGCGCGGAAGCCAGCGCCCCTTCGGTGACGCGCGCCACCTCGGTTTCCGGAACGAAGGCCACCAGCTTGATCGGGTCGAGCTGGATAATGGTCGCGCAGAGATCACCGGGTTGCAGCAACGTGCCCAATTCCGCCGTATCGCTCTCCAGAAGCCCCGAGAAAGGCGCTTTGATCACCAGCCGCTCAATCTCTTTTTGCGCTGTTGCGACATTGGCTTGTGCGCTCTGGATGCCGGATTGTGTGGCCTGCAAACCGGCCCGCGCACTCTCCACGGCGGCTTCGGCCGTGGCCACTGCGGCATCCGAGTTGGCCAGACGGGTTGTGGAGGCGAACCCACCCTGGCTCAGTTTTGCGGAGGCGTTCTGGTTGATCCGGGCCTCT
Organism: Roseobacter sp. EG26; assembly: GCF_049830555.1. Classification (NCBI taxonomy): domain Bacteria; kingdom Pseudomonadati; phylum Pseudomonadota; class Alphaproteobacteria; order Rhodobacterales; family Roseobacteraceae; genus Roseobacter; species Roseobacter sp. EG26. Next base: position 276,074 of record NZ_JBNBLH010000001.1, read on the forward strand.
TCCAGCTGCGCAAGGGCCTGATCCAGCCGCGCTGCGGATTCGGGTACGCGCGCGCGCGCTTCGTCCAACTGCGCCTGCGCCTGTGCAAGCGCCGTGCCACGTGTGCTTTCGTCAAGGCGGCAGAGCGCCTGACCCGTCTCTACACGTGCGCCTTTGCGCAACGGTTCGGAAACAACCACTGCGGATGTTTCGGCCCGTACGTTGACTTCGCGCGCCGCTTTGGTCTCCCCGCGCAGGGAAACCGCAGTGTCGATTTGACGCGCCACCGATTTCTGCACCACGACCTTTACCAATGACGCACTCGCCTGCTCGGTTCCTGCCGTGTCAGCCGCCGTCATCTCTTCGGTGGTTTCCGAATATTCCTTACCAATCAGGGCGTAAAGCCGTGGCCGGTCCAGAATGAACAGCGCCAAGACTGCTGAAACCAGAACGGCAGCAAGGATGGAGAAAAAACGCATATCGATTGCCTCACACTGAACTTTCCGAGCCCCGCCCGAAGGCATTTACCCCGCGGTGTGGCACCGAACCCATACGATAAATACACTGAACTGACCAGTTCAGATTAGAATTTTCTGAGGCTATGTGCAATCGCCCGTCAACGGGTCCGTCCTACCGCGCCCAAAGCGAGGTCTTGGCTTGCCCCGCGACCCGCGCTAAGAGGGGCGGGAATTCAATCCGGCGGGTGCGTATGAGCGACACAGACAGTTTTATCGATGAGGTCAACGAAGAGGTCCGCCGCGACCGTTTGTTTGTCATGCTCAAGCGATATGGGTGGATTGGGATTCTTTTGGTTGTCCTGATTGTCGGCGGCGCTGCCTGGAACGAATACCGCAAAGCCTCCATCCGTGCAGAGGCCGAAGCTTTGGGCGACGGTATGCTGGCGGCATTGGCGCAAGGAACATCGGCTGAGCGCGCACAGGAGCTGGAACAATTGGCCCCGCAAAATGCAGCGGCAAAGGCGATTGTCGCCATGTTGACCGCTTCGGAAGCGGAGCAGGCCGAAGATGCCGCGACTGCGGTGGCGCAGTTGAATGCCATCGCCGTGGATGGCGAGGTTCCACAAATCTATCGCCAGATCGCAAGCTTCAAAGCGCTGACGTTGCAGGCCGGAACACTGGATGCGAATACGCGCCGACAGCAGTTCGAGGCGCTCTCAAATGCAGGCTCTCCCCTGCGGCTGCTGGCGACAGAGCAAATCGCGCTGATTGATGTGTCCGAAGGCAAAACCGACGCGGCCCTTGAGCGCTATCAGGGCATCCTGCAAGACGCTGGCGTGACCTCGGACTTGCAACAGCGGGCCTTACAGGTGATTGTAGCCTTGGGAGGCACGCCCGATCTGGAAAATTTGCCCACGGTGGAAAACTGATCTGCTGGCAAGGTAAAGAGGACGGGTGGCAAGCGGTATGACAGGCAGAGCGATTAAGGCATGATGCAAATTCCGAATTCATCTGTGCGGGGGCGGATGACCTTTTGCCTGCTGGCAGCCGCCACTTTCCTCACGGCGTGCTCCGAGCCTGATGTCATCCTGCCGGGCAAACGTGAAAGCATCCGCTCGGTGGTACAGGAAGAAGACGCGGCCATAGCCGTGGAGGAAGCGGAAAACGAAGCGCGCCCGATATCCCTGCCGCCCGTGCAAGCCAATGCCGACTGGACCCAAGGGGTCGGAACGCCACAGTTCCGGGTCAATCACGCCGCTCTGAGCGCATCCCCGCAGCAAATCTGGAGCGTTGGCATCGGATCGGGCGACAGTCGCAGACAGCGCATCACGGCGGATCCGGTTGTGGGCGGCGGTTTGATCTACACGCTGGATGCGGCCTCACAGGTCGCTGCTGTCTCGACCTCCGGCGCGATTGCCTGGAAAGCGGACCTCAAACCTTTGCGCGATGGTGCCGAAGCCGCGACCGGGGGCGGTCTGGCCTATAAGGACGGCATATTATTTGCCTCGCTCGGCTACGGCTCAATTGCCGCTCTGGATGCCAAGACCGGGACCGAAATCTGGCGTCAGCGACTTGATGGGGTCGGTGTCAGCACGCCTACGGCTTTTGACGAGCTCGTCTATGTGACTTCGGGCGACGACACCGGTTGGGCATTGCGCGCATCAGATGGCCGCATTGAATGGCAACTGGCGGCCTCGCCGGATGGGCACAATGTTCTGGGCTCTCCTGCGCCCGCCGTTGCAGATGGGCTGACGATCTTCGGCTTTGGTTCCGGAGAGGTCCAGGCGGTGTTCCGGCGCGGGGGGCTGCGTCGGTGGGATGCCTCTGCCCTTGGTCAGCGGTTTGGCCGGTCGCTGGGCGCTGTTGGCGATGTCACCGGTGCCCCGGTCGTTTCGGGCAATTCGGTTTACGTTGGCAATCAGTCAGGGCGAATCGTGGCGCTCAACCTTGAAAGCGGCGGACGTATCTGGACCGCGCCGGAGGGTGCCGTTGGGCCGGTAATGCCGGCAGGTGACAGTGTCTTCGTGGTCAACGATTTGGGTGAACTGGTCCGGCTTGATGCGTCGAGCGGTGCGCGCATCTGGGGTGTCCAACTGCCCAACTTTGTAAAGAACCGACCCAAACGTCGCGCCGAGATCATTGCGCATCACGGACCGATTCTGGCGGGCGGACGCATCTATGTCGCCTCAAATGATGGCGCATTACGCAGTTTTGACCCGGTGAGCGGTGCGTTGCTGGGCTCGGTCGACATCGCCCAAGGGGCGACAACCGCGCCGGTGGTTGCGGGCGGTGTGCTCTACGTTGTGTCCACGGGCGGCAAATTACACGCTTTCCGTTGACATAAAGGTAGGGTAAAGCGCGCCTTTATCCCGGCTTTTGGAGCCTTTTGACATGTCTTTCACCCTCGCCATTGTGGGGCGCCCGAATGTGGGCAAATCAACATTGTTCAACCGGTTGGTGGGCAAGCGGCTTGCGCTGGTTGATGATCAACCCGGCGTGACCCGCGATTTGCGCGAAGGGGCTGCACGGCTGGCTGATTTGCGTTTCACCGTCATAGATACGGCCGGTCTCGAAGAGGTGACCGACGACAGCCTGCAGGGACGGATGCGTCGGCTGACCGAACGGGCCGTGGATATGGCGGACATTTGCCTTTTCATGGTGGATGCACGGGTTGGCATTACCCCCTCGGATCTGGTTTTCGCTGATATCCTGCGCAAGCGTTCCGCACATGTCATTCTGGCTGCGAATAAATCCGAAGGGGCGGCTGCGGATGCAGGCGTGATCGAGGCTTATTCATTGGGGTTGGGGGAACCCATCCGGCTGTCGGCGGAACATGGGGAAGGGTTGAATGATCTTTACACCCATCTGATGCCTCTGGCTGATCAGTTTGCAGAGCGCGCCGCAGAAGATGCCCCCGACACCGACGTGACGCTCGATGAAGATGATGGCGACATGGAGGCGGAAATCCCCATGCCCTCCGACAAAAAACCCCTTCAGGTGGCGGTTGTCGGACGCCCGAACGCGGGGAAATCCACGCTCATCAACCAAATTCTCGGCGAAGACCGTTTGCTGACCGGCCCGGAAGCCGGGATCACGCGGGATGCGATCTCATTGCGCACCAACTGGTCCGGTGTGCCCATGCGTATTTTTGATACGGCGGGCATGCGCAAAAAAGCCAAGGTGCAGGAAAAGCTGGAAAAACTCTCCGTCGGGGACGGGCTGCGCGCGGTGAAATTTGCCGAGGTGGTTGTTGTCCTTCTGGATGCGGCGATTCCCTTTGAACAGCAGGATTTGCGCATTGCCGATCTGGCAGAGCGGGAAGGGCGCGCGGTCATCATCGCGGTCAACAAGTGGGATGTCGAGGAAGACCGGCAGGGTAAACTGAAAGAGCTCAAGGAGAGCTTCGAGCGTCTGCTGCCGCAACTGCGCGGCGCGCCCCTCATCACGGTGTCTGCCAAGACGGGCCGGGGGTTGGACCGGCTGCATGAGGCAATCATGAAAGCCTATGACGTCTGGAACAGGCGCGTCACCACATCCCATCTCAATCGCTGGCTATCCGGCATGGTCGAGGCGCATCCGCCTCCTGCACCGCAGGGCAAGCGGATCAAGCTGCGCTACATGACGCAGGCCAAGACGCGACCGCCGGGGTTTGTGGTGATGTGTTCGCATCCCGACAAGGTGCCTGAAAGCTATAGCCGCTATCTGGTGAATGGATTGCGCCTTGATTTCGACATGCCCGGCACGCCGATCCGCCTGTGGATGCGGGGTCAGAACGAAGCCAACCCCTACAAGGGGCGCAAAAAAGCGGCCCCCTCGAAGCTACGCAAGCACACCGACGGGCGCCGACGGGACTAGGAGCCCCGCATGGCTTTGAACGTCGGCATCAGCAAAGCGCCGGCGCCGCCACCCGCAAGGGCGGCCACGGTGGGTTCATCCGCAAGGTTCTGAACAACAATGGCGATCAGCGCCCAGATGGCGGCGATCCCGTAGGTCGGCGCGCGCTTGAGGGTGGACTGGACACCCGAGGCCAGTACGAGCGCCAGAAAGATGAAAATAAGCGCTGCAAGCTGTTCGGTCAGCCACCCATAGCCGGCCGCCAGCAACCCCAGCGAGACGGAGCTGGCGGCACTCAGCCATCCGGTGTAAAGCCCAACGGGCAAGGCCGCCCATAGCTGATCTTGCCGCGGGGCACGGAACAGTGCGAACAAGGCCGAAATCAGCATGGCCCAGATGAGAACCGACGCCCAGACCGGGCTTTGAGTCGCGACCGCGAGCCATATGGTGCCAATGGCCAGCGAGATCGACAGCGGTGCGCGCATGGCGTGCCAACCGGGGTCTTCTGCCCGTTTTATTGCCCCAAAAGCCATGCCCACGATGAGCCACAGGTAGATCACGCCCCAAATGGCGAAGGCATATCCCGCCGGTTGAATGGGGGGATTGTCCTGAGGCATGGGAAATTGATCGGCGTCAAACCCGTTGAAGTCAGACACCAGTAGGGGTGATGCGGCAAAGGCAATGGCCAATAGCGATGCCAGATAAGCGGTCATTTTGGGTGTCGTGGCAGCCGGTCCTTTTCTGCTCCGAGGAGCATTCCATTCGTTAAGGGCGCGCGCGCAGGTTTAAGCGCCTGCGATGATCCTTCTGTCATGTGTAGGGCGCAAAAGGGGATAGGCAAATGGCATATATCGCGATTTTTTGTGACGGAACATGGAACAGCGCCAGCACGGGCGGGCAAACACATGTCTTGCGGCTGTCTGATGTCTGCGCGCAGACAGTTGAGCAAAAGGTCATGTATTTTGAGGGTGTTGGCACCGGATCGGGCATGATGAGCCGCCTGGGGCGTTGGCTGAGCAAGGTTGGCGGGGGTCTTTTCGGCTGGGGGCTGAACCGAAACATCAAGGCGGCTTATCTGGCGCTGTGCCAGACCTATCAGCCGGGTGACAAAATCATGATCTTCGGGTTTTCGCGCGGGGCTTATACGGCTCGGTCGTTGGCGGGCATGATCCGGAAATGCGGCATCCTCGAAAACCCAACCCGGATCAATCTGTATCGCGCCTTTCGGCTCTACCGCAGGCGCGGAGTAAACAATCGGCCCGATGCGGCCCATATCATGAAGGCGCGGCAGAAACTCTCACCCGGATTTGCAACCAGCCAATCAGATGTGATTGCCCGCGCAGATGACAGTTACCTGGTCCGGATCACCTATCTGGGCGTCTGGGACACGGTTGGCGCTCTGGGCATCCCGGCCAGTATTTTTGGCAAGGTGGCAGAGTGGTGGAACGCGCGCTACAAATTTCATGATACGACCCTGTCGCATCTGGTGGAAAATGCCCGCCATGCGGTCGCACTGGACGAACGCCGTGTCCTCTATGAACCGAGCCTTTGGGATAACCTTGAAAACAAGCCCGGCACGCCCGGGCTCAACCAGGGGGATGAAAGTGCCAACAGGCCCTATCAGCAGGTCTGGTTTGTGGGCGATCACGGCATTGTCGGAGGGTCGGCAACGACCCGTGCCTTGAGTGAAATCACGCTGGCATGGATATGGGAGGGGGCGGCAAGGCTCGGTCTGACCCTCAAACCCGGGGTGGAAATTCCGATGGTATCGGTAGACCCCACCATTCAAACCGATGAAATTGATGATCTGGGTCGCCTCTATCGGCTGGCTCCCTGGCTGTTGCAGTGGCGCAAAGGACCGATGCGCACCCTTGATGTGCACGACACGGTGCGCTTGCGATTGGCCAGTATGCCATCCTATCGGCCGGGCAGCTTGCGCAATCTGATGCCCGGCCTGTCGCGCAAGCCGTGACTGGCAGGTCACGCACCTTTGCTCTTGTGAGCCGGTGGCGGTGCAGGATAGGAGGCGTGTGACACCAGATAGAGGCGTTTCACATGCAAGAGACAAGCGACACCGAGGTTTTGGCAACTGTTGCCGCGTCAAATGGTCGGCGGTTCCTTGGCATAGGTCTTTTGGCGTTTCTGGGCGTTCTGGTGATTTACGTGGCGATCGTCGCGCCCCCCAGCTTTGGCTGGCAGCTATTTCTCATCGCCATTGGAGCATCGTCCCTGATGATTGCGGATGCCATGCGCCGGTCCACGGTTCACCGGCTGGAACTGACGAAAACAGAATTGCGCGACAGCGGGGGGCTGACCATCGCCGAGGTCGATAACATCGTCTCGATTGATCGCGGGGCGTTTGCCTTCAAGCCATCCAATGGCTTCTTGCTCCGCCTGCAGGAACCGGTCGAGCGAAAGTGGTGCCCGGGGCTCTGGTGGCGCTTTGGTCGGCGCGTTGGTGTCGGCGGCATGACGCCGGGACGTCAAACCAAATATATGTCTGAAATCATCGCTGTCATGCTGGCAGAACGGTCTTGAGGTTATTGGACAATCTTCAGTCGCAACTGTCCTCAAAACATACCTGCGGTGAATAGCGCGGACGTGTGAAGGTGAAATTGTGCAAGGTCCGTTCGCTCATGCCGATCTTGAACGCGGGCCGAAAACCCGCCCAGGTTTCGACAACCACAACCGTCGCTCCGTCATACATCACCGGCAGCACATCATGCCAGTTTTCGACGTCGTCTGTTGTGAGTTCTCCGAAATCACCGCGAGGTTCGGACCAGAGCACGGAATAAGTACCCAGTGTCTCATCTTCGGGATCATCGTCATTATAGGTCACGCTGGTGACCCGCAAAGCCGTCGGGGTGTTCGAGCGCACCAGCGTATCGAAAACCGTGTGGGCCCCGTCAAGGAAGGCACCGTTGACCGTCGCCTGCCGCGAAATTAGGTCTGCAATTGTAAAGGCGGCTTTCTGGTTCACCGTGTTTTGCCGAAATGCATCGTAGTAGGTCAGCATTGCCATGTACCCCCAAAACAGGAAGGGGCAGATGATCAGGAATTCCATCGTCACAGCACCGCTTTCATTGCCGGTGAACTGTGCGACGCGGGCACGACATCGTTTGTAGAAATCGATCATTCATTCGGCTCCTGTACGAAAGCGGACATGGCAGTCATCCGGGGGAGACCTTCGGCCTGATCCCACTCAAACCCCAGTCCGGAAGTTGGCACGACCGGATTGAAAACCAGACAGGCGCGAATAATCATCAGGTCATGATTGCCACCCTGAACAAAGGTACGGGGCGGGTTCACTTCTTCGTTGGTGTCGACGCAGTCGGCCTGTGCCGGCAGGCCCGCAAAAGCGGTGGGTGAGATCGGCGTCATTTCCAGCTGCAGGCGCGCCTCGCAATTGGGCAGAAAGGGGGCCTGTTCGCATACCATGGTTTTCAATTCACCATGCTGTGGCGCTTCGCCCGTGCTTAACCGTACGGTACGCACCGCGATATCCAGCCCGCGTTCAAGCCACATCTGGCGCATCGAATAGATGCCGGTTTCGATGGAGGTCAGGAAAACCGTGAAGATCAGCGGGACGATGATCACGAATTCGATTGCGATCTGACCCTCCTCGTCACGGCGAAACCGGCGCAGGAGTTTTGAAATATGGTGTCTCAATGTGTCAGCCTCAGTTGTGTGATCTCATGCGCAATCGCATTGAAGGCATCGGCGATTTCCAGACCATCAACATCAAAGTAGTGGCTGACGGAGCTTGCGCAGTTTCTCAACACTGCTTGCCCGTTTTCAGGGGCCTCAAAGCCGATGGTGAAGACGATCACGCCTTCGTCCTTGGCTTCATCGCATATGTTTTCGGTGCGGGTGTTTTTGGTGCCCGAGCTGACATTGTCGAAGGCGTTATAGTACCAACGGTTTGCAGCGGTGCTGTAGTTCATCCACGGGTAGAAGTTGGTGTAGAAGTTTTCCAGGATCGGCGTATGGGCCCAGAGATCGGGGAAACTGATGTTATAGGCGCCACCCGCCGGGGTGCCAGCCGAGCAATCCCAGTCGCTGGAATCGGATGAGTTGGTTGGGTTCAGGCAGCCGTAAGGTGAGACACCCCAGCGTTCGTCATCCCCATCGACATCTGCGTCGCCATCTGTGTCCACGGCACGGGAGTAGTAGAACTCCTCGGTGATGTCGTCGTAAACGGAATAGACGCTTGCATCCGCATTCCACCACAATACGGTCTGACCTTCGCGGTAGCCGTCTTCGATGTAGTACTGGGCAGTGTTTTCACCGTCTGTCATCAGAACGATCACCTTGAGGTTTTCATCCGAATTGTAATCGGCGGGACGTCCCGAGAATTGTGCGGAAACGGTGCCGTCCGAAATCAGACCTTCGACCATCGGGCTCATGCTGGAATCGAGCATGGCAAGACCCCATTTCATGCCGACGTCGATTGAGGTGTTGCCTGCGGCATCCAGCGCCTCGATGTAGTTTTTCAGGACGTCACGGTCTTTTTGAAGTGGCAGAATTTCGCGGTTTGCGTCCGCTTCGCAAACAGGCGATCTGACCAGCTCATGCGGTGTTGACAGGCGCCCGTCCCCGTCGTCCAGCGAACTGCGATAGGTCCATGGGTCAAAGTGCATGGTGCGCTCGTAAGCAACCACGGGTGGCGCGCCCGCCGCAGCTGACGGAACGCGCATGGCCGGTGTCAGGAAATCACTTGCGGCAAAGTTCAGGCAGTTCGAGTGTGGGTTGGTCCCTTCCAACGTCAGCCTGTCCGCCATTGCGTCAGGTATCGACACCTGGGTGGCGTAGGGGACGATCGAGATCGCCATGCGGCCATCCTGGCTGTTGTTGGCGATCTGGTCGACAAAGTCCTTGGCTGCGACCTTGAGATTTACAAGACGGCTGTTGCGGCCCATTGACCCCGACACATCCAGAACCAGTGAAATTTCCAGATTGCTCACCACCTCTTCGGCAGTCCCGGCGACGAACAGGGGAAGATCGTTCACGCCCGTCATCGCCATGTAGGGCGAGGGTGTGCGGGCCCGGGCAGACGCTTCGACAGTGCGGAAGTAGTTCGTGGGCAGGTTGTCCCCCGGCGTGACAGTGATGTCGCCCAGGTATTCAGCGATTCCCGCCTTTTCGAAATAGTCGGTCACGACGACATTGGGATCGAGTGTCTGCTGCAGGTCAGCCGCCGCCAGGATCGCACGATCAAGTGTATTCTGAACCTTGATACGTTCCATTTCATTGCGCATCAGGTCGACGGCGATGCCGCAGACCATCAAAACCATAAACAGCATGAAGATGGTGAAGATCGTGATCACCCCGTCTTCTTCGCGCACAAAACGCTCAAACGGTGCGGGACGCTTGTCTTCAGCTTCGGGTTTCTCCGGCGAAATGCGTGTCATGTTACTACCAACTCGTTGCGTTAAATCTGCCTTGCGGCATGGAAAACTGACTTTCTTGTATGCTTGGGTTTTGTGGCAGAAAGCGGGCGGAAACGCGCCGACGCGCCAGAAAAAGATAAATTTTTATGTTAATTTCAGCAGTTTAAGGGCGTTTTGAGAAACGATGGGGCCCTTTGTTGTCGACTGTTTCAATGTCAGCGACGAAAAACCCGATTCCCGGCGATATCGGGTTTTTCCGTAGTCGCCCAAAAAACTGGCAAAGAACGACTCACCGTCATAGGGTGGCATTGTCGTCGTATGAACAACAATGATCCGCCAACAGGAGAAAGACATTGAACCAGCACACTAGCGAACCGAGCTTTAGAGAAAGCGTTGATCAGATGTTCAACCGGGCCGTGAGCCTGATGGATCTTTCGCCGGGACTGGAGGAAAAGATACGGGTCTGCAATGCAACTTACACGGTGCGGTTCGGGGTTCGGCTGCGTGGCAAGATACAGACGTTTACCGGCTACCGTTCCGTACACTCGGAGCATATGGAACCGGTCAAGGGTGGCATCCGGTTTTCGCTAGGCGTTAATCAGGACGAGGTGGAAGCACTGGCCGCGTTGATGACGTACAAATGTGCTCTGGTTGAGGCACCATTCGGTGGATCAAAGGGCGGGCTTTGCGTCGATCCGAGAGAATACGACGAGCATGAGCTGGAGCAGATCACCCGACGGTTTGCCTACGAGCTGATCAAACGCGACCTGATCAACCCCAGCCAGAACGTGCCGGCCCCGGACATGGGGACGGGCGAGCGTGAAATGGCCTGGATCGCCGATCAGTACAAACGCATGCAGACAACGGATATCAACGGCAACGCCTGCGTGACCGGCAAACCCTTGAACGCAGGCGGGATCGCCGGACGGGTCGAGGCCACCGGGCGTGGCGTGCAATATGCGCTTCGGGCGTTCTTCCGCGATGCGGACGGCATGAAAAAGGCGGGCGTGACAGGAGATCTCGAAGGCAAGCGCGTGATTGTGCAGGGCCTTGGTAACGTGGGCTACCACGCGGCGAAGTTCCTTGCCGAAGAGGATGGCAGCGTCATTACCGGCATCATCGAGCGTGACGGGGCGCTCTTTAATCCCGATGGTCTTGATGTCGACCGGGTACGCGACTGGATCGCCAAACACGGGGGCATTTCCGGCTACTCCGACATGCATCACGTCAAGGATGGTGCGAAGGTTCTGGAAGAGGATTGCGACATTCTGATCCCGGCCGCGCTGGAAGGTGTGATCAACCTTGGCAACGCCGATCAGATTAAAGCGCCCTTGATCATCGAGGCTGCGAATGGCCCGGTCACGGCGGGCGCGGATCAGGTGCTGCGCGAAAAAGGGGTGGTCATGATCCCGGACATGTACGCAAACGCAGGCGGTGTGACCGTCAGCTACTTTGAGTGGGTCAAGAACCTCAGCCACATCCGGTTTGGCCGCATGGGCCGACGTCAGGAGGAATCGCGGCACCAGTTGATTGTCAGTGAATTGGAACGGCTGTCGCGCGACAAGGGACTGAATTGGGAGCTGAGCCCGGATTTCAAGGAGAAATACCTGCGCGGTGCCGGGGAACTGGAACTGGTGCGTTCCGGTCTCGATGACACCATGCGTATCGCTTATCAGTCGATGGCCAACGTCTGGCATTCGCGCGATGACGTGGATGACCTGCGGACGGCTGCTTATCTCGTCGCAATCGACAAGGTGGCGGCAAGTTATCGCGCCAAAGGTCTCTGAAGCGACGGTTCGAAACCAAAGTACAATGCTGATCGCCGGGGCTTGGTGGCCCGGCGTTCTTCGAGACTCAGAATTGGAGGCATGCCGTGACTGAGAATGTCACCTTTTCCTGTGATTGCGGCACCCTCAAAGGTGTGGTGCATGACGTCACGCCCGCTGGAGCCTGCCATCTAATTTGCTATTGCAAAGACTGCCGGGCTTTTGCCCGCCACATGGGGCAGTTGGCCGCGTTGGAACCGGGAGGGGGCAGCCCGCTGGTTCAGGTCTTGCCCGCGCGCGTTGAAATCTCTCAAGGCGCTGATCAGATTGCCTGTTTGCGGCTTTCACCGAAAGGGCTGAACCGGTGGTATGCGGCGTGCTGCAACACGCCACTGGCCAATACTGTGCACAGCTCGAAAATCCCGCTCGCAGGCATGTGGCGGCCGAATTTTGACGATACGGCTGCCTTCGGGCCGGTTGTGACCCACGGTTTTACCAAACACGCGCTGCCAGAAAATGGCGCGCCTCGAAAAGACAAAGGGTTGGCGCGCATGTTGGGCGGTCTGATCAAACGATCATTGGCAGCTTACCTGGCTGGCACCGCGCGGCAGAACCCGTTCTTTGACAAGGCGGGCCAACCGGTTGTTGCGCCGCAGGTTATTTCGCTGGCGGACCGCGAGGCTGCCTATAAGGAGTAAGGCCGGCGCGAAGAGTGCGGTCCCGGAGCGACACTTTTGGTCGTATTCAATTGTAGCGGTGCAGGGGCAGTGTTGTTAGGTTTTGTCCGAACAACAGGGAGAATCTGCGGTGAAATTCTCAGGCCTACGGGTTCTCAGGGAAGGGCTGACAGGCAACAAGGGCTGGACCCCGCACTGGCGCGATCCGACACCAAAAGCAGAATATGATGCGCTGATTATTGGCGGTGGCGGCCATGGGCTTTCAACGGCCTATTATCTGGCAGAGAAACACGGGCTAACCAATATCGCCGTGCTGGAAAAAGGCTACATCGGCAGTGGTAATATCGGCAGGAACACCACGATTGTGCGTGCGAACTATTTTCTGCCGGGAAATTCGGAATTCTACAGCCATTCGATGAAGCTCTGGGAGGGACTGGAGCAGGAACTCAACTACAACGTGATGTTCTCGCAGCGTGGCATCATCAACCTTTTTCATTCCGATGGTCAGCGCGATGCTTTCGTGCGCCGCGGTAATGCGATGATCAATCAGGGGGATGACGCGATCCTGCTCGATCGTGACGGCGTCAGGAAATATCTGCCCTATCTTGATTTCGACAACACGCGTTTTCCAATCTATGGCGGCCTGTTGCATCCACGTGGCGGGTCTGCGCGCCATGATGCTGTGGCCTGGGGATATGCCCGCGGGGCCGATCAGCGCGGCGTTCACCTGTTGCAGAACTGCGAAGTGACAGGGATCGATATCGAAAACGGCGCGGTCAGAGGCGTGCAGACGACGCGCGGGGCCATCAAGGCCCGGAAGGTTGCAATTGTAACCGCTGGCCGGTCAGGGCAGGTGGCCGCGATGGCGGGGATGCGTCTGCCGATCGAAAGCCATGTGTTGCAGGCCTTTGTGTCCGAAGGATTGAAGCCCTGCATTGATCATGTGGTCAGTTTCGGCATGGGCCATTTCTACATCAGCCAATCCGACAAGGGCGGGCTGGTATTCGGTGGCGATCTGGATTTCTACGCCTCCTATGCGCAGCGCGGCAACCTGCCGATGGCCGAACATGTGATGGAAGCGGGGATGACCTTGATGCCGATGATCGGCAAGGCCAAAGTGCTGCGCAGCTGGGGCGGCATCATGGATATGACGCCGGATGGCTCTCCGATCATCGACAAGACCGATACGGCGGGTTTGTATCTGGATTGTGGTTGGTGCTACGGCGGTTTCAAGGCGGTCCCAGCCTCCGGGTTTGCGCTGGCGCATCTGATGGCCACCGATCAACATCATGAGACAGCAACAGGCTTTCAACTGGACCGTTTCCGAACCGGGCGCGGCATTATTGATGAAGAGGGTACCGGCTCTCAGCACAATCTGCACTGAGGGGGAACAGGGGATGAAAGCCATCTGCGGAACTGCTTTTAAAAACTGGCGAAAAGGGGCTGCGCGATGCAGCTGACTTGTCCTTTGTGCGGTGCGCGGGATCGTCGTGAATTCTATTATCAGGGCGATGCTGTGGCGATGACACGTCCGGCGCCCGACGCAGGCGCTGATGCCTGGGACGACTATGTTCATCTGCGTGATAACCCCGCTGGGCAGACGCGTGATTTGTGGCACCACGAGGGGGGGTGTGGTGCCTGGATTGTCGTCACCCGCAACACCGTAACCCATGAGGTGCTCTCGGTAACGCTTGCCGAAACCGAAGCGAGGGCGGCCAGATGAGGGTTGATGGCAAAGGCCTGATTGACCGCTCGAAACCCGTGCGCTTCGAGTTCGACACCATCGGTTACGGCGGGTATTCGGGTGATACGGTTGCATCTGCGCTGCTGGCGAATGGTCAACGTCTGATGGGGCGATCCTTCAAATATCACCGGCCACGCGGCGTACTGACAGCGGGCAGCGAGGAACCCAACGCGCTGGTGACGGTTGGCCGCGGTGCTGCGCAGGAGCCCAACGTACGGGCGACGATGCAGGAGATTTTCAACGGGCTTGAAGTCCGGTCCCAGAATGCCTGGCCCTCCCTGCACTGGGATGTCATGGCCATCAACGATCTGGCCTGGCCGTTTTTGGGGGCAGGGTTCTACTACAAGACGTTCATGTGGCCGCCCGCGTTTTGGGAGAAGCTCTATGAGCCGATCATTCGGCGCGCCGCGGGCCTTGGGGGGCTTAGCGGGCGGAGCAATGAGGACACCTACGAAAAGGCATATGCGTTCTGTGATCTGCTGATCATCGGGGGCGGGCCAACCGGGCTAATGGCGGCACTCGTTGCCGGCCGCGCGGGGGCCGATGTGATCCTTGCAGACGAAGATGCGCTTTTGGGGGGGCGCCTGAACGCGGAAACCTATGTCATCGACGGCGAGAATGGCAGCGATTGGGCTGCTGCCGCCGTGGCCGAATTGCGGGGTCTGGAAAATGTGCGCCTGATGACCCGCACAACCGTGACCGGCGCCTATGACCAAGGCACATATGCAGCTTTGGAAAGAGTGACCGGGCATCGTGCATCGCCGGGTCGTGGCGCGCCATTGGAAACGTTCTGGCGGATCGCCGCCAAGCACGCGATCCTCGCGGCGGGGGCACTGGAACGACCCATTGCTTTTGCAAACAATGACCGCCCCGGGATCATGACTGCCGGAGCCGTGCGCACCTATCTCAACCGATACGGCGTGAGCCCCGGGCAATCTGTGGCCGTTTTTGGCAACAATGATGATGCGCATCGCACAGCCCTCGATCTGGTCGAAGCGGGCGTGGAAGTTGCGGGCCTCATCGACAGCAGACCGGATGCGCAGATCCCGGGTGCGGATTTCCCGGTTTATGCCGGGGCCGTGCTGACGGGCAGTGCGGGTCGACGCGGGCTCCAAGGGGTCACGGTTCAAGGGCCAAGAGGCACCTTCAGGATCGACGCTGATTGTCTGGCCATGTCGGGCGGTTGGAACCCGACCGTCCACCTGACTTGTCACATGAATGGCAGGCCCACCTGGCGCGAGGACATTGCCAGTTTTGTGCCGACGCCAGATAGCATTCCTGGCCTGAAGGCCGCCGGGGCCTGCAACGGCACCTTTGGGACATCAGAGTGTTTTGCAGCGGGGTCTGATGCTGCCAGGACGGTCCTGAAAGAGCTGAAACTGAAAGCCCCCCGTGTCGATCTGCCCGTAGCCAGTGATGCCGATGACGGTTTTGGCATCACGCCGCTTTGGGCCGTGCCCGGCAAGGGGAGGGCCTGGCTGGATTTTCAGAACGACGTGACGGTCAAGGACATCAAACAGGCGGCAACCGAAAACTTCCGCTCGGTGGAGCACATGAAACGCTACACCACCCAAGGCATGGCAACGGATCAGGGCAAGAATTCCAACGTCGCGGCCCTGGCGGTGCTGGCCGACGCAACCGGGCGCGGCATTCCGGAAACGGGCACCACGACGTTCCGCCCTCCCTACGCACCGGTTGCTATCGCCGCGATGGGCGCAGGGGGTCAGGGAGACGGGTTTGCACCGCAACGTTTCACCACCTCACATCAGGTCAGCATCGCGATGGGAGCCCCCATGATCGAGGCAGGTCTGTGGTATCGTCCGAGCTATTTTCCAAAGGCCGGCGAAACCACATGGCGCCAGTCCTGCGACAGGGAAGTGGCCTATGTGCGCGAGACCGTCGGCGTCTGCGATGTCTCCACGCTGGGAAAAATCGACATTCAGGGCCCGGACGCCGGTGCTTTTCTCGATTTCGTCTACGCCAACACCTTTTCCACGCTGAAAACGGGACGTGTCCGATATGGGCTGATGCTGCGCGAAGACGGTCATGTGATGGATGATGGCACCACGGCACGTCTGACGGATCAGCACTTTGTCATGACCACAACAACCGCCGCTGCAGGCAATGTGATGCGACATCTGGAGTTCGTACATCAGGTGTTGCGGCCTGATCTCGATGTGCGTTTCACGTCCGTTACCGAGCAATGGGCGCAATTCGCTGCTGCCGGGCCTCGGTCCCGGGAATTGCTGAATGAAATCCTCGACACCCCCATCGACAATGACACCTGGCCCTTCATGGCCTGTGGCGACGTAACGGTCGCGGGTGTGGCAGGTCGGCTTTTCCGCATTTCGTTTTCGGGTGAACATGCCTATGAGATTGCCGTTCCCGCCCGATACGGGGAGAGCTTGTTTGAATTGCTGGTCAAACGGGCCGAAAGCCTGAGCGGCGGGGCCTATGGAATGGAAGCGCTGAATGTGCTGCGGATCGAAAAGGGCCATATTACCCATGCCGAAATCCACGGGCGCACCACAGGCTTCGATATCGGTTTTGCCCGGATGATCAGCACCAAGAAGGATTGCATCGGTCAGACGATGGCGGCCCGCGACGGGCTGGTCGATCCCGGTCGCGAACGGTTTGTTGGCATGAAACCGGTGGGCGCGGTCAAGGAACTGACGGCAGGGGCGCATGTGTTCGAAAAGGATGCCTCTGCGATACGGGTCAACGATCAGGGCTATGTCACTTCGGTGGCGTTTTCGCCAACGCTGGGCCATTTCATCGGGCTGGGCTTCGTCAAAAGAGGCCCGGAGCGCTATGGTGAGGTCATGCGTGTCGTGGACCATCTGCGCGATCTCGAAACAGAGGTCGAGATTTGCGATCCGGTCTTTTTTGATCCTGAGGGAGGCCGAACACGTGGGTGAGCTGATTGCAAAAAGCGCCTTCGGTGATCTGTTGCCGCTATCTGTAGGCGCGGCGACGCTGAGCGAAGCCGATGTCGGCCATTTGACCTCCATCGCACCGTTTCGCGGGCAGACAACGGCGACATCACAAGCGCTGCGTGCCGCCCATGGTATGGCGCTGCCCGCTGTGAACCGTGCCACTGGAAAAGCAGTCGCGCGGGCCATCTGGTTCGGCAAAGATATGGCATTGCTGGTCGGACCGCCTCCGAATGCCGATCTTGCCAAAACCGCAGCGCTTACCGATCAATCCGATGCCTGGGCTTGTGTAACCCTCGACGGACCCCCTGCCGAAGATATCCTGGCGCGTCTTGTGCCCGTTGACTTGCGCGCTGCCGAATTCAAGCGCGGTCATACGGTCAGGACGCAAATCAGGCACATGAACGGCTCGATCACCCGGGTGGGCAGCGACAGCTTTCTGATCATGGTCTTCCGGTCGATGGCGATCACTTTGGTGCACGACATCAAAGAAGCTATGGAAGCCACTGCCGCCCGCCGCTAATGTGTTGCAAGGGTTACCTGATCGGAGAATGAAAAATGTTGCGTTACGTGTCGGCCTTTGTCTTTTTGCTTACTGCCTCCCCGGTTCTTGCACAGGACGACAAAGAAGTGCTCTGCGGCCATCAGGCAGATATTGTCGCCGCCATTGCCCAGGCTCGCCTTGACCGTGTGAGCGAGCGCAAACTGCCCCAGGCGCTCGCGGAAAACGCTACCTGGCCTGCCAATTACAACGGCATGATCCCGGTGCTTGCGCCCCACATGTACGGGTTGAAACGCAAGGAATTGCGCAATACCGATTGGCGCAGCGCGACCTTCGAGCAGTGCATGGGGGCGGATCTATCCTCTTTGCAGGGCAATTGATCCGCAGCACATAGCTGCGCGTTGCGCCTTGCTTGGGTGGCATGACCCGGTGATCTGGAGATTGAATTTCACTGCGGCGTCTGGACTCTCATCGGGTGCGCGCCGATATATAGATCATGAGCCTTCCACCCGGATTTCTTGATGAGTTGCGCACCCGTTCCAGCCTGTCTCAGGTGGTTGGGCGCAAGGTCATCTGGGACGCGCGCAAATCCAATCAGGGCAAGGGCGATATGTGGGCACCATGCCCATTCCATCAGGAAAAATCGGCCAGTTTCCACGTGGATGATCGCAAGGGTTTTTATTATTGCTTTGGGTGTCACGCCAAGGGCGACGCCATCTCATTTGTGCGTGAAACCGAGAATGTGGGCTTCATGGAGGCCGTCGAAATTCTTGCGCGCGAGGCCGGGATGCCGATGCCGGAACGCGACCCCCAAGCCCAGCAGAAAGCCGACAAACGCAGCCAGCTTGTCGAGATCATGGAGCAAGCGGTCAAGTTCTTCCGGCTGCAACTGAATACCGGTGCCGCCGCTGAAGCGCGGGCCTATCTGGAACGTCGCGGGCTGGAGGGTGCTGCCCTTGAACGCTGGGAAATCGGCTATGCGCCGGATCAATGGCAAGGGCTTTGGGATTACCTGAAAGCCAAGAACGTCGAGGATCAGCTGATACTGGATGCAGGTCTTGCGAAACCGTCGACCAAGGGCGGTAAGCCCTATGATACCTTCCGGGGACGGATCATCTATCCAATCCGGGACGCGCGCGGTCGCGCCATCGCTTTCGGCGGTCGCGCCATGGATCCCAATGACAACGCCAAATATCTGAATTCGCCGGAAACCGAACTCTTCGACAAGGGGCGCAGCCTTTACAATCAGGGCCCGGCACGCACGGCGGCGGGTAAAGGTCAGTCACTGATCGTGGCAGAAGGCTACATGGATGTGATAGCACTTGCCTCCGCCGGGTTCGAGGCCAGTGTGGCCCCTCTGGGTACCGCAATCACTGAAAGCCAGTTGCAGATGCTCTGGCGGATTGCCCCCGAACCGATCATTGCGCTGGATGGCGACACGGCGGGTCTGCGCGCGGCCATGCGTCTGATTGATCTGGCGCTGCCGTTGCTGGAGGCCGGTCAGTCCCTGCGGTTTGCCATCATGCCGGCGGGCAAGGATCCCGACGATCTGCTGCGCGAGCAGGGCGCACCCGCTTTGCAAAAGCTGCTTGATGACGCCATGCCGATGGTTCGGTTGCTCTGGCAGCGCGAAACCGAGGGTCGTGTGTTTGACAGCCCGGAACGCAAGGCGGCCCTTGACAAGGCCCTGCGCAGCAAGATCATGACGATCAAGGACCCGTCCATTCGCAGCCATTACGGGCAGGAGATCAAGGACCTGCGCTGGCAGC
Organism: Roseobacter sp. EG26; assembly: GCF_049830555.1. Lineage (NCBI taxonomy): Bacteria > Pseudomonadati > Pseudomonadota > Alphaproteobacteria > Rhodobacterales > Roseobacteraceae > Roseobacter > Roseobacter sp. EG26. Next base: position 295,126 of record NZ_JBNBLH010000001.1, read on the forward strand.
TTTTCCGTCCGCAACCCGGGCCGAGGAATACCGCAAAGGGACGCGGAGGCTGGCAAAAACCGCCCGCCGCCGCGCGGGCCACAACGAAATCATCCCTGTTAGCGGCTGCGGAAGACCCGGCCAGCACGGATCATCTGCGTGAAGCGGTGATCCTCGCCGTTCTGGCAAGTTGCCCGGAGGTGATCGAGGAGTTTGAAGGGGGCATCGAACAGATGCGCTGCAATGACCCGTTTCACAGGGAATTGCGACATGTGTTGCTGTGCAACATGGGAATGAGTGCGGACGGCCTGCGGGAACAAATTTCCCAGTCACTGGGGGAAGGGGCTCTTGAAAACCTGCTGTCGCAGCGCCATGTCGCCATCGTACCCTGTATCCGCACGCCGGGAGATCTGGACAAGACGCGGATGACGGTGGCTGAAGAACTTGCCAAATTACAGAGCGCCCAAGGTTTGGACGCGGAAATTGCCGAGGCCGTTGAAGATTTGGGTGGCGTGGCGGATGAAGGCCTGACCTGGCGCTTGTCCGAAGCCGCCAAGGCGGCAGACATGGCGCGGCGCAGTGGTCAGGAAGACCGGGCTGAATATGATGTTGCCGACAATGGCGCTGTGTTGAGCCGCGATGAAAGACGGCGGCTGGATGATCTGTTGGGGCAGATAAAAATTGAAAAACCGCGCAAGAGATGACGCTGTGGTTCATGTCGGGCCGAATCAGTTGTGAAAGGGAGTATGGGGATGCAAATAAGCACCACAAACCGGACGGTTAACCAAATTTGAACGGGAAACCCGCAGAAAAAGAAGGTAAATGGGTGGCCGAATCACCCAAAAACGCTAGATGATTCCCAAGTGATTCGGGCGAGCGAATCACTGAGACCTCTGAGGAGCACCGCATGGCCGCGAAAGACACCAACGAAGACGCAAAATCAGACGATCAGGAATCGGGCCATTCGCTTGATATGAGCCAGGCTGCGGTCAAGAAGATGATCGGTGAGGCGCGCGAGAAGGGCTACATCACTTACGATCAGCTGAACACCGTGCTGCCGCCGGATCAGGTCAGCTCCGAGCAGATCGAAGATGTGATGTCCATGCTCTCTGAGATGGGGATCAACATCATTGAAGATGAAGATGCCGAAGAGGAAGAGGCAAAAGGCTCGACTGAACTGACGACCACCGAAGGCACCCGCGAGGTCACCCTGGGGTCGGGGACAGCTGAAAAACTGGACCGCACGGATGATCCGGTCCGCATGTACCTGCGCGAAATGGGCTCTGTCGAACTGCTCAGCCGTGAAGGCGAGATTGCGATCGCCAAGCGCATCGAGGCCGGTCGCAACACGATGATTGCGGGGCTTTGTGAAAGCCCGCTGACGTTCCAGGCGATCACCATCTGGCGCGACGAATTGCTTTCCGAAGATATTTTGCTGCGCGATGTCATTGACCTGGAAGCCACCTTCGGCAACCAGATGGACGAGGATGGCGCGGTCGATGAGCCGGTTGTCGCCGCTGATGGCAGCACGGTTAAGAAGGAAGATACCGGCCCGGAACTGGATGCCGACGGGAACCCCATCGCTAATGACGACGACGATGACGAAGATGATCAGGCCAACATGAGCCTTGCCGCCATGGAGGCGGCGCTGAAACCTCAGGTTCTGGAGGCGCTGGACATCATCGCAGATGACTATGTCAAACTCTCTGAAATGCAGGACAGCCGGATTTCGGCGACGCTGAACGAAGATGGGACTTTCACGCAGTCAGATGAAGATCTCTACCAGAAACTGCGTGCAGAAATTGTGCTGCTGGTGAACGAACTTCATCTGCACAACAATCGTATCGAGGCGCTGATCGACCAGCTTTATGGCATCAACCGTCGCATCATGCAGATTGATTCCGCCATGGTGAAGCTTGCTGATCAGGCCCGCATCAACCGTCGTGAATTTGTCGATGAATATCGTGGTTATGAGCTTGATCCGAACTGGCTGGAACGTATGGCCGAGAAGTCGGGCCGTGGATGGCAGATGTTCATCGAACGCTCCACCGAAAAGGTTGAAGAACTGCGCACCGATATGGCGCAGGTCGGTCAATATGTGGGTCTTGATATCTCCGAATTCCGCCGCATTGTTCAGCAGGTTCAAAAAGGTGAGAAAGAGGCGCGCCAGGCCAAGAAGGAAATGGTCGAGGCAAACCTGCGTCTGGTGATTTCCATTGCGAAAAAATACACCAACCGCGGGTTGCAGTTCCTTGATCTCATTCAGGAAGGTAACATCGGCCTGATGAAGGCGGTGGACAAATTTGAATACCGCCGTGGCTATAAGTTCTCGACCTATGCGACCTGGTGGATTCGTCAGGCGATCACTCGGAGTATCGCGGATCAGGCGCGCACGATCCGTATCCCGGTGCATATGATCGAGACGATCAACAAGCTGGTGCGTACGGGGCGCCAGATGCTGCATGAGATTGGCCGCGAACCAACGCCCGAGGAGCTGGCTGAAAAACTGCAGATGCCGCTGGAGAAGGTGCGCAAGGTGATGAAGATCGCCAAGGAGCCGATCTCTCTGGAAACGCCGATCGGCGACGAAGAAGACAGCCAGTTGGGCGATTTCATTGAAGACAAGAATGCGGTGCTGCCCTTGGACAGCGCCATTCAGGAAAACCTCAAGGAAACCACCACCCGTGTTCTGGCCTCGCTCACCCCGCGCGAGGAACGCGTGCTGCGCATGCGTTTCGGCATCGGCATGAACACCGACCACACTTTGGAAGAAGTCGGTCAGCAGTTCAGCGTGACCCGCGAACGTATTCGCCAGATCGAAGCCAAGGCATTGCGCAAGCTCAAGCACCCCAGCCGGTCGCGCAAATTGCGGTCATTCCTGGATCAGTGAAAAAACGCCCGGCAGGCGGCATTGCCTGTCGGGGAATTTTCATGCGCACGGGGCCCTCTGTACCAGCCTGTTTGTGCAAAGATACTTTGTGAGTTTGGAAAATCTGTGCCTTGTTCTATGGTCGGCGGAATACCGACGGTAGGGGATGTCATCTTATGAAGGTCTATGTTCCGCTTTTGCTCAGTTTAGCTGTGGCTCTGCCAAGCCTCGCAGCACAGCCTTTTCGGGCGGTAAACCGGCTTTTCGTCTATCCCTTGAGCGCCGATACTTTCGAAGTGATAGAGGACCGAGGCGTGGGTGCGCGGGGCATCTGGTGCGCAGCAGCAGATTACACCAAGGCAGCGGGTCTCGATGGGGCCCGCAAGCGGATGTACATATTGGAGCCGCGCGGGCCTTCCAAAACCGTTCAAGGACGTATGGGGGTGGTCTACACGCTCAACCCGGATGACGCGTTGCGCAACACGCCCACGTCATATTCGGTATCGGTCAAACGGGTAGGTGAGAATCTTCCCGTTGGTCACGCCTATCTTTTCTGCGAGGCGTTCATCGAAGAGCTGTTTGACCGTTTCTGATCAGCAGCAATGCCAATGATGAACTTGGGCCGGGTCCGAAAAGATGAATTGTGAGATACAGATCACGACCTCGGGTCCAGGGCTTTATGAGTTTACGGATCGTCTGCGGGACCGTCTCGAAGGTTGCGGCGATGGCCTCGTGACTTTGTTTATCCGCCACACATCTGCATCTCTGCTCATTCAGGAAAACGCCGATGCCGATGTACAAAGCGATCTGCGAGCCTTCTTTGATAGGTTGGTGCCATCATCGGATGATCCGAAAATGGCCTACCTGCGCCACACCTATGAGGGTCCTGACGATATGCCGGCGCATATCAAGGCGGCGATGATGCCGGTCAGCCTTTCCATACCTGTCCGGAACGGGCGGGCGCTGTTGGGAACCTGGCAAGGTGTCTACCTTTTTGAACACCGCGCGCGACCGCACCAGCGTGCCGTGGCCGTGTCGTTTCTTGGCAACCCTTGAGGCTGGAATGCACCTACCAGATGTGGGTGTACATTTCCCCTCTACCCAAAACTTAGCCTCTCCCCTATAAGTGTGGATAAGTGGGGCGGCGATCCCACAAAAGAGGCAGAGACACAACTAAAGGGGGACGGCCCATGCGCTGCCCGTTTTGCGGAAACATTGACACTCAGGTTAAAGACAGCCGACCCGCCGAAGATCACGTATCGATCCGGCGGCGCAGGTTTTGTCCGGCTTGCGGCGGGCGCTTCACCACCTATGAGCGCGTTCAGTTGCGCGACCTGGTTGTGATCAAATCCAATGGTAAGCGCGAAGATTTTGACCGTGATAAACTGGAGCGGTCCATTCGGATTTCGATGCAGAAACGCCCGATCGATCCGGAACGCATTGATCAGATGATCTCCGGCATTGTGCGCCGTTTGGAGAGCATGGGGGAGACTGACATTGGCTCCAAACAGATTGGTGAGATCGTAATGGAGGCTCTGGCGCGGATCGACACGGTCGCTTATGTGCGTTTTGCCAGTGTTTACAAGAACTTCCAGGCCGCCGACGACTTCGACAAGTTTGTCAGTGAATTGCGGCCAGACGTTCCTTCAGAAGAGTGAGTGAGCCCGGCCGCTTTATGGCGCTTGCGCTGTCTTTGGGACGGCGCGGGCTGGGCAGGACGTGGCCCAACCCGGCCGTAGGCTGCGTGATCGTGAAAGGCCAGCGCATTGTCGGTCGCGGCTGGACCCAACCTGGCGGTCGCCCACATGCTGAGACCGAAGCTCTGGCGCAGGCTGGCACATTCGCACAAGGCGCAGATGTCTACGTCACACTGGAGCCCTGTGCACATCATGGTGAAACACCACCCTGCGCACAGGCTCTGATCGACGCGGGCGTGGCGCGGGTTTTCGTCGGTGCGCGTGATACAGACCCGCGCGTCAGCGGAAAAGGCTCCCAGATGTTGCGCGACGCCGGTATCGACGTGATCTTTGATGCAGCGGAGGAACGGGCGCTCGCCGCAAACGCGGGTTTTTTTGCCCGTATCGAGGAAGATCGTCCCTTTGTGACGCTAAAGCTCGCCAGCAGTTTTGACGGCAGGATTGCCACTGCAACAGGCGAAAGCCAGTGGATCACCGGTCCGGAGGCACGTCGCTTTGTCCATGCTCAAAGATCACGGCATGACGCTGTGATGGTAGGCGGCGGGACGGCGCGCAAGGATGACCCAAGTCTGACGGTTCGCGGTTTGGGCATGAAGCATCAGCCAGTGCGGATCATCGTCAGCAGGCGCCTGGATTTGCCGCTGATGAGCACGCTGGCGCGCACCGCCAAGGAGGTGCCCGTGATCCTTTGCCATGGTCGTGACGCTGATCCGACGCTCTTGCAGACATGGCGCGATCTCGGCGCAGAGGTGTTGGCCTGTTCAGCCTCAGGAGCGCAACTGGACCCGCGCGATGTGATGCGGCAACTCGCGGATCGCGGTCTGACGCGCATTTTTTGCGAAGGCGGCAGCGCCCTTGCCGCCAGTTTGATCGAGGCCGATCTGATTGATGAACTGGTAGGGTTTACTGCGGGTCTGACCATTGGTGCCGAAGGCTTACCATCCATCGGCGCGTTGGGGGTCAGCCGCCTGAGAAACGCGCCGAGATTTTCGCTGGTCGAGACACGCCGCATTGGTGCAGATGCACTGCATATCTGGCGGCGCGACCCACGCTACGTTTCTTAACGCTGCCAAAACCACCGGGCGCTCGCAAAGAGGCCTTGTAGTTTGGAGAGCAGTCGATTGCCAGCCGGGTGGCCGGGCGCTCCCTCTTCCGCCAGACGTTTGATCGCGATTTCAACAGGGCAGGGCATTCCTGTCACCGGATCCAGATATCGCGGGTAATCGATTAACGTTGCATGCGCGAGGCCTGCCAATGACGGGGTTGCCCGCCTGCGCGGCGGCACGTCGTCACGATCCCGCGTCAGCCCCCACCCCGTGTAGAAGGGGGCACCCCATGTGGTGACCGGCAGCCCCCGGATCAGCGCTTCAAACCCCAAAAGGGATGTCATCGTCCAGACTTCCTGAACCTGCTCCAGAAGGTCAATCGCATCAGCCTTGTGGGCAACACAATCTGCCAGAGCCGATGCGTCACAGGCGCCGTCCCTCAAACCGGCTTCGACATCGGGATGGGGTTTGTAGATCAGCACCGCTTCGGGGTTTGCCTGCCGTGCCGCCTTGAGCAGATCAAGGTTGCGGCGCACGGTGCCAGCTCCCAGCTTTACAGAGGCGTCATCTTCAACCTGACCCACCACCAGAATGCGGTGCCCTTCCGGCAGAACGATCTGGTCGCCACCCAGATTGTACTTGTTGACCCGTTTGGAAATCAGCGACCGGATCAGATTTTGTGCGCGCAACTCCTGATCCGGGCGCAATTTTTCGCGTTCCGCAATCATCGTTTCGAGGCGGCTGGGCTTGGTGGGGTCATAATAAATGCCCAGATCATCACAGACCAATGACAGTGGTGGGACAAGTTCGGCACCCAGTCCGCGCGATCTGAGAAACCCGTCCTCGACGCGCGTGGCATCCGATTGACCGATGGTTGCCTTGCTGGCCCAAACCATCCAGGGGCGATCCCCAGCGCGTGCACGCGCGGGCTCATCTTCGAAGATCACTTGTTTGTGCTGGCCATAAAAGCGTTGCAGGTGAGGCCTTTTCCAAAGGCTCATGCCAGAAGCGACCCACCCCTTGTGATCTTCACGCCATGCGCGCGCCAGTGCCGCCATACTCTCAAGAGCTGTCTGAAAATCGCACAACCTGTCATCGTAGGGACAATACCACTTGGGATAGATCATCATCGCGGCGGCAAACAACTGCGCGCGCGTCAGCTTGCGTTGACGGCGTTGCACCGGGAATTCATCCGTGGACAACCCCCAACCGGCATAGAAGGGCTGGCCAAATACACGCGGCTTGTGACCGGCAAAAATGGCTTCGAACCCAAGTTGGGACGACACCGTATAGACGCCGATAGCGCCGTCGAACAACGTCCACGGGCTGATGGGTTCAGTCGTGAAGGTGACCCTGTCCGATGCATCCTGGACCTCGAAATAACCTTTGCGAAACCCCGCGACGGTCTCTGGATGGGTCTTGATGATGATGGGCGCGCCGGGATGCTCTTCCTGCGCGACAAAGAGCATTTCGAGAAAGCGGTTCCGATCCGCACCGGACGCCACCACCGAGGCATCACCATGGGTTTGGTCCAGCACCAGAACGTAGCCCGGCGGCCGCGCGGGAAGGGCAGGATCAACCGCGCTGAACTTGGTCAGATGCGCCTCTTTCATGCGTTCAATCGCCCCGCGCGCCTGATTGAGCAGCGCCGTATCGTCCAAGGGGTGCGTGGCGAGCAACGTCTCAAGATCGGAGGGAGTCGTCGGGTCATAGTGGACGCCGGTTTCGTCTATCAACAAGCCCAGTGGCGGCTCCCCGATGCGTCCGGGATGCAGGGAGCGCACCCAGGCGTCCTCGACCCGCACCAGCTTACTCCCTTTGCGTTCGGCCACGGCTTCACCGCGGTGCGATGTTGGACTGTTGCCCCAGACGCCCACCATGTCATCAGGCCCGGGGGCACCGATCTTCACGTCAAAGCCGCTCAGGTGCAAAATGCGTCGAATGCGCGTTTGGGTGAGAAATCCACCGTTATAAACGTAAAGCCGCCGGGCAGTTTCCTGTCCGGCGGGGTCAAGGTCACGTGACGTGGCCATGGAGGGTGTCAGTTCGCCAGTTGGTCGATTGATGCAGCTGGCGCAACGAGGGAGCCAAAGACGGCTGAGACAGCTTTGTTCCACTGTGCCAGCGGTGCCTCGGTGACATAGAGCGTGTCGCCATCGCGGATCACGAAGTCGCGCGCCACGAACATGCCGTTCGGTTCAGTGAGATCCAGCAGGTAGATCATACGCTGGGCTCCGATCAGATCATCGCGTCCCAGAACCTGGGCGGCAACTTCGGGTGGTTCGTTTCTGAACACAAATACACCCGTTGCGTCGGAAGTGGCTGATACAAGCCCACCTACCTGTGCGATGGCTTCAAGAGCGGAAAGGTTTTGGGAACGGAAGGGGACGCGCGCTTGTGCTCCGGTGGCACCGAGGGAGGTGAAGGAGCGGGTGTCCTCTTCGACGAGAATTCGGTCGCCACCACGCAGGGCGATGTCCAGTTCCGGGTGATTGTACAGATCCTGGAACCATATGCGGCTGCGTTGTGTGCCGCGAATAACGGTGATCTGCGCGACCTCAGGTTCGATGGTGACCCCGCCGGCGCGCGCCAGCATCGTGGAAAGTGTCCGCGTCGGGCGCTCGATCGCGTAAACGCCCTGACCGCCAACGGACCCGACCAGGGAGACAGTCGAACCGTCCCCGGCCTGTCTGCGCACTTCGACCTGCGGGTCGGGGGTCTGCTCTTCGAGCTTGGATGTGATGATGCGGCGAATGGCTTCCGGAGAATTGCCAGCGGCCCGGATGCGACCCGCATAGGGGACAAAAATGAACCCATCGCCGTCGACCTGGACACTTTCGAGAAGGGTTGCATTGCTCGCTTCGCCTGCCAGCAAGCCGTCGTCCACGTTTTCCCAGATGGTCAGCCCCAGAACATCACCGGGTTGGATGGTGTCAGATCCAATCTTGGCTGAGTTTTTGAAGCTTTCCGAAAAGCCCAGAGCCGGTACAACGGCGATGGCGCGGGTTACGCGATCATTTACCGTGACGACAAATGCGTCACCCTCTTTCTGAACGGAGCCTGCGTAAATCTGACGCTTGTTGGGGCCGACATGGGGCAATCCACATGATGCCAGAACGGCCAAAGCCGCCACAAAAGCGATGGGACGCGCCCATCGAAAGCCGGAAGGTGTCACTGCTCGGTCTCCTCGACCTATTCGAAATCTGCCTCGGTTCGCCATCTTTTCGTGGCGCAATTGACGTTAATCTATCGCCAATTCTTTGGAAAATCTACTCTCCGAACGCGCCTGGGTCATTTCACGACACGAAACTGTTGCCCGATGGCCGCGGTTTTGCGGCGCGGGATTTCGTAGGGGTCGCGGTCGGAAAGCATCATATCCACCACCTGGCGCAGCAATTGACGGCGTCCGCGACTGGCATAGAAGCTGCCGGGCAGTTGGCTCGTTTCCAAAAGGAATTGGCGAAAATCGCGGTAATCCTGCACATCTGCGCGCGAGGGTCTGGCAAAAAACTCCGCCAATGGCTGGCTGGAGACAAGTTCTGGTTTGCCGTAAATGGTGTCGCCAAACGTCTTCAGGGGCACACCGCGCCAGAGCGCCTGCTGACCGGATGTTGAATTGACGGTGACAGCGCTGCGCGCCTCGGCAAGCAGTGCTGCAAGTTTCCCGCCGCGCAGATAATGGACCCGCCCGGCAAGACCATGACGGCGGGCAAAACGGCGAATGTCCCGGCGCAAAGGACTGCGTCCGTCTTCCAGCGGGTGGGCTTTGAACACCAGATGATGGTGCGGGGGAGCTCCTGCGGCAAATTGAGAAATTACCAGCTCCAGGAATTCCGACTGAGTGGCAAATGGCGCATGTATCTGGAACGAGCTGTCATGCTCCAACTGCAGGAGGGCGACATGGTAGGGGAAACCGCCGCGTCGCAACCGCCGGGTCGCCAACCGGCGCTCCAACGCCTGAAACGGCATCAGCAGCAGGCGTCTGACATAGAGCCAGAACTCCTGACTTACGTTCAGGGAACGATGCGGCAGGAACTGTCTGTATCCGCGGTTCCAAAACATGACGAACCAATGATAGACGGCACCATAAAAGACATGCTGACGCAGATCACCCCAATGGCTTGGCGGAATCGGAGGATCAGGATCGGCCTGGGCACGTGCATCGCGCATTGCGTCGAGAGGCATATCCATGAGGCGTGAATGGCCGTTAGACCCGTTTCTTTCATAACTGACCCAATAGGGACGCAGGTATCCTTCTTCGAAGACATGAATGCGAATGTTTCTTGATTTTGCCACCGCGACTGCCTTCGCGTGAATCCACCGGGTATCGCCGTATAGAACAATGTCCGTGACGCCTTTTTCAACAAGCGTTTCACTCAGAAAATCGCACCATTTGTCCTGAGCCGCCCGAAAGGGAATGTAGGATTGCCGGTCCAGCCAGAACGCGCGATCCCCTGCGTTGAAGCCGATGCGCCAGACCGTGTTGCCCGCATAGCGCAGCTGTTTTCCCAATTGATGGAAGAACGGTCCGTGAGGACCTTGGAGGAACAAAAACACGCGAGAAGCTGAGAGAGAGTGAAGGGTCAAATGGTGAGCCTCGAACAATTACATGCGCCACTTCCACAAAGAACCCTTCACAATTATTGCAGGATATGCGCGTTGTCGCAAGCTCGGGGTCTTGTCAGAGCAATTCGGCCCCGTTACCTCAGAGGCAAGGTCACTGGGAAGGGCAGCGCATGTTTACGGGCATCATTACCGACATTGGCACGATCATCTCGCTTGAAAAGGAGGGCGATCTGCGTGCGCGTATCCAGACAGCCTATGACACGCAAAGCATCGATATGGGCGCGTCGATTGCATCGGATGGCGTGTGCCTGACGGTGGTGGATTTGGGGCCGGATTGGTACGAAGTACAGATCAGCGCCGAAACCGTGGAAAAAACCAACATCGGGCGCAACAACTGGGGGGGTGGCAAGCGGGTCAATCTTGAACGCGCGCTCAAGGTTGGCGACGAGCTGGGCGGTCATATTGTTTCTGGCCATGTGGACGGAGTGGCAGAGGTGATCGCTGTCACAGAGGAAGGTGACAGCACCCGCGTGACATTGCGTGCACCGCATGATCTGGCGCGGTTCATTGCGCCCAAGGGATCCGTGGCGCTCAATGGCACGTCATTGACCGTCAATGAAGTTTCGGGCTGCGATTTCGGTATCAATTTCATACCACACACCAAAATTGCCACGACCTGGGGGGATGTCGCTGTCGGGGATCTGGTGAATCTGGAAATTGACACCCTGGCCCGTTACGTCGCGCGATTGGCGGAAATGCCCAGTTCATGAGGGTGTCTGCGTCTGGTCAAGATGCGGAAGCTGGGCTAAGAGCCTGCAAGTCTGAAGGAAAGGCAAGCGCGCCATGAGTTTTGAAACACCCGGTCCCGTCGAGACCGATTTGCGCTCCAGTATCGGGGAGATTGACGAAATTATCGAAGAGGCCCGGCAAGGCCGCATGTTCATTCTGGTGGATCACGAAGATCGCGAGAATGAAGGCGATCTGATCATTCCGGCGCAGTTTGCCGATGCGGAGGCAATCAATTTCATGGCGGTGCACGGACGTGGTTTGATCTGCCTGCCGCTGACCGCCGAGCGGATCGAAACTCTGGGCCTGCCGATGATGGCGGTGAACAATTCATCACGCCATGAAACAGCTTTCACTGTCTCGATCGAAGCGCGAGAGGGGGTGGAGACCGGGATTTCCGCCGCAGATCGGGCGTTGACCGTGGCCGCCGCCATTGATGAGACCAAGGGACCTGCGGATATTGCAACGCCGGGGCATATGTTCCCATTGCGCGCCCGGCAGGGCGGCGTGCTGGTGCGTGCCGGTCACACCGAGGCCGCCGTCGACATCAGCCGGTTGGCTGGCCTGCATCCCTCCAGCGTGATCTGCGAGATCATGCGGCCCGACGGCCAAATGGCGCGATTGCCGGAACTGATCGAATTTGCAAAAGAACACGGGATGAAGATCGGCACGATCAGCGATCTGATCGCTTATCGGCACAAGCATGACAACCTGCTGCGTCTGCGCGATGAACGGATGGTTGTTTCGGCCTATGGCGGCGAATGGAACATGCGGGTGTTTGCAGATGAGATCACCGAGACAGATCACGTGATGCTGTCCAAAGGCGATATCACCACCGATGCGCCGGTGCTGGTGCGGACCCATGCGCTCAATGCGCTTGAAGATATTCTGGGGCTTGGGCCGAGCCCTGCAGATGAATTACCACGGGCCATGGAGATCATCGCCGAAGAAGGGCGCGGCGCTGTGCTGCTCTTTCGTGAACCACATCCGAAACTGCGCCTTGATGGGGATGAGGATGATGGCCCACGCACCATCAAACGTACCGGGGTGGGCGCGCAGATCATGTCTTCGCTGGGACTGAGGGACCTCATCTTGCTGACCGACAGTCCGCAAACCAAATACCTTGGGCTTGATGCCTACAACCTGTCCATCGTGGGCACGCGCCCCATCACCAAGGAATAGATCATGGCTGCCAATGAACAGCACTACGTCCTGCCACGGCCCGCGTTTGACAAGCCGGTCAAAATTCTGATCGTGGTGGCCCCTTACTACAAGGACATCGCGGACAGTCTTGTGGCGGGCGCAAAGGCCGAAATCGAGGCAGCGGGTGGCACATGGGAACTGGCCGAAATGCCCGGTGCGCTGGAAGTGCCCACCGCCATCGGGATCGCCGACCGGCGCAGCAATTTTGATGGCTACGTTGCCTTGGGCTGTGTCATCCGGGGAGAGACGACGCATTACGAAACGGTCTGCAACGACAGTTCGCGTGCTTTGCAACTTCTGGGGTTGCAGGGGCTTTGCGTCGGCAACGGCATTCTGACCGTGGAGAACCGCGTACAGGCTGAAGCGCGGGCGGAGGTCAAAGGGCAGAACAAAGGCGGCGGGGCTGCCGCTGCGGCCTTGCATCTGATCGCAATGGCCCGTAAGTGGGCGTCCCAATCCAAAGGCATCGGGTTCAAGCCAGCAGGCCAGAGCTTCCAGATCGCCGGTTCAAACGACGGATCACCAACCGCATGACATCGCTTCACGGCAACCTGTCCGGCAATCAGCGCCGCAAAATGAAGTCCGCCGCGCGGCTATATGCGGTGCAGGCCTTGTTCCAGATGGAACACTCGTCGCAGACTGTTGAGATCGTTCGCGTTGAGTTCCTCAACCACCGATTTGGTGAGGTATTTGAAGGTGAAGAGATGCTTGATGGAGATGTCGAGCTGTTCGATGCTGTGCTGGAAGGGGCGGTGAACTATCAGGCGCCGATTGACCAATCAACAGACCGCGCTCTGGTTGCAAAATGGCCCTTGGGGCGGATCGACCCAACATTGCGCGCCCTATTCAGAGCGGCGGGCGCGGAGCTCAATGGTAAACAGACCCCCCCCAAAGTGGTCATCACCGAATATGTGGATGTGGCCCGGGCGTTTTTTCCGGAAGGTAAGGAACCGCAGTTCGTAAACGCGGTGCTTGATCACATGGCCAGAGAAGCGCAGCCCGAGGCATTCTGAAGCGCGGCTGCCGCAACGTCATGTCGCTTAAAGCGCCGGAATTCGCAAATCCACACGAAATTGTGCTCATTTTTCTTTGGCTTCCTCTGGACTCTACCGATTTAAGTGCCATCTTTAAGGCAGAGGAGAAAAGCAATGCTTGACCTGATCGAACGCATCATTCGCACTGTCTTTCCGGGCGCAGGCCCGCAGCCGCAGCTGATCCCCGTACGCGCAACGCGCAAGCGCAAGCTGACCGAGCGCCGCAAGTAGCCTTAGCTTCTTTACTTAACATTTTGAAAAACCAAGGTTTCGTGCGGGTTCAACGTGATGGGCCCGCTACAACCGTCTTGGTATTTATTCCCGAGGACCTGTATATACAGGTGGGCGCCAGGTAACCAGGCCAGGGCCAGGACAGAGCCAGCTCCCTCGGATTTGCTTAAGGCCACTGGAATGTAACCAGTCACGCGAAGAGCAGCACCCATCACCCAAAGGACTTAAGTTGAGGATCGGCGCACCACAAGGGGCAAAGCGTGACACGGCCATAAAATAACTTGCTTGATGTTCACTATATGTTCATATTTAGGTCATGGCGCATGATGACTTGCAATCTTTCCAGCCGGGGCAACTTTTGGCGCGCGGAGCAGCGCGTTTGTTAAATAGCTATGGCTTTGTAAGTGTTGAGGAACTTGTTCCGTCACGTGGGCTGCGTGTCGATCTGATGGGGGTGGGGCCAAAGAACGAAATCTGGATTGTTGAATGTAAATCAAGTCGGGCGGACTATCAGTCTGATCACAAATGGCAGGGTTACCTGGCGTGGTGTGACCGGTTTTTCTGGGCGGTGGATGAGGCGTTTCCCACTGAGTTGTTGCCCGAAGATACCGGATTGATCATTGGCGATGCTTATGGTGCAGAGATTATTCGTATGGGTCCGGAGGACAAACTTGCCGCTGCCAGACGCAAGGTTATGATACGGAAATTCGCGATAACTGCAGCACGTCGCCTACACGCAATGCGTGACCCGGATGCAGCCATCGATTGGGGCTAGCGACGGCGGGGTTTCATGCCGCGCGCCCGATTGGCGGCGGCCGTGATCTCTTCGGCGATCTCGTCTGCGTCGTCGGGTGCAAAATCCATAGGAATTTCAACTCCGTCCGCCTCGACATAAATGCGAACCATGCCCGCATCGGTCGGCCCGATCTGCAAGTTGGCCTCAATTTCGCGTTCGGTGTCGATGCCCATATTTGATCTCCTAGATAGAGTGGCAGTATCGCTAACGCGAGGAGGCTTGAAACACAAGCTGGCATGCGCTTTGCTGCCGCCATGGATGCTGTCGAAATACGTAAATTCCGCGCTGAAGATCGCGATTGGCTGGTCTCACAGCATGGCTGCCAATACGCTCAGGCCGAAGGGTTTGATGACAGTTTCGGTGTATTGGTCGGTGAAATCATCGATGCCTTTCTCGTCGGCCATGATCCGCAGTGCGAGGCCGGCTGGATGGCCGAAAAAAACGGGCAGCGACTGGGGTCGATATTCTGCGTCAGGTTGTCGGAGACAACAGCAAAGCTCAGACTCTTCCTGCTGGTGCCGGAAGCGCGTGGCAAGGGACTTGGAAAACGCCTGCTGAGTACCTGCATGGGATTTGCCAAGGACCGCGGGTTTTCGGACATGCAGCTATGGACCCATGAAAGCCACGCGGCCGCTTGTGCGCTTTATAAATCGACCGGATGGCACATGATAAGCAGCAAACCAGTGCATTCTTTTGGTCAGGATCTGGTCGAACAGAGCTGGATCTATCGGTTCTAATCCTCTTGCAATCTTTTGTTTGGGGCGATAAATCCCCCTCAGTGCCGCCTTAGCTCAGTAGGTTAGAGCGCCTGATTGTGGATCAGGAGGTCCCCCGTTCGAGCCGGGGAGGTGGTACCACAAATCCCCAATAAAGTTAGTATCTTAGAGAACCCGGTGAAATATTCCCGAGTCTCTATTGGTCGCGTTTATCTTTTGATTTATTGTTAGGGGGCCCTAAACTCCATTTAAAATCAATTAGCTACTGGTCTCCGTTCCAGAAGTGGCCAAATTCAGAGCTTACCTGCGGGCAGAGGTTCGATAAACATCCTCAATTGCGTAGCGTTCTTACTGAAAATCAGTGATGAGTATGCATTCGAGGTGTCATTTCCAAGCGATGCGCTTCGTGGACATACGACATGGCAATTTGCGAAACCTGACGGAACCTCAGCTTGCCAAGGAGTTTGCTGAAATCGCCAGTTTCCTTGACGTTTCTGGTATCCGCCAGCCGGATCAACATATGCCTGTGCTACCATATGGTGGCGAACAGCTTTTCAGCCGACGATCTGTTGGCTCTGATCCTGTCAGAAAAACCTGACTTCAAGAATCGCTACTTTATCGAAATGCGCTGACGCAGTTGCCCGGTTACGCGGTCAAAGATCAGGATTTCGTTGGCATCGGTGACGACGGCGAACCAATCGGGTCCTTGGGTGAAAGAAATGGCCTCTGCGCCGCCGGGTAACGTGATCTCGGTCGGCAATTGGGGCGATCGATCATTGAAGCGGGTGACAATCAACACAATGATCAATAGAAGACCGCCGATCATGGTCGCTGTCAGCACCGTGACTAACCGTCTTAAAAACCGCAGGTTTGCGGGTTCCGCGCTTTCGTCCTCTGGCCTTACATCGGGATTTTCCATGCCACTCCGCCAAATCCGCTTTCTGATCGACGAAACACCGCCGCAGCGCCTTGATAAGGCGCTTGCACGGGATGTGCCAGTGGAGGCTGCATTGTCGCGCACGCGCATCGCCCGATTGATCACCGAGGGTGCGGTTGCCGTCGATGGCCGGATTGTCAAAGATCCCAAAGCGCGGGTTGCTGAAGGGGCCGAGGTTGAAATCGAGATAGAAGAAGCGCAGGAAAGCCATATTCGACCCGAAGACATCGCGCTCGACATCGTGTTCGAAGACAATGATCTCATCGTTGTGAATAAGCCCGCGGGCATGGTCGTGCACCCTGCGCCGGGCTCGCCTTCTGGTACGTTGGTGAATGCATTGCTGGCCCACTGTGGTGAAAGCCTGTCGGGCGTTGGGGGGATGAAACGACCGGGAATCGTGCACCGGATTGACAAGGAAACTTCGGGCCTGCTGGTTGTGGCCAAGTCGGATGCCGCCCATCACGGGCTGGCTGCTCAATTCGAAGCGCATACCGTCGAGCGATATTATCAAGCGCTGGTTTATGGTGTCCCTGACGCTAACGATCCGCGGCTGCGCGGTGTGAAGGGGGCTAATTTTGAGCCCGGCAATATTCTGAAGATTACCACGCAACTGGCGCGTCATAAATCCGACAGGCAGCGACAGGCCGTGCTGTTCCAGGGCGGGCGGCATGCGATCACAAGGGCCCGGACTACCGAGCGTTTCGGATCGCCTGCGGTGATCGCACTTATGGAATGCTGGCTGGAAACCGGGCGCACCCATCAAATCAGGGCTCATCTGGCCCATGCCGGTCACGGGCTTATCGGTGATCCCGTATATGGCGGCAAACGCAAGCTCGCGCGGGCGGCATTATCAGAGGCGTCCTCAGAGGCAGTAACAAAATTTCCGCGCCAAGCCCTTCATGCGGCGGTTTTGGGCTACGCTCACCCAGTGACCGGCGAGAAATTGCGATTTGAAGCGCCGTTGCCGCAAGATTTGGCCGAGTTACTGGGATTGCTGCGCCATGGCTGACACAAATCGCAAGCCTGCGTGAACGCACTGACATGTGAGATGTTAACAGGTGCGCTTCATGTCAGTATTTCGTTAATCCAAAGATTGTAGATGATCCGTTAACAATTTTGGTGGGTCAGACTTGAACTGATCGGTTTAGACCCCATATTGATGTTAAGCCCTTAAACATTGGGAGGCGCTCATGGCAAATTATGCAAATCTACCGGCCCCTACACCGGAAGGCGGGCTGAACCGCTACATGCAGGAAATCCGGAAGTTTCCGCTGCTGGAACCGGAAGAGGAGTACATGCTGGCAAAGGCCTGGGTTGAAAAAGAAGACACAGCCGCCGCGCACCGCATGGTGACTTCGCACCTTCGCTTGGCTGCCAAAATCGCCATGGGATATCGTGGCTACGGCCTGCCGCAGGCGGAAGTTATTTCAGAAGCCAACGTTGGCCTGATGCAGGCCGTCAAGCGATTTGACCCCGAAAAAGGGTTCCGACTTGCGACCTATGCGATGTGGTGGATCCGCGCGTCCATTCAAGAATACATCCTGCGCAGCTGGAGCCTCGTGAAACTGGGCACTACGTCTGGTCAGAAAAAACTGTTCTTCAACCTGCGCAAAGCCAAAAATCGTATTGGCGCCTTGGAAGAAGGCGACTTGCGCCCCGAAAACGTGTCGAGAATCGCAACCGATCTTGGGGTGACCGAAGATGAGGTCATTTCGATGAATCGCCGGATGTCAGGTGGTGATGCGTCTTTGAACGCCACTGTCGGCTCGGAAGGCGAAGGGGCGATGCAATGGCAGGATTGGCTGGAAGACGAAGAGGCCGATCAGGCCGGTGATTATGAGGCGCGAAATGAGCTCGAAGCGCGTCGGGAACTGCTTGGCGAAGCAATGAGTGTGTTGAATGATCGCGAGAAGGACATTCTGACGCAACGCCGTTTATCGGACAAAACGATCACGCTCGAAGACCTGAGCGCTGAATACGACGTGAGCCGAGAACGCATTCGTCAAATCGAGGTTCGCGCCTTCGAGAAATTGCAAAAGAAGATGCGCGATCTGGCCAAGGAAAAAGGTATGTTGGCAACCGCCTGACCCTCCGCGTGAGTAATCTAAAGTCCCTGCAAGGCTCGCCTTGTGGGGACTTTTTAATTTGACCATCTGTGCTGTTCGAACGCACTTGTTTGCGCTAACCTTCCCCGAAGAAATCGGAGGGTTTGACTATGGCGGTATTGCGTTGGGGTATTCTGGGGGCATCCAATTTTGCGGCGACCTATATGGGGCCGGCAATCAACGCCGCAAAGGACGCGCAATTAGCGGCACTTGCAACTTCCAACCCTGAAAAAGCGTCCCGGTTTCAGGCCTTTGCGCCTGACCTGCTGGTACATGACAGCTATGAGGGCCTTTTAGCTGATCCGTCTATCGATGCGGTTTACATTCCCTTACCCAATCACCTGCACGTTGAATGGACCCTGAAAGCGCTTGACGCGGGAAAACACGTTCTGTGTGAAAAACCAATGACCTTGCAGGCGGATGAGTTTGACCGGCTGATTGCGGCTCGTGACAGCACTGGCTTGCTGGCGGCCGAGGCCTTCATGATCGTGCACCATCCGCAGTTCGTCCGTGCCAAGGCTCTGATCGAAGCGGGTGCCATCGGGGAATTGCGCCATGTCGATGCGGTGTTTTCCTATTTCAATACGGATCAGGGCAACATTCGCAACCAGTCTGCCGCTGGTGGTGGGGGATTGCCGGATATTGGCGTCTACACCTTTGGCTCGGTGCGCTTTGTCACGGGGCAGGAGCCAATATCGGTGCCATTTGCCCATATCGACTATGAAAACGGTGTCGATGTCTTCGCACAGGTGGCAGCAAAATTCCCGGATTTCACTTATTCGGCAACGGTTTCCATGCGCTTGTTTAACCGGCAGGAGGTGGTTTTTCATGGCGACAAGGGGGTATTGCGCCTGACCTGCCCGTTTAACGCCGCAGTTCATGACCAGGCTGAAATCAGCATTGAAACCGCGGGGCACACACGGTGTGTCGAACGCTTCCCCGGGGTGAATCACTATGTGCTTCAGGTTGAAGCCTTCGGCGCATCAGTGCGCGACGGCTCCCCCTATGCGTGCCCGCTGGAGTTCAGCCGGGGCACGCAGGCGATGATGGACATGGTGTTCGAAGCGGGCGGCAGACCAGGCTGAGCCTGCTAAGCCTCCATGGCCTCCAGCTCATCAATGAAGCCGGAAATCATCGACAGGCCCTTGTCCCAGAACGCGGGGTCAGAGGCGTCCAGACCAAAGGGCGCCAGCAGTTCCTTGTGGTGTTTGGACCCCCCGGCTTTGAGCATCTCGAAATACTTGTCCTCAAATCCGGCGTCGCCTTCGGCGTAGACCGCGTAGAGGGCGTTCACCAGACCGTCGCCAAATGCGTAGGCATAGACGTAGAAGGGCGAATGCACGAAATGCGGCACGTAGCTCCAGAAGGTCTCATAGCCGTCCATGAACTCAAAGGCAGGTCCGAGGCTTTCGGCCTGCACCGACATCCATAGCGCGTTGATGTCATCAGGTGTGAGTTCGCCGCCCCGACGGGCCGCGTGCAATTTGCATTCGAAATCGTAAAACGCGATTTGCCGCACGACCGTATTGATCATGTCCTCGACTTTGCCAGCCAGCAGAACCTTGCGCTGTGCGTCGTCCTTCGCCCCGTCGAGCATTCTGCGGAAGGTCAGCATCTCGCCAAAGACGCTGGCTGTTTCGGCAAGGGTGAGCGGGGTGGAGGAGAGCATCTCGCCCTGTTCGGCGGCCAAGACCTGATGCACCCCGTGACCAAGCTCATGCGCCAGTGTCATGACATCACGAGGTTTTCCCAGATAGTTCAGCATCACGTAAGGGTGCACGTTGGTCACGGTCGGATGCGCAAATGCGCCCGGTGCCTTGCCGGGTTTCACCGCGGCATCAATCCATCCTTTGCGGAAAAACGGCTCCGCGATCTGCCCCATGCGCGGGTCAAAGGCGTTGTAGGCGTCCATCACCATCTTTTCCGCCTGCGCCCAATCGACGATGCGGTTGTCTTCCAGCGGCAGCGGGGCATTTCGGTCCCAGACCTGCATCTTGTCCAGACCCAGCCATTTGCGCTTCAGCTCATAATAACGGTGGCTCAGCTTGGGGTAGGCGGCGACAACCGCATTGCGCAGCGCTTCGACGACCTCGGGTTCGACCTGATTGCTGAGATGACGGCCAAGCTGGGCTGTTTCCATGCCGCGCCAGCGATCAATGATTTCCTTTTCCTTGGCCTGGGTGTTGTGCACACGGGCGAAGGTCTTGATGTTGCTGGAAAAGACCTCTGCCAGCTCGCGCGCGGCGGCCTCCCGTTTCGAGCGTTCGGGGTCAGTCAGAAGGTTGAGTGTTCCTTCGATGTTCAGGGTCTCGCCATCCACCTCGAATTCGAGCCCGGCAATGGTCTCGTCAAAAAGGCGTTCCCAGGCATCACCGACGACCCCCAGATCGTGCAGGAATTTCTCCAACTCGTCACTCAATTGGTAGGGCTTCATAGCCCGTACGCGGTCAAAGACCGGTTTGTAGCGTGCCAGATCGGCATTCTGCGCATAAAGGCCATCCAGGTGATCATCCGCAAGGCGGTTGATCTCCAGCGTGAAGAACACCAGTGGCGTGGTGAAATTCGTGATCTTCTCTTGTAGATCGGACATGAACTTGGCCCGATCCGCATCGGTGGTCAGTTGGTAATAGCGCAGGCCCGCGAATGACATGATACGCCCGGCGATCTGATTGATCTTTTCGTTGCGCAGCACACAATCAAGGAACCCGCCGGCGTCCAATTCTGCAAGGTTACCTTCGAAATCCTTTGCAAAGCTGGCGCAGGCCTGCTCCAGCCAATCAAGATCACGTTTCAGTTCTGCTGCATCGACACCTGTGTAAAGGTCGTCAAGGTTCCACTCTGGCAGATCGCCCAACGGCGCGGCGGCACCCGCTGCATTTGCGTCACGGACCGGGAAGGGGAGCTGGATCATCTGAAACCTCATTTCTGTTTCGCTATACGTAGGCTGGCGCAGGTTCGGGGACAAGCGGGTGCCCCCGCTAATCTGTGCTAGAAGCCAAATAGTTCTGCCGGATTGTCCACCAGAATGCGGTGGCGCGTCGACGCATCGGATACCATGCGGTCCAGCGCGTTCAGTAAGTCACCCGCCTGGGGCATCTTCGCGTCCGCCAGCATCAGATGTGGCCAGTCCGACCCCCAGAGGCATCTTTCCGGATTGGCGTCAATCAGCGCTTTAACGAGTGGGTCGGCGTCCAGGTATGGAGCCGTGCACATGCGGTAGATGGCGGAAAGTTTCACCCAGGATTTGCCATCCGCCAGCAGACGGCAGAGCGCCTGAAATCCTTCGGAGGAGATCGTCAGCGCATCCTTGGGCCACCCGATGTGGTCAAAGACAATATCCGTGCCCAAAGTGCGGACATCCTGGGTTAGATCTTCCATGTGCTGGTCCGCGTGACACAGCATCTGGATATGCAATCCCCGCTCGGCCAATGCCGGTGCCATGGCGCGCGCGCCCTTCCAACTCAACACCCCGCCATGCACGTAGTTGAGGCGCACGGCACACATGTTCCAGTCAACGAATTGATCCATCTGCCCGTCGGACGCCCCATCCGGCAGCAGACCCACACCGCGAAATCCCGCACCCATCCTACGTACGGCTTCGACGGTCACGCTGTTGTCGGTGCCATAGAGGATGGAATGCACTATGACGCCACGGGAAAACCCGAGCGTTTCAAGGTGCGTTCGGTAGCGCTCCAGCCATCCTTCAAAATCCGGGCCGGGGGCGGGGTTCTCCACCCGTCCGTCCCACAATGGAAACTCATGCGCGCCAGCGATCAGGTGAACATGGGCGTCACAGGCCCCCTCGGGTGCCCGTTGCACGGGCGCAATGGGGGTGGGTGGCATCTGTGCGTCGGGCTTAGCCATAAATCCTCAGCATATCGTTCAGGTCCTCCAGCGTATTCGCTTCCTGCAGCGGTTTGTCCTGTCGCCAACGCGACATACGCGGAAACCGCAGGGCGACACCAGACTTATGGCGCGGGCTGGCCTGAATGCCTTCAAAGGCAATCTCAAACACATGGTGGGGTGTTACCAGCCGCACCGGACCAAACCGCTGCAAGGTGTTTTTGCGCACCCATTTGGTGATCTCACGGAATTCCGCGTCCGTGAGCCCCGAATAGGCCTTTGCAAAGGGGACGAGTTCATTGCCATCCCAGACCGCAAAGGTGAAATCGGTAAAGAGGTTCGCGCGTCTGCCATGACCGGCCTGCGCATAGATCATCACCGCATCGATGGTCAGCGGTGCCAGTTTCCATTTCCACCAATCGCCCTTCTTGCGACCTACAAGATAGGGGCTGTCCGAACGTTTGAGCATAAGCCCTTCGGCGTTTTCGTCACGCGCCACATCGCGCAGATCGGCCAAGGCTTCCCATTCGGCAAATTCAAGCTGCGGTGACAGGCGCACAGGTGCAGCTGCGGGGAGCGGTGCGAAAAGTTCTTCAAGGATCTTGCGACGCTCTGCAAATGGCGCGTCGCGCAGGTCTTCGCCTTGCCACTCCAGCAGGTCGTAAGCGTGCAGCACCACGGGCGCGTCAGTGAGCAGTTTCTTGGGGACAGTCTTGCGGCCGATGCGCTTTTGAAGCGCGTTGAAGCTTGCTGGGCTGTCGGAGTGAGGGTGCCAGACCAGCAATTCCCCATCGAGGACTGTGCCGGGCGGCAGGAAATCCACGGCGCGTGCGAGTTCGGGAAAGCGGTCCGTCATCAACTCTTCACCACGTGACCAGACAAAATACTGACCATCCCGCAGGATGAGCTGACCCCGAATGCCGTCCCATTTCCATTCGGCACGCCAGTTCTCTGGGGCACCAAGCGCGTCGGGGGGCCCTTCGAGCGCATAGGCAAGATAGAAGGGATAGGGGCGCGACGCATCCACCGCCGCATCCTCTGCCTCGATCAGGGCATGCCAGCTCGTGTGATCCGGGTGCCAGTTGCCCATCAGCCGGTGGGCCAGTTCTGCTTCCGCCTTGCCGGTCGCTTTGGACAGGGCACGGGTCATCAGCTTTTGGCTGACGCCCATGCGAAACCCACCCGTTATCAGCTTGTTGAACACGAATCTTTCAGTCCCGCCGAGGGTCTCCCAAGCCTCCAGAACAAAGGCCTTACGGGCAGCATCGTCGGTTTGAGAGACCTCCCGGAGGCGGGTAATCCATTGCGTCAGGCTTCCGTCATTAGTTGTCTCGCTCAGCGGCAAGACGAGCGCGATGGTTTCGGCGAGATCACCGACAATCGGATAGCTCTCCTCAAAAAGCCACAGGGGGATGTCGGCTGTTTCTGCGGCCCATTCACGCAGTTTTGTTGTCGTTACCGCCCGCTTTGGACGCCGTCCGGAAAAAAGCGCCATCGTCCACATCCGATCTTCATCGGGTGCCGAGGCAAAGTAATCCGCCAAGGCCGCAACCTTGGCGTTGGTCTTGGTGCTTTGGTCTATGGCATTGAAGAGGGCAGCAAATCGGATCATTCGGAACCCTCGGCATCGAGGCTTTCCCCTTCGAACTCCGTCGGAACGACCTGCGCATGCCATCCATTTTCATTAAGGTAGCGCGTGAATATATCTGTGTAACCATGTGTCACATATATGTTTTCAGCTCCAGTTTCCCTGATCGCCGTAAGCAGGCCGTTCCAGTCCGCATGATCTGAGATTACAAACCCCCGGTCTCCTGCACGTCGTCTGCGAACACCGCGCAATTGCATCCAGCCGCTGGCAAACGCGGTCTCCTGGGGGCCGAATTTGCGCGCCCATGCGCTGCCCAGAGCAGATGGAGGGGCGAGCACAAGCGCGCCTTTTTGCGCCTTGTGATCAGTCTCTGGCGTGACGCCCAGGGTGTCCGGCAATGGCAGTCCTTGCTGGCGCAGTACCGCATTTGTCGCTTCGACCGCGCCGTGGGTCAGGATCGGCCCGATTTCCGGATCGAGCATGCTCAGCAGTCTTTGGGCCTTGCCCAACGCATAGGCGCCCAGGAAAGCGGTCTTGCCTTCCACCGCACATTTTGCCCACCACGCATTGATCTGCGCGGCGACGTGGGTCTGCGCTTGCCAGCGAAATACCGGCAACCCGAATGTTGATTCGGTAATGAAGTGGTGACACCTGAGTGGCTCAAAGGGCTCGGACAGCCCATCAGGCTCTGTCTTGTAATCGCCCGATGCCACCCAAACTTCACCCCCGACTTCCACACGAATTTGTGCGGAGCCCGGAACATGTCCAGCGGGATGAAAGGAGACTGATGCGTCGCCGATGCGGATGGTTTCGCCGAATGCAATGCCTTGCGCGTCGATCTCGCCCAAACGGTGCCGCATCACCGGGAGAGCTGCGTGCGTAGCGAGGTAATGACCGTGCCCGCTGCGCGCGTGATCGGCATGCCCATGGGTGATCAGCGCCCGGGCGACAGGCCGCCAGGGATCGATATGGAAATCACCAGCAGCGCAGTAAATGCCACGTTCCGTGAATGTCAGAGCCGGAGAGCTGTTCATGACAGGCAATCTAGCGGACGGTCGGAAAATGCCCAGACTTTAGCCGTGCCCACCGCTGAGAAAGAGCGCGGTCATCTGGTCAAAGATCGGCGCTGAAACAGCCTCGCTTTCCATCAACACCTCATGTTCGCCGTTCTCGACGAGTTCCAGATGGCCCCGGTTCCAGGCTTCCATACGTCGATGGATCACCGGAATATCCACAATCCGCTCATTTGTGCCCAGAAAAGTGATGCAGGGAAGGTTTGGTGCCGCCCGATGCGCCAGATGCCGCGTTTCAAGCAAAGCCTCGCGTAGCCAGACATAGCTGGGTCCGCCGAGGGCCAGTTCCGGGTGACGTTCGAGTTGGACGCGCATTTGCTCGAATTGCGCGCGGTCTTTTGTCAGCAGGTTGTCTTCAAATCCTTCCGTCAGGATATGATGCTCCATCTTTGTGCCGGGTGGTAGGCGATGGCCCTGACCGATCATCGGCATGAGATGGCTCAACAACCATGCCATCGGGCGCAGATGTGGCGCCAGCCGGATCCCCCACATGGGGCCGGTGAACGCGAGCGCCTGAACCGGTAACCCCTCCATGGCGGCGCGCAGCCCTATGGCCCCCCCCATGGAATGCCCTAACAGGAAAAACGGCCGTGGCATGCCAAGATCGCGCGCGGCGCGAACCATGCGGTCCACGTCTTTCTGGTAGTCCGTGAAGTGTTCGACATGGCCGAGATCGCGATTGTCGATCAATCGGTCCGCAAGGCCCTGACCGCGCCAGTCAATGGCCATGCTGGCCAGTCCGCGTTTCGCAAAAGCGCCAGCCGTCTGATTGTATTTCTCGATGAACTCCGTGCGGCCGGGAAAAATCAGAACCGTGCCTTTGGCGTTATCAGGCTTCCAATGGCCAATTCTTATGCGGATGTCATCGGATGACTTGACCCATAGCGCGGCCCCGCCCTCGGCCCCAAATGCAATTTCGCTGAGGAAAGGGGCGGGGGTGAGCGCCATCAGGCGAGCGCCGACGCCAGTTGCATCGCAAGTCCCATGTCTCCGTCGACGCTGAGCTTGCCGGACATGAAGGCGCTCGTCGGATTGGTGTCGCCTTCGAGAATGGACTGAAAGGTTTCTGCATCCGCACTCAGCGTCACGTCAGCGGCATCATCGCCTGCGCGCGCGCCGGAGGCATCCATCATCACGGCTCCTTCGCCCTGGATGTCAAATTTTGCCGTACCGCCAAAATCGGCGCCGGCCAATTTTTCATTCAAAACCGCTACAGCCTGGTTCACAATATCGCTCATTCTTGGGCCCTTTTGCCGTGTGGTGCGTGCGGGGTCTGGAATTGCCCGTCGCACCTGTTACATACAATGCTGTTATGGCTATCAAACCACGCATTCTCAAACATGTCGTTACGGCATTTGCATTCCTTGTCATATTTATTGCGCCGTTGCGCGCGCAAGATACGGAACAGGCATTGCTAGACCAGTTGCGCGCGGCCCCGGCAGGCGAAGCAGGGCGGCTGGACCGGGAATTGAACCTGATCTGGGGGCGATCAGGATCGGCGGCGATGGATCTGTTGTTAAAACGGGGCCGCGACGCCTTGGAAGCCGAAGACGTGTCCAAGGCCATTGAGCACCTGACGGCGCTGACCGACCACGCGCCGGATTTCGCTGAAGGCTGGCATGCGCGGGCGACCGCCTACTATCAGGCGGGGCTTTATGGCCCGGCGCTGGATGATCTGGAGCGCGCCCTTGCGCTGAACCCGAACAATTACAACGCCATATTCGGTCTGGGCGCGATGCTACAGGAATTTGGTGATCTGGAACGCGCAGCTGAGGCTTTTGATCGCGTTCTTGCCTTGCATCCTCATCACGAGAACGCGAAAACGGCGATGGAACAGCTCAGACAGAGCGGTGTCGGTCGAACACTCTGACCACAGACAGGCAAGGACAGCGCCGTGACAGGTGACCCCCGCGTAGTGGCCGTATTGGGCCCTACCAATACAGGCAAAACCACCTACGCAATCGAACGTATGTTGGGACACCGCACTGGTGTGATCGGGTTGCCGCTGCGGTTGCTGGCGCGCGAAGTCTACGACCGGATCGTGGCCGCACGCGGCCCGTCCGTTGTGGCGCTGGTGACCGGCGAGGAACGCATCGTGCCGCCCCGCACGCAATATTGGGTCTGCACGGTTGAGGCGATGCCCGAAGGCATGGGCTGTGATTTTCTGGCAGTGGATGAAATCCAGCTCTGCGCGGACCCTGAACGGGGACATGTCTTCACAGACAGGCTTTTGCGCGCGCGTGGGCTGCACGAAACCCTGTTTCTGGGGGCCGATACCATGCGCGGACCGATACGTGCGCTGGTTCCAAACGCTCAGTTTGCGCAGCGCGAGCGCATGTCGACGCTGACCTATCTGGGGCAAAAAAAGATAAGCCGCATGCGCCCGCGCAGCGCGATTGTCGGGTTTTCCGTTGAAAACGTCTATGCAATCGCGGAATTGATCCGTCGCCAGAAAGGCGGGGCTGCGGTTGTCATGGGCGCGCTCAGCCCGCGCACGCGCAACGCTCAGGTGGAGATGTATCAGAACGGTGAGGTGGATTTTCTGGTGGCCACGGATGCCATCGGGATGGGGCTCAATCTTGATGTGGATCATGTGGCCTTTTCCAGTCTCACCAAGTTTGACGGACGCCGCATGCGCCCGCTGGCACCGAATGAGCTGGCTCAGATCGCGGGCCGCGCGGGGCGGGGCATGAAAGATGGCACTTTTGGCGTGACCGGCGAGGCCCCGCCACTGGACGATAGTGTGGCGCAGGCCATTATGGACCACCAGTTCACACCGTTGAAAAAGCTGAACTGGCGCAATCATGCGCTGCAATTCGGATCTATCGACCGGCTGATCAGCACCCTTGAATCGTCGCCAGGTGACGACCTGCTGGTGCGCGCGCGGGAAGCAGACGACCTTTCGGCGCTGAAATCCCTTGGGCAGGTCTCCGAGATCATCGCGCGCTGTACCGACGGACCTTCGGTCAGGCTGCTCTGGGATGTTTGCCGCATCCCGGATTTTCGGGGCATCAGCCATGCTGAACACGCTTCCCTGTTGGAAACCATCTTTTCATTTTTGCATGAGCGTGGCCGCATTCCTGACGATTGGCTGGCGCGCCAGATAAAAAGAATTGATCGAACCGATGGCGATATTGATGCGTTATCCAAGCGATTGGCGTTTATCCGCACATGGACCTACGTTGCGCAGCGCAAAGGCTGGACTGGTGAGATAAGCCATTGGCGGGAGCAGGCGCGTTCTGTAGAAGACCGATTGTCGGATGCGCTGCACGAGCGTCTGACGCAAAGATTCGTAGACCGGCGCACATCCGTGCTCTTGCGCCGGCTCGGCCAGAAGGAAGCCATGGTGGCAGAAGTATCGAATACCGGCGAAGTAACCGTCGAAGGCGAATTTGTGGGACGGCTGGAAGGTTTCCGGTTCTCTCAGGACAAGGGTGCCGGCGGCGCCGAAGAAAAGACGATCAAGACAGCGGCCCTGCAGGCGCTGGCACCGCATTTCCATTTGCGTGCTGATCGTTTCTACAACGCGCCCGACACCGAGATTGATTTCACCGAACAGGGCGGCCTCATGTGGGGCAAGGATGCTGTCGGCAAACTGGTCGCGGGGGCCGATGCGTTGAAGCCGCAGGTTGAAGTGTTCGTCGACGACGTGGCCGGAGCAGACGTGGCACAAAAGGTCCAGCGGCGGTTGCAGCATTTCATTGACCGCAAGATCGCAGCGCTGTTTGAGCCGCTTTTGAACCTGAGCCGCGATGAAACTCTGGAAGGTCTGGCGCGGGGCTTTGCGTTCCAGATGGTTGAAGCACTTGGTGTCTTGCCGCGCGCGAGCGTTGCAGACGATGTGAAGGCGCTGGATCAGGATGCGCGCGGGGCCTTGCGCAAACACGGTATCCGATTTGGACAATTCACGATATTCATGCCGCTTTTGCTGAAACCGGCACCAACGCGCTTGCGGCTGGTGTTGTGGTCGCTGGCTCAGGGCGTGCAGGATTTTCCCGAAGCGCCGCCGCCCGGTCTGGTGACGATTCCGTCTGATACGTCGGCACCGGCTGGCGCAGACACGATGGCGGGCTACCGAAATGCGGGCGAACGCGCGATACGCATCGACATGCTGGAGCGCCTGGCGGACATGTTGCGTGGTGAAAACTCCCGTGCCGGATTCGAGGCCACGGCTGACATGTTGTCCATCACCGGAATGACGCTTGAGCAATTTGCCGATCTGATGCAGGGATTGGGCTACAAGGCGGAGAAAGGTGAACGCGCGAAGGTCAAGGCCGTTGCCCCAGATCCTGCCAAAGAAGCCGTTGCTCCGACGGAGGGCAAACCTGAGTCTGATGCGGGCAGCACCGACGAAGATAAGCCAGAAGAGATACCGGCTCAGGAAACACCAGAAGAGCCATCAACGGCGCCTGCGACGGCAAGTGACGCGAGTGCCGCTGAAGAAAATCAGATACCTGCTGGCGACGCGGTTGAAGAGCAGGATGCGGAACCTGAAATTGAGGTTTTCTATACCTTCACCTGGGGACGTCCGGCGCGTAGTGCGGGGCAGCACCAAAGGCGTTCAGGCGAAGATCGCACGCCGGGCAAAGGCAAGGGCAAACCTGGCGGTAAAGGAAAACGGGGAGGCCCGCGTGGTAACAAGGGCCAAGGCGCACAGAAGTTTTCTGCCCGCCCGCCCAAACCGGAAAAGAAGATCGATCCGGACAATCCTTTTGCTGCGGCCTTGATGGGGCTGAAGGACAACAAGTAGTTGGCGGATAAGCTTCGACTGGACAAGTGGTTGTGGCATGCGCGGTTTTTCAAGACCCGTTCGCTTGCCGCGGCTCGGGTTTCTGCGGGGGAGGTAAGGGTCAACGGGACCCGCACAGAAAAGCGCAGTCAAATGATCGGGCCCGAGGATGTGCTGACCTTTGCGCAGGGCGATCAAGTTCGCGTGATCCGGATAGATGCCATTGGTCAAAGGCGCGGGCCAGCGCCCGAAGCTCAGGCGCTTTATACGGATTTGTCCCCGCCAGAGCCTGAATCAAAGAACACACCTCCTGAAAACCCGGGCTATGAGGGAAAAGGTCGCCCGACCAAGCGTGATCGTCGCATGCTTGATCTTTCTAAGGCGCGCTCTCTTGAATGATACGGGCGGCTGATTTAGCTAGCGCTCTGACACAAGCCGAAAAGAGGGTCCGATGACCTATATCGTGAACGACAGCTGCATTGCCTGCAAATATACCGACTGCGTCGAAGTATGCCCGGTGGATTGCTTCTATGAAGGTGAAAACATGCTGGTCATTCACCCAGACGAATGCATCGATTGCGGCGTGTGTGAACCGGAATGTCCCGCAGATGCGATCCGCCCGGACACCGAACCGGATATGGAAAAGTGGGTTGAGTTCAATCGCAAGTATTCCGAAATGTGGCCGGTGATCATCACCAAGAAAGACCCTCTGCCAGAGGCGGAAGAGCGCGATGGGGAAACCGGGAAGCTTGAGAAGTATTTTTCCGAAACACCCGGCGAAGGCGGCTAGGTCCGTCACCACCGATTCGAGCTTGGAACGCTTCAGTTTTGCGGCCTAACAGCCTTATTTGGCGCGATTTTTCCACAGATGACGCTGCGGCAGCTTTTTTAGGGTCGCTTTTTGTGTTATAATACCGTCGCAAAGTAATAACGGACGACGCAATCGCTCCGCCCCCAGAAGGGGGAGGGCTCTGAAAAATCGGCATGTTCACACTTGGACGCGTGACCTAACGGTCTCCGCTCGGTGTGTTTTTGACTGTCGATTGTCGGGATTGGCGGCGCCGTTTTCTAAGGAACACTGAATGACCAAATCGAAGAAGCTTGATTTCCGCCCCAACGAGTTTGTTGTCTACCCTGCGCATGGCGTGGGTCAGATCATCTCGGTTGAAGAACAGGAAGTCGCAGGCATTTCGCTGGAACTCTTTGTCATCTCTTTTGAGAAGGACAAGATGACTCTGCGGGTGCCGACCCATAAGGCGACCGAAATCGGGATGCGGGCGCTGAGCTCTCCTGATGTCATTACCCACGCGATGAAGACATTGAAGGGGAAGGCCAAGGTCAAGCGGGCCATGTGGTCGCGCAGGGCGCAGGAATATGAGCAAAAGATCAATTCCGGTGATCTGATCGCGATTGCGGAAGTTGTGCGCGACCTGCACCGGACCGATGATCAGCGCGAGCAGAGCTATTCCGAACGCCAGCTTTATGAAGCAGCGCTGGAACGTTTGACCCGCGAAGTAGCTGCTGTAAGTGGTGGCGATGAACTCGCGGCGGCCAAACAAGTCGGGGATGTGTTGGAAAGCCGCGTCGCGGCCTGAGGTACCTCGGATCGAAAACAAAGACCGCGTCAACACTGGCGCGGTTTTTTTATGCCAGTTGGATAACCAGCACGGCCAGGATTGAAACTTCGGTCAATTGCTGAGTGGCCCCCAGCACATCACCTGTCTGACCTTCGATTTTCGCCTTGGCCAGTGCCCCGATGCCGATCGCCACTGCCAGCGTCAGGATCAGGGCGGCGAACACCGGTAACCCGACACAACTGCCTGCAATCAACAAACCAAGCGCCAATCCCAAGATCGCGACGGGCATGGCGGGGCGACCAACGCTGTGGGAAAGCCCGCTGTCACGGGCGTTCGGCAGAGCCGCCATCAGCACGGGCATCGCGCTTCGGGACAGGGCGGTTGCCGCTATAATCGGCAGAATACCCAGAGGCAGGAGCGAGGCATAGGCCAGCCACCGAAGACCGGTCACCAGAAGCAGCGCAAGGAGGCCGTAGGTGCCCAGATGGCTGTCCTTCATGATCTCCAAACGGCGTTTTGGGTCAAACCCGCCCCAAAATCCGTCGGCGCTGTCGGCGAGACCATCCTCATGCATAGCACCCGTGATCAATATTAAAATCGCCAGCAGCCCACCTGCCGCAAAGCTGTCGGGCAGCCCCAGCATCAAGAGCAGATGACCAAACAGCGCCGCCAGACCGCCCAGAGCGGCACCCACAATGGGATAAGTCCAGACTGCATTGCCCATCCGAGCGTAGGACGTATCCGGCAATCGCGGCAACGGCAGCCGTGTCAGAAGCGTCGCGGCGAGCAGCAGGTCGACCAACCATTTGGGCAATCTGTCGGTTTTCATGAAAAAGGGGCCTTTTCGCGTCTTGCCGGTCGGTCAGCATTGGGTAATGAGGTGCGATGAATGTTGCAACCGAGGTAGTCAAATGACAGCAGCTTTTTCCGATCTGGCCGGATTTCGGTCGATTTTATCCGCTCAGCCCGACAATGACGCTGCTGCTGTCTCGGCCGCGCAGGCGCGCAATGACCAGTTGACCAAACCACCAGGCGCTCTGGGGCAGCTCGAAGAGCTTGCAGTCTGGTATGCGGGATGGCGGGGCACCGAGCGGCCGGAAATTACATCACCCCAGGTGATCGTTTTTGCCGGGAACCACGGCGTTGCGGCGCAGGGCGTTTCTGCATTTCCCCCCGAAGTCACCGAGCAGATGGTACTGAATTTCCAGCACGGGGGGGCGGCAATCAATCAACTGGCCAAGACTTTTGGCGCAAAGCTGGACGTCCATGCGCTCTCGCTGGGAACACCGACCGCAGATTTTACCAAGGCCCCGGCAATGAACGACGAGGAGTTTTGCGCGGCCTTGCTGGCGGGCTGGGAGGCCGTTGATGAAAGCGCAGACGTGCTGGTGACCGGAGAGATGGGCATCGGCAATACGACACCCGCCGCCGCGCTGGCGACGGCTCTACTGGGGGGCGAGCCGGAAAGCTGGACGGGCCGTGGCACAGGTGTCGATGACGTAGGTCTTTCAAACAAGATCCGTGTGGTCCGGGAAGGTGTTGCGCTGCATGGCGGTCAGGGGGACGGTCTGGAAATGCTGCGGCGGTTGGGCGGGCGCGAACTGGCCGGCATGGCCGGGGCCATCGCCCGCGCGCGCAGCCTGCGCATTCCTGTCCTGCTTGACGGGTTCATTTGCTGTGCTGCGGCGGCCTGTCTGGAAAAAACGGAAAAAGGCGCGCTCGATCATTGCATGGCCGGACATTTGAGTGCGGAAGGCGCGCATGGGCGGCTTCTTGAGGCTTTGGGCAAAAAGCCGTTGCTGTCCCTGGGGTTGCGTCTGGGGGAAGCGTCGGGTGGTGCCTTGTCCTTGGGGGTGCTCAAGGCCGCCGTTGCCTGTCTGAGTGACATGGCGACATTTGCCGAAGCAGGCGTATCGGAAGGCTGAAAACCAGCGCCGCGGTCTGTTTTATGCAGACGGCGGCGCCTTTACGTCACGCGCGTTTTTTTTCGCTGTCGCGGCTGAGAAATGCCGTCTCCAGCTCTTTTTGCAATTCCTTGGCGCGCGCCAAATAGGCCGGGTTCTGGCTGGCGGGTACTGCCGGGTCCCAAAGCTGCGCCAGTTCCTGCACGGAATGGCGATCATGATGATAGAATATCCGCTCTGCCTCGGCGGCTTCATATTCGCTGAGCCCCATGTTCTCCAATACGTAGCGACCTGCGCGCAGAGAACTGTCAAACAGCTCCCGAACGATGTCGTCAGCACCCGCCTGATAGAGGCGATAAACATGGGTCCGGTCACGCGCGCGCGCCACGATGTGCATATCAGGCCGGAGTTTTCGGGCGTATTTGACCAGCTTGATGGCGGCATCCTGATCATCAAGGGCCACCACAAGTACGCGTGCGGATTCGAGCCCTGCCGCGCGCAGGATGTCCGGGCGGGTAGGGTCGCCGAGAAACCCCTTGAAGCCAAACCGGCGCATTACCGCGATGACCTCCATGTCATGATCCAGAACAACCGTGTTAAAGCCGTTGGCCTGCACCAGACGATTGACGATCTGACCAAAGCGGCCAATGCCTGCGATGATGACCGGACCTTCAATGTCGATTTCATCTTCGGGATGCTGCTCTTTGGCGTCGGCTGACCTTTTGGACAACAGGTCATAGAGCATGAAGAGCAGTGGCGCGATCAGCATCGACATGGCGATCACCAACAGCAGCGTTTCCGCCACATCCACCGGAATGACGCCTTGCACGACCGAGAATGACACCAGCACGAAGCCGAACTCGCCAGCCTGCGCCAGAGCCAGCGCAAAGAGCCATTGGTCTTTGCCTTTCAGCTTGAAAGCGCGGGCCAGGAAATAGAGGATCAGCCCCTTCACGATGATCACCAGCAGCGACATCGCGATGATCGCAGGCATGTTGTCAAAAAGCAGGTTAAAATTGATCCCAGCCCCGACCGTAATGAAAAAGAGCCCTAATAATAACCCCTTGAAGGGTTCAAGGTCAGTTTCCAGTTCATGACGGAATTCCGAGCTTGCAAGGACGACGCCCGCAAGAAAAGCGCCCAGTGCTGGTGAGAGCCCCACAAGCATCATCAGGAATGAAATCCCCACGACAATCAGCAGCGCAAGGGCTGTGTACATTTCGCGCAGACGCGCGGAGTGGATGTATCTAAAGAGCGGCCGGGTCAGAAACACGCCCGCCAGCACGACGGCACCGATGGCGGCGATGGTGACCAGCGTCACGCCCCAGCCGGGCAACCCTTCCACAAGCGACAGGCTGTGATGACCTGAGCCATGCGCCTTTTCTCCGGCACGCAGGATCGAGCCATCCGAGGCCATATGCGCGGGCATGGCAGCAACCAGCAAAGGCAGGAAGGCGAGGATTGGAATCACGGCAATGTCTTGGGTCAGCAGGACCGAAAAGACCGACCGTCCCCCGCTGGTCTGCATCAACCCTTTTTCCGACAGGGTTTGCAGAACGATCGCCGTAGAACTCAGCGAAAGGGTCAGACCAATGGCAAGCGCCACCCCCCAAGGCTGGTGATAGGCCATCGCGATGACCATTATCGCAAGTGTGCTCAGCCCAACCTGCAGGCCGCCTAGCCCGATCAACCGGTGACGCATATCCCAAAGCGCGCGGGGTTCCAGTTCCAGACCGATCAGGAACAGCATCATGACCACGCCGAATTCTGCAAAGTGTTGCAGGTCTTCGGTTTCCGCGCCGACAAGCCCCAACACCGGGCCGATCATGATCCCGGCAGCTAGATACCCAAGCACGGAGCCGAGACCCAGCCGCGCCGCGATGGGTACCGCGATTACGGCGGCAGCAAGGTAAATAGAGGCTTGGAAAAGGAAGCTTTCCATGTCGGCGCGGTCTCCTTTAGGGGCGTCAGGTTGGCAAAGGCCCGTCGGTCTTGAGTTGATCCATCACGATTTGGCTGTGAACGCGGGCCACGGCGGGATGGGGCAGGAGTACGTCGTGTATCAATGCATTTAAGGCGGGCAAATCAGCACAGTAGACCCTCAATAGATAATCTGCATCACCGGTCATTGTCCATGCACTGGTGATCTCTGGGCGTGTATTGACCAGCCGTGCGAAACTTGTGGAGTGATCAGGCCCATGTGTGCCCAGGTGGACCTGCACAAAGCCTTGCACATGTAACCCAAGATGGCCCGGATCAAGACGTGCGACGTAGGCCTGAATGTATCCGTCGCTTTCGAGCCGCTGACGACGGCGTCCTGCCTGACTCGGGGAAAGGTGCAACATCTCCCCCAGTTGTTGCGCGGTCAGATGGGCGTTCTTTTGAAGCGCTGACAACAGGCGGGTGTCCACGGCGTCCAACATCATGCGTGCCTTTTCCAGTATTTTGGCTGATGGTGCGCGAATTCCGCGCAAATTACCAGAACTCACGAGCTCTTTGCGCGGAATTCGCGCAGAATTAGCGGTATGGTGCCTCAAATTGCGCGACATATCGCGACTCACCGCATTCAGGAGCAACACCATGGGTCCCTTTCCGCACGACGCCCCAAAATCGACCATCACCGCAGAAAACCCCGCTGGCACCGACGGTTTTGAGTTTGTCGAGTTTGCCCACCCTGATCCGCAAGAGCTGCGCGATCTTTTTGCGCGGATGGGATATGCCCATGTTGCCAATCACAAAACCAAGCAGATCGAGCTTTGGCAGCAAGGCGATATCACCTATGTTCTGAACGCTGATCCTGACAGTTTTGCTGCACGGTTCGTCGAGGATCACGGGCCTTGCGCGCCTTCCATGGGTTGGCGGGTGGTGGATGCCCAGCAGGCTTTCGATCACGCGGTATCCAAAGGGGCCACGCCATATGAGGGTCCGGGCAAGGCATTGGATGTTCCCGCTATCGTCGGCATCGGCGGGTCGCTGCTGTACTTCGTGGATCAGTATTATGACACCAGCCCCTACAACACGGAGTTCGATTGGACCGATCAGTCCAAACCTGTCGGTGTCGGTTTCTACTATCTCGATCACCTCACGCACAATGTGCACAAGGGGAACATGGATAAGTGGTTCAGGTTTTACGGTGACCTCTTCAACTTCAAGGAAATCCGTTTCTTCGACATCGAGGGTAAGTTTACCGGCCTGCTGAGCCGTGCGCTGACATCGCCTTGCGGTCGCATTCGCATTCCGATCAACGAAGACAGAGGTGAGACCGGCCAGATCGTGTCCTATCTGAAAAAATACAAGGGCGAGGGCATCCAGCACATTGCCGTCGGGTCCAGCGATATCTACGACAGCACCGACGAGATTGCGTCGCGTGGACTGAAGTTCATGCCAGGTCCGCCAGACAGTTATTACAAGCTCAGCCATGACCGCGTTGTCGACCATGAAGAACCGCTCGACCGGATGAAAAAACACGGTATCCTGATTGACGGCGAAGGCGTTGTTGATGGTGGCGAGACGAAGATTCTGCTGCAGATATTCTCCAAAACGGTCATCGGCCCGATCTTCTTCGAGTTTATCCAGCGCAAGGGTGATGACGGTTTCGGCGAAGGGAACTTCAAAGCACTGTTCGAGAGTATTGAGCAAGAGCAGATTGACAACGGCGAGCTTGCGGCTGAGTGATCCCTTGGCTTTGAAGGCGAGCGCTATATACGACGGGTACCGGTCGGCTCTCCGGAGATTGACTGGCCCCGTCGGTGCTCTGCCACAGATCATCGCGCAGTGTCCGAGCCTGCTGTGGCGCTCTGAGCCACGCAGGTCACCAACCAGCACCCCTGCCAGCGCCAAAGCGCTTTTGCCCGAGCGGGTATACCCCTATAGTTCCGGGAAAACCCAGAACCGGGACAGGCAGGATGGTACAAACGCCCAGCAGCTTCAATGTGGTGATCGTCGCTCAGCGCGGTCGCCTGACCTACGAGGCATTGTTGTTTGTCGCATCTCTGCGTTATTCAAGCCCGGGTTTTGCTGGCCGCGTATTCGTTGCCGAGCCGCAACCGGGTCCTCTTTGGCCAAAGGACCCGCGCATCTCCGATACCGCAGCACGTGATATGCTAGAGCAGTTGGGGGCTGAGATCATACCCTTTGAAAGCCAGCATTTTGGTGCCGCCTACCCATATGGCAATAAAATCGAGATGCTGAAAAACCTGCCCGAAAACGAACCTTTTGTGTTTTTTGACACTGACACGATGATCACGGGCGATCTGTGTGATGTTCCTTTCGATTTCGACCACCCCGGTGCCTCGCTGCGCTGCGAAGGAACCTGGCCCAAGCCGGAACTCTACGGGCCGGGGTACAGCGGTCTTTGGCGGTCGCTCTATGACAAGTTTGGCCTGGATTTCGAAAGCTCGCTCGATCTGAGCCAGCCAGACGATTACTGGAAACGCTACCTCTACTTCAACGCGGGCTATTTCTTTTACAATTGTCCGCGAAAGTTCGGCACCCTATTCGAGACATACGCCCTGGGCATCAGGGATGATCCGCCTCAAGCGCTTTGCACGCAGGAAATGGACCCCTGGCTTGATCAGATCGCGCTGCCGCTCGTCATCCACGCCTTGGGAGGGGGGCGGGATGCCTTGCCCGATGGCCTGCTGGATGAAACGATCAGTTGCCACTACCGGGTCTTTCCGCTGCTTTACGCCCGTGAAAGTGATGCCGTCATTGATCTGCTCGAAGAGGTTTGCGCGCCTAACAAGATCAAGAAAGTGCTGAAATCATATGAGCCGATCAAGCGCATGGTCTATCAGGGTCGGGGCGCGAAAGTGCGCGCACTTTTTGATCGTGATCATCTGCCGCGACGGGAAGCCGCGATCCGCAACCGGATCAAATCCGCCGGGTTCTGGATGCGGTGAGCCGGGCTATTCCGGGGGCTGCTCTTGTGCGGCGTGCACCCTTGGCCTAACGATACGGGCAATGAAGTCCTCAGGAGGAACCCAATGACAGACGGCCCAAGCTACGGCTTTGACACCTTGCAGATCCACGCAGGCGCACGCCCTGACCCCGCGACCGGCGCACGCCAGACACCCATTTACCAGACGACGGCTTACGTGTTTCGCGACGCCGATCACGCAGCGGCTCTGTTTAATCTGCAAGAGGTCGGGTTCATCTATTCGCGCCTGACCAATCCAACGGTTGCGGTCCTGCAGGAACGTATCGCGACGCTTGAGGGGGGTGTTGGGGCAGCATGTTGCTCTTCGGGTCATGCAGCCCAGATCATGGCGCTGTTCCCATTGATGGGACCGGGCAAGAACATCGTTGTCTCCACCCGTCTTTATGGTGGCACGGTCACGCAATTTTCCCACACGATCAAGCGGTTTGGTTGGGAAGCGACCTTTGTGGATTTCGATGATCTGGATGCTGTCAAAGCCGCGATCAACGACGACACCCGCGCGGTATTCTGCGAAGCGATTGCCAATCCGGGCGGTTATATCACCGACCTCGATGCCATCTCGGCAATCTCTGATGCCGCTGGCATTCCGCTGATCGTCGACAACACGTCAGCCACGCCCTACCTCTGTCGTCCGATTGAGCATGGTGCGACGCTGGTTGTGCACTCCACCACAAAGTACCTCACCGGGAACGGTACCGTGACGGGCGGTTGTGTGGTGGATTCAGGCAAATTCGACTGGTCTGCCAACGACAAGTTCCCATCGCTCAGCCAACCCGAACCCGCCTATCACGGTCTCAAATTTCACGAGACATTTGGCCCGCTCGCCTTCACCTTCCATTCTATCGCCATCGGTTTGCGTGATCTGGGCATGACGATGAACCCGCAGGCGGCGCATTACACGCTGATGGGGACCGAAACGCTGTCCCTGCGCATGGAGCGCCATGTGGAAAACGCCGAGAAACTGGCGGGCTGGCTCGAAAACGATCCGCGTGTTGAGTACGTTACTTATGCCGGGCTGAAATCTTCTCCCTACAACGCGCGGGTGCAGAAAATCTGTCCCAAAGGGGCAGGCGGCCTTTTCACCTTCGCGATCAAGGGTGGCTATGATGCCTGCGTTAAATTTGTAAATGCCCTGGAAATTTTCAGCCATGTGGCCAACCTCGGTGACACACGCAGCCTGGTGATCCATTCTGCGTCAACGACCCACCGTCAGCTGACAGCAGAGCAGCAGGAAGCTGCGGGTGCTGGTCCGGGCGTGGTTCGCGTGTCTATCGGGACGGAAAATGCCAATGATCTGATTGCCGATCTTGATCAGGCACTTGCCAAGGCGACTAGCTAAACGAAGGGGGCGCTTTCACGAGCGCCCCGTCATATCGGATGTTTGCCGATGTTAGTCGGCGATGGCGAAAACGATGTTGACCTGGGCTCTGATGGTCAACTCACCCGCGGCGATCGGCGCGTCCATTTGCCGGGCGGCAGCCATTTCCAGCATTTGCGGGCGGGCAAACCCACCGCTTTCGCTGATGGATTGAATTGGCCCCAAAGCAACCCCCGCTGCCGATGCAAGTTGCTGGGCCCGGTCGATGGCATCTCGAACGGCCTCGGCACGGGCTTCATCAGCGGCTGGCTTGGGCTCTTGCAAGCCAAAAGACAGCCCGTTGAACGTATTGGCACCGTCACGCACCACAAGATCAAGAAGCCCCCCCAAGGCTGCCAGATCGCGGACCCTTACGGTCAGTGAGTTGCTGGCGACAAATCCGGTAATTTTGGGGGGCGTGTTGTTGTTTGATCCCCGGCCGGACCAGATGGGTTGCAATGAGACATTGTCGGTTTGCATGTCGCGCGGAGCAACGCCGGCCTGCTCCAGACGCGACAGAACATCGCTGACACCTTGCGACGTGGCGGCCATCGCCGCTGCCGCTTCTGCCGCTTCATGGGTCACGCCGAGGCTGAGCGTCGCCATATCGGGTGCCGTCTCAACGTTGCCTTGTCCGGTGGTACTGATGATCCGCGCCTGATCTGCCATAGCCATGCCGGAGGCGCAGATAATCAGCAAGAAAGTCGCAAAAAAAAGTCTCATCGTTATTCTCCTCATTCTTCTTTCAGCAGATACCGCACAACCGCCAAGGGCAAGCGGTAAACCCCTCGTTAACCACTCCTCGGCGAAGACCTGCTATATCGGTGGTATAACGTTTATCCTTCTGTCCAAGCCCTCAAGAGGCTGTTAAACCCAAGGCATGAAACCAAACTTTGCGCTTTCCCTTTCCCTAGAAGGTGTGCGCCTGCTGTTGCGCGCAGCGGGGGGGTGGCGCTTGGTCGGCGAAGTTATGCCGAGCACGTCGGGCTTTGAGGATGAGCTTGCCGTTATGCGAAAAACGGCAACCGCCCTGGCCCCTGACGGTCTGCGCTGCAAGCTTGTTATTCCAAATGAACAGATACGGTATCTGACGATCCAAACACCGGGAATGACACCTCTTGAACGGCGCGATGCAGCCCGTCAAGCACTGGATGGCGCAACGCCTTATACCGTGGATGATTTGGCGTTTGATGTCTCGGAAGATGGTGATGCTACCCATATTGCTGCGGTGGCCTACGAGACTTTGGACGAAGCAGAGGCGTTTGCGGAAACCCATCGATTTCACCCCGTCAGTTTCGTGGCGATTCCCGGGGATAACACCTATTTGGGGGAGCCCTTTTTCGGCCCCTCCAAGGCGGCACGTACTCTGCTGACTACCGGTCAGGTCGTTGAACCGGATGGCGTTTCGATCGTCGTGATCGGCGAAGCGGAAGTCCCTTCTTCCAAGTCGGCAGCTGAACCGGTCGAGACGACGCCAGCGTCAGTCACGTCGCCTCATATTGAGCTTGCCGATGAGACGTCCCTACAGGTCGGCCCTGCGGAATTTGTTGGAAGCGATGGTTTTGCTGACAAACCGGTTTTTGATGTTGCAGACCCGGGTCTGCCGCCTCGCGACGTCATTTCTCAGACGGCTGCATTTGCTTCGCGCCGCAAACCACGAGAAACGGCGGCAAAAGATGTATTGGTCCTGACGGCTGAACCAGAGCCAAACGAACGCCCAATCACGCCACGCCCCGAAGAAATGACCCGGGGTTTCGCAGAGCCACCCGTTTCCGCGCCAAACCAGCGGTTTTCCGAACCGCCAACCGAAGTGCTGACACGCGGGTTTGCAGAAACCGCGGCACCGCCTTTGGTGGCACCCAAAGCCCGTTCAGTGCGGGTGCCACCAGTTCTTGAAAAAGCAAAAAAGA
Source organism: Roseobacter sp. EG26 (assembly GCF_049830555.1). NCBI lineage: Bacteria > Pseudomonadati > Pseudomonadota > Alphaproteobacteria > Rhodobacterales > Roseobacteraceae > Roseobacter > Roseobacter sp. EG26. The sequence continues at coordinate 336,011 of NZ_JBNBLH010000001.1, forward strand.
CTGCCCCGCAGTCCGACATGGAACGGCTGACCGTCTTTGGCGCTCGTGAACAAAAACCGCGACAAGGGGCGCCCTTATACGTGGCTTTTTTGCTGACCGTCGCGTTGTTGGTGTTTCTTGCGGGCATAGCGGCTTGGGCATCGGGATATGTCCAGGATGGACTGGCCGGGCTCTTTGACCGGAGTGGGCGAGCAAGTATTGAAACGGAAGCCGTGCAGGTTTCGCCGCCGACACTGCAACCGGCTCCCGCCGATGTTCCTGCCGCCCTCGATACAGCGACCGGGAGCGTTGAAGAAGCGAGCCTTTCCGATGAAGACGCAGCGGTTCTCGACGCGTTGCGGACGCCTCTGAACGAAGACCCAGACGATGCGGCATCTCCAAGGGATGAGGATGCGCGCGCCAGCTACGCAGTCACAGGTATCTGGCCGCAGGCACCCCAGGTGCCACAGCCACCGGCATTGGTCGATATTGAAGACCTTTACGTGACAAGCATAGATCCGATCGAGCCCGCATTTGACGCGGTCGCCTTGCCCCCTGTTTCCGATACGCAAAGCGATCTCATGTTCGATGATCCCGGCTCGCCAGCCGCCGCTGGAACAAAATTTTCCCTTGATAACAGGGGTCTAGTTGTGCCGAGCGCGCAGGGAACGCTGTCTCCTGACGGCATTGAGGTGTTTGCTGGTGCACCTCCTTCACGCCCTGATGCCATTCCTGAGAGGGGTGCGCCAGCTGTTGAGGTTGATCCGGCGATTGCCCTTCTTGCGGGTTTTCGTCCGCGCCAACGTCCAGGGGATCTTCAGGAAACGACCGAGCGGGCCACACTTGATGGATTGACGCGCGCCGAGTTGGCACAGTTCCGACCTCCCATCCGGCCGATCTCGGAAGTTGAGACCGCGGCAGCCGCCGCCGCAGCAAGCCTGGTGCCTTTGAGCGATGGCGCCACGCCGCTGGCCGAACAGGATACGCAGAGTGGGCAAGCAAGCGATGAATTGGCTGTCACGGCCTCGCTGCGCCCCGATGCGCGCCCCAGTAACTTCAATCAGATCGTGGCGCGGGCGCAAAAGACCGCCAGTTCCGCTGCCACTGTTGGTGCGGCCAGCATCGCGCCCAGAACGGTCACGCCCAAGATACCTTCAAGCGCATCGGTGACGCGTGAAGCCACGGTGCGCAACGCGATAAACCTGCGAAAGGTGAACTTGATCGGGGTCTATGGCACTCCGTCTGACCGACGCGCGCTGGTGCGCCTCGCAAACGGTAGATACAAAAAAGTTCAGGTCGGAGATAGAATAGACGGCGGTCGCATCTCGGCCATCGGAGACAGCGAATTGAGATACCAGAAAAGCGGTCGCAATCTCGTTTTGAGAATGCCGAAAGGCTAAGCAGGTTGGCGAAGTTGCGCAGCCTAGCTTATCGTTTCATTAGCCGCGGGGCAGCACATACGATCGTTCGATCGTTGATATCCAGCAATGCCAAAAACTACTGCTCAGGAAAGAATGGTGGGCGATCCTAGATCGCCTGCCAGACCGATAAACCATTCATTTGACTGCAACCGCTCGATAGGCAGGTTACGCTTTGTCCCATTTGCATGGCTAACCGGGAGGAACAGGTCAATGCAGGGTACAAAGCTGACCTTCACTGCATAGCGCGTGAGCTTCCGCTAGGTGCAGAGAGCGGGCTTTGCAAAGTGTCGGCGATAGCAACTTCGAGACAATAATTCTTTAGCCCCTACTTATCGCAAATGGCCGCCTTTTTGTCATTTCCAAACTCAGCCACTTGCTAAATTTCTAAACACATTTTGCGCCGTTCGTTCATCAAACTCTGATGAGCATTCGGTATTCCGCAATGAACTTCCCGCTTCCAAGAGGACAACATGACTTCAAGTTCTCCGTTTTCATTCCGTGACCTTGTCAAGGCGACTGGCATACCCGTTGCATTTTTTGTTACTGCAATCGCCACCTGGTTACTGTTGGCTGAGATGGAGTTATTCGAACGGTTTTACGAATACAGTCGAGCTCATGAAGACTGGGATCTGGACGAGTTGGCATTGCTTATCGTGAACTTGACGATTGCTCTTTTGTTTTCAGTCTTTTTCCAGTGGCGCAGGTTGAAAAAACTCACAACTGAACGCGAGTTCCAACGCCAACGCGCAGAAAAAAATGCCAGCCATGATCCGTTGACCGGGCTTTTGAACCGTCGGGCGTTTTCGTCCCTACTTGAAGAAATCGAAAATGGACATCGAGAGCCAGACGAACTGGTCGTCGCGATGGTCGATCTTGACAGGTTTAAACCTGTAAACGACCTGCACGGTCATGCAGCGGGGGACGTGACGCTCCAAACAGTTGCCCAAAGGCTGAAGAACGAAGTCAATGGTGTCGGTAACCTCGCCAGACTTGGAGGCGATGAGTTCGCAGTTGTCTTTCAGGGCGCAGTCGACGCGAAGAGCGCAGAACGTGCCGTTCGACGCATTCTGCACGCCATGGAAGAGGCTGTGGATTTTGAAGGCAGTCAGATTTTCATCAGCAGTAGCATCGGACTGGTAATGTGGAGCACTGCAACGCCTTATGCCGAGGCCATGCGCCGAGCTGACAAGGCATTGTACATGGCGAAGAGCGAAGGCAGAGGTCAGTTTGCCTGGTATGATGCGGAGTTGGATAAACAATCTCATGAGCGGGCAGAAATCGAAGCTGACCTTCGGGAGGCCATTCAGAGGTCAGAAATCGAACCCTGGTTTCAACCAATCATCCAAATTGAATCGAATAAACTCGTTGGATTTGAAGTTCTGGCACGATGGACCCATAAAACACGCGGTAACATCCCCCCCAATGTATTCATTTCGATTGCAGAAGACAGCGGCCAGATCGGAAATCTTGGCATCAGCATATTGCAGCAGGCTTGTATGTCAGCGAAGAACTGGGATCCAAGTCTACTGATTTCTTTCAATGTTTCTCCCTACCAGTTTCATGACCCCAAACTTGTCGATCAGATCAAAGACATCGTGGAAAGCTGCAATTTTGATGTGAGGCGGCTGACAATAGAAGTCACCGAAAGCTCTGTTATCCATGATTTTGAGGTTGCGCGGGAAAAACTGAATGCGTTGAAGAAACTGGGTGTCTCGGTTGCGCTTGATGATTTTGGCACTGGATATTCCAGTCTGGCAAGCCTTCGGCAACTGCCTTTTGACAGGATTAAGATAGACCGGAGTTTTGTAACAAACATCGCGATGGAACCGCAAAACCAGAAAATTGTTACCGGTATTATGGCGTTGGCAAACGGGCTTGAGCTTGACGTGACCGCAGAGGGTATCGAATCGTGCGACGATCTTGGATATCTTCAGTCGCTCGATTGTTCACTGGGTCAGGGCTTCCTGTTCGAAAAGGCGGTTCCCGCCGAGCAAGTTGGCTGGTTGTTGGAAACCAAATGGAGCGAGTGGCAAGTCGATCCGCTAAGGGAGGATACCGAACCGCGCAAAGACATGCGTGACGCGGGCTAACATCACCTCGCGCTCTTGATCGAGAAGCGGCCGATGGGCTGACGTCCCCTTTGTTTCAACAGGCTACCTCAGAATGAAGTCGTCGGTGTCTGCGACGAACTCCGTCGGCCACACTTGTAGCGGCCAAAACGAACCTTTGGCTCGATCATCGCGAAAAGCAGAAGGACCCGCTTTGGGCTAGCCGCAGTTAATGGTGCGTCGCGCGGCTAATGTCGGCGAAGAGCCCTAAATCTACCGAAGACTGTGATTTGTCGAATGTCTGCCGAGCTCAACTCATGGACTACACTTGGCGGCGTTAGGTGGTTGATCGAAACGAACGTCAGCTATGTTTTCAAATAGCTTGGCAACTGAATCGATGTCCGAGAGTTCATTAAGTGGAGCAAGGCGGGCCTTTAGCGCAGAACCGTAGATTCGCCAAATCGCGGCGCGCGCGCGCAGACCTTTCGAGGTAATACGCAACACCCTCCCACGTCGATCCTCTTCGGCAACACAAGTCTTAAGCAATCCAGCAGCCTCCATTCGTCGGGCCATATGAGAAAGCGCAGATGGCTCGAATAGCAACTCATCGACGATCGCAGCGGGGCGCGCTGCTCCTCCCAGTTTTTCGATAGTCCAAAGAACATCGTACCAGGTGAGCGGCGGCAACCCTTCCTCTCGCAGCCTCCGATCAACCCCTCTCATCAACGACAACCTTGCCCGGTTTAGCGCAATCCAGACCGCTACATGAGCAGGGTCAGGATTTGGCAGGGCATCGTCTTCGGTTGCTGCGGCTTTCACGTCTGCGTTATCACTCATACTTCCTCCTAGTATTACCCGCTGCTATCAAATTATATGATGCCGTCAAATAAATAATTTACTCAACTTTGGGAGTTCCTCTATGCGTATTATCTTAGCTACAACGCTTGTGACAGCGCTCGCCCTTCCGGCATTCGCCGAGACCCGCACATTTAAGACAGACGCTGGCCACACCGAGGTGCGCTTCGGCTGGGACCACGCAGGTGTCACGCGGCAACATGGCGAATTCGACCGTGCCGATGGCACTTTGTCCATCGACCTTGATGATCCAACTTCCGCAACACTGGAAGTGACGATTGATGCGGCGTCAGTCTCAACCGGGTTCGGTCCGCTTGATGATCACATAAAAAACGCAGATTTTTTGAAAGTCGATGAGCACCCAAACATTCAGTTCGTCTCAAACTCGATCACACGTACTGGTGAGACAACCGCTGACGTTGTCGGCGATGTGACGCTGCGAGGTGTGGCTGTGCCTGCGACTCTGAAAGTCGAATTGATTCACCAGGGCAAGCATCCCGTTGCGCAGTTTCTCGATTATTACAAAGGGGACTGGTTGGGGTTCCATGCCTCCGCTGAAATCGATACCACACCTTTCGGTTTTGCTCTGCCCGTTGGGACTTTGGCGTTTGATATATCTACAGAGATGAAAGCCCAGTAGCATTGAATTGTCGGACTATATCTTTCTTGAGTTGGAAGGTATAGTTCGGCAATCAGTTTAAGTGTCTAATTGACAGTCCCAAGTCACTTTCATTTGCTTCAAGGGAGGTGGCGAACACCGCTGGCTCCCCAATCTCGGTCAAGTGGTACCCTTCCTGAAAAGCGGTCATCGGTGCAAATGCACCGAAAGGCGGCTTAGGTCCGCGACTCCGACCATTGCCGCTCAAATCCAGTGTCGGCTTCGGGCTGCCAACCGTCAATCGACCAAATCCGTCAGATGTTAGCTCGGAGCGTTGTTTGACCCAATCGGACAAAAGATATCGTCCAGCTGAATACATCTGAGGTGACTTAGATTGGTATTGCGGGGAAAAGAGATCATACGGTGCCATGATCTCCACCTCACTTAGATCCGTTTTACACCACATCAGGTACTTTTCGTTGTGGTCGGCGCCTACTGTTTTACGATGGCGGGGTTTGATCTGCGGTCCGTGGTTTGGGGGCAACATTTGCGGTGCTAAACCCAGGCTGGGGATTACATCGCCATAGCTACAAGTAAAACGGGCGCGTCTGGCTTCGCTTGGGACCTCAGCACTGCTTCGGAAGCTCGCACAGCGGCCATCAGAACATGCAAAGGCAACACAACTGCCAAGTCCAAAGAGTCAGTCGCGCGGGTCGTGTCCGCAAATGAGACAGCGGGTATCTACGAGTGCCGAATATTTGGCACCTTTAGGTAAATCAGCTTCAACGCAAGCTCGACGGTACTGTACTATGTCTGCACTAGTTTTCTAATGCTGCCGCCCAAGAAATTCTAGCATAGTGGTGCATTGTCTGCGCTGCTGACATTCGTCGCCCGCGAAGCTCAAAAACCCAACCGAAATCGCTCGATGTCCGCTGTGAGCCCAGAGTCGACACAACTGCATGGCAAATAAATTAAATGAATTGCATCTTCGGTGTCATTTGGTCTTGCGGAAAACCAGTGTGGGATTGAATTACAGACGTCATAGTTCTCCAAACTTCCGTCTCATTCCATTTGCCGCCTAACGAAACCAATTTCCCAAAATTGACTTCTGCCGCTCTCCTCGACAAATCGGCGATGGTCCCATCAAAGGCCCAAACATGTCTGTCCCGATGTTCTGCAATCCTCCAAAGAGCGTGGGTGAATGAAAAGGTCAAAAAACCAGCAATAATGGAGAGCATGCCAGAAAACACAATTGTGGCTGCGATCCATGTCACGAATTGCAGCAAGAACAGCGCAACGACCCAAGAGCTTATGCGAGTTAGGAATTCAAGACTTAGATTGCTATTGTTTTCTAGGTGCTTTTGGAAAACTTTGGGGCTCGTTCCTGCGCGAAGTTCAAGACGCTCCAACGGTTGTATTTTCCCATGCGCTTTTATTGCTCGGTTCAGCCGGTAGTAGGCCATCGCAGACAAGCATTTGACCTGTTCTTCGTGGTTCTTTGGTATTTTTGAGCAAATAATTTCGTGAGCTTCTCCAAGGGTAAGAATACTCTCAGCTTCTTTGTCAGTAATTGCGATTGCAAATACCGCCTCAAAATCTTCGAGCAATTCTACGTCATCGCCATCACCGACAACGCCCACAGATTTTGGTTTTTGTTTTGTGTGACGATGAGCCATTAAACTCTCCGAAACTAGCGCCCCATTTCCATATTGCCCTGAAAGTAGCCAACATCAAGGCGATGGCCAAAGTCGGCTTCGTCTAAGGTTTGGCTGATTGGCACATGTATTGGATAGATTGCTTGCAGACATTCGTTGATAACTAGTTCCCCGGCTAATTGAAGTTGACATCGATCACGCCTTGATATCGCGTAAATCTCTACCGATGGAGTGCAATACCATGGAAAAAGACGGCCTCTATATGTTCGAAGACCGCATGGTCGGTCAAAGGTGCTTGTCGATTAAACGCAGAGAAAACGATTGGTTGTTTGAGTTTTCGGGCGGTAGTCTTATTGCGTTGAATGTGCCTTGGCGCATTGTGTGCAAGGGGCGAATTCTGTTCGTGGACGAGGACGATGGGCAGCTATTCGGCAATTCGGAACCGGTTGATGGAGAATTAGTTGCCAATAATTCACTCGGCGGGCAATCGATTGCAAAAGCCGCATTGGCTCGAGAGACCGGCGATTTAGCTCTGCATTTCAGCGACAACTTGAGACTAGATGCGTTCAACAATTCATCAGGATACGAAGGATGGACCGCAACTTGTAACTTCGATGGGGTTTTGTTTGATTTCGTTGCGTTGGGTGGTGGCGAAATAATGATCAAGAAGTCAACGCATGGTTTCTTCTGCTGAGGCTAATTCATGTTCGATTTGGGCTCTCTTCCGCCGTTAAATTGGTCGCGGCATGGCCCCAGAACTTGTCCAGATCGCAGCGCCACGGACGGCCCTAATGCCAACCTTGGACGTACTTACGCGATGCTGCGGATGCAGCCAGCTTTCCGGACATTCGCTGCAAAAGCAAAATCTTGACGAGGCCAAAGTCACAAATCGCGGGACAAACCGGATTTGTGCACTGCGGCTATTGCTAACACAGCATATGCTCGCAGATGCGGCGCGCTTTTTGCCGCGTTGCGGCCAACATCACCAGATCGGTCATTCGCGGGTGTTGATTTCACCCAGACCGAGACCTCACTTTCGTGTCATCGAATGAGGTTATCTCCTCGTTATCTCAAGCTTAAAGGTCCGAGGCAAAAGATGACCGGAGCTGTGCGGCCCATACGTCATCGATCCGCGCAATGACCCAGAGCGATTTGAAGGATGTCAAAGGCAAACCGTCTGCGCGGTAGCGATCCACTTGGACAGACAGGTGCACTTTTTCCGAACTGATCTGAAGGGGAGAGAGTTCTCCCCATTTGGTGTAGCCCCATTCTTCGCCAGCACGTTTCCGGAAATCTTCGAAATACACACCCGGCCTATCCCAGATGCGCATTTTGCCGCCGCTTAACCGGTAGTGCGGGAAATGTAGGGTTAGGGCGATGGCTTCCTCGTCACGGGCATTCAGGGCGTCAAGATGAGCCTGCATTACGGCAAGTGCGGCATCCAATTCGGGCGCTTCGGTCATCTTAAGCTCCTTGTAGGTGGTCGGCGAGAATGCGGGCTGGATGGGGCAGTTTTATACCTGCAAAGCGCTTGGCCTGCGAACGACAGGAAAAACCTGTCGCCACCGCTTTCCCCACTTTGTCTTGCAAAGCATCGCGCCAAGACAGATCAAAGATATCTTTAGACATCTGTTGGTGTTCAGTCTCATGACCAAACAAACCCGCCATTCCGCAACAGCCGATTTTTACGATTTCCAGGGACAGACCGAGACCTGCGAAGATACGTTGCCAACGTGGGCCAGTTTGCGGGTCGGCCGTTTTTTCGGTGCAATGCAGAAACAGGCGATAATCACCTGTGGGCTGCTGTGCGCGGTTCTTTTCAGATAGATGCCCATCCAAGAACTGATCAAGGCTCAGCACGTCTTTGCGCCCATAGTCTTTCAGCAACAGGTTATGCACAGCCGGTTCCGCACCAATGGGACAGTTTAGGGCGATTTGATAAGAGATGGTTTCTGGTACATCGTAACCACCAAGGAGTGGAAATGAGACAGAAACCCGGGACACGAAAGAGCCACAGCGAGAAAGTGGTCAAAGACATTCGCCGTGCGACGCGCAACAGTATTCTGCCGAATAGAAGATAAGGATCGTGTTGGATGGCCTAAAGGGTGAGTATTGCATTGCTGGCCTGTGCCGACGTGAGGATATTGCCCAGAGCCTGTATTATAGCTGGTCCAAGGAGTTCCTCGAAGTCGGCAAGAAGTGTCTTACCGATGATACGGCACGTGCAGCGACAAACCTTGCCGCAACCGGGCTGCGCGTACCCATCGAAACCTTCAAGTGGGATCGTAATCTGGCTGGGTGTAGTTCCATTTGGTTGCGGAAAACGGAAGTAAAAATTCTGTGGCGAGAGGCATAGGTATAGGATGCAAGGCGCAGGATGTGTCCCACCATTGTGGACCACCGGCGGTCCATGCAGCCTAAGTCATTGGTTTTGAAGAAATGGTGGGCGACCCTGGAATCGAACCAGGCGTGCGTCTCCGCGAGGGAGTTACAGTCCCCTGCCACACCTTGCGGCCTGTCGCCCACGCCGCTTTGCATTGCATCAGCGGTGGTGGCGTGATTACAAGCGGTGCCAAGAGGCGTCAAGGCGAAATCACCACCTTTTTGACGCGGGCAGCATTGGGACCCGGAAGATGAAAAAACCAAAGTGGGTTGTTCAAAAAGAGCAGGGCAAGAAAGCTCAGACCCGTGAGACGGTCTGGCTGTTTGGATTGCACGCGGTACGGGATGCTCTGGTCAACCCGACCCGCGAAAAGCTACGCCTGATCGTCACTCTGAACGCACAAAACAAGCTGTTGGATGCCATCGAGACAGCGGCTATGACGCCCGAGGTGGTTGATCCCAGAAAGTTCAATGCGCCTCTTGATCCCGGTTCGGTACATCAGGGTGCCGCCCTTGAAGTGAAGCCGCTTGATTGGGGCAGGCTGGAGGATGTTTGCATCGGCGCGCGTTCGCCGCGCGTGATATTGCTGGACCGGGTCACGGACCCGCATAATGTCGGTGCGATTTTGCGATCCGCAGAAGTCCTCGGTGCGTCAGCTGTCATCGGAACGCGCCATCATTCTGCTCCGGAGACGGGTGCACTGGCGAAAACGGCAAGCGGCGCGCTGGAACGACAGCCCTATTTGAGGGTTCGTAATCTTGCGGATGCGATCAAGTCTTTGCAGGGCATGGGCTATCTGGTGCTGGGCCTGGATGGGGAGGCCACCCAGTCGATCGAAGCGGCGGTTGACGGCAAACGCGACCACCCCGTGGCACTTGTTCTTGGCGCAGAAGGGCCAGGTTTGCGTGAAAAAACCAAGGAAACGGTTGATGCCCTGGTGCGGATTGACGCGGCAGGGCAATTCGGATCGCTCAACGTCTCAAATGCCGCAGCAATTGCCCTATATGCTAGTAGAGCATCTTTGTAAGTGCTGGGACGAAGGACATTGAATGGGTTATTCCACTAAGATCGCCACTTGCTGCTATTGCGGAACACGCGCTGCTCTGGTGCTGGGCAGGAATCGCCATGAACTGACCTGTTCTAGTTGTGGCGCCCCTTTGCATGAACTCAAACGCCTGCCGCAATCACATCCCGGCAAGCAGGAATTGGTGAAACCCTCGGCCGTGCGCAATACTGAGCTGCGCGACACCCGGAAAAAATACAAAAAACACAAATCCCACAAAAAATACCGGAAACGACGCAAGGGTTTTATGCAGCACCTGATGGAAGAGGCTTTTGACGTCATCGAGGACATCTTTGACTGACGATGTTTGGGCAATTCGCCCGCTTCAATTAACGCTTCGTTCACAGATTTGCGAGACAGTCTGGATATGCGCTCCAGAGCGCTTACTTACGAGATACATCAATGAGCCCGGAACGCTCGTTGATTTTCAAGACTGTCCCTCGTTCCGTACCTCTTCGCGCCCCTTGCCTCAAAGCATCGGGCGCTCTTTTTTTCCATAGAGTGACAGTGATAGGGTCGACCCCATGCAATATCCTGACGATCTGTTAAAAAACGTGCTCACAAGAACCCGGCGGATTGCCGTGGTCGGGGTGTCCATGAATCCCGTGCGGCCAAGTTACTACGTGGCCCGCTATCTTACTCTGAAGGGTTTCGAGGTTTTTCCCATCAATCCCGGTCATGCAGGTAAGCAACTGTTCGGGCGGACGGTAAAATCCGCCCTGTCTGAAATCGATCAGGAGATCGATATGATTGACGTCTTCCGGCGCTCCGAGGCCGTTCCCGCGATTGTTGATGAAGCCCTGGAGGTGTTTTCGTCCCTGCAAACAATCTGGATGCAGATCGGGGTGACACACGCGGGCGCGGCGTCAAAAGCGCAGGCCCGTGGCGTGACGGTCATTCAGGACCGGTGCCCGAAGATCGAATATCAGCGGCTCTTTGGAGAGTTGCGCATGGGCGGATTTGCGACCGGGATCATTTCGTCAAAGCTGTAGGGGATCAATCCCGGGCGGCTTTCTCGGCAAGGCCGGACTGGCTTTGCCTGCGTTCAAGCTCGGTCATGACGTCTGCCAGGGGGACATCACGGGACGCAAGCATCACCAGCAAATGGTAAAGAACGTCGGCGGCTTCCGATGTCAGTGCCTGCCTGTCACCCTTGATGGCCTCAATGATCGCCTCTATGGCTTCCTCTCCGAACTTTTCCGCGCATCTTTCTGGCCCCTTGGCCAAAAGCTGCGCGGTCCAACTGCTTTTGGCATCGGCAGATTTGCGCGCCTGAATGGTCTGGAACAGATCTTCAAGGGTCATGTCAGCCTCATGGGAATACCTGCGGCGGCCATATGTTCTTTGGCCTGCGCGATTGTGTAGTCGCCGAAGTGAAAGATCGAAGCGGCAAGCACCGCCGAAGCACCGCCTTCGGTGACGCCCTCGACAAGATGATCCAAGGTGCCGACGCCACCTGACGCGATCACCGGAACGGGCACCGCATCCGCGATCGCGCGCGTCAGGGGCAGATTAAAGCCCGCACGGGTGCCGTCCCGGTCCATCGACGTCAGGAGGATTTCGCCAGCCCCCTTTTCGGTAACCGTTCGGGCAAAGGCTACGGCATCAATGCCGGTTGGCTTGCGGCCGCCGTGGGTAAAGATTTCCCATTTTCCAGGGGCGACCGTTTTGGCATCAATGGCGACCACAATGCACTGGCTGCCAAACTGGTCCGCGGCCTGCGCCACCACATCCGGGTTGGCCACCGCCGCAGAGTTGAAAGAAACCTTGTCAGCGCCCGCCAGAAGCAGGGCGCGGACGTCAGCGGGCGTGCGCACGCCACCGCCCACGGTCAAGGGGATATAACAATGCTCAGCGGTGCGGGTGACCACATCGAACATCGTGGCGCGGTTTTCATGGGTGGCGGTGATGTCGAGAAAACACAGCTCGTCTGCGCCTGCCGCATCATAGGCGATGGCGGCATCGACTGGGTCGCCGGCGTCCCGCAGATCGACGAAATTCACGCCTTTGACCACACGTCCGTCAGCGACGTCGAGACAGGGAATAATGCGGGTTTTCAGCATGTCAGGTCATTCGGGCAAGGGATCATATTGGTCTCGATTGTCGACGGTCGCAATACGCATCAAAGCGTTTCGTGCGATCAGGATGTGGAATGGCATGATCGCTTTCAGATAAAGGCGGCCGCCGATGTTGTGTGGATGAACCCAGGTGGCCAGGTAAACGTCGCCCTTCACACTCAGAATATTGACCCGAAAATCGAGGTGCTTGTCGTCAAATCCCGCAACCACCGAGCTCTCGGACATGGTTTCGACCGGGAAGGGGCCGAACTTCTGAACGGCTCCGGAGCCATCGTTCAGAAGCCCGAAAGGGGCGACGACGATATTGCGCAGCAAAACAAGGGCTTTTGCCCAACTTGGGAAGTTAACAATGATCTCAGCGGCTTCTGGTGCCGCCAGATTGCTGACGACCTTGTAGCAATCCAGAAAATCGCCCGGAGCAACCCGGCTGTGCAGCGGGCTTTCCGTCGGCAAATTTGTTTTGTTAACCTGTGGTGCCATTTTGAGTCACGCTTTCAGGGCGGCAAGCGCCTCTTCGAGTTCGATGGCCCCATCATAAAGCGCTCTGCCGGAAATTGCGCCATTCAAATCTGCGCCACAATCGCGCAGGGCGACGAGATCTTTCAGCGACGACACGCCGCCAGAGGCAATGACGGGGATCGTTACGGCCCGCGCCAGATCTGCTGTCGACTGGATATTGGGCCCGCCCATCGCCCCGTCGCGCAGAATGTCGGTGTAGATGATGGCGGCGACGCCGGCATCCTCGAAGGACTTGGCGAGATCGGTGACCTGAACATCTGTCTCTTCCGCCCAGCCCTTGGTCGCTACAAAGCCATTGCGCGCGTCAATTCCCACGGCCACTTGATCTGGGAAGGCTTTGGCGGCAGCCCGAACCAGATCGGGGTTTTCGACCGCTACGGTGCCAAGGATGACCCGAGCCAATCCTTTGTCGAGCCAGCCTTCGATGGTTGCAAGATCGCGGATGCCACCGCCGAGCTGCGTCGGGACCGGGCAGGCCTTCAAAATGGCCTCGACGGGCGCGGCATTGACCGGCGTACCGGCAAAAGCCCCATTGAGGTCAACGAGATGCAGCCATTCGCATCCGGCATCGACAAATGCTTTTGCTTGCGCCGCCGGGTCATCATTGAAAACGGTTGCCTCGTTCATGTCGCCATGCACAAGCCGCACGGCCTGTCCGTCTTTGAGATCAATGGCGGGGTAGAGGATCATCTGGCTTCCAGTCGATAGCAGGGTCTCGGAACATGGGCTGCTTCATGCACGGTAAAATGCCAAAGTGCAACGCGACGCAGGGTCATACTTGCGCCGGGAAACAGTATCTCCAAAGCTGCGCGCAACAGGAGGATGTATCATGAATAAAAACATCATAATGGCGACGCTTTTCGCGACACTGGGAGGTGCCGTCTTCGCGGACCCCATTGAGGGCACTTGGCAGACCCAGGCAGACGAAGGGGCTTTCGCGCTGGTCGAGATCGCGCCCTGCGGCCCGAATTTCTGCGGCAAGATTGACCGTACATTCAATGAGGCGGGCGAATATGCGTCCCCCAACATCGGCAAGACCCTGGTGATTGATATGGCAGCACAGGGCAATGGCAAATACACCGGCAAGGTCTGGCGCCCGTCGAACGACAAGATCTATATCGGCAAGATTGCTTTGAACGGTGATCAGATGAAGCTGTCAGGCTGTATTGCTGGTGGTCTGCTTTGTTCCAAACAGACTTGGGCGCGGGTGAAGTAGCCGACCGCATTGGAGAGGGTCCGGTTGGCGATGATGATGCGGCGTTCAACGCTTCATTAAGAGGTCATGCATTAAGACATTGGCGAAGCCCCATCGGCCGTTTGCGGTTGCTGGGGTCAATTGTCCAAACTCTTACCGGGCCAATAAATGCCGCATCGACGCAAACCAGCCTCTGAAGTGACGCCAGAGTATGAAGACGCGGGCCTGTTCAAGAACAAGGTCGGTCAGATTGCTGTGGAACTCGTCCCACAGACGACGCGGAACTCGCGCAACGATCTTGTTGTGCGCGGATTCGTTCAGGGCAATATCGAGATAGAAGTTTGTTTTGCCGGTCGCCGTACGAAAGAGATCGGACCGCTTGAGGGACAATTGCGCGCCCTGCGCACCCATGCCGTTAGTGTTGCCGCAAAAATGGGTGAAGAGAAACCAGACATCGATGCTGTGCGCCTGCCGGTGATGATCGAAGGGGCCTGGCGGCCACGGTTCCAACGTGATCAGGCCGGTTGGGAAACGCGCAGCTATTACCTCTTCGCCGCGCGATGGTCATTGCGGGACGAGCATGGCAACTCCGTGGCCTATGGTGCCCCGCCGGTGGTGACACCCACCCGGGCGGTGGATTAGCTCGAGCTGCAAAGAACGCGATCACGGCTTCCAATTCAGAAAGTTTGAGATCATGCGCAAGCCGGTCGCCTGGCTTTTTTCGGGGTGAAACTGCAAACCGATCATGGTTTCTGTGCCGACCACCGCCGTGACCTCGGTGCCGAAGTCGACATGCGCAAGCCTTTGTGATGCATGCGTGACGGCCATGTGAAAGCTATGGACGAAATAGGCATGATCCCCGGTGCTGATACCTTCAAATACAGGGTGATCGGTGTCAAGGATCAGATCATTCCATCCCATATGCGGCACTTTGAGGCAGGGGTTATCCGGTGTTATTCTGATCACCTCGCCCGCGACCCAGTCGAGCCCTTGTGTGTCGCGATATTCGCGACCCCACGTGGCCATCAATTGCATGCCCACACAGATACCCATGAACGGGCGACCCTTGTTTTCAATAGCCTCGATCATGGCCGCATAGAGGCCGGAGTGTCCCTTGAGCGTTGCCATGCAGGCCGGAAAAGCGCCATCGCCGGGCAGAACGATCCGGTCGGCGCGGGCAACGACATCCGCGTCTGCGGTTACGATAACCTCTCCGGCTCCGGTTTCACGCGCCATCCGTTCAAAGGCTTTATGTGCGGAATGAAGGTTACCACTTTCGTAGTCGATAATGGCGGTAAGCACGTCAGAGAGCGCCCTTGGTGGAGGGGATGTCATCTGCTTTGCGCGGGTCAACTTCAACCGCGTCCCGCAATGCCCGCGCAACGGATTTGAACGCGGCCTCGGCGATGTGATGACTGTTCAGCCCGTGCAGCAGGTCGACATGTAGCGTGATGCCACCATGGGTGCTCAATGCCTGAAAGAATTCTCGTATCAGCTCACAATCAAAGCTGCCGATTTTCGGTGTCGGCAAATCCACATTCCAGATCAGGAAGGGACGCGCGGACAAATCCAGCGCTGTGCGCACCAGCGCATCGTCCATCGGCAACAGGCAGGATCCGTACCGGCGGATACCGCGTTTGTCGCCGAGGGCGGCACTCAGCGCCTGTCCTAATGCGATGCCCGTATCTTCGACAGTGTGGTGGTCGTCGATGTGCAGATCCCCGGTTGCACGAATGGTCATGTCGATCAGCGAATGGCGCGCCAGCTGGTCCAGCATGTGATCAAAGAACCCAACACCTGTCTGGTTGTCATAGGTGCCCGTCCCGTCAAGATTGATCGCGACGGTGATATCTGTCTCGGCGGTCGAGCGGGTCAGTTTGTGGCTACGCATGTAAGCCTCCGGGCAAGTGCTTTCGCGCGCTCTTATAACAGGCTGTCACAGCAGGCCAAGACGCGACATTCGGGATTGCAGCCCCTGTGCCGGATATGTCAGCTTAAGGGTAGGGCGCAAGGCCCGTTCGAGGAGCATTCATGGCCACCTGCGTCTTTATTCAAATCCGTTGCACGCCCGGCAAAACCTACCGTGTGGCCGAAGAAATCGCGCTGCGCGAAATCCACTCCGAACTATATTCAACGAGTGGAGATTTCGATTTGCTTATGAAACTCTACATCCCCAAGGAGGAGGATGTGGGCAAGTACATCAACGACAAATTGCTTGATATCAAAGGAATCGAACGGTCCTTGACGACCATGACGTTCAAAGTCTTTTGAGACGCGCCCTCCTTTCAGGCCTGACGGTATTGTCGGTCGGGGCCGGTGCGGTTAGCGCCGAGCAGCGAACCTACAGCGGTCAGGAAGCCGCGGCTTTGCGCTGTGCCAATACGCTGGCCTTCACGGCCGTGGCGCTGGAATCGTCGGGTCGTCTGGGTGAAGCGGAAAAAGAGATCATGCTCGATATTACGGTCCGCATTCTGGATCGTCACGTCAGCGGGACGTGGCGGCAGAAAAAGGAAGCGCTGCGGATCGTGCGGGACCGGCGCGATGTTATCGAGACTTTCGAGGATTTCGAACGCTATGCCAACCAGTGTCTTGTGCAGTTTCCAATCAATTGATTGGCGGGTAGGGGGCAATCGGTCGCTTCGACACGGGCCCCAAACGCGGTTTTTCTAGACAGACGCGGGAGATGTACCCTAAGGTTGTTCTATTTTAGGGGGAATTTTCCATGATCAAAAGTTTGCGCTTTCTTACTCTTCTTGCGGCTCTGGGGGCGTGCGGCACGACCGCAGAACGCGTCACAGCCAATTTCCAGTATTCTAACGCTGGCAGTTTGGGGACGCAAAATGCTGGATTGTTCGAGCCGGGTTCGCTCTTTTTATGGAATACGGCGACCAACGAGTTAAGCTTTCTCGACGTGCTGAACCTGACGCCGGTTGGCGGCAGCCCGGCACCTGCCAATATCTCATCTTCTAACGTTTCCGCAATCGAACTCAGCGGTATTCCGGTTGGCAGCAATCAGGATCTGGTTCGCGCGCAGGTCGGAGCGCAGGCAGCGTTCACCGCTCAATCGGCGGTACGTGAGGACTACAAGAACCTCGTCACCGCCTTGGCGAATTACGTCACTGAAATGGTCACAGAAGGCACCGATCCGGATGTCTTGTTGCGCCCGCGGGACCAGGCGTTCCGATTGGTTCTGGTCAGATCGGTCATTCGGGCCGAGGATTCTGAGCTGCGTATCGGCGGGGCAAACGCCTCCGACCCCAACAGCGTTGTAGCGGTCGAAATCGGGTCTGGTGCGTCATTCAATGTGCGCGCAGGCAGCAGCACCTCCTGTGCAAGCGCCGGGGCGTCAGGTGAGGGCCCATTGCCCGCCTGCTTCTTCAATGTTGCGATATTTGATCCGCAATATGTTGAGGGCAATCCACGTCTTCAATTCAACACGGTCGTAGAACCAGCGGACCGTCTGGCGGACGCGTTGCGGGGCCTGCGCTGATCGGATTGGGGCTCTAGGGGCAGTATGCCACCTGCGGTTCCGTCGTATTTGCGCCACGCGCGCAGATATATTGAACTCCGGCGTGGGAGACGAAGTAACGTGATGCGTGTTTTTTCACCAGCATCCGGTAGTTCTCACCGGCAAGACTGTCATCAAGATAGCCTCTGAGATGGAAGTCGAAGAGATAGCCTTTGGGCGTTTTCTCAACGCTCAAAGACATTTCTGTTTCGGCGATATCCACGCCAACAAAGCTTAGGAAATCATCCGCCAGCGCCAGCGGTGTTTGGCTGGAAAGATCAATCTGCGGCAAGGCCACAACCCGGTAACCGTCAAGTACGTCGGTGTCTGCGGCGAGAATGCTACCGGTGCCCAGGACGACGCTGCACACGACCCAGCCGAAAAATTTACGCGTTTTTGGGATCAAGAAAATCTACCTCGTCCAAGTGGCGCACGATTTTCCTACCAGGGCATGCCGTCGCCTTTACATCGCCGTGAGCAAATACTTTTCTGCCGCTGGGCGCAAGAGAGCCGAGATTTTTCATTTCCTTGAACTGCCCGTAATCCGGGTGACTTGGGTCGAACTTAAGCCAACCGAGGAAGAAAGACAGAAGCCTCATCTTACCTTTGAGATCAGCACCATCGACGGAGAGATCCTCAAAATTCCCTGCGAAAGACACCGCAATCGCCTGTGTGTTGTGACCCTTTGTATGAGCGCCGGTGCGATCTTCGCCACGACCCTCGCAAATGTTCAGATCACCGTTATCCATGATGAAGGCCACGAAATTGTAGGGAATATCCAGACCAAGCGTGGGTCGGATGACTTGCAATTTGCGCATCCGATCAAAAATTTCGTCTTCCGTTTCCCAGATGTTGGGAGTGCTATCAGAATCCGGCGTCACAGTGTGGTGGATGAACACATGTGTGCGATCATTGCGGTCAACTTTGCCACCAAGTCTGGGTAACACGTTATTCGTGACCCATTCCTTTCTGCTGAAAAAATTTAAATGCGGTACAATTTCAAACCTGGCCATGGAAAATCCTCCTTAAAAAAAGCCAGATATTGCCAATTTTCCGCATAAAAATCAAGTTAAGGTTGATTTTCGGTGCTTTGTTCGTTCGTGGATAGGGCCTTTCAAAGGCCGTCGTCGGACAAACTGTCGCTGCCGGAAATACTCTCCCAAACGCGGCGCAGGGCGGTTTTCGGGCTCGCAAATACTCCTGCATCGCTTTATCGACCGGCCTCTCTCGGGGCCGCGCAACACGACTGAACAATACATGACAATTGTCGTTTAAATGCCTGAAACTTGCCATTTTCCTTGGATACGAAAACGAAACCTTTGTCAGGCTAACAATAATAAATTTTGAGGAAAGCAGCAGTGACCGATACGGCAGTCCCCACCCAATCATACGCGGAATTACCGTGGATACGTAACGCCCGATTTGATACCGGATTCATCTTCGGGCTTCTGGCTTTATCCTGTATAACGGCCCTCGTCATTCTGGTTGAACCAAGCCTTTTCTATCCCATCCTCGTGATCGATCTGTGGTTTTTGGGGTATCACCATGTCATCTCCACCTTTACGCGGATTTGTTTCGACAAAGAGAGTTTCCAGGAACACCGGTTCTTGATGGTCGGGTTGTTGCCGATTGTGATTGTCGCCACGCTGGGGGTTGTCTGGATCGCGGGGCTTTGGGTCGTCGTGACCATCTATTTCTATTGGCAGTGGTATCACTACACTCGGCAAAGCTGGGGAATTTCAAGAGCTTACCGCGGCAAGGATAGAGAGGCCAGCTATGAGGATGGTTGGCTGGATCAGGCAATTTTTTACGCGGTGCCGGTATTTGGTATTCTGAGCCGATCTGCGGAGCAGCATCCAACATTCATTGGCATGGAGCTTTGGTCGTTTCCGGTTCCTCCCCTTCTGGCGGATCTTTCCGGATATGTCGCGATGGGGCTATTGATCTATTGGCTCATCGCGCGAGTCAGAGCGACCGCGGAAGGACGTCTGGCGATTGTGCACACCATGTACATGATGACGCATTTTGCGATCTTCTATCTCGCCTATGTCGCGACAAGCGACATCACCCTGGGTTGGTTGATGATCAATATCTGGCACAACGCGCAATACATTCTCTTCGTCTGGATGTATAACAACAAACGTTTCAGCGGCGGCGTTGATCCCGATGCCAAATTCTTGTCCTACATTTCCCAATCCGGGCGCCTGTGGCTCTACCTTCTGACCTGCGTGGCGATCACCGGTGTTGTCTATTGGGGTGTTTTAAGGACCATCGACTGGTTGTTTTTTGCAGGGCTGTCCGCGACGATCGTGCTCTATCAGATTGTCAATTTCCATCACTATATGGTCGACAGCAAAATCTGGAAGCTACGCAAACCCAAGATGCAAAAGACGCTCGATCTAGAAGGCTGATCGAATGACACAGGCGCGGCTTATGTCGGAAGGCGCAGCAGGCGGTGGATCGCGGCAAGACGAATTGCCGCTTCCAAATTTTGCGCAAAAACTTCAGGCGCGCGCTGATACCAAAATAAAGAGCAAACGATTTGGTATCGGTCTGCGATTGGCCAGCTTCGCCTGCTTGGCGTTTCTGGCCGCAGGTTTGGTCGATCTCAAACAAGTCCGGGCGCATATCATCGCTGTCTCATGGTCCACCTTTGCTGTGATGATCATACTGCATGTCGTGATCATTTTGCTGGCATCATTGCGGTTCATTATCATTGCCCGTGCTTCGGGCGCCAAAATTGGCGGCATGGACGCAACGCGTCTCACATTCGCCTCCACGTTGGCGAATATGCTATTGCCCACCTCGCTGATGGGAGATGCAGGGCGTATCTGGCTCGTACGCAGATTTGGCCTGACGCTGAAATCTGCCATGCGTGTGGGAGTTTTCGATCGGATAATCGGGCTAATATCCCTCGGCGTTATCGTGTTGATTGGGGCCTTGCTCGAACCAAGCATAATTCCATTATGGATCGTGGTAACAACATGCTTGCTACTATCTGGCGTCGCCGTGTTGGCCTACCCTCGAAGTGGTCTCGCCCCCTCGCGCGACAACGCGCGAGATGCCGTCGCGCCATCCACCAATGGCACCATCTTCCTCGCTTCCATGGCTCTTTCCGTGGCCGCTCATCTTGTTTCCATCGCAATTGTCTGGTCGTTCATTTTAGACCAAGACCTAGCGGTGACGGTTGCTCAGTTGTTAGCCCTGTTTCCGGCAGTGTTGCTGGCAGCGTCGATTCCGGTGTCGGTAGGCGGATGGGGCACACGGGAGATCGCCGCTGTCGCAGCTTTCTCGATGATTGGTCTTCCAGCATCAATGGCGATTGCGATGGCGTTATTATTCGGGCTCACCCAGGTTATCGCGGCGGGACTGGGAACAGCCACTCTCAGCCTTTTTGACGCTAGGCAAGCTGGCGAGAATGGGTGAATCGCGTCTCGATTTAGCTGCGTTTGCGGTTGCCTTGACGGGTGTTTCTGCGATCCTGATCAATTTTCATGACCAATTCTGGTGGCCTGTGGATGAGGGGGTCTATGCCTATGTCGCCCAACGCGCCAATGCAGGCGCAATCATTCATCGTGACATCATTGATCTGCATGGTGGCTACGGCAACCTTTTGAATGCCTGGGCATTTCGCATGTTTGGCGAGGATTTGCTGAGCCTGCGATACCCGCTGGTGTTCATCAGCTTCGTGCAATGCATGATCGTTTACATTTTGCTCCGTTCTCACGGCAATTGGGTTGCGCTTGTCGGGACCGTTACTGTAGCGGCGTTTTCCTTCGTGCAATTCCCGAACCCGAGTGCCAATTGGCACGCTCTCGGAGCCTTTTTCTGCCTGTGTCTGTGTCTAGAGAAAATACCGAAGGCATCGGCCATGCGATTGTTCCTGGCAGGTGCCATCGTTGGGGTTTGCTTTTTTACCAGGCAGCTGAGCGGCGTTTTCCTGGCCCTTGGGTTGATTGCCGTATTGCTAAGCGAAGCCTCGAGAGAGACCGGCCAATCCCGGCTGCCTGCATTCGTTATCGGGAGTGTCTCGGTTGCGGGCCTCTCCGTTTACCTGATCTCCAAGCAGCAGTTGTTCGGTGTGCTCTGGGCTGGTATCTGGCCAATCTTACTTCTCATGATCGGCATGATGCGTGCACAGTTCTCTTGGTCTTTTGCCGGGCGGACGGTCTCGCTTGTTGTCGCGGGGTTTCTGGCCGCCGGGGCACCGCTTGCGCTTGTCGCGCTGTCTCAGGATGCGTTTTCTCATTGGGTGAATGATATCTTGTTCACCGCGCTGCTGATCAATGGTCAGGCGTTCATCGAACAGGCGAGTCTCCTGACGATACTGCAACTGGCCTGGCAGAACATAGTGGAGACCGGGAATCTTGTACCGATCCTGTCAGGCGCGGCATGGCTGGCTCTGGTGTTGTGCGTGCCATCCCTTGGTATTGTCGCGAGTTTGAACCTCTATCTCAGACGGCCCGTAGCGCCCAGTGTGATGCTGGCTATCTTCTGGGGCCTCGGGGCCTTGCACTACCAGATCCCGATCTATCTCTTCTTCGTGCTTCCGGCGGTTATGTTTGCCGTGCTTTTGATACGGCCAACACCGGTTGTCCTGATTTTCCTGGGTGCCATTTCAGGCTGGGCGCTCATATTTCAAGCCGGGCAACCGCTCGAACGCGGCGTGGCGGGTACTGTGAACGGGTATCGAAGCGGATCGAACGTCGCGGCGGATCTACCCGGCGTCAGTCTTCGCATTCAACCCGATGACGCAGCGCTCTATCGCCAGGTCATCGCCTTTATCCAAACCAACGCACAGCCTGACGAGCTGTTGATGACACTGCCAATGAATCCAGAACTGAATTTTATGACCGGGCGTGCAAGCCCTGTTCGGTACTACGGCACACCGTTGGGGTTACGCTCGGACGAGGACGTTCACGCTACGTTGGGCGCACTCGATGATGCTGCACCAATTTACGTCGTCCATAGGCGAAAGGATAAATATCTCACGCCGCTCAGCGCGACACTTCTCGAACAAGTACAGGCCCGCTCGGCGGAACCGGTTCGGCTTGGTCCGTTTGATCTATATCGCTATGAGCCAGCGCCGCCGGAAACTGCGCTCTCTGCTGAACGATGAAACCCGGGCGCTGTTTGACCTCTTCGTAGATTTTCGCGATGTAGATACCAATGATGCCAAGGCCGATCATCAGGATCGATCCAACCACAATTAGAAGCAGGATGACCGTGGAAAACCCGGGGACAGCAGTCCCGGCCATCCAGAGCCAGAAAGTGCGCAAACTAAGGCCCGCTGCCAGGATCGCAAAGCCCGCCCCCAACAACGTCATCAGATGCATGGGCGTTGTGCTGAAGGAGACGATGGAATCCAGTGCGAGACGGATGAGTTTGGTCGATGACCACTTGCCACTACCCGCGACGCGTGGGGCGACATCAAACAGCAAGGTGCGCTGTTCAAATCCAAGCCATCCGACGAGGCCGCGATAGAATCGCTCTCTCTCCGGCAGGGCGTTCAGGCAATCCACCACTTCGCGATCCAGCATCTTGAAGTCTGATGCATTGCCTACGTCAATGCCAGCGAGCCGGTGGAACAGGTCGAAGTAGCGCCGGGTCATCCATGCCTTCAGGGGCCCTTCGTTTTCGCGCGTGCGTTTGACTGTGTTAATGACCTTGGCGCCGGCTTGCCAACACCTGAACATTTCTGGGATCATATCGGGCGGATGCTGAAGGTCGGCATCAATCGTGATGACTGCAGCACCAGTGGCGGCTTTCAGACCGGCTGAAATCGCAGCTTCCTTGCCAAAATTCCTGGACAGGCGCAGGCCCGTTACACAGCTTTGCCGAGATGAAATCTGCTGGATTACCTGCCAGGTCGCATCCGTAGAGCCGTCATCGACAATGATATATTCGACCGAGCCCAGCGAATCCGCAAAATGGCGGATGGCATTAAGCGCTTCAACCAAACCTTCTTGCTCATGATAAGCAGGAATTACGACAGATAGCAGCGGCGTATCTGTCATCCATTGCTCCGATGCTGTGCCCGGAAGCTGATGGTTGTTGCTGGTAGGGTGACATTGATCCTGTCTGTCCAGCGTGGACCGCGAAGGCCAAACTTCGCGAGCACGAGCGACAAGGGGAAAACATGGGGGTAAGGGACGCGTTCCACCACGTCGAGCCCGGCGCGACGAAAGAGATCCGGTAGGGTTTTTTCGTCAAAGAAGGAGATATGTTCCGGGTATTTGAACGACGGCCAGTGTCGCCCCATGATGCGTCGGAAAATGCTTCCCATATGGGGGGCCGCAAGGATAATGCTGCCACCCGGTTTCAAACGTTTGGCGAGGCTTTCGACAAACGCTACGGGCTCATAAATGTGCTCAATGACATGTGTGGCTACGATACAATCGAAAGCCGGGGCGTCTTCGATCTCGTCGATACTCAGGTAAATCCGGGCAGACGTCCTTTGGCGCGCGCTTTTCGCAGCGCTGGCGGAAAGCTCAACACCTGAAAGGGTGTCGAACTGGTCGCGTGCCTCGTCCAGCAGATATCCAGGTCCGCAGCCGACCTCCAAAAGCGAGCCGCCTGTCGCGCCTTGAGCCTCAATTGTATCGAGCAGTTTGCGAAAAGTTGCCCGCAAACTCTGCTCCTGAACTGCGTAGTCATCGTAGCCGGATATGCCGTCGCCGCCTGAAAAATAGGTGTCACTCTGGTAAAACCTGTTGGCTTCTTCGGCCGCGAGACGGGGGCTGAGAAAGCTGAGCGTGCAGGATTTGCAACATTTAACTTTGAACGGGGGTTGAGAATAAGGCGTCTCCCCAGCCTCCGTACCGCCGCACATCGGGCAGGCGGTGTCTTCGATCAGCCACTCCGAATTTACATCGATATCTTTCATTCGCGGCACCTCATCCCTTAACCGTTGCTGCGCCAGTTTCTATTGTGGGTAACCCAACGGAGATCGGCCCTTTGGGCCCACAGGACTGGTTGATGATCGTATGAACCGGTATCGTGGCAAATTCGGGGCCGTTATCAGACAATGATCGGACGCGTTTTCAATTTCACGCATTCCGCAGTCTAAACAGCAGATTACTTCCGTTTCCTTAACGACAAGCAGAGGTTTGCAGCGTGACCTAGGAGAGCAAAGATGTCTTGACTGCTGATGATTTGATATTGATGCCCATGGGTGGCCAAGCGACACTTGATCTCATGCCGACGGCTGAAAGTTATTCGCGCACATCATACCCGCCAGCGGCTCCGCGCTTTCGGAGCTCGCTTGCCAAGCTGTTGGAGATAATTGGGCTATTGCTTTTCAGGCTGACAAAAATGGCAGCATCTGTCTGCATAGTTGATTTTGCAGGAAACCGATTGGAGCGGGCGAGGCGATTCGAACGCCCGACCCTAACCTTGGCAAGGAAAAACGTCTGAAAAATAACGTTTTAAAACATATACTTGAAATCGATCGCTTACATCGATAAAACTTTGACTAAGTGATGCTGCGCTGGGCCGTTGTGGCACCTCGTCGATAGTGAAGCCGACCGGTGGATCATAGTAGATGCCATCCTGATAGCCCGGCGGCGTAAGCCGCCCACTTGCAGTGAATGATGGGAAGGTTGCCAGACGCTCGAGAGGTGGTAGGTAGTCTTTCGCCCCATAATACAGAAACTCGGCTGTATCATCCGGAACGCTCATCTGAGTTTCGATCCCGTCGTCCGTCGTTTTTTGCCAGAGTGACACTAGGTTAAGCCGCTGCTTGTAGGGCTCATACGCCAGCTCTTCGATGTATGCCCGCCCGTTTTCGTCGCGGCATATAGAGACATGTGTCCCGCCTCTTTGGAAAAGGAATGGCTTCGAATCGTTTGCTGCGATCACACGGCCACGCGCATACTCGTTTCTCTTATGAAAGTCGTTTTTGATGTCGACATAGCAGAGTCCGAAGTCCTTCGACTTAGAAAGCGTTCGCTCGGTACCCTTCCAGAGCTTGTCGAGCGCTCTTCGTCCCAGAACTTTTGTTTTGGCGAGCGCCGCGATGATCTTCTCCTTGTCGACGATGTCGACACCGGCCTTGATCTTGTCGGAGAAGAATTTACCGATTTGTACTTCAGTTGGATTGTTTGGCAGGCCCTTGAGCGGACCATTCATGGTTATGTGTGTTGTTGCATTCATCGCTTGTATTTCCTGTACTGTGGTCCGCCCGCAAACTCCTCAAATCAGACGTGTTTGACCGTTGGATATTGGATCAGCATCAAAAATACGGTATAATAATACCGTATTCCTGAACTGAACGGGGCCACGTTGATGGACGTAGGCCCCGTTTTCTATGAAGGACTGAGGATGCCCTAGTCTCATACCAGCACGCGAGCTGAAACGCTGACGCGTTGGTTCGAGTAAGGAAAATATGGCTTTGAATGGGTCGCACTGAAGCGCGACAGGCTCAAGCCAAGAACTTATCTACACCAACGCAATTTGATTGTAAAGCATTGATTTAAATGTGAGAAATTGGCGATGATTTCGCACATCTTAGACGCTAGCTGACATCATAACCATAAACTCTTTCAGAAAGGTTTGTTTTACGGTCAGCGCAATCTGATCCGTCGAGGGCAGGGTATCCCTGTATGCATCTTGGTTCTCAAGAAGTGTAAGCAGCCAGAAGACGTGCTTTTTATCAATGCCAGCGAGCGCTGCGGCAAAGGCAAGAAGCAAAACTACCTAAGGCAGGACGAAAACACTGACGACATAGAAGAGATTTTGTCGACCTATCGAGATAGGCCCGAAAAGATCGATCGCTATGCGCGAAGTGTCTCGATGGATGAGATCGAGAAGAACGGCTACAATCTCAATATCTCAAGGTATGTGAGCACTGCGAAACCTGAAAAGAAAATCGACTTAGCAGAAGTCCACAAGCGATTGGTTTCTTCCTCTACTAAGGCAAGAGAAGCTAGAGACCGCCACAATAAGTTCCTTGACGAACTTGGGCTACCGAGATTGCCTGACTGAACTCGATGCTAATGTGTCATCATGTGGAGCTGGCAAAAACGTCACACAGAACTGCACACATACCTGTGTGACGCTCCCCAAAAAGTACTTATTTTTAATGGGTTGAGGAGGAATTCTGAGAATCGAGTCTTCTCGACCTCTTCGTTGCCAAGACAAAGCTCAGCAGATGCATAGAATGAACTCGTAGTCAGAAACTGACAGCATCGCCAAGGGCTTCGTGGTGGTCTGGAATATGGTGGCTGTAGACTCGAAAGATCGTTTCGAGCGTGGTGTTGGTCCATCTGGATACTGTTTCAGGGTCAATGCCTCTTTGCAGCATGAGAGTAATGGCCGTGTGTTTCATGTCGTGGGGCGTTACTTTTTTATCGATCTTTGCCTCTTTCAGCACATTGGCAAAACCGCCCTTGATGTCAGATATCGGCTGCCCCTTGTAAGTAATGACGAACTCAGGGTGCTTCTTGGGCATTGTGAGATGGGACCACAGACGAAAGTTGCTTGAGATTGGAATTCTGGGACGCCGCTTGTTTCCGCTACCCACGCCGAAATCGAGCCAAGAGTTGCTATCCGATTTTAGGCGCTCATTCGGATCGGGCGAAAATGCACCGATATGTACTTGGTTCCACTTCAAACTAAGAACGGCTTCTTTGCGCGCGCCCGTCGCCACCGAGATTAACAAGAAAAGTTCGATATGCTCGCGGCTATCATCCTCGCAAAGGTCCAACATTTTTTGAACCTCCGAGCGCGTAAGATATTCGTTGCGTGGTAAGCCGTCACTCACCTTGATCTTGAATTTTGGTTCGCAGGCTAGTCCGTGTGTTTCATGTACATGGTTCATCGCAGCGCGAAGCAACCTGAGTTCTTTGCCAATTGTTGAATCTGAGACAGGCTTGTTGACCTTTGGTTCTAGGGTAGGGTGGTTCTCCCAGCGGTTGTGCATGCGCCGCCAGACCACAAAGTCGTTTACAACTGACTGCAAAATCTGGTCAGGGCGGAGTGGTCCCAACTTTTCCTTTGGTCGCGTAGTCTGAGACTTTATCACGTTGTACTGGTGCGGTGTCTTTTCCGGTTTGATGTCGTCTAGGTACGTATCTATGATCCACCCAACCGTCATATCTCAGGGTGGTTTGATCATCCTCGCATCTGCGACAATCTGAGGAAACCTCGCCTCGCCTCAGCTTGGGCGCGGTCTCGGGTCTTTGTACTTTGTCGTTTAGCTGTATGTGTCTTGAGGTCAGTCCACGCAACTTCCCAGATGCCATCACGCCGTGTGCGTAGGCGAAAATTCTCAGTGAGGTTCTTAGGTTTTGCCATGCCAAAAACCATAGAATTTGCACGTTTTCATGCAACTTGCATGAAAACGAAAAGCCTCCCGGTGGGAGGCCTTTGTCGTAACCAACTGGGTTTGTTGGTCTAAATTGGAGCGGGCGATGAGATTCGAACTCACGACCCTAACCTTGGCAAGGTTATGCTCTACCCCTGAGCTACGCCCGCTTCCTTCGGTGGCTGTGAGATAGCGTTGCGGTCTCCGCCCTGCAAGAGGAAAAACCGCAATTAGGTAAAAAACTTCTCACGGATTGTTCCCGTTTCATCGGCGGCTTGGACGGGTCACATGTATTTCTCGATCAAATCCCAACGATTGCCAAATGGGTCGCGGAAAACCGCCACTTTGCCGTAAGTTTCGACGCGGGGCTCTTCTTCAAATACGATGCCCTTGTCCTGCAATCGTGCATGATCTCGATCAAAGTCATGTGTCTCAAGGAAGAGCCAGACCCGGCCGGCGCCCTGGTTCCCGATCATCGTTTCCTGGCGCTTGCCGTCGGCGCGGGCGAGTATGACGGAAGTTTCGGCCCCCGGCGCTTGGACTTCAACCCAACGTTTGTGGCCTTGAGGAATATCGGCAATCAACTCAAACCCGAGCACGTCACAAAAGAACCGGATTGCAGGATCATATTCCGGCACGATGAAGGAGAATGAAGCGATTTTCATAACTCCGGCTCCTCATGGTCGCTGGGGCGCACAGGCCCCGCCCGGTTCATTGTTAGATGCGTCATCATCACCACCGGTTCGTCCGTCAACGCAACTTCCCGGCGCGAACGAATTGCTATTCCAATTCGACCAACAAATCTTTTGCATCAATTTGGCCGCCGGGTGCCACGTGCACAGCTTTAACGATGGCGTCCCGTTCCGCGTGCAGGCCGGTTTCCATCTTCATGGCTTCGATGGTCAGCAACAGATCGCCCGCATTCACCTTGGCACCTGGCGTTGCGGCAACAGAGGCCACGACGCCTGGCATTGGCGCGCCGATATGGTTGGCATTGCCCACCTCAGCCTTGGGGCGTTGTGCGGTGGTGGCTTTGACCAGACGGTTCGGCACCCGGATCACGCGCGGTTGGCCGTTGAGTTCAAAGAATACCTTCACTTCACCATCTTCATTTGTGTCGCCCACAGCCTGCAGGCGAATTTCGAGCGTCTTGCCCGGGTCTATTTCGGCGGCGATCTCTTCACCGGGTTCCATGCCGTAGAAAAACGTGCGCGTCGGCAAGGTCCGCACCGGACCATAAATGCGATGCCGGCCCATATAGTCCAGAAAGACCTTGGGATACATCAGATAGCCGGAGAGGTCCTCGTCATCCACGACACGCCCCTCCATGGCGTCGGATGCCTCGCTGCGCAATGCCTCCAGATCGGCCGGGGCGAGGTGCTTGCCGGGGCGCGCGGTGTTGGGTTTCTCATCCTTGAGAACTTTTTTCACGATGCTTTCCGGAAACCCGCCTGGTGGTTGACCGAGATTGCCGCGCATCATGTCGACAACACTGTCGGGGAAAGACACTTCGGTGTCGGGGTTTTCTACCTCGTCGCGGGTCAGACCCTGTGCCACCATCATCAGGGCCATGTCGCCCACCACCTTGGAAGAGGGCGTTACCTTGACGATATCGCCAAACATCTGGTTCACATCCGCATAGGTGCGGGCCACTTCCGGCCAGCGGTCTTCGAGGCCCAAAGAGGCCGCCTGCGCCTTGAGATTGGTGAACTGGCCGCCCGGCATTTCATGCAGGTAAACTTCCGATGACGGGGCTTGCATGCCGGTCTCGAATGCGGCGTAATGGCCGCGTACCTCTTCCCAGTAATCGGAGATTTCGCGCACCGCCGCCATGTCCAGCCCGGTATCGCGGTCGGAGTTTTTGAGCGCCGCGACCACGGTGCCAAGCGTCGCCTGAGAGGTATTGCCCGAGAGCGCATCCATGGCGCAGTCGACGGCATCTACTCCGGCCTCAGCCGCCGCGAGGATCGTGGCGCAGGCAACCCCAGCGGTATCATGCGTGTGAAAGTGGATCGGCAGGCCGACTTCAGTTTTCAGCGCCTTGATCAACTGCCGGGCCGCCGCCGGTTTCAGCAGTCCCGCCATGTCCTTGAGGCCCAACACATGCGCGCCTGCGTCGCGCAGCTCCTTGCCCATATCGACATAATATTTCAGATCGTATTTGGCGCGATCGGGGTCATTGATGTCCCCGGTGTAGCAGATCGATCCCTCACAGACCTTGCCACTCTCAATGACCGCATCCATGGCCACGCGCATGTTTTCAACCCAGTTCAGACTGTCGAACACGCGGAAGACGTCGACGCCGGTGTTCGCGGCCACGCGCACGAATTCCTGCACAACGTTGTCGGGATAATTCGTGTACCCCACGCCGTTTGAGGCGCGTAGCAACATCTGCGTCATCAGGTTGGGCATGGCCGCGCGCAGATCGCGCAGGCGCTGCCAGGGGCATTCCTGCAGGAACCGGTAAGCCACGTCAAAGGTCGCACCGCCCCAGCATTCCACGGAAAAGAGTTGCGGCAGATTGGCGGAATAGGCGGGGGCCACTTTAATCATGTCGTGGCTGCGCATCCGCGTGGCCAGCAAAGATTGATGCCCGTCGCGCATTGTCGTGTCGGTGATCAGCAACTGGCGCTGCCCTTTCATCCAGTCGGCAACCGCCTGCGGACCTTTCTGCTCCAGCAGATTGCGCGTGCCCATCATGGGTTCCGCCTTGAGGGCTGGTGGTTTGGGGTCTTTGACATGCGCGCCGGGGCGCGGGTGATCCTTGGTTTCCGGGTGTCCGTTAACGGTGATGTCCGCGATATAAGTCAGCACCTTGGTGCCCCGGTCGCGGCGGCGCGTGAACTGGAACAGTTCCGGCGTCTGATCGATGAATTTCGTGTGATAGGTATTGTCGAGGAACGTCGGGTGTTTCAGCAGGTTCTCGACGAAAGCGATGTTGGTGCTGACCCCCCGGATGCGGAATTCACGCAAGGCCCGGTCCATCCGGGCAATCGCGGCTTGAGGGGTTTGCGCCTTGGCCGTGACCTTGACCAGCAGGCTGTCGTAATAGCGGGTGATGACCCCGCCTGAATAGGCGGTGCCGCCGTCCAGACGGATGCCCATACCGGTTGCTTCGCGAAACGCGGTGATACGACCATAATCGGGGATGAAATTGTTCTGCGGGTCTTCGGTGGTGATCCGCGTTTGCAGGGCGTGCCCGGTCAGATGCACGTCCGCTTGCGTCGGCTTGCCCGTGGCCTCGGCGATGGTTTTGCCTTCAGCGATCAGGATTTGTGCTTGCACGATGTCGATGCCGGTCACCTCTTCGGTGACAGTATGTTCGACTTGAACGCGCGGGTTGACTTCGATGAAGTAGAATTTCTCCGTCTCCATATCCATCAGGAATTCGACGGTGCCGGCGCATTCGTAGTTCACGTGTTTGCAGATCTTGTAGCCCAGATCGCAAATTTCGGTGCGCTGTGTGTCGGTCAGATAGGGCGCGGGCGCGCGTTCGACGACCTTTTGATTGCGGCGCTGAACCGAACAATCACGTTCATAGAGATGGTACATCCCGCCGTGTTTGTCGCCCAATATCTGCACTTCAACGTGACGTGCCCTGAGGATCATCTTTTCCAGATAGCCCTCGCCATTGCCAAAAGCGGCCTCGGCCTCGCGGCGGCCTTCGAGCACTTTTTCCTCCAACTCCGCTTCGGCTTCAATGGGGCGCATGCCGCGTCCACCGCCACCCCAGGAGGCTTTGAGCATCAGCGGATAACCGATCTCCTTGGCGTCAACGCGGATGGCTTTCATGTCATCGCCCAGCACTTCGGTGGCCGGGATCACCGGCACACCCGCCTCCATGGCGACGCGCCGCGCACTTGCCTTGTCACCCAGCGCGCGCATTGTCTCCGCGCGCGGCCCGATGAAGGTGATGCCATTCTGATCGCAGGCGTCCACGAAATCGGGGTTTTCGGACAGCAGACCATAACCGGGGTGGATGGCATCCGCGCCGGAGGCTTTGGCGACCCGGATCATTTCGTCTATCGACAGATAAGCCGCCACCGGCCCCAGACCTTCGCCGATCCGGTAGGCCTCATCCGCCTTGAAACGGTGCAGGCCAAGCTTGTCTTCCTCCGCATAGACCGCGACCGTTTTCTTGCCCATCTCATTTGCGGCGCGCATGATGCGGATGGCAATCTCGCCACGGTTGGCGATCAGGATTTTGCGGAATTCGGTCATGAAGGGCCTCGTCGCTGTTGGGCAGTTGCGCCTGTGTAGAAACATTATTGCGCCACGTAAACGCGTAGTATTGGGTAGGAACCCGAGCTTTCTGCTGCAACGCAGCATTTTGAGGCGGAAATGTAAAGTGACCTAGCGGTAACGACGCCGAGATTTTTCCGGCTATTATGCGCGTGTCAGCCTTGGATTTTGTCAGTCGAACCGCAGGGTTGGGGGCAGATCCGCCAGCGATCTGGCTCCCAGTTGGCCCATATTTGCCTCCAGGTCTTTCTTCAGCAGGTCAATGAGATGGTCGAGGCCCGTTGGTCCAAGTGCGGCCAGCGCAAAGTGAAATGCCCGCCCCAGCATCACGAAATCGGCGCCCGATGCGATGGCACGCAGAATGTCCAACCCGCCTTCGATACCGGAATCGAAGATCAAAGGGAGTTTGCTCGCCTTACGCATGCCGGGCAAGACGTCAATGGCTGCAGGGGCTGCATCAAATTGCCGTCCGGCGTGATTGGAAATCCACAGCGCATCAACGCCCAGATCTTCCAGTTTTGCGGCATCCTCAATACGTAACACCCCCTTGATCACAAAAGAGCCTTCCCAGGCGTCGCGCAGCCATTTGACGTAATCCCAATCCGGCGAGGTGCGCAGCAGGTAACCGGCGTGCTGTGTCGATGACAGCGCGGTGGCGGTCTTGGCAGTGTATTTGTCCAGCCCCCGCATGCGCGGCATCCCCAGGGCCCATGCGGGGCAGGCGGCAACCTGCGCCAGCAGGCGCGGTGTCAGGCGCGGCGGTTGCGTCAACCCCGAACGCGTCTGTCGTTCACGGCGCGACGCCACGGGGACATCAACGGTTAACACCAGCGTGTGAAACCCTGCCGAGCGCGCGCGCACCAGCATGTCCCGACGGACATCTTCATCGCGCGGCGGGTACATCTGAAACCATGCCTCGGCACCCAGATGTGGGGCGAGGTCTTCGGGCGACTGACTGGCGACGGTGGAGAGCGTGTAGGGAATGCCAGCCTTGGCCGCTGCCCGCGCTATATGGCCTTCTGCGTCCGGCCACATCAGACCGGACATGCCCACGGGCGCGACACCGAAGGGAAGCGGCAATTCGCGTTTGAGCAGATTGACACTCAAGTCGACGTCGATTTCCCCATGAAGGATCGATGGCACCAGTCCGATCCGATCCAAGGCGGCGCGGTTACGCTGCTTTGTGGCTTCGGTACCGGTAGCGGAATCGAGATATTCCCAGGCGAAACGGGGAATGCGCCGATACGCTGCGTCTCTCAAATCGCTGATCGCAGGGTATTTCGAATGAAGATCGGTCATTTCAGCCGTTTTTATGCGATGATCCACGGCACCCTAGAAGCGTGGTCTGTGTGGTGCAAGCCGGTTGCGCAGAAGGTCCAATGTCGCTCAGGATCGACAACCGCGATCGTTGAGACTGCAAAGGCGCCACTGATCAAATGTCACCGGCGTTTCATGATAGAACAGAAGCCGAACATATCTTTTCTTTCGCGCTTGCCAGAGCTATGCTCTCGAAAATGAGCAGCTTTGATGAAATGGACGCTTTCGAGGGAGCATCGCTGAGCGCGCGCGCGATGGCGGCGCGGCCCCAACCCTATCTGGACGGGTTGAACCCGGCGCAGCGGGCGGCGGTGGAACAACTGGATGGCCCCGTGCTGATGCTGGCAGGCGCAGGCACCGGCAAGACACGTGCATTGACCGCAAGGATCGTGCACCTGCTGAATACCGGTCGCGCCCGTCCGAATGAAATCCTTGCGGTGACTTTTACCAACAAAGCCGCGCGGGAGATGAAAAACCGGGTTGGTCAGATGCTGGGTCATCAGATCGAAGGGATGCCGTGGCTGGGCACGTTTCATGCGATCTGTGTGAAGCTCTTGCGCCGCCATGCGGAACTTGTCGGGTTGAAATCCAATTTCACCATTCTGGACACGGATGATCAGTTGCGGCTGCTCAAGCAGCTTGTTGCGGCGGACGGGATCGACGACAAGCGCTGGCCCGCCCGGCAGCTTGCGGGCATCATAGATGGTTGGAAAAACCGCGCTCTTACACCCGATAAAGTGCCCGCCAGCGACGGCGGGGCCTATAATCACCGTGGCACTGAGCTTTACGCGCAATACCAGCAGCGCCTGAAAGAACTCAACGCAACAGATTTCGGCGATCTGCTCTTGCATATGGTCACGATCTTTCAGGCCCATCCGGATGTTCTGGCGCAGTACCAGCGCTGGTTTGCCTATATCCTTGTGGACGAGTATCAGGACACCAACGTGGCGCAATACCTGTGGCTGCGCCTGTTGGCCGGGGGGCACAAGAACATCTGCTGTGTGGGTGACGATGATCAGTCGATCTATGGCTGGCGCGGGGCAGAGGTGGGCAATATCCTGCGATTTGAAAAGGATTTCCCAGGCGCGCATGTGGTTCGGCTGGAACAGAACTATCGCTCTACGCCGCACATTCTGGCCGCGGCCTCCGGCGTGATAGCAGGCAATGAAAACCGGTTGGGAAAGACACTCTTTACGGAGGTCGAGGATGGCGAGAAGGTGCGCCTGATCGGCCATTGGGACGGCGAAGAGGAAGCCCGCTGGATCGGCGAAGAGATCGAGGGCGCGCAACGTGGGACCCGTGGAATGCCTGCCTTTGGCCTGGATCAGATGGCCGTTCTGGTGCGCGCGTCGCATCAGATGCGGGTTCTTGAAAACCGGTTTCTCAAGATTGGCTTGCCCTATCGGGTGATCGGGGGGCCGCGTTTCTTCGAGCGGCTGGAGTGTCGCGATGCGATCGCTTATTTCCGTCTGGTTGTCAGCGCCGAAGACGATCTGGCCTTTGAGCGGGTCGTTAATGTGCCCAAGCGGGGACTTGGCCCGAAAGCGCAACAGACGATTCAGTTAGCTGCCCGTGCGAACGGTGTCAGTTTGATTGAAGGGGCGCGGCTGGCGGTTGATGGCGGATTGATCAAAGGAAAAGGCGGCGCGGAGCTCAAGCAATTTGTCACCGATATTGCGCGCTGGCACCGTATGCTCAAGGACGACACCATCAGCCATATCGAGGTCGCCGAAAGCATTCTTGATGAAAGTGGCTATACCGCTTTCTGGCAGAATGAGAAGACGCCCGAAGCCCCAGGACGGCTCGAAAACCTGAAAGAACTGGTTGGTGGCCTTGAAGATTACACCAACCTTCAGGGATTCCTCGAAGAAGTCAGCTTGAACATGGACAATGAAAGCGCGGCCGAGGAACAGAAAGTCAGCATCATGACGCTGCACGGCGCCAAGGGTCTGGAATTTCCGATTGTTTTCCTGCCGGGGTGGGAGGATGGCTTGTTTCCGTCGCAGCGCTCTATGGATGAAAGCGGCATGAAGGGGCTCGAAGAGGAGCGCCGGTTGGCTTATGTGGGGATCACCCGCGCCGAGCAGGTTTGTACGATCTCGTTTGTGGGCAACCGCCAGATACATGGCCAGTGGCAAAGCGCCATGCCATCCCGGTTTATTGATGAGCTGCCCGAAGAGCACGTCGAAGTTCTGACCCCGCCCGGCCTTTACGGTGGCAGCTATGGGGCGGCTGCGTCAAGTTCAAACCTGCACGAGGCGGCAGCCGAGGCGAATGTCTACAACTCCCCCGGCTGGCGGCGCTTGCAGGCCCGCAGCCAGGACCGCCCGGTCAGTCAGCCGCGTGAGCATAAAAATACGGTTATCGACATGTCCGCCGTGTCGAGCTTTGTTATGGGGGAGCGGGTCTTTCACCAGAAATTCGGCTACGGGGCCATCCAGGGTATCGAGGGTGACAAGCTGGAGATTGCTTTTGAGAAGGCCGGCGTGAAAAAGGTGGTCGCGAAGTTCGTGACCGGGTGTGACGATATACCTTTTTAGTAAGTTTCATTCCCTAAAAGGGCGGTCGCTTCGAAGCTCTTGACGATGGGACGTGCTGGGCGATGCCCGCGACCGCTGCCCGTGCCAAGCTCAGGGAAAATTGCGACCAATTCGTTGAACGTCGCCCGATCCTCACGCGAGATGTATTCGCCGACAAAAAAGCTCTCTAGTCGCGCGCCTTGAGAGAAGACGATCTCGTGCTTGTCGAACATCAAATGAAAATACGTGACCATGTGGCAGGGTGCGGCAAAAATCTGATCTCCGTCACAGAGGTGCTTTGCGCTGCACAGAACTTCTGGTGTCTGAAGCATCAGCTCGCACCGCCAGCCTGACAATAGCACACGGTGCTGCGGCGACAGTCTGATCTTTTGCCGGTTGCCAATACTACCGGGCATGAAGGTAATGGGCGTGCAGCCGCCCAACCCCGGCACGGTTCTCTTCCCGATCCAACGGATGGCGCGGGGGCCATGATCCAGTGTTTCAACCAGATCACCCACCGCGAGTTTTTCAATGGCCGTGGCTCCGCCAGGCACATCAATTATTGTGCCTGCCGCGAAACAGGCGACTGTAACGTTCGATATGTCGAGATAGGTAAACTGATTGCCATTTGGCAGAAGCACTTCACCGCCGTCTGATCCGGGGAAAAACGGTGTGACGGTGGAGCCGGCGGGAACCGTCAACGAATTGTCGCCGGACCCGCCACGCACGAATGTCGTGTTCAGTCCGGCAAAAATGGTGTCGTCGCCGCCTTCCCCTTCCAGATTGCCACTGCCGTCTTCTGCAAAGAGAACGTCATCGTCTGAACCCCCTCTGAGATTGTTGTTTCCTGACCCACCGCGCAGAATGTCATCGCCTGCGCCGCCCCTGATGTTGTTATTACCTGTGCCCCCGATCAGGACATCATCGCCACGTCCCCCGCGGATCGTGCCGCCCAACGAGCCATCATCAATGAACGTGTCATCGCCAGAGCCACCTCTGTAGCCACGTGCGTTCAGGCCGACGGAGCCGCTGACATTGTTGTTCGCATCATTGCCTCTGAATTCAACAAATTCGCTGAATGAACCACCTGCGATGTCGGTGTCCAGATATGTCGTGACCACGCCATTTTCGGTATCTGTGAACGTAATTGAATTGGCGTTCAGAGTGATTTGGAAGCGATCATTGATGCCACGGGCATCAATCGTGCTGTTGGGCCCTATATCAAGACCTGCCCAGAAAGATGGATCAGTAATGTTTGCGTTTGTTAATCTGATGAATACTGGCATGCCACACGCTCGTCTTTTTCGATTGATGTGGGAAAGCGGGTTCCACAATCGGTTTGTTTCGAGCCCCCGCCGTCTGATGATTTTATAACATGATCTGACCCAAGGTCATATGGACCCTGACAATTTGAGCCGCTTTTAGCCCAGAATGCGCCAGCGCAGGGTTGATGGGCCATAGAATTGATCAAAATGCATCGAATTGAAGCAGAGAATTTTGATCCGCCATCCGATTTTAAAAACTGTTTCTGGATCACGAAGAAAGGAAAAGGCGGCTTCCGGGAGGAGGAAGCCGCCTTTCGCGTTCGTCTGCCGGGTCAGGGAGGAGGCGACCCTTGGACGTATGACATTGAGCCTGTGGCTCGAAAGAAAAGGGACGGTGACATCCGGGAGGAGGATAGATGCCACCGCCTTACCACAGACGCCCCAGGGAGGAGGAAAGGCGCGTCTGATTTCGTTTCCCTGGCCAGTTTTGGTCAGGTGCCCGTAATTTTCGGCGGGCTGGAATTCTTGCGACGACATCAGGGGAGGAGAAGATGCCGCCGCGGGGTCACACACGCCCTAGGGAGGAGGTGGGCGTGTGATCTTTGACGGGCTTATTTGCCCGTATAGGATTGCGCAGTTTCCCAGGCCAAACCTTTGATCATCGAGCGGCTGAGGCCCAGATCATTCAGTTCGCGCTCGCTCAAGCCGGCCAGCTCGTCATAGGTCTGGCGATAGACGCGATGGGTTGCGTAGCGTTGGGCCGCCGCGTTCAGCAGCGATGCGGTGAAAGCCAGAGCCCGTTCGAACAGGCTGGCGGATGCTGTGTTTGTCTGTGTGTAATAGGCCATCTTGGTGCCTCGTACTTTCGTTCGTTACCGTGTCGTGATGGTTATGTAGGCTAATGCTGCATCTGCACAATAGATAGCTCGTCAATGCTGCTATGCAGCAATTGCATGGGCGACCTAGCGTAAATTTATGCGTGTCGCTATAGGGTTAGGCAGTTGGACGCACTAACTAGTGTTAGCGGAAGCGGATGCCGGAAAAATCGGCGCGCATGAGGAGAAATTGAGCATGTCTGTGACAAAGGCCGAAATTGAAGCCGTGCTGGAACGGATCTCGTTGCCGGACGGTAAAAGCCTGCTGGCGCATGATTTGATTCGCGCGCTGACCGTTGACGGCGATAAGGTGCGCTTTGTGATAGAGGCTCCGACACCTGAAGTGGCGCGCCAAATGGGCCCGATACGGGATGCCGCAGAGAAGTTGGTATCGGAACTGCCAGGTGTTGGGCAGGCGTCGGTTGCGTTGACGGCGCACGGCCCCGCCGAAAAACCAGCCCCGCCCAGTCTGAAAATCGGCGGTCATCCTAAACCGCAGGACGGGCCCAGCAAGCCCAGTGGTGTGAAGCGCATTCTGGCCATCGGGTCAGGTAAGGGCGGTGTGGGCAAATCCACTGTCTCCTCCAACCTTGCCGTCGCCTTGGCAAAGGCGGGCCGAAAAGTAGGGTTGCTGGATGCGGATATCTATGGCCCGTCGCAACCGCGCATGATGGGGGTCAACAAACGTCCGGCCTCGCCGGATGGCAAAACGATTATCCCGCTGCACGCACATGGTGTGACGCTGATGTCGATCGGGTTCATGCTGGAGGAAGGTAAGGCCGTCGTCTGGCGCGGGCCGATGCTAATGGGCGCGTTGCAGCAGATGCTAGGGCAGGTGGAATGGGGCGAGCTTGACGTGCTAATCGTCGACCTGCCCCCCGGTACGGGTGATGTGCAACTGACCTTGTGCACCAAATCAGAACTCACCGGCGCCATTGTCGTCTCGACCCCTCAGGATGTGGCTCTGATTGATGCGCGCAAGGCGCTTGATATGTTTGCGACGCTCAAGACGCCCGTCTTGGGACTGATCGAAAACATGTCGATGTTTGTCTGCCCCGATTGCGGCTCAGAGCATCAGATATTTGGTCAGGGTGGGGTCGCTGCCGAGGCCGCGAAAATGGGTGTGCCGCTTCTGGGGGCGTTGCCGATTGATCTCGAAACGCGCCTTGCCGGGGATGGCGGTACGCCCATTGCGGCAGGTGAAGGTCTCATGGCCGAGGCCTATGCCCGTATTGCTGATGGGTTGATCAAGGGCGGCATGGCCTAGTGCCGCCCAAGTGTTTTCACGTCAAAGGGCGACCTTGAACCAAATGACCGTATAACGTGCTCAATACGCTGACGTAGATCAGGGATTGAAGTAACCCCTGCAAGACGGCGAAGAAGATCGCGAGGTTGGGAACGGCGAGTATCAATCCCTGGGCCAGTTGCTCCAGAACCACATTGATCACGCCGAGCAGAACGGCCGTCCAGAAAATATCCCGCGACGATGCTCGGGTTGCTTCCCAACTTTCTGAGTACGTCATGATGTGCCCTGTCGCGGCAGCCGGAAGGATCAGGCTGATCCTCAGCAAAACCCAGGACAAGACGATCGCCAGAACGAGAAACAGGATGATAGAGATCACGGCGCCGACGGGGCCGGTTGCGGCGGCGAGGATTGCCACGACAAAGCCGGTCGCGATTGATCCCAGCAAGGCCACGACGAAGAACACGAAACCGACAATCAAGGCGCATTTGAAATACGCACCATAGATCGCGGAGGTCGGTCGCATGACGTCTTCGCGTTGGTCACCTTCCAAAAGAGCGTGGCGGTGCCAGAAAATTGCGAAGACCATCGCGCCCAGAAGCCCCACTATGATGGCCACAACAACGAGGGGCCAGCTGACCGGTTCAGG
The DNA here is from genome assembly GCF_049830555.1 of Roseobacter sp. EG26. Taxonomy (NCBI): domain Bacteria; kingdom Pseudomonadati; phylum Pseudomonadota; class Alphaproteobacteria; order Rhodobacterales; family Roseobacteraceae; genus Roseobacter; species Roseobacter sp. EG26. Next base: position 375,729 of record NZ_JBNBLH010000001.1, read on the forward strand.
GGGCGTCAAATCATTGTCTGACATATTGGCAAGACTGCCGAACAAAAAGGCTGTGGCGACGGCAACAAGGGCCACGCCCGGCGCGATGACTTTCAGCGTCCGACCGGGTTCAGCGAAGATGAGCCTGAAGGATCGGCCGAGGATATCGATGGGTTTACTCACAGATTCGTAACTTTCCGATTTGATTTGCCGACTGCTGTATCGCGTAATCTCTGTGGGTGACACACCCATATGAAGATTCTCTTTCAGCTACCGGTCATGGGAAATGATGGGACGCACCGGCTTTATGTGCGGCGAGATGCCGTAAACAAAGGTTCAAAACGAATCAAACTCCGAATTTTCGGCAAGTAATGCGTTTGAATAACCGCTTGGCTTTTGGAACGTAGTGAGAACATATGTCTGGCTTGCGAAGAATATGGAAATAATTTGGGAAATCGAGGGAAATCAATGCCTCTAAGATGTTGTCTATATTTAGTAGCTTTGGCTGCAGTTTATACAATTTGTTCTCGATATTCGGCGATTTCTTGCAGAAAACATAGCATTTCTTAACGCATGAATTGAGAGTTAGAGGTTTGGTAACCAAAAATCCCTTGCTGTACCATGAATTCCCACGCTATACCTTATGGCATCAGATGAGAACGAGACAGGGGCACCAAACGACCCCAGGCAAGACAAAAAAACTCTAGCAGGTTTCATACAGGCACCTCGCTTTCATCAGACCAAGAGATCCGGCGCGCGAGCGAGCAGACATCCCCCCAGGTGGCGCGCGCAGCTGGACTTCCCCGCAAGTGCGGGACGAGGGCGGCGGGTTGATCAGTGGCAGCAGATCAACCCGCCGTTTCCATTTCACGGCAGGGGGATAAGCGTCAAACCTAATGTGGCGCGAAGGATTGGGATAAGGCAGTGAACCGCAGGTTCAGAGGCGAAAGCCATCATAAGGTCGACACAAAGGGGCGGGTCTCTATCCCGGCCTCTTTTCGGCGTGTGATCGAAGCTGCTGACCCAAATTGGACCTCTGGTGATGCGCCGGAACTGGTTATCGTCTATGGGGACCACCGTCGCAACTACCTTGAATGCTACACCATGGAAGCCATCAACGAGGTGGACGACAAGATCGACGCACTGCCGCGGGGATCAATGGAGCGCAAGATGCTCCAGAGGCTGTTTCACGGACAGTCCTTTCCGACGTCGGTGGATGAAACCGGTCGGCTCGTTCTGCCTGCAAAACTGCGCCAGAAGATCGACCTCGACAAGGAAGCGTTTTTCATCGCTGCGGGCGATACGTTCCAGATATGGCGGCCGGAAACCTATGAAGCGGAAGAGGCTTCCAAGACCGAAGCCTGGCTCGATGATCTGCCGGAAGATTTTGATCCCATGGCGTTTTTGGACGGCAAACAGGGGGCGTAAACCATGGCTGCTGCGGCCTCCTCCGACGCTTCTGCCCCCCACATTCCCGTCCTGTTGTCTGCAATACTGAAAGCTGTTGCGCCAGTAGGTGGCACATGGCTGGACGGCACCTTTGGCGCCGGCGGCTACACTCGGGGACTGCTGGATGCGGGGGCTCAGACTGTCATTGCCGTTGATCGTGATCCTCTGGCTTTTGAAATGGCGGCGGATTGGTCGGCCGACTATGGTGCGCGCCTGATCCAGCAGCCTGGGGTGTTTTCCCAAATGGACAGCTATGCCAGCGATCTGGATGGTGTGGTGCTTGATCTTGGCGTTTCTTCCATGCAGCTCGATTTGGCAGAGCGCGGGTTTTCCTTCATGCGCGACGGTCCGCTGGACATGCGCATGAGTCAGGAGGGCGTTTCGGCGGCGGATATCGTGAATGAAGCCTCCGAAGAGGTGATCGCAAATATCCTTTTTCAATTCGGGGAAGAGCGCGCAAGCCGTCGCATCGCCAAAGCGATTTTGCGGGAACGGGCGTCCGAAAAAATCATCACCACCTTGCGGTTGGCGGGTATCATTGAGGGCTGTTTGCCACGCGCCAAACCCGGTCAGTCGCATCCGGCCACGCGCAGTTTTCAGGCGTTGAGAATCGCTGTGAACGACGAATATGGTGAGCTTTTCCAAGGGCTTATGGCGGCGGAACGCGCTCTGAAACCAAGTGGATATCTTGCCGTTGTCACGTTTCATTCTGTTGAGGACCGGATGGTGAAAAGGTTTCTGACCCAACGGGCCGGTGCAGGCGGAAACGCAAATCGGTACGCGCCGCAGGCCAAGCAGGAACCGGCGGCATTTGCCCTGAAATCGCGCAAGGCGATTGTGGCGGATGCAGAAGAAATTGCCGCCAATCCGCGCGCTCGGTCTGCCAAGCTGCGCGTGGCGATCCGCACGGACGCACCGGCGAAAGATATAGAAGCGAAAGCCATCGGCATGCCGATGGTGAAAGAGGTTATTTGATGCGCACGTTATTATATATTCTCACGACGCTGAGTGTGATCAGCCTGGCATTTTGGGCCTACCGTGAAAACTACGCCACGCAGGCAGCGCTTTCCGAGACCAGAGAACTGCGGCAGGAAATTCGCGAGGCGCATGAACGCCTTGCGGTGCTGCGTGCTGAATGGGCTTATCTGAACCGCCCTGACCGGCTGCGTGATCTGGCGGAAATCAACTACGATCGGCTCGGTTTGCTGGAATTGCATCCGGAACAATTTGGATATGTCGATCAGGTGGCGTATCCGCCTGATCCTCTGCTGCCGATCACAAATCCGGTAGATGTGATCAACCTGACCGGTGAGGCCCGCCCATGATCCGCACACCGCTTCGTCCGCTGGCCCGCATTCTGGAGGCCCGCGCAAAGGGGGAAAACCCCGACGCTATCGAACGCGAAAATATTCGCATCCGCCATGAGCAGATGCGCGATCAGGCCCGTCAGCGCGCCGAAGGCCGCTTGCTGGTTCTGGGGCTGTTTTTCGTGGTTGCCTTCAGCGTGGTTGGCACGCGTATGGGCATGCTGGCAACGGCAGAACCGGTAGAGCCGCAGGTCGAAGCGCCTGGCAGTCGCATACACGCCTCACGCGCCGATATCGTGGACAGGCAGGGCCGCCTTCTGGCCACGAACTTCGAAACCCATTCGCTTTATGCGCAACCGCCCCATATGATTGATCCGGCCCATTCGGCGCGCGAACTCGCAGCGATTTTCCCCGATTTGGAAGAAAAGGAACTGCTCGAAGATTTCACAGGCGCGCGCAAATTCATCTGGATCAAACGCAAGATCAGCCCGGAACAGATGCAGGCTGTACATGAAATTGGCGATCCGGGTCTGCTCTTTGGGTCACGCGACATGCGGCTATATCCGAACGGGCGTCTGGCGGCGCATGTGCTGGGCGGCGCGAGCTACGGTCGCGAAGGGGTGCATGCTGCCGAAGTCATCGGCGTGGCGGGGGTCGAGAAATATTTCGACGATCATCTGCGCGATCCGGCCAATGGCAACAGACCTTTGGCGCTGTCACTTGACCTGACGGTGCAGGCAGCTGCTGAGCGTGTGCTTTACGGCGGTATGAAACTGATGAATGCCAAAGGGGCGACATCGATCCTGATGGATGTCTACACCGGTGAGGTGATCAGCGTTGTTTCCTTGCCGACGTTCGATCCCAATGATCGACCGCGCCCGGCGACCAAAGGGGATCAATCCGACAGCCCGCTCTTCAACCGTTCAGTTCAGGGCGTCTACGAACTGGGTTCGACCTTCAAGATATTTACGGTCGCGCAGGCGATGGATTTGGGGTTGGTGAACCCTCAAACGGTGATCGACACCAAAGGCCCGCTGCGTTGGGGCAAATTCCGCATTCGTGATTTCCGCAATTACGGCGATACGCTCACCGTCTCGAAGATCATAGAAAAATCGTCAAATATCGGCACGGCGCGTCTGGCAATGCAGATCGGTGCCGAAAGGCAGCGCGGTTTCCTCAAAGAGTTGGGCATGCTGGAGGCGACCGGTTTCGAAATCGTCGAGGCGGCGACGGGCAAGCCACTTTTGCCGCGCAACTGGTCGGAGTTGAGCACCATGACCATCTCCTACGGGCATGGGCTGTCGACCTCGCCGATGCATCTGGCGGCAGGTTATGCGGCGATCGCAAATGGCGGGCTGAAGGTCCAGCCGACAATCCTGAGACAGGATGGCCCACAGCTTGGGCAGCGCGTGTTCTCCGAAGCTTCCTCCAAAGCCGCGCGCAAGATGTTGCGGCGCGTGGTGACGGATGGCACCGCCAGCTTTGGCGATGTGGCGGGTTATGCGGTGGGCGGCAAGACCGGCACGGCGGACAAACCGCGCCCGCAGGGGGGGTATTATGACGACAAGGTGATCGCGACGTTTGCCTCGATCTTCCCCGCGCATGATCCGCGATACGTCCTGATTGTCACGCTTGATGAGCCGGTGGATACCATCGGCGACAAGCCGCGCCGCACGGCAGGCTGGACCGCCGTGCCCGTGGCGGCAGAGATGATCAAGCGTGTGGCACCCCTTCTGGGGTTGCGACCAACCGTTGAACCTCAGGAATTGACCGATATAAAGCTCACCAAGAACTAAGCCGACAAAGGCGGGGGCAATGAGCGATCAGGTAAAGACAGTTTCATCCTTGGGGCTCACCGCGATCGGGGGCCGGAACCCCGACATCACCGGTCTTGCCGTGGACAGCCGGGATGTGGCGGAAGGGTTTCTGTTCGCCGCCATGCCGGGTGTGAAAATGCACGGGGCCGAGTTCATTCAATACGCGCTTCGGATGGGGGCTGCGGCGATCCTGACGGACGCGGAAGGTGCCGGGATTGCGGCGGACGTGCTGGCTGAAAGCGATGCAGCCCTGATTGTCACCACCGCGCCGCGCGAGGCCCTGGCGCGCGCGGCCTCGCTCTGGTTCGGGCGTCAGCCGCCTGTCATGGTCGCCGTCACGGGCACCAATGGCAAAACTTCCGTCAGCACCTTCGTGCGTCAGATCTGGACCTTGCTGGGGCATAACGCGATCAATCTGGGCACAACCGGGGTTGAAGGTGCCTGGAGCGCACCGCTGATGCATACCACGCCGGAACCCATAACGCTGCACCGGGCTTTGGCGCAGGCGGCGGACCATGGTGTGACACACGCGGCGATGGAAGCCTCCAGCCACGGGTTGGATCAGCGCAGGCTCGACGGGGTGACACTCAAGGCCGCCGGTTTCACGAATTTCACGCAGGATCACCTCGATTACCACGGCAGTTTCGAGGCTTATTTCGACGCAAAAGCGGGGCTTTTCGCGCGGGTTCTGCCCGAAGACGCCAAGGCCGTCATCAATATCGAAGAAGAACGCGGCGTCGATATGGCCGCGATTGCCACGGCGCGTGGATGTCCGGTGGTCAGTGTGGGGCGGCAGATCGGCGATTTTCATCTGGGCAATATTCAGGTGGATGCCACCGGGCAGACAGTCCGGTTTCTGCATTTGGGCAAATCCTATGTGCGCCGCCTGAACCTGATTGGCGATTTTCAGGCTGAAAACGTGATGCTCGCGGCGGCACTGGTGATTGCCTGCGGCGAAAAACCCAATCACGTCTTTGACACCTTTCAGGATCTCACAACGGTGCGGGGACGCATGCAACTGGTGGCCAAGCGCGACAATGGCGCGACAGTTTTCGTCGATTACGCGCATACGCCCGATGCGATTGCGACTGCGCTCAAGGCACTCAGACCGCATGTGCTGGGTCGTCTGATTGCCATTGTCGGTGCCGGTGGTGACCGCGATGCCACCAAGCGCCCGTTGATGGGGCAGGCGGCGGATGAAAACGCGGATATGGTGATTGTGACGGATGATAACCCGCGCACCGAAGACCCCGAAACCATCCGCGCGGCGGTATTGCTGGGTGCACCCGATGCACTTGAAGTGGGCGACCGGGCGGAAGCGATCCTGCGCGGCGTCGATGCGCTGGGGCCGGGTGATGCGTTGTTGATTGCCGGAAAGGGGCATGAAACCGGGCAGACCGTTGGCAGTGATATTCTGCCGTTTGATGATGCCGAACAGGCCAGCGTTGCGGTGGCGGCTCTTGACAGGAGGATGCCATGAGTTTGTGGATAGCCAGCGCTGCTGCCCAGGCAACCGGAGGGCACGTTCAAGGCGACTGGACGGCAACGGGTGTGTCCATTGATACCCGCAGCCTGCAACCCGGCGATCTATTTGTCGCCCTGAAAGACCAGCGCGACGGTCATGAATTTGTCGCTCAGGCATTGGAAAAGGGTGCCGCAGCCGCCCTTGTCGATCACGTGCCCACGGGGCTGGCCGCAGATGCACCCCTGCTGATTGTCGAGGATGTTCTGGCGGGCCTTGAAGCACTGGGCCAAGCGGCGCGCGCGCGCATGTCCGGCAAGGTTGCAGCCGTGACCGGCAGTGTGGGCAAGACCTCCACCAAAGAAATGCTGCTTGAAATGCTTTCCGCCCAAGGGCGCACCCATGCTTCCGTGGCCAGTTACAACAACCATTGGGGCGTGCCGCTGACCTTGGCGCGGATGCCGGAAGACACTGAATTCGCGGTCATCGAGATCGGCATGAACCATCCCGGTGAAATTGCACCGCTGGCCAAAATGGCGCGGCCCCATGTGGCGCTGGTGACAATTGTCGCGGCGGCGCATCTGGAAGCATTTGACGACATCACCGGGATCGCGGTTGAAAAAGCGTCGATTTTTGAGGGCGTGGAGCCGGGTGGCGTGGCAGTGCTCAACGCGGATATGGACACGGCTGCCATCGTCATGGCCAAGGCGTTGGACTGCAAGTTGCGGGATATCAGTTTTGGCACGGAAGGCTATGATTTCAAACTGATCCGCGCGGATTTGCGTGATGAGACCACGGTTGTTCAGGCGCAGATGGGCGACGCGCCGCTCCTGTTCAAAATCGCCTCGCCGGGGCGGCATTTTGCGATGAATGCGCTCGGAGCGCTCGCCGTGGTAGCCGCATTGAAGGGCGATATGGCGCTGGCCGTCGGTGCCCTGGGCCGCTGGAAGCCCTACAAGGGGCGGGGGCAGAGGGAGCGCATATATCTGGATGCGGTGGACACACGTCTGTCGCTCGATCTGATTGATGACAGCTATAATGCCAATCCGACGTCCATGGCCGCAGCGATCGAGGTTCTGGCAGCCGCACCTGTGACAAATGACATCGGACGTGTCTCCAAGGGACGCCGGATAGCCTATCTGGGTGACATGAAGGAATTGGGCACGGATGAGGTTGCATTGCATGCAGGGCTCGCGCATCTGCCTGCCACTCAAAAACTCGACGTGATCCATTGCATCGGGCCATTGATGCGGTCGCTATATGAATCGCTGCCGGATGCGCAGCGGGGTGACTGGTATGCGACTGCGCAAGAGGCTGCACCGCACCTGAAGCGGCATCTCGACAGCGGTGATGTCGTGCTCGCCAAGGGGTCGCTCAGCACAAAACTGGCGCTGATCGTTGACGCCATACGTAAAATGGGACATGCCCCGCTCGACGTCGAAGAAGGATAACGGATGCTTTATTGGCTTACGCTGCTGTCGGACGGGGGCGATTTTTTCAACCTCTTTCGCTATATCACTTTCCGCGCTGGGGGCGCATTTCTGACAGCGCTTGTGTTCGGCTTTCTCTTCGGCAGGCCCTTGATCGCTGTGCTGCGCAAGCGGCAGGGCAAGGGACAGCCCATTCGCGACGATGGGCCCGAGGGGCATTTTGTCAAAGCGGGCACGCCGACCATGGGGGGGTTGCTGATCGTCGGGGCATTGTTGACCTCCACATTGCTCTGGGCGCGGCTCGACAATCCATTCATCTGGATTGTTTTGTTCGTTACCATGTCCTTTGCCGCCATCGGGTTCATGGATGACTATGCCAAGGTTTCCAAGCAAAGCAGCGCCGGCGTGCCGGGGCGTGTGCGCCTGCTTTTGGGGTTCGCCATCGCAGCCGTGGCCGCATATTGGGCGGCGCAATATCACCCTGACCCGCTGCAGAACCGCCTCGCACTGCCGGTGTTCAAAGACACGCTGCTCAATCTGGGGTATTTCTTTGTGCCGTTTTCCATCATCGTCATCGTAGGGGCGGCGAATGCGGTCAACCTGACAGACGGTCTGGACGGATTGGCCATCATGCCGGTGATGATCGCGGCAGGCACTTTGGGGGTGATTTCCTACGCCGTCGGCCGGGTCGATTTCACCGAATATCTGGACGTGCATTACGTGGCGGGTACCGGGGAAATCCTAATCTTCACAGCTGGTATCTTCGGCGGGGGGCTGGGCTTTTTGTGGTATAACGCCCCACCTGCTGCGGTTTTCATGGGTGACACTGGCAGCCTTGCCTTGGGCGGTGCGCTCGGTGCCATTGCTGTCTCGACCAAACACGAGATCGTTCTGGCGATTGTGGGCGGGCTCTTTGTGGTCGAGGCCATGAGCGTGATCATTCAGGTGCTTTATTTCAAGCGCACTGGCAAACGGGTGTTCCTGATGGCACCGATCCATCACCACTACGAGAAAAAAGGCTGGGCGGAATCGACGATTGTGATCCGTTTCTGGATCATCTCGCTGATCCTTGCGATGATTGGTCTGGCCACCCTGAAAGTGCGGTAGAAAGGCGTGAAGCGCCCTTCGTTGGACTCTCATGCAACTGGCTCAGGATCAACGGATGCTACTTGTTCTTGTTGCGATGGAACGCCAGTGTCGCACAAGGTTTCCAAAAGGAGATAGCAGGTGATTCCGGTTCAGGGGATGCAGGGGCAGCAGGTGGCCGTTCTGGGTTTGGGGCGCTCGGGAATGAGTGCAGCACGCGCCTTGGTTGCTGGTGGTGCGGTGCCGCTTTGCTGGGACGATACTACAACCGCACGGGAACATGCCGAAGCAGAAGGGTTCGAATGCCGTGCATTTCGCGATGCGCGTGATTTCGACGATATTTCTCGGCTGATCGTCAGCCCCGGCATTCCGCATCTTTATCCTGCGGCCAACCCGGTTGTTGCTGCCGCTTTGGCTGCGGGTGTTCCGGTAGACAATGACATTGGCTTGTTTTTCCAATCCTTCGCCACGGCTGCCTGGAACGGTTTTGACGTCTCGCCGCGCGTGATCGCCGTCACCGGTTCCAATGGCAAGTCCACCACCTCCGCATTGATCCATCACATCCTTCAGGAAGCAGGCCGGCCTTGTCAGCTTGCTGGCAACATCGGGCGTGGTGTTCTGGATATGGATCCGCCACACGATAGTGAAGTGGTGGTGCTGGAACTGTCGAGCTATCAGACCGAGTTGGCGCGCAGCCTGACGCCTGATATTGCGGTTTTCACAAATCTCAGCCCCGATCATCTGGACCGACATGGCGGCATGGGAGGGTATTTCGCGGCCAAGAGACGGCTCTTTGCCGAAGGCGGGCCCGATCGGGCGGTGATCGGCGTTGATGAGCCCGAGGGACAATATCTGGCCGGGCAGCTATCCGAAAGCCCGGGCGATGACCGTGTTATTCGCGTTTCTGTCGCTGCGAAACTCAGTGGTCCGGGATGGCATGTCTTCGCCCGGAAGGGGTTCTTGTCCGAATACCGAAAGGGCAAACAGGCCGCGTCCATTGATCTGCGCGCCGTGCCCGGTCTGCCGGGGGCGCACAATCATCAGAATGCCTGCGCGGCCTATGCGGCCTGTCGATCTCTCGGTCTGGCGCCCAAGGTCATTGAAAAGGCGTTTCACAGCTTTGCAGGCCTGCCCCATCGCAGTCAGTTCGTCGGGGAGAAAAATGGCGTGCGCTTTGTCAATGACAGCAAGGCCACAAACGTCGATGCCGCCGCCAAGGCGCTTGCCGCTTTTGAGGCGGTGCGCTGGATTTGCGGCGGGTTGGAAAAAGAAGGCGGATTGGCCAGTCTTGGCGCGGCGTCGTCGGTCAAAAAGGCCTATGTCATCGGGCGCGAGGCGGCGAATTTCGCGATGCAACTGCCGGTGGCGGCAGAAGTTTGCACCACAATGGAGAAGGCCGTGGCGATGGCGATGGCGGATGCGGAGCCCGGCGATGTTGTACTGCTGGCCCCGGCGGCGGCGAGCTTCGATCAATACGACAATTTCGAAAAACGCGGGGAGGCGTTTGTGGCAGAGGTTGAAAAATTCCTCTGATCCAGAGGTTTCGATAGAAGCCGTCTACAGCGCTTGAGCCGCAGCCATCGCCGACGACCACGCCCACTGGAAATTATACCCGCCCAGCCAGCCGGTCACATCGACGGCCTCGCCAATGAAGAAAAGCCCCGGTACCTTGTGCGTTTCCATCGTTTTTGCCGATAGCTCATCGGTGTTTATCCCACCCAAAGTGACCTCTGCGGTGCGATACCCTTCGGTGCCGGTGGGCGTCAGGGACCAGTGTGATAGTGCCGTCGCAATCTGCCGCAAGCGGGTGTCAGACTGATCGGCAAGATTACCGGTCAAATCCATGTGTGTGGCGAAATGCTCGACCAGACGCGCGGGCAGGTATTGCGCCAGTTCCGTGGTCAGGTTTTTCCGTCCCGCCTGCGCGCGCCGTGCTCTTAGGTCCGCCACCAAACGACCGTCGGGCAGTAGATTGACCGTGATATCATCGCCCTCTCGCCAGTAGGAGGAGGCTTGCAGAATGGCCGGTCCGGACAATCCGCGATGGGTGAAAAGCAGCGCTTCGTTAAAACTCTGGCCATTCGCCGTGACACGCGCGTTCGTCGCGACCCCGGCAAGAGCGGCGAACCGGTCCTTGTCAAAGGTGAAAGGGACCAGAGCGGGGCGTGTGGGGGTCACTGATATCCCGAATTGCGCCGCCACATCATAGGCCATGCCGGTGGCACCCATCTTGGGAATGGATTTGCCGCCCGTGGAGATCACCAGCCGTTTGGCGTGGACCTGCGTTTCATTGCCCTCCCGTGACAGCACCAGGGTGAAACCATCGGCGGTTTTGGTGATGCTATGTGCCGCTGTCTGTAATCGCAGATCAACGCCGTTTTGCTGCATCAGCCCGCGCAGCATGGCAATGATTTCCCTGGCGGAGGTGTCACAAAAAAGCTGACCCAGTGTTTTTTCATGCCAGGCGATGCGGTGGTGATCCACAAGATCGATGAAATCCCATTGGCTATACCGCGCCAGCGCTGATTTTGCGAAATGCGGGTTTTCTGACAGGAACGCGCCTGCGTGTGCATGAAGATTGGTGAAGTTACAGCGCCCGCCGCCCGAGATGCGGATCTTCTCACCCGGTGCACGGGCGTGATCGACCAGTAGTATCCGGCCATTTGCATGTGCGGCACACATCATTCCGGCGGCACCGGCACCTATGATCGCTGTATCGACCTGCATTCGCGCCAAGTGGCGTGAAATAAGGCGAATGGCAAGCCTTCAGGCTAGCGCTGTGGATAAATTCAGGCTACTATGCCCGCAGCAGACCCCGAAAATGGGGCGCATCGAGGCAGTGTAACGATATCCAAGGCAGGCACCCATGACAGAAATGGTCTATGGCGCAGTTCCGGTTCGCGATGGTGAACCGATCCTTCCCAAATGGTGGCGCACCATCGACAAATGGGCGATGTCCTGCATTCTGATGCTCTTCGCCGTCGGATTGTTGCTTGGTCTCGCCGCCTCACCGCCGCTTGCCGCGAAAAACGGGTTTGAACCCTTTCACTACGTGCAGCGTCAGGCCGCTTTTGGCACATTGGCGCTGATCGCCATGATGATAATCTCAATGATGTCGCCCGTGCTGGTACGGAGACTGGCTGTTCTGGGGTTTCTGGTCTCTTTTGTCGCTCTGGCGCTTTTGCCCTTCTTTGGTACTGATTTCGGCAAAGGGGCGGTGCGCTGGTATGGGCTTGGGTTTGCCGCGATCCAGCCCTCTGAGTTCCTCAAACCCGGATTTGTCGTCGTAGCCGCCTGGATGATGGCCGCGGCCTCCGATCTGAATGGCCCTCCGGGCAAGACATGGTCTTTCTTGCTTTGCATCGCGATTGTTTCGATGCTGATCATGCAACCGGATTTCGGGCAGGGCTGTCTGGTGCTGTTCTCCTGGGGTGTGATGTATTTTGTGGCCGGTGCGCCCATGGCCCTACTGGTCGGTATGGCGCTGCTGGTCATTTTTGGCGGAACTCTGGCCTATTCCAACTCGGAGCACTTCGCGCGGCGTATCGACGGATTTCTCAACCCGGATGTAGACCCCAGAACCCAGCTTGGATACGCCACAAACGCCATTCAGGAGGGTGGTTTTTTTGGCGTCGGTGTGGGTGAAGGGCAGGTGAAATGGTCGCTGCCGGATGCGCATACGGATTTCATCATTGCCGTCGCGGCAGAAGAATACGGGCTGGTTCTGGTTCTGGTGATTATCGCGCTTTATGCCACGGTGGTGGTGCGGTCGCTCTTGCGGTTGGTGCGGGAGCGCGATCCCTTCATCCGGCTTGCGGGAACCGGCCTGGCCTGCACTCTGGGTGTTCAGGCAATGATCAATATGGGCGTAGCCGTGCGTCTGTTGCCCGCGAAAGGCATGACGCTGCCCTTTGTCAGCTATGGCGGATCTTCGGTCATTGCCAGCGGCATCGCGGTGGGTATGTTGCTGGCCTTCACCCGAACGCGGCCCCAGGGTGAAATCAGCGATCTGCTGTCACGTGGGAGGTCCCGTTGAGCACACAGCCTCTCTTGTTGATTGCTGCTGGCGGCACGGGCGGCCACATGTTTCCCGCACAGGCACTGGCCGAGGCGATGTTGGCGCGTGGATGGCGTGTCAAACTGTCGACCGATGCCCGGGGCGCGCGCTATACTTCCGGCTTCCCGCATTCGGTTGAGATTGAACAGATCCGCAGCGCAACTCTGGCGCGCGGTGGCATGCTCGACAAGATTGCGGCACCTTTTCAGATCGGTCTTGGGGTTCTCGGCGCATTGATCGGTCTTTGGCGCAATAAGCCGGATGTGGTGGTTGGCTTTGGCGGCTACCCGACCATTCCCGCTTTGGCGGCGGCCAATATATTGAAACTGCCGCGCATGATACATGAACAAAATGGTATTCTGGGCAAGGTAAATACCTTCTTTGCGCCACGTGTTGATGCGGTGGCTTGCGGCACCTGGCCCACGGATTTGCCTGACGGCGTCGAGGGGGTGCACACAGGCAACCCGGTGCGCAGTGCGATCCTTGAACGAGTCGAGGCAGGCTACATCTCCCCCGGCGATTATCCGATGGAAATGCTGGTGATCGGCGGCTCGCAGGGCGCGCGTATTCTGAGTGATGTGGTGCCCCCGGCCATTGCCGCGCTGCCCATGAAAATCCTCTCCAACATTCGCGTCAGTCATCAGGCGCGCGAAGAAGATCAGGAACGGGTCGCCTCTTTCTACACCGAGCATGGGATCAAGGCGGATGTACAGCCGTTTTTCCACGACGTGCCGCGCCGGATGACGGAGGCACAACTGGTGATCAGTCGTTCAGGTGCCTCGTCGGTAGCGGATTTGTCGGTGATCGGCCGACCCTCGATCCTGATCCCCTTTGCGGCGGCAGCGGGCGATCATCAAACGGCCAATGCACGCGGGCTGGTAGCAGCAGGCGGGGCGATCATGGTGCCGGAAAGCCAGGCCAGCGTGGATGCCCTGGCGGAACAGATCGCATCGGTGCTGGACAATCCCGATGGCGCCATGCAAATGGCCCGCTCAGCCGGGACGTTCGGCAAACCCGAAGCAACCGAACTTCTGGTAGAGATGGTCGAGAAGCTTGCAGGCAAAGGGCAAGAGATATGAATGCTGCAACAAAACTGCCGGGTGATGTCGGACCGATCCATTTTGTTGGCATCGGGGGTATCGGCATGTCGGGCATTGCCGAGGTCTTGTTGAACCATGGCTATACCGTTCAGGGATCCGACCTGAAGGCCACGCCGATCACCAAGCGCCTCGAAAATCTCGGAGCGCATATTTTCGAAGGCCAGAGTGCCGACAACATCGCCAATGCCGAAGTGGTTGTGATTTCCAGCGCGATCAAACCTGGTAACGCCGAACTGGATGCCGCCCGCAGTCAGGGTCTGCCCATCGTGCGCCGCGCAGAAATGCTGGCGGAACTGATGCGTCTTAAATCCAACATTGCCGTGGCTGGGACACATGGCAAAACGACCACCACCACGATGGTGGCGACGTTGCTGGATGCAGGCGATTTCGATCCCACGGTTGTGAACGGGGGCATCATTCACGCCTACGGCTCTAATGCGCGCAAGGGCGAAGGCGAATGGATGGTGGTGGAGGCCGACGAGAGTGATGGCACCTTCAACAGGCTGCCCGCGACCATCGCCATCGTCACCAACATCGACCCCGAACATATGGAGCATTGGGGTGATTTCGACACCTTGCGGCAGGGGTTTCTGGATTTCGTGTCCAACATTCCGTTCTACGGCGTGGCGGTCTGCTGCACGGATCACGCGGAGGTGCAGTCACTGGTGGGCAAAATCACCGACCGACGCATTGTGACCTATGGGTTTAACGCGCAGGCAGACGTGCGCGCGGTCAATTTGAGCTACAAAGGCGGCATTGCCCATTTTGACGTAGCGCTTCAGGCCGAAGGCATCGTGATTGAAGGCTGCACCTTGCCGATGCCGGGCGACCACAACGTCTCCAACGCGCTTTCAGCGGTGGCCGTGGCGCGCCATCTGGGTATGAAGGGCGACCAGATCAGAGACGCCCTAGCAAGTTTTGGCGGCGTTAACCGGCGCTTCACCCGGGTCGGCGAGATTGAGGGCGTGACGATTATTGATGATTATGGCCACCATCCGGTTGAGATTGCCGCTGTGTTGAAAGCCGCCCGGCAAGCAACCGAAGGGCGTGTGATCGCCGTGCATCAGCCGCACAGGTACACCCGCTTGTCGGGTCTTTTTGATGACTTCTGCGCCTGTTTCAACGATGCGGATGTTGTCGGCATTGCGGATGTCTATGCCGCTGGCGAGGATCCGATTGAAGGTGCCAGCCGGGATGATCTGGTTGCCGGCCTGATCCGCCATGGGCACAGACATGCGCGCAGTGTGATGGGTGAGGACGATCTGGAACGCCTGGTCAGAGAGCAGGCGCGCCCCGGCGATATGGTGGTCTGCCTTGGGGCAGGGACCATCAGTGCCTGGGCCAACGCATTGCCGACCCGTCTGCAAAAAGGAGCCGCCTGATGCTGCTGTGGGCCTGTATCGGATGGGTCTTTGCCTCAGCAATTGTTGCGATGCTGCCCATGCGCCTGCAATATGCGCCGGGCATCGTTTTACTGGGCCTTGCACCGCTCCTGATCCTCTGGGTGGGTATTGATGTCGCGTGGTGGGCTGCGGCCCTCGCGCTTTTTGCTTTTGTTTCCATGTTTCGCAATCCGCTACGCTATTTTCTGGCGCGAGCACGCGGGCAAACCCCGGAGATCCCGAAATGAGCCTGTCTCTCACGCTTGCGGCCGTCTGGGCGCTGATCGCCAATGTTTTGGCCATGACGCCCAGCAAGGACCATCATTGGCGCAACGCATATATCCTGATTACGATTGGCATTCCGATTGTGGGATATGTCACCATGCAACACGGCCCCTGGGTCGGACTGTTGGTTCTGGCCGCCGGGGTGTCCGTCCTGCGCTGGCCGGTGATCTATCTCGGTCGATGGCTGAAACGGCTGACCGTGCGATAAGGATCACGTCATGATGCCGATGCCGCCCGTGCGGGGACGCCTGACGCCCAACCGATCTCTCAATGACCTGACATGGCTGCGTGTCGGCGGCCCTGCGGACTGGTTTTTTCAACCGGCTGATCTCGAGGACCTCTGCGCATTTCTGGCGGCTTTGCCAGAGGATGTTGTCGTTTTTCCGATGGGCGTGGGATCGAACCTCATCGTGCGCGATGGTGGGTTGCGCGCTGTGGTCATCAGGCTCGGGCGCGGGTTCAACACCATCAGCATCGACGGCACGCGGGTTGTCGCCGGGGCTGCGGCACTCGATGCACATGTTGCGAAAAAGGCGGCGGATGCCGGGCGCGATTTGACGTTTCTGCGCACGATCCCGGGGAGTATTGGCGGTGCCATGCGCATGAACGCAGGCTGCTACGGCAGCTACATCGCGGATGTTCTGGTAGAGGCGCAGGCTGTCACCCGCGCTGGTGATGTTGTGACCCTCACCCCAGAAGATCTGGATTTCTCCTATCGTCACAGCCGGTTACCCGACGGATGGGTCCTCACAGGCGCCACCTTCAATGCTCCCGAAGGTCGCGCGGAAGACTTGCACGCTCGCATGGCCGAGCAGGTCGCTAAAAGGGACGCCACCCAGCCCACAAAGGATCGCAGTGCAGGGTCAACCTTCCGAAATCCGGCCGGGTTTTCTTCGACGGGGCGCGAGGATGACGTACACGATCTCAAAGCCTGGAAGGTGATAGATGATGCGGGTATGCGCGGGGCGTGCCTCGGCGGCGCCCAGATGAGCGAGAAGCACTCCAATTTTCTGATCAACACAGGCGACGCCACGGCGGCTGACCTTGAAGGGCTCGGCGAAGAGGTGCGAAAAAAGGTTTACGCCCAAAGCGGTATCACGCTAGAATGGGAAATCATGCGCGTTGGTGAAAATTAAGGGTTCCTTAACCAAGAACGCACCACTGTGCATGGAATACTAAAAGACGGTGAACCGGCGCAAAAGCCGGACATGTACAACGAAAAATGGGCCAAAACGGCCCGATACAGAGGCACCAAAGTGGGTCAGTCGAGCAGGACACCCCAGCGTGTGGCAGTATTGATGGGAGGCCCTTCGGCGGAGCGCGAAGTCTCCTTGTCGACAGGTCAAGCCTGTGCTGCCGCGTTGCGTGGAGAGGGATTTGAAGTGATCGAGGTCGATGCGGGCCACGACCTCTGCGCAGTGCTTCAGGACATATCCCCGGATGCGGTTTTGAATTGCCTGCATGGTCGCTGGGGCGAGGATGGCTGCGTTCAGGGGCTGCTGGAATGGCTGGGCATGCCCTATTCGCATTCCGGTGTGCTGTCCTCCGCGCTGGCCATGGACAAACAACGCAGCAAGGAAGCTTTTGCGGCAGCCGGCCTGCCCATCGTCGACAGCATTCTGGCCCCTGCGGAAGAGGTGCGCGTGCGCCACGTGATGACGCCGCCCTATGTGGTCAAGCCCAATAACGAAGGATCCTCGGTCGGCGTCTATCTGGTGCATGAAGCCAGCAATGGCCCCCCTCAGCTCTCGGATGACATGCCGGAGGAGGTGATGGTTGAAGCCTTCGCACCCGGGCGCGAACTGACTACTACCGTGATCGGTGACCGTGCCCTGACCGTGACCGATATTCTCACAGACGGCTGGTACGATTATGACGCCAAGTACAAACCCGGCGGGTCGCGGCATGTGATCCCGGCGGATATCCCTTCTGAGATTTTTGATCTCTGCATGGATTACGCACTGCGCGCCCATGTTGCATTGGGATGCCGCGGGGTCAGCCGGACGGATTTCCGCTGGGACGAAAGCAAAGGGGCCGCGGGGCTGATCCTGCTGGAAACCAACACGCAACCGGGCATGACGGCCACCTCCCTGACACCGGAGCAGGCGCAGGCTTGTGGAATGAGCTTTGGCCAGCTTTGCGCATGGATGGTGGAGGACGCTTCATGCGATCGCTGAGGCGGCAGAGACCGACGGCCTGTGACCCGGCACCCTCGCGGTGGGCCTGGCGTATGCAACGGTTGATGCTGACGCCTACCTTCCTGTTCATGTTGCGCGCCGGTGTCCCGATGATGCTCACCTTTATCGCCGCAGGCTGGTACCTGTCCGATGAGGGGCGTCGGCAGGCCATCCACGAAACCGTTGCCGAAGCGCGCGCCAGCTTTGAAACACGCCCGGAGTTCATGGTCCAGCTGATGGCGATCGACGGCGTGGATACCGCTTTGGCCGACGATATTCGCGAGGTCGTTCCGCTCGATTTCCCGATCAGTTCTTTCGATCTTGACCTCCAAGACATCCGCCGCACGGTCGCGGCACTTGACCCGGTGCATTCGGCCTCGGTGCGCATCCGTCCGGGGGGCGTTTTGCAAGTGGACGTCACGCCCCGAACACCCATCGCCATATGGCGCAGCAAAAACGGGTTGTCCCTTGTCGATATCACGGGGACCCATGTCGGCACGCTGAACAAGCGCATGGAACGACCTGACCTGATGCTGATCGCTGGCGAAAGTGCGCAGCCGCATGTGAAAGAAGCACTCGATCTTTACCGCGCGGCAGCACCTCTTGGTGGGCGGTTGCGCGGCGTTGTGCGCATGGGGGAGCGTCGCTGGGACATTGTACTCGACAGAAACCAGCGCATCCTTTTGCCGGAAATCGGTGCCGTCGAGGCGCTGGAGCGGGTGATCGCGCTGGATGGGGCCCAGGACATTCTGGCGCGCGATGTTGTTCGGGTCGACATGCGTCTTGGCGCAAGACCCACCGTGCAGATGAGTGAACAGGCCACCGCTCTGTGGTGGGAAATAAAACAGATTTCAGGGCAGTAGTTTCAATGGATTTATACGATAGCCAACGCCAGATGCGGAACATGCGCAAAGCGGCCATGCAACGCGGCGTAGTGGCCATTCTGGATGTGGGCAGTTCAAAGATATCTTGTCTTGTGCTGCGGCTCGACAGCACCGGCGATCTTGGCGATGAGGGCGAGATCGGCTCACTTGCGGGGCAGTCCGGTTTCCGCGTCATCGGGGCGGCCACAACGCGTTCGCGGGGTGTTCGGTTTGGTGAAATTTGCGCGATGCAGGAGACGGAACGCGCCATTCGCACCGCCTTGCAGGGCGCGCAGAAAATGGCGGGTATCCGCGTTGATCACGTGATTGCCTGTTTTGCTGGGGCCGAGCCGCGTTCTTACGGGCTGGATGCCCAGATCGCGCTGGAGGGTGAGGCGGTTGACGAGCAGGACGTGGCGCGGGTGTTGGCGGCCTGCGACGTGCCGGATTACGGGGTCGGTCGCGAGGTGCTTCATGCCCAGCCCGTCAATTTTGCCATCGACCACCGATCCGGGCTGGGGGACCCGCGCGGACAATTGGGTAACGCGCTTTCGGTGGATATGCATATGCTGACAGTGGATGGCTCTGCCGTGCAGCATCTGGCGCATTGCATCAAACGGTGTGATCTGGAACTTGCCGGGATTGCCTCCTCTGCCTACGTCAGCGGGATCGCGGCTTTGGTGGAGGATGAGCAGGAGCTGGGTGCCGCCTGCATTGATCTGGGCGGCGGGTCTACGGGCGTGTCGATCTTCATTAAGAAACACATGATCTACGCCGATACCGTCCGCATGGGCGGGGACCACGTGACAGGCGATATCTCAATGGGGCTGCAAGTGCCGATGGCGATGGCCGAGCGGATCAAAACCATGCACGGCGGGGTACATGCGACGGGCATGGATGACCGGGAGATGATCGAGATCGGCGGGGATACGGGCGATTTCGAACATGATCGCCGTACCGCCAGCCGGGCCGAAGTGATCGGCATCATGCGTCCAAGGGTCGAAGAGATTCTGGAGGAAGTGCGCGTCCGGCTCGATGCCGCTGGGTTCGATCACTTGCCAAGCCAGCAGATTGTCCTGACAGGGGGCGGCAGCCAGATCCCGGGGATGGATGGGCTGGCAAGTCGCATTCTGGGCCAGCAGGTGCGCTTGGGAAGACCTTTGCGCGTGCATGGTCTGCCACAGGCCGCGACCGGCCCGGCGTTTGCTTCCGTTGTCGGGTTGTCGCTCTTTGCCGCGCATCCGCAGGACGAGTGGTGGGATTTTGACATCCCCGCGGAAAGATACCCGCATCGTTCGCTCAAACGCGCAGTGCGATGGTTCCGCGACAACTGGTAATCCAAGATCGAATCACCGTGACGTTAGACGGTGAATGTGATAGAATTTCATTAGGGCCCGACAGAGGCCAAGCGGCGACCGAGCAGGCGTCCTGAAAGTGTTAACTTTTGCTTAGGCAAGTGCCGGGTGCGCAGCATCCGACCGAATCTTTTGCGGCCGCTCTAGCGGTGGAACACGGAATTTGCGCAACATCTTGCCGAGGTCCGCTGTAAGCAGGGGGTAAGTGGCCGAATTAACCTATATTTTGTGGCAAATTTGCGTTTTTTGCGTGACCCTACGGCTCTCAACGGATAGTGTCAGGGCGGAATAGGCACCAAAAACACCCGTGAATGCGGGGAACCAGCACAGGCGGATTTGATCATGACCCTTACTCTTTCGATGCCAGGACAGGCGGACCTCAGACCACGTATCACCGTATTTGGTGTCGGAGGCGCAGGGGGGAATGCGGTCAACAACATGATCGAGAAAGAGCTTGACGGGGTCGAGTTCGTCGTCGCGAACACCGACGCACAAGCGCTCCAGCAGGCCAAATCGGATAATCGGGTTCAGCTCGGCATCAAAGTGACAGAAGGCCTAGGCGCGGGGGCACGGGCTACGGTTGGTGCAGCAGCGGCCGAAGAAAGCATCGAACAGATCGTTGATCACCTTGCTGGCGCGCATATGTGTTTTATCACTGCGGGAATGGGCGGCGGTACGGGCACAGGCGCTGCACCGATCATCGCACAGGCCGCGCGCGAGCTGGGTGTGCTGACCGTGGGTGTCGTGACCAAGCCCTTCCAGTTCGAAGGCGCCAAACGGATGCGTCAGGCCGAAGATGGCGTTGAGGCGCTGCAAAAGGTTGTCGATACGCTGATCATCATTCCCAACCAGAACCTGTTCCGTCTGGCCAATGAAAAAACCACTTTCACCGAAGCCTTCTCCATGGCGGATGATGTGCTTTATCAGGGTGTGAAGGGCGTGACCGATCTTATGGTGCGTCCGGGCCTGATCAACCTCGACTTTGCTGACGTCCGCGCCGTGATGGACGAAATGGGCAAGGCGATGATGGGCACCGGCGAATCCGACGGCGAAGATCGTGCCATTCAGGCGGCCGAAAAAGCCATCGCCAACCCGCTGCTGGATGAAATCAGCCTGCGCGGTGCCAAAGGCGTGCTGATCAACATCACCGGCGGCCATGATCTGACGCTCTTTGAGCTTGATGAGGCGGCCAACCGCATTCGCGAAGAGGTGGATCCGGAGGCCAACATCATCGTTGGATCGACGCTCGACACCGATATGGGCGGTTTGATGCGTGTGAGCGTGGTGGCGACCGGTATCGACGCCACGGATGTGAATACGGAAATGCCAGTGCCGCGCCGGTCCCTGTCCGAGCCTTTGAAGTCGACCGTGGCAATCGAAGAGGCCCCTGTGGCTGCCGAAGTCATTCCCGAACCACAAGAAGCCGTTATGGCAGAAGCTGCCGAAGAACCGTCGCTGTTCGAGTCGTTGGATGCTCAGCAATCTGCGCCGTCCGAAATGGCTGATGATATTTTCGCAGGTGCGGAACAACATTCTTCTGATGATGATCTGCCACCGCCTGCCTACCGGCCTCAGGTGGCTGCTTTTGAACCAAACCGTGACGTGAAACACGTTGAAGCGGAGAGCTTTGTGGCGCCTCAGGCACCAACGCCCGGCACGCCCTCACCAGAAGCAATGGCGCGTCTGCGGGCTGCGGCGCAAAAGGCGGCGCCGCGGGACCCAAGAGAGCAGCGTGTCACACCTGAGGGCGACGCGGCCGCAGATCGCCCACGCTTCGGGATCAACTCGCTGATCAACCGGATGACCGGGCAGGGCGAAGGTGTCACCCAGCCTGCGCCACGCCAGCAACCTCCTGTACAACACCGTGCTGCGGAACCCGCGCCGATGCCGCAGGAGCAAGCAGATCCGGATCAGGAGCGTATCGAAATTCCCGCATTTTTGCGGCGACAAGCGAATTGATTTGATCACGATATACCGAATTGGGGCCGCATTTTTGCGGCCCTTTTTATTTTGATTTTAATGACTTACCCCCGCGCAAGCGCCTTTGCGCTCAAATGTAACAGATGTGTTTCAGTCCGTTGCAAAGATTGAGTTGAGGCTTCCCGGCCCAATCCTTAACTACTGATCCAACCGGGCCACAGGCTCGAGAGTATTGTGGGGCTATTGTGCAGACAACGATCAAATCACCGATCAGCTTTTCCGGCTGTGGTCTACATACAGGCCATAAGGCGACGGTCACGATTCGCCCCGCCACTGCTGAGCATGGCATTTGGTTTTCCCGTACCGATGTCGCGGTTGGGGATCGCCTGATCCCGGCGCGCTGGGATGCGGTGTTGCGGTCTCCGCTTTGTACAAAGATTGAAAATGCGGCTGGTCTGCAGGTTTCTACCGTTGAGCATATCATGGCGGCCTTAGCCGGTTGTGGCGTTCACAACGCCTTGGTGGAAATTGACGGCCCGGAAGTGCCAATTCTGGACGGATCAGCCGTGCCCTTCGTGCGCGGCATCATGCAGCGTGGTTTGCGGGAACTGGCAGCACCGGTTCGCGCCTTCGAGGTTTTGAAAACCGTGACCGTGACCGATGGTCAGGCGTCCGCCACCCTGGCACCCGCTGACACGCTGCGGATCGATTTTGAGATCGACTTTGCGGATGCCGCAATCGGTCATCAACAGAAATCTCTGGTCATGAACAACGGCAGCTTTGCCCGCGAACTTTGCGACAGCCGCACCTTCTGCCGTCAGGCGGATGTGGATGCGATGCGCGCAAACGGTTTGGCCCTGGGCGGGGAGCCCGGCGAGAACGCGGTCGTTTTTGATGGTGACCGGGTTTTGAGCCCCGGCGGCTTGCGCCACAGCGATGAGCCCGTGCGCCACAAGATGCTCGACGCTCTGGGCGATCTTGCTTTAGCGGGTGCGCCATTGATCGGGCACTACACGGGCGTTCGTGCGGGCCATTCGATGACCAACACCCTGCTGCGTAATCTTTTCGCGACGCCCGGTGCTGTTCGCATGGTGGTGTGTGACGAAGAACTGGCGCAGCGCCTGCCGGGCTATGGTCTGATCTGGGATGAAATCCCCGCCGTTGCCTAACGGTTGCGGCGACAACTCGCGTGTTGTGGCAAAATCACCTTTACGTGCTAAACGACAACTGCCTTCACAAAGGGCGCAATGGGCGTTTTGCATCGGAAAATTCTGTGCTACGACCTCAGAGGGGCCGCGTGGATCAAGGCGGGAAGTGGTGCAGAATGAAGGTGACACGGCATGAGTAAGCTTGGGTCGCGGAAGCGGATTGTAGCAGCCGTACTAATTATGGGTGTGGTCGCGGCCTGTGGTAACCGGGATGCGGGGCGCCGTGGCGGAAACTTCTTCAACCCCGAGGAAATTCCGCTGGAGACCTACTCGGCGGAGCAGATATTTGAGCGCGGTGAATATGAGCTGACCCGCAGTCAGCCCGATGATGCCGCCTTTTTCTTTTCCGAGATCGAACGCCTGTATCCTTATTCGGATTGGGCGCGCCGGGCGTTGATCATGCAGGCATTCTCCTATCATCGGGATCAGGATTATCCCAACAGCCGTTCCGCTGCTCAGCGCTTCATCGATTTCTATCCCGATGATGACGACGCCGCCTATGCGCAATACCTTCTGGCACTCAGCTACTATGACCAGATCGACGAGGTGGGCCGCGATCAGGGTCTGACATTCCAGGCCCTTCAGTCGCTCCGGGAGGTGATCGAGCGTTACCCCGATAGCGAATATGCCCGGTCTTCGGTGCTGAAGTTTGATCTGGCCTTTGACCATCTGGCAGGCAAGGAGATGGAGATCGGGCGCTATTACTTGCGCCGCGACCACTATACAGCCGCGATCAATCGGTTCCGGGTGGTTGTCGAGGATTTCCAGACCACAACACATACTGCCGAGGCACTGCACCGTCTGGTTGAGGCCTATTTGTCTCTGGGTCTGACCAATGAGGCGCAAACGGCTGGGGCCATCCTTGGCTACAACTACCAATCCACCGATTGGTACGAGGACAGCTACGCGTTGCTGACCGGTCAGGGGCTGACGCTGGAGGCTGCGGGCGATGGCTGGCTGCGGCAGGTCTATCGCCAGATGATCAAGGGCGAATGGCTCTGATCCGGCACATTTGACGGGTAGGGCCGATGCTGCGCGGGCTTGATATTTCCGACATGCTGATCATTGACCGGTTGGAATTGAGTTTCCAGCCGGGTTTGAACGTTCTCACCGGTGAAACCGGGGCCGGAAAGTCCATTCTGCTGGACTCGCTGGGCTTCGTTCTGGGGTGGCGCGGTCAGGCCGATTTGGTGCGTCAGGGCGCGACGCAGGGCGAGGTCACCGCGTGGTTCGACCTGGCCTCTGATCACCCCGCGCATGCCGTTCTTGATGAGGCCGGATTGCCCGGAGGAGAAGAGTTGATCCTCAGGCGTATCAATGCCGCAGATGGCCGCAAGACAGCGTGGGTAAATGACCGGCGCTGCTCAGGCGAGGTTCTCAGGCAGCTTTCTGAGACACTGGTGGAGCTTCACGGTCAGCACGATGACCGTGGTTTGCTGAACCCCAAAGGACACCGGGTCATTCTGGATGACTTTGCCGGTCTCGCGGCCGCGAAATCAAAATGCCGGTCTGCGTGGGCTGCGAAAGGTGCCGCAGCCAAGAAGCTTGCAGCTGCGGAGGCGGCAATGGCTGCGATCCGTGACGAGGAGGAATTCCTCAGACATGCGGTTGCCGAACTGGATGTGCTCGCGCCAGAACCAGGCGAGGAAGCCGCGTTGGATACGCGTCGCCGCACCATGCAGGGTGCAGAGAAAATCCGCAGCGACGTCATTCGCGCGCATGAAATCCTCGGCTCGCAAGGGGCAGAAGCCGCGCTGGCGGACGCATTGAGATGGCTTGACGGCGCGGCAGAGAAGGCGGAAGGGGCATTGGAAGCGCCCATGGCATCGCTGTCCCGCGCGATGGTTGAACTCGACGAAGCCGCCGAAGGTATCGCGGCTGCGATTGAGGGGCTGTCCTTTAATCCAACCGAATTGGAGGACACCGAAGAGCGATTGTTTGCCATCCGGGCGCTGGCGCGCAAACATGAAGTCCTGGCGGATGATTTGGCTGGGTTCGCGGACATATTGCGAAACAAGTTGGCGGCCCTTGATGCCGGCGACGCGGATTTGTCTCGGCTGCGCAAGGAGATGGGTGCCGCAGAAGAGGTTTACATAGGGGCGGCCGATGCGTTGACAAAGGCACGCCGCAAAGCGGCCAAAGCGCTCGACAAGGCTGTTAGCGCGGAACTGGCGCCGCTGAAAATGGAGCGTGCAGTATTTGAAACTCAGATCAGCCCCGATACCCCCGGACCTGACGGTGCGGATGCCGTGGCCTTTACCGTGGCCACCAACCCCGGCGCGCCTGCTGGTCCTCTCAACAAGATTGCCTCGGGCGGGGAACTTAGCCGCTTCCTTCTGGCCCTCAAGGTTTGCCTGACCAGAGGGCAATCCGGGCTGACCATGATCTTTGACGAAATTGATCGCGGGGTCGGCGGAGCCACCGCGGACGCTGTTGGGCGCAGACTTGCAGCCCTTGCATCGAACGGCCAGATCCTCGTGGTCACCCATTCACCGCAAGTGGCCGCCTTGGGCGCGCATCATTGGCGTGTTGAGAAACATGTGACGTCAGGCATGACGACGTCCACGGTAACGGCCCTTCCGGACCCAGAACGGGTGGATGAAATCGCACGAATGTTGTCGGGTGATACGATCACGGAAGAGGCACGCGGGGCCGCACGTGCATTGCTGGCGGGATAAAACCTCCAAAAGGCTTTCCCCACTGGTCCGCTTGGCCTAGACAGAGATCAGCCAGAGTACGAATTGATGTCCAAGCGATCCTTAGTATCCCAGCAACTCGATTACGCCTTGACCACATGCCGGGATGGATTGCGCCTGTTGCGGCATCGTGGCCCTAACCAGATACAGTTCTGGTTCATTGCTCTTGCGATCGGCATCGCAGCTGGTTTCGCCGCCCTATTCTTTCGTAAAGGCGTGAATGCGTTACAGACCTATTTCTATGGCACCGAAGATGTGCGTCTGCTGCACAGTTTCGCGGAGATGTTGCCTTGGTACATGATCCTGATCATTCCGATTCTGGGCGGTCTGGCGGTCGGCATCATCCTGCATGTTTTCACCAAAGACGGGCGCGCGCGGTCGGTGGCGGATGTGATCCATGGTGCGGCGATGAACGATGGGCGGGTGGAGACGCGCGCAGGGCTGGCCTCTGCTTTAGCCTCCATGATCACGTTGAGTACGGGGGGATCGACAGGCCGGGAAGGGCCAGTGGTGCATCTTGCGGCTGTCATCTCAACCTGGGTCAACCGACGTATCCTGGCCGATGGTGTGACCGGGCGCGATCTTCTGGGTTGTGCGGTGGCAGCGGCTGTTTCCGCCAGTTTCAACGCCCCCATTGCAGGTGCTCTCTTTGCGCTGGAAGTTGTTTTGCGTCACTTCGCGGTGCACGCCTTCGCGCCCATCGTTATCGCCAGCGCCGCCGGTACCGTCATCAACCGTCTGGAATTTGGCGATGTCACGGAGTTTACGCTCGCCACAACCGGCGCCGTTCAATTCTACCAGGAAATGCCCGCCTATCTGCTCCTCGGTCTGATGTCCGGCTTGATCGCCGTGGCCCTGATGAAGGCGATTTTCTGGGCGGATGATTTCGGTAATCTTGTGCAGGAAAAGACGCGCCTGCCACGATGGCTGCGCCCCGCCATTGCCGGGGCCATGCTGGGCGGCATCGCCATTTTTTATCCGCACATCATCGGCGTGGGATATGAGACGACCTCTCTGGCCTTGACCGGACAACTGACCTTGTGGAATGCCATCGTTTTTGCGGTTTTGAAAACGGTCGCCCTTGCCATCACCATGGCGGGTCGCATGGGCGGGGGCATTTTCTCGCCCTCGCTCATGGTTGGTGCCCTCACGGGGTTGAGTTTCGGGCTGATTGCCACCGGGGTTTTTCCGGATGTTTCCAGCTCGCTCACCCTTTACGCGCTCACCGGTATGGGGGCCGTCGCTGCGGCTGTTCTGGGTGCACCGATTTCCACCACCCTCATTGTCTTTGAGTTGACGGGCGACTGGCAAACCGGACTGGCGGTGATGGTGGCCGTGTCCATGTCCACGGCTCTGGCGTCGCGCTTGGTGGATCGCAGCTTCTTTCTCACGCAACTGGAGCGACGGGATATACATCTTGCTGCAGGCCCCCAGGCATATCTGCCGGCCATGCTGCGGATCAGCGGTGTGATGCGCACGAAGGACGACCCCCATGCGGCAAATGAAGACCGATGTTGGGAAATGATTGGCGAGGGTACGTACATCGATGCAAACGCCACGCTGGAAGCGGCGCTGCCCATGTTCGAAACAGGTGTGAATTTCATCCCCGTTGTCACGCTAAGTGCCGATGCGTCGCCGCCGGAATTGCTGGGCGCGCTTTTTCATGTGGATGCTCTCAAGGTTTACAATCGCGCGCTTGCGGCGACTGCGGCTGAAGAACATTCCTAGATTTCTTCCACCGTCACATCGCCATTGGTATAAAAGGCAAGGTGATCCTTTATCCTTGCGACGCCGTCTTTCGGATTTTCATAGGACCATGCGACATCTGCGAGCGTTGTACTTTTGGTAACCACGGAAAAATAGGTTGCGTCACCCTTGTGCGGGCAATGCGAGGTTTTCTCGGTCTGGTCGAGGAAGGCCATCGCAATGTCATCGCGGGGAAAATAGATGACAGCGGGATAATCCCCTTCGACCAGTTCCAACGCCTCCGTTGTTTCGCCCAGCACAGCACCGCCTGCGCGCACGCTCCAGGTGCCATCGGCTTTTCGGATCGTAATATGGTCGGCCATCTTTGAACGTCTCCCCTGCGTCTCACAAATGCTCATGCGCGCATTTCGTAACAAAGCGGTGACATCATCATCGCATGTCAGATTGGCGCAGTCGCAGCATCCAACCATGTTTTTGCGGCAGGGGATAGCCGGGGGGCAATCTTTTCTGCAACCTCAGAGTGATAGGCATTGAGCCAGGCGCGTTCGGCATCCGTCAGCAAAGCGGTCACAATCAGGCGGCGGTCGATGGGCGCGAAGGTTAGGGTGCGCCAGCTCAGCATCTTGCGATGCGCATCAGCACCGGGCAGATGGGTGGCCTGCTGCGCGACGATCAGGTTTTCAATGCGGATGCCAAAGGCCCCTTCGCGATAATATCCCGGTTCATTGGACAAGATCATACCGGCCTCAATCGGCACGTGGCTGATGCGGCTGAGCCTCTGCGGACCCTCATGCACGCTCAGATACGCGCCCACCCCGTGGCCCAGTCCGTGATCAAAGTCCTGACCGGCCAACCACAGCGGCATGCGCCCCATGGCTTCGATGTCGCGCCCTGCCAGCCCCTCGGGCCAGCGCAGGCGGCTCATGGCGATCATGCCCTGTAAAACGCGGGTGAAGGCTTCTGCCGCCTCTTGCGGCGGTGTGCCAATGGCGATGGTCCGCGTGATATCCGTGGTGCCATCAAGGTATTGCCCGCCACTGTCGAGCACGATCAATTGTCCGTCTTCCAGCAGGCTGTCGGTCTCTTCCGTCACCCGGTAATGCATGATCGCGCCATTGGGGCCAGTGCCTGCAATGGTTTCAAAGCTGATGTCCTGCAGGGCGTTGTCGTTGCGCCGAAACCCTTCAAGTTTGCTGACGACATGGGTCTCATGCAGCGTGCCGGATGGTTGCGCATCAAGCCATGCCAGAAGTTCAACAATCGCTGCTCCATCGCGCAGATGTGCGGCGGCGGCCCCTTCAATTTCAGCGCTGTTCTTGCGCGCTTTTGGCAGGGCGCAGGGATCGCCCGCGAAATGCGCCCGCTCTCCCAACACCTGCGCGAGGACGAAGGGAACAGTCCCCTTGTCCACCCGGACGGTGCCTCGAAGACCCTCCAGAAAGGGTACCAGATTATCCGGCGCGCGTTGTGTGACGTCGGGGCCAAGGTGATCACCAATTTCCGTGAGCTTTTCGGCCGCCATGAAGAGATCAACTGCACCGCTGCCGTGCAGCACCGCAAAGCCTTGGGCGATGGGATTGCGTGGAATGTCCGCGCCCCGAATGTTCAGCAACCAGCACAGGGAATCGGGCAGGGTGATCAGGGCGGCACTGTCGCTGTCATCGCGCAATTCCTGTGCCAGACGGGCGCGTTTGTCATCATGGCTTTCGCCTGCGAATTCAAGCGGGTGCACCTTGGCCGGTTGCAGGGGCGGGGCGGGTTGATCCTCCCATATTCGGTCGACCAGATTGTCACAGGCACGCATCTCAATGCCCGACCCTTCCAGCGATTTTTGCAATTTCTCCAACTGACCTGCGCTATGAAGCCAGGGGTCAAAACCAATGACGCCGCCACCCGGCAGTTGTTCGATCAGCCAGCTCCCGAGCGAGGTTTCGGGCCAGGGCACGGGTGTGAATGCCTCTGCCACCTGCGCCTTGACTTGCGTGCGGTAACGCCCGTCGATGAAAACCCCGGCGATTTCTGCAAGTGCCGCACAAAACCCCGCCGAGCCGGTGAAACCGGTCAGCCATGCCAGCCGCTCGTCATGGGCAGCGACGTATTCGCCCTGATGGGCATCCGCGCGGGGGATCAAAAACCCGTCGAGACCCTCTGCCGCCATGCACGCGCGCAGCGCCGCAAGCCTCGGGGGGCCTTGCTCGGGCCGGGCGGTTACCTCGAACGTCTGAAACATATTGGGCCCTTCCACCTCCGTGCATTGTTGCGACGCTTGGCCGCGATCAGCTTGCGCGTTTGATGCCCATGATCCGGGCGCGGGCGCGGGGATCGCTGTCAAAGAGGGCCGCCAGTTGTTCAGTCATCGCCCCGGCAAGTTGATCCACATCCGTGATCGTCACCGCACGGTCATAATAGCGGGTCACATCATGCCCGATGCCGATGGCCAGAAGCTCGACCGCGCGGCGTTTCTCTACCATTTCGATCACATCGCGCAGGTGTTTTTCGAGGTAATTGGCGGGGTTGACGGAAAGCGTGCTGTCATCGACCGGCGCACCATCGGAAATCACCATCAGGATTTTGCGCGCCTCATGCCGCATCAGCATGCGCCGGTGTGCCCATTCCAGCGCTTCACCGTCGATGTTTTCTTTCAACAGCCCCTCTTTCATCATCAGCCCGAGGTTGGGCCGGGTGCGCCGCCACGGAGCGTCGGCGGATTTATAGATGATGTGGCGCAGATCGTTCAGACGGCCGGGCTGTTGTGGGCGGCCATCATTCAGCCAAGCCTCGCGTGCCTGACCGCCTTTCCAGGCCCGCGTGGTGAAGCCCAGGATTTCCACCTTGACGTTGCACCGCTCCAGCGTGCGCGCAAGCACATCGGCGCAGATCGCCGCAATCGAAATCGGACGCCCCCGCATGGAGCCGGAATTATCCAGCAGCAAGGTCACCACAGTGTCGCGAAAATCAGTATCTTTTTCGACCTTGAAAGACAGAGGCGTGGTGGGGTTGGCCACAACCCGCGCCAGACGACCCGCGTCCAGCATGCCTTCTTCGAGGTCAAATTCCCACGACCGGTTCTGCTGGGCCTGAAGGCGGCGCTGCAATTTGTTGGCCAACCGGCTCACGGCCCCCTTGAGTGGCTCCAACTGCTGATCGAGATAGGCGCGCAAGCGTTCCAACTCCACAGGTTCGGCCAGTTCTTCGGCGCCGATTTCTTCGTCATGATCGCTCATATAGACGAGATAATTGGGATCCGCGTCAGAGGCAGGCGGCGGCGCGGGCGGCTCCATCGGTGCCTCACCATCGGGCATTTCCGCCTCTTCGCCCATTTCCTGATCCGCCATGTCGTCCATGGAAACCTGCGCTTGGGCGGCGTCCTGCTGTTCTTCCTGTGATTGTTCGGGTGATCCTTCGGACTCTTCGTCCTCCTGATCATCCTGACCAGTGCTATCGGGATCGGAATCGTCTTCCGACCCTTCCTCAGCCTCATCCTCCTGATCGTCATCAAGCTGGTCCGGGTCATCGCCAAGCTGGTCGCCATACCCCAGATCAGAGATCATTTGCCGCGCGAATTTGGCGAAGGCGGCCTGATCACTGAGCGTCTCATCGAGGTTATCGAGCGTGCCGCCGCATTGTTCTTCGATGAAGCCGCGCCACAACTCCATGACGTTTTGCGCGCCGGAGGGCAGATCACGCCCTGTCGCCAGATGGCGGATCAGATATCCCGCCGCCGTGGCCAGCGGTGCATCGGCGGCCTGAGTGACCTGATCATAGCCCTTGCGCATCGACTCGTGCGCGATTTTGGCATCAATATTTCCTGCGGTGCCGGGCATGTCGCGCGCGCCCATCGCCTCGCAGCGGGCGGTCTCCATCGCCTCATAAAGATCACGCGCCATGTCTCCCTGCGGCTGGTAACGCGCATGGGTCTGGCCGTTATGATAGCGGCGGTTGAGCGCCAGAGCGTCCGCCGTGCCGCGTGCCAGCATCACCTCGTCACGCGTCATTCGGCGGCTGACCTGCGGCAAGCGCATTGAATCGCCCGACATTCCGGCGGGATCGACCGAATAGGAGACGGTCAATTCCGGGTCATGAGCCATGACCTTGGTGGCCTCTGACAGCGCCTTTTTGAAGGCGTCGGCCGGATTGTCTGACGGTTTGCTCATCGCTTACCCTTTCGCCACTTGCGGCAAATCTGCGTCACCGGATGCCAGATCGGCCAGCAGGGCAACATGCACATCCAACGCATCAATCACTTTATAGCCCGGATCGTGGCCGTCAAATGCCAGACCCAGATCGGTGCCCGCCAGCACAATAGCATCCGCGCCCTGTTCGGTGATCATGTGACGTCCGGCTTCAAAGAAAAACATCCGCATGGCATCCGTCGCCACACCGCTCAAGGCCATTTCCAGATAGGTCTTGCCAACCTCTTCGAGATTGCCCTGAGGCGTTACCGCGCGGGTCTGTTTCAACTGCCCGTAGAGAGCGGTGCGCATCACAACTTCAGTGCCCAATAGTCCAACGGTTCCAAGGTCTTGCGCCTGAAAGTAGGTGTCGAGCGGCGTTACACCGCTGATCAGTGGCAAGGGGCTGATCGCTTCCGTTTCAGGATAGCAAAAATGCCCGCCAAGCGACGTGATCGCAGCGCAATCCGCACCGGCGGCCTTCAGGCGCCCGATAAGCTTCGCGTAAATCTCCGCCTGTGCCGTGCGGTCATCGGCCAGATTATTGGCGACAAGCTCATCTGCGCTTGCCTGTACAATTGTCAATTCCAGCTTCTTGCCGCGGTCGCGCATCAGAGCCGTCAGCCGCTGATAGTAAACCAGTGTGGCTGCCGGGCCGATGCCGCCGATCAACCCGATGTGCATGGGCCTATCCCAAACTCACGCTGGCCGCACTTTCCGGCAATTCCTCGTCAAAAAGACGCTGGTAGAATTCCGCCACGGTCTGGCGTTCCAATTCGTCGCATTTGTTGAGGAAGCTGAGCCGGAAGGCATAGCCCACGTTGCGGAAAATCTCGGCATTCTGCGCCCAGGCAATCACGGTCCGGGGTGACATCACGGTGGACAGATCGCCGTTCATGAAGGCGGTGCGCGTCAGATCCGCAACCGTGACCATCTGCTTGACGATCTTGCGGCCTTTTTCCGTGTTGTAATGCGGGTTTTTCGACAGAACGATGGCTGTTTCCGCGTCAATGCTGAGGTAATTCAGTGTTGCCACCAGCGACCAGCGGTCCATCTGGCCCTGGTTGATCTGCTGCGTGCCGTGGTAAAGACCGGTGGTATCGCCCAGACCCACCGTGTTCGCCGTGGCGAAAATGCGGAAATAGGGGTGCGGTTCGATCACCTGGTTTTGATCAAGCAGGGTCAGCTTGCCGTCCACTTCCAGCACCCGCTGGATCACGAACATCACATCCGCACGGCCCGCGTCGTATTCGTCGAACACAATTGCCGTGGGGTTCCGCAAGGCCCATGGCAGGATGCCTTCCTGAAAATCGGTGACCTGCTTGCCATCCTTGAGCTTGATCGCATCCTTGCCGATCAGGTCGATCCGGCTGATGTGGCTGTCGAGGTTCACGCGCACAGCAGGCCAGTTCAGGCGCGCGGCGACCTGCTCGATATGCGTCGATTTGCCGGTCCCGTGATATCCTTGGATCATGACGCGGCGGTTGTGGGCAAAGCCGGCAAGGATCGCCAGCGTCGTGTCAGGGTCAAACTTGTAGGTGCTGTCCAGCGCGGGCACGCGATCGCTGCGATCGGAAAACCCCTTAACCACCATATCAGTATCAATGCCAAAGACGTCGCGGACGTGGATTTCTTCGGTCGGCTTCATGTTTGTGTCCAGTGCGCCGTCGGCCATGAGGTGTCACCTTTGTAGAAAGAATACGAAATCTGGACCGCTCAGGCCCGGATCATCTGGTGCAACATATATCGGACATGTGCAAGGGGAAGGGGCGTGCCAGTTGGCGCAATTCGGTAACGCCATCAATCCTTGAAGTTTCGGCTGCCCTTGATCTGATCCCAGGCCCAGACAACTTCCTGCAATTGCTCTTCCTGGCTGCGATCACCGCCGTTCATGTCTGGGTGCAGAACCTTGATCAGCGCTTTGTAAGCCTTGCGCACTTCGGGTTTGGTCCAGGTATCCTTGGCCTCAAGAATTTCAATGGCGCGTCGCTCGGTCGGGGGCAAACGCCGCCCGGCCTGTGGACCGCGCCCGGGATTTTGGGTCGCATTGGCTCCCAGAACCTGATGTGGATCCTCAATACCCAACCGGGCCCAGGCGCGCGCTTCGGGGTCGCCCATAGGTTTGGTATTGCGCTCCCAAACCTTGTCTTTCGACATCTGAGCGTTCAGCTCGGCCTCGGTTGTGCCGTCGAAAAAATTCCACTTTA
Organism: Roseobacter sp. EG26; assembly: GCF_049830555.1. Classification (NCBI taxonomy): domain Bacteria; kingdom Pseudomonadati; phylum Pseudomonadota; class Alphaproteobacteria; order Rhodobacterales; family Roseobacteraceae; genus Roseobacter; species Roseobacter sp. EG26. The sequence continues at coordinate 409,388 of NZ_JBNBLH010000001.1, forward strand.
GATTGTATTCGCGCACGTGCGCCTGGCAGAACCAGAAAAAATCATCCAGCACGTCCGGCGCTTTGGGCGCACGATACTTGCCAGCCTCGTTGCAGCCCTCGTGATCGCAGGTACGCGTTGACGTTTCGGATGCGCCGGACATGCCGCGCCGACCGCGTGGATTTTTCTTCTTGGAAGAAGAGACGGACATATCGAATCCAAATGGATCTGGTTTTGGCATTTTGGCACCTATACGAGTCGAGGCCGCTTAGTTTAAACTGCACACGGAAAGAGTGAAGGGGGCAGGCAAAAAAAATGTTGAAACGACAGCAGATTGAAGATCGGTTACGGGCGGCCTTCAACCCGCGTGAGCTGGAGGTGGTCGATGACAGTGAAAGTCATCGCGGTCATGCAGGATATCCCGAAGGAGGTGAAAGTCACTTTAACGTGGCGATCCGGTCTGAGCAGTTCAAGAGCATGAACCGTGTGGCGCGCCATCGGGCAATCCATGCGGCCTTGGGCGCGCAGTTGATTTCGGAAATCCATGCGCTTGCCATTGATGTGGATGTTTAAAGCTCTCCGTTAATCTTCTGTTTTGTCCGGGTTTCTGCTGGCGGCCAGCTGTTTCAGAGAGTTGGTCATGCCCGAAACTTCGCTCGCTTCTTCGACGCCGTTGTCGCTGAGCATCCTGCTGGCCCCTTCGCTTTTGGAGGCGTCATCCTCTGGTGTTTTGGGCTGCACGATCACTGGTTCCTGACGGATGGGGGTGGCTGTCTCCGGTTCGACGGCAGGCGCTTTTGGTGCAACGTCCGGGCGCCCCCTGCGGAACACCAGAACATTGCGCCAATTGGTGGTGCTGGAAGTCAAACCGGATCGTTCGACCGAAGGCAGTGTTTCAGCGCGTTGATATTCCCAACCCTCTGATGCCAGTTGGTTGATGACGTCTTCGAGCGCACGGGAAAAGCGGTCTTCCGGCGCCTTGATGCCCTTTGCCCTGATCCCACGTGTGGGCGCGCTGATCACTTTGTATTCATATTGAGGCATGGGTTACTCCGCTGTGCTCGCTGCTCTATAGCAACCTCGATCACGGTCGAAAACCCGTGCTGACACCGGAATTGATGGCGTGGCATTCCGGCAAAACGGATCGCGCTGACGGTCGGTCAATCTTTGCGGCGGATACCGATGCTGCACCCTGCGCGCGCTGGTCTGGGCAGATCACTATGTGCTGCATGGAGCGCTTCCAGACGCGCCAGAATGGCGGACGGCATGGGTGCTACGTGCGGTCCTGACTGATCAACGTGCAGTGTCATCGCTTCGCCGGAAGCTGCACACCATCCGTCCTGATGCCAGATTTCCTGATATGTATGGAAACGTTTCTCATCGTAGTCCAGAACCTGCAATGTCACCGTGACCGCGTCGTCTACATGTAATTCCCGCAGGTAACACAGATGGAATTCGCCGGTATAGGTCGTACAGCCGGATTTTTGATAGTCGGGACCGAACCCCAACTGCTCGTATACTTCATCGGCACATTGATCAAACAGGACATTGTAATAGGCCATGTTGAGATGGCCGTTAAAGTCTATCCATTCAGGTTTGACGGTCATCACAGAGGATCGGAAAGGGGAGGCCAGCTTCATTCCAAATTGCCCGCAGGAGCAGGTGATGGATTTGTGAAGACGCCCGGCATTCCCTAGCCCTTGAGTTTTTGTGCGATCAACTGGTTTACCGCCTTGGGGTTGGCTTTGCCGCCGGTCGCTTTCATCACCTGACCCACGAACCATCCGGCCAGCTTTGGGTTTTCCTTGGCTTTGGCAACCTGTTCAGGGTTGGCGGCGATAATCTCATCTACGGCGGCCTCGATTGCACCGGTGTCTGTCACCTGTTTCATGCCGCGTGCTTCGACGATCTCCGCCGGGTCGCCGCCTTCGGTGTAAACGATCTCGAACAACTCTTTGGCGATCTTGCCCGAAATCGCGTCTGACGCGATCAGGTCGATCACGCCGCCCAATTGCGCGGGGCTCACGGGGCTGTCGGTGATGTCCGTGTCGTCTTTCTTCAGGCGCCCAAACAGCTCGTTGATCACCCAGTTCGCGGCCATCTTGCCATCACGTCCGGCGGCCACGGCTTCAAAATAGCCGGCGGAATCAAGATCAGCGGTCAACACCGACCCATCGTAGTCCGACAGGCCAAAATCACCGATAAAACGCGCCTTCTTGGCATCCGGCAACTCGGGCAGGTTGGCTCCGATCTCATCGACCCACACCTGTTCGATCACCAGCGGCAGCAAGTCAGGGTCGGGGAAATAGCGGTAGTCATGCGCCTCTTCCTTGGAGCGCATCGAGCGCGTCTCGTTCTTATCCGGATCGTAAAGGCGTGTTTCCTGATCAACCTTGCCCCCGCCTTCGACAATCGCGATCTGGCGGCGCGCTTCATATTCGATCGCGGCCTGAATGAACCGCATGGAGTTCATGTTTTTTATTTCGCAGCGCGTGCCAAGGTGACTGAAATCCTGCGTCGCCTGATACTTTTCATAGTCCCCCGGACGACAGATCGACACATTCACATCTGCCCGCATGGCCCCTGACTGCATGTCGCCATTGCAGGTGCCAAGATAACGCAGGATTTGGCGCAGTTTCGCCAGATAGGCCGCCGCTTCTTCAGGGCCCCGAATGTCAGGGCGCGAGACGATTTCCATCAGGGCCACACCGGTGCGGTTGAGGTCAACGAAGGACATATTGGGGTCCATGTCGTGGATGGATTTACCCGCGTCCTGTTCGAGGTGAATGCGTTCGACGCGCACCAGACGTGCGGTACCATCACCCATTTCCACAAGCACTTCACCTTCGCCCACGATAGGGTGGTAAAGCTGCGAAATCTGGTAGCCCTGCGGCAGATCGGGGTAAAAGTAATTTTTGCGGTCAAAGGCGCTTTCAAGATTGATATCGGCCTTCAGGCCCAAACCGGTACGCACGGCCTGCTCAACGCAATATTCGTTGATCGTGGGCAGCATGCCGGGCATGGCAGCATCCACAAAAGAGACATTATTGTTGGGCTCGGCACCAAACTTCGTTGACGCAGCGGAGAAGAGTTTCGCCTGCGAGGTGACCTGCGCGTGCACCTCCATCCCGATCACGAGTTCCCAATCGTGTTTGGCGCCCGCAATGGTCTTGGCTTTGGGCGTATCGTAGGTCAAATCGAGCATGGTGGTCCCTCGTCAGGCAGGTCTGATCACGCCAGAGGTCTTAGGCCAGCGCGCAGGGTGCTGCAACCCCCGTGCGCGCGCCGTTCAGCCGTTGGTCGGCAAATCACGCCAGCGCAGTTGAATAGGTCCATCCGTTGCTTTCGGCAGGTTTGTGCACGGCATCATGCGCGCCTCCGCCTTGAAGTTGTCCTTGATGCGCACGACGATCAGACAGCTGCAGGGTGTTGCCGGATCGAATGTGATCATATCGGTGGCTCCAAGCGGCGGTATCACGATGATACACGGCTGATCAGCGCTGTCCGCAGCGCTGATGTCCTCGTCAAGCGGCAGGTCAAATGCCAGTGCTGCATGAACACGCGCGATGCCCTCGTAGATCGGCAGATGTTGGCCCGAAAGTTCGTGAAACGCGCGCGCGCACTGCAGCATGCGGGTGCGCAATGTGTGTAGCCGTGCCAAAGGGTCTTCGGAGGGCGCGGCACAGGGCGCGGGATCGGGTGGTGTGGCGTTGCGGTGCCAATCGATCCAATCGCCACTGTCCCAATGGATGGCGTCTGCTGGTATTGAAGCCATGATGCGTCCTTTCGTGCAGTCTAACAGTGTTCGGCCACGGGGCCGTCTGCGGTGAAAACAATGCGGTTGCCCTGAGCAATTTCGCGCCGGAAGAGGTCGGCGATAATGCGCAGGGCTTCGGTCCGGCCTGCGGCCGCAAATCCACGGGCAGAGCGAATTCTGAGGTTGTTGTCGAAGCCTGTGGCCGCATGGGCCCAGATAAGAGGATGCAGTTCCGTCATGTGATTGCGCACGATCCAATCGGCGCAACCGGCAATGCGTGTACGGGTCTGATCCGCCGGATCGTAGCCAGTCAGATTGCTGCCAATCGTGTTGGCGCAATAGGCGGCGAGCAGGTTGACGATGTACTGATGCGGTCTCCGGTCAAGGATGTCTTGTAGCCCTTCCACAAAGAACTCGAGATCGAGATTTTCACACGCGGTATCGTCGTCTGAAAGCGCATCAAACATCACCCAGGTGTAAGCCCCTGCGCCCCAGATTTCATGCGTACGGGCCGCGGTTCGCCGCGCTTCCAGTTCAAGCTTTTCATAGGTGCCGAACCAGCGCGGCGAGAGGTAATTGCCCATCGCGCGCATCGGTGCGGGATTGCTTGGATCAAGATCAATCAGATATTCATAATCGGCAGCCAGGTGATCGGGCGTATCCTTCCCGGCACCATACAGGCCGCATTTCGCCGCCGCCAGCGTTGGCGAACTGCACTCATGCATCCTGTAGGGAGACAGAATATCACGCGCGCGGTCAAAATGGGCCTCGAATGCCTCACGATTGCGCTTGGGGATCTGACTATCCCAACCGGTGCCTCTCCAGAACCAGGCAATATCCATATGCGCTTGTGCTACGATGGCACCAAGGATCATGTCCCCCTCAGCATCGACTAGAATCTGTTCAAGAGCCTGGACCCCTTCCAACAGAGGGGCTCCTTTAGCCGGGCGTCCATCGAACAGCGCATGTTCAACAGCCATCACCACGTCCGACCGGGCACCGTAGCCAAGCAAATCAGCTACCGCCATCAAACCGGGTGTAGCGCGGCGGGTATCCTCGGCTTTTCGAATTTCATCAACCAGGTCCGACCACCGTTCCTGGCGCGCCAGAAATTGTCCGCGTGACTGATGCGCATCGCGGATTGATTCTTCTTCGGTGGGATTCGGGCAAGCGATCATCAATGCGTTTTCAGGTCGTAAGTTTCCATGTTTTTGCGCATGTTCTGCGGGTTGATCAACGATTCCAGAACCATTTGGTTGTCGCCGGAAAAGCGACGCAAAAGGGTTCGTTGAGAGCAAGGACCGGAGCGACATTTACAGTATTCCAAAAACAGGTAACAAGAATAAAAATGACGTCTCTTTGGGGCTGAAACATGGCGTCGGCGCGGAGATATCTCGTTGATTGAGCGCGTGGATGTAGACAATTTATATCTTTTGTTCTGAATTGGATAACGATCGCGCACGCATTCCATCACCGGGTGAGCAAACCCCCGCGAATGCGCGCATAACGACGATCAATCTTCTTGCGCCATCGCGTTCTCTCGGCGCATAGCTAGGCCATGAAAAGTTTTATACCCGTGATCGCCGCATTGTTTTGCCTGACAGTCTGGTCTCCTCAAGGGCACGCGCAGTCCGCTAAGGAAGCTGCGCAAAGCCCTGCGGTGCGCTTGCCGCAGATGCGGTGGAGCCACATGCCAAACCACGTGCTGTGGAATCAGGCGGCTTTGCGAGCGCTGCAAACCCATGGCCAGCCTCTGACCAATATGATCCCCGCAGATATTGAGCAGTGGTGTCCATATTATGCGCAGGCGGATGTTCAGGGGCGGCAGGCATTCTGGGTCGGCTTTATGTCTGCACTGGCCAAACATGAAAGTACGTTCAAGCCCTGGGCCGTTGGAGGGGGTGGCAAATGGTTTGGACTACTGCAGATCGCGCCCGCCACGGCACGGGGTTACAGTTGTCGTGCTGGCAGCGGCGAGGCGCTCAAGGACGGCGGCGACAACTTAAGCTGTGCAATACGGATCATGGCTGTGACGGTCCCGCGGGACGGCGTCATCTCTGGCAAGGAAGGGCGCTGGCGCGGGGTTGCGGCGGATTGGGGTCCGATGCGCAGTGCCACCAAGAGACGCGATATCGCGACATGGCTCAAACAGCAGCCCTTTTGTAATGCGCCGCCTGAACCTGTGCGCAAACGCTTGCCGTATCAATCACCCAACAAGTGAAAAGTGGTGTCTTTCGGTGCGAATGCCCCGGGCATGCAAAGCATTTTCAAAGGTTTGATGGGGAGGGGTCGCCTCGTAAGGCAGCCGAACCTTGCCGCCGGACTTCAGCATAATAGTGACCCGCACAGAAAAATCGAGCCGGGTGTCCAGACGCACATGATCCACCTCCGACCACAGAAGTGAGGCCTGCCGCTTGCCACTGAACCATTGAACTGACTGATTATCAAACGTCAGCCCCGCAGCAGGGTCAGCAAACAGATCCCATAGTGCGGGCAGGGTGCAAAGCGCTATGATGCCCATCAGCCAGGGCGCCGCCTCGACCACGATAATCGCCAGCGCCAGAAGCAACCAGATACCCAGAACGATGCAAAGCGTTTTGAGGTTACGTCCGCTGCGCTGGTAGGAAAACGGGTCAGCGACCACCCGTGACGTCCAGCGTCGATCCCGTCACGTAGCTCGCATCCTCCGACAGCAGCCAGACAATCGCCTGGGCGACCTCCTCTGCGGAGCCTTTGCGCTTCATGGGAACCATATGTGCAAGCCTGTCCGCACGCCCCGGCTCCCCGCCCTTGGCATGCAATTCTGTCTCGATCAGCCCGGGCCGCACTGCCATGACGCGGATATTGTCACCAGCGACTTCATCCGATAGTCCCTTGGTAAAGCAGTCGATGGCCGCCTTTGAAGCTGCATAATCCACATATTGATTGCCTGATCCCAGACGGGCGGCGGCGGAGGATACGTTGACGATGACCCCTCCCTCACCCCGGGCCTGCATGCGCAACACCGCCTCTTTGGCAACCAGAATGGCCCCAATCACGTTGATATCGAACATGCGTCTGAGGCGCGCATGATCCACATCGGTGACCTTGGCGGTCTGATCGACCACACCGGCATTGTTGATCAGAGCATCGAGGCGGCCGAAGGCGTCGTCGATGTCATTGTAGACCTGCGCAATCGCGTCGGGGTCTGCGACGTCGCCGGGGCACAGGATGACTTTTGCACCGGTGGCCTCACAATCCTTGGCGACCGCCGCTGCTCCGTCGGTGTCGGTCCGGAAATTCAGCGCCAGATCGAACCCTTTTGACGCCGCAATACGGGCGCAAGCCGCTCCGATACCAGCGGACCCGCCGGTGATAAGCAAGACAGGTTTCATTATTCTTTTCCTCGGATACGGGTCAGCATTTCGGTTGTGTTTCTCGACAGATCCGGCGTGGCCAGCATTCGGTCAAGCTCTGCAGTAACGATGTCCCGACGCTCGGCGCTGTAGCGCCGCCAGGTCTGGAAGGCGACACTCATGCGCGCAGTTGTTTGCGGATTGACCGGATCCAGTTTGAGCAGCCAATCGGCAAGCAGCCGGTAACCTGCGCCACCCGCCGCGTGGAACCCTGCGTGATGCCCGGCCAACGTACCAAAGACGGAGCGGAAACGATTGGGGTTTTTCCAATTGAAATCAGGATGTTCCGTCAGGGCGGCTGCGGTTGCTGCGGCACGCTCGGGTGCTGCTTGCATGACTTGAAGTCCAAACCATTTATCCATGACCAAACGGTCATCTTTCCATTGCTCTTCAAATGATTTCAAGGCGTTATCACCTGCATTCTCGCGCAGCAAAATGGAAAGAGCCGCCAGCTGCTGGGTCATGTTATCGGCCTGATCGAACTGGATTTGCGCACGTTCCGGCCCTTCAAGCCGGCTAAGCAGCGACAGGGCCGCATTTGCAAGGCTGCGCCGCCCGGACTGGTCTGCATTCGGAACGTAGGGTTCGGTTACCTGATGATCGGCAAAAAGCCCCGGGAGGATACCTTTGAAGTGTTGGGCCTGGGCCCGGCGCATGGCTTCGGTAGCGGCCCAAATCGCCCCCGGATCAGGGATGTCGCCCGCATCGTGAAGGGCTGTTGCCAGATCAGATTGGCTGGGCAACCCCAGCATCAATGCACGATAGGTGGGGTCAAGCGATGCATCCGAAATGACGGCCAGAAGACCGTCGAGATACCGCTCATCCGGGTGCGCACCGGTGCGGATCATGTCCAGAAGGCTGGCCTTGGCGAGGCTGCGCCCGGATTCCCAGCGATTGAAGGGATCGGTGTCATGTGCCAGCAAGAAGGCCGTGTGGTTTTGCGCCAGCTCGCTTTCCAGCACGACAGGTGCCGAAAACCCACGCAGGACAGAAGGAATGGGGCGCTCCGACAGGCCCTCGAAGGTGAAGGACTGCGAAGCTTCGGTCAATTCCAGAACCTGACTTGGGACAATCTCCTCGCCTGAAGGCGCCAACAGACCCGTCACGATGGGGATAACCTGAGGTTTGGGGTCAGGTGTCGTCGCCGACGGTTTGAGGTTTTGCGTGAATGTCAGGATGTAAGTACCTGCATACCAAGCATCTTTCACGGTCAGGCGTGGTGTGCCCGCCTGTGAATACCAGCGCTTGAACTGGGTCAGGTCACGGCCGGTGGCATCCTCAAAAACCTGCAGCCAGTCTTCGATTGTGCAGGCCTGCCCGTCATGACGGTCAAAATAGAGATCGAGCGCGCGCGCATAGGCTTCATCGCCGACCAGACACTTCAGCATGCCGATGACTTCGGCACCTTTCTCGTAGACGGTAGCGGTATAGAAGTTGTTGATTTCCTGAAAGCTTTCAGGCCGCACAGGATGGGACAGTGGTCCCTGATCTTCCGCGAACTGGCGTCCCCGCAGGTCGATCACATCCGTTATTCGCTTGACCGGTGCGGAGCGCATGTCAGAGGTAAACTGGCTGTCGCGGAATACGGTCAGCCCCTCCTTGAGGCACAGCTGGAACCAGTCGCGACAGGTGATGCGATTGCCCGTCCAGTTATGGAAGTACTCATGGGCAATGATCGCCTCGACGCGAACAAAATTCTCGTCGGTGGAAGTGGCTTGAGAGGCCAGAACGGCGGAGGAATTGAAGACGTTCAATCCCTTGTTTTCCATGGCACCCATGTTGAAATCGTCGACCGCCACGACATTGAAGATATCAAGGTCATATTCGCGGCCATAAACCTCCTCATCCCACTTCATGCTGTCCTTGATGGCTTGCATGGGGAAGGTGCATTTACCCTCGTCACCGGGGCGCACATAGATGTTCAATGCCACATCGCGCCCCGATTTGGTGGTAAACGCCCCCGGCACGGCGACAAGGTCACCCGCGACCAGCGCAAAGAGATAGGCCGGTTTCGGCCATGGATCATGCCATTCGGCATAGCCCTGGCTGCTGGTGACCGGATTGCCGTTTGACAGCAAAACAGGGTGCGTTCCGTTGATCTTGACCGTAAAGACACTCATCACATCCGGGCGGTCCGGGTAGTAGGTGATTTTGCGAAATCCCTGCGCCTCGCACTGAGTGCAATACATGCCGTTTGACATGTAGAGCCCGTCAAGGGCGGTATTGTTTTCGGGGTCAATCTCGACTTCAGCCTCCCAGAGGAACGGGTGATCGGGCACGGCGCAGGTCAGGCCCTCCGGTGTGAGGTCCGGGGAAATGGCGACACCGTCAATGGCGGCCGAAATCAACTTCAGGCCCTTGCCGTCGAGAAAGAAGGTGCCATCTGTCCCTTCTCTGGGCACAAAGGCGATCTTTGACCGCACGCGCGTCGTGTTCGGGGCCAGATCAAATGTCAGCTCTACCGATGTTACGTCAAAGCCGAAGGGTTTGTAGTCGCTCAGGTATATGGTCTGGGGGGTCGCGTCGCGCATGGGCACCTGCTTTGTTGATTGGAACGGATATGACGCGCAGGACGTTATGGTCCCAAGACGCCCGCCGCAACCCGGCATGGTCATGAAAATCGAAAGGAACGAAAATGTCAGCACCCGACACGAATATCGGCAAACAGAAACGTCATCACCGGCCGGCCCTCTGGGGGCTTTGGGCAGGTCTCTTTCTTGCGCTCGGTTTAGGCGCTGCGATCTACTGGTTTGGCGGTGAAGCCGAGAGCGTTGCCTCGCTTGATGCAGGCTCTTATCTGAACGTCCTCTGAACCTATGACCAGAAAGGGTGATCTGCCCCAGAAGATCTGTGTGACCTGCCAGCGGCCCTTCACATGGCGCAAGAAGTGGGAGCGGGTTTGGGATGAAGTGCGCTATTGTTCGGACCGCTGCCGCCGTGTCCGGCTCAAACCTTCTCGAAGATTGGTAAAGTAACCTTACCAACTCTGTTGCCTATCGGAAACAAACCTCCTAAACCTTTTGGCCATACCCGTAGCGCCATCGTTGAGGAGTGTTTTTGAATGGCCGATTTTCTCCAGAAAAATGATCTTCAGGTGGCTGAGGAGATGGTGGATTTTGTTGAATCCAAGGCTCTTCCCGGTACGGGTATCGAAGCCACGGAGTGCTGGAAGGGGTTGTCCGATCTGGTGCATGATTTTGGGCCGGAGAACCGCGACCTTCTGCAAAAGCGCGAAGACATGCAGGCGAAAATCGACGCGTGGCATGTGGAGCGTCGCGGAGCGCCTCATGATCACGAGGCCTATTGTGCATTCCTGCGAGAGATCGACTACCTGCTGCCCGAAGGAGGCGATTTCGAAATTGACACCGCAAATGTAGATGACGAGATCGCGCGAGTGCCAGGCCCACAATTGGTGGTGCCGATCACCAACGCACGCTATGCACTGAACGCTGCGAACGCCCGGTGGGGAAGTCTTTATGATGGGTTTTACGGGACGGATGCCATGGGCAGCCCCGCGCCCAAAGGGGGATATGATCAGGGTCGCGGCGCGCGGGTCGTGGCGCGTGCGCGGGTCTTCCTCGACGAAGCGTTCCCGATCGAGAAGACCAGCCATGCCGACGCTCGTCGTTACTATGTGCGCAATGGGGCACTGCTGGTCGATGACCAGCCCCTCGTGCATCCTGAGAAATTCGTCGGATACTCAGGCCACCCAAAGGCGCCGACCGCTGTGGTTCTGCGCAACAATGGGCTGCACGTGGAATTGTTTTTTGACCGGACACATGCGATCGGCAGCAGGGATCAGGCCGGATTGGCGGATGTTAGAATGGAAAGCGCCGTTTCCGCGATCATGGATTGTGAAGATTCCGTTGCCTGCGTTGACGCGGAAGACAAGGTTGTTGCTTACGCCAACTGGCTTGGCCTGATGAAAGGCGATCTGAAGGATACGTTTGAGAAGGGGGGGCAGCAGGTGACCCGCACCCTGAACGCTGATCGGGAATACACCGGGCCAGACGGCATGAAAGTCACGCTAAAGGGTCGCGCACTGATGCTGGTGCGTAACGTCGGGCATCTGATGACCAATCCGGCCATCCGTGACCGCGAGGGCAATGAGGTTCCCGAGGGGCTGATGGACGCCATGATCACCACGCTCATCGCGATGCATGATCTGAAGCGGGAGGGCGGCAACTCACTGACCGGCTCGGTTTACGTGGTCAAGCCGAAGATGCACGGACCCGAAGAAGTTGCCTTTGCCGACCGGATTTTTACCCGGGTGGAAGACGTGCTTGGCTTGCCGCAGTTCACGGTGAAGCTTGGTATCATGGATGAAGAGCGGCGCACTTCCGTGAACCTCAAAGAATGTATTCGCGCGGCGAAATCCCGTGTGGCCTTTATCAATACCGGGTTTCTGGATCGTACCGGCGACGAAATCCATACCTCCATGGAGGCCGGTCCGTTCAGCCGCAAGGATTTCATCAAGCGCAAGGCCTGGATCGGCGCCTATGAAAATCAGAACGTGGATATCGGTTTGGAGTGCGGCCTATCCGGACGTGCGCAGATCGGCAAAGGCATGTGGGCAATGCCTGATCTGATGGCCGCGATGCTGGAGCAGAAGATTGAACATCCCAAATCGGGGGCCAATTGCGCCTGGGTGCCAAGTCCGACCGCCGCAACCCTGCACGCGCTGCATTATCACCGCGTGGATGTTTTTGCGGTTCAGGCTGCGTTGCAAAAAAACGGGCGGCGCGCCTATGTGGATACGGTTCTTGATATTCCGCTGGCCACCTATCAAAAATGGACGGACGCGCAGAAAATCCGGGAAGTTGAAAACAACGCGCAAGGCATTCTGGGATATGTCGTGCGTTGGGTGGATCACGGTGTCGGCTGTTCGAAGGTGCCTGACATGAATGACGTGGGCTTGATGGAGGATCGAGCAACCTGCCGGATTTCCGCGCAGCACGTCGCAAACTGGTTGCACCACGGTGTCGTCGATGCCCAGGAAGTTATGCAGGTGATGCGTAAGATGGCCGAGGTGGTTGATGGGCAAAATGCATCGGACCCGCAGTATAAACCAATGGCGCCCGACTATGATGGGGTGGCGTTCCAGGCAGCTTGCGATCTGGTTTTCAAAGGGCGCACGCAGCCGTCCGGCTACACGGAGCCTGTTTTGCATGCCCGCCGCCTTGAACTGAAAGCCACAGGGTAGTGATGAACCGTTCAGGAAAATAACGAAAACAGCAAGGAGCCCTCATGACCGTCTCACTGAAACAAGCCCGCATCATCATCCGCGAAACACTTACCAAAGGACGCGCCGAAGGGTTCAAGCCCTTGTCCGTGGTAGTCTTGGATGCTGGCGGGCATGTCAAGGCGTTTGAACGTGAGGACGGCGCCTCACCGGGGCGTTTTGGCATTGCGCACGGCAAAGCCTACGGATCGATCATGCTGGGCATTGCGGGAACTGCGCAAATGGCGCGGGCTGAAACCCAGGCCTATTTCATGACGTCTGTAAATGGTGTTTTCGGCGGGCAGGTGGTGCCGGTTCCGGGGGGTATCCTGCTCAAAGACGCGATGGAAACCGTTATTGGTGCGGTTGGCGTGACGGGGGATACCTCGGAAAATGACGTGATCGCTGCACGCGCCGGGATTGAGGCCGCTGGCCTGACAGCAGAGGTCTGAGGTGTTGCACAATATGCCGAATTCGGAAAAGTTAAGCAATTCTGCACAGGCCTTTGCGCGGTCATGGGCTGTTAACCCTTGGTGTGCAAGGCTATATCTTGCAAAAGGAAGTTAATTAAGAGGTTCTGATGGCGCGGCCAATCGTTGGTATTTTTTCCAACCCCTACCTGCTTTTTGACGACTATCCCGTGCATGCCGGGGGGGTCATGAACACTGAGGCTGTTTCGGACGTTTCCGGCTGTATTCCGATGCTGATTCCGGCCGACCCGCGGTTCATTTCGGTACAAGAGCTGTTGGACACATGCGACGGGTTTCTGTTCACGGGCGGGCGGCCCAATGTTCATCCGGCCGAATATGGTGAGGAAGCCACTGATGCGCATGGGGAGTTTGACCGGGCGCGCGACGCCGTGGCACTTGATCTGGTGCGGGCTTGCGTTGAACGCGGCCAGCCGTTCCTGGGCATTTGCCGCGGCTTTCAGGAGGTCAATGTCGCCATGGGCGGGACGCTGCATCCTGAAATCCGGGATTTGCCGGGCCGTATGAACCACAGAATGCCGCCTGACGGCACATTGGAAGAGAAATTTGAGCTCCGGCACCCGGTTTCCTTCACCGAAGGGGGCGTGTTCCATCGGTTGATGGGTGCGCAGGAGGTGATGACGAATACACTGCACGGGCAGGGGATCAAATCCTCCGGGGCGCGGGTGATCGTGGATGGCGTGGCACCGGATGGCACGCCGGAGGCGATTTATATTGACGGAGCACCCGGCTTTACACTCGCTGTGCAATGGCACCCTGAGTATGAGGCGGCACGCGATCCTGTGTCACGGCCTCTCTTTGCCGCTTTCGGCGAGGCGACCCATGCATGGGCGAACGGTCGGCAGTTGACCCCGGCTCAGGTGGCCTGAGCTTCGGGCAGCAGAGAGACAGTTCGAGTGCTGCGAACGGATTTGAAGTTCAGATCGCTTAGCTTTCGCGGGGGTTGCGCATTGTGTTGCCTGTGCGAGTCCGCCAGGGTGCGGTGCAGCGAGGTCCACGCCCAGTCTTTTGGATCTTGAACAAGGCCTGTCTGAGCCGGCGCGCTATGGATCAGCTGCCGATGCACCTCCAGATCGTGGGACGAACGAATTTGATGGTCCCACAGCCGCTTGTGCCAGATGCGCTCTCGACGTGTCGTCAAGTCTCCATCCTGCTGCGGGGCTGCTTGCATCAAGGCCCGCGAAAACCGCGATTTCAGAAACCGCCAGCGCGGACGAAAATCAGGGTCTTGCGCTGTCAGCGTCCAGATCGTGTGAAGTGCCGCGGGCAGCACAACGATTGCATCAATTGTGAATGGATAACGTTCGACCGTTTCCCGCACCGCTTGGCGCAACAATGCAACCTCTTTGACCAGCACACTGCTGTTTGGATCAGCAAGCCGTGCCGTGAAAAAATACGTCGGGTTCGGGTTTTTTGAGTGATAGCAGCTGGTCATGGATTTAGGCTAGCGCATTCACGGTTAATGAAACCTGAAGACCGGCAGCGCGACAGAAAATTTGTGACCCTACATCTGACCGCCTGCGATTTCGATGGCTTGGCCGTTGACGCTTTCGGACGCGGGTGACACCAGCCATTTGACTGCCGAGGAGACCTCCTGGGGGGAGATCAACCGGTTGTGCCGGTTTGCCGAGACCATGATCGCCTGGGCTTCCGCTTCGCTGACCCCGGCGCGCTCGGCAATCGACAGGGTATTGCGTGTTACGATGGGGGTGTCGACATAAGCAGGGCAAACGGCGTTGAAGGTGAACGGCTTGCCCAGATAGTCCTCGCTCAACGCCCTGATTAATCCGACCAGCCCGTGTTTCGAAGCGGTGTAACATGATGCGCCCTGCAACCCGCGCAGCCCGGCAATGGAAGATATCGCAATGACGCGTCCCCAATCTGTTTGGCGCATGGAGGTCAGGGATTCGCGTATTGTCAGAAAGGCCCCGTCCAGATTTGTCGCCATCATGTTGCGCCAGAATTTCAGGTCGGTTTTGTGCAAAGCGCGCCCTTCGGCGATGCCCGCATTTGCCACGCATATCTGAAGGGGCCCGCGTGCTTCGACCGCTGCGGCGATGGTGGAGATCACATCTTCTTCGTCGCGCACATCCATGGTCATACCGTGAATGCTCCCTGCCGCGGCAGCATCCAAGGCAGTTTGTCGCCGTCCGGTGATGGTAACGAGACATCCCTCTGCCGAGAGCATACGCGCAATATCGAGACCAATTCCGCTTCCGCCACCTGTGACCAGCGCATGTTTTCCTGCGAGCGACATATCGTTCTCCCTGATTTTGCCATCAGCTTAGTGGGCAGGGGGGCAGACACAAGAGCGTGCGTCGATTGTTTTGAGCGCTCAAACGCGCTACAATCGGAGTGCAGCAAGAGGATGGCATCATGCAGAAAGTCACAGGTATTGGCGGCTTGTTTTTCCGTGCCGACGACCCCAAGGCAACGTCCGCCTGGTATGCGGAGCATCTGGGCATTTCTGAGGTTCCGGTGACCTACGAGGCCGATGCCTGGCAGCAACAGGCCGGCCCGACAGTTTTTGCGCCTTTTGCCGCGGATACTGAATATTTCGGCAATGCCGCGAAAAGCTGGATGCTCAATTTGCGGGTGGATGATCTGGACGCCATGGTCTCTCAGCTGCGCGCAGCGGGCATAGACGTGGAAGTTGATGCAAAACGATATCCCAATGGTCGCTTTGCCAGATTGACTGACCCGGAAGGTAACCCCATTGAACTCTGGCAGCCCATGGCTGCTGATGATGCGGAATGAAATGGCTGGACATGCCGCCCCTTTGGTTGGTCTGTTTCGCGGTTCTGGCCTGGTGCCAGGCAAGGTTTCTGCCTTTCGGGCTTAGCCTGACCCACCCGGTCACGTCGCTGGTTTCCGGCTTGCTTGTGGGCGCGGGCATCGTACTTGCCATGCTGGCCGCGGTTGAGTTCAGACGTCACAAGACAACCATCATTCCTCACGAAACCCCCGGCAAGCTCATCCAGTCGGGTGTATTCGGCAAGTCGCGGAACCCGATCTACCTGGCGGATGTGCTGATTCTGACCGGGCTGTGTTTGTGGTGGGACGCGGTGCTCGGGCTGATCTTTGTACCCATCTTTGTCTGGGTCTTGGAAAAACGGTTCATCATACCAGAAGAAAACCGCATGAGGCGTGTATTTCGGGCCGATTTTGCACGATATGCTCAAAAAACACGCAGATGGGTGTGAATTCTGTGCAACCGTGAGCGCTCACAGTTTCCCGCGCGCTTGTACCTTGCGTGTCGAGAAGATAGGGAAAAAACCATCCATATGCATCAGATTACGCGAAAACGCATCAAACGGGGGAGCTCCAATTGAAGATCGGCACACCAAAAGAGACCTTTGAAGGGGAAGCACGGGTTGCGATGACGCCTGCGTCGGCCCGGGACCTGCAGAAGCTGGGCCATGAATGCGTCATCGAAACTGGCGCCGGGGCGGCGGCCGGTTTTTCAAATGCGGACTACAAGGAAGCAGGCGTTGAAGTCGTCAAAACCGCCGCAGCCTTGTGGAAGGCCGCAGATGTCGTGGCGAAGGTGCGCGCACCCTCTGATGCCGAGGTCAAGCGGCTGCGGGATGGACAGACCCTGGTCAGCTTTTTCAACCCCGCAGGCAATACCGATCTGATGGAAGCCTCTGCACGAAAGGGTTCCACAGTCATTGCGATGGACATGGTGCCGCGCATCAGCCGCGCCCAGAAAATGGACGCGCTGTCGTCGATGGCCAATATCGCTGGTTACCGCGCGGTGATCGAGGCCGGTAACAACTTTGGCCGCTTCTTTACCGGTCAGGTGACCGCCGCAGGCAAGGTGCCGCCCGCGAAGGTGCTCGTTGTCGGGGCCGGTGTGGCCGGTTTGGCAGCGATCGGCACGTCCACATCTCTGGGCGCCATTACTTATGCGTTTGACGTAAGGCCCGAAGTGGCCGAACAGGTTGAGTCGATGGGGGCCGAATTCGTCTTCCTCGATTTTGATGAAGAACAGCAGGATGGGTCCGCCACAGGCGGTTATGCCGCTGTTTCAAGCCCGGAATTCACCGCGGCTCAGTTGGCCAAGTTCCGTGAACTGGCGCCGGATATGGATATCGTGATCACCACGGCCCTGATCCCCAACCGCGAAGCGCCTGAGTTGTGGACCGAGGACATGGTGAAATCCATGAAACCCGGCTCCGTTATCGTGGATCTGGCCGCAGAGAAGGGCGGCAACTGCAAGCTGACTGTCATGGATGAAAAAATCGTGACAGACAATGGGGTTACGATCATCGGTTACACCGATTTCCCCAGCCGGATGGCCGCACAGGCTTCCACGCTTTACGCCACAAACATCCGTCACATGATGGCTGATCTGACACCTGAAAAAGACGGTGTGATCAATCACGACATGGAAGATGATGTCATCCGGGGCGCTACGATTACCCACAAGAAAGAAGTCACCTTCCCACCACCGCCTCCCAAGATTGCCGCGATTGCCGCAGCACCGAAAAAAGAGGCACCAAAGGAACTGACCGCCGAAGAAAAACGCGCGGCCGAAGTGGAGGCGTTCAAACAAGAGACCCGCAATCAGGTGACAATGCTCGCTATCGGTGGTGCCTTGATCCTGGCCGTGGGCCTTGTCGCACCGGCCAGCTTCATGCAGCACTTCATCGTTTTCGTGCTTGCCGTGTTTGTCGGGTTCCAGGTCATCTGGGGCGTTGCGCATTCGCTGCACACGCCGCTGATGGCTGTGACAAACGCCATTTCGTCGATCATTATTCTGGGCGCGCTGATGCAGATCGGCTCGGGGTCATTCCTGGTGGTTCTGCTGGCCGCGCTCTCGATATTTATGGCCGGAATTAATATATTCGGCGGCTTCCTCGTGACACGGCGCATGCTCGCCATGTTCCAGAAATCTTAAAGCACGGGACGGAAAAAATGGACTTCGGATTTACTACAGCAGCCTATGTGGTTGCAGCCGTCCTCTTCATTCTCAGCTTGGGCGGTCTGTCCGGGCAGGAAAGCGCGAAACGCGCGGTCTGGTATGGCATCGTTGGCATGGGGCTTGCGGTTATCGCAACTTTGCTTGGGCCGGGCGAAGGCCGTTGGCTTTTGTCGCTGGTCCTGATCCTCGGTGGCGGGTTTGTTGGCTACGTCGTGGCGCAACGGGTGCAGATGACCGAGATGCCGCAGCTCGTCGCTGCCATGCACAGTCTTGTTGGCCTCGCGGCGGTTTTCGTGGGCTTCAATGCGCATCTGGAACTGGTCCGCGTTCTGGCGATGGATGATGCAGCGCGCAAAAGCCTTGAGGGTTTCGCGGCACTGCTGGCCAAAAAGGACGGCGTGGAAGTCGCCATCCTGAGGGTGGAACTTTTCCTTGGTGTCTTCATCGGGGCGGTGACTTTCACCGGGTCGGTGATCGCCTATGGCAAGCTGGCGGGCAAGGTCGATACGGCTGCGACAAAGCTGCCCGGTGGTCACATGTTGAACGCAGGTGCAGCGGGTCTCTCCCTCATATGCCTTGTCTGGTACTTCAACTCCGGCGGGTTCTTTCCGCTCTTCATCATGACCTTGGCGGCGCTTTTCATCGGTTACCACCTGATCATGGGGATTGGCGGCGCGGATATGCCGGTCGTGGTCTCGATGCTCAACAGCTATTCCGGCTGGGCCGCTGCTGCGATCGGGTTCAGCCTTGGCAATGACCTCTTGATCGTTGTCGGCGCGTTGGTGGGCTCCTCTGGTGCGATCCTGAGCTACATCATGTGCAAGGCGATGAACCGATCCTTCATCTCGGTCATTCTGGGCGGCTTTGGCGGCCCTGCAGGTGAGCAAATGGCCGTGGAGGGCGAGCAGATCGCCATTGAGGCCGACGGTGTTGCAGCCACGCTCAACGAGGCGGACAGCGTCATCATCATCCCGGGTTACGGGATGGCGGTTGCGCAGGCGCAGCAGGGTGTTGCTGAGCTGGTGCGCAAGCTGCGCGCGCAGGGTAAGAACGTGCGCTTCGCCATTCACCCTGTCGCGGGGCGGCTTCCGGGGCATATGAATGTGCTGCTGGCCGAGGCCAAGGTGCCTTATGATATCGTGATGGAGATGGATGAGATCAACGACGACTTCCCCTCAACGGATGTTGCGATTGTCATCGGTTCGAACGACATCGTGAACCCGGCGGCCCAGGAGGACCCGAACTCGCCCATCGCGGGCATGCCGGTTCTGGAGTGCTGGAAGGCCAAGCAGGTCTTTGTTTCCAAACGCGGTCAGGGCACGGGTTATTCAGGCATCGAGAACCCGCTGTTCTTCAAAGAGAATACCCGCATGTTCTATGGCGATGCCAAGGCATCGCTCGACAAGCTCCTGCCAATGATCGACTGAAACTGCGGCGCTTTCCGAAGTATCAGAGAAATCCGGCTCCCCTGACCCGGGGGCCGGATTCTAACCTTCCGCCCCATCGTGATGTCAGCAGATACTAATCCAGTGGGCGCCAGTGGCGAAGTGCCGCTTTAGGCAGAGGTCATCAGGACAGGTTGCACCTCCATGCGCATTCACGTCGAAGCCCGGTATCATGTGCGGCGATTCTGAGGATCGCACTAAAGGGCCGGATGTGTATTTCATTTTGTAGCGCCCAACGAGGGGCACGGGCACCATCAGGTATGAGAGCCTTTTCCGGTCTGCGATCCGGTTGCAAAATCTTCTGGCGTAATTCTTGGGCGGTATGCGAATGTGTACCGCTAAGATAATGAATAAAAAGGGCTTTTTCTTTACTTCCAAGCTGATCCGCCCTAATTGAGCCTAAACCCCTTTGACGAGATATTATGCCGCCCATTACTGATCATCCTCTTCGCTACAAGCTTGCAAACGAATTGCACGCGCGACCTTTTCCGTCGATGAATGCGCCTTGTTCTGCGGTTTACATCGCCATCAAGCAACCCAACGATGCCGTAAGCCGCGACCGGACACTTGATCTGACGCATCTGACAGAACTTCTGGACCGGCATGGCGCCCCGCACCCACAACCGGGGGCCACGCACTACTACGGACAGATCGGGAAATACTGGCTGAAATGGGAACAACACACGGAGTTTGTCACCTACACCGCTTTTGCCGAAGGCGTCTCAGGACGGCCATTTGATCCGGCGCAATTTGATGTTTTTCCGGCTGATTGGCTGGAAGCAGCACCGGGCCAGCGTATGACCTCAGCGTTGCTGCACATTGCGCCCCGGCCGGCGAAGAACGAGGAAGTTACAACGCTTTTGAACGAATGGTTCGTGTCTGAAAGCCTTGCCGTTTCGGAAGTGCTGGACAAAGCTGCGGTTGTGGCAGGTGATTTCCGCATCGACATGAACGGTCATCTGCGCTTTGTGGTTTTTGCCGATGCGGCAACGGACGCCCGGCGCATCGGGCGGATTGTGCAACGGCTGTGTGAGATTGAAACCTACAAGACGATGTCCATGCTCGGATTCGCGCGGGTCAAGGCGCTTCAGCCAAAGCTGAATGATCTCGACACCAAGCTGACCGGGTTGATGGGGGCGATGAGCGACGAGCGGGCATCTGCTGAAAAGACGCTGGATAATCTGCTGGCAATTTCGGCCGAACTGGAGACGCTCTCCGCGCAAAGTTCTTTCCGGTTTGGTGCCACGGAGGCTTATGAGGCGTTGGTCAATCAACGCATCGAGGCGCTGCGGGAGGAGCGTTTTCTGGGGCGGCAGCATTTTGCGGAATTCATGATGCGCCGCTATGCACCGGCCATGCGCACAGTCAGTGCGGCGGAGCGGCGGCTGGAGGCGATGTCGAGCCGGTCCATCCGCGCGTCGAATCTGCTCAGAACCCGTGTGGATGTGGAGCGCTCGGCGCAGAATCAATCGCTGCTGGAAAGCATGGACAGGCGGTCCGATCTGCAACTGCGTTTGCAACGGACGGTCGAAGGGTTGTCGGTCGTGGCGATCAGCTACTATGCGGTGTCGCTGGTGGGGTATCTGCTTTATCCGCTGACGCAATCAACAGGGCTCAGCAAGGGGATGCTGACGGCGATGGCGACTGTGCCCGTCGTCCTGCTGGTCTGGACGATGATCCGGCGATTGCGGAAGTCCGTGGAGTAGGGACGTCGGAACGACGCGCTTGTCGCGGGACGCGCCAAGACGCCCCGCCCGCCGTCCCGTAGCTAGCGCCCTCTGATCCTGGGATCCAAGGCATCCCGCAGGCCGTCGCCGAGGTAATTCACGGACAGGACGGTCAGTGAAATCAGAATGCCGGGCAGCATCACCCGTTCGGGGAATTCTTCCATGCGGGGGACGGCGTCTGACAGCAGTTTGCCCCAGGTTGGGAAATCCGACGGGAAGCCAACACCGAGGAAGCTGAGCGCGCTTTCGGTGATGATGGCCGTGGCCAGCCCCAACGTCGCCGAGACCATGATGGGGGAGACAACATTGGGCAGCAAATGCCGTCGAATGATCTTGAACGGCGTGGTGCCGATGGATCGGGCGGCGAGTATGAATTCGCGTTCCTTGAGAGCGAGGATTTCACCACGCACAATCCGGGCTGTCTGCATCCACGAGGTGATCCCGATAACGCCGACAATCAGAATGAACATCCCCGTTTCCGGTCCAAAGTTTGCCCTGAGCGGTTGTCGGAAGAGCGTCACCGCGACCAGCAGCAGCGGCAGGATGGGCAGAGACAAGAAAAGGTCTGTCAGCCGCATCAGGGGTCCGTCAAGCCGCTTGAAGTAGCCCGCGGAGACACCAACAGCGGTGCCGATAAACAGAGCCAGCACCATCGCCGTCCAGCCCACGGCCATGGAGGCGCGGCCGCCAGCGATCAGTGTCGCCAGAATATCGCGGCCCAGGTTGTCTGAGCCCAGGGGTTTTGCCCAGCTAGTACGCGCGTCTCCGTCCCAGAGCAGGGTGTAGAGCGGGCGCATGTCCTTGTTCCGGATGTCGAGCTTTTTCGGATCCACATCCCATACCAGGGGTCCGATCAGAACAGCGAGGGTGATGAACAACAGGAAACCACCACCGATCAGCGCGCCTTTGTGTTTGCGGAACTGATCCCAGACGTCTTTCCATTGGCTGCGGGGTTCTTTGGGCGGTTCCTTGTCCTTGAGCGCGCCATAGAGTTCGATGTCGGACGGGTCAGATGATTGATCAGTCATAGCGAATCCTCGGATCGAGAATGCCGTAGAGCACATCCGCGATCAGATTGAAGAGAACGATGAGGATGGCGAAGATAAACGTCAGCGTCATCACCATCGGCAGGTCGTTGGCAAATAGCGCCGTCAACAGCAACTGGCCAATTCCATTCACCTTGAAGAGGGTTTCGGTGATGATGGCGCCGCCAAAGATCGAGGGGATGCCCAGGGCGATAACCGTAATGATCGGGATCATGGAATTCCGCAACACGTGGATCAGCACCACGGCGCTTTCTTTCAGCCCTTTGGCGCGCGCCGTGCGCACATAGTCTTGATTGAGATTGTCGAGCATTGACGCCCGCATGAAACGGCTGATCTGGGCCGTGGTCTGAAGTGCCAGAACCATCACGGGCATGATCATTTGTTGGAGTTGAACCTTGAAGCTCGCCCAGTCGGTGACGACGTGGGTGGTATCATAGATGGATGGGAACCAGCCCAGGTTGACCGAAAAGATCACGATGACCAGAACTCCGGAGAAAAACGGGGGGACCGAGAACCCGATCATGGAAACAAAAGTACCCGCCTGATCGAAAAGGGAATACTGCTTGTAGGCCGAATAGATACCGATCGGCAGCGCGATCAGAATGCCGACGATGTAGGACATGCCCACAACCCAAAGCGTCTGGGGCATCCGCTGCATGACGATATCCATCACGGGAGAACGGGTCTGCCAGGAAATCACCCGTAACTTGCCTTCGGCAAAACCTGTCCCAAACCAGTGGTCGATCAGAACCTGCGGTTCGATCCAGAAGAATTGCACCAGCCATTTCCAGTATTGGACATGGGCCGGAGCGCCGAGGCCCAGGGCTTCGCGCATCTTCTGTTTGACTTCCGGAGGGACGGTCAGGGGCACCTGCGCCATGGGATCACCCGGGGCCAGTTGCAGGAGCAGGAAAATCACCAGTGAAATAAACAGCAGCGTCGGGATCGACAGGACCAGCCGTCTGATGGTGTATGTCAGCATGTGCTACGCCTTTATGCGTCAGTCTTGTTATTGGTGGAACTGAACCAGCGCTCAGGATGAGGCTGGAGGCCATGGTTGGGCGAGGCGCAAATGCGCACCCCGCCCGATTTCACCTCAGCTACCGATACGGTACCAGTCAGCTGCGTTCCACAGTTCGCTGTCCCATGTGTTCAGGATCACGCCACCAAGTGTGTTGGAATGCGCCGACACACGACCGCGATCCACCAGCGGCACGATGGTCATCGTTTCGCGGGTGATGATGTCGTTCAGGCGTTTGGCAATTTCGCCGCGCTTGTCCAACTCACCTGTCCGGGCAAGCTCGTCGAGCAACTGGTCGTACTCTTCGTTGCAGAAACGGTTGATATTCTCACCCTGCCATTGGCTCGCAGGCTTGGGCTCATTGCCGCAACGATAGGCAGACAGGTAGGCCTGCGGATCTGTGCCATCGAAGTTGTTGGCGTACATTTCAACGTCCGCATAGAACTTCTGGAAGGTGTCGGGCGAGCCCGGATCACCACCGAAGAAGACGGAAGCGTCAAGGTTCCGCAACTCGGTTTCAACGCCGATCTGGTTCCACCAGTCCTTGATCAGCGCCTGGAAGTCCTGACGCACGGCATTGGTGGAGGTCTGATAGAGGATCGACAGTTTCACGCCGTCCTTGTCGCGCACGCCGTCGCCATCGCTGTCAGTCCAGCCCGCTTCGTCCAGCAGCGCCTTGGCACCGTCAATGTCCTGGGTCAGGCATTCGGTGTTGTCGGAGGCATAGAGTGCCGGGGCAGGGACAAGGTTACAGGTCGCACGACCTGCCTGACCATACCCAATCTCGACCAGCAATTCGCGGTCGATTGCCATTGAGAGCGCTTTGCGAACGTTGAAGTCCGACAGGAAAGGGTGCGGGTGCGCAAGAGTTGAGCGCTCACCTTCCGGCAGGTCAGGCGATGGGTTCGTCAGGTTCATCTCCAGACGTTCCACCAGCGTCCCGAAAGCCGCGATGGGTGTGCCCTTGCCGCCTTCGGCCATTTTCGCCAGCACATCAGGCGCCAGTTGCAGGTTCCAGGCATAATCGAACTCGCCGGTTTCCAGCACGGCACGACCAGCGGCCGTGGCATCGCCGCCACCCTTGAACGTCAGTGAGGAAAAGGCGGGTTTGCCAGCTTCGCGGTAATTCTCATTGGCAACCATCTGGATCACGTCATTTGGACGGAAATCCGTCACCACGAAGGGGCCTGTGCCGATGGGGTTGAAATTTGCGTCCGTGCATTCAGGTGCCTTGGCACCCAGGCAATCTGCAAATTGTGCCTTTTGAATGATCGGGGATTGGCCGCCCATGAAGGGACCATAGGGATTCGGTTTGGCATCCACGAAATTCACTTTGACTGTGAGGTCATCCAGAACCTCAACGCTTTCGACGCCGTCAAATTTGGACGCCTGGGCGCAGCCACCTTCGGGATGCATGCAATATTCTGCGGTAAATGCGACGTCAGCGGAGGTTACGGGCGAGCCGTCAGACCAGACCAGGCCTTCCGTCAGTTTCCATGTGATGGATTTGAGGTCTTCGCTCACGCCACCGTTTTCAACGGTAGGGATTTCGTCGACCAAGTAAGGAACCAAAGCACCATTTTCATCATAGCGACCAAGGGGTTCGATCACCAGGGATGCGGATTCCAGATCCTTCGTACCGCCAGACAGATAGGGGTTCAGGATCGAAGGCGCTTGCCAATAGATGATGTTGACCTGACCGTCGCGACCGCGTTCCCCTTCGTGGCCGTCGGCGAATGCGACGGGTGCCAAAGCAGTTGTGGCGATTGCCCCCATCAATAGGGTTTTGAGTTTCATTTTATACTCCATGTTGGACACATTCGTGCCGTTACGCGCCTCGATTACGTCCTGGGCGCTTGGGTGCCGACCGGAGGTGATGTGAGAACATTGGCCTAACTTTGCGAAAAGACGCAGTTTTTGAGCCGATCCCCCGGATGCATATGCCCATCGAAGCATCTTTTTCGGAAAAAGCAACCCTTGTGATGGACGACTTTGTGGCAACTGTGGCTGACGGGTTTGACACCGGAGGCTGCTTGGCTTTAGCGTCCTGAGACAAGAACTTCAGGGGCGGCGATGCTGGATCAAGAACAAGACACCTTAACCGTGCACCCAATTGCACAAATCAAAGGGCTGCGGGTCGAGTTTCAGACCAAGGACGGGCCGGTTGTCGGGGTGGAAGATGTCTCCTTTGACATCAATCCGGGCGAGACCGTCTGCGTGGTGGGTGAAAGCGGGTCCGGTAAGTCAGTATCGTCCTTGTCCTTGATGCGTCTCGTGGAATTTGGCGGTGGCGAAATCACCGGTGGCCAGCTTTGGTTCGACCGCCCCGGTGCTGATGACGTGGATCTGGCCGATACCGATCCCGAGAAAATGCGCTCCATCCGTGGCAACGAGATTGGCATGATTTTTCAGGAGCCGATGACGGCCCTGAATCCGGTTTTCACAGTGGGGCGGCAACTCACCGAAGGTTTGCGCCTGCACAAGGATATGACAAAGGCAGAGGCCGAAGCGCGCGCACTTGAGCTTTTGCGCGAGGTGCGCATTCCGGAACCGGAGCGGCGGCTGGTTCAATACCCGCACGAATTGTCCGGTGGTATGCGCCAGCGGGTGGTGATTGCGATGGCCTTGGCCTGCAAACCACGGCTGCTCATTGCCGACGAACCCACGACAGCTTTGGATGTGACCATTCAGGCCGAGATACTTGCGCTGATGGACCGATTGAAACGGGAAACCGGGACAGCCGTGATGTTCATTACCCATGATATGGCCGTCGTGGCGCAAATGGCTGACCGGGTTGTGGTGATGTTTCGCGGCAACAAGGTTGAAGAGGGGCCGGTCGCGGAGATATTCGAGAACCCGCAGCACCCTTACACCAAGGCCTTGTTGGCCGCCGTTCCCAAGTTGGGGGAAATGACCGGGAAACCATTGCCGGAGCCGATGAAGCTGCTGGGGTCGGAAAATAACGTCATCCATCCCATTCCCGGGACCGAGGAGGTCTTGCTGTCGGTCAAGAACCTGACGACAAGGTTCCCGGTCAAAGGCGGGTTCTTTCGGCGCACCGTTGCAAATGTACATGCTGTTGAAGATCTGTCTTTCACCATCAACAAGGGCCAGACGCTCAGCCTTGTGGGCGAAAGCGGATGTGGAAAATCCACTGCGGGGCGGTCAATTCTGAGGCTGGTCGATCCTATGTCGGGCGAGGTCGATCTTGATGGCACAGACATCATGGCATTGGACCAGAAAGCGCTGCGAGAAGCGCGATTGGACATGCAGATGATCTTTCAGGATCCATTTGCCTCGCTTAACCCGCAAATGCAGCTCAGCGATCAGGTGGCCGAACCTATTCATAACTATGGTACGCTGAAGGGATCTGCGGTTCACGACCGCGTGGCTATGCTGTTCGACCGGGTGGAGCTGCCGCGCAGTTTCATGCGACGTTTCCCCCATGAGTTGTCGGGCGGACAACGCCAGCGGGTGGCCATTGCGCGCGCGCTTGCGCTCAATCCCAAGCTGATCATTGCGGACGAGGCAGTCTCGGCGCTGGATGTCTCGGTGCAGGCGCAGGTGCTGAACCTGATGATGGAATTGCAGGCCGAAATGGGTTTGTCTTTCCTTTTCATCAGCCACGATATGGCGGTGGTTGAACGCGTAAGCCACCATGTCGGCGTGATGTATCTGGGTCGGATTGTTGAGCTTGGACCCCGACCGCGGGTGTTTGAGAACCCTCAGCATGCGTACACCCAGGCCTTGATGA
Organism: Roseobacter sp. EG26; assembly: GCF_049830555.1. NCBI lineage: Bacteria > Pseudomonadati > Pseudomonadota > Alphaproteobacteria > Rhodobacterales > Roseobacteraceae > Roseobacter > Roseobacter sp. EG26. Next base: position 436,148 of record NZ_JBNBLH010000001.1, read on the forward strand.
AAGCGGTGCCCATTGCGGACCCACGCAAGCGCAAGGATGAAAGCGAGCTGAACTTCAAGCCGATCCCGTCACCGATCCACCCCGTCGGCTATACGCCGGAACCCTCCGTCTACAACGAGGTGGAACCGGGCCATTTCGTTCTCGAAACGGACAGCGGATACTGATCTTTCATGGCCGCACGTCTCACCCCGCTGGAAATCATGCGAAGCCTTGTGGCGTTTCCGACTGTCAGCCGCGACACCAACTTGCCCCTTGTCGACTGGGTGGAGGGGTATCTGGGCGATCACGGTATCGAAACGCACCGATATACCGACCCCGGCGCGCAGAAGGCAGCCGTGTTTGCCCACGTAGGCCCCTGGCAGGAGGGTGCCGTGGTGCTGTCAGGCCATACGGATGTGGTGCCCGTCGATGGCCAGCCCTGGGAGACGGACCCTTACGAGGTTGTTGAAAAAGAGGGAAAATACTACGGGCGCGGCACCTGCGACATGAAAGGGTTCGATGCGCTGGCGATCTGGGCGCTGGTCGAGGCGCACCATGCTGGCATCAAACGACCGCTGCAAATCGCCCTGAGCTTTGACGAAGAGATCGGCTGCACCGGGGCGCCGCCGATGATCGAAGCGATGCAGCCCGTGTTGCCCAAAGGCTCTGCGGTGATCGTGGGGGAACCCTCGTCGATGCGGGCGGTGTCTGGTCATAAAGGTGGGACCGGTTTCGACACCCATGTGCAGGGTTTTGAAGTCCACAGCTCATTGATGGATCGCGGCGTCAACGCTATCATGTATGGCGCCAAGCTGATCGAATGGGCCAATGAGATGAATGCCCAGAACAGTGCGCATCCGCCCGGGGATGTGGCGGCGATGTTCGACCCACCCTTTACCACGGTGCATGTCGGCATGATCGAAGGCGGAACGGCCCATAACATCACTGCAAAGGATTGCCGCTTTGCTGTCGATTTCCGCGTTGTTCCCGGAGAAGACAAGGACGCCTGGGAGGCGCGCTACCGGGCGCGTGTTGCGGAAGTCGAGGCGTTGATGCAAGCGGTTGTGCCCGAAACCCGGATCGAGATCACCCCGCGTTTCGATGTCCCTGCATTGCGACCCGAAGAAGCGGGAGAAGCGGAAAGTCTTGCACGTGCGCTAACAGGCGATAACGCCAGCCATGTGGTCAGCTACGGAACCGAGGCAGGGCAGTTTCAGCAAGCAGGGTATTCCGCGGTGATCTGTGGTCCCGGCGATATTGCTCAGGCGCATCAGCCCAATGAGTTTATCTCCGTGGCTGAATTCGAGGCTGGACATGCTTTCGTGCAAAAGCTTGTTGCTCAGTTGGGCTCTTGAAATACGCCAGTGACATGGCGTCCAAGCATAGATATCGCAACATGATTGGCGCAAAGGCCCAAATCTGAAATGCAGCCGTTTCCGATTTCTCTTGAAACACCCGTAAAGTTCCCCGGCCCTCTCCCTGATCAGGCCGATGTGGTGGTGATCGGTGGTGGGATCATTGGCGTCTCATCGGCTCTGTTCCTGGCCCGTGCCGGGAAAAAAACGGTACTTCTGGAAAAGGGACGTGTTGCGGCGGAACAATCCAGCCGGAATTGGGGATGGATCAGGCAGCAGGGGCGTGATCCCGATGAATTGCCGATCATGGTCGAGGCCAACCGGCTATGGCGAGAGCTTGCGACGCAAACCAATCAGGATATCGGACTACGGCAAGCGGGTGTCACATACCTTGCGAAGTCCGAAGCCCAGATGGCTAAATACGCAGCTTGGGCGCCGATTGCCCAAGAGCTTGGTGTCGATACGAGAACGATGGGTGCGGCAGAAACCGCAGCTTTGGTGCCGGGTATGTCGCAAACTTATGCAGGCGCGCTGCATACGGCCTCCGATATGCGCGCCGAACCCTGGGTCGCCGTTCCTGCCCTGGCTGGCATAGCGGCGCGTGAAGGGGCTTGCATTGTTGAAAACTGTGCCGCGCGAGCGCTCGATATTGCGGCAGGGCGCGTGGCGGGCGTGATCACGGAACAGGGCAGAATTTCCGCGCCTGAAGTGATTCTGGCCGGGGGTGCATGGTCCGCTCTCCTGCTGGGTAGTCAGGAGGTTTTTCTCCCGCAGCTTTCAGTGCGCGCAACAGTTGCCGCGACTAGTGCGTTGCCGTTGATCACTGAGGGCGGTGTTGCAGATGACAAGATCGCTTTCAGGCGGCGGGCAGATGGTGGCTATACGTTGGCGCCAGGCGGGTTTCACGAACTCTTCATAGGTTGGAACGCGCTGCGCTCACTGCCAAAATTCCTCACGCAATTACGCGCGGAGCCTTTTGGCACCCGGTTTTATCCAGCGGCACCGCATGGCTATCCTGATGCGTGGACAACGCCGCGGCGCTGGCTTGAGGGTGGTATCAGCCCTTTTGAACGCATGCGTGTTCTGAACCCACCACCGAACAGATCGCGGGCGAATCGGCTCAAGGGTCAGTTTGCCGCTCTGTTTCCGGAATTGCCCGATTTCGACCTCTCCCATACTTGGGCCGGGATGATTGATACGATGCCTGACCTTGTTCCAGTTGTGGATCGGGTAGCGGCTCTCCCCGGACTGACCCTGGGGACGGGAATGAGCGGTCATGGTTTTGGCATCGGTCCGGCCATGGGGCGCATTCTGGCTGATCTCGCACAGGGCAAGGATCCGGGTCATGATCTTGGCCGTTTTCGGTTTTCGCGTTTTGCTGACGGCAGTGCGATGCGCTTGGGGCCCGCGCTATAACGCGACATTTTGCAAAAGCGCCCGGATCAGGTTGAAGCCGCTGCAGGGAGGTTTAAGATGGCTTTCAGGAAGGCAGAATCATGCCCGTTTCTGAGTGCCCCTGTCGGCACATAAGCCCAGTAGCCTGATGTCGTAAGGTCATCTGCCCCGGCAGATCACAACCCACTTGGCACCAACGATATTTCAAGGAGAAATCCCGAATGCCCGTCAAAAACCGTTTTGCCGAATTGCACGATGAAATCACTGCCTGGCGGCGCGATCTGCATGAGCACCCCGAATTGTTGTTCGACACCCATCGCACCTCTGCGCTGGTGGCGGAAAAACTGGAAGCTTTCGGGTGCGACGAGGTTGTGACAGGCATCGGCAGAACCGGTGTCGTCGGCGTGATCAAGGGTAAGACAAATACTTCCGGCAAGGTTGTCGGGCTGCGTGCAGATATGGATGCGCTGCCGATACACGAGCAGACGGGTGTCGCATATGCCTCCAAAACACCGGGTGCGATGCACGCCTGTGGCCATGATGGTCATACGGCCATGTTGCTGGGCGCGGCAAAATACCTCGCAGAGACGCGGAATTTCGATGGCACAGCAGTGGTGATTTTCCAACCCGCAGAAGAAGGCGGTGGCGGCGGGCGCGAGATGTGTAACGACGGTATGATGGCGCGGTTCGACATCCAGGAAGTTTACGGCATGCACAACTGGCCGGGTCATCCGATGGGCAGTTTTGCAATTCGCCCCGGTGCCTTTTTTGCCGCCACGGATATTTTTGAAATCGAGGTGGAAGGTCTGGGCGGACACGCGGCAAAACCCCATGAAACGATCGATACCACAATTGTCGCCAGCCATATTGTCATTGCGGCACAGACCATTGCGAGCCGCAACGCCGATCCTGTCGATCAGATCGTCGTTTCAGTGACGTCTTTTGAGACCTCTTCAAAAGCCTTCAATGTCATCCCGCAGCGCGTTTTGCTCAAGGGAACCGTGCGCACCATGACAACGGAGATGCGCGATCTGGCGGAAACACGGCTGAAGGCGGTTTCGACTGGGATTGCCGCAAGTTTCGGGGCGGAGGCCCGCGTGGATTACACGCGCAACTATCCGGTTATGGTCAATCATGATGAGCAGACGGAATTTGCAGCGAAGGTTGCAGAAAAAGTTGCGGGCGCCTGCGAGGAAGCGCCTCTGGTCATGGGGGGAGAGGATTTTGCCTTCATGCTCGAAGAGAGACCGGGTGCCTATATTCTCGTCGGAAACGGGCCGGGGGCTGCGGTTCATCATCCGGAGTATAATTTCAACGATGAGGCGATCCCAGCGGGGTGCAGCTGGTGGGCAGAAATTGTGGAACAGCGCCTACCTGCTGCCGGTTAGCTGGCGAGCAACTTTCGATAAACGGCGACAATTGCCGCAGCTTCCTGCTCCAGTCGGAAGTTGCCAACGGCCCGGGCGCGCGCTGCTTTGGACATTGCGTCGCGCTTGGCGTCATCGGCCAATATTCCGTCGATCGCTGTCACCATGGCGGGTACATCCTCGATATCCACCAGATGACCGGTTTCGCCTTCTGCAATGAGTTCTTCAAAAGCGCCGACTTTGGTGGCCACTGCGGGTGCACCACACGCCATGGCCTCCAGTGGGGTCAGTCCGAACCCTTCCCAGCGTTGCGGGGCGACATAAAGATCAAGGGCCTGAAAATGTTTGGCGAGGTCTTCTATCGGCACCTCGTCGCGAAAGAGAATGCGGTCAGCCAGACCCGCCTCAGCGACCTCTTCCTTAAGCCTCGTTAGGAAATCCTGATGCTCTGCCGTCGCGCGTCCCATGATCAACGCTTTGGCGGTTTTGTGGGTGGCAAAAACCTCGATCATGGCTGCGACGAAAAGGTCATTACCCTTTTGGTGCCGTATACGGCCGAAACACCCGATCAACGGGCCGTCGCCGGGCAGAGCAAGAGCCTCGCGCAGCGCCTTTCTGTCTGGCACCGTTTGAAACAACGCGCAATCCACGCCGTGTCGAATGACCGTCGCCTCGTGATCAAGATAACTTGCAGACTTTGAAGAGGTCGCGATGATCGCATCCATCTGCCGCAGGAGCCATCGGGTAAATCCGGTATGCCGACGTTGTGCTGCGGACGTAAAAAGCAGTTTCAGACGTTTGCCTGCGAGATATTTCAATGCCAGCCCGGCGACCATTTCAACATTGCGTCTGGCATGCCAGACGCGCGCTCCGGAGGGACCGCTGCGCGGCAGCAGCAGCAGTTTTCCGGGCGCGAGGTTGGGTACCTCGGGTGGCAAATCGGGCGCACAGGCGGCAATGGCGATGTCGCGGGCCTGAAGCGGCACGAGACGGATCACCGTCGATGTCACACCGGAGTGACGCCGTTTGAAATTGGGCGCAATGACGTCGATGTCGCGCAGGGGTGGGAGCGGGGCTGTCATCGGATATCATCCTCCAGCTTGAGCATTCGGATCAGGCGGCTTGCAATACTGCTCAGCTGATCCGCCTTGTCCTGAACATAGTCGCGCGCAGCCTGCAATGCAGTGGCGCGATGCGCACCGTCCTGAAGCATCATTTGAACCGCCTGCGCAAGAGCAGGGCCGTCCTCTGCAATGCGGGCTACGCCCGATTTTTCCATGTCGGAAAACGTTTCAGCGAAATTCGTCACATGAGGCCCTGAAATGACCGCAGCACCCGATTGCACAACTTCAAAGGGGTTATGACCACCAATAGGCAACAATGATCCGCCCAGAAAGACAACATCCGAAAGAGCATACCAATTGCCCAACTCGCCCAGCGTGTCGGCAAGGTAGACGGCTTCACCCGCCTTCGGATGGTCACCTTTTGAGCGAACAGCGCAGCTGAACCCACCACTATTGATCAGTCCTGCGATTTCAGCGCTGCGTTCGGGATGACGCGGCACCAGGATCAGGAGCAGCTCCGGATAATCACGCAAAAGCGTTCTGTGGGCTTCAAGAACAATCGCCTCCTCCCCTTTGTGGGTGGAGGCAGCAACCCAGACGGGGCGTCCCTTGATTGCCGTGCGGGTGGGCGCAAGGACGGCAGGATCGGTCGGCAGGGGAGCCGACATGGACTTGAGGTTTATCCCTCGGGCAACCCGATCGGCGGGCGCATGCATGTTCACCATGGCCTGCGCCATGTCGTCATTCTGCGTGAGGATCAGATCGAAGACATCGAAGATATAGGCCGCCAGACTTGGTTTTTTCGTCCAGGCGGCGCGTGATTTTGAGCTGAGGCGCGCATTCACGAGCGCCATGCTTGCGCCTGTGTTCCGAGTCATGCGCAGCATCTGCGGCCAAAGCTCGCTCTCAACGAAGATTGCCGCGGCAGGTCGCCAGTGTTGCAGAAAACGGCTGACGGGACCACGGGCATCGAGCGGCGCAAACTGGTGCACGGTGCGCGGCGGCAAACGGTCGGCAACCAGCTTTGCCGACGTCGGCGTGCCGGAGGTGATCAGGAATTGGGCGCGGGGCAGCATCTCGCCCATGCGCGTTATCAGCGCCAAAACCGACAGGCTCTCGCCGACCGAGGCGGCATGAAACCAGACGAGTTTTCCGCCCCCCGTACGAGGCTGACTGGCATGGCCGAGTTTCTCATGCGCGCGCAGCACTGAAACGCCCTGGCGACGCATCTTGCGTGTCTGCGTCCAGGCCGCGAAAGGGATCAGCAACGTGGTTGCCGCCACATAGACATGAAAGAGCAGCGGTGCGCGCATTGGCTCAGGTCAGCCGCCGGTATGGCTCATATGGCGAGGCATCTGACCGTCCAGGCGTTGACGGGAATAGTCGAAATCATGCCCTTTGGGCTTTAAGGCGATCGCCGCGCGGATGGCATCTTCGAGGGGTCCGTCATCGGCAGGGTGCGCGCGCAGCGGCGCGCGCAGGTCTGCGGCGTCCTCCTGGCCGAGGCACATGAAAATCTCACCGGTGCAGGTCAGGCGCACGCGGTTGCAGCTTTCGCAGAAGTTGTGGCTCAGCGGTGTGATAAACCCGATTTTCTGTCCTGTTTCCTCCAGCCGGACATAACGTGCAGGCCCGCCGGTACGTTCTGCCAGATCGGTGACGGTGTAATGCTCTGCATACCGCGCGCGCACGTCCTTGAGCGACCAGTACTGGCCCAAACGGTCCTCGTTCCCGATGTCACCCATCGGCATGACCTCGATCCACGTCAGGTCGATATCCCGATCCGCACACCAACGGGTGATGTAGGGTAACTCCTCTTCATTGAAATCCTTGAGTGCAACAGCGTTCAGCTTGACCCGTAGCCCCGCTGACTGCGCCGCATCAATCCCGCGCAACACCTGCGGCAAGCGCCCCCATCGGGTAATGTCAGCAAACTTGCCTTCGTCCAATGTATCAAGAGACACGTTTACGCGCCGCACCCCGGCCGCATAGAGATCTTTTGCGAACCGTTCCAACTGGCTGCCGTTGGTTGTGAGGGTCAGCTCCTTGAGCGCGCCGCTCTCCAGATGTCGTGTCATACCTTCAAAGAACGTCATGATACCCTTGCGCACAAGAGGCTCGCCTCCGGTGATGCGCAGTTTTTCGACACCAAGCCCGATGAAGGTCGAACACATACGGTCCAGTTCTTCCAGTGTCAGCAACTCCTTTTTGGGCAGAAATGTCATGTTCTCGGACATGCAATAGACGCAGCGAAAATCGCAGCGGTCGGTCACCGAGACCCTCAAATAGGTAATTGCGCGGGCGAAAGGATCGATCAATGGAGCATTCATGCTGTCATAGGTAATGCGCTGGCCAAGACGCAGCAAGGGGTTAACGGCATTGATGTGTATCGGCCATCTATGCTTTAGACGTCTCATGAGACATGTTTGCGCTTTGAAGATGTTCCTGATTGTCGCTGCTCTGTCTACGGCGGGTTGCGCTGAACTCAATCAGCTCAATGTGGCCCCGGGGGGCGCAAAGGCACCGTCGGTTGAACCGACTGCGACCGCACAGCCAACCGCTTTGGGCGCCAACGCTCCGCAAACGGCTGACGTTCTGGATACCACGACGGCCTCCGAGAGGGCAGCAGCCAGCGGCGCAGGCGCTACGGGCCGACTGCTGGGTCAGACGGTTGCCTCATTGGGAAGCCCGGCAGAGCCGGGGTTCTGGCTGAAAACGCCGCTTGTTTCAGATGAGACCTTGGGCAAAGTGCGCAATCCTGCAACGGGTAAGACCGTGGCAGTGACGTTGATCCCCATTGCGGGTCCCGAAACCGCCGGCAGCCGTATGTCACTTGCCGCGATGCGCCTGCTCGGCGTCAATCTGACGGATCTGGTGACCGTGGAAGTTAGTCTTTAAGGTGTCTTGGCTTTAAGGTGTTTTGGGGCTCGTGACATAAGTTGGCGCGCCATCAATGGTGTGCTGGTTGCGTGTCTCCCAATAGGTCGCGATCTCCTCGGGCGTCTTGTCTTCGGTCCAATTGCGCAGGACGTCCCGCTCCCCCTGATAGGCCATGAAGGGGACAGCATAACCGCAGCTTGTCTGTACGAGATCGAGTGACACGTCGTAAATTTGACGCGCGCCGTCCGAATGGGGAAACAGCGCGTTCAGGGAGCGAAACGCCTCATCGCGAGGATGTAGCGTTTTCGCGGTTCCATATGTCCTCAAGATCATCGGCTTTGCTTCGAAGCCGCACCACATCAACGTCATGCGATTGAGTTGCGCCAGATGGCCAGCGGTTTCATTTCCCGATCCTGTCAGGTTTCGCCAGACAATTCGGTTGGGGCCCAATACCCGCAAACTGTCCATACCTTTTGGCGAGATGTTGACCTGACCGTCAGGTGCTGCCGACCCGACGAAAAAGATATGTTGCGCTTCGATGAAACGGGTCAGCACCTCGCTCAGGCTGTCAAACTGCTTGGCCATCGCTATTCCACCGTGACAGATTTTGCCAGGTTACGTGGCTGATCCACGTCCGTGCCTTTGGCAACGGCAGTGTGGTAGGCGAGCAGTTGAGCGGGGATAGCATATAGAATCGGTGTGACGGCGTCAGGTACTGACGGTAATTCTATTGTCGCGTAGGCACCGTCGCCGGCCTCTTTCAAGCCTTGCTTGTCTGAAATCAGAATGACGCGACCCTTGCGGGCCATGACTTCTTGCATGTTGCTGACAGTTTTGTCGAACAGCGCATCTCTGGGGGCCATGACAACGACCGGAACGGATTTGTCGACAAGGGCAATCGGGCCGTGCTTGAGTTCGCCGGATGCATATGCCTCAGCGTGTATATAGCTGATTTCCTTCAGTTTTAACGCCCCCTCCAGTGCCAGCGGATACATCAGACCACGCCCCAGAAACAAGACATCGCGCGCTTCAGCGAGCTTCAGGGAGGCTTTTTGCATCGCTTTGCTACTCTCCAGCGCCGTACTCAGAACGCTGGGAATGCTGCGTAGTGCGTTGAGGTGGTCTGCGAGCGTCTTTGCATCTATCTCTCCGCGATCGCGCGCAGCTTTCAGCGCCAGCATGAACAATACCGTCAGCTGGCAACTGAAAGCTTTTGTCGATGCAACACCCACTTCGACACCGGCATGGATTGGCAAAACAAGATCGCTCTCGCGCGCGATGGAGCTTTCTGGCACATTCACGACGGACAGAATGCGCCCCGCCTTGCCCTCACAATACCTCAGGGCAGCCAATGTATCGGCGGTCTCTCCTGACTGGCTGACAAAAAGGGCGGCGGTCCGATCCGGGATCGGGGGTTCGCGATAGCGGAATTCCGATGCCACATCGACATCAACGGGCAGGCGGGCAATTTGTTCGAACCAGTATTTCGCGGTCAGGCAAGCGTAGAATGCGGTGCCGCAAGCGACCATGGTCAACCGGTCGATAGAAGTGAAATCAACCCCGGGGTTCGGCAAGCTGATTTCGCCATCCGCGCTCAGGTAGTGACCCAGTGCCTGGGCAATCACCGTTGGCTGTTCAGCAATTTCCTTGGCCATGAAGTGTTTGTGCCCGGCCTTGTCGATACGCGTGGCCCCCACCTGGACGGTCCTGATGGCGCGGTTTGCCAGGGTGCCGTTGATATCGCGCACCTCGACGGAGTTTCGTGTCACGACCGCGCGGTCGCCTTCTTCCAGATAGCTGATGCGATCGGTCAGCGGTGACAAGGCGATGGCGTCGGATCCAACAAACATTTCTCCCTCGCCGTGACCGATGGCCAGCGGCGAGCCCTGGCGTGCTGCCACAATCAGATCGTCTTCACCGGAAAACAGGAAAGCCAGCGCGAAAGCGCCTTGCAAACGATCAAGTGCCTGATTGGCCGCCGCAACCGGCGCTGCCCCTTGGGACATGTAGTATTCGGTCAGTAAGGCCACGGTTTCAGTGTCGGTTTCGGTGACGAAATCCACGCCTTTTTCCGAAAGCTCTGCGCGCAATTCACGGAAGTTCTCAATGATCCCATTATGCACGACAGCCACGCGTCCGGCCTGATGCGGGTGTGCGTTCAGCACCGAAGGGGCACCATGGGTTGCCCAGCGGGTGTGACCGATGCCGGATTTTCCGGCCAATGGTTCGTGGACAAGCAGATCGGACAGGTTGACGAGTTTGCCAACAGCACGACGCCGATCCAGCGCACCGTTTTCGACGGTCGCAATGCCCGCGCTATCGTACCCACGGTACTCAAGCCTTTTGAGCGCTTCGACAAGAATGGGCGCAACTTCATGATTGCCCAAAACACCTACAATTCCACACATAGATCAGCTGCCTCTTTGAAGTTTGGCTTTCTTTGCCTTGAGTATCTGTATCAGTTTTGCCGCTGTGCCGGGTTTCTCCACCTGCGGCGCGCGGGCGATGGCAAGTGCGTTCGCCTCCACATCGGAGGTAATTACCGAGCCACTGCCCGTCATGGCACCGTCACCGATATGAACGGGGGCGACGAGCATCGTATTTGACCCGATAAAGACATTGTCGCCGATCTCGGTGCGGTGCTTCATCACCCCGTCATAGTTGCAGGTGATCGTTCCGGCGCCTATGTTCGTCTGGGCACCAAGCACGGCATCCCCAATGTAGCTAAGGTGGTTGACCTTGCTGCCTTCGCCGATCTGGGCATTCTTGATTTCGACGAAATTTCCCACGCGGGTGTTCTCGCTCAGTTCTGCGCCCGGACGCAGCCGGGCATAAGGTCCGATAATGGCGCCACGGGCGACATGACATCCTTCCAGATGCGAAAATGCACGTATGGTGGCACCAGATTCCACGGTCACGCCGGGCCCGAAAACAACATTAGGTTCAACAATCGTGTCGCGCCCGATCACCGTATCAAAAGCAAAATGGACGGTTTCCGGGGCTGGTAGCGTGACGCCATCATCAACCGCGCGGGCACGGGCATTGGACTGGAAGGCGGCTTCGGCGCTGGCAAGTTCCGCGCGGGTGTTGATGCCCAGCGTTTCGCTTTCTGCGCAGGTGACAACCGTGGCGCTCAGGTCGCGGGCCCGGGCGATGCCGACGATATCCGTCAGATAGTATTCGCCCGCTGCATTGTCGTTCCCCACTGCGTCGATGAGCTTGAAAAGCAGATTGGCATTGCAGGCGACGACACCGCTATTGCACAGGGTGATGGCGCGCTCAGCCTCCGACGCATCTTTGAATTCGACGATGCGTTCCAACTGATCGTCCTGAACGACAAGGCGACCGTAACGCCCCGGGTCTGCCGCCTCGAATCCAAGAACGACCAGATCATTGCCGGATTGTGCCTCAACCATTGCAGCGAGCGTTTCCGATCGCACAAACGGGGTGTCGCCAAAGATCACGACGGCTGTGCCATCAAAATCGGCCAGGGCTGCGCGCGCTTGCGCCGTGGCGTGTCCGGTGCCCAACTGCTCGGTTTGCTCGACCACAACGGCGGTTTCGTCATGGGTCAGCGCAGCCTTGCGCACCATCTCGGCCCCGTGCCCGGCAACAACGACCGTATGTGCAGGCTCAAGGCTGGCACCAGCCTGCATGGCATGCACCAGAAGCGGTGCGCCCGCCAGCGGGTGAAGCACTTTGGGCAGGTCGGAGTTCATCCGGGTTCCCTTGCCTGCAGCCAAAATGATCAAAGCGGTTGTCATAATGTTTCTCTTTGTGTTCTGTCGCGGCCCTGTTTATCCGTCTGGCAGGGCGGCGCAAGACGTGTGCGGATCAAAGAAGGTTGCGGCTTGCAACATCTTACGGCAACGACCTGTCCCAAGAATGAAGCGCGGAGAAGGCATGAAAACGGTAATTTTTGACCTGGATGGCACGTTGGCCGACACCAGCGGTGACCTGATTGCCGCCGCCAATCACTGTTTCCGCGATATGGGGGCGGGGGACGTGCTGGACCCGTTGTCGGATGCGGGCACCGCATTGCGGGGTGGGCGGGCAATGCTCAACCTTGGCATGAAACGACTTGGCCAGTCCGATGCCGCGGAAATGACGGATCGTTATTACCCCGTTCTTCTGGAGGCCTACAGGTCCGCGATTGATGTCCACACGGTACTCTACCCGCGCGCGATGGAGGCCGTCGAACGGCTGAAGATCGAGGGATACGGTGTTGGGATTTGTACCAACAAGCCCGAAGCGCTGGCGGATATCCTCTTGCAAAGCCTCGGCGTGCGGGACGCTTTTGCCGCCCTGATCGGCGCAGACACGCTGTCGGTGCGCAAACCAGATCCGGAACCGCTTTTTGAGACGGCCCGGCGCGCTGGTGGGGATCCGAAGAAATGCATCCTGATCGGCGATTCAGACACCGATAGAAATACCGCAAGGGCGGCGGGTGTTCCTTGCGTTCTGGTGACATTCGGCCCGGCAGGGGGTGACATGGCGGCCTTGCAACCCGAAGCCCTGTTGCAGGACTACGCGGATCTTCCCGGTATCGTGGACAGCCTGCTGGCTTGACCAGAACGCGATGTCCACCCAAAGTCAGAGCCACGAGGGACATGAAATGACGGAAATTTTCAAAGGCAGCTTTACGCAGCAGGAACCGATCCCCGAAGCGGGTATCGACGCGGCCATGGCTGTGCTGCGTCATGGGCGTTTGCACCGGTACAACACGGCAGCGGGTGAGGTCAGCGAAACCGCGCTGCTGGAGCAGGAATTCGCCGCGTCGGTCGGGGCTAAATACTGCCTCGCGGTGGCATCGGGGGGCTATGCGATGGCCACAGCTCTGCGCGCCGTGGGTGTCAAACCGGGCGATCCGGTGCTTTCCAATGCTTTCACGCTTGCGCCGGTGCCCGGTGCCATCGCCGCCGTGGGGGCAAACCCGGTGTTTGTGGGTGTCACCGAAGCGCTGACCATTGATCTTGACGATCTTCAGTCAAAGTCTCAGGCCGCCAAGGTTCTGCTGCTCAGTCACATGCGGGGTCATATCTGCGATATGGACCGGTTGATGGCCATTTGCGATGCGGCGGGCATCACGGTGATCGAGGATTGCGCGCATACGATGGGCGCGGCTTGGAACGGCGTGCCCTCGGGGCGTCAGGGTGCCGTCGGGTGTTATTCCTGCCAGACCTATAAACATGTGAATTCCGGCGAGGGTGGGTTTTTCGTGACCGATGACGCGGAAATCGCGGCGCGTGCGGTGATCCTGTCAGGCTCCTACATGCTCTATGAGCGTCACCTTGCGGCCCCGCCCAAGGAAGCTTTCGAGAATATCCGCTATGAGACGCCCAATATCTCGGGCCGGATGGATAACCTGCGCGCGGCCATTCTGCGCCCGCAGGTGGCGGATCTTGCAAAGCAATGCGCGCGCTGGAACGAGCGGTACTTTTGCCTTGAAAAAGGGCTGCGTGACACGCCAGGGCTCATGGTGATCGAGCGGCCCGCGCAGGAAACGATTGTCGGTTCCTCCATTCAGTTCCTGCTGTTGGACTGGTCGGCGGAGGATGTCTTGAGCGTCGTGAAGCGCTGTGCCGCGCGCGGTGTCGAGCTGAAATGGTTCGGCGGCGCGGAGCCGGTTGGCTTCACCAGCCGCTATGACAGTTGGCGCTACGCGGAAGCCCCCGCCATGCCTGCAACCGACCGCGTGCTGGCGGGCATCGTTGACATGCGGGTGCCGCTGACGTTCTCGCTGGAGGATTGTGCCTTGATCGCCCGCATCATCCGCGCAGAGGTCAGCGCGGTCTATCAGGGTCAGTCGACGGCAGCTGAATAATCCGAAACGCAAGTCTCGCAGGGAAGGGCGGCTTCGAGCCGCCTTTTTTGCGTCGGAACTATTGCCGGGTTGACCGGATGAGAGGGCTATGTCATTTATGAACATACGTTCAATAAATCGCGCAAGGAGTGCACCGCGATGTTTATGGCAACCATGGCTTTCGATCTGGGCGAAGATGTGAACGCGTTGCGCGACCTGGTGCACAGATGGGCGCAGGATCGTGTCAAACCCCTGGCGGCGGAGATTGACGCCAAAAACACCTTTCCACCGGGACTCTGGGCCGAGATGGGGGAGCTTGGGCTGCTGGGCATTACCGTGCCGGAAGAATACGGCGGTGCGGGCATGTCCTATCTGGCACATACGGTCGCCGTGGAGGAGATCGCCCGCGCAAGCGCCTCGGTGTCGCTGTCATATGGTGCCCACTCCAACCTCTGCGTCAATCAGATCAAGTTGAACGGCACGGACGCGCAGAAACGGAAATACCTGCCCGGTCTGATATCCGGCGAACATGTGGGCGCGCTGGCCATGTCCGAAGCCGGTGCCGGGTCTGATGTGGTTTCCATGAAACTGCGTGCCGAAAAGCGCAACGACCATTACCGTCTGAACGGCACCAAATACTGGATCACCAACGGGCCGGATGCGGAAACCCTGGTTGTCTATGCCAAATCCGATCCGGACGCAGGGTCCAAAGGCATCACCGCCTTTCTGATCGAAAAATCGATGACCGGATTTTCCACCAGCCCCCATTTCGACAAGCTGGGCATGCGCGGATCAAACACCGCTGAGTTGATATTCGAGGACGTCGAAGTGCCTTTCGAAAACGTGTTGGGTGAAGAGGGCAAAGGCGTGCGCGTGCTGATGTCGGGGCTCGATTATGAACGCGTGGTGCTGGCCGGGATCGGAACCGGCATCATGGCGGCTTGCCTCGATGCGATCATGCCGTACCTCTCCGAGCGCAAACAGTTCGGCCAGCCGATTGGCAATTTTCAACTGATGCAGGGCAAGATCGCCGATATGTATACGGCCATGAATTCCGCACGTGCCTATGTTTATGAGGTGGCAAAGGCCTGCGACCGGGGCGATGTGACACGTCAGGACGCCGCGGCCTGCTGTCTTTATGCCTCCGAACAGGCGATGGTGCAGGCGCATCAGGCTGTGCAGGCAATGGGCGGGGCCGGGTTTTTGAACGACAGCCCCGTGGCACGCATTTTCCGCGACGCCAAACTGATGGAAATCGGCGCGGGCACGTCAGAGATCAGGCGCATGCTGGTTGGTCGCGAAATGATGGGGGCCATGGGGTGATCCGTGCTTTGGCCTTGGGATTGGCACTGAGCGCCGCGCCCGCCCTCGCGCAGGGCATTCTGTATTCGGATGCGCAAACCCGAAGCTGTCTGGATGAATTGCCCGTTGGGGCAGCACTGAGTGACTGTGCGGGCCTGTCTTCTGCCATCTGTATGCAAGCCAATGATGCAGGCTACACAACCGTCGGCATGGGCGGCTGTCTTGATGGCGAACTGACCTTTTGGGACGCTCTTCTGAACGAGACCTATCAGGCTGTCCTGCAGGATGCCCGACAGATGGATGCCGAAATGCGGGAGCTTGGCTCGGCCGCACCCGCTCAAGCCCCGGCGCTTGTGGCGATGCAGCGCGCCTGGATCACCTTTCGCGATGAGGCCTGCGCTTACGAGCGCACAAAATGGGGCGGCGGGACAGGCGGCGGACCAGCCACATTACAGTGCCTGATGGAGTTGACAGCGGATCAGACCGATCGGTTGTCACGGCAATGGGGTGAGTGATGCCCCGCTGGCTCTGGTGGACACCGCTGGCGCTGCTGGTGATCTGTCTCGGGGTCTGGGGATTCCGATGGGGCTGGATCGCGGCCACGATCACGGAGACGGATGTCATTTCGACCTATGCTGCGCAATACGTGGCGCAAGCGGGGGGCAACGCCCGTCTGACCGATTGCACGGCGCGACCGGGCGAACGCGCCGGCGTCTGGATCGTGGTGCGCTGTGTGCAGAAACCCGCTCTGCGCTATGACTATGCCGTCGACAGATTTGGGCGTTTGCTGGATATTTCCGCAGACCCTGACCGGCCCGGAGCGCCGCAAACATGATGACCGAAAGGCGGCCAGCTTGCCGAAGAAGGAGATGACATGAAACTGACCTCGCAGGCTTTGCCCTCCTCCGAAGCCTTTAAAACCAACTGCTTAGCGCATCTGGAAGCTTTGGCGGAGATCGCCGCTGCGGCGGATCATGCGGCGCTTGGTGGGGGCGAGAAATCGCGCGCGCGCCACCTCAGTCGGGGCAAGATGCTGCCGCGTGACCGGGTGGCGGGCCTGCTGGATCCCGGCAGCCCTTTTCTGGAGGTCGGTGCCACTGCCGCGCATGGGCTCTATGATGGTGCGGCCCCCTGCGCAGGTGTGATCGCGGGCATCGGTCAGGTGCAGGGGCAGGAGGTCATGGTGGTGTGTAACGACGCCACCGTGAAAGGCGGCACCTACTATCCGATGACGGTCAAGAAACACCTGCGGGCGCAGGAGATCGCGCAGGAAAACCGGCTGCCCTGTATCTATCTGGTGGACAGCGGCGGCGCCAACCTGCCCAATCAGGATGAGGTCTTTCCGGACCGCGATCACTTTGGCCGCATCTTCTACAATCAGGCGCGCATGAGTGCCGAAGGGATCGCGCAGATCGCCGTGGTCATGGGCTCCTGCACAGCCGGGGGCGCATATGTTCCGGCCATGTCTGATGTAACAATTATCGTTCGGGATCAAGGCACTATATTTCTGGCAGGCCCGCCGCTGGTCAAGGCGGCAACCGGCGAGGTGGTCACCGCCGAAGACCTAGGCGGCGGCGATGTGCATACCCGTCTCAGCGGTGTGGCTGACTATCTGGCGGAGGATGACGCCCATGCGCTGGCACTGGCGCGCCGGGCGGTGGGCGCGCTGAACCGCGCCAGACCCGCCGCCGTGCAATGGGAGGCGCCCGAAGATCCGGCCTATGATCCGGAAGAAATACTGGGCGTGGTGCCTGCAGATCTGCGCACGCCCTATGACATTCGCGAAGTGATTGCCCGACTGGTCGATGGCTCCCGTTTTGACGAATTCAAACCGCGCTTTGGCGAAACACTGGTGACCGGATTTGCCCATCTCAAGGGCTGCCCCATCGGCATTGTCGCCAATAACGGCGTGCTCTTCTCGGAGGCCGCCCAGAAAGGCGCGCATTTTGTCGAACTGTGTTCGCAACGCCGTATCCCTTTGGTATTTCTGCAAAATATCACCGGCTTCATGGTGGGTCGCAAATATGAAAACGAAGGTATCGCGCGGCACGGTGCCAAGATGGTAACGGCTGTGGCCTCCACCAATGTGCCCAAGATCACCATGCTGGTGGGCGGCTCTTTCGGGGCGGGCAACTATGGTATGGCCGGACGCGCCTACAGCCCGCGCTTTATGTGGACATGGCCCAACAGTCGCATTTCGGTCATGGGCGGCGCGCAGGCGGCAGGGGTGCTGGCCACGGTCAAACGCGACGCCATTGAGCGGGCGGGCGAAGTATGGTCCGTCGAACAAGAGGCCAGATTCAAAAAGCCCACGATTGACATGTTCGAGCGCCAGAGCCACCCGCTCTACGCCTCCGCGCGGCTTTGGGACGACGGGATTATCGACCCGCGCAAGTCACGCGACGTGCTCTTTTTGTCGCTCTCCGCCGCGCTCAACGCCCCGATCGAGGAGACACGCTTTGGCATCTTCCGCATGTAATAAATTGCGTGTCACATCCCGTGCACAACCTGTGCACAGACCGTACACCGCCGCTCTGTCCAGATGCGGCGGGGAGGCATACGCATGATGACACTGGAAGAGGTCCAACGCCGCTATCCCGAGGCCGTCACTTTCACCTTCGGCGACAACGCGGCGCTCTGTGCCGATCTGCTGGGGCTGGTCAGATCGGGTGCCAAGCGTGCGACCTGCGGCGCGCTGCGCGATTTCGGGACCGGCGGGGAGGCGCTGCCGGTTGCCGGACGCCACGATATTGCGCTCAACTGGGATGGTAGCCCCGCGCTCGTCATCCGAACGGTCGAGGTGACGCAAAGACGATTTTGCGAGGTCGATGAAGATTTCGCGCTGGCAGAAGGTGAGAACGAGACGCTGGCAGGCTGGCAGGCAGGGCACCGCGCATATTTCGAGCGCAACGGCGGGTGGGGTGAGAACATGATGTTGGTCTGCGAGCGGTTTGAATTAGTCGAGGATTTCGGAGGCAACATATGAAGGGCATCAAGGCGCTTGGGGACCGGATGGTCGACACCGTCAGCGGGTTGAAACTGCCGACGCTGGGCAGTGAGGTGGAACTGCCTGTCTATGTGATCCACAATGCGCCCGATGCCGAGGACTATTTCTTTATCTTCGATTTCGAAGAGTTTGTGGAACAGTCCCGACAAGGGTGGTTCGTGCGGCCCAAACTGCGCCTTTGGGCGGGGCGCTCGGATTTCAACCGGCGCGCCTTTGCCCGGGCTTTCCGTGAAAGCTTTGCGCGGGAGTTCGAACTGGCGCGGGTTCAGCTTGCAACGCAAAAGGACGCCAAGCGTGGCTGGTTCGGCGGCTTGCCGGGGTTTCTTCGCGATATTGCCTCCCCCTCTTTGCCCGGGGTTCTGGCCAACCTTGTCCTGCTGGTGGCGCTGTCGGCGGGCGGCAAGATTTTGACGCAGGTCCTGCCTGCGGGCTGGATGCGCCAAAAGAGCGATGCACAAAAACTCGAAGAGGGCATCAACGAGACCAAGACCAAGGTGGATGAGGCGCTGGGCCAAATCGAGATCACGCTGCATATGGACCTTTACCGCCATGCTTACCGGGGTCAGCCACCCGGACGGCTGACGGGGGTTGATTACGACGCATGGCCCTTGCCGGACTACGTGAAACAACATCTGATGGATGGAACATCGGGCTCATGGTGGTGAAATATGTTTGACACAATCCTGATTGCGAACCGGGGCGAGATTGCTGTCCGGGTCATTGAAACCGCCCGCGCGATGGGCGTGCGCTGCGTCGCCGTTTATTCGGACGCCGATGCGGGGGCCAAACATGTGGCACTGGCGGATGCGGCGGTGCATATCGGCGGGGCGGCCCCGGCGGAGAGTTACCTGCGCGGCGATGTGATCATTCAGGCCGCATTGGATACGGGGTGCCGCGCGATCCATCCGGGCTACGGGTTTCTGAGCGAAAACCCCGAATTCGTTGATGCGGTGGAGGCTGCGGGACTGACATTTATCGGGCCCTCCGCCACGGCGATCCGCGCGATGGGGCTGAAGGATGCGGCCAAGGCGCTGATGGTGGAGGCGGGCGTGCCGGTGGTGCCGGGCTATCACGGGGCGGATCAGGATGACGATCTGCTGGCGGCGGAGGCCGAGAAGATCGGCTATCCGGTGCTGATCAAGGCGGTGGCGGGCGGCGGTGGCAAGGGCATGCGTCTGGTGGAGACGGCGGAGGGCTTTGCCACAGCGCTCGCCTCGGCCCGTTCCGAGGCGCAGACGGCCTTTGGTAACCGGGACGTGCTGGTGGAGAAATTCGTCACCCAGCCGCGCCACATCGAAGTGCAGGTCTTTGGCGATGGCCGCCGGGCGGTGCATCTTTTCGAACGGGACTGTTCGTTGCAACGCCGTCATCAGAAGGTGATCGAAGAGGCCCCGGCACCGGGCATGACCGAAGAGATGCGCGCGGCCATGGGGGCGGCGGCGGTGCGCGCGGCGGAGGCCATTGGCTACAGCGGTGCGGGCACGGTGGAATTCATCGTCGACGGCTCTGACGGGCTGAAGGAGGATGGCTTCTTCTTCATGGAGATGAACACGCGGTTGCAGGTGGAACACCCCGTGACCGAGGCCATCACCGGCGTTGATCTGGTCGCCTGGCAGTTGCGTGTGGCCGCAGGCGAGCCCTTGCCCGCCCGGCAGGAAGACCTGTCCATCACCGGCCATGCATTCGAGGCGCGGCTCTATGCGGAGGACGTTCCCGCCGGGTTCCTGCCCGCCACCGGCACCCTCAGCCACCTGAGCTTTCCCGGTGACGTGCGCGCGGACAGTGGCGTGCGGGCGGGCGATACCATCAGCCCCTATTACGACCCGATGATCGCCAAGCTGATCGTGCACGGGGAAAACCGCGCCGTGGCCCTGTCGAAGCTGCGCCGGGGACTGGCCGGCACGCAGGTGGGTGGCACTATGACCAACCTGGCCTTTCTGGGCGCGCTGGCGGGGCATGAAGACTTTGGTCGCGGTGAAGTTGATACCGGGCTGATCGGACGCGAGCTGGACGATCTGATCGCGGCCCCCGCCCCGCTGGCCCGGCACAAGGTGGCCGCAGGCATGGCGGCGCTGGGGCTTTTTGAGCCGCCCGCGCAGGCCGGTTTCAGCCTCTGGCAGCCCATGCGGCGGTCGGTGCAGTTGAACTGGCAGGGTGACGTGGTTGATCTGGCGGTTGAGGTTTTGGATGCGGCGCATCAGCGTTGGCATCTGGATGATGAGGTGGTCGAGGCCCGCAGGCGCGGTGCTGTCTGGCACATCGGCGGGCATCCCGCGCCTCAGGTGGGTCTTGCGGGTGGGGTTGCGACGGTCTTTGACCACTACGGGCTGCCCTTTGAAGTGGTGGACCCGCTGGCGCGCGCCAGCGGCAGCAGCGGGGACGGCAATCTGATCGAAGCGCCGATGCCGGGGCTGGTGAAATCCATCGACGCATCGGTGGGCCAATCGGTGCGCAAGGGCGACCGTCTGGCCGTTCTGGAAGCGATGAAGATGGAGCACGCCCTGCTGGCCGCGCGTGATGGTGTCGTAGCCGAGGTGATGGCGCAAAATGGCGATCAGGTCGAAGCCGGGGCCGCCCTCATCCAGCTTGAACCGGAGGCGGAGGCGTGATCACGCTGCACCATTGCCCGCAGACACGATCCATGCGCAGCCTGTGGGTGCTCAATGAGCTGGACGTGCCGTTTCAGGTCCGCAGCTACCCGTTTGACCGGACGTTGCGCCGTGCCGACTTCCTCAGTCTTTCGCCTGCGGGGCGGGTGCCGGCGCTGGAGATCGACGATGCGCATATGTTCGAGACCGGGGCCATTACCGAATACCTTTGCGAGCGTTTCAGCCCGGAGGGTCTGGGCCGGATGCCCGGCAACCCCGAGCGCATGGACTGGCTGGTCTGGCTGCATTTTGCCGAAACCCTGAGCCAGCACACCGCAGCCCTGACCCAGCAGCATGTGGCGCTTTACGAGGATCACATGCGCAGCCCGATTGTCATGAAGCTCGAAGCGGCGCGGATCAAGAAATGCTATGGGGCTATCGAGGCGCGGCTGAGTGCAGCGCCGCAGACCCGCGAGCATCTGCTGATCACCGGGTTTTCCGCCGCCGATATTTCGGTGGGGCAGGCGGTCTATATGGCGCAGCATTTCGCGACGCTGGAGGAATTTCCCGCGACCGCCGACTGGTATGCGCGGATCACCGCGCGCAAGAGCTTCATCGCGGCTCTGCCGGAGGGTGACGGCATTTATGATCGGGACTTTTACGCGCCCTGGCCGTTAGAGTGATCGCAAAGCACATCAAAGGGGGAGGGTGTTCATGAGTCTGGGACCATGCGAGATATTCGAAGTGGGGCCACGCGACGGGCTACAGAATGAGGCGCGGGACATACCGGTGGCGGAAAAGATCGCGCTGGTCGACAAGCTCAGCCGCGCGGGCTTTGGTCGCATCGAAGTGGCGAGTTTCGTCTCGCCCAAATGGGTGCCGCAGATGGCAGGCTCCTCTGAGGTGCTGGGCGGGATCACCCGCACACCCGGCCTGCGCTATGCGGCCCTGACCCCCAACATGCGCGGGTTTGAGGACGCGCGGGCGGCAGGGGCCGATGAAATCGCGATCTTCGCCTCCGCCTCCGAAGGGTTTTCCAAGGCCAATATCAACGCCTCTATCGCCGAAAGCATCGAACGGTTCGCGCCCATTCTGGAAGAGGCGCGCCATATCGACCTGCCGGTGCGCGGCTATGTGTCCTGCGTGGTGGAATGCCCTTATGACGGGGCGGTGGCACCTGCTGCGGTGGCGGCGGTGGCGGACCGGCTCTTTGCCATGGGGTGCTATGAAATCAGCCTCGGCGACACCATCGGTGCCGGTACGCCCGACAGTATTGCGCGGATGCTGCTGGCGGTGCGTGACGTGGTGCCGGTCGGGCGGCTGGCGGGGCATTATCATGACACCAAAGATCGCGCGATGGAGAACATCGACACCTCGCTCAGCCTCGGCGTGCGGGTGTTCGACGCCGCTGTGGGCGGATTGGGCGGCTGTCCTTATGCCCCTGGGGCCGCAGGCAATGTGGCCACGGAGGCGGTGGCCCGTCATCTGGCCGCATTGGGTTACGAGACCAGCCTCGACATCGACGTGGTCGAAGAGGCCGCAGAGATGGCACGCGCCATGCGCACAGGCTGAAGGGCAGGCCCGCGATGGATTTCTTCAAAAGCACGGAACAGGCGATGGCCATGGATGACCATGTCTGGCTGCGCCACGCCAACCCATGGTCGGGCTGGACGCGGATGCTCACCTGCCTGCCGTTGCTGGTGCTGGCGCTCTGGAGCCGGGTTTGGCTCGGTGTCTGGGCGCTGATCCCGGTGGGTCTTGCGATCTTCTGGATCTGGTGGAACCCGCGCGCCTTCCCACCCCCCCGAACGCTCGACAACTGGATGAGCAAGGGCGTTCTGGGCGAACGTGTGTTCCTGAACCATCGTGGCGAAATTGACGCCCATCACCGCAGGGCTGCCGTCGTGCTGAGTGCCCTGAGCCTGCCCGGCGCGCTGATCATGATCTGGGGGTTGTGGTCCCTGTGGTGGGAGGGCGCGGTTTTTGGCATGATCCTGACGGCCCTGCCCAAAATCTGGTTTGTCGACCGGATGGTCTGGGTGCATGACGACTGGCTTCGAGCAGGGCGCACGATTCCGGGTTTGGAGAAAGCGGATGTTTGAAACGATCACAATCGCCACGGACACGCGCGGTGTCGCGACCCTGACACTGGACCGCCCGGACAAGCACAATGCGATGTCAGCGCAGATGCTGTCGGAACTGACCGAGGCTGCTGCGATGCTGGCATCAGACAGCGCGGTGCGTGTGGTGGTGCTGACCGGGGCGGGCAAGTCCTTTTGCGCAGGTGGCGATCTGGGCTGGATGCGCGCGCAGATGGCGATGGATGCCACCACCAGAAGCGCCGAAGCGCGTAAACTGGCCACCATGCTGGGCGCGCTCAATGCCCTGCCCAAACCGCTGATCGGCAGAGTGCAGGGCAATGCCTTTGGCGGCGGTGTGGGCATGGCCTGCGTCTGCGACGTGACCATCGGGGTCGAGACGGCGAAATTCGGGCTGACCGAGACCCGTCTGGGCCTGATCCCGGCCACTATCGGGCCTTATGTGATAGCGCGCATGGGCGAAGGGCGCGCGCGCCGGGTCTTTATGTCGGCGCGGATTTTCGACGCCACCGAAGCGGTCGATCTGGGCATTCTGTCCAGAGCGGTCCCGGCGGAGGAACTGGACCAGGCGGTTGAGCGCGAAGTTGCCCCCTATCTTGCCTGCGCGCCCGGTGCTGTGGCGGCGGCCAAGCAACTGGCCCGTGATCTTGGCCCGCGCATTGACGCGGGTGTTGTGGATCACACAATCGCCGCCCTCGCCGCGCAATGGGAGAGCGATGAGGCCGCAGAAGGCATCGGCGCGTTTTTTGACAAGCGCAAGCCGGATTGGTCGCAGGGCTGATGGCGCAATCAACGCCGCAGCGGGCGCTCTGTTCAGTCGCTGACGGGGATCCAGATTTCCACCTCTCCGCGACCGGTTTCGACATCGAAACGGCGGCCATAGGCCTCGAAGTCCGGTGCAGGCTCAGGTGAAAGCCCGGCGTCGGGCAATGCCTTGTTCCAGATCGTATAGACGGTCTTGGGCAGGTCCGACACATGGCCACGGTGGGTGAAAACCGCATAGCGTTGGCCCGGTATATCGACGTGATCCATGCCATGTGTCCGCCCGCTGGCTTCCATTCCGGCCAGATAACGAAACTGGCCGTTGTCATCCGCGTCACAACACACACCGTAAGCGGCACCGGGCACAGCATTTTCAACCTCGTCTTCACGGGCGTTGAACGCTTGCCAGAGACCGGGGATTTCGGCGATGTTCTCGAAACTGCATCTCTTGCTCAAGCCGACAACCCGAAATTCCGCGCGGTGGCGCATCTCCGGCTCGGCGATGTCGACGATCATTTCCTTTTTCATTTCAAGGGGCTCCATGAGTGAGAGGGTGGACAGGGACCGCGCCTGCCGGACGACGCTTGGCGCGCAGCCGAAGTAGACCGCAAAGGCGCGGGTGAACGCAGCGTGAGAGGTGTATCCGGCCTCAAGGGCCGCGGCGAGGATATCCATGTCATCCAATGCAATCCGTCTGGCCGCCCGCGACAGACGCCGTGCGCGGATGTAGGACATGATGGAGAGCCCGTTGACCTGCCGGAAGACACGGCACATGTGGTGCTGGCTGACCGTGCAGCGCTCGGACAAGACCGCGAGCGACGGGGTTTCGTCGAGGTGGACCTCGATCTGCCAGACCAGCCTGTCGAGCAATGCCATGTTCCGCTCCTTTCGTTCACATGGTCCATCCTGCACCGATCTCGCACCCCGCGCTTGATCCTGCGTGATGTCTTTGCGCAAGGATCATGAATTGCCGCCCCGGAGCCAGCGCAACAAAAAAGCCCGCCAGATTGCTCTGACGGGCGTAAAGGGCAGCAAGTGCTGCCGTCGGGGTGATTAGGGCAGCAGAACCTTGTCGATCACATGGATGATCCCGTTTGTCGCCAGAATATCTGCGGAGGTGACATTGGCATCGTTGACCTTCACGGCGGGTCCAAGCTTGCTGCCGGTGCCATCGACGCGAACGGTTTTGCCGTTCACGGTTTCAGCGTTGACCACCTGACCCAGAACATCCGATGAGGCGACCGACCCTGGCAGCACATGATATGTCAGGATGCTGACAAGCTGATCCTTGTTCTCAGGCAGCAGCAGACTGTCGACGGTGCCTGCCGGAAGGGCCGCAAAAGCGGCATCTGTCGGGGCGAAGACCGTGAAGGGCCCCGGGCTGCGCAGGGTTTCTTCAAGTCCGGCGGCCTGCACGGCGGCAACGAGCGTGTTGAAATTGCCATTCGAGGCCGCAATATCCACGATATCGCTCCCCTGTTCGGCCGGAGCGCAGGCAGTGAGGGCCGCAAGTGCTGTGGCGGCGATTGTGGCTTTGAGCGCAAAACGTCTATTCATGGTCTGTCCTTTTCCCTGATTTTATGGCCACCGTGGTCGGCAGAAACCTATTCTGGTGGCAGGTACAATCGGTTACGCGGATGCGCAGGAATTGGATCAATCTTGTTTTACCAGCCTTGTGATCCGGCGAAGTTGCGCCGGTTTTGCATGATTTGCGCCCTAAATTTTCCATGCAGTTGACGGGGTTTTCCGGGGCCGCATCTGTTGACCCTGCCAAGCCACACGCGTAAACCCAATGCAGCCCCCTTCGCGGCGGGCCGCGTGAGCTGTTGCACGCCTGAGCAGACAAAAGGAGCCAAGCCTTGGACGAGATGCTGCGGGAATACCTTCCCATCCTCATGTTTCTGGCTGTCGCCATAGGGTTAGGGTTGGTTCTGATCCTTGCCGCCGTGATCCTCGCCGTACGCAATCCGGACCCCGAAAAAGTCTCTGCTTACGAATGTGGTTTCAATGCTTTTGACGATGCGCGCATGAAATTCGACGTGCGTTTCTACCTCGTCTCGATCCTCTTCATCATCTTCGATCTGGAGATCGCCTTTCTCTTCCCCTGGGCCGTGGCCTTTCAGGATGTGAGCATGGTGGGTTTCTGGTCGATGATGGTGTTCCTGGCCGTGCTGACGATCGGGTTTGCCTATGAATGGAAAAAGGGAGCGCTGGAATGGCAGTAGCCACCGGAGCCAACGTCGCGGGCGCTGACCGCGAGGTCGCCACGCAGGAGCTGAACCGGGAGTTGCAGGACAAGGGTTTCCTGCTGACATCGACCGAAGACATCATCAACTGGGCCCGCACGGGCTCGCTGCACTGGATGACATTCGGTCTGGCCTGCTGTGCGGTCGAGATGATGCATGTGGCCATGCCGCGCTATGATGCCGAACGCTTCGGCTTTGCCCCGCGCGCCAGCCCGCGCCAGTCGGATGTGATGATCGTGGCGGGCACCCTGACCAACAAGATGGCCCCCGCCCTGCGCAAGGTCTACGACCAGATGCCGGAGCCGCGCTACGTGATCTCCATGGGGTCCTGCGCCAATGGCGGCGGGTATTATCACTACAGCTATTCGGTGGTGCGGGGTTGCGACCGCATCGTGCCCGTGGACATCTATGTGCCGGGCTGCCCGCCCACGGCCGAAGCACTGCTCTACGGTATCCTGCAACTGCAACGCAGAATTCGCCGTACTGGCACAATCGTCCGATGACCGGGCGTCACCAAAAACCGTCCGATGACCGGGCGTGAGCAAGAAATCGTCCGCTAGGGGAGGCCGATCATGTCCGATGCCTTGAACGAACTGGGATCCTACATCGAAGCCAAACGCACCGATTGCGTGCTGGGGTGGGATGTCACAACTGGGGAGTTGAACCTCGATGTGACGCCCTCGAATATCACCGGGCTGGTTGAGTTTCTGAAAACCGATATGACTTGCCGGTTCTCGACCCTGGTGGACATCACGGCCGTTGATTACGCCGGTCGCGCCAAACGCTACGACGTGGTCTATCATCTGCTGTCGATGTATCAGAACCACCGCATCCGCCTGCGCGTCAGCATCCGCGAAGATCAGATGGTGCCCTCGGTCATCGGGGTACACCCCTGCGCCAATTGGTTCGAGCGCGAGGTGTTCGACATGTTCGGCATCCTGTTTTCGGGCCACCCGGACCTGCGCCGCATCCTCACCGACTACGGCTTTCGCGGCCACCCGCTGCGCAAGGATTTCCCCACCACGGGCTATACCGAAGTGCGTTATGACGAGGCGCAGAAACGCGTCGTCTATGAGCCTGTCAGCCTCGTTCAGGAATATCGCCAGTTTGACTTCATGTCCCCCTGGGAAGGGGCGGAATACATCCTGCCGGGAGACGACAAGGCGGAGGCCAAGTAATGGGTGGCATCTGGTGGCTGATCCTCTCGGCGCTGACGGCCATTCCGATGGTCAAGCTGCTGCCGTTCTTCGGCATCAACAAATACTGGGCGGCGGTCTGCCTCGTGCCGCTGGGCACCATCGCCCTGCTGTGGTGGATGGGGTTGAAGCTGCAAGAGTTGGAGAAGCTGTGATGATCCCGTTGTTGACTGAAGTGCTGGAATTGGTTGGAGCAGGTCTGTTGCTTGCAGGTGTTTCACCTCTTTTTAAAAAAGCCGAAGGGTTCGAGTCTCCAAAACCGCACCGGTTTAGAATTATAAATCAAGAACTTGCATGTGGTGTGCGTAAAGAATCTGCAATAAATTACACACGAAATGGAGGGCTATCCTGATGGACGGCACCAAAGGTTTCGACGACGCCCTCACGGGTGAGCAGAAAATCCGCAATTTCAACATCAACTTCGGGCCACAGCACCCAGCGGCGCATGGTGTGCTGCGGCTGGTGCTGGAGCTTGACGGCGAGATCGTCGAGCGCTGCGACCCGCATATCGGGCTGCTGCACCGTGGCACCGAAAAGCTGATGGAAAGCCGGACCTATCTGCAAAACCTGCCCTATTTCGACCGGCTCGACTATGTGGCGCCGATGAATCAGGAGCACGCCTGGTGTCTGGCCATCGAAAAGCTGACAGGCGTCGAGGTGCCACGCCGCGCCTCGCTGATCCGCGTGCTTTTCTGCGAGATTGGCCGGGTGCTCAATCACCTGCTGAACATCACCACGCAGGCCATGGATGTGGGCGCACTGACGCCGCCGCTCTGGGGTTTTGAGGAACGCGAAAAGCTGATGGTGTTTTACGAGCGCGCCTGCGGGGCGCGTCTGCACGCGGCCTATTTCCGCCCCGGTGGCGTGCATCAGGACCTGCCCGACGCGCTGATCGACGACATTGAAACATGGGCCAATGAATTCCCGCGCGTCATGGCCGACATCGACGGGCTGCTCACGGAAAATCGCATCTTCAAGCAGCGCAACGCCGATATCGGTGTGGTGACCGAAGAGGACATCCTCGAATACGGGTTCTCCGGCGTGATGGTGCGCGGCTCCGGCCTTGCCTGGGATCTGCGCCGCGCGCAGCCTTATGAGTGCTATGATGAGTTCGATTTCCAGATCCCCGTGGGCAAGAACGGCGATTGCTATGACCGCTATCTGGTGCGCATGGAAGAAATGCGCCAGTCGGTCAGCATCATCCATCAGGCGATTGCCAAACTGCGCGCGCCCGAAGGTCAGGGCGATGTGCTGGCGCGCGGCAAGATCACCCCGCCGTCACGGTCGGATATGAAAACCTCGATGGAAAGCCTGATCCACCACTTCAAGCTTTACACCGAAGGGTTCCACGTGCCCGAAGGCGAGGTTTATGCGGCTGTTGAAGCGCCCAAGGGCGAGTTCGGCGTCTACCTCGTGGCGGACGGCACCAACAAACCCTACCGCGCCAAGATCCGCGCGCCGGGGTTCCTGCATTTGCAGGCGATGGATCATATGTCGCGCGGCCACCAACTGGCCGATGTGGCCGCGATCATCGGCACCATGGATGTGGTCTTCGGAGAGATTGATCGGTGAGTGACCGCCATGCCCTCGTCCAGACATTAATTTTCGCAAGGGGCGTTGCGTGCCCCCGCAATTTCTGAGGTTCGACTGAATGCTCCGCCGACTACACCCTGAACAACCCGACAGCTTTGCCTTCACGCCCGACAATCAGGCCTGGGCTGAGGGGCAGATCACGAAATACCCGGAGGGCCGTCAGGCCAGCGCCATCATACCGATCCTGTGGCGCGCGCAGGAGCAGGAGGGCTGGTTGAGCAAACCGGCGATCGAACATGTGGCGGACATGCTCGGTCTGAGCTATATCCGGGCGCTGGAAGTGGCCACGTTCTACTTTATGTTCCAGTTGCAACCTGTTGGTTCCGTTGCACATATTCAGGTATGCGGCACCACGTCCTGCATGATCTGCGGGGCCGAAGACCTCGTGGCCGTCTGCAAGGAAAAAATCGCGCCGGAACCGCATGCGCTTTCCGCCGATGGCAAGTTTTCATGGGAAGAAGTGGAGTGTCTCGGGGCCTGTTCCAACGCCCCCATGGCGCAGATCGGCAAGGATTATTACGAGGATCTGACCGCCGATCGCATGGGCCAGATCATTGACGAGATGGCGGCAGGCAAAGTGCCTGTGCCCGGCCCGCAGAACGGTCGCTATGCGGCGGAACCGCTCAAGGGGCTGACATCGCTGACCGAACATGACAGCGGCAAGACCCAATATAATGCTTCGGCACAACTAGCAGTGGATATTGGCGACAGCATCAAGCGGATCGACGGGACCGAGGTGCCGCTGGTCATGCCCTGGCAAGGTAAGGCCGCGAATAAAGCGGCCAAACCAGCCAAACCCAAGGCCAAGCCAGCCGCAAAAAAGCCCGCACCGAAGGCACCTGCGGCTGAACCGGCTGCAGTAGATGCGCGGCCGGCGCAATTGTCGGATGCGCCACGGGACGGCGGCGCGGATGACCTCAAACGGATCAGCGGCGTGGGGCCGAAGCTGGAGGAGACGCTCAACAGTCTCGGCATCTGGCATTTCGATCAGGTTGCAAGCTTTACCAAGGCAGATATCGCCTGGGTTGACGCGCGGTTGCGGTTCAAGGGCCGGATCGAGCGCGACGACTGGATTGGTCAGGCCAAGGCGCTGGCCGATGAGAAAGATAGTTGAATTTCCAAATAACGGTAAGAAACGGTAAAAACTGAGCGTCTGACGCGAGAAACCGGAAAGAGAGACTGGGATGGACAACAAACAGGGAATGATCAGCATGGCGCTGGGGAGCTGGCTGGTGGCTTTGGCGGCCGGCGCGGTGGCAGCCATTATGCTATGGGTCTTGGGCGGCTGGAGCTTCATGCAGGGTGCTTTTGCGGGATTTGTGGTCTTCGTCGTTGTCGGTGGCGTGATCAGTTGGATCATGACCCGCCCGTTGCCTGCGCCGAACACGGTGGAGCTGAAGCCATCAGAACCGGCAGAGACGCCTAAACCTGCCGCCGCTGCTACACCGCAGGCTGAAAAACCCGCCGAGGCCGACACAGCAGAGAAATCCGCGGCAGCTGAAGCATCTGCGGCACCGGTTGCCAAGAAGGCAGCCGCGCCCAAGGCGGCAGCCAAGAAACCTGCGAAAAAGCCCGCTGCCAAGAAAGCCGCTGCCCCGAAGGCCGCAGCAGCAGACGCGCGCCCGGCAGCGTTTTCCGACGCGCCACGGGACGGCGGTGCGGATGATCTTAAACAGATCAGCGGCGTTGGGCCGAAGCTGGAAGAGACGCTCAACAGCCTCGGCATCTGGCATTTCGATCAGGTGGCCAAGCTGAAAAAGAAAGACATTGAATGGGTGGATGCCCGTCTGCGGTTCAAGGGCCGGATCGAACGCGACGACTGGGTCGGTCAGGCCAAGGCGCTGGCCAAGGGCGACTAGGACACCTGTGCAGCAGGAAACAAACTGAAGAGAAGGGCGGGCAACCGCAATGAGTGCGCAACATCAGGACAGACAATCACAGCAAGCCGCCCTGGCCGCCAAGGGGCGGCTGGTGAGCATTGTGATCGTGGTGACCATGGGTCTGTGGTTGCTGGCGCTCTGGCTCGGGCCAAAGCTGGGCCTGCCCGGGCGCTATGCGTTTCTATTTGATTTCGCAGCACTGGCCGGGCTTTTCTGGGCGCTGATCGTGTCATTACAAATACGGCGCGCGCGCAAGGCGCAGCGCGGCAACGAGTAGAAGGGGAGCAATATGCTCACGGACAAGGACCGGATCTTTACCAATATCTACGGCATGCATGACCGCACGCTGAAGGGTGCGCAGGCGCGTGGCCATTGGGACGGCACGGCCGGGATCATCAAGAAGGGGCGCGACTGGATCGTCGATCAGATGAAAGCCTCCGGTCTGCGCGGGCGGGGTGGCGCGGGTTTTCCGACCGGTCTGAAATGGTCCTTCATGCCCAAGGAAAGCGACGGGCGGCCTGCCTATCTGGTGGTCAATGCGGACGAATCCGAGCCGGGCACCTGCAAGGACCGCGAGATCATGCGCCATGACCCGCATACGCTGGTGGAGGGCTGTCTGATCGCCAGCTTCGCGATGAATGCGCATGCCTGTTACATCTACATTCGCGGTGAATACATCCGCGAGAAAGAGGCGCTGCAACGCGCTATTGATGAGGCCTATGACGCGGGGCTGATTGGCAAGAACGCCGCCGGGTCGGGCTGGGATTTCGACCTTTATCTGCATCACGGCGCGGGGGCCTATATCTGCGGCGAGGAAACGGCGCTGCTCGAAAGCCTGGAGGGCAAAAAGGGCATGCCGCGCATGAAACCGCCCTTCCCGGCGGGGGCGGGTCTTTATGGCTGTCCGACCACGGTGAATAACGTGGAGAGCATTGCCGTTGTGCCGACCATCCTGCGGCGCGGGCCGGAATGGTTTGCGGGTTTCGGGCGGGCCAACAACGCAGGCACCAAGCTTTTTGCGATCAGCGGTCACGTGAACAACCCCTGTGTGGTTGAGGAGGCGATGTCGATTACCTTTGAGGAGTTGATCGAGACCCATTGCGGCGGCATTCGCGGCGGCTGGGACAATCTCAAGGCGGTGATCCCCGGCGGCTCATCCGTGCCGATGATCCCCGGCGCACAGATGAAAGACGCGATCATGGATTTCGATTATCTGCGCGAACAACGCTCCGGCCTCGGCACGGCGGCGGTGATCGTGATGGATAACTCGACGGATGTGATCAAGGCGATCTGGCGGCTGTCAAAATTCTACAAGCACGAAAGCTGCGGCCAATGCACGCCCTGCCGCGAAGGCACCGGCTGGATGATGCGCGTGATGGACCGTCTGGTCACCGGCGAAGCGGAACCCGAAGAGATCGACATGCTGCTGGATGTGACCAAACAGGTCGAGGGCCACACGATCTGCGCGCTTGGCGATGCGGCCGCCTGGCCCATTCAGGGGTTGATCCGGCACTTCCGCGACGAGATCGAGGACCGGATCAAACACAAACGGACAGGGCGCGTGAGCGCTGTGGCGGCGGAGTGATGGGGGCTATGATGAAATTATCTGGCGTCTTTCTTTCGCTTTTTGTCGCAATAGGTGTCGGAACAATCGTGACTGCTGCCGGCAACGATCCCTATGGCACGGCAGTTGGACAGGTGGCTGCAGCTTATGAAATGCAACAAGAATGTAACGGTGTTGGTTCTTTTGGCCCCGAAGATTATCAAGGATTTGTGTTGTCCGCAACGGAGGTCTTGAAGAAGCAAGGGTTGCGAAAAAACAAAATGCGAAAGCTATTGTTTTACGGGCAAACAGTTTGGATTCAGCAGGAGAAAGCAAGAATACTAGATGAACGCGGGGTAAACGATAATAACAGCTCTGCGGTTTGCTCATTCGCTCGAAACGTTGCTGGAAAGAACGATACTATCGGCCAGTTTTTGGTCCGGGAGTAAAATTGATGGTCAATAGATACCACCTCGCCGAACTCAACGTTGGCCGCCTGATCGCGCCGACGGATGATCCGCGCGTGGCGGAGTTCATGGCAAACCTTGATCGGATCAACGGGCTGGGTAAGCGTATGCCCGGTTTCGTGTGGATGATGGAAGGCTCAGGAGAGCCAGGCACGGGCAACACCGATGCCAAGATCGATGGTGATCCGCAATATGTCGCTAACCTTACGGTCTGGGAGAGCGTGGAGACGCTGGAGAAATTCGTCTGGGGCACCATCCACAAGCAGTTTTACGAGCGCCGCCAGGAATGGTTCGAAGTGCTGGGAGAGATGCATTTCGTGATGTGGTGGGTGCCTGAAGGCCATGAACCGACGCTTGCAGAAGCGCTGGACCGGCTGGTGCATCTCAAAACCCATGGTGACTGCGATCATGCTTTTGGCTGGTCGCATCTGAAAGAAGCAAGCCAGTGGCGCGCGGGCAGATGCGCGCCGGTGGCCGCGGAGTGAATGGTATGAAGAAACTTGTTTGTCTGATGTTGGCCGCCGGATTTGTTGCCGGGTGCGGCAGTGATGCCGACGAGATTCGGTTTGATGGCCAGTTTTATCGCACGCGTTTGAGCGATCTGGATGAACGTCACAAGTTTCAGGTGACAGCACGTCCGGTTTCGGCCTCGCTGCTGGGGGCCAAGGAGGCGGCGCGCTACGAGGCGACCGTCTATTGTGTGAATGAATACGGCAGTTCGGCCATTCAATGGGTCGTGGGGCCGGATGATGCGGACGAAACCCTGCCGATTTCCGACGACACCCTGACACTGCAGGGGGCCTGCCCTCTGTGAGTGTCGTGCAGGCATATCCGGCGAAAGCCCCATCGTGGCGGCGGCTGATATTGAATAGCAGCTCGCGCGCCCCCCAGATCGGAGGGCAGATAAGGCATGCTGCCTTTGGTGGGAGAATGGATATGCGGAAGATGATTATGACCATGGTCACGGCGGGCGCTGTTTTTGTGACCGGTGTTGCAGCGGCCAACCCGCCCCTGCGGGAGGTCAAATCCATTGATGACGGGCTTTTTGCGATTGGGCTGGCGGATCAGATCCGCAAAAACTGCCCGGTGATCTCCGCACGGATATTCCGGGCGCTGGGGGCCTTGCAGGATCTGAATGCACAGGCCGAAGCCTTGGGGTATACCAAGAAGGAAATTGACGCCCATGTGGACTCGGACGTTGAAAAGGACCGCTTGCGGACCCGGGCGGCTGATTACATGGCAGCGCAGGGGCTGAAAGTGGATGAGGCCGGGTATTGTGCGCTCGGCAAAGCGGAAATTGCACGCAACAGCACCATTGGCGTGCTGTTGCGTGAGAAATGACAGGGCGCGGCACCGCGCCGCGAGGAACCGATGCGCAACTGCGCAGTGATGGGTAAAGGCAAATGATATGAGCGACTTACGCAAAGTCATTATTGATGGGCAGGAAATCGAGGTGGAGGGCGCGATGACGCTGATCCAGGCCTGCGAAGTGGCAGGTATCGAAGTGCCGCGCTTTTGTTACCACGAGCGTCTGACCATCGCTGGCAACTGCCGCATGTGTTTGGTCGAGGTCGTCGGTGGCCCGCCCAAACCGGCGGCAAGCTGTGCCATGCAGGTGCGCGATCTGCGCCCCGGTCCCGAAGGCCAGCCGCCGGTGGTGAAGACCAACTCCCCCATGGTCAAGAAGGCGCGCGAAGGGGTGATGGAATTTCTGCTCATCAACCACCCGCTGGATTGCCCGATCTGCGATCAGGGCGGGGAATGCGACCTACAGGACCAGGCGATGGCCTACGGTGTCGATTTCAGCCGCTACCGCGAACCGAAACGCGCGACCGAAGACCTCGATCTGGGGCCGCTGGTGGAAACCCATATGACGCGTTGCATTTCCTGCACACGCTGTGTGCGCTTCACCACCGAAGTGGCGGGCATTCACCAGATGGGCCAAACCGGGCGCGGCGAGGATGCAGAGATCACCTCCTATCTGGGCCAGACATTGGATTCGAATTTGCAGGGCAATATCATTGACCTCTGCCCGGTGGGCGCTTTGGTTTCAAAGCCTTACGCCTTTACGGCGCGGCCCTGGGAGCTGACGAAAACCGAGAGCATCGACGTGATGGACGCGCTTGGTGCCAGCATCCGCGTGGACACCAAGGGCCGCGAAGTCATGCGCTTCCTGCCGCGCAACCATGACGGCGTGAACGAGGAATGGATTTCGGACAAGACGCGTTTTGTCTGGGATGGGTTGCGCCGCCAGAGGCTCGATAAACCCTACATCCGCGAAAACGGCAAGCTGCGGCCTGCCTCCTGGCCCGAAGCGCTGGCGGCCGCGGCAAAGGCGATGGAAGGCAAATCCGTCGCTGGCATCGTGGGCGATCTCGCTCCGGTGGAGGCGGTGTTTGCGCTCAAGCAATTGATCGAGGGGCGCGGTGGCGTGGTTGAATGCCGCACCGATGGGGCGCGATTGCCCGCCTGGAACCGGTCCGCCTATGCGGGGACGGCACGGATCGACGATCTTGATGCGGCGCAGGCCATCATGTTGATCGGCTCGAACCCGGCGGTTGAGGCACCGGTGCTCAACGCCCGCATTCGCAAAGCCTGGACAAAGGGCGCGAATGTCGGCGTGGTCGGGGAAGCAGTCGACCTTACCTATGAATACAACCATCTGGGCACGGGCCCTGATACGCTGACCGAGCTTTTGGGCCGTGATCATTCAAATGTTGCCGAAAAGCCTTCGGTGATTGTGATCGGGCAGGGCGCGTTGCAGCGCGAGGATGGTGAAGCGGTGCTGGCCGCCGCCATGGCACTGGCGGAATCGACGAAATCGACCTTCATGGTGCTGCACACGGCGGCGTCGCGGGTCGGCGCGCTGGATGTGGGCGCGACAAACGAAGGCGGCATGGCGGCGGTGTCCAAGGCAGATGTGATCTACAACCTCGGCGCCGATGAGATCGAGATCGAAGCCGGGCCTTTCGTCATTTATCAGGGCAGCCACGGCGACCGGGGGGCGCATCGGGCTGACATCATCCTGCCCGGAGCGGCCTATACCGAAGAGCCGGGGCTTTTTGTGAATACCGAAGGGCGGCCGCAGCTTGCCTTGCGCGCGGGGTTTGCCCCGGGCGAGGCCAAGGAAAACTGGGCCATTCTGCGGGCACTTTCGGCGGAGACCGGGGCGCAATTGCCCTATGACAGTATTGCCCAGTTGCGTCAGGCGCTGGTGGATCATGCGCCGCATCTGGGCAAGATCGACGAGGTGCAGGAATATGCGCTCGACCCGCTGGAGCCGGGCAAGATGGCCAGCACCGCGTTCAAACAGGCCATTGTTGATTTCTATCTGACCAATCCCATCGCACGCGCCAGTCAACTGATGGCGGAGTTGTCGGCCAATGCAAAAGCACGCCGCGACGGGGCACTTGCGGCGGAATGAAGCCCATCGCGCTCATATCCCCTCTGGCCCTTGCGGCCTGCGCACCGCCCGTGCCGGTGGCCGAGGATTTCATTCCCGAATACCTGGGGGCGGAGAGCAAATTGCTGGGTGAGGATCTGGTGCAGGTTAATGTGGCCATGACCAAAGCGCGCGTGCCTGCCAATGTGCAGCGCTACGCAACATGCGCGGTTGCGCAATTCGCTTTGACCCAGGGCTACGGATTTGCCCGACATTTGCGTACAAATGTGACCGAAGAGGGTGGCGTGTGGGCCGCAGATGCTGTTTACACGATCTCGCCAACCCTACCTGACGGGCTAGCTACAATTGACGCAGAAGTCACCGTGGCGGCCTGTAAGGAAACTGGAATACCGACGGTGTGAGGACCTATGGCTGACTTCTTTACCACCCCCGGCGGCATCGCCGTCCTGATCCTGGCACAGGTGCTGGCGGTCGTGGCCTTCGTGATGATTTCGCTGTTGTTTCTGGTCTATGGCGACCGCAAGATCTGGGCCGCCGTCCAGATGCGCCGCGGACCCAACGTGGTGGGGGCCTTCGGGCTTTTGCAAACCGTGGCCGATGCGCTGAAATATGTAGTCAAGGAAGTGGTGGTTCCGGCGGGGGCCGACAAGACCGTCTTCATGCTGGCACCGATGACCAGTTTCGTGCTGGCGATGATCGCCTGGGCGGTGATCCCGTTCAACGACGGCTGGGTGCTCAGCGACATCAACGTCGCCATCCTCTTCGTCCTGGCGATTTCCTCACTGGAGGTCTACGGCGTGATCATGGGCGGCTGGGCGTCGAATTCCAAATACCCGTTTCTGGGCTCCTTGCGCTCGGCCGC
Source organism: Roseobacter sp. EG26 (assembly GCF_049830555.1). Lineage (NCBI taxonomy): Bacteria > Pseudomonadati > Pseudomonadota > Alphaproteobacteria > Rhodobacterales > Roseobacteraceae > Roseobacter > Roseobacter sp. EG26. Next base: position 472,939 of record NZ_JBNBLH010000001.1, read on the forward strand.
GCAGATGATTTCCTATGAGGTGTCACTGGGCCTGATCATCATCGGGGTGATCATCTCCACGGGGTCGATGAATTTCGGCAGCATCGTGGCCGCACAGGACGGCAACTACGCGTTCTTCTCGTGGTACTGGCTGCCGCATCTGCCCATGGTGTTCCTGTTCTTCATCTCCTGCCTGGCAGAGACCAACCGCCCGCCTTTCGATCTGCCCGAAGCGGAGAGCGAACTGGTTGCAGGCTATCAGGTGGAATATTCCTCGACACCGTTCCTGCTGTTTATGGCGGGCGAATATATCGCCATCTTCCTGATGTGCGCGCTGACTTCGCTGCTGTTCTTCGGCGGCTGGCTGTCGCCGATCCCCGGCCTGCCAGACGGTGTGCTGTGGATGATTGCAAAGATGGCGTTCTTCTTCTTCCTCTTTGCGATGGTCAAGGCCATCACCCCGCGCTACCGCTATGACCAGTTGATGCGACTGGGCTGGAAAGTCTTCCTGCCGTTCTCGCTCGCCTGGGTGGTCTTTGTGGCCTTTGCGGCGAAATTTGACTGGTTCTGGGGCGCATACGCGCGCTGGGGAATGGGAGGCTGACATGACACAGATCGACTACACCCGCGCCGCGAAATACTTCCTGTTGCAGGATTTCTGGGTCGGCATGAAACTGGGGTTGAAGTATTTCTTTGCCCCAAAGGCGACGGTGAACTACCCGCATGAGAAGGGGCCGCTCAGCCCGCGCTTTCGGGGGGAGCATGCGCTCAGACGCTATCCCAATGGCGAAGAACGCTGCATTGCCTGCAAGCTTTGCGAAGCGATCTGCCCGGCACAGGCCATCACCATTGATGCGGAGCCCCGCGACGACGGCAGCCGCCGCACCACGCGCTACGACATCGATATGACCAAATGCATCTACTGCGGTTTCTGTCAGGAAGCCTGCCCGGTGGACGCGATTGTCGAAGGACCAAATTTCGAGTTTTCCACCGAGACCCGCGAAGAGCTGTTCTATGACAAGGACAAGCTTCTGGCCAATGGCGAGCGCTGGGAAGCCGAGATCGCCCGCAACCTTGAACTGGACGCGCCCTACCGATGAGTGATCCCAAGAACCCGTTTGAAGGGGCCAACCCCTTTGCCGCGATGATGGAACAGGCGCAGGAAATGGCGAAGAGCTTTCCGGCGATGGAGGCGTTTTCGCCCAAGGGTTTTGAGAAGATGATGGGCACAATGCCCAAGGACATGATGGAAATGATGTTCGGGAACGCGCTGAACGAAGGCTCGCTGGACGCGCGCACCCGGATGCTGCTGACGCTGGCGGGGCTGACCATGCAGGGCGCTCAGAACGACGTGGCCTTCCGGCAGGCGGTGCGTCACGCGCTGGAGGCCGGGGCCACAGAGCAGCATATTGTCGAGACGATCGGGCAGATGTCGATGTTTGCAGGGCTGCCTGCCATGACCCGCGCGCTGGAATTGGCGCAGCAGGTATTGGACGAAGAGAAGGACAAGGAATGACGGTTTTTGCCTTTTACCTGTTTGCCCTCAGCGTGATCGCCGGGGGGCTTTTCACAGTGGTCAGCCGCAACCCGGTGCATTCCGTGCTCTGGCTGATCCTTGCGTTTTTGTCCTCGGCGGGGCTTTTTGTGCTGTTGGGCGCGGAATTCGTCGCCATGCTCCTGATCATCGTCTACGTGGGCGCCGTGGCCGTGCTGTTTTTGTTTGTAGTGATGATGCTGGACGTGGATTTCGCCGAACTCAAGGCGGAGATGGCGAAATACATGCCGCTGGCGCTGCTGATCGGGCTGGTGATCCTGATGCAGTTCGTCATGGCCTTTGGGGCCTGGGAAAGCAACGCTGCCGCTGAAGGGCTGCGCGCGCAGGTGGTGCCCGTGGACCGGCACAATACCGAAGCGCTGGGGCTGATCCTTTATGACCAGTATTTCCTGCTCTTCCAGCTTGCGGGCCTGATCCTGCTGGTGGCGATGATCGGCGCGATTGTGCTGACCCTGCGGCACCGCTCTGATGTCAAACGCCAGGATGTGGTCGCCCAGATGATGCGTGACCCGGCTGTTGCAATGGAGCTTAAGGACGTAAAACCGGGGCAGGGGCTTTGACGTCAGGCACAGATCATCAACAAAACCGCTTGTTCGGGATTGAGTACTTGCGCTTCCTTCTGGCTGGTTGCGTCGTGGTCTACCATTACTTCTATGTTGGTCCGGCGGTTGGTGTCGTTCCGGGGGAGCTCTTCTGGACAAGCCATCTGGTGTACGGCGGCTATGCCGTTGCTGCGTTTTTCATTATCAGCGGTTACGTGATTTCGCTCTCTTCTGTCGGTAAAACCGCCAGTCAGTTTTTCGCGTCACGTGTCAGCAGATTATATCCGGCGTTGTTCTGCTGCACCCTTATGACCGGCTTTATCTTTTTTGCCTCCGGCGGCATGAACAATAGTCTGTTGATCATGACCAGCCTGAAATCGCTGGCATTTCTGCCCATGCTTGGGGGCGGCAAGATGATCGACCCTGCTTACTGGTCGATCGTCTATGAGTTGCGGTTTTACAGCTTCGTGATGTTGTTGATTTTGGCAGGCAGCATTGACCGGGTTCTGGAAATGCTGACGCTCTTTGTTTTTTTGGGCGCTGGTCTGGTACTCTTGGGGCTGGACACGGAATTTGCCGCTTATGTGCTCTTTCCCTATGCACCCTTCTTCGCATTGGGGGTGATCCTGTTTCGCAGACGTGATGAAGGATGGACCACCTATCTGAAGGGCATGTTGGCGCTGCATTTTGTTGCTGCCGTGCATGGCGGCTACTTCGATTTCGGCCGATATGACATGCTGGATGTATCGCAGGTTGCGATATGGGGCATGACGATTGTCGTGGCAGTATCCCTGGCGCTGGTCATTTTTGCAGAGAACGTCACGGTTCCCGAACACTTCGGCCCGTTTGCGATCCTGCTGGGGGGGATGAGCTATCCATTGTACCTGCTGCATCAGGCGGTAGGCTACATCTGTATCGATTTCATGAGCCGCTACATTGGCGCGCCGGCAGCCTCCGCAACGATGCTGGTCGCAGTATTGGTGGCTTCGTTCTTTGTATATCGCTTCATTGAACGGTCCTTCGGCAAAAGCCTCAAGCGGGGCATCTTGTCGATGTTGCCTCCGCGCGGTGCGGCACTTCCGACCGGCCAGGTAGGACAACCCGCAACCATAAAGATACCCACGCCTCGAAATACCAAAGGTGAACAGAAATGATCGGACTTGAACATTACCTGACAGTGGCGGCGACGCTTTTTGTCATTGGCATCTTCGGGCTGTTTCTCAACCGCAAGAACATCATCATCCTGCTGATGAGCATCGAATTGATGCTGCTGGCGGTGAACATCAATCTGGTGGCTTTCTCCAGCTTCCTCGGTGATCTGGTAGGGCAGGTGTTCACGCTCTTCGTGCTGACCGTGGCGGCGGCAGAGGCGGCGATTGGTCTGGCCATTCTGGTCTGTTTCTTCCGCAACCGCGGCACCATCGCCGTGGAAGACGTCAACGTGATGAAGGGCTAAGCAATCATGGAAACCATCATCCTCTTTGCCCCTCTGGTTGGCGCGCTGCTCTGTGGATTCGGCTGGCGTCTGTTTGGTGAAACGGCGGCCATGTGGATCGCTACCTCGTTGCTCTTTGTCTCGGCGATCCTGAGCTGGCTGGTCTTTCTGACCTTTGACGGCACCACCGAGCAGATCCAGATCCTGCGGTTTATCGAAAGCGGCACGCTCAGCACGGATTGGTCGATCCGACTGGACCGTTTGACGGCGATCATGCTGATCGTGATCACAACCGTTTCGAGCCTCGTGCACCTCTATTCCTTTGGCTACATGGATCATGATCCGCAGTGGAAAGAGGGTGAAAGCTACAAGCCGCGCTTCTTTGCTTATCTGTCGTTCTTTACCTTTGCGATGCTGATGCTGGTGACAGCCGATAACCTCGTGCAGATGTTCTTTGGCTGGGAAGGTGTGGGCGTCGCCTCCTACCTGCTGATCGGGTTCTATTACCGCAAACCCTCCGCCAACGCCGCCGCCATCAAGGCCTTTGTGGTCAACCGGGTGGGTGATTTCGGCTTTGCGCTGGGGATTTTCGCGCTGTTCTTCCTGACCGACAGTATCCGTTTCGACGACATATTCGCGGCCGCCCCCGATCTTGCAGAAACGCAGCTGACCTTCCTGTGGTCGGAGTGGAACGCGGCCAATCTGGTGGCGATGCTGCTCTTTATCGGCGCGATGGGCAAATCGGCGCAGCTGATCCTGCACACCTGGTTGCCGGACGCGATGGAAGGCCCAACACCGGTGTCCGCGTTGATCCATGCGGCGACCATGGTGACAGCGGGCGTTTTCCTGGTGTGCCGCATGTCCCCGCTGATGGAATTCGCACCTGAGGCGACCGCCTTCATCACCTTCCTCGGGGCCACCACGGCCTTCTTTGCCGCTACCGTGGGGCTGGTGCAGACTGACATCAAACGCGTGATCGCCTATTCGACCTGCTCGCAGCTTGGTTATATGTTCGTGGCTGCGGGTGTGGGCATGTATTCAGCCGCGATGTTCCATCTCTTCACCCATGCGTTCTTCAAGGCCATGCTTTTCCTTGGCGCCGGTTCGGTGATCCACGCGATGCATCACGAGCAGGACATGACCAACTATGGCGGGTTGCGCAAGAAAATCCCCTATACCTTTGCGGCGATGATGATCGGGACGCTGGCCATCACCGGCGTCGGCATTCCGCTGACCCATATCGGCTTTGCAGGGTTCCTCAGCAAGGATGCGATCATCGAAAGCGCCTTTGCAGGGGGCACCGGTTATGCGTTCTGGCTGCTGGTTGCGGCCGCCGCGATGACGTCCTTCTATAGCTGGCGGCTGATTTTTCTGACCTTCTACGGGACGCCGCGTGGGGACAAACATACCCATGATCATGCCCATGAAAGCCCGATGACCATGCTGATCCCGCTGGGTGTTCTCGCGGTTGGCTCCGTTTTTGCCGGGATGGTCTGGTATGGCAGCTTCTTTGGTCACACTGACAAAGTGGCGAAATTCTATGGTGTGCCTTATGCGGAAGCGGGTGCCCATGGCGACGCGCACGGGGAGGATCATGCCGCCAAGTCCGAAGACGACGGCCACGGCGATGACGCCGCCCATGGCGATGACAAGGCCAAGGGCGGTGAGAAGGAACACCACTATGTCTTCTCCGGCGCACCCGGCGAAGGGGCCATTTACATGGGGCCGGACAATACTGTGCTGGATGATGCCCACGCCGCCCCGAAATGGGTGAAAGTGTCGCCTTTCGTGGCCATGCTGGGCGGTTTCCTGATGGCCATGTGGTTCTACATCTGGAACCCGACTCTGCCGGCGCGTCTGGCCGAAAACCAGCGGCCCCTATACCTGTTCCTCAAGAACAAATGGTATTTTGACGAGCTTTACAACGTGGTCTTTGTGGGCCCGGCCAAATGGATCGGCAGCTTCCTGTGGAAACGAGGCGATGGCGACGTGATCGATGGGGGCCTCAACGGCGTGGCGATGGGGATCATTCCCTTCTTCACCCGGCTCGCGGGGCGCGCGCAATCGGGCTACATCTTTACCTATGCCTTTGCCATGGTGATCGGCATTGCGGTGCTGGTGACGTGGATGTCAATCGGCGGAGGAGCGCACTGATGGATAATCTTCTGTCGATTGTAACCTTCATCCCGGCGGGTGCGGCGTTGATCCTCGCGGTATTCCTGCGCGGTGACGACGAGGCGGCAAACCGGAACGCCAAGTGGCTGGCCATCGCGGCCACAACCATGACCTTCCTGGTGTCGCTGTTTATCCTCGCGGAGTTCGATCCCAACGACACCGGCTTTCAGTTCGTTGAGCAAGCGCCATGGTTGCTGGGGCTGCAATACAAAATGGGCGTCGATGGCATTTCGGTGCTTTTCGTGATGCTGACCACTTTCATGATGCCGCTGGTGATTGCCGCGTCCTGGAATGTGACCGAGCGCGTCAAGGAATATATGATCGCCTTCCTGATGCTGGAAACGCTGATGCTGGGCGTCTTCATGGCGCTGGATTTGGTGCTCTTTTACCTCTTCTTTGAGGCGGGGCTGATCCCGATGTTCCTGATCATCGGCATCTGGGGCGGGGCCAACCGCATCTACGCCAGCTTCAAGTTCTTCCTCTACACCTTCCTCGGCTCGGTGCTGATGCTGGTGGCGATGGTGGGCATGTTCGCGGATGCGGGTACGACGGACATCGAGGTGCTGCTGAAACACCAGTTCGCGTATGAGACCTTCTCGGTCGCGGGCGTCACGGTTGTGGGCGGTCTGCAAACCCTGCTGTTTCTGGCCTTCTTCGCCAGCTTTGCCGTCAAGATGCCGATGTGGCCGGTGCACACATGGTTGCCCGATGCCCACGTTCAGGCCCCCACAGCCGGATCGGTCGTTCTGGCGGCGATCCTGCTCAAAATGGGCGGCTATGGCTTCCTGCGGTTCTCCTTGCCGATGTTCCCTGTGGGCTCCGAAGTGATGACGCCGCTGGTCTTGTGGATGTCGGCCATTGCGATTGTCTACACCTCGCTGGTCGCTCTGGTGCAGGAAGACATGAAAAAGCTCATTGCCTATTCTTCGGTCGCGCATATGGGTTTTGTTACCATGGGGATTTTCGCGGCCAATCAGCAGGGCGTGGATGGGGCGATTTTCCAGATGATCAGCCACGGCTTTATCTCCGGCGCGCTCTTTCTCTGCGTTGGCGTGATTTACGACCGCATGCATACCCGCGACATCGACGCCTATGGCGGGCTGGTGAACCGGATGCCGGCTTATGCGCTGATCTTCATGCTGTTTACGATGGCGAACGTTGGGCTGCCGGGCACTTCCGGCTTTGTCGGTGAATTCCTGACGCTGATGGCGGTTTTCCAGGTCAATACATGGGTTGCGGCAGTGGCCACCACCGGTGTGATCCTCTCGGCGGCCTATGCGCTCTGGCTCTACCGCCGCGTGGTCATGGGTGATCTGATCAAGGAAAGCCTGCGCTCGATCTCGGACATGACCTCGCGGGAACGCTGGATATTTGCACCGCTGGTGGCGATGACGCTGCTTTTGGGCGTCTACCCCGCGCTGGTGCTGGACATCACCGGCCCGGCGGTTGCGGCTCTGGTTGGCAATTACGACACGGCATTGACGGCGGCTGAGGCTGCGTCACAGCTCGCGTCAAACTAAAGGACGGACAACATGGTATCCGCTGATTTGACACTTGTTCTGCCGGAAATCTTGCTGGCGCTATATGCCATGGGCATGCTGATCGTGGCGGTCTACACCAGCAAGGACGGGCTGGCGCCGACGCTGATCTGGATGACGGCTGCCGTGATGGCCGCATTGGGTCTGTGGATCGCAACCACCGGCGAGGGGACGGCCACAGCCTTCAACGGCATGCTGGTGCTCGACGGGTTTGCGCGTTTTGCCAAGGTGACGATCCTGCTGTCGGCTGCTGCCGTGCTGATCATGTCAGAGGCCTATATGAAATCGCGCGATCTGTTGCGGTTCGAATACCCTCTGCTGGTGGCGCTGAGCGCGGTTGGCATGATGGTGATGGTCTCCGCCGGGGATCTGATGGCGCTTTATATGGGGTTGGAACTGCAATCGCTGGCGCTTTACGTGGTGGCCTCGCTGCGCCGCGACTCTGTGAAATCAACGGAAGCGGGTCTGAAATACTTCGTGCTGGGCGCGCTGTCTTCTGGCCTACTGCTTTATGGCGCGTCGCTGGTTTATGGCTACGCGGGCACAACACTCTTCTCGGGCATCATTGAAACCGCCCAGCATGGCGAGGTTTCGGTCGGATTGCTCTTTGGTCTGGTCTTCCTGATCTCGGGCATGGCGTTCAAGGTCTCCGCCGTGCCGTTCCACATGTGGACGCCCGATGTCTATGAAGGCTCGCCCACGCCGGTTACCGCCTTTTTCGCTACCGCGCCCAAAGTGGCGGCCATGGGGCTGTTTGCGCGGGTGCTGCATGACGCCTTCGGCAATGCGGTCAGCGACTGGAGCCAGATCGTCGCACTGCTGTCGGTGCTGTCGATGTTCCTCGGTGCCGTGGCGGCGATTGGCCAGAGCAACATCAAACGCCTGATGGCCTTTTCCTCGATTGCCCATATGGGCTATGCGCTGATGGGTCTGGCGGCAGGCACCGTTCTCGGTGTGCAGGCGATGCTGATCTATATGGCGATCTATGTGACCATGAACATCGGCACCTTTGCCTTCATCCTGATGATGGAGAAAGACGGCCAGCCGGTCACCGATATCGCCTCGCTGAACATGTATGCCAAGCGTGAACCGGGCAAGGCGCTGGCCATGTTGGTACTGCTTTTCAGCCTTGCCGGCGTGCCGCCGATGCTGGGCTTTTTCGGCAAGTTCTACGTGCTGCGTGCCGCCTATGAGGCCGGTCTGGCCTGGCTGGCCATCGCGGGGGTCGTGGCCTCGGTGATCGGTGCTTACTATTATCTGCGCATCGTCTTTTTCATGTATTTCGGCGATGAGAGCAAAGAGGGGCTCGACAGCGGCGGGTCGAACACCGTGCTCTGGGGGTTCCTGATGGCCTCTGCTGCCATCATGGTTCTGGGCATTGCCAATATGTTCGGGGTCGAGACCGCCGCTGCCGCCGCAGCCGAGACCCTGCTCAACTGAGCAGGGGCGTGACGGGTCCTGCCAAGCGCCCCACCGGGCCAGTGCCTCAGCGGGTCACCGCATCATGAGCACCTGGCCTGAGGGATATGGGCGCATTGTGCTGCCCAGCGTCGGGTCCACGCTGGACGAAGCCGTGCGGCGCGCGCGCGACACGCCCGGTGCTTTCTGGGTGCTGGCCCATGCACAGACGGCGGCACGGGGACGGCGCGGGCGAGCATGGAGCATGCCCGCTGGAAATTTTGCCGCAACCCTGCTGCTACGCCCGCAGGAACCCCCCGGCGTCGCGGTGCTGCGGTCCTTCGTGATGTCATTGGCGCTCTATCGGGCGCTTGTGGATGTGACGGCGAACCCGGATGATTTTGCGCTGAAATGGCCCAATGATGTGTTGTTGCGGGGCGGTAAACTGGCCGGTATCCTGCTGGAAAGCGTCGGTCAGGGCGGGCAGATGGGGCCTCTGGCCATCGGGGTGGGCGTGAACCTGCGCCATGCGCCCGGTGCCGATGAGGTCGAGCAGGGCGCGTTGCGCCCGGTGTCCTTACGCGGTGAGACCGGCCATGACATCACACCGGAGTCTTTTCTTGACATCCTCGCCACGCATTACGCAGCGCTGGAGACGCAGTTTGTCACCTACGGGTTTGCGCCAATCCGAACCGCCTGGCTTGCCCATGCGGCACGGCTTGGCCAACGGGTCCTGGCGCGAACCGGGCGCGAAGAGATTTCCGGCACCTTTGAGGACATCGACCGCGATGGTAACCTGATGCTGCGCACCGCGCGCGGTTTGCGCGCCATCGCGGCGGCGGATGTGTTTTTTCAAAGCCCATGAGGGAGGCAAGCCATGCTATTGGCAATTGATTGCGGGAACACGAACACGGTCTTTGCGATCTGGGACGGGCAGCAGTTTCTGGCCTCCTGGCGGACCTCGACCGAATGGCAGCGCACGGCGGATCAGTATTACGTCTGGCTGAGCACGCTGATGCGCCTGCAGGGCATCGAGGCGCAGATCACCGATATGATCATCTCCTCCACCGTGCCGCGCGTGGTCTTCAACCTGCGGGTTCTGGCGGACAGATATTTCAGCACGCGCCCGCTTGTGGTGGGCAAACCCGACTGTCTGTTACCCGTCGATGTGCGCGTCGATCAGGGCACGCAAGTGGGCCCCGACCGGCTGGTCAACACCGTCGCAGGGCATGATCTATACGGCGGCGATCTGATCATGGTCGATTTCGGCACCGCCACCACATTCGACGTGGTCGATAGCGATGGGGCGTACATCGGCGGGGTCATCGCGCCTGGTGTGAACCTCAGCCTTGAGGCGCTGCATCAAGCCGCTGCCGCCCTGCCGCACGTCGATATTTCCAAACCGCAGGCGGTGATCGGCACAAACACGGTCACTTGCATGCAGTCGGGCGTTTTTTGGGGTTATGTCGGGCTGGTGCGTGAGATATGTGCCCGGATCAAGGCAGAGCGTGATCGAGAGATGCGCGTAATATCAACGGGGGGGCTGGCCCCATTATTCCAGCAGTCCGAAGCGCTTTTTGACGCTTTCGAGGACGATCTGACAACGCACGGTCTGACCGTGATCCACAAGTTTAACAAGGACAACGCTTAACCACATGAGCAATGAAAGACTGATCTACCTGCCTCTCGGAGGGGCGGGCGAAATAGGCATGAACGCCTATGTTTACGGCTATGGACGCCCCGGCAAGGAACGCCTGATCGTGGTTGATTTGGGCATCGCCTTCCCCGATATGGACACCAGCCCCGGTGTCGATGTGATCATGCCGGACATTGCCTGGCTGGTGGAGCGGCGTGACCGGATCGAGGCGGTGTTCATCACCCACGCCCATGAAGATCACGTGGGCGCCATCGCCCACACATATGATAAGCTCAAGGCACCGATCTATGCGCGCGCCTTCACGTCGAATATCGCGCGGCGCAAGATGGAGGAACATGGCCACCCCGAGGATGCCGTGACAACGGTTTCCGCCTGGCCGGAGAAGGTTGCAGCCGGGCCGTTCTCAGTCGGCTTCCTGCCGATTTCGCATTCGATCCCGGAAAGCTCTTCGCTGATCATCGACACGCCAGAGGGCCGGGTGATCCACTCAGGGGATTTCAAGCTGGATGAGACACCGTTGGTCGGTGAGCCCTTTGACCCGGATCTCTGGGCCGAGGTCAGCAAGGGCGGCGTCAAGGCGCTGATCTGTGACAGTACCAATGTGTTTTCACCAAAACCGGGCCGCTCCGAGGCGAGCCTGGGTCCGGAAATCACCAAGCTGGTGCAAAAGGCCAAAGGCATGGTGGTGGCCACGACCTTTGCCTCCAACGTCGCGCGGGTCAAAACGCTTGCAGAGGCCGGAGAGCGCGCAGGTCGCTCCATCGTGCTGATGGGGCGCGCGATGAAACGCATGATCGAAGCGGCGGTGGAAACCGGCGTTCTGACTGATTTTCCGCCAACCGTCGCCCCCGAAGATGCCAAATCCATCCCGCGCGAAAACCTGATGCTGCTGGTCACCGGTTCGCAGGGCGAGCGACGCGCAGCCTCGGCGCAATTGTCACGCGGCAAATATCAGGGAATGGAGATGAAAGAGGGCGATCTCTTTCTCTTCTCCTCCAAGACGATCCCCGGCAATGAAAAGGGTGTCATCCGCATCATGAACGCCTTTTCTGAGCAGGGTGTCGATGTGGTTGATGACAGCGACGGGCTGTATCACGTATCGGGCCACGCCAATGGTCCTGATCTGGAACGGCTGACCTCAATTGTGAAACCGCAGGTGCTGATCCCGATGCACGGCGAGCACCGGCATCTGCGTGAGCACGTTAAGATTGCCAACCGCAATGGGATGACAGGTGTTCTGGCGGTGAACGGTATGATGGTGGATTTGTCCGGCAATCAGCCGACGATTGCGGAATATATCGACACCGGGCGCACCTATCTCGACGGCTCGGTGCAGATCGGGCAAATGGATGGCGTGGTGCGGGACCGTATCCGGATGGCGTTGAACGGCCATGTGGTCGTCACGGTCATTCTGGATGACGAGGACGAACCTCTGGGGGAACCCTGGTGCGAAATCAAAGGGTTGCCGGAGATCGGATCCAGCAAGGCATCGCTTGTCGATGTGCTCGAAGCCGATCTGGGTCAGTGGCTGGCGCGGGCCGGCGCAAAAACCCTGCGGGATGATGATAAGCTTCACGAGGGTTTGAAACGCACCGTGCGCAATTCCGCTCTGGAAGAAATCGGGCGCAAGCCGGAAGTGACAATCGTGGTGAGCAGGCTCAGTTGAGCCTGCTTATCCGGCGCTGCGTTCCTTGAAGCTCAGCCCAATAAATTCCGGCGTGTGATCGCCTAGGCCGACAACCTTGTTGCCACCGCGGTCATTGCTCTGCTTGCCGCGTCCCGATGTGCGGCTGCGGGCGCTGCGTTTAGGCTCTTGAGCAGCCTGCACGTCCGCTGTTTCACTCGTGCTTTGCGCTGCCGGAGCCTCGTCAGGTGATTTCTGGGCGGCGTCGTCTTTCTTGCGGCTGCGCGTTCGGCTGCGCTTGGGCTTGTCCTCTTTCTCCGCATCCGCTGGTTTGTCGGCAGCTTTTTCCGCCGCGAGCGGGTTGTCGAGCCTGGGAATTTCGCGCTGCACAAGCCGTTCGATATCCGCAAGGTTTCTCTCGTCACGCGGCACGCAGATCATGATCGCCTTGCCGTCGCGCCCGGCACGTCCGGTGCGGCCAATGCGGTGCACGTAATCTTCGGCATGGCTCGGCACATCGAAGTTGAATACATGACTGACCGACGGCACATCGAGCCCACGGGCGGCCACGTCCGACGCCACCAGAAACCGCAGCGTCCCGTCGCGAAAGCCGTCAAGCGTGCGGGTGCGCTGGCTCTGGTCCAGATCGCCGTGAATGGGGGCGGCGTCATAGCCGTATTTTTTCAGCGATTTTGCAACGATATCCACGTCGACCTTACGGTTGCAGAAGACAATCGCATTGGTGCATGTGTCGCCTTCGGCATCAATCATGCGGCGCAGCACTTTGCGCTTTTCCGACGGTTCGCGGTCCTTGCGTGAGCCTTTGAACATGACAACGCCCTGCGTGATGTTTTCGCCGGTCGTCGCCTGGCGCGCCACCTCGATCCGTTCAGGTGCTGAAAGAAACGTATTGGTGATCCGCTCGATTTCAGGTGCCATGGTGGCGGAGAAAAACAGTGTCTGCCGGGTGAAGGGCGTGAGGCCGAAAATGCGTTCGATATCCGGGATAAAGCCCATGTCGAGCATGCGGTCGGCCTCATCCACCACCATGACCTTGACGTCCGACAGGATCAGTTTGCCGCGCTCGAAATGGTCCAGCAACCGGCCCGGCGTCGCGATCAGAACGTCCACACCCTTGTCGATCAGCGTGTCCTGTTCCTTGAACGACACGCCCCCGATCAGCAGCGCCTTGGTCAGCTTGAGGTGCTTGGAATAGGTGTCGAAATTCTCCGCGACCTGTGCGGCCAATTCGCGGGTGGGGCACAGCACAAGGCTGCGCGGCATGCGTGCCCGGGCGCGTCCGCGCGCAAGGGCCGTGATCATCGGCAGCACGAAGCTGGCGGTTTTCCCGGTGCCGGTCTGGGCGATGCCCAACACGTCCTTGCCTTCCAGAGCAGGCGGGATCGCACCCGCCTGAATGGGCGTGGGTGTTTCATAGCCTGCTTCTTGAACAGCTTTCAGAACCTTGGGGTTCAGATTCAAATCAGTAAATTTGGTCATATATGTCCGGTTTTGGCGGACACTATTTTGGCCCGCAGCAGCGTTCATGTCGGCCCGAATGGCCCAAGTGGCGACCTTTGTCGCGACATGCTCCGCGTCCATATCAACAAGTGTTACCAGCGTCAAATAATTGCGCTATCCGCCCGTGAAATCAGGGAAATGCTGGTTAACAAGCGTATCGAGGTCAAGCCGGTACTCTGCCAGCAGGTCATGGGCTTGAAGGCGGGCACGATGATCGGGTGTATCGGCGCAGACTTCGTCAAAGAAATGACGCAGCCCCGAATCGTCCCGGGATTGCACAAGCTGAGCGAGAAAGTCGTGCAACGTCACGCCGCCTGATTCTGCTGGGGCGAGGTCGGCTCGGTAGGCGCCTTTGATATGGCGGTAGTCATAGGCGGCGCGCCAGCTTTCCCAGGTGGCGGCATGTACATGGGCCAAGGCCACATCAGTTAACGCGGCCTCCGCGGGGTTCATTGTGTCCGACTGAAAGATGTTATGAATCCGCACCTCGACATCGTTTCGTCCGGTGCGCACAAAGAGTTTGCCGGCAACATGGCTCAGAAACCCGCCTTTCACATACTGCCCGTAGGTCGGGTAGAGCGCCTTGACGGTGGCCAGGCGGTCGGGGCCGTTGGGAACAAACCGTTTGAAGGCCATGGTTTCCCCGATGGGCTGCAATTGAGCCAAGGCTTCCATCGGGCGGATGCGCGCGCTCACGCATGTCTCGGGCAGTTGGGACAGATGCTGCCAAAGCGGTTTTTCTGCGATCAGAAATTCATCGACATCCATGTGGATCAACCAATCCAGATCACCCGCGCGCTGATAGCAATGCGTCGCGTTGCGCGACTGTCTGACCTGATGTTTGACGGGTGGTTTGCCGCCACGCCTGCGCCAATAGGTATCATCGCAAAGGGTGACGCGGCATTTCGGGTGCGCCTTGAGGTGGGTAAAAGCATCTGGATTTGGCGCATCGAGAAAGATGTGAACCCGGTGCGCCCCAGCGCTCAGATGAAAGGCGGCAAAGCGAAGGACGTCAGTGGCCGAGGCTTTGGCCGTGGCGCAAAGCCCCCATTTGACCTCGCGGGTCACGTATCGTCCTTTGGTTTGAATTTCTGCACGCGGCCCAGAATGCTGCGATGATCGGTCATGGCCATCCAGAGCATGCGCATGCCCAACGGGCGGATGGTTGCATCGCGTTCGCACAATTGCCAGAGCCGCGACAGCAGAACACGGTCCAGATCGCCGCCCTTGAGCGAATAGGGCTGCATCTGAAATGCCAGCGCCGGGCGCCTGATGCCGGGTTTGCGGCGGAAAGGCGTGCTGTTTGCAAGACCTGTGACGCGGCGTTCGCTGTCATGCAGCTTGATCATGTCAAACAGCGTCGACAATCCCATGCCAAGCGCGCGTTGATCGCCGTTCTGGCCAACATCTGCAAACGTTGTTGCTGCAGAGATCAACCAGCGCGTGGGCAATTCGCGCGCCATGGCATTGCCGTGCTCGGCCCAGATGCGAAAAAACAGGTCCAGCGCGCGTTGAGGAGGATCGCGTCGCCGCGTCACCGCGATCAGCATGGCATGCAGGTGATGCAGCGCGCTTTCGCCTTCAAACTGCGCCTGAAGCTCAACCCATTTACGCCCTGCCGAAAACCGCGCCGCGTCGCGAAAATCCACCTCCGGTGCCACAACCTTGCGGGTGTGTACCGCCTCAAGGTCGACATCTTCGGGAGGTAAAATCTCGTCGAGCTCTTCGAAAGGCCGCTGACGCCGCTCCAGCTCGCGCATCAGCTTGAAGTAGCCACCCCGATGAATTTCGTCCTTATTGTTCATGGCGAGGCCGTCAGACCATCATTTCCTTTGTTGCCGTCAGTTTGACGTCCGGATAGTCGCGGGCGACCCGGTCGATATCCCACTGTAGGCGCGTCAGGTAGACGATGTCACCATCGTGATCATGGGCGATATGCTGCTTGTTGCTGTCCGAGAAACGCTCGACGGCCTGCTTGTCACCGCTGACCCAGCGGGCAGAGGTGAATTGCGAGGCGTCAAAACGCACCGGCAACCCGTATTCCAGCTCGATCCGGCTGGCCAGCACCTCAAACTGCAACTGCCCCACAACGCCCACGACGAAGCCTGCACCAATCGACGGTTTGAAAACTTTCGCCGCACCTTCCTCGGCAAATTGCATCAGCGCCTTCTCAAGGTGCTTGGCCTTGAGCGGGTCACCCGCCCGCACGCCTTGCAAAAGCTCAGGCGCAAAAGAGGGGATGCCGGTCACGCGGATGGCTTCGCCTTCGGTCAATGTATCGCCGATGCGCAATTGACCATGGTTGGGAATGCCGATGATGTCGCCCGCCCATGCTTCCTCGGCCAACTCCCGATCTGAGGCAAGGAACATGACCGGGTTGCTGATGGTCATGGGTTTCTTGGTGCGCACATGGGTCAGTTTCATGCCGCGCTGAAAATGGCCTGAAGCCAGACGTACAAAAGCCACGCGGTCGCGGTGCTTGGGGTCCATATTGGCCTGAACCTTGAAGACGAAACCCGCCACCTTCTTCTCCTCGGGCAGCACCTGGCGCGGCTCCGCGGACTGGATTTGGGGTTCTGGTCCGTAGCTGGCAATGCCCTCCATCAACTCCTTGACGCCAAAGGAGTTAATCGCGGACCCGAACCAGATGGGTGTCAGCGAGCCTTCATGCATCGCGGCCAGATCAAGGGGCGGCAACAATTCACGCGCCATTTCGACATCTTCGCGCAGCTTGTCCAGCAGTGCGGCGGGCACGTGTTCGGCGAGTTTCGGGTCTTCGAGCCCGTCAATCTCGATGGTCTCGGCCACGCGATTGCGATCCGCGCGGTCCATCAGCTCAAGACGGTCGCGCAGGATATCATAACACCCCAGGAAATCGCGCCCGACGCCGATGGGCCAGCTGGCCGGTGTCACGTCGATGGCCAGGTTTTCCTGAATTTCATCAATGATTTCAAAAACGTCGCGGCTTTCGCGGTCCATCTTGTTACAGAAGGTCAGGATCGGCAGATCGCGCATGCGGCACACTTCAAAGAGCTTCTGCGTCTGGCTTTCCACGCCTTTTGCACCGTCGATGACCATAACGGCGGCATCCACGGCTGTTAGCGTCCGGTAGGTGTCCTCGGAGAAATCGGAGTGACCGGGTGTGTCCACCAGATTGAACCGGAACTCTTTGAAATCAAAAGACATGGCCGAGGCGGAAACCGAAATGCCACGATCCTTTTCCATGGCCATGAAATCCGAACGGGTCCGGCGTGCTTCACCTTTGGCGCGTACCTGTCCGGCCATTTGGATGGCCCCGCCAAACAGCAAGAATTTCTCCGTCAGCGTGGTCTTGCCCGCATCGGGGTGGCTGATGATGGCAAAGGTGCGACGCCGTGCAATTTCAGGCGGCAACTCGGGGCGATTGTGAGATGAATCCAGCATGGGTGCGCGTATAGCGAGGCGGGCAGGGCGCGGCAAGCGATGAGCGGGCTGCCAGGTCTTGCAAATGCGATGACCCCTGGTCCTGATCTAGCTCAGCGTGGCATTGCGCAGATGGTCCATGATATCTGCATCCACCGCCACATGACCGCAAGCCGCAGTGCCGTGGGTCAGTATGGGGGCGTTAGACGTTCGCCGTATATTGAAATCGTTTAATATTTCGGACGGCATCAGCGGTGCTGTGCGCCCGTCAATTGGCAGGGTTTCGATTGCAATGCCATGCGCGTAGATGACCTCGCGGGTGTCGAAGACTAGTTGATAGTAGTCTACAAACCCCCCTGACAACGCCCGTATGGAGTGGCCATCTACAAGATCGGCCGCTTTGACGTGCAATTCGGAATGTCCCACCCCTGTTTGGTGAGGGTGCCGGGAGATCAAAAATCTTTGGTTGGCACTGACAATCAGGTCGTACGAATTTTGCAGCGCTCCGGCGAGAATGCGAACCGGGGCAAAGGCGCCAAGAGCGCGTTGCGTGCTGTGCCCAATCCAACGCAAGCGCTGGATGCCATTGTCACGGGTCAGAACCGGATCGCCGATTTTCAGGTCCTCGATACATTTCTGACGGCCTTTGCCGGTGGTGATCACAGTCCCGCGCGTGAGCGAACCGCAGGAAGCCTGCGCCAGTCTCAATGCAGCCTTATGTGTGTCGACACCAATCAACTGGTAGTTCATCTGCGCCTTTAGCGCGCCCAACGGCAGGGCGAAAACCTCATCTGTTGCACCGTCCCTGTCCAACTGTACCAAAATGACGACTTCGGTCAGGGGCGCATCATCGGACATCAGCGTCACAACACAGTCAAGGCGGACCTCTGCACCGATCACACCGGCCTCGCTGGCAGGTGCGATGTGATACTGCCCACGGTCGTTGCAGAGCAGCATTAGCCGGTGCAAAAGCGGCGGATTCACCAGAGAATAAATATCGTCCAGTACCAGATCATCTGCGTCGCCCAACCCGTCGCCATCATTGGCGCCGGAAATTACGGTCATTTCAGATGCCAGAAAGGTTGCGAAGGACTGATCCGGGGTATCTGTGTGTTTCAGGAGCATGTTCCTTTGCTGTTTGGCATCGTTTGACTTTCAAGGTGTTAACGCAGGTTTGTCGCAACGCGAAAAGATGGTGCAGTCTTTTGCTGGTCTCTTCTGTCGTCACGGTGTTAGGCATAGTCTGAAACGAAGGGGAGCATGTTATGGATTTGGGCATCAAGGGGAAACGCGCGGTAATTTGCGCATCTTCGAAAGGGTTGGGTTTTGGTTGTGCACAGGCCTTGGCCGCGGCGGGTTGCGATTTGGTCATGAATGCGCGCGGTCAGGAGGCCCTGGAAGCAGCGGCTGAAAAGATCCGTTCGGAACACGGCGTATCGGTCGAGGCGGTTGCTGCCGATATCACCACGGATTCGGGTCGCGCGGATGTTCTTTCGGTGGTTGGCAGCGCTGATATTCTGGTCAATAACGCGGGCGGGCCGCCACCGGGCATGTGGCATGACTGGGATCGCGATGACTTTATCGCGGCGCTTGATGCCAATATGCTGTCGCCCATTGCCATGATCAAAGCGCTTGTCCCCGGCATGATGGAACGCGGCTGGGGCAGGGTGGTCAATATTACCTCGCAATCGGTCAAAGCGCCCATACCGCAGTTGGGATTGAGCAATGCCGCGCGCACCGGGTTGACGGGCTATGTGGCAGGCACCAGCCGTCAGGTGGCAGGCTCCGGCGTGACGATCAACAACCTGTTGCCCGGCATTCACGCAACCGACCGCGCGCAAGCCCTGGATGGCCCGGTGGCCGAGCGAGAAGGGATCACGTTGGAGGAAGCGCGGGCGCGTCGTTCCGCGACGATTCCCGTCGGTCGATACGGGACGCTGGAAGAATTCGGTTCTGTTTGTGCGTTTTTATGCTCGCAACATGCAGGGTTCATGGTGGGGCAGAACATTCTTCTGGATGGTGGTGCCACCAACGCCACGATCTGACCCATGGCTGATAAGTTTTCGCTGAAGGATCATCTGTTCAACCCGCAGACCGTGGATCAGCTTGCGCAGGAATATGCTGCGGGCGTACCACATTTTGATCCGCAGAAATTTGCCCGCGCGGCGCTTGGCGGCTTCGACACGCGCGAACTGATGGCCCGTCTGGAATGGCTTGCCGACTGCATTGAGGCGCAGTTGGCAGAGGGTTTTGACGCCATGGCAGATCAACTCGAAGCGGCCATGCCTGCGCCGCTGGATCCCGCTTTGCAGGACGATGATTTCGGTCATTTCATCCATGCGGTGCCGGGTATTCTGGCCGTGCGCCACGGGCTGGAGGCGCACCGCCCCCGGGCAATGGACCTGCTTTATCGGGCCACGCAGCGGTTCTCGATGGAATTCTACATCCGCGCTTTTCTGAACCGTTGGCCGCAGGAAACCCTCGCCATGTTGCAAAAATGGGTGCAAGACGACAATTACCACGTACGCCGCCTTGTCAGCGAAGGGACGCGCCCCAAGCTGCCTTGGGCCAAATCCGTGGATCTGACCCCGGATCAAACCTTGCCGCTTCTGGATATCCTGCATGCCGACCCCACACGCTATGTCACACGGTCGGTGGCTAACCATCTGAATGATCTGTCCAAAATCCGTTCCGATCTGGTGCTGGAGCATCTGGCATCTTGGAAAGCGGCAGGAAAGCAGACCGCCAAGGAGCTTGACTGGATGACCCGTCATGCGCTGCGCAGCCTGATAAAAGAAGGTCACCCCGGCGCTATGATGGCTCTGGGCTATGACCCGGATGTACCGGTCACGGTCGATCTGGACATCCTGACTCCAACGCTCGCCGTGGGTGAGACCCTGAAGTTTAACTGCCAAGTCGCGGCGGCGACGGATTTGCCGGTGCTTGTGGATTACCGCATTACCTTTGCACGCCCGGAGGGCAAGCAGGGTAGCAAGGTCTTCAAGCTTAAACAGGGCAAGGCCACGCCGTCAAAACCCTTTGGGGTCAGCAAAGCGCATAAGCTCAAAGGGGATGCGACAACCTTTCGTCTCTATCCGGGCAGGCACATGGTGACCGTTCAGGTCAATGGCGTTGACCGCGCGCAGGCCTGTTTTGAGCTGACCGACTGATCGTTATTCAAACGTCTGTTCACGTTTTTGACAGCTTGTCGTCGCCCGTCTGGCATCACGTCTGACGGTCGGGTACCGGTTGGGGTCAAACAGAAAAGGCCCATCCGCAATGCAAACCACTCTTCTTGTTGTCATTTTCGGTGTGATCATCGTCGCCAGCCTGCTGGCAGCGCCCCGGCGTGTCAGCGTTGACGGCTTTTTCAGCGGCAAATCCGACAGCGGTGTCGCACCGGGCCTCTGGGTTCTGGTGCTCAGTCAGGTGACCACGTGGATTTTTGCGCGTTCCCTGATGAATGCGGCCATTTTGGGATATTACTACGGGATCGCCGGAACCCTTGCCTATGCGGCCTACTACGGGTCGTTTCTGACCGGCGGTTTCATTGTGGGCCATCTGCGCGCCAAAGGTGCGGGATCGCTTCAGGACTGGCTGGGCGTGCAGTTCGGCACCCTCGGGCAGGGGACCTATAATCTGGTGATCGGCTTGCGCCTGCTCTCCGAGGTCTTTGCCAACCTGCTGGTGGTCGGGCTGATTTTCGACGCGCTGGCAGGCGGCAGCGGCACGATTGCCATTCTCATCGTCTCCGTTCTGGGGCTGGCCTATTCCGCCTGGGGTGGGCTCAGCGCCGCGCTGCGGACGGATGTGGTGCAAATGCTGCTTTTTCTGGTGGCGCTGACGCTGGCTTTTGGCGCACTGGTTCTGACCCCGGGGTTTTCGCTGACAGCCGTTTTGACCGCGCCGGGGGCATCAGGCCCTTACAACGGGTGGATCCTGCTTGTGGTCGCGGCCCTTCAGGTCTTTTCCTACCCCGCCCATGATCCGGTGATGATGGACCGCGGGTTTCTTGCCGACAAAGATACCACGCGCCGGTCCTTCCTGCATGCTTTCTGGATTTCGACCCTGTGCATTCTGGCCTTCGGGTTCTTCGGCATTCAGGCCAGCCTCGTTGGCGCGCCCTACGAAGGGCAGTTGATCGGCACATGGGCCGGAATGTTCCCGCCCTGGGTCTTTGCCCTGCTGGTCATCTCACTGCTGGTCTCGGCCATGAGCACATTGGATTCCGCGCTGGCCTCCTCTGCGCGACTGGCTGTGGAAGAGCTGGGTCTTGCCACCCGCAGCCTCATGGGCGGGCGCATCGTCATGGTCGTCGTCATGGCGCTGGGGGCGGCGCTGACACTCTGGGGCAACGCCACGCTTTTTGACGCGGTGGCGGTCAGCGGAACGGCCTCGATGTTCCTCACCCCGGTTCTGCTGATCGGACTAGTGGGTGCGCGGCGCATCCCGCTGTGGTCTTACCTCACGGCCTTCGGGGCGGCGGTGACGGGTGCCTTTGTCTATTTTGCCCGTGGTTGGGACGGCGTGGCTGCCTTTTTGCCCGAAGGTCACAAATACGAACAGCTGCTGGTGATCTGCTGCGTCGTTTTATGCATCGGCTTCGTGGCAGTGCTTGCGGGCGCGCGGAAGGGCTGATAGCTCATCACCTGATTATTTCAGTCGGATTTGATGAGCGCCGCGTGACACCTGCACCTCCAAGGTTGGAAATCAAGAACCTGATGCGGTCGTTTGACGGGCGCGCCGTGGTCAATGATGTCAGCTTTTCGATCCAGCCCGGGCAGGTCACCTGCCTGCTGGGTCCGTCTGGATGCGGCAAATCCACCACCCTGCGCATGATTGCGGGTGTTGAAATGCAGGATAGCGGTGAAATCTACGTCGACGGATCGCTGGTCTGTGACACGATTTTCCGCCTGCCGCCCGAGCGTCGCGAGATTGGCCTGATGTTTCAGGATTTCGCCCTGTTTCCCCACCTCAGCGTGGCCGAAAACGTGGCCTTTGGCCTGAAATCCGGCAGCAAGGCAGACAAGCGCAAACGGGTGGAGGAACTGCTGGAACGCGTCGATCTGATGCGGTTCATCGACGGATATCCTCATCAGTTGTCGGGCGGTGAGCAACAGCGTGTGGCGCTGGCCCGTGCGCTGGCCCCGAAACCCAAGATCATGCTGATGGATGAGCCGTTTTCAGGCCTTGATAACCGCCTGCGCGACGGCATCCGGGACGAGACGTTGAACATCCTCAAGGAGCAGGACACCGCCGTGCTGCTTGTCACCCACGAGCCCGAAGAAGCCATGCGCATGGCAGATGAGATCGCCTTGATGCGTGACGGCCGCATTGTGCAGCATGGCGCGCCCTACAATGTCTACACACGGCCGGTCGATCGTGCGGCTGTGTCGTTCTTTTCAGATGCCAACGTTTTGCGCGCTCAGGTAACAGGCGCGCTGGCGCAAACACCTTTCGGGCAGTTTCTGGCACCCGGGTATCCCGATGGGTCGCCTGTGGATATCGTCTTTCGCCCGCAACACGTTCGCATTGATTTTGATCGCAACGGGACCGGACCGAAACCAACCGCTACCGATGGGACGGCGGCCCGCGGCGTCGTGCAGCGGGCGCGTTTCATGGGCAATGAAAGCCTTGTGGAATTTGCGATGGATTATGATGGTTCGGTTCTGCGCGCCACTGTCCCGAATGTATTCCTGCCAAAATCCGGCACTGTGATGTGGCTGACGATCCGGCGCGACAAGTGTTTTGTTTTTGATGCCTGAGGGCAGATAGGAGACCGCAATGGAAAAACTACTGGTGGAATTCGGGATGGGCACATCGCTAAGGCGTGGTGATTACACCGAAGCGGCGGTGCGCGGCGTCAAAGATGCGCTCTGGCACAATTCGATCAACCTCGCGGAGCTTTTCGGCTTTGAGAAAACCGACATGCAGATCATCGTCGAAATCGGGGTTCAGCACCCCGAGAAGGTGGATGTTGACAAGGTTCTGGCGGTTTTCCCTTACGGCCAGGCAGATGTGCGCGTGCACCACGGCGGGCTGGACGCACCGCGACCCGATGGTGACGGCAACCCCACGATCATGGCCAATGTGGCGCTGACGGTCGGTTTCGACATGGAGCGCAAGGATGGCTGAGCAACGTGTGATCATCGAGATGGGCATGGGCAACGATCTGCATGGCCAGAATTATACCAAGGCGGCAAAACGGGCGATTGAGGATGCTTTTCGGCACTCATCGCTACCGCTTTTCGGGGCAATCGGGCTCGATCATTCCGAAATGCGCGTGCAGGTGACGGTCGGCGTGCAGGACCCGGATGCGGTTGATGCGGACCATCTGGTTGCAACCTTGCCGCGCGGGCGCGCCGAGGTGCGGATTGTAAAGGGTGGGCTGAACGTCACAACGGTTTCCGGCGATCCGATTGTGATTGCTCAAGCCAGTGTTGAGGCCTTTCTGCCACCCCAAACGGGCTGGCGACTGAAACCCTGAGGTCGGCGCTTTTTCGCCGGAAACGGCGGCGCCAATCCGCCATACGGAACCCGATCCACCTTGCTGCGTTTTTATGCTGCACTTATACCGCAAAATGCTGGAGTTGATCCGGCTTGCCTTCAAAAGGGAATGAGCAATGAAGAAAACTGGTATCTTAGTAACATTTGTCGCAATGGGGCTTCTTCAGGCCTGCGCAACCACACCTCAGCAGCAAAGACAAGTTGGCTGTGTGGGCGCTGGCGTCGCTGGTGCATTGGCCGGTGCTGCTGTGGGCAACCAGCTTGGCGGAGGGTCCGGCAGGGACATCCTGACAGCCGGTGGTGCCGTTGCAGGCGGCGTTGCGGCAAACAATGCGGCTGGGTGCTAACCCACGCATAAAATTGCGATTTTTACGATTATGATGTGAAATGGTGCTGTTTCGGCCCGAAACGAAATGGCACCCTTCAAACCTAAACTTCTTCACATAAATCCATATTTTGCCGCGCCGCGAGGCGGTGTGTTGCTAGGGCACGTAATCGGCAATGGTCTTGCCGGGCTCATCAACGAAAAGCTCAGGCAGCGCTTCTGCCGTCTGGATCAGGTCGACTCGAAAAACGCGGAACGCTCCGCGCATTTCACACCACGACGTCAAGGTCCAGATCCGGCCCCAGTATTCCATGTGCAGCGGGCGGATCGTCCGTGTCGTGATCTGGTTGTCCTTGGACGTATAGACTATCCGCAGCTTTTGTTTCGCCCGGATGGCGGCCCGCAAAACCGGCATATGCGTAAACCCGCGCGCGGCATCCGCAAAGGGATAGACAGCAAATTTCCACGCGTCCGCTTCGGAAACGGTTTGGGTCGGCAGCACCGCATCAACCTTGTCAGCGAGGCTCAACGCCGCCGCCTTGAGGTCCGGGTCAGCGGCTTCGCCAACAATGGCCATGCCAAGGTTCAGCGCTTCCAGTTCCTCGACGGTGAGCGTGAGCGGGGGCAGGGTGATGGCTTGCGTAATCATGTAGCCCACACCGCGCTCGCCTTCCACAGGGATGCCCGATGCGGTGAGCGTGTCCATGTCGCGGTAGATTGTGCGGGTTGAAACCTCCAGTTTTTCGGCAATGTCCTGCGCGCGGTGTAATTTCCCGTCGCGCAGGATCTGGATAATGTCGAAAAGGCGGTCTGTGCGGCGCATGGTGCCGTTGTGCCAGCCTGCTCCTGTTTAGTCCATTGTCAGCACGATAGACGCGTGGCGCATGCTGGCGCTGCCTTCCTCGATGGCTTGCATCATCGGCATCGCTTCCGGATGAGCCATCAACTCTTCGGCCGTCTGTTTTGCGGCACTCATGGACGTCCAGACAATGTGATCGGTCCAAAGGCCGTCTTCATCGACGCTGAGCGTTCGCGAAATTACCGCGCCCGATGCCCGCAGAAACGGTTCGATATCGCCGGCGGCCTTTAAAAAGACGTCGCGTTCGACGCCTTCGGCCAGCCGAAAGGTGACAACTTCTGCAACGGTCACGGATCTGGCAGCGCCTCGCGCCGCATCTGCCGCGCCGAAAGCGATACCGGTTGTCGAATAGGGAAATAAGCGCATGATCTGTCCTTTCATTGTCTTGCGTCGAGGATAGACATGACAGCAGGCAACTGACATAAACCTGTCAGTTGAGTTTGGTCATTCTCAATTTTCCGAGATTCAGCCGTGCTGCGGGTTCTGAAAACCGCTTTGGTTCTTTTCGGCCAATTGGGAATTCCCTAGAACTGAAGGCGACTGAGGCTGCCCCGCTGGCGGTGGCTTACGAAATGGGAGATTTGAAATGTTGAACAATATTGGCCTGCCGGGCCTTTTGCTGATCGCGGTTGTTGTGCTGGTGCTTTTCGGGCGTGGCAAGATTTCCAGCCTGATGGGTGAAGTGGGCAAAGGCATCACGTCATTCAAGAAGGGCATCAACGAGGGCCAGGATGAGATCGCAAATGCGTCCGAGGAAGCCAAGGACGTGACCCCTGAGGCTGAGAAAGACAAGGTCTAAGCCATGTTCGATATTGGCTGGACGGAGATGCTGGTCATCGGCATCGTCGCGCTGATTGTTGTGGGTCCCAAGGATTTGCCGGTGCTGTTCCGAAAGGTCGGGCAGGCCGTGGGCAAGGCCAAGGGCATGGCGCGCGAGTTCAGCCGGGCCATGAATGACGCCGCTGATGAGACTGGCATGCGAGACGTGGCCAAAGGGTTGAAGACGGCGACGAACCCGATCAACTCCGCCATGGATGGCGTGAAAAACGCGGCATCAGACCTTGGCAAGTTCGATCCCGATAGCGAAACCGGCAAGCTGGCCGCTGAGCGGGCGGAGCAGACCAAGAAAATACAGGCTGCCACGGCGCGCGCTGCGGCAGACCGTAAGATGAAAGAGGCGCAGGAAGCGCAGGCCAAAGCTGCCGAACTAGAAGCCGCGCGGGACGCGGAGCCCCCCGCAAAGAGTGAAACATGAGCGCATCTGACGACATTGACGACAGCGCCGCGCCGTTGATCGAACATCTGGCGGAGCTGCGCACAAGGCTGATCCGCTCCGTGATTGCCTTTCTGATCGGAATTGTGCTCGCCTTTACCGTGGCAGAGCCGATATTGCAGTTTCTGTTGGAGCCGATCGAGGAAACCCTGCGCGAGTTGGGTGATCCTTCGCCCACCATGCAATATACCTCGCCACAGGAATACCTGTTCACGCTGTTTCGGATCTCGATGGTCTTCGGGTTTGCCCTGGCCTTTCCGGTCATCGGGTTGCAGCTATGGCGTTTCGTGGCTCCGGGGCTCTACCGTACGGAAAAGAACGCCTTTTTGCCGTTCCTGATCGCCTCACCGGTCATGTTCCTGCTGGGCGCGTCCTTTGCGCATTTTGTCGTGACACCGCTGGCGATGGCATTTTTCCTCGGATTTGCAGATGTACCTTCCATCATTGCCGATCTGATGGGGTCGATTACAGGTGCCGATCAGGTCGCTGCGACCGCCGGTGCGACGCAGGAGGGTATCCGTATTACCTTCTTCGGCAAGGTAAACGAATCCCTTGATATTACTTTGAAATTCATCATGGCCTTCGGGCTTTGCTTTCAGCTGCCAGTGCTGTTGACGCTGATGGGCAAGGCGGGCCTGGTCAATGCCGAAGGGCTTGGCAACGTTCGCAAATACGCCGTGGTGGCCATCCTTGTGCTCGCGGCACTGGTCACACCGCCTGACGTGATCACGCAGGGTATTCTCTTTACCGTGGTCTATGGGCTCTATGAGGTGTCCATCTTCCTTGTGAAGCGCGTGGAAACCAAACGCGAAACCAAATTGCGCGAAGAAGGCCTGTGGTTTGAGGACGACGAAGATGAAACCGATGACAGTGCTGAGGATCATCTGAAGTGATTGACGACCCGATGGACCGCATCGCGGCGGCACTGGAGCGGATGGCGCCGGCGCCACAGGCCGCGCCGGACTTCTCGACCGCTTCCGCATTTGTCTGGCACGTAGAGCCGGATCGGCTGGAACCTGTACCTGTGGTCGCGCGCATTGATCTGTCGCTACTTGTAGGTCTGGATCGCTCCCGCGACACGCTATTGGCAAATACCGACCAGTTTGCCCGGGGATTGCCCGCTAACAACGCGCTTCTCTGGGGTGCGCGCGGCATGGGAAAATCGAGTCTTGTCAAATCGATACACGGCGAAGTTCACGCAAAATATGATGGCTTGCGGATCGTGGAGCTGCAGCGGGAGGATTTGCCGTCTGTCGGGCGGCTTCTGAACCTTTTGCGCGGTGCGCCCTACCGGTTCATCCTGTTTTGTGACGATCTTTCCTTTGGTCACGATGATGCGCATTACAAAAGCCTCAAAGCCGTTCTGGACGGTGGTATCGAAGGCCGTCCAGAAAACGTTGTGCTCTATGCCACATCGAACCGGCGTCATTTGATGCCCCGCGACATGATCGAAAACGAACGCGGCAGCGCGATCAACCCGTCAGAGGCGGTTGAGGAAAAGGTTTCCTTGTCAGATCGCTTCGGGTTGTGGCTTGGTTTCCACCCCTGCGATCAGGACCAATACCTGGAGATGATCCGCCGGTACTGTGACGCCTATGGCGTGAAGATCAGCGATGACGATCTGCGCGCCGAAGCCATCGAATGGCAGGCCACACGCGGCGCGCGTTCAGGGCGCGTAGCCTGGCAGTACTTCACCGATTTGGCGGGGCGCAAGGGCGTGACGCTGGGCGGTTGACGGGCTGTATCAGGTGGATGACCTGTGCCCCCGATGGTCTGAGCGCTTTGCGCCAGCTGCTTTTGTTCAATGAAATCCTGAGGCGCGTGCCGCCACCAATGTGCCTGTTTCCAAGGCTGAAGGATGCCAGCACGGAGGGTTGGAGCTTCATATCGTGCGTCCTCTGCTCAAAGACACGTCGCTTCGTAGTGGCGCAGACAGCGGGCCACTTTGGGTCCGTAGGCGTGGAGGTTCGGAAAGAGCGCCGCTATCTCAGCACGCGCTTCGGGGCTCATGGCTTCCATCGCCATTTCAGCCGGATAGAGGCTCTCAGACCAAAGATCAGACACCCGCACGAGGTGGTGGCTGTCAAACAGAATATGGCAGTAGGTCACCAGACCGCCGGAACGACGATAAACGCCGTCATGTGAAAGCAGATCAATGGCGCGTACAAGCACGTCAGACGCTCCGTAGAGCAATTCGGCCCGCCAATCCTCTACCAGGATAGCATGTTGCGGAGAGACGATCAGATCGGTTGTATTGCCCAGTACCCCTGCGGAAATGACGATCGGGGCAAGATCGCCGAGGGCGGCAACGGTTGTGTGACCGGACCAGCGCAGCGGCTGAAAGCCACCCTCCCGCGTAAGAACCATGTCACCGGTTTGCAGGTCTTGAACCGGACGGGGCCCGGACGCGGTTTTGATCATCATGCCAGCCGCAAAGCAGACAACTGTGCCTCCCAGACCTGCGTGTGACGTTCCACTGTCATTCTCAACGATGGCACCTGATGTCAGATCGACACCCTCCGGCGGAAGACCATCGGGAAACACCAGGAAGTAACCGTTTTCAGATCCGGCTTCGATCACATCACTGTTGTCCAGATCGACGTCGATGACACCTACCCGCCATGTGTTGGTCCCATCGGTCACGTTGAACGTGTAGTCCCAGATCACCTGCCGGTCGGTCCCGTCAATCTCTACCGTCTGGGCACGGCTGCCCCCGATTTGCAAGTTGTCGCTGACGAATTCATTGGTCGGATCGCCGTTGAAGACCGTGTTACTTTCGAACGCTTCCTCGACCACAAAGGACGTGGTAGTTCCTTCCCAACGCCAGGTGCCGGTTGGCGCAAACCGGTAGTTGACCGCCGCGCCGCCATCGGTCGTGGTCTGAGAGCCAAAAATTGCGTTCGTGTACCCGAAGAAACTCGGCATGGGTCGATCCAACTGGTTGCTTCCAACTGGGTCTTATGTAGCTGGCAAACACGGCAGTAGCGTGTCTCAAGGCCTGACAATGCGGCAGGCCTTGGGCGATTTCAGGGTGATTGCGGGCTGTTTTCCCCGCAAAGTTGCAATTTCAGCGCGCTTCTACTGCAAGTAGGGAAGTGGATCCACGCTGTCGAAACCTTTGCGCACTTCGAAATGGACATAGGCGTCCTTTCCCGGGCGGAGCTTGGCAATCGGTTCGCCACGTTTGACCTTTGTGCCCTTTTTCACCGAAACATCTGTTACATTGGCGTAGACCGTCAGCAACTCAGGATCGTGGCGCACCACGATGATCGGGATACCATCGGCGCTTTTTGTGATGGCAGCGACAGTGCCCGCATCGGCTGATTTCACTGCAGAGCCCGGATCAGACTTGATGTTGATGCCTTCGTTCTTGCCTTTTGCGTATTCGCGAATGATCGAGCCGCTGACCGGGAAGACCATGCGTGCAGAGGAAGATGCCGTTGTCTGAGGCCCAAGATCAGCGGCAGGTTCCGTGGGCACGGCGACGGTTTTTTCCGGTTCCGGCAAGGGTTTGGTCGCACTGGGGGGCGTCGGCGTTGGTGATCCTGCACCCGGTTGCGTGACGGCGGATGCTGCCGCCGCAGGAGGGGCCTGTTTTGCCACCGGGATGAGCAGGAACTGCCCTTCGCGGATGGCGAAATCAGCGCCTAGCCCGTTCCATTCGGCCAGTGTTTTCACGGGCACTTGGTAAAGCCGTGCAATTGTATAGGCGGTCTCGCCGCGCTCCACCTTGTGGCGGATGGGTTCCTGACCGGTTTGTGGGGTCGGGGTGCTGGTCGCGGCAGGCGGCAGTGCGGCAGTCTGCACGCCGGTTGATTCCGGTGCGCGGTTGATGGCGTCGCCCGCCAGTGTTCCAATGTCGACGCCCCCGGGTTGGATCGGTCCTGTTCCAATCGCGCCGGTGGCCGGGGAGGGTTCAGCAACCCGCTTGGGCAGGGCAATCACCTCACCTTTGCGCAAAGGTACATCCGCCTCGATGCCATTGAAACGGGCCAATTCGGCTGTGCTCACACCCAAACGCGTCGCGACCGAAGAAATCGTGTCGCCCCTGTCGGCGATGGCAACCTGATAGTTCGGATAGGAGATCACGCCGCGATCATCGGGGCTGGGGCGGCTGCCGGGGATGACTTGCGTTGCGGCATCTGCGGTGCTGAAACCGCCAACCCCGCCGCGCAGGTCAAAATCAAGCGGTTGATCACAGGCGGCCAGCACAACCAGCGCGCTGGCTGACATCAGCGAAAGGCGCAGACGGCTGCGCGAAATAAAGTGGGTCATCTGCTTGTCCTCAATCTGACCATCGTCGCATTGGTTGCTCCAACGCTTTATGCGCCCTTTATAGCAGCTTATGTGTCCTTTCCCAAGCCTTCCAGCAAGGGGACGAAGCGAACCTGCCGCAGTTCGTCATATTCGAATCCATCGGGGGTCTTATGAGCGACGATCAGATGCTGCACAGCGTCTGACTGACCAACCGGAATGACCATCACCCCCCCCATCTTGAGCTGTTCCATCAAGGTGCTGGGTGGGTCTTCGGCGGCGGCAGTGACGATGATGCGGTCAAACGGCGCCTGATCCGGCAGACCGTAGCTGCCATCGCCGGTGATTGCGGTGATATTGGTCAGATCCAGCAGGTCAAAGAGCTCGCGAGCTTCGCGTACCAGTCGGCTGTGACGGTCGATGGTATAGACGCGCCGCGCCAGCTTGCTCAGGATCGCCGCCTGATACCCCGACCCGGTGCCGATCTCGAGTACCTTGTCACGGGGGCTGATCCGCAGGGCCTGCGTCATCAGACCAACCACCGAAGGCTGACTGATCGTCTGGCCGCAGGCAATCGGCAAAGGCATATCTTCATAGGCGCGTTCAGCAAATATACCGCGAATGAAAGGGCCACGATCAATGGCCTCCATCGCCGACAGCACACGTTTGTCGGTAACGCCCTTGGAACGCAGCGCATATAGAAACTGCATCTTGCGCGTGGCGTCGTCACTCATGTGGCAATGCCCGACAAAGCGCCCAACATGTCATGGGCCGTCAGGTCTGCCCGCATGGGCGTGACCGACACATAGCCCTCCAGATTGTCGGCAGCATCGGTGCCCGGATCTGTCGAGACCTGCTGATTGCCGCCCTTGATCCACAAAAACCGCCGCCCGGAAGGCGACAGATGCGGTTCCGTGCTGAACCCCGTGCCTGGGCGCATACCTTGCCTGGAAAGACGAATGCCCTTGACGCCCTGACCCGGAACAGGCGGAAAATTGACATTGTAAAAAAGCCGGTAGCCGCCGTTTTCTTCGGGCGTATGGGCAAGAATGCGCCGAACAACCTCGGCACCATGCTGTCCGGAGGCTTCGAAAGGGTCCGCGGTCTTGGCGTTTTGGGGGCCGAAATACTGTGAAAGCGCAATCGCTGGGAGCCCTTGGAGCGCGGCTTCCATCGCCCCCCCGATGGTCCCTGAATAGAGGGTGTTTTCGGCTGAATTGTTGCCCCTGTTGACGCCTGACAGCACAAGATCAGGGGGCGCATCTTTCATCACCTCGTGTAGCCCCGCCAGAACGCAATCTGCGGGCGATCCTTCGGCTGCGAACCGCTTGTCGCCAAATTCATTGATCATCATCGGATGGGTATAGCTGATGCAATGCCCGACACCGGACTGTTCAAAGGCGGGGGCGACCGTCCAGACCTCGCCAGTATCCCCGACCAGTTCGGTGGCGATGGCATGCAGCACTTTCAGGCCGGGAGCGTTGATGCCGTCGTCGTTGGTAATGAGAATGCGCATGAAATGGCCCCTTTTTGCCTTGATAGGCGAGGGTCGGTCAGGCGGCAAGGCCACCTGGCCTCATGGCGGGTGATTTGCCGCGCGGCACCTCAGAGCTGTTGCAGAACAGCCAAGGCAGCATCCGACGGTTGGGTCAGGGTGGTGCGGTTTTCACCGGGGTAGAACCGCGCTCTTGTCGCGGTTGGCATGGCCGGGGGTGTCACGACATGGACCTTGGGGCCGGTTTTTTGCGTTTCAGCCTGCCAGCTCCGGGCAAGCGAAATCTGCGCCGCCTTGGTCGCCCCGTAACTGCCGTAAAACTTCTGACCGGCATTTGGATCATCGAAAAAGACGGCTTGTCCCGCATCGCCCAGCAGCGGCGCAACAAAGGTGATCAGCGTTGCGGTTGCGGTGACATTGCAGGCCACGGATTTGGCGAAATCCTTGGCGTCAATGTGATCTGCAGGTGCCAGCGGGGCTGCATGGATGGCCGCGTGCAGCCACATATCGAGGGTGCCCCACCGTTCAAATATGCCGCGACAGAGGGTTGCCATCGCATCCTGATTGGTAACATCCATCGGTGCCAGCGTGGCGCTGCCGCCTTTCGCCTGAATGCGGTCGTCCAGTTCTTCAAGGGCACCGGTGGTTTTTGCCACGGCGACGATGTGATGGGTGGGGGCCAGCGCTTCGGCCAATGCGGCACCCAGGCCGCGCGATGCACCGGTGATAAGAGCAGTCTTTGTCATAGGCGCGGTTTGAGGGGGATCGGTAGGCGCGTCAAGTATTCTTGCGATGATAGGTCAGCGTCAGAAAGGCGCAGTGGTCGATGGCGTCCATGGGCAAGGGTTCATCCAGGGCGAGTTTCAAGGC
This sequence comes from Roseobacter sp. EG26, assembly GCF_049830555.1. Lineage (NCBI taxonomy): Bacteria > Pseudomonadati > Pseudomonadota > Alphaproteobacteria > Rhodobacterales > Roseobacteraceae > Roseobacter > Roseobacter sp. EG26. Next base: position 505,348 of record NZ_JBNBLH010000001.1, read on the forward strand.
GCGTGTGCCTTCGAACGTGAAGGATTTGGGGTATAGCGTTCGCAGGGTTTCGATCAAACTGGTCTGGCAGTGCACAAACAATGCAAGGCGATCAGGCTCATGCGCTTGCCAGTCACACCGGAGTGTCGTGCCAATGCGGGGGCGTTTTGGTAGCCATGATGGCTGGCCCCATTTCAGGGTTTCCACCAGCGTTCCGATTTGCGCGCGTTGCGCGACCTGATGCACGGTCTCGCGGATATCGGCAAAGCGTGACTGCGCAGGGTCCGGCCATTGCCGGATGACGTCTTCCATATTTTTCGGCAGCGTTGTCATGAGATCTATGTGCTGGTTGATCCTGACAGAAACCGGCAGCAGTGTGTTATTCGGCCGCTTTCATCTCAAATCCGCTCTCTATCTGATCGGCGGGTTCGACCGGGTACTCCCCGGAAAAACAGGCGTCGCAATATTGTGGCTGCTTGGTATCGCGGCCTTTGGTCTCTCCGACCGCGCGATAAAGTCCATCAAGGGAGATAAAGCGCAGGCTGTCCACTTGCAGGTGCGCGCGCATTTCTTCTTCTGACATGGTGGCGGCCAGAAGTTTTTCGCGCTGCGGTGTGTCGACCCCATAAAAGCAGGGCCAGGCTGTGGGTGGAGAGGCGATGCGGAAATGAACTTCCGCCGCCCCGGCGTCGAGAATCATTTCCTTGATTTTGCGAGAGGTGGTGCCGCGCACCACGGAATCATCCACCAGGATCACACGCTTGCCCTGGATAAGCGCGCGATTGACGTTCAGTTTCAGCCGCACGCCCATGTTGCGGATCTGCTCCGTCGGCTCGATGAAGGTCCGGCCCATGTACTGATTGCGGATGATGCCCATGGCGTAGGGAATACCCGATTCCAAGGAATAACCGATGGCCGCAGGTGTGCCGCTGTCCGGGACCGGGCAGACGAGATCGGCCTCTACCGGGGCTTCCTTGGCCAGTTCACGCCCAATGGCTTCGCGCGTCTCATAGACGGATCGGCCGCCCAAAATGCTGTCAGGGCGGCTGAAGTAGACATGTTCAAAGATGCAGAAACGGGGTTTTTGCGGGCGGAACGGGAAATGCGATTCCACGCCCTTGTCCGTGATGACAACCATTTCACCGGGCTCGATTTCGCGGATGAACTCGCCGCCGATGATGTCCAGTGCGCAGGTCTCTGAACTCAACGCCCAGCCCTCACCCACACGGCCCAAAACCAGCGGGCGTACACCCAATGGGTCGCGCACACCGATCAGTTTGGTGCGGGTCATCGCCACAATCGAAAAAGCCCCTTCGACACGGCGCAAGGCGTCTTCCATGCGTTCAGGGATCGTGCGTTGCAGGCTGCGCGCCATCAGATGAATGATGCATTCGCTGTCTGAAGAGGACTGGAAAATCGACCCCCGTTCGATCAGTTCACGGCGCAGCGAATTGGCATTGGTGATATTGCCGTTGTGAGCAATTGCAGCGCCCCCCATGGCAAATTCACCAAAAAAGGGCTGGACATCCCGGATCGCCGTTTGCCCTTTGGAACCTGCCGTTGAATAGCGCACATGTCCAATTGCCAAGGGCCCCGGCAGCGTCTCCATAATCTTTTGCGAGGTAAAGTTGTCCCGGACATAGCCAAACCGCCGGGCGGATTGAAACCCCTGTTCCGAATGGTGGCTGACGATACCGCCTGCTTCCTGGCCGCGGTGTTGCAGCGCATGCAAGCCCAGAGCGACAAAATTCGCGGCATCGACAACTCCGATGACGCCGAAAATCCCGCATTCCTCTTTGAGTTTGTCGTCATCATCGCCGTCGCGCAGGTAGGACGTGTCAAAGGGGTGAGCGGGGGGCATGATCTTGGACAACGGGGCAGCTCCGAATCCGGTTTGTGGGTTATCTCGTATGTAGGGACTATGGCCGTAAGTGTCACGAAACTATCATGCTCAAGGACACGATTGTCGCCTCTGAGACACGGTTAGGACACGCTTAACGCGTAGCGCGGCGCCTGAGGGGGTGCAGTTGGGCAACGGTGCCAGTATCATCAGCGGCTTCGGCTATGATGCCCGGCAGTGAAAATGTAACCGCACCGGACACTCCAGAGGCTGTTTTTTCGACAGCGATATGGCCGCCACGTGCCGTTAAAAGACGACGAACACCCAGCAGACCGTACCCGCTATCGGGTCGGAAGGTGCCGGTGTTGAAAAGATCCATGCCGGGATTGTCGAAGCCGACGCCGTCGTCCTGAACGCTGACGCTGATCATATTGGCGGACGACTGGCGCGCCGAAATATCAATCCTCATGTTGGGCTTGCCGCCATGCTTGATGGCGTTGTCCAGCAGGTTCCTGAGCACAATCTTAAAGGCTGTCTTGTCACCCTGCAGAACAATATTCGGCCAGTTGACTTCATGAAGCCCCTGCGGGTCCAGCACGTCCCGAATAGACTGGCACAGCAGTCCGAAGTCGAAGGGTATCTGCTCAGGCAGTACATTGGCTTCATGTGCGTGGGTCAGCACGTCCGAGATCAAGCCGCCGGACTTGATGGCCACTTCTTCGAGCAGATTGATCAGATCAACCTTACCGTCGCCATGATCCTCGAAATCCTCGCGCAGCATTTCGATGAGGATCTTGATGTTGCGCATGGGCGTGCGCAGATCGTGGGCTGCAATCGCAATGAATTGTTCCGTTTCCGACGCAGCGGTCGCAAGCGAGGCTCTCAGCCTGCTGGCCTCCTGCTCCGGGGAGATGTCGATGCTGGTCCCGACGATGCGGCAGACCTCACCGGCGTCGTTTTTCTGAGGATTGAGGGTTGTGCGGACCCAGATCTGCTGATCGTTGATCGGTAGCTCTATCTCATATGTGGCGGATTGCCCGGTTTCGATGGCCAGCATATGGCGTTCAAACGCCGTTTGACCCATGCGTCCTGCGTAGACTTCCCGGGCGGTTTTGCCGATGACCTGCTCGCGCGCCAACCCGCTTTTCAATTCAGCAAAGGTATTCCAGCCGGTATAGCGAGGCAGTTTCTGCGCATCCGGTTCCAGCACGAATACAGGTGCCGCAACATCATCAAAGCACTCAATTGATGGATCTGTCACAAGCGCCTCAAAATAAATAAACCGCGCGCAACATAGGCGCGCGGCTCTTAAAACGGTCTTAAGGGTGCCGCTTTTTCAGGTTTTTGGGATCAGTTGCCACAATTTCCGACAAGGGTTTCATATTGACCCGTGATCCACCCCAAAGCCTGTTCGGGTTCGGAATTCTGGATGCGGTCGGCGACTTGCGAAAACACCACCGCAGAACGGCTCTCATCCACAACAGAATAGGTTTGGCCAGTGACGACGGTATCGTAGACAAAAAAGGCTATTGCCACCAACAACAGACCGCGCGCCACGCCAAAGACAAAGCCGAAGCCCTGATCAATGCCCCCAAGGGCGGAGCGTTGCACGATCGAGGCAAACAACGGGGTGAAAAGAGACACGATGATTAGTGCCACCGCGAATACCAAGGCGAAGGCTCCGATGATCGACAATTCGCAGCTGTCAGCAAGAAACTCTCCGACGACGGGGATTTCGCGCACCAAGGGTTCTACCTGCGGCGCAAACAGAAACCCCAGCACGGCTGCGGCAATCCATCCGATGATCGCCATGATTTCACGCACAAGACCGCGCCCATAGGCTAACAGTGCCGAGACAACAATTATCAGCGCAACAACACCGTCGATTATTGTGAAGCCTTCCATAGTTCTCAACGCCTTTCGTGCCCGTGCCTATCCGGCCCCAAATATTTCACCCACAAAGCCGGTCAAATCTCCCATCGTGTTCAGGGAGATGCCGTCTACGCCAACCGCTTTGCCGCCGCTTGGGGCAATTGCGCCGGTGAAACCAAGTTTTTGCGCTTCTTTCAACCTGTTTTCGGTCTGGGAGGCGGGGCGTAAGGCACCCGACAGGCTGATTTCGCCAAAAACAACCGTGTCTGCAGGCAAGGCAGCATCTTCTCGCGCACTCAACAGCGCCGCCGCGACAGCTAGATCAGCGGCGGGTTCAGACACTTTCATGCCACCCGCAACGTTGAGATAGACGTCGAGACCCGCAAAGGGAATGCCGCAGCGCGCCTCCAACACCGCGAGGATCATGGCAAGGCGTCCACCGTCCCAGCCGACAACTGTGCGTCGCGCTTGAGCATGGGGCGAGGGGGCCACAAGGGCCTGAAACTCGACCAATACCGGCCGCGTGCCCTCGACACCGGCAAATACGACCGATCCGGGTGAGGGCTCGCCCCGTTCAGAGAGAAACAGCGCCGAGGGGTTTGCCACCTCGGACAGCCCCTTGCCGGTCATCTCGAAAACGCCAATTTCATCCGCAGGACCGAAGCGGTTTTTCACGGCGCGCAGGATGCGGAACTGATGACCGCGTTCGCCCTCGAAATAGAGCACCGTGTCGACCATATGTTCGACGACACGCGGGCCTGCGATCTGCCCTTCTTTAGTTACATGGCCCACCAGAACTACCGAAATCCCTTTGCGTTTGGCAAAACTGGTCAGCTCATGCGCTGCGGCGCGTACCTGGCTGACCGAACCGGGCGCGCTTTCCACATTGTCGGCCCACATGGTTTGGATGGAATCGATAATGGCCAACTGCGGTCTTTCGGTTTCCAGCGTTGTCAGGATGTCGCGCAGGTTGGTCTCCGCAGCCAGTTTGACGGGCGCATCCTGCAACCCCAGACGCTGCGCGCGCATGCGGACCTGCGCGGAGGCTTCTTCGCCGGAGACATAGATTGTTTTCAGGCCTGAGCGGGCAAATTGCGCGGCGGCCTGCAACAAGAGGGTCGATTTACCGATACCCGGGTCCCCGCCCACCAGAATGGCCGATGCCGGAACCAATCCGCCCCCCAAAACCCTGTCGAGCTCGGCGATGCCGGATTGGGTGCGGGGTGGTGGGGCCTCCTGCGTTGCCAGATCGGTCAGAACAATGGCTGATCCCCGCTTTGCACCCAAAGATTTGGCGGGTCCTTTTGAGATTCCGGCATCTTCCGAAATCGTGTTCCATTCCCCGCAGGCTTCACAGCGCCCGGCCCATTTGCTTGTGACATTGCCGCAGGCAGAACAGGAAAAGGAGGGGGATTTGGCCATGGCACTTCATGCCCCAGAGGGCATGCAAGGTCAAAGGATAATCCGCGCTATTCTGCAGCCAGTGACGACAACCTGATCACGCCGTTTTGCCTGTGGTTTTTGGAGGCCTGCGGGCTTGGGCCGATGTCGATTTCCGGTAAAAGCTCTGCGAGGTCTTCAAGCAGGCGGTTCAACTGGGACTGAGCAACAGCCTCATCCATTTCCACGCGGTTTGCCCATTGTCGGATGTCTGCGTGCAAGGCTTTGGCATGCTCCAGCCGATCCTGAAAAGTCTCGATCTCGGCCTGACGCTGGCGCAGGAAATCACGGGCCCGGTCGATACGTTCATCGCAATAGGTTTCAGCAAGATCCTGGCTGATACGGCTCATTTGAGCGGCGATCTCAAGGATGTCAGGTTCGAGGCCGCCCAGATCAGGATGGTTACGCAGATGCAGCATGCGTTCCTTGACCGCATCAAATTCGGAAGATGCCTGGAAAACGCCCTTGCGATCCGCTGCATGTACGGCCGCATAGGCGCGCTGAATGTCCTCCATGCGCAGGGAAAACCCGTGATGAGCGCTTTCAAGCTGCATGATGCGCCGGTTGGTCGGCACGAAAAAACACAAGCTCAACAACAGGGTCATCACACCCAACTGGACGTAAAAACCAGCATCTTCGACCAAGGTGCCATCGATCAGTATCGGCAGTTCAAGCCACGGGACGACGCCAAAGGCCGCAAGCGCTGAAAAGGTTATAACAACAATAGAGGCAAGAGCGATCAACGTAACGGAAAAGCTCTGCAGAATTGTCCGCGTGTTCAATAGAATGGGACGTATTTGTTCCAAAACGGTACACTCCCTGAGATCATTAACATCGGCGGAAATCCGCCCACCATAAAGACAATGTACCACAAAAGTTCTGAAAATTCGACCAAATCGGAGATCTTGGTGAACGTTTCAACCCATCCGGGTGAATTGTCCACGGATCACTTAAAGTACCCCACAATCAGCCGAATTGTTGCCAATTACTTCAGCGGACAGCTTCGATTGGGCCGTCCGCCTTGCCCTGAATGAACTGGTCGAGATAGGGGTTACCGCTGTTATCCATCTGACTGACCGGGCCCGTCCACTGGATAATGCCGTCGTGCAGCATGGCAATGTTGTCGGCGATGGCGCGTACCGACGTCATGTCATGGGTGATGGTCATGGCCGTTGCCCCCATTTCCACCACGATTTCGCGAATAAGCTCGTTGATTACGCCGGACATGATCGGATCAAGCCCGGTCGTGGGCTCGTCAAAAAAGATGATCTCGGGCTCTGCCGCGATGGCCCGCGCCAGACCCACACGTTTTGCCATGCCGCCAGAGAGCTCTGCCGGGAAGCGGTCCGCCACATCCGGTTTCAGGCCCACACGGCGCAATTTTTCAACGGCAATCTCGCGCGCTTCATCGCGCGGGCGTTTAAGCGAGCCGCGCAGCAGACGAAACGCCACATTCTGCCAGACGGGCAGGCTGTCGAAAAGCGCACCGCCCTGAAACAACATCCCGAAACGGGCCAAAAATGCATCGCGATCACCTGCTGCTGCATCCTTGCCGTCAACCGTGATGGTTCCACTGTCCTGTTTGACCAGCCCCAGAATGCATTTGAGTGCAATGGATTTGCCCGTGCCGGAGCCACCGATGATCACCATCGAGGAGCCTTTTTCGATTTCCAGATCAAGTCCGCGCAGCACGTGGTTGGACCCAAAGGATTTTTGAATGTTGTCCATCTTGATCATAACGAGAAGAACACCCCGGTCAGCACGAAGTTTGCGGCCAGGATCAGAACTGCCGCCCCTTCAACTGCGCTTTTGGTGGCGCGTCCGACCCCCATGGCCCCCCGGCCTGAGTTCATTCCGTGAAAACAGCCCATGGTGGCGGCAGCGAAGCCAAAAACCGCTCCCTTTGTGAGCGACGAGATAACATCCAATGGCTCAAGGAAATTGACCGTGTTGCGAATATAGCCTGCCGGGTTGAACCCCAGGGTGCCTGTCGCCACCGCATAACCACCAAATACTCCGATTATATCGCCGACGCCCACCAGCAAAGGCACAACCAGCACTGCGGCCAATACGCGCGGCACGGTAAGATATTTCATCGGGTGGGTGGAGAGGGTGACCAGCGCGTCGATCTGTTCGGTGACTTTCATCGTGGCGATTTCAGCGGCAATGGAAGAGGTCACACGTGCCGCAATCATCAGCCCCACCAGAACCGGACCAAGTTCGCGCACCATGCCCACGGCAACAATCTGCGGCACCACCGCTTCGGCATTGAAACGCGAGCCGCCTGCATAAATCTGCAAGGCCAGCGCGCCACCGGTAAACACGGCAGTCAGCCCCACCACCGGCAGCGACAGCCATCCGATGTTCAGCAGCGCGGACAGGAACTCGCGGCCATAGAAGGGCGGGCGCAGCATGTGGCTGATCGCGTCGATGCCAAAAATCGCGATGCGGCCGATGGTGGCCAGCACGGAAAGCACCGTGCGTCCTATGAGAGCGAGCGGATTGGTCAAATGTAGACGCGGTTGTAACGCGCTCCCAGTGAGGTCAGAATTTCATAGCCTATTGTATCGGCAAATCCGGCGACAGTGTCCACCGATTGATGCGGGCCGATCAATTCCAGATGTTCGGGTTCCTGCGCCAGACCGGTGACATCAACGCCAATCATGTCCATGGAAATGCGCCCCACCACCGGAACAGCGGAGCTGCCGGTGTGCAACTGTGCATTTGGTCCCATCGCGCGGATGATGCCGTCAGCGTAGCCTGCCGAAATGGTCGCAATCCGCGATGGCCCGCGTGCCACCCAAGTGTTTGAGTACCCCACCGTTTCACCTACTGCGACATCGCGGATCTGGATCACGGGAATGTCCAGCGTCACCACGGGGCGCGCATCGACGAAAGGCATTCCCCCATAAAGGCCAATGCCCGGGCGTACCGTGTCAAAATGATAATCGGAGCCCAGAAGAATACCGCCGGTCGCCGCGAGCGAGCGCGGCACGTCAAGGCCCGCCGTCATCTGGGTGAAAACCTGCAACTGCCGTGCGTTCATCGCGTGATCGGGCGCGTCGGCACAGGCAAGGTGCGACATGATCAGGGTGGGTTTTTGCGCCAGGGCCAGATCGCGCAGCGCGGCCCATTCCGCCTCTTCCATGCCCAACCGGTTCATGCCGGTATCAAGCTGAATGCCAAAGGGACGGCCAGGCAGGGCTTCCACATGCCGCAGCATCTGGTCAATTGAATTCAACATGGGCGTCAGATTGGCATCACGGATCAGTTTTGTGTCCCCTGCCATATGGCCGGAAAATACATTGATCCGCGGCCCTTTGCCCAGAATCTGGCGCAACGCCACCCCTTCTTCGGCCACGGCAACAAAGAATTCCCGCGCACCGGCCCGCGCCAGCGTCTTGGAAACCTGCGCCAGACCCAGGCCGTAGGCATCGGCCTTTACTACCGCACCGGCCTTGCCGCTGGCCATGGCACTCAGATCGCGCCAGTTCGACGCAACCGCTGAAAGGTCGATTTTTAAGGTTCCCGTGGCCATGGCCGGGTTTTGACAGGGATGTGCGGGGGGTCAAGCGGAAAATGAACCTCAGATGGGTTCGGTCCCGGGGCGGGGGCGGGGTGCGGTTTAGGGGTTAGGGAATGTCGAAATAAGCGCGGTTCTGCTCCCACATCTTTTCGCCGATCAAACAGTCATAGGGTTCGGCAGGGGTGAACTGCGCCTGAATGAGCCGCGGCTCAAGACCAGCAATTTCCAGAACCAGTTTGCGTTTGACCGCTGCGGCGAACTGGTCCCAGGCCAGCACTGGGATGACAAAGGCGCCGGGTCCTCCAATGACGCAGTTACGGTAGTAGCTATCAAGATCGGGAATGCCCCAAAGCTCGCTGAGCGCATCCTGGGTCATCAGGGGTAAGCCATTGATCACAAAGCCTTGCCCAAGGGCGGCATCTCGCGCGCGCTCGACCGGGCGACCCTGGTTGTTGGGGCCATCCCCGGAGATATCAATGACGCGGCGCAACCCCGAGAACCCGTTGCCCTCAAAATCGCCTGCAGCATAGATCAGTGCGCCGGAAATCGAGGTGCGCCGCAACCCCTCATCAAATCGCGCCGTGATCTGATGCGCGATCGCCTGTGCCTCTTGAGGCGTTTGCAGCAAGGTCCAGGGCACGATCACACGCTGAGAATATTCACCGGCCCACTCCACATAGGTGATTGCAATGCGCCTCAACAGCCCACTTTCAATAGCCTGCATAACTTGACCACTTGTCAGCGCCTCCGCATAGCCGCGTCGCTGAATCTCCAGCTCAGCAGGTGACATGGAACGGGAGACATCGACGGCCAGAAACAATTCAACGTCGACCTCAAGGTCGTCCGCGAACGATGCCACGGGGACGAAAAAGCAAAGACAGGCGAGGATGAACCGCATGGCACCACAGCGCCAGAAACGGGAGCTGCTGTCCAATCACAATTCCGATCAGAACTCCCGGTCACCACCCTGCTGCCAGGGCTGCACGAGATTGCCGAACCGGGTGAAACGCCCCTCAAAGCTCAGCTCAACGGTGCCAATGGGGCCGTGACGCTGCTTGCCGATCACAACCTCGGCGCGCCCATGCAGGCGTTCCATCTCTTCTTGCCACTTCGCCATGGCCTCCAGATCATGATCGCCGGGTTTTTCGCGTTCCTTGTAGTACTCTTCGCGGAACACGAACATCACCACATCGGCGTCCTGCTCGATTGAGCCAGATTCGCGCAGGTCACTGAGTTGCGGGCGCTTATCTTCACGGTTCTCGACCTGACGGGAGAGCTGTGACAGGGCAATCACCGGGATGTCCAACTCCTTGGCAATGGCCTTAAGGCCCATGGTGATCTCGGAAATCTCGTTTACACGATTTTCTGATTTTCCGGTGCCACGCACCAGTTGCAGGTAGTCCACGATCAGCACATCAAGCCCGTAGGTGCGCTTGAGGCGCCGCGCACGGGCGGCAAGCTGCGAGATTGGCAGCGCCGGGGTGTCGTCAATATAAAGCGGGCAGGCTTCGAGTGCTTTGGCCGCATCCACAAAGCGGCGGAATTCGCCTTCGGTCATATCGCCGCGACGGATCTGTTCTGATGGCACTTCTGCTGCTTCTGACAGAATCCGCGCGGCGAGCTGCTCGGCACTCATTTCAAGCGAATAAAAGCCCACAACGCCGCCGTCGATGGCGCCTTCGGTACCATCGGGCAGTTGGCCGCGTTTGTAGGCTTTGGCGACGTTAAAGGCGATGTTGGTGGCCAGCGAGGTTTTGCCCATGGAAGGCCGACCGGCGAGGATCAAAAGGTCAGAGCGGTGCAATCCGCCCAGCTTCTTGTCCATGTCGATCAATCCGGTGGAGACACCGGCAAGCCCACCTTCGCGCTGATAGGCCGCATTCGCGACATTAACAGCGTCTGTTACCGCCTTGAGAAAGCTTTGAAAACCGCTCTCGACTTGCCCTTGTTCGGCCAATTTGTAGAGCGCCTGTTCCGCCTCCACGATCTGTTCGCGCGGCTCGGAGGCGACATCAACCGTGGCCGCTTTGTCGGAGATTTCGCGGCCCAGCTGGATCAGGTCGCGGCGGACCGCAAGGTCATAGATCATCTGGGCATAATCGCGCACCGCAAAGGCGGAAATGGCCGCCCCGGCAAGTCGGGCGAGATAGGCCGGACCCCCCAGTTCTTTCAGCCCTTCATCGTCTTCCATGAAGGCTTTGAGGGTGACCGGCGAGGCCAGGTTGTTTTTGGCAATCCGCGCCGCTGCAATCTCGAAAATGCGCGCATGTACAGGGTCGTAGAAATGTTTCGGACCGATGATCGAGGCCACCCGGTCATAGATGTCATTGTTGGTCAGAATCGCACCCAGAAGCTGCTGCTCAGCCTCGATGGAATGCGGCATCGACTCGGGCGACTGCACATCGACGCCGGTCGGATTGAATGCTGCGACTTCGTTCATGCCTGTCCCACCTTGTCCCGGTCCCGGTCTTACCCGTGCGCCTATGGGAAGCGCAATCGGGATAAGACGGTATAACCTGTGGATATGTTATTATCTCAAAAACATACCGGATTTGGTGTCTGATTGCACGTGAAATACACGATGCGGTGGTGCGTCAGCTGTTTTTTCGGGCGTCCTGCCAAGCGCGTGGATTGTTCAGGAAGGTTTCGACGTCGCTCAACGTGGCCGTGTCAAACACGCCTTGCGCCTTGGCTTCAGCGAGCACATCCCACCAGGTGCACAGCGAATGCAGCTGAACACCATGATCTCCAAGTGTTTTCTCCGTCTCCGGGAAAATTCCGTAGTAAAAAATCACCGCGGTGTGGCCACAACTGGCCCCGGTTTCGCGAATCGCATCCACGAAGGAGAGTTTGGAGCCGCCATCCGTGGTCAGGTCTTCCACCAGCAACACGCGCTGGCCCTCATGCATGTCACCTTCGATACGCGCATTGCGGCCGTAGCCTTTGGGTTTCTTGCGCACGTAGGTCATGGGCAGGCCCATGCGTTCAGCAACCAGCGCGGCGAAGGGAATGCCCGCGGTTTCACCGCCTGCGATATTGTCAAAAGCTTCAAACCCGGCGTTGCGCATGATGGTGGCTGTCAGGAAATCCATCAGCGTCGAGCGGATGCGCGGGTGGCTGATCAGTTTGCGGCAATCAATGTACGTGGGGCTGGGCAGGCCGGAAGCGAGAATGAAGGGATCCGCGGCGTTGAAATGCACCGCCTTGATTTCCAGCAGCATCCGCGCTGTCAGGCGTGCGATTTCGGAAGGATCAGGGTAGCTGCTTGGGATCATTGGGGTTTCCTGACTTGTGGATGGTGGAACATGAGCGTCGCGTGCGGTGTCCGGGCCTTCACAGCACTTTCCAATGCAGATCGAAGCCCGGATCAAAGACCGTCACGGGCCCGTCTTCTGTGGCGATATGATCGGGATAAGACGCGCCGGATTTTTCCAGCGTTATGGTCGCATCATTCGGGAGGAGCCCGTAAAAGGCCGGACCGTTCAGAGACGTGAAGCGTTCAAGCCGGTCGAGCGCACCGTCTTCTTCGAAAACCTGCGCGAGGATCGACAGGGTGTTGGGCGCGGTGAAACATCCCGCGCAGCCGCAGGGCAGGAGCTTATTGGCATCCGTGTGCGGCGCGGAATCGGTGCCTAGGAAAAAGCGGTTGTCCCCGGAAGTTGCCGCTGCGCGCAGGGCGAGCCGATGCTCTTCGCGCTTGGCCACGGGCAGGCAATAATAGTGCGGCTTGATGCCCCCGGCCAGAATGTGGTTGCGATTGATCACCAGGTGATGCGTCGTGATCGTCGCACCCAGTGTGTCATCCTGTGCGCTGGCATAATCGACCGCATTGCGGGTCGTGATATGCTCCATGACCACGCGCAGGCCGGGCGTCGCGCGGCGGATCGGGTCGAGCACACGGTCAATGAAGACGGCTTCCCGGTCAAAGATGTCGATCTCTGCATCCGTAACCTCGCCATGCACGCAGAGCGGCAGGCCGATCTCCGCCATCTTTTCCAGAACGGCGCGGACATTGTCAAAATTGGCGACACCGCTGGCGGAATTCGTCGTGGCCCCGGCGGGATAAAGCTTCACCGCGTAAATGAGGCCGGAAGCATGTGCCGCCGCCACATCCGCAGGATCGGTGTCTTCGGTCAGGTAGAGCGTCATCAAAGGCTCAAAATCCGCCCCCTGGGGCAGCGCATTCAGAATACGTTCGCGATAGGCCTGTGCCTGATCACTGGTGACCACTGGCGGCACCAGATTGGGCATGATGATCGCCCGGGCAAAATGCGCGGTGGTTTCAGGCAGAACGGCTTTGAGCATCGCGCCGTCGCGCAGATGCAGGTGCCAATCGTCGGGGCGGCGAAGCGTGATGGTCTGGCTCATGCGCCTGCGCTAGCACAGGATTTGCTGTTGTTCCAGCGTCAGTCTGTGACCCGACCCCTGATCTGTTTTAACCGGCTTTCAAATCGGGGCGCGCGCATGCGTTGGGTGACATTGTGGCAAAGAGCTGCGATCAGTGCCGAGCGCTCGTCCTGTTCCAAACGCGCGAGCAGTTTGCGCAAATAGGGCAGATGAACGCGACGTGCCCGCGCCAGTTTCGCAAAGAAGAGCGGGGTGAGGTTGCCGTCCGCCGCCGCTTTCATCAGCGGAAACAGAACCTCAAGCTGCAACAGGTCGGTCTGAAGTGCTGCACCCATATGCGGCAGGCGCAGTTTTGTGACGCCGGGTCGCGTGTATAGGGCTGCGTGCATGGCGTCTTCGGCCTCTGCGGGGTCGTACAGAATGAAGGTTTCCGACGCGGCGTCCAGCATGTCAGGTGCATAGCCATAGCGCTGCGTGAAATCGGTGCGCCGCATCTCCACGAAACGTTTGTCCCATTCGGCTACGCGCGGATCCAGCGTGGCCTGCGGTTGGATCGCAAGCACCTTGGCCCCGGGGGCCGCAACCGAAAAAGCGGCGGCGGCGTATCCGCAGGGTCCCGCACCATAAAACAGAACCGTATCGAAGGCGTCGAAAAAGCCGTCATCTACCAATTGGTCAAAATGGGCATAAACGGCCGGATCGCGAAACCAGGTATCGCCGTCACTGATAATGCTCAAATGCGACCAGCCGTGCGCCTTGACCATGTGCCACCCCAGAGGGTGCCCATGGGGCGAGAGGGTTTCGATGCCTTGATGGGTCTCAAAAGAGACTAGAAGTGTCGCGCTGTTTTCAACGAATGTTGCAGTATGGCGGCGTCCCAATGGTGTGAGGTAGCCGTGTTCGCCGACCAGCTCGGTGACCTCGGAGATCCACTCCTGTTTGCTCATATCTTTGAGCGACGATTCAAAATCAAACGCCGTGTCCGGCATGGTGGCGGCCCTCAAATCTGCCTATTTGTGATAGGCGGCGGTGCTTCCAGTGTAAACTAAGCGCGATTTGAGGCAAAATTGCGGAAACAGAGTGCCGAATTTTCGCTAATTGTCTCCGTTTTGGATATCTTTGAGGGCATAATTGAGCAGAAAGCGCGCCGAGTGCCCAGTCAAAGCCTTTGATGGCGCTGTCATCAGGAGACGCCCGAAAAGCGCCCGGGAGGGCTCGGACCGCATGAGGGCGTCGAACCGTTCCTTGCGCCATGAGACAGCAGCAGCGTGCAGTTCAGACAACGTCGAATCCTGTTTGAGGCCAGCGAGCAGGGGGGCGCTTTGATCGCTCAGTGCGTCGATGCTGCTGTCCTGATCAGAATTGAAGTTGCGCTCCACCCAATAATCCAGCCCCATCGGGTCATCGGAATGATTGACGCGCCCGCGGTCAGATTTCAGAACATAGCTTTCCATCGACCCAAGAGGGTAGTGGTTCAATTGGACCAGGCGATGATTGGGTTGGCCAAAATTCGAGAACACCCTTTTGGTCTTGAATGCATCGTCCAGCTCGCGCCCATTGCCATCGAACCAGCGGGCCCTGGCTAATTTGGCGCGGTCGGGTGCTCTGGGCCGGTGAACCCCGAGTTTGGCGTAGGTGTCATCATTGCGGAAAAGGGTTTTGAACATGGCCGCCCGCCAGGGCCAGTTAATGATCTCAGGCGCGCATCGGGTGAAGGTCTGCGTGACAGGTTGGTCGTCGTAACGGACCACACCACCATTACCAAACAGCCGCCAGGTCAGCGTGATGGCGCTGGCCTCGCTGAGCGTATCGATGAGGTCGGGCAATTTATGGTTTCCCACATGCACATTGACGAACTCATCAATGTCGATCGGCAAGATCCAGTCTGCTTCGCGCAGTTTCGAGTGATCGTCGACCATCCGCAGGGCTGTGAATTGAACGCCCTTTTTGCCATAAGGCCCCGCGTTGCGCAGATGCGTCAGCCAGCCAAGGGCCTCTAAACGGTCGAGCATAAAGTCTGTGCCATCTGTGCAATCATTGGAACAGACAATGAAATCGGTGATACCCGCCGCGCGATGATGCGCCAGCCACTCCAGCAAGAACGCTCCTTCGTTGCGTACAGTTAGGACTGCGAGGATTTTCAAGTCTTTACCATGGGCTCGTTGTGTTGCGGATGTCTGGCATCTGGCTGAAAGGCAAGCGATTCGGGGATTGTCCCGAGCAACGGACGGCCTCCTTTGAGTGCCCGCGTAAAGCAGCATTTTGAAGACAGGGTCCGATCGGGTGGACAGTCGGGTGTCTCCAATCGCCTATCGTGCAGCTGTTTGTTGGATGCGTAGACTGCCAGCTGACATGGCCAATCGTTTTGAGCGACGTGGGTCAGGACAACAAACACCTCAGAACGTCCCGGTAATGCCGTCGTCGGTCTCTGCCATGTGCCCTTGCCGCCTGTTTTTTGCGCTCGACGCCGGGTTCATCGCCCGGGTTTCCATTCTTGTGGGGCAAACATGACAGGTCCACCGAATCGCGTCAATCCAACGGATGGCCTGCGCCAGAAGGCGATCAGTGCTTGACGCCTGTGGTTAGGAGTGCAGGTTACTGCGCAACACAGGAGACCACATGACACACCCCAGTTCGATCGACGCCGTTCAGAAAATGCTGTCAGAACAGGGATATGTCTGTGACCGTTCTCTGGGAACAGTTGTGTTTCTGGCCTTGCAACTCGGGCGCCCGCTGTTTCTGGAGGGGGAAGCCGGCGTGGGCAAAACCGAGATTGCCAAGGCCTTGGCCACCGGGCTGAACCGCCGGTTGATCCGGTTGCAGTGCTATGAGGGTCTGGATGCGGCAAGCGCCGTCTACGAATGGAATTTCCCGGCTCAGATGGTGGCCATCCGCACGGCTGAAGCGGCTGGTGGCAGCGATAGAACCGCGCTTCAGGCGGAGCTTTTCAGCGATGAATTTCTGATCGAACGGCCCCTGCTGGAGGCCATGCGACCGGATGAAAATGGCGCACCTGTCTTGTTAATCGACGAGCTTGACCGCACGGATGAACCCTTTGAGGCGTTTTTGCTGGAGGCTCTGAGCGATTTTCAGGTCACCATTCCGGAACTGGGCACCATCAAGGCGCCCCAGCCGCCCATCGTGATCGTCACCTCCAACCGGACTCGCGAAGTGCATGACGCGCTCAAGCGGCGCTGTCTATATCATTGGGTCGATTACCCCGATTTCGAGCGGGAAATGAGCATCCTGCACGCCCGCGCGCCGGAGGCCGCAGAGGCGCTCAGCCGCGAGGTTGTGGCTTTTGTCCAGCATCTGCGCACGGAGGACTTGTTCAAAAAGCCCGGTGTGGCCGAAACCATCGATTGGGCGAAATGCCTGCTGGCGCTGGATGTCATCAACCTCAGCCCGGAGGTGATCGCCGATACTTTGGGCGCGATCCTCAAGTATCAGGATGACATCCAGAAGCTTCAGGGCTCGGAGGCCAAACGCATCCTCGATCAGGTCAAATCCTCGCTGGAGCCTGCATGAACGTTGGCGGACAACCCGTGCTGGGGCGTAGTACGATGACCTCCGGCAGGACATTGTTCGGAATCTCTATGGGTGTGATTCTGTCGATGCGTTTGGAAATCGACACCTCCGCATTTGAGTTTGCTGGTGTGAGGGGCACGCCGGAGCAGTTGGCGACGGGGATGCTTTGGGTGCTTGGTTCACTGTGGCTGTCGCTTGCCATCAATTGGATGGGAGATCTGATAAACTTGGGAAAATACAATAGCGCGATGACGCAAAAGCGCGGCGAAACCAACATCGGCGGCATGAACAGGACACGCGGACGTTTGCAGGCGCTTATTGAGGTTGTTGAGAATGAGCGCGAGGCAAGGGCACTAGCGGGGCCAAACGAAGATAAGCTTTCAGATCGCGATTTACTATTTATTAGCAGAGAACTAACGGAATTGAAAAATAGCCAATGGTGGCACAGTCGCATGGTTTGGTTTTATCTTGTGGTCTGGTCTTTCTTGATCCCAAGCTGCTTGGCTGCATATGCAGGGTGCCTGCTGACGTATGCCTGAATACGCGCCGCTCGATCTGCCGGATGATCCTAAGCTGACGGGCAATATCACCCATTTCGCGCGGGCGCTGCGGCGGGCCGGATTGCCCATCGGGCCCGGGCGGGTGCTTGACGCGGTGCGTGCCGTACAGGCGGCGGGGTTCACGGACAAGCGGGATTTTTACTGGACGTTGCATGCGTGCTTTGTGAACCGGCCGGAGCACCGTTTGGTCTTTGCGCAGGTCTTTAGGCTTTACTGGCGGGACCCGCGGTATCTGGAACATATGATGTCGATGATGATCCCTGCCGTGCGCGGTGTGCAGGAGGATCGCAAGGCGAAATCCGCTGAAAAACGCGCCGCCGAAGCGCTGTTGGATGGGGCAGAGGCCCCCGAGTTCGACGAAAACGACGTGGAAAATGACGACACTACGGAGGTCGAGATTGACGCCAGCCTGACCATGTCGTCGCAGGAACGGCTGCGCAGCCTTGATTTCGAACAGATGAGCACGTCGGAGATGGCCGAGGCCAAGCGCATGCTGGCGCGGCTGAACCTGCCGGTGCCGCCCATCCGCTCGCGGCGGGCCATGTCCAGCCTGACCGGCACGCGGGTGGATGCGGCCAGAACGTTGCGCGCGGCCATGCGGCAGGGCGGCGAGATGCACAAGATTGCGCTAAAAGCGCCGCGCCCGCGCTGGCCAAACCTTGTCGTGCTCTGCGATATTTCCGGGTCGATGAGCCAGTATAGCCGCGTGGTGTTGCATTTCCTGCACGCGGTCGCGAATGCCAAGGGCGCGGGATGGGCAAAGGTTCATGCTTTCACCTTTGGCACGCGGTTGACAAATATCACCCGCCATCTGCGTCACCGGGATGTGGATGCGGCATTGGCCGCAGCGGGTGCCGAAGCGCAGGACTGGGAAGGCGGGACGCGCATTGGCCAATGTCTCGAAAGCTTCAACCGCGACTGGTCGCGCCGGGTGATGGGGCAGGGGGCGGTGGTGCTTTTGATCACAGACGGGCTCGACCGGGACGACCCCGAAGCGTTGGCAAAACAGATGGAGCGGCTGAATTTGTCGTCGCGCCGTTTGATCTGGCTGAACCCATTGCTGCGGTGGGAAGGGTTTGCGCCCAAGGCGCAAGGGATTGCGGCGATGTTGCCGCATGTGGACAGCTTTCGCGCAGGCCATTCGATTGCCTCACTGGAAGATCTGGCCACGTCCCTCTCCCGCCCGGACGATCGGGGCGAGAAGGAACGTTTGATGCGGATGCTGGGCGCGTAACCGCTCAGGCAACCGCTGCCGCAAAAGACCCGCGATAAAGATCGCTGAGTGCCGCCAGCGGTGCAGAGGTGTTGCCAAAGGAAATTTCATCACCGCCAAATTGCCCGACAGGGTTCAGCATGACACCTGCCGCAGTAGCCGCTGCTGCCAGCGCCTCGGCCTGCTCGACAGAACAGGCGATCAGATAACGGCCCTGATCCTCCCCGAAGAGCGCGCCCGCATCATCGGTTTCTAGATGAATCCCCACGCCAGATTTTTCAGCCATCTCAAAGGCTGCAAGCGCTAGCCCACCGTCTGACAGGTCAGAGCAGGCTTCGATCAGGTTGTGGCTGTCTCGGATGAACGCACCATGGGCGGCTTCCTTGTCCAGATCGACCGGCGGGGCGTCACCTTCTGCGCGGCCAAAGGCTTCGGCCAGCAGGGCGGATTGACCAAGATGCCCGGTGGTGTCCCCCAACAGCAGCGCCACATGGCCTGCACGCACGTCACAGCCGATAATGTCATCCGTATGCGCGATCAGCCCCACGGCCCCAATGGTCGGCGTCGGCAGGATCGCCGCCCCGTCGGTTTCATTGTAGAGCGAGACATTGCCCGAGACGATCGGCATGTCGAGCGCTTCCACTGCCGCGCCAATGCCCTGAATAGCCCCCACGAACTGCCCCATGATCTGCGGCTTTTCGGGATTGCCAAAATTCATGTTATCCGTGGTTGCCAGCGGGATTGCCCCCACGGCGGTCAGATTGCGATAAGCCTCGGCCACCGCCTGTTTGCCGCCTTCGACCGGGTTGGCCTTGACATAGCGCGGGGTCACATCGGAGGTGAAGGCCAGCGCCTTGTCCGTGCCATGCACGCGTACGATGCCAGCCCCAAGACCGGGAATGCGCACGGTGTCGGCCATGACCATCGTGTCATATTGGGTATAGACCCAGGCTTTGGACGCATAGTTCGGGCTGGTGATCAGCGCCTTGAGCCCGTCGATGGCATCAATGTCGAGCGCCTCGTCAAAGGGGGCGGGGGCGGGTGTCGGCTCCCACGGGCGGTCATATTCCGGTGCGGTGCCAGCCAGTGTCTTGAGCGGCAGGTCGGCTTTGACTTCCCCATGATGGACGATAAGGAAACGGTCTTCGGCAATGGTTTCCCCGACAATGGCGAAATCCAGATCCCATTTGTCGAACACAGCCTTGGCTTGCGATTCCAACTCGGGCCGCAGGACCATCAGCATGCGTTCCTGGCTTTCCGAAAGCATCATTTCATAGGCGGTCATCGCCTCTTCACGGACGGGGACGTTTTCCAGATCAAGGCGTACGCCGAGGTTGCCCTTGTCGCCCATTTCCACAGCGGAGCAGGTCAGCCCGGCGGCTCCCATATCCTGAATGGAAATCACCGCGCCGGTTTTCATCAACTCCAGCGTGGCTTCCATCAGGCGCTTTTCCGTGAAGGGGTCCCCGACCTGCACGGTGGGGCGTTTTTCCTCGATGGTGTCGTCGAATTCGGCGGAAGCCATGGTGGCCCCGCCCACACCGTCGCGCCCGGTCTTGGCCCCCAGATAGACAACCGGCATGCCAACACCGGAGGCTGCGGAATAGAAAATCTTATCCGCATCCGCCAGACCGGCCGCAAAAGCATTCACAAGGCAATTGCCGTTATAGGCCGGATCAAACCGCACCTCGCCGCCCACGGTCGGCACGCCGAAGCAGTTGCCATAGCCGCCGATGCCCTCGACAACACCGTTGACCAATTGCCGGGTCTTGGGGTGTGATGGCGCGCCAAAGCTGAGCGAATTCATCGCTGCAATCGGGCGCGCGCCCATGGTAAAGACATCCCGCAAAATGCCGCCCACACCGGTGGCCGCGCCCTGATAGGGCTCAATATAGCTGGGGTGATTGTGGCTCTCCATTTTGAAGACAACTGCCTGACCATCCCCGATATCCACAACACCGGCGTTCTCGCCTGGGCCACAAATAACCTGCGGGCCGGTTGTTGGCAGGGTGCGCAGCCATTTCTTGGAGGATTTATAGGAGCAATGCTCGTTCCACATGGCCGAAAAAATGCCAAGCTCGGTAAAGCTGGGCTCGCGCCCGACAATCTCCAGAATGCGCGCGTATTCATCCGGGCTCAGCCCGTGGCTGGCAATCAGCTCCGGTGTGATGGCAGGTTCAGTCATCGCGCTTGGGCCCCCCGTCGCGTCATTGGCAATCGCAAATATTGCGACGTCTTTAGAGGAAGGGACATCGGGGGAAAAGGGCAAAGCCTGTTGTTGAGGGCGGTTTCAAATACTATTCAACCCTGATAACGGTCAGCCGCTTCTATGAGGTCGAAAAAAAAGGCCGAGCACGAAGCTCGGCCAAGTCCAACAGGGAGGTATGAAGGCTGGTGCAGAGCACCCGCGCCTTCAATTGATCAGATAAGTGGCGTGCTGCTCACGATCAAGGCTGAATCACAACGCGAGGTAGCATGTCCGATATGCATTGAGCGCATAGCTCAAGCCCCACCTCAGAACTTTTGCTTTTCTCTCAGTTGTTTGCGGTATGTGATGATCTCTTCCTGCACGAAGTCCTTGAAGGCAGATACCCGCTGGGAGTGACGCAATTCTTCCGGATATGCCAGAAAAACAGGCACATCAGCGGATTCCAGATCAGGCAAAACCTGAACAAGATCCGGGAAATCCTCCGTCACGTAATCCGGCAGCACACCGATTCCCAGATTGTTGAGAACACCTTGCAAAACGCCATAGTAATTATTCACCGTCAGTAACGAGCGTATGTCATATGTCATCAGGTGCTGCACGAGGTTACGCCCCGAACCAACCTGGTTGCTATCCGTGTTCTGGCAGATCAGGCGATGATCCTCGATATCTTCGATCACCGCAGGGGTGTCATTCGCCTTGAGGTAATCCGGCGTGGCATAAAGGCACATGCGGATCGTCATCAGCTTCTTGCGGATCAGGTCTGCCTGACTGGGTTCTTTCATGCGGATGGCCACATCGGCTTCACGCATGGGCAAATCAAGTACCCGCTCCTCAAGCATCAAATCGATCTTAAGGTCGGGATATTGCTCATAGAGTTTCGGCAGGCGCGGCGCGAGCCAAAGGGTGCCAAAGCCGGTTGTGGTCGTCACCCGCAGCTCTCCAAAGACCTCCTCTTCGCTGTCGCGGATGCGCGCAGACGCGGTATCCAGTCGCTTTGACATCGCGGAAGTGGCGTCAAACAGAAGCTCACCCTGTTCAGTCAGGATCAGGCCGCGGGCATGTCGGTGGAAGAGGGTGGCGTTCAGTGATTCCTCAAGGCCCCTGATCTGTCTGCTGACGGCGGATTGCGACAAATTCAGCTTGTCACCCGCATGAGTCAGAGACCCGGCGTCAGCGACCGCGTGAAAAATTCTCAGCTTATCCCAATCCATACCGTAACCCGTGCAAAGCGTTGATGCCGTGTTAGCGGTATCTTCCTCTGAAATACAGTGGACGTCGCGGCAAAACGCGGCGAAAGGCAAATTTACCCCTATACAGGTCAGCTTTTATGACCTATTATCGTCTCAAATCTGTGCAACACTGACCGAGCGCTGGGGAGGCGATCGATGAGCACTCAGAAAATTTCGCTGAATGACCGCTACGACCTGAGCAAAAGCACCGTGCTGCTAAATGGCACGCAGGCGCTTGTCCGTTTGATGATGACGCAAAAGGCGCGCGACACCGAAGCGGGGCTAAATACTGCTGGTCTGGTCACCGGCTATCGGGGGTCGCCACTTGGTGCCGTCGACATGCAGATGCAACGGGCCCTTAAGCCGCTGATCGAGCATGATATTACCTTTCAGACCGGACTTAACGAAGACCTTGCGGCCACGGCGTTGTGGGGCAGCCAGCAGGCGGAATTGCGCGGAGAAGGCAAGTTCGACGGGGTCTTTGGCCTTTGGTATGGCAAAGGGCCCGGTGTTGACCGGTCCGGTGATGTCATGCGCCATGCCAATATGGCGGGCAGCGCAAAAAATGGCGGCGTTCTGATGGCCATGGGCGATGACCATACAGGCGAAAGCTCGACGGTCCTGCATCAGTCCGAATGGGCGATGGTGGATGCCTATATGCCGGTTGTCAGCCCGGCGGGTGTTCAGGAAATACTGGATTATGGCCTTTACGGGTTCGCGCTGAGCCGGTTTTCCGGCCTTTGGGTCGGGCTGAAAACAATGAAAGACACGGTCGAGGCCACGTCGGTCGTGAATGCCGACCCATCGCGCCTGAACTTTGTTGTCCCGGATTTCCAGATGCCCGAAGGCGGGCTGAACATTCGTCTGATCGATACGCCGCACGATCAGGAAGCACGGATGATCGATCATAAACGTTTTGCTGCCGAAGCCTTCAGCCGCGCCAACAAAATGGACAAACGGGTCTGGGGCAAGGCCGGGGCAAAGATCGGGTTCGTGGCGGCGGGAAAAAACTGGCTTGATCTGGAGCATGCTCTTAGCCTGCTCAACATCGACGCGGCAGAGGCCGAGCGCCTGGGGCTGACGACATATAAGATCGGGCAGACGTTCCCGCTCGATATGGAAGGCTTTCACGACTGGGCCGAAGGGCTCGATCTTATTGTTGTGGTAGAGGAAAAGCGCAAACTTATCGAGGTTCAGATCAAGGAGGCAATCTTTGATGATCGTCGGGGTCGACGGGTCTATGGCTGGCACAAGGGCGGGGGCGCGGGGTCCATGCATGGGGAAGAGCTTTTCCCAACACGCGGCGCGCTCGACCCGATCATGATTGCGGAAAAACTCGGTAAGATCTTGATCGAAGAAGGGCGTGATAACGAAAGGTTACGCGCCGGTCTTAATGTGCTTGAAGAGGCCCGCCGAAATGACAACGCCGAGGATATCGCCGCGCGTCTGCCGTATTTCTGCTCCGGCTGCCCGCATAATTCTTCGACCAAACTGCCCGAGGGCGCGCGCGCCTATGCGGGCATCGGATGCCACTACATGGTGCAATGGATGGACCGCGAAACCACCGGTTTCACTCATATGGGCGGCGAAGGCGCAAACTGGATCGGCGAGGCGCCCTTTTCGACCCGCGGTCATGTCTTCCAGAACCTCGGCGATGGCACCTACAATCACTCCGGTGTCCAGGCCATTCGCGCAGCGCTGAACGCCAAGACCAACATCACCTACAAAATTCTCTATAACGATGCGGTTGCGATGACGGGTGGGCAGCACAATGAAGGTGATCTGGATGCGCTGCGGATTGTAAAGGAACTGCAAGCGATGGGCGTCAGCCATGTCGCTGTTGTCTATGACGAAAAAGAGGACGTCGATCTCAACGCCTTCAAAGGGGTCGAACTGCATGAGCGGGCGCACTTGCAAACCGTGCAGGAGAGGTTTGCAAAGATCGAAGGCGTTTCGGCAATCGTTTATATTCAAACCTGTGCGGCTGAAAAGCGACGGCGCCGCAAACGCGGGCTGTTTCCTGATCCTGACAAACGCGTGTTCATCAATTCGGACGTCTGCGAGGGGTGCGGTGATTGCGGCGTCCAGTCAAACTGCGTCTCGATTGTGCCCAAAGAGACCGAATTGGGGCGCAAGCGCGCAATTGACCAGTCATCCTGCAACAAGGATTTCAGTTGTCTGAAGGGGTTTTGCCCATCCTTTGTAACCCTTGAGGGCGCGACGGTGCGCAAGAATCCGACCACTCAGCTCGAAATCCCTGAGCTGCCGATGCCGGTTCTTCCGGAAATCAATGGGACCTGGAATGTGGTCATCACGGGCGTTGGGGGTACCGGCGTCGTGACAATCGGTGCTGTGATGGCGCAGGCTGCGCATATTGATGGCAAAGGTGCGGGCATGATGGAAATGGCTGGCCTTGCCCAGAAAGGGGGCGCTGTTCACATTCATTGCCGCTTGGCAGAGAAACCCGACGATATCAGTGCGATACGTGTGGCGACGGGAGAGGCGGATGCATTGATTGGGGGCGATCTCGTCGTCTCTGCGGGCGCCAAAACGCTGGGTCTGACACGCGGTGGGCGTACCGGGGCCGTGGTTAACAGCCACGAGATCATCACCGGAGATTTCACGCGTGACACGGAATTCCAGCTGCCGAGTGAACGGTTGTCTCTGGCGATCGAGGCGCGCCTGAAGGATCGCGTTGATATGTTCGACGCGTCGGAACTGGCCAAGGCGACGTTGGGCGATTCCATTTTTTCCAACATGATGATCTTTGGGGCGGCTTGGCAGCGTGGGCTCGTGCCGTTGTCGCTTGCTGCGATCACCGAAGCGATCCAGCTTAATGGTGCTGCGGTAGAGCGGAATCTTCGCGCTTTCGAGATTGGGCGCTGGGCGGTTCTGAACGCCGAAGAAGCGGCGGGTTTGTTGCAGGCCAAAGTTATCAGCCTGCCAAAAACGCTGGAAGAACAGATCACCTACCGTGCAGAAGCGCTTTCAGCCTATCAGAGTAGCCGCCTGGCCAAACGCTATCGGCGCTTCCTGGAGAAGATCTCGGACGGGGATGTCCGGCGCGCAGCGGCAAAAGGCTATCATAAGCTTTTGGCCTATAAGGATGAGTATGAGGTTGCCCGGTTGCTTCTGTCCAGCCGCGAAAAGGCGGCAGAAGAGTTCGATGGTGATTTCAGGATGACCTTCAATCTTGCCCCGCCGATGCTGTCCAAAACCGGCCCGGACGGGCGGCCCGCGAAACGTACATTCGGCCCGTGGCTGGAGCGCCCGCTGCGGCTTCTGACCAAGCTGAAATTCTTGCGCGGCACGCCGCTTGACCCTTTTGGGTATACTGCGGAACGTCGCATGGAACGTCAGTTGATCCGGCAGTTTGAGCGCGACATGGCCGACGTTCTGCCAAGATTGGAAGAGGCGACCAAGCCTGCGATCATTGCGCTTGCGGAACTGCCTTTGCAAATCAAGGGATTTGGTCCGGTCAAACAGAAAAGTGAGGCAAAAGCGGCCAAACGCCGTGAAGAACTGCTCGCGGCAATCCGTGCAGGCGGGGCCGGGTTCTCGAAAGCCGCGGAATAGGGCGTCACATTCCTGTCATATGTTCTGGGCATCCAGAGGTCGCGTGGCTAAGGTCGCGTGGGGACCAAGAGGGAACTCTATGGGAATGATGCGCCCGAACATTGCACGCGATATCAGCTATTCCTATTCGGCTGAAACAAGGGGCGGTCGCGCCCTTATCCGTTTGATGGAAAACAGCACCGGACGTCTGCGTCTGATACGCCGGGCCCGGGGTTATGAGCACGAAGTTGCGTCCGGTCGCGATTTCTTCGAGGTCATGCTGGACCGTTATGGACTAAGCTTGGAGATTGCATCCGGTCGCCTGGCGGATATTCCGCGACAGGGGCCGCTCATTTTGATTGCAAACCACCCTTACGGCATTCTCGATGGTTTGGTGATGGGGCATATCCTGTCCGGAATACGGGGCGATTTCCGCATTGTGGCCAATTCGGTGTTTCGCAAAGCAGAAGACCTTGACCGCATCATTCTGCCAATAAGTTTTGATGCCACAAAAGAAGCGATGGCCCTGAACATTGCGACGCGCAAAAAGGCGCTGACCTATCTGAACGATGCAGGTGCCATCGGTATCTTTCCCGGCGGGACTGTGAGCACAGGTGCCAGACCCTTTTCGCGCCCGATGGACCCGGGCTGGCGCAGTTTCACCGCGCGCATGGTAGCGAAATCTGATGCGACGGTGCTGCCGCTCTATTTTGACGGGCACACAAGCCGCTTGTTCCAGATTGCGAGCCACATGCATGCAACCCTGCGCATGGGGTTGTTGATCAAGGAGTTCGTCAAGCGCGTCGATACCCCGGTACGATTGTGCGTGGGCCAACCGATAAAGCGTGACCTTCTGGACCCGCTTGCAAAAGATAGCAAAGCGATGATGGATTTCCTGCGAAAAGCAACGTATGAGCTGTCCCCAGACCCGGAGAAATCCTTTGATCTGGGATATGAATTCGAAGACAGGCATCGCGGTTGACCGGGTGCCAATGAGGCACCGGGTAAAATGGCGGTAGGGATTTTTGATAGCGGATTGGGCGGATTGACCGTGCTGGATGCTGTCGAAAAGCGTCTGCCGGATGTGCCGTTTGTCTATCTGGCGGACAGCGCGCATGCGCCCTATGGCGTGCGCACCGCCGACGATATTTTTGATCTGACCTGTGCCGCTGCGACCCGGCTTTTTGATGCCGGGTGCGATCTGGTGATTCTGGCTTGCAACACCGCCTCGGCGGCCGCTCTAAGGCGGATGCAGGAGGCCTGGATTCCGCAAGAAAAGCGCGTGCTTGGGGTATTCGTGCCGCTCATCGAAGCGATGACGGAACGGCAATGGGGCGACAATTCTCCGCCGCGCGAGGTTGCGGTGAAACATGTAGCGCTCTTTGCCACGCCTGCGACAGTTGCCAGCCGTGCTTTCCAGCGTGAACTGGCGTTTCGGGCCATTGGCGTCGATGTCGAGGCGCAGGCCTGCGGCGGTGTCGTGGACGCCATCGAAGAAGGCGACATGATACTGGCCGAAGCCCTGGTACGCAGCCATGTCGACGCCTTGAAACGGAAAATGCCGGATCCCGATGCGGCGATCCTGGGGTGTACGCACTATCCGCTGATGCAGTCCCATTTCCAGGATGCACTGGGTCCGGATGTACGGGTTTTCAGTCAGGCATCGCTGGTGGCGGACAGTCTGGCGGATTATCTGACACGCCATCCCGACATGCTGGGCACTGGCAAAAGTGAATTCCTGACCACCGGCGATGCCCGCCGGGTCAGTGACCGGGCCACACAGTTTTTGCGACGACGGATCACATTTCAATCTGCCTGAGCTTTCAAAACTCCTTCGACACGGATGATATCCATGACATATTCCATCGCGATCCTCGGTGCCTCTGGCTATACCGGGGCAGAACTGATCCGGCTGATCGCCGATCACCCTGAAATGAAAATCACGGCCCTTGGCGCCAATTCCAAAGCGGGATTGACCATGGCGCAGGTCTTTCCCCATCTGCGTCATCTGGATTTGCCAGCGCTTGTGAAAATCGAAGAGATCGATTTTACCGATATCGACCTGTGCTTTTGCGCGCTGCCGCATAAGACCAGCCAGCAGGTCATCTCGGCACTGCCCGCAAGTTTGAAAATCGTCGACCTCAGCGCGGATTTCCGGCTGCGTGATCCGGCTGACTACGAAAAGTGGTATGGCAACGCGCACAGCGCAGTCGCCCAGCAGCACGAAGCCGTTTACGGATTGACCGAATTCTATCGCGAAGAGATCAGATCAGCCCGGCTCGTGGCGGGAACCGGGTGCAATGCAGCTACCGGGCATTTCATTCTCAGGCCGCTGATTTCCGCGCAGGTGATTGACCTCGATGAGATCATTCTGGATATGAAAT
This sequence comes from Roseobacter sp. EG26, assembly GCF_049830555.1. Lineage (NCBI taxonomy): Bacteria > Pseudomonadati > Pseudomonadota > Alphaproteobacteria > Rhodobacterales > Roseobacteraceae > Roseobacter > Roseobacter sp. EG26. The sequence goes on from NZ_JBNBLH010000001.1 coordinate 533,030, forward strand.
GCGCCGTCTCCGGGGCCGGGCGCAGTTTGAAGGAGAATTTGCTGCACGCCGAATTGTCGGAAGGCTATCATGCCTATGCGGTGGGGGGTACGCACCGCCACTTGGGTGAATTTGATCAGGAATTCAGCGCGCTTGCCGGTCGTCCCGTTCAGGTGCAGTTCACACCGCATCTTGTTCCTGCGAACCGCGGCATTCTCGCGACCACCTATGTGAAGGGCGACGCGGAAGCGATCCACAAGACGCTTCGTGACGCTTATGACGACGAGCCGTTCGTGGTCGTTCTGCCTTTTGGGGAGACGCCCAGTACCCGGCATGTGAGGGGTTCAAACTACTGCCACATCGGCGTGTCAGCGGATCGCATTCCGGGCCGGGCAATCGTGGTTGGTGCCTTGGACAACCTCACGAAAGGGTCAAGCGGTCAGGCGTTGCAAAACGCCAACCTGATGTTAGGTATTGGGGAAACACAGGGCCTGAAAATGGCACCACTTTTTCCTTGAGGACCGATGAAAAGCCTGAAGAAACAACGCCGAATTCAAGTCATCGCCGTCGCGGCGGTGGCTTTGGCGCTCTCAACCGGTCTGATCGGCTACGCGATGCGCGACGGCATCAATTTCTTCCGCGCGCCCAGTCAGGTTTTGGCGGAGCCCCCCGCGCCATCGGAAGTTTTTCGCATCGGCGGGCTGGTCGAAGAAGGCTCATTGGTTCGTGGTCAGGGCAAGACCATACAGTTCAGTGTAACGGATGGCGGCGCAACTGTACCGGTCAGCTTCACCGGTGTACTGCCTGATCTTTTTGAGGAAAATCAGGGGATGGTTGGCACCGGTCGTTACATTAATGGCGTGTTCGAAGCCTCTGAAATACTTGCAAAACACGACGAAACCTACATGCCCAAGGAAGTTGTTGACGCATTGAAAGAACAAGGCGTCTACCAAGACCCCGAAGGCTAGTTGCGTACGCAGCTCTTAGACGTAATTAACCAATCTTTGCACATTTTACCCTCCGCAATGGCGAATAAAGGGGGCGTAGATGCAAACGGTCAGAGAGATCGCAACGCAAATCGTGGCGCGTGAAGGCGGCTATGTAAATGATCCGGATGATCCGGGAGGGGCCACAAACTTTGGTGTGACCATTCATACCATGCGGACATTGGGGCTTGATCTGGATCGCGACGGGGCGGTCACAATTGCCGATGTGCGCGCCCTGACGAAAGAGCAGGCCGTCGAAATCTTCGAAAAACACTATTTCGAAAAGCCACTGATTGCGCTTTTGCCGCCTGTTTTGCACGCCAGTGTTTTCGACATGTACGTCAACGCAGGCGCTAACGCCGTCAAAATCCTGCAACGCCTGCTGAGAGATATGGGCCATGACATCGAAGTGGACGGTGCGCTTGGCCCGCAAAGCATCGCTGCTGCTCAGGCGGCGTTCCTGAACGCGCCAAATCATCTTGCCGATGCCTACGGCATTGCGCGCCGCAACTACTATTTCCGCATCGCGGATCGACGCGCCGCTAGCCGGAAATACGCGCGCACTCGCGCGGGTCACAAGGGTGGCTGGATCAAACGCGCGGAAGTTTTCATTTCGGAAAAGTACCATCTCACCGAGCAACAGTTTAAGCAAAGGGTCGCGGCATGGGTTTGATCACAGGCATACTGAACGTCATTTTTGGCAATGGCCGCAACGCGATAAGCGACACGGTCGAAGTTTTCAGGGAAAACACCGAAGAGGGTGCTGCGCGGTCACAGGAGCTTCGGCTGGAAGCGATGAAACAATTCGCCCGCGAATTCGAAGCCTCCAATCAAAATATCTTTGACCGGATCATGGACGGTATCAATCGGGTTCCCCGGCCCGCCCTGGCCTTGGGAACGCTGGCGTTGTTCGTCTCTGCAATGGTGGACCCGATCTGGTTTTCCAAGCGCATGCAGGGCATTGCGTTGGTACCGGAGCCGTTGTGGTGGTTGCTGGGGGTGATCGTTTCTTTCTACTTCGGTGCGAGACATCAGATCAAAAGCCAGCAATTCCAACGATCTATTGCGCAGACAATGGCCCACGCGCCGAAGGTGATCGAGAATATCTCTGCGCTCAACGGCCTCAGATCAACATCGCCCGGTGTTGCGGACAGCGGGTCGGACGCCCGCTTGTCAGCCCTGTCGATCATGCCGGACGGAAATGCCGCCCTTGAGGAATGGCATAGTCACAAGCGACCTGCGACAAAGTGATCGACTGACCGGGGCGATTGTCGTTGGATGCGCTGATTGCGCGTCCTATACTGCGCCTCATGATCACAGAGTTTGGACATTTCGCCCTGATCCTGGCCTTTATCGTGGCCATCGTTCAGATGATCGTACCTTTGGTGGGCGCGCAGAAACGCTGGCCCGCGTGGATGGCAATCGCCGAACCGGCGGCATCCGCACAGTTCCTGCTGACGGCTTTTGCGTTTGGGGCATTGATGTATGCCTTCATCACGTCCGACTTCAGCCTCAGGTTGGTGACGCTGAACAGCCATTCGGCCAAGCCGATGCTGTACAAGATCAGCGGAACATGGGGCAATCACGAAGGGTCCATGCTGCTTTGGGTACTCATCGTGACGCTTTTCGGTGCGATGGCGGCCTGGTTCGGCGGGAACCTGCCGCCCACTTTGCGCGCCCGTGTTCTGGCAGTTCAGTCAGCCATCGCGGTCGCCTTTTTTGCTTTCATCCTCTTTACCTCAAATCCGTTTTTACGCCTTGCGGTGCCACCCTTTGATGGTCAAGACCTCAATCCCCTGCTTCAGGACCCGGGATTGGCGTTTCACCCACCGTTTCTCTATCTTGGCTACGTCGGGCTCAGCATGACGTTCAGCTTCGCCGTTGGTGCCTTGATCGAAGGCCGTGTGGATGCAGCATGGGGCCGGTGGGTGCGTCCATGGACGCTGGCGGCCTGGGTTTTTCTGACCATCGGCATCGCCCTTGGGTCCTGGTGGGCCTATTACGAGCTGGGCTGGGGTGGTTTCTGGTTCTGGGACCCGGTTGAGAATGCCTCTTTCATGCCGTGGTTGCTGGCAGCTGCACTCTTGCATTCCGCGATTGTTGTGGAGAAGCGCGAGGCCCTGAAAAGCTGGACGATCCTGCTGGCCATCCTTGCTTTTGGGTTCTCGCTCATCGGCACGTTTATCGTGCGCTCGGGGCTTCTGACCTCTGTGCATGCGTTTGCAAACGATCCCGAACGCGGTGTCTTCATCCTGATGATCATGGCGTTTTTCATGGGCGGTGCGCTTGTGCTTTTTGCCTTCCGCGCCGGTGCCATGGAAGCCAAGGGCGTCTTCAGCGTGGTCAGCCGGGAAAGTGCGCTGGTGGCCAACAACCTTCTGCTTGCGGTGTCCTGTTTTGTCGTTTTCGTCGGCACTATGTGGCCACTGGTGGCGGAAATGTTTTTCGATCGCAAGCTCAGCGTCGGCCCGCCCTTCTTCAACATGGCGTTTTCACCCTTCATGCTCGTACTGGGCTTGATCCTGCCCATAGGGTCCGCGATGCCCTGGAAACGGGCGGGGATCATGCGGTCCCTGCGTCCGCTCAGATATGTGTTTGTGCTGGCCTTTGCCATTGCCGGCCTGGCCTATGCGATGCAGAGCGGGCGCAGCCTTCTGGGGCCTATTGGTATGTTTCTGGCCGCGTGGATTGTCGCTGGCACCATTGTTGATCTGGCCCAACGCACAGGGCGCGGTTCGGGTCGTTGGGCGCGGCTGATGCGCCTGCCGCGGGCAGATTGGGGCAAGATGGTCGCGCACTCCGGGCTTGGTATTACCATGATGGGTGTGTCGGGCCTGATGGCGTGGCAACATGAAGACATTCGCGTTGCCCAATTCGGAGAACCCTTTGACGTGGGTAGCTATACGTTGACCCTGAACGATGTGGTCAACAGCGAAGGCCCGAATTACCTCTCGACGACCGGGTTCATCACGCTAGCGCAAAACGGTCGGGTTTTGGCCGAATTGGAACCAGAAAAACGCATTTATCCCGTGGCTCAGATGCCAACAACGGAGGCGGCCATCGACTACGATCTGGCACGCGATGTCTATGTCGTGATCGGTGATCAGCAGGCGGGCGGCGGTTGGGCCGTGCGCACCTACATCAAGCCGCTGACCAACTGGATCTGGATTGGCAGTGCCTTGATGGCGCTGGGTGGCTTTCTGAGCCTTTCCGACAGGCGGTTCCGTGTGGCCGCAGGTGCGCGCAAGACAATGGCGGTTCCGGCGGAATGAAACGGATTGCGTTCATTCTGATGCTCCTTGCCAGCCCGCTCTGGGCGCTTGATCCCAAGGAGATGCTCGAAGACCCGGCATTGGAAGCCCGTGCGCGGGCAATTGATCACGAGCTAAGGTGCGTCGTGTGCCAGTCGGAATCGGTGGCCTCTTCCAACGCCAATTGGGCTGAGGATGCGCGCCGGACCGTGCGCGAATTGATCACAGACGGATCGACAGACGCCGAGATAATGGATTTCTTCGTGGCCCGGTATGGTGAATTCGTTCTGATGTCGCCGCGGGTCAGCGGGTCAAACTGGCTGTTGTGGGCGGCAGGGCCGCTTATGCTCTTGCTGGCGGCAGGCGTTGGTGTCGGGTATTTGCGCGGTCGTGCAGGAACACCCGCGCCTCAGGAAGCCGCGCTTTCCGAAGCCGAGGAGGCGCGTTTGCGCGAAATCCTCAAGGAGTGACGTCTCGTTGCTCTTTTCTGAACCGGTCAGTTTGATATGACAGGGCAAGCCCCGCAAAAAGGATTGCCCGATGGACTATCAGACACTGACCTATTCGCTCTTGGATGGCGTTGCCACGATCACCCTGAACCGTGCGGAAAAGATGAATGCGCTCAGCACGCAGATGCGGGCTGAAATTGCCTATGCGGTCACCGAAGCAGGCAAGACGGCGCGTGTCGTGGTGCTGACCGGTGCCGGTCGGGCATTCTGTTCCGGTCAGGATCTGGGGGATCGGGTGAGTGCAGCCAATCTTGATCTGGAACGGACATTGCGGGACGAGTATGCGCCCATGCTCAGGGCCATCACCGATTGCCCGGTGCCAACCATCGCCGCCGTGAACGGGGCTGCGGCGGGCGCAGGCGCAAATCTGGCTTTGGCGGCTGATGTGGTGATCGCGGCCGAATCTGCATACTTCATGCAGGCGTTTGCGCGCATCGGCCTGATCCCCGACGCAGGGGGGACCTACGTGTTGCCCCGGACCATGGGAACCGCCAAAGCCATGGGGGCTGCCCTTTTCGCCGACAAGATCACGGCGCAACAGGCCGATGACTGGGGGATGATCTGGGAGGCCGTGCCGGATGCTGAATTCGATGCGCATTGGAAAGCCAGGGCCGCCCATCTGGCCCAAGGGCCAACCGCAGCATATGCCGCGATCAAGACGGTCATTCGGGGAAGCTGGGACAATTCGATGGAAGATCAACTGACCCTTGAGGCACGCCAGCAGGGCAATTGCGGAAAATCCCGGGATTTCCAGGAAGGCGTTCTGGCCTTTACGGAAAAACGTGCCGCCCGGTTCGAGGGACGCTAGGCACCGGCACCTGAGCGCCAGCGCTTTTTACCAATCATTCTTTCGACAAGCAGAATATCGTCAACAGTCAGCCGTGGCCCTTCTGCACGGGCAACCACAGCCACGGCCACGCCATTGGCGTGCACGGTTTGCACGCTACCAGATACTTCTGTGATCGTGATTGTTGGCGGCAACTCGCCCTTGTCATAGACGACGGCGATCTTATCCTCCTGCGCGCGGTCATCGGGGATCAACGCGCCTTCGGGGCCGTCGCTGCATATCAGGGGAACCGGCATCCGGCGTGCCAGCCCGGGTATCTTGTCTTCTGAATTGACCACGTGCCGAACCATCCCGTTCCTCATACTGACACTCAGGGCGAATGATGCCCCTGAACCCTGACTTCGCAGCGCTGCTATGGTGTGATCACGGTTCTGAAATCGAAACGAAGAACGGACCACCCATGGCTCCAAAGCGCCTTGGATGGCGACACTACGGTGCAATTCGACGAGCGGTCAAGAAATCACCCGCATTATGCCAATGCCAGAAACAATGACATAATTCGAACACATTTCGCCTAGGGTCTCGTGAACAGTCGGTGGGCCAATCTGCCATAATTTCAGGAAAAACAGGGATTTATGGGTGCGCTATCAGCGCGATTCGCTTGCAAGCGGACACGCGCCCGAGAGTGCCGACCCGGTGAATGCAACGGGTCGACATAAACAGAGGTTACCGGTTTTCGATATCCACGTAGTTCCGGGCGGTACTGCCGAGATAAAGCTGGCGCGGACGGCCAATCTTGTTTTGTGGATCTGCGATCATTTCCTTCCACTGGGAAATCCACCCGACCGTCCGGCTCAGCGCAAAGATCGGCGTGAACATGGAGGTGGGGAAGCCCATCGCCTCCAGGATGATACCGGAATAGAAATCCACATTGGGGAAGAGTTTTTTCTCCGCGAAATACGGATCGGCAAGTGCTGCGGCTTCCAATTCCTTGGCAACCTGAAGGATCGGGTTGTTTTCGACACCAAGCAGGTCCAGCACTTCATCTGCCGATTGCTTCATCACCTTGGCGCGCGGGTCGAAATTCTTGTAGACCCGGTGGCCAAAGCCCATCAGGCGGAAGGGATCGTTCTTGTCCTTCGCACGGGCGATGAATTCGGGGATGCGGTCCACCGTGCCGATTTCGTTCAGCATTTCTAGACAGGCCTGATTGGCACCGCCGTGAGCCGGGCCCCAGAGGCAGGCGATACCAGCGGCGATACATGCGAACGGATTGGCACCTGAGGAAGACGCCAGTCGCACTGTCGAGGTGGAGGCGTTCTGTTCATGGTCCGCATGCAGCGTAAAGATACGGTCCATCGCCCGGCTTAGGATCGGATTGACTTCATAATCTTCAGCCGGGACTGCGAAACACATGCGCAAGAAGTTTGATGCGTAATCCAGATCATTGCGCGGGTAAACGAATGGCTGACCAATCGTATATTTGTAAGCCATCGCCGCAATCGTTGGCATTTTTGCGATGAGGCGAATGGAGGCCACTTCGCGCTGCCAGGGATCCGCGATATCCGTGCTGTCGTGATAAAACGCCGACATGGCCCCAACCACACCGGTCATGACCGCCATGGGGTGGGCATCGCGGCGGAATCCGCGGAAGAAATTCATCATCTGCTCGTGCAGCATCGTGTGGTTGGTCACGCGGCACTCGAAATCCTCAAGCTCCGCCGGCGTCGGCAACTCGCCATAAAGCAGCAGGTAGCAGACTTCGAGGTAGTGGGAATTGCCCGCCAGTTGGTCAATCGGGTAGCCCCGGTGCAGCAGTTCGCCCTTGTCACCATCGATGTAAGTGATGGTGCTGTCGCAACTCGCCGTGGAGGTGAACCCCGGATCATAGGTGAAGACACCTGCCTGCGCGTAGAGCTTGCGGATGTCGACCACATCTGGCCCGGCAGTCGGGGCAAAGATAGGTAATTCATACTCCTTGCCATCAATGCTCAGCTTAGCGGATTTTGTGCTTTCAGCCATAAGGGGTCCTTCCTGTCTTACCTGCGGGCGCACCCGCCTTCCGGCGCTTGATGCGCGAAGCATCCGGCCAATTCATTGTGCGGAGTCATTGCTCCACACCCTGTGCTGCATCCGTCAAACGGGCGAGGGTTTCATCTTTGCCCAGAACCAGCATCATGTCGAATACTGATGGCGTTACCGCCCTTCCAGACAGCGCTGCGCGCAGGGGTCCGGCCAACTTCCCGAACTTCGTGTCTTTGCTTTGTGCAAAGCTGTTCAGCAGGTCTTCCAGATTTTCCTTGTTCCAGCTATCAGTTTGCAACTGCGGCGTCAATTCTCTCAGCAACGCGACAGACGCGGCATCCAGATTCTTTGCGGCTTTCTCATCCGCGTCTATCGGGCGCGTGGCTAAGGCAAAGTGAGCTTTTTCAAGGAGTTCCGGCAGGGTTTTTGCCCGTTCTTTCACGCAATACATTGCTTTCATCAACAATTCTGACTGCCGTTGCGTCAAGGCTGGCGCATCCGTGGCATTCAGGAATTCGGCAAGCTCTTGCTGCAGTGCAGCATCATCCGATTGTGCAATATGCTGGCCAGACAGGTTTTCGAGTTTCTTGAGGTCGAAACGCGCAGCACTCTTGCCGATGCCCTTGAGATCAAACCAGTCACGCGCCTGCGCGTCGGTGAAAAACTCATCGTCCCCATGGCTCCAGCCCAGCCTTGCAAGGTAATTGCGCATGCCGGCCGCAGGATACCCCATCACCTGGTATTCCTGGGCCCCCAAAGCACCGTGACGTTTCGACAGTTTTTTGCCGTCCGGCCCGTGGATCAGGGGGATATGCGCCCAGACCGGGATGTCCCAGCCCATGGCCTCATAGATCATCATCTGGCGCGCGGCATTGTTGAGGTGATCATCCCCGCGGATCACATGGGTGACACCCATATCATGATCATCGACAACCACAGCCAGCATGTAGACGGGTGTGCCATCTGATCGTAACAGAACCATGTCATCAAGCTGATCGTTGCGGATGGTCACATCGCCCTGAACCTGATCACGTATGATGGTTTCGCCCGATTGCGGGGCTTTGATCCGGATCACAAAGGGCGCATCGGAATGCTCAGCGGGATCAGCATCGCGCCAGGGGGAGCGGTAAAGGGTGCTTTTGCCGTCTGCCCGGGCGGCCTCACGGAACGCGGTGATCTCTTCCTGAGTGGCAAAGCACTTATATGCCTTGCCTGCGGCCAGCAATTCGCGGGCTACCGCGGCATGACGCTCGGCGTTTTCAAACTGGCTGACGATGTCGCCGTCATGATCAAGTCCAAGCCATTCCATTCCCTGCAAGATCGCGGCCGTGGCCTCTGGTGTTGAACGGGCCCGGTCGGTGTCTTCGATCCGCAGCAGAAACTTACCGCCACGACCCCGTGCATAAAGCCAGTTGAAAAGCGCCGTACGCGCGCCTCCGATATGCAGGAAACCCGTGGGCGACGGGGCGAAACGGGTGACGACAGGGGCTGACATGGGCGGTGTTTACCTTTCAGTAACCATGGGAGGCGTAAATTTAGAAGCACTGTCTATCCAGTGCAGTGATCGGGGGCAAGGAGGTGCTGCGTGACATGGCTCAGGACCGTTTTGCTACAGCAGCGCGGGTCTTTGTTTGAATGGGTGCCCATCTGCCTTGCCATTGGCATCGGCTGGTATTTTCTGCTGCGGTTCGAGCCGTCGTCCTTCTTTCTGATCTGTACGGGTCTTGCTGCCGTTTCGCTGCTGGCCAGCCATCGGTTGCTGGGCGAAGCCTTCGCCCCAATTGCCATTGCCACAGCCCTTGTTGCCACAGGTTTCGTACTGGCCGCCTACCGCGCCCATGATGTTGCCAGCCCCGTCCTTGGGTGGCGCTACTACGGTCCCGTCGAAGGACGCGTTGTCAATATTGACCGCAGCGGGTCGGACGCTTTGCGCATCACCCTGGACCGCGTGATCATGGAAAGAACATCGCCGCACAGAACGCCGGAACGTGTGCGGATCTCGCTGCATGGTGACCAGACCCATAGCATCACGCCCACACCGGGGTTGCGGGTGATGACAACCGCACATGTTTCGCCGCCCGGCGGACCGGTCGAGCCCGGCGGGTTCGATTTCCAAAGGCATGCGTGGTTCGGTCAACTCGGCGGGGTTGGCTATTCCCGCGTGCCGCTCCTTGCCATAGAGCCCGCTGACAAAGGAGATCCGGGCTTGTTGGTTTTCCGTGTGCGCATGGCCGTCGCTGCCCGCATGCTGGAGGTTCTGCCTGGAGATGTGGGTGGGTTCGCCGTTGCCGTCACAACCGGTGCCCGCAGCGCGATCAGCCAGGAGGCATTGGCGGACTTGCGGGCCAGTAACCTCGCTCATTTGCTGGCCATTTCAGGGCTACACATGGGATTGCTGACGGGGTTTGTCTTCGCACTCTTGCGGCTGATCATTGCGCTGATCCCGCCCTTCGCGCTCAGGGTCCCGGCGCGTAAGCTGGCCGCAGGGGGCGCCCTGATCGTTGCGTCAGGTTATCTGGCGCTTTCCGGTGGCAATGTCGCGACAGAACGCGCGTTCATCATGGTGGCAGTAGCACTGACGGCGCTGATGCTGGACAGGCGCGCCATCAGTCTGCGTGCTGTGGCCATTGCCGCGACGATTGTTCTGTTCCTGAGACCGGAAGCCTTGTTGGGACCGGGATTTCAAATGTCCTTTGCCGCCACAACCGCGCTGGTCGCCGTCTTCGGCTATATGCGGGATCACCGTATTTCCATGGGGCCAAACTGGGCAAAGCCAGTGGTAGCGGTGCTGATCTCTTCCGGTGTTGCCGGGCTCGCGACCGCGCCGATCGGGGCTGCGCATTTCAACGCCATTTCGCATTACGGTCTGCTGGCAAATCTCACATCGGTGCCGATGATGGGTATGGTGGTGATCCCGGCCGCAGTTCTGGCGCTCTGCCTGGCACCATTTGGCCTGGACTGGCTTGGCCTTTGGATCATGGGTTTGGGCCTGCGCTGGATTTTGGAAGTTGGCGGCTTTGTGGCCAACCTTGATGGCGCACGGTCCTTTGTCGCAGGCCCCGGCGTGGCCGTCCTGCCGATGATGTCTCTTGGGTTCCTTTGGTTGTGCTTATGGCAGGGCCGTACGCGTCTGGCGGGTATCGCGCCGGTTCTGGTGGCATTCTGGATGTGGCACGTGGCAGACCGACCGGTTGGGTTGATTGCCGAGAACGGCGCATTGGTGGGCGTGATGACCGATCAGGGGCGGGCGCTGAGCAAGAGCAAGGGCGCAGGGTTTGTCGCGCAAAACTGGCTGGAGAATGATGGGGAGGCGACCGACCAGATCACCGCAGCGTCGCGGTGGCCAACCGGGGGCGCGGCCCTGCCGGGGGGCGTGGAGGTGACACATCTTTCCGGAAAGAAAGCCGTGGCCGCCTTTGACGGCTGTGGTGAAGGGCAAATCATTGTGGCCAATCAGGATCTGCCGACCGTGAAGGCAGATTGCCTGATACTCGATCCGCAGCGCCTGCGGGATACCGGCGCTGTCGCGATTTTCATGCGGGATAGCGGCGTCGAGCTCACTTCCGTACGGGATGTGACAGGTGATCGCTTGTGGACCCCGTGGGCAAAACGTTGAACGGGTGGGTCAGTAAGTGCGGATAAGCCCGACCAGTTTCCCCTGCACCTTCACCTTGTCATCAGAGAAAAACCGCGTCTCGTAGGCGGGATTTGCGGCTTCCAGAGCGATCTGACTGCCTTTGCGCCTGTAGCGTTTCAGCGTCGCCTCATGATCCTCCACAAGGGCCACCACGATATCGCCGTTATCGGCGATTTTGGTTTCCTTGATCACCACGACATCGCCGTCATTGATGCCCGCATCAACCATCGAGTCACCCTTGACCTCAAGCGCATAGTGTTCGCCCGACCCTGAAAGCATCTGCCCCGGAACAGCGACGGAATGAGATCGCTGATTGATCGCCTCAATGGGCACGCCCGCTGCAATCCGGCCCATCAGCGGTACTTCGCTGGCGTCAATCGGGCTTACGGGCTGGGCATTTGCGGGCATCGGCACATCGGGCTTGTCGCCTTCTATCACACGCGGCGAGAACCCAGAGGAAGGTGCCCCACCAAGGCTTTCGGGCAATTTCACGATTTCGATGGCACGCGCGCGATGCGCTAGCCTGCGGATGAAACCACGTTCTTCCAACGCGGTGATCAACCTGTGAATCCCTGATTTCGAGCGTAAATCAAGGGCTTCCTTCATTTCGTCAAAACTTGGGGGCACGCCGTCACGGCCAACGCGCTTGTGGATGAATTCGAGCAAATCCAACTGCTTCTTGGTGAGCATCTTTTGGTCCTCCGACGCCTGTTTTCGCCTTTGTTCTATTGATGTTCCCGTTTTGTGTCAACGGTTTCAAAGAGGCAGGTAGGAAACCACCTCACCAATGTTGCGTTCAAGATCATGTGGCGGTCGCACCAGCAGGGCGTCGGCCTGTGCCAGAACACCGAGCAGGGAACTATCCTGCCGGTCGAATGCCCGCAGCCCGTTTGTGGTCATCTCGGCGCGCATATAGTGTTCGCGCGGCCCGTTCTTTGACAGTGGGGCGGCCAAGGGGGCCGTGCGCTGGCTGATAGGACGGGCCCCCAGACCAAGCATGGCCGAAACCACCGGCACGACAAAAATGGTGCCGCAAACAAGGGCCGAGACCGGATTGCCGGGCAAGCCGATCATTGGCACGCCGCGCAACCGCCCGGCCATCAGGGGCTTGCCCGGGCGCATTGCCACTTTGTAAAACGATTGCTCCATGCCCAGTTCCGCCGCCACGGGGGCCACCAGATCGTGATCTCCGACCGAGGCGCCGCCAATGGTGACGATCAGATCGGATGCCGCGGCCAGCTCAAAGACCGCCTTGAGCGCTTCGGGCGTGTCCTTCGCGATGGGCATCATCTGCGGGAGAGCCCCCGCCGCTTCCAATTGTGCGGCAAGCCCAAAACTGTTGGAGGCAATGATCTGATCCGGGGAGGGGGTTTCGCCGGGCATGACCAATTCGTCACCCGTGGCCATGATGGCGACCCGTGGACGTCTGGCAACAGGGACGTCCGCGCAGTTCATTGCGGCCAGCAAAGCCACATCCGAAGGACCCAGCCGTTTGGGCGATGAGACCACATCCCCAAGTTTGAAATCACCGCCTGCGGGACGCACGTTGTCCTTGCTGTCCACATCCCGGTTCAGGGTAATTAGATCACCGCGACGCGTGACATCTTCCTGAATCACCACGAAATCCGTGTCGGACGGCATGGGCGCTCCGGTGAAAATGCGCACGCACTGACCGGGGCTCACCGATCCGGAAAACCCGTGACCAGCGGCGGCCTCTCCGACAACCTTGAACATCGCGTCCGGTTCGACTTCGGTGCGGCGGAGCGCATATCCGTCCATGGAGGAGGCGTCAAAAGGCGGTTGCGTCCGGGTTGCCGCCACTTCCTGTGCCAGCACGCGACCGGCGGCGTTCCGCAGCGGGACAGTTTCGATCTCCATAGGCTGCACGAGGGCAAACAGATGCTCCAGCGCCTCGGCGACGGAAATCATGTGGCGACAAAACGGCCCGATTTGCCGCCATCTTTCAGCACCACCCGCAAATCCTGAATTTGCATGGCCTTGTCCACCGCTTTCGACATGTCATAAACCGTCAGCGCGGTGACGGAAGCGGCCGTCAGTGCTTCCATTTCAACGCCGGTCTGACCCGTGGTCTTGACCGTTGCTTCGATCTGAAATCCCGGCAAGGTGGCGTCCGCTTCGAATTCGACGGCAACCTTGGTGATCGGCAGGGGATGACAGAGCGGAATAAGATCAGACGTGCGCTTCGCCGCCATGATGCCAGCTAGTCGGGCTACCCCCAGAACATCGCCTTTCTTGGCGCGACCTTCTGAAATGATATCAAAAGTTTCCGGCTTCATCTTAATGCAGCAGCGTGCGGTGGCGACCCGGTCTGTGACCGGTTTGTCGCCAACATCGACCATATGGGCATCACCCTTGGCATCAAAATGCGTGAGCTTGTCGGTCACCTCACATGCCTCCGGCGGTCATCGGGTCTGACAACAAACGGCGCGTGGCGGATTGCACATCCTCCTGACGCATCAGGCTCTCGCCGATCAGGAAGATGCGGGCACCGTAGCGCGCCATATCCGCCAGATCTTCCGGCGTGCTGAGACCGGATTCAGACACGATAAGCTTATCTTCCGGAACATCACGCGACAGGGTCCGGGTCGTGTCCAATGTGGTTTCAAAGGTCTTCAGGTTGCGGTTGTTGATGCCCATCAGGCGGCTTTCAAGGCGGCTGGCGCGCTCCAGTTCTGCCGCGTCATGGATCTCCAGCAGCGCATCCATCCCCCATTGGCTTGCAGCGTCCTCCAACTCGCGGGCCTGGGCGTCACTGACCGAAGCCATAATGATCAGGATGCAGTCGGCACCAAGCGCGCGTGCTTCGGCCACCTGGTAGGGGTCATACATGAAATCCTTGCGCAAAACCGGCAAATCACAGGCTGCGCGAGCCTCAACCAGAAATTGCTTTGCTCCCTGAAAGCTTGGCGTGTCCGTCAGAACGGATAGGCAGGTGGCACCGCCTGCTTCATAGGCCTGCGCCAGCGTTGCGGGATCAAAATCATCACGGATCAAACCTTTGGAGGGGCTGGCTTTCTTGATTTCGGCGATCAACCCATACCCATCGAGCGTCGCATGATGCAGCGCGTCGGCAAAGGGGCGCACGGGCGGGGCTTCATGTGCATCCGCTTCGATATCTGCGAGGGGTCTGGCCGCTTTATCTGCGGCGACTTCCTCCAGCTTATAGGATTTGATCTTGTCCAATATGGTTTCGGTCATGGGGCCTCCGGCGCGTTGGTCCAGTTTATGGCGCGCTCTCCGCGGGCCTGCAACCATGCATTGACCCGACTGAAGGGGCGTGAGCCAAAAAAACCGCGCCGCGCAGAGAGTGGGGAAGGGTGGGCAGTTTCGATCTTGAGATTGCGACCTGGATCGATTTCCTTTGCAACTTTATGGGCGTTTGCGCCCCACAAGAGATAAGCGCGTGGTGCCTGCCCAAGATGCGCCAGCACCTGACCTGTGAGCTCCTGCCAGCCGATCTTGTCATGCCCTTTGGACTCGCCTGCCGGAACCGTCAGGACCGTGTTGAGCAACAAGACCCCCTGATCCGCCCAAAAACCAAGGTCGGCATTTTGGGGGCGTGCGCCGATGTCCTGATCCATCTCTTTGAAGATATTGGACAATGATCGGGGCAGGGGCATCACGCTGGCATCCGCTGAAAAAGCCAGTCCATGCGCATGTCCCGGGGTCGGATAGGGATCCTGGCCCAATATGACAACGCGCACCGATTGCGGCTGCACCATTTCCAGTGCGCGGAAGATGAGCGGCGCGGGCGGCAGGATATCCCGTTTTTCAACCCGCAGTCGCGACCTGATCAGTGGCCAGCTATTTGAAAAGAACGGTAGTTCTTTCCAACGCCCGAGGCGATTGAGTTGATCGTCCGTCACGCGGTCTGGGTGATACGGGCGACGGCATTGATCTTGTCGCGCGCCGCACCGCTGTCGATGGCGGCGGCGGCTTTTTCCACACCGTCCTTGAGGGAGCTTGCGGCATCTGCAACCACAAGAGCTGCGGCAGAATTCAGCAGCACGGCATCTCGATAAGCGGAAGGTTCCCCATCCAGCAATGCTTTGAAATCGCGCGCATTTTCTTCGGGCGCCCCGCCGATGATCGCCTCGAAAGGATGGGTTGGCAGACCCGCCTCTTCGGGATGAATTTCGCTATCGGTGACACTGCCATCCAGGTTCAAGGCGCTGACCCATGACACACCCGTTATGGTCAATTCGTCGGTGCCGTCCGATCCGTGTACCAGCCAGGCCTTGTCCGAACCCAACTCTCTCAATGTCTTAGCCATAGGGCGGATCAGCTCACGTGAAAAAGCGCCGGTCAACTGACGTTTCACAGCAGCCGGGTTTGTCAGGGGGCCGAGGATGTTGAAAATCGTGCGGGTCCCAAGCTCGGCACGCGTCGGCATCACATGGGCGATGGCAGGATGGTGCATCGGGGCCATCATGAACCCGATTCCGGCCTCGTTAAGCGCTTTTTCAACGACCTCCGGCCCGACCATGACATTCAGCCCCATCTGGGTCAGCGCATCCGCCGCCCCGGATTTGGAGCTGAGATTGCGGTTGCCATGTTTGGCCACAACCACGCCTGCACCGGCGACAACAAAGGCTGTGGCCGTGGAAATGTTCAACGTGCCCTTGCCGTCGCCGCCGGTGCCGACGATATCCATCGCCCCCTCTGGCGCGCGCACGGCATGGCATTTACGGCGCATGACCGCGGCGGCAGCGGCATATTCATCCACCGTTTCCCCGCGTGTGCGCAAAGCCATCAGGAAGCCCCCAATCTGGCTTGGCGTGGCTTCGCCGTCAAAAAGAATGCCGAAAGCGGCTTGAGCCTGTTCTTTCGTAAGCGGGCCGCTGGCTGCGGCGCCGATCAAAGGCTTCAGCGCGTCACTCATGCGGGGACCTTCATCTCGTTCAGGAAATTTTTCAAAAGCGCATGACCATGTTCGGAACGGATCGATTCAGGGTGGAACTGCACGCCGTGGATCGGCAAGTCGCGATGCTGCACGCCCATGATGGTGCCGTCTTCCAGCTCTGCGGTAATCTCCAGACTTTCCGGCAGGCTCGCGCGTTCGACAATCAGGGAGTGATAGCGTGTGGCGGCAAAAGGCGACGGCAAACCTGCAAAGAGACCTTTTCCGCCATGGCGGATGTGTCCCATTTTTCCGTGTACGATGTCCTTGGCCTGAACCACCTTACCACCGAATGCCTGCCCGATCGTCTGGTGGCCAAGGCAAACACCCATCAGCGGTGTGCGGGTTTCCGCTGCCGCCTGCGTGATGGCAAGGCAAATTCCCGCCTGATCTGGATCGCACGGGCCGGGGGACAGCAGAATGCCCGAAGGGTTCAGCGCCATTGCCTGTTGAACGTCCAGCGCATCATTGCGGTGGACCACAACATCCGCCCCAAGACTGCCCAGGTAGTGCAAAAGGTTGTAGGTGAAACTGTCGTAATTGTCGATCAGCAGCAGCATGTCCAAATCTTCGAATTCAGGGCTGGAGACCATGGGCTCAAGCGCGGTATAAGTCATGCATACATGTTCAGGCTTGCAAGGCTGCGTCAAGGGGCGCAGAGTCGCGCAGCAGGCTTGGGTGGGAAGGCGAAACCGGTTCGCGACAGATGTTGTCTGCCGGGAAAACGAAAAGAGGTGAGCAGCGCGTGGCAGGTGGTTTTCTAAAGGGGGCTCTTTGGGGCAGCGCAGTGAGTCTGGGTGCTGCTGCAGTGGTTTCTATCGTAGCCGAAGGCCCTGTCGCGCCGTCCGTGACAGATGCCGCGCCTCAAAGCGAGGTCGCTCCGCAACCTTCGGCGGCGGATGCGAAAAAATCGCAAGGTGACAGGGTGCCCGTGACCGGCCAGCAAGCGCCCAAGGCCCCCGCACCGCAACCTGATACACTGAAGGCTGTACGTCAGAGTGATACGGCCCCGGCTGCATTGCCTGAAACCGGCGACGCCACGGCTCTGACAGGGCCCTCATCCGCTGATGACGAGGGTGGTATTGCGACTTCCGCAGGCAGCACTCCAATTGTATCAAATGCCGGGTCGCAGGGCCTGGAAACACCGCGCGCCGACCCTTCGGTGTCCATTTCAACTGATCCGGCGCAGCCACCGGCACCAGAGGTGGCAGAAGAGATTGCCTTGTCCGAGGGCCCGGCTCAGCCGGGGCAGCCGACGGTTGATGTCGAAGCCACGGGATTGGCACCAAACGTTGACGAAACACCTGCGCCAGCAGAACTTGAAACTTCCATTTCGGTCGAGCCTGATCAACCGCCATTGCCAGAAGTTCCGACGCAATCGCAGGCCTTTGAGACCCCCGCGCCACTGATCGGTGATGATGATGCACCTCTGATACCCAGTGGCCCGGCGGATGAAGCGCCACGCGCCGACGAGGAGGTGGCCGTAAACAGCTTGCCGGCACCGGAAACGGCTGATGCCCCTCAAGCTAACCCGGAACCGAAGCCACCGGTTGCAGAAGAAGAAGCGAAGGTTGAGCCCGCCGCGCCGTCAGAACAAGAGGTCGAGGCACCGGCTGACCCCGTTCAGGATGAGCAGACAGCAGAAACCATCGGGACGCCCATTGGCACATTTGATGATCTGGCACCGGAGGTAAAAACGAACAGATTGCCGACATTGGGTGAAGAGCCCGAGATTGAATTTGAAGAGCAACCGGAACCGATTGAAGAGGACCCGAGCCCGGAAACTCTCGAATCGCTGCCCCCGGTTGAACGATTTGCGGTCCCCCATGACAACCCGGCTGACAAACCGGTTATGGCAATTGTCCTGATGGATGATGGTGTGGATTTATCGGCGAATACCATTGGCTTACCCGCTCTGCGCAGCTTTCCATACCCGGTTAGTTTCGCGGTGGATTCCAGCCTTCCCGACGCCAAGGACCGAATGGCCGCCTACCGCGCTGAAGGGTTTGAGGTCTTGGCAACGATCAACTTGCCCGAGGGTGCGCAGGCGCAAGACGCGGAAATATCGCTGGCGGTTGCGCTGGAGGCGGTGCCAGAGGCCGTTGGTGTTTTGGAAGGTGTGGGAGAGGGGGTTCAGGGAACCCGGGATGCCGCCCGTCAGGTCACCGAAATTCTGGCCGCGTCAGGGCACGGCTTTGTGACCCAGAACAAGGGTTTGAACACGGTCCAGAAACTGGCCGCCAAAGCCGGTGTTCCCTCGGCAGTCGTTTTTCGCGATTTCGACAGCAATCAACAGACCCCGACCGTCATTCGCCGTTTTCTGGATCAGGCGGCGTTCCGGGCGGGCAATGAGGGTGCGGTTGTCATGCTGGGACGGTTGCGGGAAGATACGATTTCCGCGCTTCTCCTCTGGGCCCTTCAGGACAGGTCCGAGCGTGTGGCCCTGGTACCTGTCTCGGCGGCGCTCCAAAGTGCGGAATAGCCATCACGCAGGGCGCTTTTTGTCCTTTTTGGCGAATTCCTCATACCAGTCGATGAATTGAGCCGCCGGCATCGGGTAACCTATACCAAACCCCTGGACAACATCACACCCAAGCTCCTTGACGCGATCATAGTGAGCGTTGTTTTCGACACCTTCTGCAACAACGCGCATGCCAAGATTTCGTGACAGGGCGACAAGTGCGGCGATGATGCTTTCTGCGCGTTCGTTGGGGACAGGCTCAACCAGCGAGCGATCCAGCTTGAGGCCGTCAAATTTCAGGCGTGACAGGTTCGACATAGAGGCATATCCGGTGCCGAAATCGTCCAGTACCACCGAGAAACCCCCGCTGGTCAGGTTCCTTATGGTCAGGAACGCCTCGTCATCCTGGCTCTCGATCAGCGTGGTTTCCAACACCTCGATGGTGAGGTCCGCGGGCGACAATCCGCGCGCCAAAACCTCCTGGGCAAGCCGATCCGGCAGATTCGGATCCCTCAGTGAATCGGGCGACGCATTGACGGAAACGGAAGGCAGATCCTTACCTTCTGACCGCAGGCGCTCCAGAAAATCGAGGCTTTTTTCAACCATGATCAGGTCGATCTGCTGGATCAGCCCTGCCTCCTTCGCCGCCGCCAGGAAGGTTGCGGGGGGAATGATACCCCGTCGCGGATGCCGCCATCTGGCCAAAACCTCGCAGCCGAAGAGTTTTCCCGACCCCGTGTAGAGCTGTGGCTGGAAATGGGGTTCGAATTGATCGTCAGCCAATGCTTCGGTGATTTCCTCAAAGAGAGCCTCACGTGTTTCGATCTCTTCGCGCAGATCGCCCGAATAGGCGAAAACCTGTCCGCGTCCACCACGCTTGGCCTTGTAAAGCGCGAGGTCTGCTTCGATCAAAAGCTGGTCCGGGGTGGCAACGGCGGAGCTGGCCATGGTGAACCCGACGCTGGCACCGATCTTGCAGACATTATCGGCGATCTGCATGGGTTTGCTGATCTCTTCGATGATCCGGGAACCAAGAGCTTCCAGCGTATCCATGGATTTCGGCGCTTTGACCACGATGACAAATTCATCGCCGCCGATCCTTGCAACCAGATCGTTTTCCCGGACCTGTGCCAGAAGGATGCTGGCAACCACAACCAGCACATCATCTCCGGCTTTGTGCCCAAGCGTGTCATTGACCGACTTGAACCGATCCAGATCAATTTTCAGAACGCTGAGCGCAATGTCGCTGCCATTGGGTGCGGCTTTCAGATGTGTCAGAAAATCATAAAGCGCGCGACGGTTCAGCAGCCCTGTCAACGCGTCGTGGTTGGCGGCGTGGGTCAGGTTTTTTCGCGCCGCGACGAGTTCAAGGTTGCGCGCTTTGAGAGTTTCATAAGATGTCGAGAGTTGTTTGCTACGTCTTTCCATGCGCCGGATGGCTCGGGACACCGAAATCTGTGCTGGCACAAAGATGAAGAGGGCCTCCAAAAGCAGGACAAACAGGGCTGATCCGAGTGCGATGGTTTCGAGATTCTGTAGCCAGGCTGTCTGCCTGCGGGATTTATCTTGGTGCAAACGGGAGGCTTTGCTCAGTGCTGAAAGCAGGTCCTGTTGCCCCAAGGCTACGAGGCGATTTTGCATATTGCTGCGAACCTGCCCCTCTGCCTTCACGGCATAACGGGCTGTCTCGACAAACCGGCGGGAGAAATAGTCCAGTGGAAAGGTATCATCTTCGAAATACAGCTGCTGCAGGGCAGGGGTCAGTTCCTGCCGGGTCACCAGCCAGTCATGAGCGGATTCGAACAACTGAATAGCCGACAACAGACGCGCTTCGACCTCCAGGGAAGGGTTCTGCTCACTTTCGCGCATCAAAAACAGAATGCGCTGGCTGAGCATGATTTGCTGGTTGCTGATCCTGCTGGCTTCAGCGTCCAGGCCCGATGCGGCGATTGCCCTCAAGGAACTGTAGTGAGCGGCTCCGATTGTTACGAAAATAAAGGCAAAACCAATGGCGTAACGTTTCCACAGGGATTTGGGCTCGGTGATGCAGACATGGCGCTGGAACCTCCGAATGAGCCTCTTCACTACACCCATGGCGTTAGTTCCCTCGACGTTCACATCTGCGTGCAGGAGGCCCGCGCGTCCATTCCACCCAGCGGAAACGCGGCCTGCGTATCACTGATCAGTGTTCCTCATTGGCCTTTCGAATATCTCAATGGAATGCCTATTCCGGGGAGGATCACCCTGATTTTTACGTGGCAATTATTTGAAGTTTTGGAGAAATTTTTCGAAATCTGAATGTTCAGATGATCTCGTCTTCGTCGAAAAGCGGGTCTGTTTCCAACTGGCTCGCAAGGTCTTCCACGGTGGCTTCGGCCACTTTCGGGCTGAGGGTCGCGATATGAAAAACCGCGTCACCTTCATTAACCACGGGCAGGATAGCGCGCCCGATCAGGATACCCGGTGAGGGTGCCAGAAGATCCGTTTCAAATCCCCCGAAGGGGTCGGAGACCGTGGCCAGCAAATCGCCGGGTTCAACGGTTTCGCCCTCGGCGCGAAAGGTGCGTAGCAGACCGCCCGCCGGCGCGCGCAGCCAGGTGGATCTTTCGCAGATGTAGGGCGCGGCCTTGGCTTTTGCGATGCCCTTTGCAGGCAGCATGTCGAGGCTGCGCATCACCCGCAGGATACCGGCAACGCCCGCGCGAACCGCCATTTCGTCAAACCGCAACCCTTCACCTGCCTCGTAAAGCAGGACCGGTGTGCCGCGCTCAGCCGCCTCCCCTCGCAACGACCCATCGCGCAGCGGGGAAGTCAGGATAACGGGAGCGCCAAAGGCTGTGGCCATGTCGCGCGTGGTCTTGTCGCGTGGCGAGACGCGGATCTGCGGCAGATTGGTGCGGTGAACGGCCGCTGAATGCAGGTCAATGCCGACATCGCAGCGCAGGACAATCTCATTGAGGAAAATATGCGCCAGCCGTGACCCCAGTGATCCTGACGGATGGCCCGGGAAACACCGGTTCAGATCGCGCCGGTCCGGCAAGTACCGGGAGCGGTTGAGAAATCCAAAGGAGTTCACGACAGGCACAACCAGCAAGGTGCCCCGCAGAGATTTGAGTTGGGGCGTGCGCAGCAGACGCCGCACGATTTCCACACCAATGACCTCATCCCCGTGGACGGCCGCCGAGACGAAGAGCGCCGGACCCGCCCTTTTGCCATGATGCACCTGAACGGAAAGGTTTACGGGTGTATGATCGGGGAGTGTCGAGACAGGCAGATGAACCGTTTCGACCGCGCCTGCCGCAATGCTTTGTCCTGCAATCTCAAAGGGCTGGCGGGGCATCTAGCTGTTGCCTTGCCCCGAGAATCGGGCTGCATCGGCTGCCGCGCGCCGGATGGCGTTGGATTTGTGGACGGTCTCCTGATATTCCGCTTCGGGGTCGCTGTCGTAAACAACACCGCCGCCTGCCTGAATATAGAGCTTTTGACTCCGCACCACCGCCGTGCGCAAGGCGATGCACATATCCATATCACCGCCCGCGCTGAAATAGCCCACGCCACCACCGTAGACACCGCGTTTTTCGGGTTCCAACTCGTCAATGATCTGCATGGCCCGCACTTTCGGCGCACCTGATACTGTCCCTGCGGGCATACCGGCAAAGAAGGCGTCAAGCGCGTCCTTGTCGTCGTGCAACTCCCCCACAACATTCGAGACAATATGCATCACATGGCTGTAACGTTCGACGATGAATTCTTCGGTCGGGCGGACGGTGCCGATTTTGGCGACGCGCCCCACGTCGTTGCGCCCCAGATCGAGCAACATCAGATGTTCCGCCAGCTCTTTCTGGTCGGCCAGCAGATCGGCCTCAAGGGCCTTGTCTTCTTCCGGCGTCGCCCCCCGGGGGCGGGTGCCTGCGATGGGTCGGATGGTAACCTCATCTCCAAAGACCCGCACCAGAATCTCCGGGCTGGCCCCGATGACCTGAAAATCCCCGAAATTGAAATAGAACATGAAAGGCGATGGGTTTGTCCGCCGCAGACTGCGGTAAAGCGCAAAAGGGTCTTGCTTGAAATCCTGTGACCAGCGCTGCGCCGGGACAACCTGAAAGATATCGCCCGCGCGAATGTAGTCTTTTGCGGTTTCCACCGCCTGTTTGTAGCCCTCGTGGGAGAAGTTGCTGACCGGGGCGCCGGGCGCTTCGGCCTCGCCAAGGTCACGGGTGGCGACCGGCATGGCCCGTTCCAGATCGCGCACGGCGTCCATAACCCGTTCGGCGGCCTGCGCATAGGCCGCGCGGGCCGATTGGCCGTCACTGACCCATGCGGGGGAGACCACGGTCACCTCGCCCTTGACCCCGTCCAGCACCGCGATGACCGAGGGCCGCAGCATGATGGCGTCTGGCAGACCCAGCGGATCGGGGTTGATGTGGGGCAGATGTTCAACCAGCCGCACCATGTCGTAGCCCAGATAACCAAACAGCCCGGCGGCCGCCTGAGGCAGGTCATCGGGCAAGGCGATGCGGCTTTCGGCAAGCAGCGCGCGCAGGGTGTCGAGCGGGTCGCCTTCCTGTGGCGTGAACGCATCGGCATCATAGCGCGCCGCCCGGTTGATCTCGCTGGTCGTGCCGCGGCAGCGCCAGATCAGATCGGGTTTCATGCCGATGATCGAATAGCGGCCACGCACTTCACCCCCGGTCACCGATTCCAGCACAAAAGCATCTTTTTGCGCGCCCGTCAGCTTGAGCATCAGGGAAACCGGCGTGTCGAGGTCCGCCGCCAGACGGGTAAAGACGACCTGATTGCGCCCGGCTGCATAGGCTGCCTCGAAGGCATCGAATTCAGGGGTCAGCGCCATGGGTCAGGGGAAGTTCACATGCACGGCCTGAAGGGCCTGCGGATTGATCTGGGCATTGGCGCGCAGCGTCACGTCTGTGCGGTAAATCTCGAAAAGATCCTGCGCCAGTGCCTGCCCTGCCTGCTGGCTGAGCTGTTCGCGCAGGGCGATGGCCTCTTCGTTCTCTTCCGGCCCATCAATGCTATCGAGGCGCACGATAACAATGGCCCCGTTGTCTTCCATGACTTCCACATCGCCTGCGTCAAGATCAAACACCGTCGACAGGAAACCGGGAGGCGTGCCCCCCACGAAATCGCTGCGCAGCAAGTGTTCCTCGCGTACCGCATCCAGCCCGAGGTCGGCAAACTCCGTGCCGGACTGCAGTTGCGGCAGCAGCGGATCGGTCTGCGTCATCAGCCTGCTTTGAACCTCGGAGGCCTGCCATGCGGCCAGAACATCTTCGCCCGCGTCCTCGAAAGGGGCTGGGCGTGGTGGCAAAACCGCGTCGAGACGCAGGGCGAAAAGCCCCCCATCATCCAACTGCCCGATCACGGGAAAATCCTCGACCGTCACCCTTGATGCGGCACGTCTGAAAGCCTCATAGGCGGCAATATCCTCGGTGCTCTCGGTGCTCCAGTCAATCTGGCCAAGCGTCATGTCGGTGTCATTTGCCAGCTCTTCGAGGGTTGCGCCACCGGCGAGCATGTCGTCGAAGGTTTCGGCCTGCGCCTCAACCAGACGCAACGCACGGTCGGCGGCAAGCTCGGGGCGCAGGATTTCCACTGCCTCCTCAAAAGAGGTGAACTGCGCCGGCAGAACAGCGTTGACCCGAAACAACGCCGGGCCCAGATCGCTGGGCAATGGCCCGACGACCGCCCCGACCTCTGCCGCAAAAACAGCCTCCCCAGCTTCTCCGAGATCGGCCAGCGACACATCGCCAAGATCAATATCAGCCAGCGCAAGCCCGCGCTCTTCGACCAGACCTTCGAAACTGTTGCCGACTTCCAGTGCGGCTGCGGCCTGACTTGCGGCGGCGTCATCCAGATAGGCCAGGCGCTCGACAAGACGGCGCTCGGGTTGATTGAATTCGGCTTCGCGCAAATCATAGGCCTCACGCAGGTCGGCCTCGTCAATCTCGACTTCGTCGATCATCGCGTCGGGGCTGAGCACCGCATAGGTGATCTGGCGCGTCTCAGGCAGCGTGAAGGCGTCGATATTGGCGTCATAGTAGGCCCGCAGGGTCGCATCATCCGGTGTCTCCAACGGCTCGGCCAGATCTGCATCGCCCAGACGGGTCCAGGTGAAGCTGCGGCGTTCACCCACGTAGTTGACCAGCGTGTCCACATAGGCATCGGGCATGACAACCCCCCCGACAATCGCCCCCTGCATCAGGGTGCGCGAGACCTCTTCGCGCAATTGCGTCTCGAACTGGGATTCAGAAACCCCGTTCTGTTCCAGCGCAAACCTGTAGCCTTCGCGGTCAAATTCGCCATCTATGCCGCGAAATGCCGGAATTTCGAGAATCCGGTCCCGCAGGTTTTCATCGCCGATCGACAATCCGATCTGTGCGGCTTCATGATCGAGTGCCCGGGTGGCAATCAGCCGCTGCAAAACCGCCTGATCCAATCCGATTTGCTGCGCCTGTGCAAAGGGCAGGGCCTGACCGGTCTGCTGCTCGACGGCGCGGATTTCCTGCTGAAGCTGGCGGCCGTAGCTGTCAACGGAAACCGGCATGTCCCCGACCGATCCGATTGTCCTGATGGTGCCGGAAAGGTTGGTCGCGCCAAAGCCTCCCAGACCCAGGATCAAAAGACCCATCAAAATCCAGACGGCAGTTCTCGAAACACTCTTGCCCTTGGCCATACGCACCCTTCGCAACATGCAGATTTGTCAGTTATTGACGCACTGTCTATGCGCAGCGCGACCGGGGGGCAAGGGGTCTCACCGTGCCGCATCAACCTGCGAAAGCCGTTCGAAAAGTGTAGCGATGCCCGTCGCATCAAGGTTGGCGAAAGCGATCCGCATCTGGGACCGACCATCCGGATCGTCGGCGGGGCAAAACATGGTGCCGGGCAGGCTCAGAATACTTTGCTGCCGAACCAGTTTCGGGGCCAGTTCCGCGGAACTGATGGCAAAAGGATGCGCCATATAGGCAAAATAGGCCCCCAGTCCCAAAAGGGCCCAGCCCTGATCAGCAAGTTTTGGAAAACCGGCTGTGATCGCGGCGCGGCGGCTCAGGACTTCGGCCCGCTCTCCTGCCAGCCAGTCCCGCAGGTTCTGCATGCCCCAAAGGGCCGCATGCTGCCCGATCTGGCCCGGGCAGATGGCGACCGTGTCGAGAAACTTCTCGACCTCCGCCAATCGCGCAGGTGCCGCGACCATGGCGCCGACGCGGTGTCCGGTCAGACGGTAGGCTTTGGAGAAAGAATAAAGATGGATCAGCGTGTCCTGCCACGCGGGGTCTTCGAAAAGATCATGCGGCGCGCCACTTTGGGCGTGAAAATCCCGGTAGGTTTCATCGAGGATCAGAGCGATCCCCTGGCTGCGGGCCAAGTCAAAGAAGGCGCGCAAAAGCTCTGCGGGGTATTCCACGCCAGCGGGATTATTGGGCGAGACAAGGGCGATGGCGCGGGTGCGCGGGGTTATAAGTTCTGCGGCAACTTCCGGGTCGGGCAGCAGATCGGCACCGGTTTTCAGCGGCACGGATTTGACCCCGGACATATCCAGCCACATTTTATGGTTGAAGTACCAGGGCGTCGGGAGGATGACTTCATCCCCTTCGGCGCAGAGCGTCGCGATGGCCGCTGCAAAAGCCTGATTGCAGCCTGAGGTGATGGCAACATGTCCGGCAGACAGGCTGCCGTTGTAATGCGTAGCGGTTTGCGCGGCAAGTTCTTCGCGCAATTGCGGCAAGCCCAGCACCGGACCGTAAAGATGCGCATCATCGCGCCCCAAGGCGACATCGGCCATGACCTGCCGCAGCGCATCGGGGGGCGGGTCGACGGGGGCGGCTTGGCTGACATTCATCAACGGGCGGTCTTCGGGGAAGCTCACGTCTTCCAGCCAGCGCCGCGCCTCCATCACCGGGGGGGCAAAGGTGGTGGCGGTTCGGGAGAGTGTCATCGCTTCATCTTTCCTGCATCATTTGACGTGCCCGCGTTCGGCGGCCTTTCGCGGCACCTGAACGGTCCGGTCGATCAATCGGTGCCGCGGTAGGGTTCGACATATTGCAGCGCCATGTCCCAGGGGAAAAATATCCATGTGTCCTGGCTCACCCCGGTGATGAAGGTATCGACCTGGGGTTCACCCTGAGGCTTGGCGTAGACGGTGGCGAAATGGGCCTTGGGGTACTGCGCGCGCACCAGTTCCAGCGTCTTGCCGCTGTCCACCAGATCATCGATGATCAGGATGCCGGTGCCGTCACCCATCATCTGCTGGTCAGGGGCTTTCAGCACCTCGGCGTCGCGGCGCTGGTCCGCCTTGCCCCCGCCGGCATGGTAGGACATGACCGAAATCGTATCGACCGTGCGAATGTCGAGTTCGCGCGCCACGATCATCGCAGGGGCCATGCCACCACGGGTGATTGCCACCACCGCGCGCCAGCCGCCGTTGTCGGGGCCTTGTCCATCCAGCCGCCAGGCCAGCGCCCGGCTGTCACGGTGGATCTGGTCCCAACTGATGTGGAAGCCCTTTTCATGGGGCAGGCGGCTTTGATCTTTGCTCATATCAGGTCCTTTCAAAAAGTAGGCGCAGCCCGAAAGCTGCAATGAGCGCTCCAAAGAAGCGCTCCAGACCTGCTTTCACGCGGGCGTAAATCTGGCGTGGTGCCGGGCGTGAAAACACCAAGGCAACGCTGGTGTACCATGCGGCCTCGACAATAAAAACGACCGCCAGGATGGCGGCGGCATCCGCAAATGTCACGTTCACCGGCAAAATCCCGGTAAAAACAGCGGCAAAATAGGCCAGCGCCTTGGGGTTCGCCAGATTGGTCCAGACACCCAGTCCAACGCCGGAATAACCTTGTGGCGCTAGTTCGGTACCGGTCTCCGCCAGCGGGTGAGAAGCATCGCGCCACAGCCGCATGCCAATCCACACCAGAAAGGCGGCACCGATCAGGCGCAGGCCCGTCTGGATCCAGGGCATCACCTCAAAGAGGACCGCCAGCCCTGCAAGAGCCGCGATCGCCCAGAGCAGAATGCCCAAGGCCAGCCCAAGGCTGATCTTCAAAGCGGCGCGCGCACCTTGGCTTGCAGCCGTGCGAATGGTCAGGACCACCGCAGGGCCGGGGCTCATCGCAATCAACACCTGCAAAAGCACCAGATGAGTCAGCGCCGCAACGGTCATTACTTGCTCACGTCAGGCGCATCGACCGCCTTCATCCCGACCACATGGTAGCCCGCGTCCACATGCAGGTTTTCGCCCGTGGTGCCGGACCCCAGATCGGAGAGCAAAAAGAGGGCGGCCTTGCCCACGTCTTCGGTGGTCACATTGCGCCGCAACGGAGAGTTATATTCGTTCCACTTCATGATGTAGCGGAAATCGCCGATGCCTGAGGCCGCAAGCGTCTTGATCGGACCAGCAGAAATCGCATTCACGCGAATGCCGTCCTTGCCCAGATCCTCGGCCAGATATTGCACTGAGGCTTCGAGGGCCGCTTTGGCCACACCCATCACATTATAATGGGGCATCACTTTTTCCGCGCCGTAATAGGTGAGCGTGAGGCAGGAGCCGCCCTCGCTCATCATTTTTTCGGCGCGCTGAACCACGGCTGTGAAGGAATAGACAGAAATATCCATCGACAGGGCGAAATTGCCACGGCTGGTGTCGACATAGCGCCCGCGCAGTTCGTTCTTGTCGGAAAACCCGATGGCGTGAACCACGAAATCCAGCTGATCCCAACGCTCCTTCAGCCCGTCAAACAGCGCATCCAACGAGGCCTCGTCACCCACGTCGCAGGGCAGGACGATATCACTGCCCAACTCGGCGGCCAATGGATCGACACGTTTTTTCAGCGCCTCACCCTGATAGGAGAACGCCAGTTGCGCACCCGCATCGGCACAGGCTTTCGCAATGCCCCAGGCGATCGATTTGTCATTGGCCAGACCCATAATAAGGCCGCGCTTGCCCGCCAGAAGATCATTTCCCATGAAGGTACCTCGGTTTACGTATGATTTTTCTTTGTTGTCCTTTAGGCGATTGCGCGAGGCCCATCAAGGCTGGTCGGAGTCAGCGCATCGCCCTTGACCTTTGGGCCGCTTCCCCCAATTGCTGTCTTACCAAGTGTTGTGAGGGTGAGATGGAAAGCAGAAGCGGCAAGTTTGCAGGCGACAATCCTTTTGAGATCGCGGATCGCTGGCTCTCCGAAGCCGAAGATACCGAACCGAATGATCCCAATGCCATAGCGCTGAGCACCGTCGACGCGGATGGGTTGCCCAACGCCCGCATGGTGCTTCTGAAAGCAATCGACCGCGATGCTTTCGTCTTCTACACCAATTACGAGAGCGCCAAGGCGGGGGAGTTGGACAGTGCGGGCAAGGCGGCCTTCGTGATGCACTGGAAAAGCCTGCGGCGGCAGATCAGGGTGCGCGGTCTGGTCGAAAAAGAAGATGGGCAAAAGGCAGACGCTTATTTCGCGTCAAGATCTCTCAAAAGCCGCCTGGGTGCCTGGGCCTCTCGGCAGTCGCGCCCGCTCTCAAGCCGCGCCGCGCTTATGGCTGAAGTTGCCAAGGTCACCGCAATTCACGGCGCAAACCCCAAACGCCCGCCCTTTTGGGGGGGCTTTCGCATCATTCCGCTGGAGATTGAGTTCTGGGCGGATGGCGACTTCAGGCTGCATGACCGCTTTGTATGGCGCAGAAAAGACCCGCAAGGGCCGTGGACGGTCACCCGCCTCAACCCGTGATTGCACAAGCAATGTCATTGCGATGAAAAATAGTGTTTGCCAGCGCACAATATTATGTGCGTAGATGAAATGTATTTAGCTTCTACAGTGATTTAAAAGACAAATTTCTATTTTTGCGGGAAATGTATCCAAATTCACAACTACGTGATGCGCATACGAAGAGATTTCGCCTTCATCTGATCACTTTCAGACCGAAGAATTAGTATTTCAACTTGAAACAAGAAAGCCAAATCGCGCAAGACTGTGTTAAAAGAATGTACTGCGACCGAAAGATGTGTGTGTGAACGAGACCGAAGAGATATCTTCCCCCGTTTCCGGGTTGGTTAAATGGTTTGATCCGGTAAAGGGTTTTGGCTTCGTTGTTTCCGACGCGGGCGGGCCGGATATTCTCTTGCATGTTAACGTTTTGCGCAACTTTGGTCAGAGTTCCGTTGCGGATGGAGCACGGGTTGAACTGGAAGTGCAGCGCACCGAACGGGGCGTTCAGGCCACGCAGGTTATCGCACTTTTTCCCCCTCAGGCGGGTGAGTCGGTCGGATTGTCCGACATCGCGGCTTTGGACCCTGCGGTTGTCGCCGCAGCACCTTTAGAACCTGCGCGTGTAAAATGGTTCGACAAGGGCAAAGGGTTCGGCTTTGCGAATGTTTTTGGCCGCCGCGAAGACATCTTTCTGCATATGGAAGTGTTGAGGCGTTCGGGCCTGTCGGATCTTGCGCCGGGGGAGGCGTTGGCATTGCGGGTAATTGAGGGCAAACGTGGCCATATGGCCGCTGAGGTTTTTGCCTGGGAAGCCGCGTTGGAGGCCGCTTCCACATGATCCTGCGCCTTGCGCTGGTGGTCAGCTTTCTGGCGACGGCCCTTCAGGCGCAGGACTGCCGGGACGATACGGTCTTTCTCAAAGGCGATTGGGGGCAGGCGCGGTTTGCCGTGGAAATTGCAGATGATGCACAAGAACGCGCTCAGGGTCTGATGCACCGCGAAACCATGCCAAGTGCTGCGGGGATGCTTTTTGTCTATGACCGGCCGCAACGGCTGTCTTTCTGGATGCGCAATACCCTGATTGAACTGGATATGCTCTTTATCGACGCCAGTGGCACCGTGCGTCATATCCATCACCGCGCGCAACCGCTCGATGAGACCCCGATCCCGGGCGGTGACAACCTGACACATGTGCTGGAGATCAACGGCGGCCTTGCCGAGGCACTGGGCATTACGACCGGCACGCTGTTGCGCCATCCAACATTTTCGAAATCGGAGGCGGAATGGGCGTGTTAGGGGTTTTCAAACCGAATTACCCCGTCTAAAGAGACCGCAGTCGGAGCGTGGCGCAGCCTGGTAGCGCACCTGTTTTGGGTACAGGGGGTCGGAGGTTCGAATCCTCTCGCTCCGACCACTTTCAAAATCGCGGCTTGATGCAACGAGCCTTGGTGTCAGGGCAAAAGGGCGCGCGCTTTGCGCAAACGCACCGCGATTGCACCGGATGGATTTTGAAGGGTGGCCTCGTCAAGAGCCGCCAAAACCTCTGGCTTATCTTCGGGGAATCGGCGGGCCAGAAGTGCCAGCCCGTAATAGGACCAGGCGCGAACAAGTTTGTTTTGCTGGGTGATCCCGGTGAAGAGGAACGTCTTCAACGCCGGTCCGCTGGCTTTGGGGATGGGAACATGCTGCATGGTTTGTAGCGCATGTAACTGCGCGTCCCACGAAGCCAGTCGCTCAAAGGTCTCGTAAAACCGACATTGTTCAGCGGGGCTGAATACCAGGTCGGTCTGTTCGCAATGGTGCTTGATCAACCAGGTGGCCCCGCCTTGCAAATCCGCGACCCCACAGAAATCGAGCAGATCGGCCAGGAATTCGTCTGTATCTTTGAACGCCTGATAGATTTCGACGATCTGTGGTTTCGACTTCTGGTCCCATTGTCGAAGCATGGCGGCGAAATCAGATGAGGCGTGCGCCATAAGGGATGTGTCCAAATCTCAATCTGCGGATAGTTCATATCAAAGGGCGTGAGTGCGGTTCCGTAAAGGAATCAATGCGCGAAATCGCCAGATTAACGCGCAATTTCGGGGTGGAGCGCGGTCGAAATTCAAGATCGGACGGCCACTACATATAGTGGGAGCTTTCACTCAATGACGGCTTCCTCACCATATCTGGGGAGGCGGGAACCGTTCCTGGACGGGAAACCGACATAAAAATGTAACACAGCGTGATTACCCGTAAAAATATTTGATTCTGAAAAAGTTAACGCTTTGGTTGAAAGCTTAACGGGCGTGTTCTGTGGATAAATTCATGTGGCGCTTCAGAAATATCGTCTAAAGCTGCCATTCCATTCAATTATTGACGGATGGGTGTGGAACAGCTCGAAAACAGCGATCTGGGGATATTAACCGGCTGTTAATATGTTGAATCACGACGGCGTGAGCGCGGATTAAAATTCGCGATGCGTCAAGCCGGTAAACTTCAAAAAAACTATAAAAATTCCGTTGACCCAGTAGGGGTATATACGTCAGTTTGTGGAGGCCGACGATGACGCCACAACATGTAGTGGTTGAACGCTCAGAGGTGCATCGGCGGGACAGGGGCAGACAGACGATCAATATCATCGATCTGGCACAACCGGCAGCGTCAGCTTTTGCAGGCGCGGCACAGGATGATTTTTGCCCTGCAGTCCACGGCAAAGAGGTTGGAGAAGCTTTGCAAAGACAAAGCGGTCTCTTGAACGAAGATGCTGGAAATGAGGCAGCAAAAATGAAAATTGAACGTAAATTCACAAAAGTAGATCAGAACGCCTACGCAGATCTGGATTTCGTCACAACGGCATCTGAAATTCGCAACCCGGATGGCACAATCGTGTTCCGCCTCGATGAAGTCGAGGTGCCCAAATCCTGGAGCCAAGTTGCCAGCGACGTCATCGCGCAGAAATACTTCCGTAAGGCGGGCGTTCCTTCGGCCACCAAGAAGGTAAAAGAAAAGGGCGTTCCCGAGTTCCTGTGGCGGTCGGTCCCGGCAGAGGGTGCGGAAATGGGGGGCGAAACTTCCTCCAAGCAGGTTTTCGACCGGCTGGCAGGGGCTTGGGCTTATTGGGGCTGGAAGGGCGGCTATTTTTCCACCGAAAGCGATGCGCGCGCCTATTTTGACGAAATGCGCCATATGCTCGCCAGCCAGCGTGCGGCCCCCAACAGCCCGCAGTGGTTCAACACCGGTCTGCATTGGGCCTACGGGATCGACGGCCCGGCGCAGGGTCACCATTACGTCGACTACAAATCCGGCAAATTGACCAAATCGAAATCTTCCTACGAGCACCCACAACCTCATGCGTGTTTCATCCAGTCTGTCTCGGACGACCTCGTAAACGACGGCGGCATCATGGATCTGTGGGTGCGGGAAGCGCGTCTGTTCAAATACGGCTCCGGCACCGGCACCAACTTCTCCAGCCTGCGGGCTGCGGGGGAGAGCCTGTCGGGTGGTGGCAAGTCGTCCGGACTGATGGGCTTCCTGAAAATCGGTGACCGTGCGGCGGGGGCCATCAAATCGGGTGGCACCACGCGCCGGGCCGCCAAGATGGTGATTGTAGACGCGGATCACCCCGACATCGAGGATTTCATCAACTGGAAGGTCATTGAAGAGCAAAAAGTGGCGAGCATCGTCGCGGGCTCCAAGATGCACGAGCAGAAGCTGAATGGTCTCTTCGAAGCGATCAAGACGTGGGATGGCGCAGAAGCAGACGCCTATGACCCTGCCAAGAACGACGCGTTGAAACAGGCAATCCGAGAAGCGAAAAAGGTTTCGATCCCAGAGACTTACGTCAAGCGCGTGCTGGATTATGCCAAGCAGGGCCACACCTCGATCGAATTCCCCACATATGATACCGACTGGGATTCCGAGGCATATAATTCCGTCTCCGGCCAGAACTCCAACAACTCGATCCGCGTCACAAACGCCTTCCTGACGGCCGTGGAAAAGGACGCCGACTGGGAGCTGATCAACCGTGTTGACGGCAAGGTCACCAAGACCGTGAAGGCGCGAGATCTCTGGGAGCAGATCGGCCACGCCGCCTGGGCCTGTGCGGATCCCGGCATCCAGTACCACGACACCGTGAACGACTGGCACACCTGTCCCGAAGATGGCGCCATCCGCGGCTCCAACCCGTGCTCGGAATACATGTTCCTCGACGACACCGCCTGCAACCTGGCCTCGATGAACCTGCTGACCTTCCTCAAGGACGGCACCTTCCAGGTCGAAGACTACATGCATGCGGCCCGGCTCTGGACCGTGACGTTGGAAATTTCGGTGATGATGGCGCAGTTCCCCTCCAAGGAAATCGCGCAGCGCTCCTATGATTTCCGCACGCTGGGTCTGGGCTATGCAAACATCGGCGGTCTGCTGATGAACATGGGGTATAGCTACGACAGCACGGAAGGTCGCGCCCTCTGCGGAGCCCTGACCGCGATCATGACCGGCGTGTCCTACGCCACCTCCGCCGAAATGGCGGGTGAGTTGGGACCGTTCCCGGGTTATGCGAACAACGCCGACCACATGCTGCGTGTCATCCGCAACCACCGTGCCGCAGCACAGGGAAAAACCGAAGGTTATGAAGCCCTTGCGGTGAAACCGGTGGCCCTCGACCACAAAGGTTGCCCGGATGCCAAACTGATCGAAGTTGCCACCTCCGCCTGGGATGAGGCACTCGCACTCGGTGAAAAGCACGGCTACCGCAACGCGCAGGTTTCCGTCATCGCCCCCACCGGCACCATCGGTCTGGTGATGGACTGCGACACCACCGGGATCGAGCCAGACTTCGCGCTGGTCAAGTTCAAGAAACTCGCCGGGGGTGGGTATTTCAAGATCATCAACCAGTCGGTGCCGGCCGCCCTTGAAAAACTCGGCTACGGCTCCGCGCAGATCGAAGAGATCGTCTCCTACGCCGTCGGTCACGGCACCATCGGCAATGCGCCGGGGATCAACCACACCTCGCTTGCGGGCCATGGCTTTGGCGCCAACGAGTTGGCGAAAGTGGATGCGGCATTGGCCTCGGCCTTTGACATTCGGTTCGTGTTCAACCAGTGGACACTGGGGGAAGAGTTCTGCACGCAAGTACTTGGTATTCCTGCTGAAAAGCTGAACGATCCGACCTTCGATCTCTTGAAGCACCTTGGGTTTTCGAAAAAGGACATCGACGCGGCTAACGATCACGTTTGCGGGACCATGACACTGGAAGGGGCGCCGTTCCTCAAGGACGAGCACCTGCCCATCTTCGACTGCGCCAATCCCTGCGGCAAGAAGGGCAAGCGCTACCTGTCGGTCAACAGTCACATTCACATGATGGCCGCGGCGCAAAGCTTCATCTCGGGCGCGATTTCCAAGACGATCAACATGCCCAATGACGCCACCATCGAGGACTGCCAGAAGGCCTATGAACTCAGCTGGTCGCTGGGGGTTAAAGCCAACGCGCTCTACCGTGATGGCTCAAAGCTTTCGCAACCACTAGCAGCCGCTTTGGTTGAAGATGATGAGGATGCGCAGGAGACGCTCGAAAGCGGTAATGCCCACGAAAAAGCCGCCGTGCTGGCCGAGAAAGTGGTCGAAAAGGTGATCGTCAAGGAGATCGTTAAATCGCACCGCGAAAAGATGCCGCAACGGCGCAAGGGCTATACGCAAAAGGCCATCGTCGGCGGTCACAAGGTCTACCTGCGCACCGGTGAGTATGAGGACGGCAATCTCGGCGAGATCTTCATCGACATGCACAAGGAGGGTGCAGGCTTCCGGGCGATGATGAACAACTTCGCCATCGCCGTGTCGGTCGGTCTGCAATACGGGGTGCCGCTAGAGGAATTTGTCGACGCCTTCACTTTCACCAAATTCGAGCCTGCAGGCATGGTGCAAGGCAATGAGACCATCAAGAACGCCACCTCGATCCTCGACTACGTCTTCCGTGAACTCGCAGTCAGCTACCTTGATCGCACTGATCTGGCGCATGTCGCTCCAGAAGGTCATACCTTCGACGCGCTGGGCCGGGGCGAAGAGGAAGGGGTAAGCAATGTTTCGGAACTTTCCGAGAGTGCTGCAACCAAGTCCCTGGAAGTGCTGAAACAAATCAGCTCGACAGGCTATCTGCGCAACAGAATGCCGCAAGAGCTGGTGGTATTGCAGGGCGGGCAACAAGGCTTTGCCGACACTGCGGTCGCCTTCGACGGTCTTGCACCGGTTGCGGACGGAAGTGTGGCCGTTGCAATGGCCACGACCGCCATTGCCAGCGGTTCGGCCTCCATTGACGCGCGCACCAAGGCCAAAATGCAGGGCTACGAAGGCGAAGCCTGCGGCGAATGCGGAAACTACACGCTGGTGCGCAACGGCACCTGCATGAAATGCAACACCTGTGGCGGGACGTCCGGGTGTAGCTGAGCCAAACGCGTCCCTGGGGGACGTGTAGGGGTCGCGGTGCTGGCGCCACCAGCCAGCCCGCACCCCGACGAATAGGGTGGGAACGGTACTTTGTTCCTTCCCACCTTTACACGGGGCGGGTGCGCTCGCCCCCGACGACGTTCAGGCCGCAGGCAGAAAAATACCGAGCGGTTAACATAGAGAGCCTGAACGGCGAAACTCAACGGAGGGCACATGCCCTCCGTTTTTTATTTTATTCAGGTGGTTGCCGGGCGTTGTTCATTTCCTTCAGAACAGGTCGGACACGGGCGCTTTTTGCGTGATCCCCATCTCCGCGCGCAGTTTCGAACGGGCGCGCGCAAGGCGGGACATCACAGTCCCGACCGGCAGACCCGTCCGCTCCGCCAAAGCCGCGGGGCTGGTTTCTCCTCCGGCAATCATGTGGATCAGCGCGGCTTGTGTATCGGGCAGCCTTTCGACAGCGGCGGCAAGTTCCGAACAGGCGATGCGCGCCGGGGCGACGGGGGGCACCGCAGCACTTTCCTCTTCCAGCGGATCGGTGGGCCTGTCGGAGCGCCATCGCTGACGGGCCTGATTGCGCAACACGGTCATCGCGTAGCGGTCAAGGTCTTCGATTTCCGTGCCCTTTCGCAAGCTTTGCCAGAGTTTTAGGGCGGTTTCCTGAACCAGGTCGTCCGCGTCACTGGGACTGTCGGCCAACCTGCGGGCGCGTGCCAGCAATCTGGGTAAAACGGCATTCAGAGCGGGTGGGATATCGTGCAGATGTTCCATTTGAGGCTCCTTTGTGAGGCATGCATTCAACATGGCATGTCTTTCCCGCAGCACCAGATGGGGGCTTTTTGCCGATCAGGCGGAAGAGGCCTTTTTCGGCAACGGGTTGCCACCGCAGGATGGTCCGATCGGCGAGGATCGGCGCGTCGTGGACAACCCGACCGATCAGGCGGATGGAATGGCCGTTTGGTGCATCTGACAAAGTGAGGCGCAGAGCAGCGCCTTGAACACGTATGTTCAAACTTAAAAACGGGAGTACCCAAATGACACTGTTCAAAAAATCCGCCATCACGTTGATCGCAGCACTTTCAGCATCCGTTGCTGTTGCTGAACTGGCTGCGGACGCCAACGGAGACGGCGTTCTGACGATTGATGAAGTACAGGCTGTCTTTCCTGACGTCACCGCAGAGGCCTTCAGCACCATGGACCTGAATGCCGACGGCGCGCTGGACGAGGCCGAAGTGCAGTCCGCGCAAGAAGCCGGCCTGATGCCAGCCTAATCAGCCAGCAGGCCAGACAACGCCCGGGCCACGCATTAGGCTTGAGGGGCGTTGCGGCTTACGTACCCGGTTTCACCCCCAGAAACCGGGTACATCTGTTTCTACCGCCGTCAGACGGGCAGGTGGATGTTGAAACGCGCTCGCAGTTCCGCATCCAGCAAGGGATCAAACCGCGCAGCGGAGGGCCGTGACAGGATTTCCTCCTTGCGGGCGGTCGCTTTTGCAATCAGGTCGGGTTTGCCCAGTTCATCCCATTCCTTTGGCGACGTCCGGTCACCGTAGGTTGGGTAGACGTGATCCGCTTCCATGCGCCCAAGGGTCTGCTCGGTGCCCAGATAGTGCCCGGGGCCGCCAAGACAGACCTCACGCATCTGATCGAGGGCCAGGGTCTCATCGGTCACCTCGATGCCACGGACGCAGCGTAGCGCCTGCCCGATGAGATCATCGCCGAGGATCAGGGATTCGTGACAGAACCCCAGCAGCGAGGCATGCATGCCCGCAGCCTCATAGACCATGTTAAGGCCGGACAGACCGGCCATGACATTAGAACACATCTGTTCCCAACCCGCCTGCATGTCGGGCAGTTTGGAATCGGCGATACCGGCGGCGGCCCCGCCGGGCAGGCCGTAGAACTTGTGCATCTGGGCGCAGCCTGACGTCAGCAAGGCTTGCTCGCCTGAACCTCCGGTCATCGCCCCGGTGCGCAGGTCGAGGCCAAAGGGCCAAGTGCCGAAAACAGCCGGATGCCCGGGTTGAACCGCGTTGACATAGACAAGCCCCGCCAGACATTCGGCCACCGCCTGTACAATGGCGCCTGCAACCGTCGAGGGGGCGGTCGCCCCGGCCATGCCCGCAGAAAGCAGGAGGATGGGAATGCCCGCCTTGATGCAGGCCTCCATCACCTCACAGGATTCGGTGGCAAATTTCATCGGCGGCACGACGAAGCAATTGGTATTGCTGATGAAAGGCCGTTCGCGCCATTTGTCTTCACCGCCCGCGATCATATGCAGCATTTCGACGGCATGGGGCACAAACCCCGGCTCGGTGAACGATACGCCGATGTGTTTTTTCGTTCCCGAACAACAGGCGTAGATCGAGTTGAGATCCATCTCAAGGTTGTCGGTAATTTCGCGGCAGACCATGGGGCGTTGCAGGAAGTGAATGTTTTCCAGCACATCGGCGATGCGCGCGGCATCGTGCAGATCCTGCACGCCACATTCACGGTAGTTTCTGCCATCCGCTTCGACCAGATGCACGGCAGCGCCCGCGGTGCCATAGTGGACGCGGTGGCCGGTGAGTTCCAGATCATGCGCCGGGTCGCGCCCCATCAGCGTCACGGAACGGTTGGCTTTGGCCACGGTTTCCTCGACAAGCGCGCGCGGGAAGCGAATGCGCCCGTCTTCGCCCAGCGTCGCGCCCGCTTTGGTGAGGTAGGCGATGCCCGTGGGCGGCGCATCCGCCAGGCCGATATGTTCCAGCGCATCAAGCGCCGCCGTGTGAATGCGGTTCATGTCGGCTTCGGTCAACGGTTTGTAGCGTCCGCCTTCCATGCCGGGCCGGATCGGGCGCAGATGTGATGCAAGCGGTGCCGCACGGGCAGCACGGCGGGCGGAGCGTCCACCGCTGCGGGTTTGGGTTTTTGTTGTCATGGGGTCGTCCTGAGAAGAAAGGGTGTCGAAGGGAAAACGGCTACCGCTTCTGCGGACGTCCACGCGCGGCACGACCCCGCTCGGCACCGATCGTGCGGACCACGATATTGATCTTGCTCAGATCACCCTGCATGTCGGCTCCTTCATTTCCGCTTCAGCCTGCGGCGAAGCAACGGAAACGGTCAAGCTTGTTTGCGACCTTGTGTCGTTTTCCAACCTTTCCAGTGCGACATGGGAACGCAGCAGGTATTCGCTCAGGAATTCCGCATCTTTCGGGAGTTTTTAGCCCCTTTCCGCCGATCTCCGCCAACCGCGGGTGCCGACCATTGAAACAATCGTCCGGGCGATCAGTT
This sequence comes from Roseobacter sp. EG26, assembly GCF_049830555.1. NCBI lineage: Bacteria > Pseudomonadati > Pseudomonadota > Alphaproteobacteria > Rhodobacterales > Roseobacteraceae > Roseobacter > Roseobacter sp. EG26. The sequence continues at coordinate 571,991 of NZ_JBNBLH010000001.1, forward strand.
TACATCCTGTGGGTGCTGGAAGTGGCGCTCGATAAATGAGGTAAGGATATGAAAATGAAAAATATTCTGAGTGTAGCAGCACTGACGGCAACCGCCCTGGCAACGGTCCCTGCGTTTGCCGGGTCGCTGGAGGAGCCGGTTGCGGCGCCCGTTCCGGCAGCACCACCGCCAGCCCCTGTTTACACAGGTGGCGACTGGACCGGTTTCTATGCCGGTGCGCAGCTTGGCAATCTGGACGTTGATGGTCAGGGCGGGTTGGCCGGGGTCGGGGGCGATGACACGACCTATGGTGTGCACGCCGGGTACAACTATGACTTTGGCAGCTGGGTCCTGGGCGGCGAGCTGGACTATGACGATGCCAGTGTTGATCTTGAGAACGCCGGTGGCCCGATAGGCGCATCCGTAGATTCTGTCTGGCGGGCAAAGCTGCGCGGTGGCTATGATTTTGGCAACACGCTGCTGTATGCCACGGCGGGTCTCGCGGATGTTGACACCTCCATCGGCAGCGACACCGGAGATTTTTACGGCATCGGCCTGTCCTACAAGGCGACGCAGCAGATCATCATAAGCGGTGAATATCTGAAACACAGCTTCAGCGACATCGGTGCGCCGGGTACAGATGCGGATGCGGACACCTTCACCATCCGCGCTTCCTGGCAGTTCTGATCAACCGCCAGCTTGCACGACCCCGGTGGCCTGCGCCGCCGGGGTTTTTCATGCGGCAAGCTTCTCCGCATGGGCGCAGAGTGTTTGCAATGCCGCTTCAAATGCGGTGTCTTCGATTGTCATCGCAACCCGGATGTGACCTGCAGCGGACTTGCCGAAGCTCTCGCCCGGCATGACCGCGATATGGTGAGCGTCAAGCAGGTCATAAGCAAAAGCCTCGCCCGACAGGCCCGTCGCCCGGACATCGAGCATCAGATACATCGCTCCCTGCGCCGGGACCAGGCCAACCGTGTTCTGGCGCGCCAATACCTGGCTTGCCAGCGCGCGCCTGCGTCTGAACGGCTCGGCGATTTTTGCTTCGAAATCCCGGCCCTGGTTCAGGGCGAAAGTGCTGGCGTCTTGAATGAAGCCGGGCACCCCGTAGGTCGTATGCGTTGCAAGCGTGATCAGGTCGGCCACTGCGTCTTCAGGGCCGATGATCCAGCCACAGCGGGACCCGGTCATCGCGTGGGATTTCGACATGGAGCCCACGACCAGCGTGCGTTCGGCCATCCCCGGCAAGGCACGCGGTGACAGGTGTCGGCCTTCCCAGACCTGCGTGTCATAGACTTCATCGGAAATCAGCCACAGGTCATCCTCGCAGCAGACAGATGCGATCATTTCGAGCGTCCGGTCAGAATAGACCACGCCCGTCGGGTTATTGGGGGAATTGACCAGCAGCGACCGGGCGGCACCGGAATGCGCCTTCAGGGCCTCCGCGCGCGGCTGAAACGCATCCTCAGCCCGTGTCGAAATGGCCTGCGGGATTGTACCCGCACCGCGCAGCGTGCCGGGATAGGTGGCGTAATAGGGATCAATATAAAGCGCCGTATCACCGGGATCACAGGCGGCCATATGCGCGGCAAAAAGGGCGGCCTGACCGCCCGGGGTGATCATCACATTATCGCGCGTTGTCGGCACGCCGGAGCGTTCCTGAACACGTGCGGCCACGGTTTGGCGCAACGTCTCGGTGCCGGGAACGGCGGCATAACCGGTGTGCCCGCCCAATGCCGAGGCATGCATGTCCTGCAAAATGGGGGCTGCGGTGCGAATGTCATGTTCGCCGATGGTCAGTTCGGTCACAGGGGTGCCTGTGGCGATCATCCGGCGCGCTTTCAAGAAGACATCCCACCCGTCCGAGCCGCCGCCCGTCAGGCCTGTGATGCGTGAAGATAACTGCATGACCCACTCCTTCGCTGTCTGCCGCGCAGGGGCGCAGAGGCCGCACGATTCGTCAATCTGTCTTGACCGCCGCCGGCTGGTCGCGCTAGGGAGGGGCATGACCAAGATGACGCTCATTTGCTGTATTATCTGCTGAACGCACCCTGCGGGCGGATTTAGGTCGTTTTCATCCTGAACTCAGATTGCTATGCCCGCGCTATTCTCGCGCAAGGACGCCTGTCATGACGACACTCAAGCTCTACAACACAAAAACCCGGACCAAAGAGGATTTCGCGCCCATCGATCCTGAAAACGTGCGGATGTATGTCTGTGGGCCAACCGTCTATGACCGTGCACATCTGGGCAATGCGCGGCCGGTGATCGTCTTTGATGTGCTCTACCGTCTGCTGCGGCATGTCTACGGGGCCGAACAGGTGACCTATGTGCGCAATTTCACGGATGTGGACGACCGGATCAACCAGACGGCGCAAGATCGCAAAGCCGCAGGCGAGGCCGGAACGCTCGAAGAGTTGATCCGCGCGCGCTCGGAGGAGACCATCTCCTGGTATCACGCCGATATGGACGCGCTTGGCGCACTGCGACCGGATCATGAGCCCCGCGCGACCGAGTTCATCGACCAGATGGTGGTGATGATCGAAGACCTCATTGAAAAAGGCCATGCCTACGCGGCTGAGGGTCACGTGCTTTTCGCCGTCGAGAGCTATGCGGCGTATGGAGCGCTGTCGGGCCGTTCGACAGATGACATGATCGCAGGCGCGCGGGTCGAAGTCGCCCCCTACAAGCGCAATCCGATGGATTTTGTGCTCTGGAAACCCTCAACCGACGACCTGCCCGGTTGGGACAGCCCCTGGGGGCGCGGGCGGCCCGGTTGGCACATTGAATGCTCCGCCATGGCGCATGACATTCTGGGCGCGCACTTCGACATTCACGGCGGCGGCAATGATCTGCAATTCCCGCATCATGAAAACGAGATCGCCCAGTCGACCTGCGCAGGACATGATTTCGCGAATGTCTGGATGCACAACGAAATGCTTCAGGTCGAGGGCAAGAAGATGTCCAAATCGCTGGGCAATTTCTTCACCGTGCGCGACCTGCTCGGTCAGGGCGTGCCCGGCGAGGTGATCCGCTTCGTGATGCTCAGCACCCACTACCGCAAGCCGATGGACTGGACGGAAGAGAAAAGAAAGGACGCGTCGAACACTCTTCAAGAGTGGTTCAACATTTGCAAGGGCGAGAAACCAGACCCTTACTCACTCGCGCTGCTCACTTCTTACTTGTCCGATGACTTGAACTTTCCGGAGGCCATTCCTTACCTGCATCAACTGGCAAACGATGGCTTGGGAGGCCAACTCAAGGCTTCATTGGATTTCATGGGCTTACATCCCTCGAGTGATTGGTGGGAAAAGCGGGACATGGATGGTTCACTTGGTGATCAATCCATCGGAATATCCTATTCTGGAACGGTAAATCCGAAACTGGAAGCAACTCTCTTGGAACTCGCCAGACGATGGGCAGAATTGCGAACAGCTCGAGATTATGACTCCGCTGATGAATTGCGTAGGCTCGCTTCTGAGTGTGGCGTCCAACTGCGGGCTACTAAAGATCGCGCGGTCCATGCTGCCGCGAAACTTGATGTGTCGGTTGCATCCTTGGAGGCCCTGAAATGACTCCCTTCAAATCTGAGACCAGCGCCCGGGCCGCGCGGGAAGGGCGTGAAGCGCCCGCCCCGTGGGGGGGCGCGGCGCGCGCCTTGCGCGCGCTCCGGGCTGACGTTCCCGCGAAGGTCGAAGCCTCGGCAACACGCCACGCGACGGATAGTTTCCGGCGGGTGCTGCGAGCGGTGCACAGGTGGTGCACAGGTTGTGCACGCATGTCATACGGCGATTTTGCCGGGGAGATCGCCCCATGACCCGCGAGCGCCTCTACCTCTACGACACCACTCTGCGCGACGGGCAGCAGACGCAGGGCGTGCAGTTTTCGACCGAAGAAAAGCGTCTGATCTCCGAAGCGCTGGATCAGCTTGGTGTCGATTACATCGAAGGCGGCTGGCCGGGGGCCAACCCGACGGACAGCGCGTTTTTCGACGCAGCCCCGCAGACCAGCGCATGCATGACCGCCTTCGGCATGACCAAACGCTCCGGCATGTCGGCGGAAAATGACGATGTGCTGGCGGCGGTCATGAATGCTGGCACCAAGGCCATCTGCCTTGTGGGCAAAACCCATGATTTCCATGTCGAGGCAGCACTTGGCATCCCGCTTGACGAGAACATCGACAACATCGCTCGGTCCATGGCGCATGTCACATCCGCCGGGCGCGAGGCGCTCTTTGATGCGGAGCATTTCTTTGACGGCTACCGGGCCAATCCGGATCACGCGCTGGCCGCGATCCGGGCCGCTTATGACGCAGGTGCCCGCTGGATCGTGCTCTGTGACACCAATGGCGGCACGCTGCCCGAGGAGGTCGGACGCGTCACGGCGGAGGTCATCAAGGCGGGCATTCCGGGGGATCATCTGGGCATTCACACCCACAATGACACCGAAAACGCCGTGGCCTGCACGCTGGCGGCGGTAGATGCGGGTGCCCGTCAGATACAGGGCACGCTGAATGGTCTGGGCGAACGTTGCGGCAACGCCAATCTCACAGCACTCATCCCCATTCTGCTGCTCAAGGAGCCCTACGCCGGCCAATATGAAATCGGCGTGACGCGCGCGGCGCTGAAGGGGCTGACACGGACAAGCCGCATGCTTGACGAAATCCTCAATCGCGTGCCGTTCCGGCAGGCGGCCTTCGTGGGCTCTTCGGCCTTTGCCCATAAGGCCGGGCTGCATGCTTCCGCGATCCTCAAGGACCCCAGCACCTATGAACATATCGACCCCGGTGATGTGGGCAATGCGCGGATTATCCCGATGTCAAATCAGGCGGGCCAGTCCAATCTGCGCGAGCGTCTGACGGCGGCGGGCATCACGGTGGCCAAAGGCGATCCGGCATTGGGGTTGATCCTGGACCGGATCAAATCGCGCGAGGCGGATGGCTATTCCTACGACACGGCGCAGGCGAGTTTCGAACTGCTGGCGCGGGACGCCCTGGGCCAGATGCCCACGTTCTTTGAGGTCAAACGCTACCGTGTGACGGTCGAGCGGCGCAAAAACAAATACAACAAGATGATCAGCCTGTCCGAGGCGGTTGTGGTCGTGAAAGTCGATGGTCATAAAAAGCTTTCCGTCAGCGAATCCATGGATGAAACGGGCTCGGACCGGGGGCCCGTAAACGCGCTCTCCAAGGCGCTGGCCAAGGATCTGGGGCCGTATCAGGAGATCATCGACGACATGCGGCTGGTGGATTTCAAGGTGCGCATCACCCAGGGCGGCACCGAGGCCGTGACCCGCGTGATCATCGACAGTGAAGACGGGCAGGGGGAACGCTGGTCCACTGTCGGCGTCTCGGCCAACATCGTCGATGCCTCTTTCGAGGCATTGCTGGACGCCATCCGCTGGAAGCTACTGCGCGACATCAAGAGGGCGTCATGAGCGAGGCCTATTGGGATGCGTTTTTCACCCTGCACCGCGACTTGCCGCGTGAAGGGCCGGGGCAAGCGCAGGACGTTGAATGGGCCGCTGGCATCGCAGGGCTGCCCGCTGACGCACGTATTTGCGATGCAGCCTGCGGGCCGGGAGCGGATATTCCGGCCTTGCTGAAGGCCGCCCCGCAGGGACATGTGACCGCAATGGACAAGGCGCCGCAATTTGTGGCGCAGGCGCGCAGCGTTTTCGGGGATCACCCGCAGGTGTCCCTGTCGGTCTCCGACATGGAAGACATCACCGGCCCCTTTGACATGATCTGGTGCGCCGGTGCGCTTTATTTCATGGGCATTCAGGAGGGGCTGACCACATGGCGCAAGGCACTGGCACCGGGCGGGGTGATTGTCTTTTCAGAGGTTTGCTGGTTTACCGATGCCCGTCCAAAAGCCGCCGTTGATTTTTGGCAAGAGTACCCGGCGATGACGGATGTGGCGGGCATCGCGCGCCATGTGGAGGCGGCAGGCTACAGGACGCTGGCAACCCGCAAACTGTCGGACAAGGCCTGGGAAGACTACTTCATCCCGCTGGATCGGCGCATCGCCAACCTGCGAACGGATGCCACGGCGGATATGGCGCAGGTTCTGGATGAAGCGGAAACCGAAGCTGCCTGCTGGCGCGCGCACCGCGATGCTTTCGGGTATCTGCTGAGCGTGGTGCGCCCGGATGAGCTTTGACGCGGACCTCACCGCCTGTGCCGCCCTTGTCGAAAAAGGCGATCCGGACCGCTTTGCCGCAGCCATGGCCAGCCCGGTGGCCGCGCGCCGCGTGCTCTTTCCGCTTTATGCCTTCAACGTTGAAGTGGCCCGCGCGCCCTGGGTGACGCAGGAGCCGATGATCGCAGAGATGCGGTTGCAATGGTGGCGCGATGCTTTGGAGGAAATCGCCGCCCGAAACACCATACGCCGTCATGAGGTTGTCACCCCTCTGGCTGCACTTCTGGACCCGGAGGCGGTCGTGCGTCTTGACCGGCTCGTTGCCGCGCGACGATGGGACATTTACAAAGAAGCCTTCGAGGATGAAGCGCATTTCAAGGCATATCTCGATGACACTGCCGCGGGCATCATGCTGGTTGCCGCGCGGGTTCTGGGACAGCGCAGCGATTTGGAGATTGCTCCCGGTGACGCGCTTTGGACTGCGATAGAAAAACTGGGCTATGCCACCGGATTGGCGCGGTTTTTGCAGGCGGTGCCGGCGTTGGAAGCACAGGGCCGCATCCCCCTTGTGGACGGACGCCCCGATGCCATTGCACAGATGGCGCAGGAAGCCCTTGCTGCAATTCGGCCAACCCGAAGCCTCAAAAACACGCTGCCCGCTGCCCTGCAGTCCGCGCTTGCCGAGGCCTTTCTGACCGAAAGGCTGCTGGCCCGTGTTGTGAACAATCCGCGATGCGTGGCGGATGGCACATTGGCTGTGTCACCGCTGCGCCGTTCATTTCAGCTCTGGCGCTGGTCCTGAGACCATCGGTTTATTGGGCTCAAACGGGTTGAGGTTTGGGCCGCATCATCAACCAGATCAACGCCCCCCCCGCCAGCACAAGGAAGGGGATCATTGCGATATTGACGGCGGCCCAGCCTTCTTGCGGTGTGCCACCTGAGCAATTCATCAACCCGCCCGAGGAGAGGGAGGCTAGGGTGACGCCGCCAAAAACCAGCAAGTCGTTCAAACCCTGCATACGCCCGCGTTCATGCGGCTCATGTGCGCCTGCAAGCATGGTCGTGGCACCGATGAAACCGAAATTCCATCCCAGACCCAGCAGGATCAGGGCAATGTAGAAATGACCGAGCTCCACCCCCGAGAGCGCGACCGCTCCGGCACCTCCCAGAATCAACAACCCCAGCCCCATGATCCGCTCAACGCCGAACCGCACGATGAGGTGGCCGGTGAAAAAGGAGGGTGCGAACATGGCCAACACGTGACCTGTGACCACATTTGATGCATCGGCCACTGCAAAACCGCAACCGACAACGGCAAGCGGTGTCGAGGTCATCACCAGATTCATCAACGCATATGATACCATCGCGCAAATGACCGCGACCGCGATGCGCGGGGTTTTCAAGAGCTCTGAAAGAGATCGCCCGCGCGGGGCGTCTGCGGTGCGCTTTATTGGTTTAGGAATGTCCAGAAACACGAAAAAGAACATGCCGATGAGATTGAGGGCGACCGCGGCCAGATAGACCGGAAAAAACCGCATGACCGTTGCATCCGGGCTGGTGCCGGTCAGAAACGCCACCAATTGTGGTCCGATGATGGCCGACGCCAGACCGCCCGCCATGACATAGGAAATCGCTTTGGGCCGAAAGGCATCAGAGGCTGTATCCGCCGCCGCAAATCGGAAAAAACCCTGCGAGGACATGTAGATGCCCATCAGGTAACTGCCTGCAAGGAAAATCCAGAAGTTGGAAATGGTCAGCGCATAGGCGCAGATTCCAGCTCCAACCATGCCGCCCGCGGCACCTGCGACAAATCCCGCACGCCTGCCAAACCGTTGCATCAGCCCTGACAGCCACGGTGCCGTCGTCATGGACCCGAACACAATCATCGAGATCGGCAGCGTCGCGAGGCAGACGTTGGTGGCCATTTGTTGACCGGCAAGGCCAGCCACGACGAACATCATCGGTAACTGACTGCCCAGGAACGCCTGGGCCATGACCAGAACGGCTACATTTCGAACGGCGCGGCTGTCGTCGGAGGCTTGCATGAGCCTTGCGTATTCCTGTTGCGGGAAAGGGGCAAGCCCTCTTGCCTATGACGTGATCTGAATTACAATCATCCCATGGTAAAGGGTGGCAAAGTTCTTGTGATGTCGGGTGCACGAGAAGCACATGGTGTGATCACCAGACTTGTATCCCGAGGCCGGGATGTCATTGCCAGCCTGCCGGAACCGGAGCGGTTTTTTGATGTTTTGCCGGTGCCGACGCGCATCGGGCCTTTTCACGACACCGACGCGCTGGAAGATTGGTTTACGGCGAATGAGGTCGCCTGCGTTATTGATGCAAGCCACGCTTTTGACGCAAATATTTCGCAACGTGCTGCTGTCGTCTGTGCAAAGCTCAGCCTCAGTTATCTGCGGGTCTTGCGCCCGGCGTGGCGCGCGACCGGTCAGGACCGCTGGACCAATTGCAGCTCCGTCAAGAAAGCCTCCGATGCGGTGCCGCCGGGTGCGCGTGTTTTCAGCAATACCGGTTGGGCATCGCTTCCCGAGTTCGCGGATTTCCAGGGTCAGGTGCTGTATCTGAGACAAACACATTCAGGATCTGCGCCACCGCCGTTTCCCTTTGTGAAATACAGTTTCGGCGTGCCGCCGTTCTCGCAGCGCAATGAAGAAACCCTGTTCCGCGAGCTGAGAATAAACCGGCTGATTTGTCGTAACGTCGGCGGTGCTGCGAGCATGTCCAAACTGTTGGCGGCGCGGCGCTTGGGCATTCGCGTTATGATGATCGAACGGCAGCCCCCTCCGGCTGCGATGCCGGTTGTAGAGACCGTCGCCGAAGCACTGGCCTGGGAAGCAAACGCGTGAATGCGGGCCGGATCATTGAGACCGACGCGGATGTCGCAGAAGGGACCGCCTGGCTGGCGGGCAGGGAGGCCTGCCTAGCAGAGGCGCTGCGTCTGACCGAACCCTTGCCCCTGCGTCGCAAACCGGATGGTTTTGCCCAAGTGTTGAGCGCGATCGTCAGCCAGCAGGTTTCAACCGCGTCTGCCGCGGCGTTGTGGGCCCGATTGCGCGACGCAGGCGCCGTTTCCGCTGATGCGGTGCGCGCCCTTACCGAGCAGGAATTGCGTGATCTTGGATTGAGTCGGCAAAAAGCGCGTTACGCCCATGCCTTGGCAGCCGCAAACATCGACTATGCAGCCTTGCGATCCGCATCGGACGACGAGGTCATCAAGACGCTGACCGCCGTCACAGGCATCGGCGTGTGGACAGCAGAGATATACGCGATGTTCAGTCTGGGCCGAGCGGATGTTTTTGCGCCCGGTGATCTGGCCCTTCAGGAAGCCGCGCGGCTTCTCTATGGCCTGCCCGAAAGACCAAAAGAACGCGAGTTGCGAAAAATGGCGGAAAACTGGTCTCCCTGGCGGTCGGTTGCGGCGCGACTGCTCTTTGCCTACTACAGACATGTCAAACAACGGGACGGGATCAGATGACAAGGGTTTTGAATGCAGAGCGCCGCGCGCCAGTGTCGGGTGAGACGCGTTCCGTTGTGGTTTTCCTGCATGGCTATGGCGCCAATGGCGCCGATCTTCTGGGGCTGGCTGATCCCCTGGGCGAGCACTTGCCCGATACTTTGTTTGTGGCACCCGATGCGCCGGAAGCCTGCGCAGGGGCTCCGATGGGCTATCAGTGGTTTCCGATCCCCTGGATTGATGGGTCTTCCGAAGAGGAATCCATGCGCGGCATGATGCAGGCAGTGGATGACCTGAATGCCTTTCTGGATGCGCTGATGGTCGATGAAGATGTGTTGCCGGAGCAGGTCGTGTTATTCGGGTTTTCACAAGGAACCATGATGTCGCTGCATGTTGCGCCCCGGCGCGAAGATCAGATTGCGGGGATTGTCGCGTTTTCCGGTCGCTTGCTGAGCCCCGAGACACTGACCGACGAAGTGGTCGTGCGCCCGCCTGTCCTGCTGGTCCATGGCGATCAGGACGATGTTGTCCCACCACAATCGCTGCCACAAGCCGCCGAAGCCCTGCAGGAGGCAGGGTGGCAGGATGTCTACGCTCATGTCATGAAGGGTACCGGCCATGGCATCGCGCCGGATGGGCTCTCCGTTGCCCTGGCTTTTATGCGCGATAAGCTCAGCCTGTAGGACCGGACGCCTTTGCGGCATTAGTATTGCCAAACTGCAATTGCTCCGAGGGCTTGCTCTCCAAAATCTGACTATCAGCATGCGACAGGGATGCGTCTGGGCGATGAGTTTGTCGCATAGTCCATATGGATCATGACGCCTGCTTGCCAGCGCGTTCAAATAGTGGCGCTATTCGCAAATTTTTTTGGAGATAAAAATGATTTTAAAACATATGCGTTACACTCTGGTCGCCGGTGCTTGCGCCATGCTCATGACTGCCGGCACCGCGGCGCTGGCCGAGAAAAAACCACGCGGGGCGACACCCGCAGACCCGCAGCAAATCATCGCGAAATACCTTGGCAACACGTGGAACTGGTCGCGAGGTGGCTCGTATTGGGGCAGTGGTGGTAAATTTCAGGCGGTCTGGACCAATGAAGAAAACCAGAGCAAATCCTACGCTGACGGCAAATGGTATGTCACCAACAAAGGCACGCTTTGCTACGAAGCTGTTTGGGAATGGAAAGAAAAGAACGAGCCCGATGAGGTCAGGAAAAACTGCTGGCGGCATGTTGTCGACAAGCAAGGTCGGCTTTGGCAGCGCCACCACGAAAAGGAAGACTGGTATCGGCCAAGCCCCGAGAAGTTATCGAGCGGCAATGCCATCAAGGCGACATATGATGCGCACCGTCGCATTGTAGGACAATAGACGCCAAACAGGCGAAAACAGGCCCGAGATAACCGGCTGATCAAAGAGGCGCCTCTTCTGGCGCCTCTTTTTTGAACTTTACCGATTGGAGACATTTTTGTGTTACAATAGAGCGTCAAAAGGAGCCGCGACATCTTGTGGAATTGCAGGGCTTGCGCGGTGGAAACCACGATATATAGTCCAGCTTAGGACTCGTGCGCTGGTGGCGCGGTTGGCGTGAGGCTCTGTGGATAATCGGTAGAGGGCAAGCCCAGACATGGACGGCGATTTCAGGACGGATTTTACGCGCAACCCGGCAGCCTTGAGGCACAGGCCGGCTCTGGTGTTGAATGCCGACTACAGACCGCTCAGCTATTATCCGCTATCCCTCTGGCCCTGGCAGGAGGCGGTGAAAGCGGCCTGGCTCGACAGGGTGGATATCGTGGCGGAATACGATGACATTGTCCGAAGCCCCAGTACCCAGATCAGGATCCCATCGGTCGTTGTTCTGAAAGACTATGTAAAACCTCAAAAGCGCGTGGCCTTCACGCGCTTTAATTTATTTCTGCGAGATGAATTCCGGTGCCAATACTGCGGCGCGCGTGGAGACCTGACATTTGATCACGTTGTCCCCCGCGCCTCGGGCGGGGTGACCAGCTGGCAGAACGTTGTGGCGGCCTGTAGCCCATGCAACCTGAAGAAGGGATCAAAACCGCTTCACCGCACGGGTCTTAACCTGCGTAAACCGCCCCGCCAGCCGGGCGCTGAAGAACTGCGCAATATGGGTCGCAAATTCCCTCCCAACCACCTGCACGAAAGCTGGATGGATTTTCTCTACTGGGATGCCGAACTCGAAGCCTGAATCGGGGGGCTGATGCTGTCAGAGATGTGCCTGATAGGCTGGTTCTGTCAGCTGTATCGCGGTGATCACAAAATCCTTGATCTCCTGGGTCGGCCCGGTCGACTGGCTGCCGTAGACCATTTGAAACACCTCTTCAGTCCCGTTGCGGCGCAGGATGATGCTTAGTCCCATACGGTCGCCCGTGGCGTCGGGATCGTTGTAGTGTCCGGCAGTTTCGCGAAAATCATCCGGGATAGCCTCGAAGAGACGGCGGGTAGCGTCTGGTTTAAGATGACCTTTGACCAGCACGCCGTCTGAAGTCCGCAAATCCCTGGCCCCCAAGCGTTGGAAGGCCCCGTCTTGCAGCACCTGCACAAAGAGGACCTGGGCCTCCTGGCGCATCATCTCAATCTGCACCTGTTGATCGTTTCGCGTATTCATCTGGGTCTACCCACCAAAGCAACATTTGAACAAATTTGTGAACCAATTGCCGTTTGAGCGGCCCGTTGGGGCTTCGATTCCGAGTTCGGCAAGTGTTTTCTGGTCCTCTTCGCTCAATTCGATGCCGCGCGATTCAAGCTGTTGCGGAGACAGAGGCACCGCATTCGGCACATCGTCTGACGCGTTGAAGTCATAAAATTCGGTCTTGGCGAAAAGTGTCTCGTTGTGCAGCATGTGGCTCAGTTCCCAAACCGAAATCGCCGCATTACCCTTGCTGAACCCCAGTGGCGGGTCGACATCACTCATCGCGCTCCAAAGTTCCGCCGATGTGCCCGGCATGTCCTTGAAAACCGGAACGGCGAGCTGCGCCGCCCGGGTCTCGTCTTCGTCCAACATGGGCGGGTGATTGCGCGCGTGGTCGATCTGATCCTGCGTAAATCCCGCGAGGTTTTGTTTGATTGTCAGGGATTGTTCCATGGCTTTCTTGATGCCGCCTGTGAAGATCCCCTGTATCTGCCCGCTTTGGCGTTGGCTGGCCAGCCCTTTGACAAACGCGCCGGGGCCTTCGGCGTTAACTTCGGTGCGGAACTTGTCAAGATTGCCCTTTGAACTGCTTGACTTGCCGAATGCATCTTCGCCGTATTTGTCATTCTCCAGATCGGTGAAACCCAATCCGATATTCTTTTCACGCTGTATCGGGGGACCACCGGCTGCAAGACGGGAGCGGTGGCTGTCAGCCTTGCGTTGGAGCAGCTGCAAGTGACCTACGATCTGACTTTCATCCGCCTGCCGTTGCAGCGCATCAATGCCGCTATTCGGCGCGGTTTTCTGTCGCTGTTGTCCAGATCGTGCAGATGCTGGAACGGGGATCGGGTTCGGCGGAGTATGTGATCGTATCATGCAACCTCTTGGGCGCGAGGTTAGCAGGATGCGTCCTTATGCCAAGAAAATTCTATCACCGGTTGAGGTTTGTGGGGGTCGCGAGGTTAGTCAGGCGGCAAGCTCTACCCAGACGGGAACGTGATCCGAAGGCTTGTCACGCCCGCGCACTTCTTTGTCGATCTGGCAGTCCTGCAGCATGTCGGCCACCTGCGGGCACAGCAGGAAATGATCGATGCGAATGCCGTTATTTCGGTTCCACGCGCCGGCTTGATAGTCCCAGAAACTATAGTGCCCGGGTCCGGCGGTGCGCGCCCGGAAGGCTTCTGTCAGACCGAGATTGAGCAATCTTCGAAATGCCGCACGGCTTTCCAGCCGAAATAATGCGTCCTCGCGCCAGCTATCTGGTTTTGCCGCATCCTCCACTTGCGGGATGATGTTGTAATCCCCGGCCATCAGGAACGGCGTTTCACTGGCCAGCATCGATTGCGCATGATCTAGCAGACGCGCCATCCAGGATAGTTTGTAATCGTACTTCGGGCCAGGTGCGGGATTGCCATTGGGTAGATAGAGACCACAAATACGAACAGGATGCGTATCTCCCATGACCGTGGCTTCGATCCAGCGGGCCTGTTCGTCGCTGTCATCCCCCGGCAGGCCCCGCGTGACATCCTCCAGCGGATGCTTGGATAATATGGCGACGCCATTGAAGCTCTTCTGCCCGTGGGTGGCGACATTATAGCCCCGTTCCTCGAATATCTCGGAAGGAAATCCTTCATCCACGGACTTGATTTCCTGCAAGATAGCGACGTCTGGCTGGGCTTCGTCGAGCCATGCAGGAAGCGCATCAATCCGGGCTTTGATGCCGTTGATGTTGAATGTGGCGATCTTCATGGGGGCGCTCCTTGTCACGGACCTGTTCAGCTATTGCCCAACCGCGCTGCCAAAGCAAGGGCCAAGCAGTCCTCCACGCCGGCTGAAAAGCTGAAACGGGCGAAGGTGATTCTTGTTAATGGTTAACGAAAATCGGGCTTAAAAGGTTAATATCCACAGAGTTATCCTCTGTGGATAAAAAAAAATTAACCAAGATTACTGCGTCGAACTTTCCAAAAATGTCTGGCGCTAACACGGAATGTTCGTGTGGATAAGTAATGGTTAACACATTGTTAACGCGAATAATTCTTGGAAACTCTCCTTAAACGGGCAAGCGTGAAAGAGCGAACAAAACTTCATTTGAAAGGGATATGATATGAAGACGAACGCACTTGCCGCAGCTATGGTTTCTGAAGATATCTTCGGGTCTGAAAATGACCTGCACAGTGGCGCTGGAACCGCTCTTTTCACAACAAGTATGGCACCTTCTGGTACCGATATGATGAGCGGTCATGGCACTGAGCTTTTTACCACATCAATGGGCCCATCCGCAGATACTCTGACAGGGGCAGAGACCGGTCAATTCACCACCAGTATGGTTGCTGGTAAAGATGCGTTTTCGGGTGATGCAACGGGGCTGTTCACAACCTCCATGTAACCCGACCTGATTGGTCCGGCTCAAGTCCCCAATGGACCTTGGTCCGACCAACAGCCTTGTGCGGCAGATCCTTAGGACAAAGGAAGAACCCCCATGTCTAACGTCGTCTCTTTGGGTCTGCCGCGCAGACCGGCTCTGGCTGACCGCCAGGCCCTTTTGCTACACAATTTTGCTTGTAACCGCCGATCACCCGATGACGTTTTCTGGCTGAAGGAAAACGCCGAAGTTCTCAACGTACTGGCCTCCAGCGGAGCCACTTTGTCGGAGGCGGCATTGGTACCCTATGAGCGGGTGTATCAGGGGCTCGAAGAGAGACTGCGGTTTTTCCCACAGTATTACAGGTTTTTGTTGTCCATTTGCCTTGATCTTGAGGACCTTGGAATCGACGGCGACAAGGGGGCGTCCTTATGCCAATGGGTCGCGGAAATGGGACTTGTCGAAGCAGAATTATCAGACCTTCAACGTGCCGAAGCATATCGCCTGATGGCGCGGCGTGAGGTGAAAGCTGACGAAGAAGCCTTGTGGAACCGGTTGCACGCATTCGTTGATCGGTCTGAAACTTTCGCCCTCCCGAACAAGAAGGCGACATATGAACTTACCCACATCGTGTTCTACCTCTCAGATTACGGGGTAACCAACCCTCATTTGGGGGAGCAGGCGATTGCCAGCCTCGAATATGCAGGCCTTCTGGCCTTTCTCGATCAGGACATTGACCTTCTTGCAGAGATTTGCGTTGCCATGCGGTTCGCAGGGCAGGTGCCCAGTGACATCTGGGAAAACTGGATTGCGCAGGAAATGGGTGGTTTTGTTCTGGCACCCAACGGCAACGGTGCCGGGGATTGTTACCATGAGTACCTTGTCACCAGCTGGTGGGCGCAACTCACCGGTCGATCTTCCTTTCCGGGTATTCCTTCCGCGCAGGGGTTACATGTCCGCCGTCATACGGGCCGTAAGGGACCGTTGCGCGCCATGTCCGAATACATGTTTCATCTCGGCCCCGCCCGCAGCCGCAACTGGGCTCAAATGCGCGACGGCATGGCCGAAGCGGTTGGTTCTGAGGGTGTCGAAATTCTGAGTGGTGCCGAACAATCCTCGGAAAGGTTCAGCGCATTCTTCGAGGATTTCTCGCGAGCAGAGGTCTAGTCCTGGCTAAATACGCGCAGGCGCATCGCGGCTACATCGAAAAAGAGGTCCCACAACCGCAAGAACTTGACGCATTCGGATTGTCGATCACAAATCGCGCACCGATCAATTCTTCGGTGAAATCAATTGTTGCACCACCCAGAAAGGGCAGGGACACGGCGTCAACGACAACTTTTTGACCTGACCCTTCGAGAATCAGGTCGTCTTCGCGCGGTTCATCCAGCGCAATCTCGTACTGAAAACCCGAACAGCCGCCACCCTCAACGGCCACGCGCAGGGCCTTGCCGTCAGTCGCGGCGCCTATTTCGGCCAGCCGATCAAAAGCGCGGGGCGTAACCTTGGGGGGCAGTTGCATGTGCGGGCTCCGTCAAGCGGTTTCATTAATGCTGTAGGTGCAATATAGAAACTCGCAGATCAGGCCACAAGGACAAGCCAGCAATGACGGCTCTTTATGCCTCTGATCCGGCCCGCGCCAGGGGACGGCGCGTGCGGGAGGAGGAAAGCACGTTTCGGTCATGTTTTCAGCGTGACCGGGACCGGATTATTCATGCCAGCGCCTTCCGAAGGCTCAAGCACAAAACCCAGGTCTTCATAGAACATGAAGGCGATTATTACCGTACACGGCT
This sequence comes from Roseobacter sp. EG26, assembly GCF_049830555.1. Taxonomy (NCBI): domain Bacteria; kingdom Pseudomonadati; phylum Pseudomonadota; class Alphaproteobacteria; order Rhodobacterales; family Roseobacteraceae; genus Roseobacter; species Roseobacter sp. EG26. Next base: position 588,390 of record NZ_JBNBLH010000001.1, read on the forward strand.
GACCCACTCTATCGAAGTGGCGCAGGTGGCGCGGACAATTGCGGGTGCGCTGGGGCTCAATGCCGAGCTGACAGAAGCCGTGGCTCTTGCCCATGATCTGGGTCATACGCCTTTTGGCCATACCGGGGAGGATGCGCTCTCTGCGCTCATGGCGCCCTATGGTGGTTTTGATCACAACGCCCAGGCCATACGGATCGTCACGCATCTGGAGCGTCACTACGCGGATTTTGACGGGCTGAACCTGACCTGGGAAACGCTCGAAGGATTGGCCAAGCACAATGGGCCGGTCATCGGTGAAATCCCCTGGGCGCTGCAAGTCTACAACGATCGACATGATCTTGAGTTGGGAACGTTCGCCAGTGCCGAAGCACAGGTGGCGGCGATTGCCGATGATGTGGCGTACAATCATCACGATCTTCATGATGGGCTGCGCGCCGAGCTTTTTTCCACCGACGAACTGGCTGCTTTGCCGATCCTCAACGCATGTTTCAAAGAGGTCGACAGGCTTTATCCGGGGCTGAACTACTACCGCCGCCGCCATGAGGCGTTGCGGCGTTTCTTTGGTGTTCTGGTCGAGGACGTGATCAATTTTGCGCAGGAAAGGCTCATGGAACTGGCCCCGCAATCTGTGGATGACATTCGCGGTGCAGGGCGCACCATTATCCGTTTTTCCGATGATGTGTTTACCGATCTGAAAGTCATCCGGTCTTTTCTTTTCGACCGTATGTACCGCGCGCCCAGTGTGGTGGAAATGCGGGCACAGGTTACGCAGGTTGTCGAAGAGCTGTTCCCCTACTTCATGTCCCACCCGGATCAACTGCCAAAACAATGGCGCAAGGATGTGGAGGAGGCGCGCGGGGAAACGGCGCTGGCGCGTATCGTGTCCGATTATATCTCCGGGATGACCGACAGGTTTGCCCTGCAAGAACATGAACGTTTGATCGCTGAGGGACAAACGGCGGGTTTTAGCCTCTAGGGGCACGGCGGCGTGTCTTTTCGATTTCGGGCGGACTATCTGCAGGCATGTGCGGTTGACCCGGCCCCGGGGCGTGATAAACCGCCCGAAGTTTCTGTTAGGACCAAGAAGATGAACCTATTCGCCGATATCCGCGCGCTTGTAGTCGACTGTTTGCAGGACATGGTGGCCGCCGGGCAATTGCCCGAGGGCCTGACCATGGACAATGTGACGGTGGAGCCGCCGCGCGATGCCGCGCATGGCGATATGGCAACCAATGCTGCCATGGTCCTTGCAAAACCGTCGGGTCAGAAACCGCGCGATATTGCCGGAAACCTTGCCGCACATCTGATCAAGGATGATCGGATCAGCAAAGCGGAGGTTGCCGGCCCGGGATTTTTGAACCTGCGGCTTGCGCCCGATGTCTGGCAGGGTGTTGTGTCGGGCATTTTGGCGGCAGGCACAGATTTTGGTCGTGCGAGCCTGGGGCATGGCAAGAAGGTCAACGTTGAATACGTCTCTGCAAACCCAACAGGTCCGCTGCATGTGGGCCATACGCGGGGGGCCGTCTTTGGGGATGCGCTGGCGTCCCTGCTGGATTTTGCCGGGTTCGATGTAACGCGCGAATACTACATTAATGACGGTGGTGCGCAGGTCGATGTGCTCGCGCGGTCGGTTTATCTGCGGTATCTGGAAGCGCATGGGCAGGAAGTGGCCTTTCCCGACGGCACGTATCCCGGCGACTACCTGATCGCCGTGGGCGAAGCGCTGAAAGACAAGGTGGGGGAGGCCTATCTCGACAAAGGCGAACAGTTCTGGCTGGAGGACGTGCGGGAGTTCGCGACTGAGGCGATGATGGGCCTGATCCGAGCCGACCTCAAGGCGCTTGGCGTTGAAATGGACGTCTTCTATTCGGAAAAATCGCTTTATGGAACGGGCCGGATCGAAGCGGCGATTGATGATCTGCGCGGCAAGGGTCTGATCTATGAAGGCGTGCTGGAGCCGCCAAAGGGCAAAAAACCGGAAGATTGGGAGCCCCGCGAACAGACACTTTTCGCCTCGACCGAGCACGGTGATGACGTAGACCGCCCGGTAAAGAAATCCGACGGCTCCTGGACCTATTTCGCGCCGGACATCGCGTATCATTACGATAAGGTGAGCCGGGGTTTTGACGCGCTGATCGACGTTTTTGGGGCCGATCATGGCGGCTACGTCAAACGGATGAAAGCGGCGGTGTCGGCACTGTCCGGCGGTCAGGTGCCGCTGGATATCAAGCTGACGCAGTTGGTGAAGCTCTATAAAAACGGAGAGCCGTTCAAAATGTCCAAACGGGCAGGGACATTTGTCACCCTGCGCGATGTGGTGGATCAGGTGGGTCCGGATGTGACGCGTTTCGTCATGCTGACCCGCAAGAACGACGCGACGCTCGATTTCGATTTCGACAAGGTCATGGAGCAATCGCGCGAAAACCCTGTTTTTTATGTGCAATATGCCCATGCGCGGATCGCGTCGATCCTGACAAAGGCCACAGAGGCGGGCATCGCCGTCGATGACGCGACGCTGGCTGCTGCGGATCTGGGGCAACTGGCACATGCAGCCGAGCTTTCGATGGCGGCGAAACTGGCCGAATGGCCGCGGCTGGTCGAGACGGCAGCGCGCAGCAATGAGCCGCACCGCGTGGCATTTTATCTCTATGAGGTGGCGTCGGAATTCCACAGCCTCTACCATCTCGGTCGATCTGACGACAGCCTGCGCGCGGTGCAGGAGGGCAACGTTGCCACAAGCCAGGCAAAAATCGCCCTCGCGCGTGCCACGAGCGTTGTAATTGCAGCCGGTCTTGGTATTCTTGGGGTCACACCGGCGCAGGAGATGCGGTAACAAATCGCGCCCTTCGCCAGAGCAGGCAAGCATGAATGAGACCACCGGGGCACGTATCCTGGCGGCAGTGAGGCGATGATGGCGGATATTGAATTCTCCCATGGTATGGGGGCCTACGGACGTGAATCCGAGGCCCGGGAAGGCGATGATCTCGCCCCCAGTTCCCTGGCAATGATGACAAATGTGGCGGGCGCTGTGGTCTCACTGGCGCTGATCGCGGGCATTGGCGTCTGGGGCTACAAGCTGATGGTGCGCGATGTCAGCGGCATTCCCGTTGTGCGCGCCGCAGCCGGCGAAATGCGCGTACGACCCGAAGATCCTGGCGGACAGGTTGCGCGCCATCAGGGTCTCGCTGTTAACGCCGTGGCTGCCGAAGGGTCCGCAGCCGGGCCGGTTGACCAGGTCGTCCTGGCACCACGGGCCGCTGATCTGGCGCAGGAAGACCAGCCAATTGTGCTTGCCAAGGTCGCACCGGTCGAGCAACCGCAACCTCTTGCGCCGGCCTCGGATTTTTTTGAAACGGCCAGACCGACGGCACCGCAAAGAGAGAATTCACTTGCCGAGAATCTGCAAGATGGTGCCATAGATGCGGTTGTGGCGGAGCTAACCGCTGATTTGCCTCAAGCTTCCGCAGCAAATGAGGACGAGAGTGCTATTGCTTCCGAAACAACGGTGCCAGTAGAGGACGTGGTGCCGGAAACCGACGAAAAACCGACCGGCCAGTTGGTGATGCGCCCCAAGTTGCGCCCGGCCAATGGCCCGACCTTGCAAACGGCTGCTTTCGTAGCGCAGACGCCGTCCTCCGAAGTTGACGCGGCGCAGATACCCACAGGCACCCGTCTTGCGCAGCTTGGGGCTTTTGACAGCGCCGACGTGGCCCGCAGCGAATGGCAGCGTCTGGAAAACCGTTTTGGGGATTATCTGCAAGACAAATCGCGTGTCGTGCAAAAAGCGCAGTCCGGCGGACGGACCTTCTACCGATTGCGCGCCATGGGCTTCGTTGATCTGAGTGATGCAAGGCGCTTTTGCTCAGCCTTCAAGGCCGAAGGGGTTGACTGCATTCCCGTCGCCAGCAAATGACCCGGTTCGGCGCCACCATTCTGGACGCCGACGGCTTCAGCCTATCCAAAGATGAAAAGGCTTTCTTTCGGTCATCCAATCCGTTTGGTTTCATTCTTTTTGCCCGGAATATCGACACGCCGGAACAAGTGCGCAGGCTTTGCGGGGAAATGCGCGAGGCCGTTGGCCGGGATGCGCCAATTACTATTGATCAGGAAGGCGGTCGGGTTCAGCGGTTGCGCGGACCGATCTGGACAGAATGGACACCTCCGCTTGATTTCGTTCAGGCAGCGGGCGCGCATGCGGCACAGGCCATGTACCTTCGCTACCGCCTGATCGCTTCGGAACTTCTGGACTTGGGGATCGACAGCAACTGCGCACCCATGGTTGATCTCGCGGGGCCGCAAACGCACGAATTTTTGCGCAACCGATGCTATGGGTCTGATCCGGCTATTGTTGCGAAGTTGGGCCGCGCCGTTGCCGACGGCCTGCTTGCGGGAGGCGTCTTGCCTGTGATCAAACATATGCCTGGCCATGGGCGCACCACGTTGGACAGCCATCACGACCTGCCCCATGTCGATGCGGAGATTGCAACGTTAGAGACGTCCGATTTTGCACCCTTTGCTGCGTTGAAGGATGTGCCAATGGGCATGACAGCGCATCTGGTTTTCGAGACTCTGGATCGCCAACCGGCGACGCTTTCGCCAAAGATTATGCAGGTCATTCGGCAGGACATTGGTTTTGACAATCTGATCATGACCGATGACATCAGCATGAAGGCCCTGAAAGGCGCGTATCCGGACATCACCAGATCGGCTATCGCGGCCGGGTGTGATGTGGTTCTGTTCTGCAATGCGTCCCTGTCGGACCGCGCTGCCGTCGCAGATGCTGCTGGTCAGATGACGGATGCCGCGCAGCAACGGGCGGAACGCGCGCTGGCGGCGCGTAAACCGGCAGATGATGTTGACATTGATGCCTTACGCGCGCAGCTTGAGACGCTGTTGAGCGGAGCGTAAAACGTAAGAAGGCATGGCTGAAGTCCCGTTTGAAGAAGACACGATATCGGTGGCGGACCGGCTCGCAGCCGAAGCCTTGATTGTGGATGTCGATGGGTTTGAGGGCCCGCTGGACCTGCTGTTGACGCTCAGCCGGACCCAAAAAGTTGACCTGCGAAAAATTTCCGTTCTGGCGCTGGCCAAACAGTACCTGGCCTTCGTGGAGCGCGCAAAAGCGTTGCGGCTGGAATTGGCCGCGGATTATCTTGTGATGGCGGCCTGGCTTGCGTTTCTGAAATCGCGCTTGCTGCTGCCGCCCGATCCAACCGAAGACGGCCCGACCGGGGAAGAACTCGCCGCGCATCTGGCCTTTCAGCTCGAACGCCTTCAGGCGATGCGCGATGCGGCGGCGCGTCTTATGGGCAGGGACCGCCTGGGGCGGGATTTTTTTGCGCGCGGCCAGACGCACGAAGTGACCCGCACGCGCAAAGTGCAATACACCGCAACCCTGCTTGATCTGATGCAGGGATATGCGCGCATTCGCACACGCGATGATTTTCGCCCCTTTGTCATGGATCGTGATGCGGTCTTTACCATGGAGCAGGCGCTCGACCGGATGCGCGGTCTGATCGGATTTGCCGGGGATTGGACGGATATCTCCAGCTATTTGCCCGAAGGCTGGGAGATGGACCCGGTACGGCGGCGCTCTGCAACCGCCTCTACCTTTGCGGCGTCGCTGGAGCTTGTTAAAGAAGGTCACCTGGAAATCCGCCAATCTGGAACATTCGCGCCCCTCCAGCTGCGCAAAAGAGACACGCCACAGTGAACGATGATGCTCCGATAGAGACCGAAGAAAGCCTGTTTGAAGCGCCCCCCATGGGCGAGCAGGAGCGGATGGTTGAGGCGATTCTCTTTGCGACCGCTGAACCCATCAGCCTGCGGGAACTGGCTTCTCGCATGCCGCACGGATCAGACCCCGCCGAAGCACTGCTGCATCTGCGCAAGCGCTACGAAGGACGCGGGGTGAATCTTTGCAAGATCGGTGATGCCTGGGCCATGCGCACGGCTTCCGATCTGGGGTTCCTCATGCAGCGCGAGACCGTTGAAACGCGTAAACTGTCGCGCGCGGCCATCGAGACGCTGGCGATCATCGCGTATCATCAACCGGTCACCCGGGCGGAGATTGAGGAAATTCGCGGCGTTTCCGTCAGCCGTGGCACGGTGGATCAGCTGTTGGAAATGGAGTGGATTCGTTTCGGGCGACGCAAGATGACGCCGGGCCGGCCGGTTACCTTTGTTGTCACACAGGAGTTTCTGGACCACTTTGGACTTGAGAATGCGCGCGATCTTCCGGGGCTCAAAGAGCTTCGGGCCGCGGGGCTGCTTGAAAACCGTCCTCCGCCAAGTGCTCTGATGCCGGGACCACAGGACGACGATGATGAAGAGAGCGGCGAAGGTCAGAGCGAGCTCTTTGAAGATTGATCACACTGCGCCCTGAAAATTGCCGCAATTTGCGCTATGATCTATCAGAGGCAAAGTTCTAAGGGCAGAAACATGGACAGAATTCTCAACATGATCTTGCGCCAGATAACACGGCGGCTGATTAACAAAGGTATCAACGCGGGTATCAAGAAGGCCGCGTCCAACGGGAAAAACCAGCCCCGCGAGGCGTCGCAAGACTTGCAGGCGGAGCAGATGACACGTCAGGCTCGTCAGTCCGCGAAACTGGTCAAAAGATCAACTCGGCTATAGCGGTCAACGGGTTTGGAAATGTTTGGACAGCTTCAGGCCCTGTCCCTGATAATTTGACGCGATCCCTTTGCCGTAGAGCTGCGTGGGCACGTCGCGCATCTTTTCATAAACCAGACGCCCAACGACCTGACCGTGTTCAAGCACAAACGGGGCTTCGTGGCAGCGCACCTCCAGCACGCCGCGCGATCCGGCACCGCCCGCCGAAGCATGACCAAAGCCTGGGTCAAAGAACCCAGCGTAATGCACGCGGAATTCCCCAACCATCGCCAGAAACGGCGCCATTTCGGCGGCATATTCGGGCGGGATCGTTACCGCCTCACGGCTCACGAGGATGTAGAATGCACCGGGGTCCAGAATGATCTGGCCGTTGTCGCTATGCACTTCTTCCCAATAGTCACGTGGCGCATAGTGATTGATCAGGTCGAGATCGATCACCCCGGTGTGCGGTTTGGCGCGGTAACCAACAAGTGACGTATCGGGCAGTCGCAAATCAACTGAAAAGCCAAGACCCTCGTCAATGACGGCGGGCCCGTCAACCAAAGGCGTGTGGTCGTGCAGAGCCCGCAGTTCTGTATCATTCAACACAGCCTGACCGTCGCCGAAACGGATCTGGTTGAGCCGCATGCCCGGGCGTACCAGAACGGAAAAAGAGCGCGGACAGATTTCAGCGTAAAGCGGGCCGCAGTACCCCGGCGCTATTCGGTCAAACTCGGTGCCACCATCAGTGATGGTGCGGGTCAGAAGGTCAAGGCGCCCGGTCGAGCTCTTGGCATTGGCGACGGCCTGGACATTCTCCGGCAGAGCCAGCGATTCCATCAAGGGGACAACATAGACGCAGCCCTTTTCCAGCACCGCCCCATCAGAGAGGTCGACGCGGTGCATTTCGAACTCTTTCAAACGGTCGGAAACGCGTTCCCCGTGACCGGCCAGAAACGACGCGCGCACACGGTAAGCGGTTGTTCCCAAACGCAGATCAAGGCTAGCGGGTTGAATTTGAGCGTCACTGACAGCGCGAGTCGCGGCGATCTCATTATCAGCAATCATCTGGCTGATTTGTTGGTTGGGCAGCACGCCGCTCATTTGATGCTCCTTAAAATGCAAAGGCCCGCGCGGGCTGTGCGCGGGAACTTTGCATATGTCGGATGTTGGTCGGGCTAGCAGGACTCGAACCTGCGACCTTCCGTCCCCCAGACGGACGCGCTACCAGGCTGCGCCATAGCCCGACTTGAGGGGCTACATACCCGATCTGAGGGCTGTGGCAAGAGAGAATTGCCATCGCCTCAGTCTTTGCTGATATCTTTGCGGGGATTGGTCATGCTGGCACGCAGGCGGATCAGCTGAGCCAAGAGAGGTTTGGCGGCGGTCTGCTTTTCCGGTGCCAGGGCCCGTGCCCGTGCCACGGCACTCAGCGCCCGGGGCTGTGCCGGCATATCCGCTTCGACAGGTAGCGGTGGGACGTCTATATTTCGCGGTTTTGGAGCCGCCTCCTGCGGTGCCGGAGTGTCATCTGGTGTTTTGTCTTCATGCGTATCGGGCAGGGGGGCCAGGTCGACATTAGTTGCATCCTCGGTTACGTCGTCCGCCGCAGCGGCCACTGGTTCGGCTTCGTCCTCTGCCTGATCCTCGGCTTCCGGTTCCGGTATGTGATCCGTCAAAGGACGCCTCAGGAAGCTCGGCAGCGTATCGTTTCCGTCCGGCAGCGGGGCATCGCTGCTTTCTTCCGGTTCGTCAGGAGCACTCTCAACGGAGGGGGGCGTTTCGTCGACAGCCTCGACAGAGGCGTCAGATGCAATTGGATGTGCAGCATCGTCTTTGGCGTCGACTGCCTCCGCCGATTCAGCAATCTCCGCAGTATCCTCGGCAACGTCAGTCGCGACATCCGGGGTCATATCTGGAGCGTCGCTTTCGGCCGCAGCGATCTCTTCGATCCGCTCCTCAACGGGCTCCGGTTCCGAAGTTTCGGGTTCGGGAGCCTCTTCGTCCTCCTCCTTCAAAGCGGTGACATCGGCTTGCGTTTCTGGCGTTGGGGCCTCGATCTCCTCCGAATCCTCTTCCGCCACAGCGCCTTCTTGCGGCGCATCAGCAACCGGCGTTGGTTCGGGTTCCGATGGGGGATCATCAACTGCCGCAGCGAGGTCAACGTCCTCGAATGAATCCGGTGCTGACGCCGTTTCAGAAGCCTGCCCCTCGATAACGGCCATGGTCAGATCATCAAGCGCCTGACTGTGATCAGCCACATGGCTAATCCCTTGTTCACGAAGTATTTTTTGAACACCTTTGATGGTTAGCCCATCGTCATGCAACAGCTTCTTGATACCCCCCAGCAGCAGCATATCCGCCGGGCGGTAATACCGTCGACCGCCAGCGCGTTTGATCGGTTTGACTTGGCTGAATTTGCTCTCCCAGAAGCGCAAAACATGCGCTTGCACGCCCAGCCAGTCTGCGACTTCCGAGATCGTGCGAAAAGCATCGGGCGATTTTGCCATCAGATCAGGACTTGTTCCCGTCGGCCACGCGATCTTTCATCAGGTGTGAGGGGCGGAAAGTCAGCACCCTGCGCGGATTGATGGGAACTTCCTCACCTGTCTTGGGGTTGCGACCAATACGGGCGGATTTATCACGCACCGAGAAAGTCCCGAAAGACGAAATCTTGACCTGCTCGCCACGCACCAGCGCGTCAGAGAGATGTTCCAAAACGGATTCGACCAGCTGCGCGCTTTCGTTGCGGGAAAGGCCAACCTCCCGGAACACCGCCTCGCTCAGATCCATTCGTGTCAAAGTCTTTTCGGCCATGTTGTCCCCCTGAGTTTTCAGCAACCATAGGGGAGAGGGATTTTCAGAGTCAATATCAATGACTTGGGGCTTGCGGTTTGAGCAGTTTTTCCGCGTTACCAGCGCAACACAACCGCGCCCCAGGCCAGACCACCACCAATAGCCTCGGTCACGATCAGATCGCCATCCTTGATTTGCCCCCGCGCGCGCCCCACGGAAAGCGCCAGAGGAATCGATGCAGCCGAGGTATTGCCATGATCCTGAACGGTCACCACGACATTTTCCATGGGCAGCCCCAGTTTTTTGGCCGTGCCCTGAATGATGCGGATATTGGCCTGATGCGGGACAATCCAGTCGACGTCCCCAGGGGTGATCCCTGCGCGTTCCATGGCCTTTGTCGCTGTCGAAGCAAGTTTTTCCACGGCGTGGCGGAACACCTGATTGCCCTGCATGCGCAGATAGCCGGTTGTGCCGGTGGACACGCCTCCGTCCACGTACAGCAGTTCCTTGTGGCGACCGTCGGAATTCAGGTCAGTGGCCAGGATACCGCGATCCTGCGCCGTGCCATCCTGTTCGCTGGCTTCCATCACAAGCGCTCCGGCGCCATCACCAAAGAGCACGCAGGTTGAACGATCCGTCCAATCCATGATTCGGCTGAAGGTTTCCGCGCCGATCACGAGAACGCGTTTGGCCTGTCCCGATAGGATCAGCGCATTGGCGTTGCTCAGCGCATAGATGAAACCGGCGCAGACCGCCTGAACGTCGAAGGCAAACCCATTTTCCATGCCCAGCTCGGCCTGAACCATTGTGGCGGCGGATGGGAAGGTAAGATCAGCCGTAGAGGTTGCAAGCACGATTGCGTCGATGTCCGATGGCTCCAACCCCGCATCTTTCAGCGCGGCGCGGGCTGCCGCACTCGCCATGGAAGAGGTTGTTTCGCCCTCTGCTGCAAAATGCCGACGTTCTATCCCGGAGCGGGCTTTGATCCATTCGTCATTGGTGTCGAGTGTGGCCTCGAATTCCGTATTGGGCACAACACGTTCGGGTAAATAGTGACCAACACCTTTGACAACTGCACGCAGGGTCATGTTTCGCTCTCCTCAGCGGGCAGGGCGGCCACACGGGCGGCCAACTTATCCGTAAACTTAATATCTGCCAGCTGCGCTGCAAGCTTGATCGCGGCAGAAACGCCTGTGGCGTCTGCAGATCCATGGGATTTGACGACGGTACCGTTCAATCCCAAAAACACGCCACCATTGACGCGGCGCGGGTCGATCTTCTTTTTCAAACGGTTCAGCGAGGTATAGGCCAGCAACGAGGCCAGGCGCGACAGCGGCGAGAACTTGAAGGCTTCGCGCAGGCGGTCGCCGATCAGGCTCGCGGTGCCTTCGCCGGTCTTGATGGCCACATTGCCGGTGAAACCATCGGTGACAATCACATCACAGATATCGCCGGTAATATCGCCACCTTCGACGAAGCCCGCGAATTCAAAACCTGCGACCTCCTGTTGATCCCGAATCAACTCGTAGGCTTCCTTGAGCTCGGTCCGGCCCTTGTGCTCTTCGGTACCCACATTCAGAAGGCCCACGCGGGGCCGGGGAAGATCAAGACCGTTGCGGGCATAAGACATCCCCATCAAGGCATAGCGCAGCAGGTCATCCGCATCGGCGCGCACGTCCGCGCCCACATCCAGCATGACATTGAAGCCTTGTGGGTTCGACGAGGGGTAAAGCACTGCAATTGCAGGTCTGTTGACACCTGGCAGTTTGCGCAGCCGGATCATGGACAACGCCATCAATGCACCCGTATTGCCGCAGGAAACGGCGACGGTGGCCGATCCGTCGCGGACCGCCTCGATGGCGGACCACATGGAGGTTTCCTTGCCATTGCGCACGATGTGGCTGGGTTTGTCATCCATCGTGACAACGCCTGCGGCATCGCGAATCTCGACCCGACCGGTGAGCGCGCGTTTGCGGTCAACAAGGCTGGAGAGTTCAGCTTCCGGCCCATGCAGGATGAATTGGATGTCGGGGTTCTTGCGTGCAGAAACATCACAGCCTGCAACCACAGCGGCGGGGCCTTCATCCCCGCCCATCGCATCTACCGAAATAATGATGCGTCTGGCCTTCGCGTTTACCTGATCGGTCTGCGCCGTCATAGTGCGACTGCCCCCAAACTCTGCCCTTATTGTTTAAGGGACAGGTTTAGGCCGCGTCGTCTTCCAGATCAATCTCTTCTGTGAGAGCAACGACTTCTTTGTCGTCATAATGGCCACAGGCAGCACAGACGTGATGGGGGCGTTTCAGCTCACCACAGTTGGTGCATTCGTTGGGGTTTGCCGCAACCAGAGAATCATGCGCACGGCGATTGTTGCGGCGCGATTTGGAGACTTTGTTCTGTTGAACAGCCATTGTCTTGGGCCTTTGTCGTTCGGGGCCAGGCACAATTGCGTGCGGGGCCGAGTTTCTATTCTTTTCCCACAGATCGGGTGTGACGTGCGTTTAGGCGCTGCATGCGCCCTTGTCCAACCCTAATTGGGTGAGCGGCGCAAAATACTGTTAAAATTACCTGTTGCAAGCAGTTTTTCGACTTCGGGTTACGTGTCGCTTTTGTCCGTATCATCAAGCTGCTCGCGCAGGGCGGCCAAACCGGCGAAGGGACGGGCATCCTCGTCGCGCATCGGCGTCAGCCCGGGTTTTGTGTAGACCAATTCCCCTGCGTCAGCACCGTCGCTGCGTGGATAAAGTGGCAGTGCAAGCACCAGAGCCTCCCTCATGATCTGATCGGGGTCAATCCAATGCCCCAAGGGTTCGATCGTGTCATCCTGAGACATTTCTACCTCGGGCGCGTCGTCTTCAACGTAATCCTTGATGAATATGCGTTCGACGGGCACGTCAATTCGGGTCGTGACGGGTTCGAGCGTCACACTACACGGCTGGATAACCGTGGCCCCCAAAACACCGTTCAGGCGCCAGTCGACGCTGCCCTGAGCCACCACCTCCCCGGAAAAGGAAAGTTTGCGCAATCCCAGCAGGTCCAACTCGCCCGCAAGCTTCTTTAATTCGGCGGAATCCGGGCGCATTGCAAAGCCTGTAGCGCTGTTCTGCTTCAGCTCGGCTACGCGAAGGGCGCTTGGGGAGGGTGGAATTTGCTTTGACATCTTACGCTTTCGTTTCTTGAACCGAGGCCCTTCCTTGGTGTAAGCGAGATAAAAGCCAAGATGCACAAGGGCAAGAGGGCAGTTTGTATGCACATCACCAACGCGGGTTTCAGCCCGACGCAGAAGACCGCGCGATGGGGTGTCGTTGTTCTGGTTTGTCTTGCCCTTTCGGCATGTAGCGGGCGTTTCAGGGATCACGGGTATGTTCCGCCGCCTGAGGACCTTGAGCAGATCGTGGTCGGGATCGACACGCGTGCAAGCGTCGAGGAAACATTGGGGTCCGCGGCGTCCGGTTCGGTGATCAATGACAGCAGCATGTATTTCGTGCGCAGTCGCGTCCGCACCTTTGCGATGCTGGAGCCGGAAGTTGTTGAGCGCAAAGTCGTTGCCATCACCTTCGATGATGGCGGCGTGGTCAGCAACATCGAAACATTCGGGTTAGAACGTGGTCAGGTTGTTCCGCTTGCGCGGCGCGTCACCGATTCCGGTGTGCGCGACAAGACCTTCCTGCGGCAACTCATCGGCAACATCGGACGTTTTACGCCCGGTGGCGGCGATTTGGGCCTTTAAGACTGTCACAAGGCGTTTAAGAATTGTGCGATATGAGACGGTCAGCAAAAGCTGAACCGGCGGAGGTCGCTATGATCGCTTTGACAAAGGGCCGCTATAAGGCGCGGGTCGCATCAACGCCAGAAGAACTGGCCAGGGCGCAGGCGTTTCGCGCAACCTGCTTTGGGCTGCAGGTGTCACGGGATGTTGATGCCTTTGACGGCAGGTGCGCCCATTTTTTGGTGGTTGATACAAAAGATGATGCTTTGGTCTGTACCTTTCGGATGCTGGATCTGTCCGGGGCCAAGGTATCCGGCAGCTATTCAGCCCAGTATTATGAACTCTCTGCGCTGGAGGCCTTTGAGGGGCGCATGGTGGAGATGGGGAGGTTCTGTATTCACCCGAATTACCGCGACCCGGATATCTTGCGGATCGCCTGGGCCGCGGTGACCACATATGTTGATGAAAACGATGTGCAGCTGCTCTTTGGTTGCTCCTCGTTCCCGGGGACGGAGACCGCAGAGTATCTGGATGCCTTCGCGATGCTGAAAGCCCGTCATCTGGCGCCGAAACGCTGGCTCCCGCGGGTCAAGGCGCCGGATGTCTTCCGATTTGCCGCCCGGCTGCGGCGCAAACCTGACTTCAGAAAAGCGATGGCGCATATGCCACCTTTGCTGCGGACTTACCTGATGATGGGCGGCTGGGTGAGTGACCATGCGGTTGTGGACCGGCAGATGAACACGCTGCATGTCTTCACAGGGGTTGAAATCGGGGCAATTCCAGCGACCCGAAAACGCCTGTTGCGCGCGATCGCGTAGATCGCAGTTTCTTTCGCCCGATTTGCACGCTTGGGATGTTTGATGCGTTGACCTTCCTCGCCCTGCGGCATAGCTGGCAGGCATGGCCCGTGTTCCTCTTTTGCAACTGAACGAAATATCCCTGACCTTTGGCGGCGATCCTGTCTTTGAGGACCTCAGCCTTGTGGTGCAGCCCGGTGACCGTGTGGCGCTGGTTGGTCGCAACGGCTCAGGCAAATCCACCTTGATGAAGGTGATGGCCGGGCTGGTTGAACCGGACAACGGTGACGTGATCGCCGGGCCGGGCATTTCCGTGGGCTATATGGAGCAGGACCCTGATCTATCCGGCTTCGCGACATTGGGCGAATTTGCGGCGCACGGTCTGGAAGCCTCCGAGATGTATCTGGTTGAGCGGGCGGGTGAGGGTCTTAAATTCGACCCCGTGCGCCCGGTTGAAACCGCCAGCGGTGGCGAACGACGGCGGGCCGCTCTGGCGCGGTTGATGGCGGGCAGCCCTGATCTGATGTTGCTGGATGAGCCCACAAACCATCTGGACATCGAAGCCATCGCCTGGCTTGAAAACGAACTGCGGCATAGCCGAAAGGGCTATATTCTCATCAGTCACGACCGGGCGTTTTTGCGCGCCCTGACGCGGGCAACGCTCTGGGTGGATCGCGGTGCCGTGCGGCGGCAGGAAAAGGGGTTCGCCGATTTCGAGGCATGGCGGGATCAAGTCTGGGAAGAGGAAGATACGCAGCGGCACAAGCTAAATCGCAAAATCAAGGCTGAAGCCCGCTGGGCCGTGGAAGGGATTTCCGCCAGACGCAAGCGCAATCAGGGCCGGGTGCGCGCCTTGCAGGACCTGCGTGCCGAACGCGCCGCGCAGATCAGGCGGCAAGGCACTGCGGCGATGGCGCTGGATGCAGGGCCGAAATCAGGCCGCAAGGTGATTGAAGCGACGGCCATCACCAAGGCATTTGCGCAAAACACGATCCTGAAACCGTTCTCCCTGACCGTTCAGCGCGGCGACCGCATTGCGCTGGTTGGTCCGAATGGCGTGGGGAAAACGACCCTGCTGAACATGCTGATCGGGCGGGAAACTCCGGACAGCGGTACCGTCAAGCTGGGCACAAATCTCGACATTGCGCTGTTTGATCAGGCCCGCGCGCAGATCGATCCGGACATGAGCCTTTGGGACAGTCTGACGGGTGATCCGGACATGCGCGTCTCCGGCAAGGCGGATCAGATCATGGTGCGGGGCGCGCCCAAACATGTGGTCGGATATCTCAAGGAGTTTCTCTTTGATGAGGCGCAGGCCCGCGCGCCGGTACGTGCCCTGTCTGGGGGTGAAAAAGCGCGGCTGCTGCTGGCCAAGATCATGGCGCGGCCCAGCAACCTGCTGGTGCTGGACGAGCCGACAAATGATCTTGACGTGGAAACGCTTGACCTGATGCAGGAGCTTTTGGGGACCTATGACGGGACCGTCCTGCTGGTCAGCCACGACCGCGATTTTCTGGACAGAGTGGCCGCGACAACCATCGCGATGGAGGGCGACGGCAAGGCGACGGTCTACGCAGGCGGCTGGAGCGACTATATCGACCAGCGCGGTCAGGATGATTTTGCGCAAAGCGTGGTGAAATCCAGACAGACGCAAGCGCAAGACAAACCCAAAGCGGCGGCCAAATCCGGGCTGAGCTTTACCGAAAAGCACCGTCTCGAAGCCCTGCCTGCGGAACTGGAACGGCTTGAGGCTGAAATTGCAAAACTGGAAATGCTTTTGAGCGACCCGAACCTCTTTTCCGAAAATCCGGTGAAGTTTCAGAAAGCGACGGATGCATTGGTCGAAAGACAAGCGAAATTGTCGGCGGCAGAAGAGGAATGGTTGCTGTTGGAAGAAAAAGCTTCCGCCTGATCTCAGCGCATCCTGAGCGCGCCGTCGATGCGGATGACCTCGCCGTTCAGGTATCCCGCCTGAACGATGAACCCCGCCAAAGCGGCATATTCAGACGGATTGCCCAAGCGCGGCGGGCAGGGCACATCTGCGGCCAGTTGCGCCTGTATGTCTTCACCCAGGCCCGCCAGCATCGGCGTCATGAAAATGCCCGGCGCGATGGTCATCACCCGGATGCCCAGTTTCGCCAGATCGCGCGCCATGGGCAGGCACAACCCGACGACGCCCCCCTTGGAGGCCGCATAAGCCGCCTGACCTTTTTGCCCGTCAAAGGCCGCGATGGAGGCGGTGTTTATGATCACGCCGCGTGCGCCATCGGGTTCCGGTGTATTCTGCTGCATGGCGTCGGCGGCCAGACGGGCGACGTTAAATGTGCCGACCAGATTGATGTCGATTGTGCGCTGGAAGGCGCTGAGCGGATGCGGCCCGTCCCGCCCCACGGTCTTGATGGCATCCGCGATACCGGCGCAATTCACGGCGGCAGTGATCCGGCCCATCTTTTCTTGAGCCAGTTCAATGGCCGCCTTGACGGACGCTTCATCCGTGACATCGGTTTCGGCGAAATGCCCGCCAATTTCTGCGGCGACCGATGTGCCGCGCTCCACGTCCCGATCCAGAAGCGTTACCTGAGCGCCGAGCGCTGAGAAATGGCGCGCGGTCGCCTCACCTAGACCGGAAGCGCCGCCGGTGACAATGGCCGCAGTGTTTGCAAGTTGCATGGAAACTCTCCCGATCTGAACGCTTGTTCAGATAATCACGGGACGGCGCGCCTGTCTAGCCATTCTCCATCAGTGCACGGTCCAGACGGGCAAGAGGTCGGAGCAGGCGCGTTATCGGCGGCCACCAGAGCCATGTGCCGCCCAGACGGTCAATCTGCGCCCCGGTGCCCAGCTTGAAACGCGCGAGCCCCTGTCCGTCCTCGGTGTCGATCAACCCCAGATCAAGCTGCGCAAGGCCTTTTGACTTCGCCCAGGAGATCGCCGCCCACAGCAGCAGCGTGTGCGCAGAGGCGAGCCGCCCGGCTGGTTTGCTGTGGCCCATATGATAATGTGCGGAATTTCCGTGCCGAAGGATCAGTATGGCCGCCACGGGTTCTTTCCCCCAAAAGGCAGTGAAAAGCTTGGCGTGACTGCGGTTCTCGCGCCCGTAGGCCAGGGTCAGCGCCAGCGGCCAATTGCGATACCGGCGCTTGAGTTGTTGGCGCGCCTCTGCCTGGAAAAACCAGTGATTGGGATCATCGGGCATGTTTTGACGCGTCACACGCAAGCGCTGTTTTCCCCCATGCTTCAAACGGTTACGCCATTTCTGATGCAGGTTCTTGCGTAAATCCTGCAAGTCCGGCGACAGATCAAGCGCAGCTTGGGTCGCGGGGCTCACCAAGGGCAGCGCGCCGATGTGTTGAAGCGGCATCGGTTGATCGGGCGCAATGATGACCGGGCTTTTTGTCCCAATGGCACGGACGGTTTGTCGAATGTCGTCCGGCAAATCCGCGCGCGGGCACGTCATCATATGCACCATTACCCGGCCAAAACTTCTTTGAAGGATGAGCGTTCCGTCTGCCGTGCGCAGATGCGGTGTCCGGGTTGCGGCCAGCGCACGCTCAAACTCCGGGCTCTGTTGCAAGGGGATGTCGGGGGCGATCGGGGCGGCATCAAACATGCCCGACATTAACGCCCTTGAAACCTAATTCGTGGTTAATCGCGTCATGAAAAAAACCGTCCAAGGCCTATCCGCCCCCGCTCCCCGCCTGACCAAGACCGCCGCATTTCTGATCGCCACGGGCATGTCGATCCCGGTATTCGCGGTACTGACGTTGGTTGAGTGGCTCTGGTTCTAGCCCAGTTGCACCAATGCGTGACGTTTTTTGCCTGCGCTCAATTTGATCGGGCTTGAAAGCGCGTCTGCGTCGATCATCAACCCGGCATTGGTCAGCGGCTGGTCATCCAGACGCGCACCATTTTCGGCAATCAGACGCTTGGCCTCCTTGCCGGAGCCCGCAAGCCCTGATTTCACGATCAGTTGCACAACGGATATGCCGTCGCCCAGATCACTTTCCGAAAGCGTCAGCGTGGGCAGGTCATCCCCGACGCCGCCCTTTTCAAAGACTTCGCGCGCCGTGGCCTCCGCCGCTGCCGCGGCTTCCGCACCGTGCAAAAGCGTGGTCACCTCATTGGCGAGCCGCACCTTGGCCTCGTTGATCTCAGCCCCCGCCAGCGCGCCCAGCCTGTCACATTCATCAACCGGCAATTCGGAATAGAGCTTCAGAAACCGCCCCACATCCGCATCGGTGGTATTGCGCCAGAACTGCCAGAACTCATAAGGCGACAGCATGTCACCGTTCAGCCAGACAGCACCCGACTGGGATTTGCCCATTTTCTTGCCATCAGATGTGGTCAGCAGCGGTGAGGTCAGACCGTAGACCTCACCATCAATCACCCGGCGCGTCAGGTCGATCCCGTTGACGATATTGCCCCACTGGTCCGAGCCGCCCATCTGCAGGATGCAGCCGTAGCGTCGATGCAGCTCCATGAAATCGTAGGCCTGCAAGATCATGTAGTTGAATTCCAGAAACGACAGCGATTGTTCGCGATCAAGCCGCGATTTCACACTCTCGAAACTGAGCATCCGGTTGATCGAAAAATGCCGCCCGATGTCGCGCAGGAAATCAAGGTAATTGAGATCATCCAGCCATTCGGCGTTGTTGATCATCATCGCGTCGGAGGGTCCGTCACCGTAGGTCAGATACGCCGAAAACACCCGTTTGATCCCGGCGATATTGTCGTCAATGGCCTGCGCGTCCAGCAAGGGGCGTTCATCGGCGCGAAAGGACGGATCGCCCACTTTGGTGGTGCCCCCGCCCATCAATGTGATCGGTTTGCCGCCTGTTTTCTGCAACCAGCGCAGCATCATGATTTGAATGAGCGATCCCACGTGCAGGGACTTCGCCGTTGCATCAAAACCGATATACCCCGCGCGTCCACCTTTGAGCAGCGCCTCATCCAGCCCTTGATAATCGGTGCAGTCCGCGAGAAAGCCGCGCTCCATCATCACAGCGACAAAATCTGATTTCGGGTGGTAGGTCATCTTGCTTGCTCTCGGCTTGAATTGCGCCCACTCTATAGGCGGTGAGCAGACAAAGGAAAAGGCTTTGAAAAGGGCCATTGAAAAAACCGGCATCGTGACGGCCTTGGGCGCGATGAGCGGCACCTCACTTGACGGGGTGGACGCGGCCATTCTGCGTACCGACGGGGTGGACATAGACGGATTTGGCCCATCGTCTTACCGGCCCTATTCGCCCGCAGAGCAGAACGTTCTGCGTGGGGCTCTGGGGCAATGGTCCGGCGATGCGGTCGACGCGGCAACGGATGTTGTCGAGCAGGCGCATCTGGCACTTTTCGAGCAGTTTGTTGACTATGATCTTGTGGGGTTCCACGGTCAGACCCTTGCCCATGCGCCGCGCACAAAGGGCACATTGCAGGTGGGGGATGGCGCGTGGTTGTCGCAGGCTTTGGGACGCCCGGTTGTCTGGGACTTCCGCAGCAGTGACGTTGAGCTTGGCGGCGAAGGCGCGCCACTGGCACCGTTTTTCCACTTTGCCTGCGCCCGCCATATCGGTGCCACAGACCCCCTGGTTTTTCTTAATCTCGGTGGGGTTGGCAACCTGACGTACGTGAACCCGATGTGCGCGCGTGCTGAGGATGCGGGCGCGCTCCTGGCTTTTGATACAGGCCCGGCCAACGCGCCGCTGAATGATCTGTTGCAAACCCGGCTGGGTATCGCCTTTGACGAGGATGGCCGGATCGCGCGGCGCGGCACAGTTGAACAGGGCGCTTTGGAGCTTTTTCTGGCGGAGCCTTACTTTTCCCGTATTCCGCCCAAGTCACTGGACCGGAATGATTTTTCGGAAATGATCGCCTTGGTTGCCGAGTTGCAGGACCCGGATGCGGCGGCAACTTTGACAGCCATGTGCGCCGCAGGGGTGGCGGAGGGGATTCAGCATTGCCCGAAGCCACCCGAACAGGTTCTGGTCACCGGCGGCGGGCGGCATAATCCGGTATTGATGGAAATGCTGGCCGTGTCACTTGATTGCCCGGTGCGCGCCGTTGAAGCGGTGGGTCTTGATGGCGATATGCTTGAAGCACAGGCTTTTGCCTATCTGGCCGTACGGGTAGCGCGCGGGTTGCCCACATCCTGCCCCGGTACCACTGGTGTCAGAGCAGCCGTTGGCGGGGGCATCGTGAGTTCACCATCAGCCACGGACATCGCCGTATAACCGCACCCGTCACGGGGCACGCGGAATGTCAAAACCGGGCGGTGCGAGTTCAAACCCCTCAAACTGAAACCCGGGCGAAACGGTGCAACTGACCAGCGTATAAACGCCGGTACTGCGCGCCGCTTGCCAATGATGTGCTGGAACGATGATTTGCGGCGCGCCCTTCGTCAGGTCCGGCCCAAGCAAGTGGTCTGTTGCGGGCCCCGCGTCATCCGCACTCATGGAAAGGATGAGCGGCGCGCCCGGCGTGATAGAGCCAGATTTCCGTGGCATCCACCCGATGCCAATGGCTGGTCTCACCCGCGGCGAGCAGGAAATAAATGCATGTCCCGCTTGGGCGTCCGGGCCCTTCGGCACCCCAGGTCTGACGATAGTGACCGCCCTCGGGATGGGGTGAAAGATTAAGGCGGGCGATGATCTCTTGTGCTGTCATGGGGGCAGGTTAATCTGCGTGGTGGGGCGGGCCAAGGGAGACTTGTGTGAAAATCATCGTCATTGGGGCCGGGATCATGGGCGCGCTGATGTCCTACCGGCTGGCGGAGGCAGGAGCCGACGTTACCTTGCTGGAAGCGGGCCAACCTGCATCCGCCGCTTCGGGCGCATCGTTCGGGTGGATCAATGCCAATTTTTTCCTCAACGAAGATCATTTCCGTTTGCGCTTTGCGGGCATTGACGCGCACAGACGGCTCCTGCGCGATCTGGGCACCCGCGCAATTGGCTGGCCCGGTGCGCTGGTCTGGGAAGAGCAGGGCGGTAGATTTGATGCACAATATAACACCCTGAAGGAATTGGGTTATTCTGTGCGGGTGGTCGACGCGGCAGAGTTCGCCACTCTGGAGCCCCATGTCGTCCCACCGGAACGCGCATTACTCTTTGAAGAAGAAGCCGTTGTCGATCTGGTGGCGCTGACCTGGGACGCTTTATGCGCGGCGACCGCCAGCGGTGCAAAACTGATCGCAGGTGTCCGCGCGACCAATCTGGTTGTCGGGAACGGCAAAATCGTCGGTGTCAGGACAGATGCGGGCGACCTGCAGGCAGATCAGGTTGTTGTCTCGGCAGGGGTTGGCACGCAGGCGCTGTTGCAGAACGTGGATGTCCCGGTCCCGATGTTGCACAGGCCCGGTTTGATCCTGCGCTCGGAGGTGTCACCGCCGCTTTTGCATCATGTATTGGCTGCCCCGGATCAGGAATTACGTCAGACGCCGGAGGGATATCTTCTGGCACCAACGGCCGCCAACCATCAGGCAGATGACGCGGACCGCATTGCTGAAACACCCGATGTTCTGGCAGATCGCGCCACGCTCCGTGTGCAAAAGATGCTGGATCGCCCATTCCGTTGGGAGCGCGTGAGTATGGCAGAAAGGCCCATGCCAGAGGATGGATTGCCGGTCATTGGACCCTGCGGACCACAGGGCCTTTATGCGGTGACGATGCATTCCGGTGCCACATTGGCACCGCTGGTAGCAGAACTGGCAACAGCGGAGATTATGGGCGTCGGCCTCTCAGGCGAGCGGACGCGCCTCTTGTCGCCCTACCGACCGCAGCGCTTCACAGAATGAATTCATAGAATACCAAAGACGCCTCTGTACCCGGCGGCAATTCGGAATAAGGACCGCGTTCGACAAATCCCAGTTTCTCATAGAGTTTGCGCGCACCTTCAAATTCTTTGTTTGTATCCAGCAAGATACGCGCATATCCATCGGCGCGGGCCTGGTCTATCAAGGCCTGCGAGACCATTTTCCCGGCACCCGATCCACGGGCTGCATCTGTTACGAAAACGCGCTTTATCTCGGTATCAGAGCCGTTCAGCGGGTGGCTCATGCCACATCCCACCGGCACGCCATCGCGTTCCGCCAGAAAGATAATGCCTTTGGGTCGGGCATGTTTCACGGGCAGGTCGGCCATCAGCGCCCGATAGGCGTCTTCGGGGTAAAAGACGCTCGCCAGTTTGCGCATGTTGGGGTTAAAATTGAGCAGATAGTCGCGGTAGGCCCAACACAAGGATTGCACGGCGGGTAGGTCGCGCGGCATGTCTGCCGCGCGGATCGAAATACCAGCCATTAGCGCAGAATGGTGCGCCCGGCGTATTCAGCCGTTTCGCCCAATGCTTCTTCGATGCGGATCAATTGGTTGTATTTGGCAAGCCGATCTGACCGTGCCAGTGACCCGGTTTTGATTTGCCCGCAGTTTGTTGCAACCGCCAGATCAGCGATGGTGGCATCCTCTGTCTCGCCGGAGCGGTGCGACATGACGTTCGTGAAACCCGCGCGGTGTGCCATATCCACGGCTTTGAGCGTTTCGGTCAAGCTGCCGATTTGATTGACCTTGACCAGCATTGAATTGGCCGATCCGCGTTCAATGCCCATGGCCAGCCGTGCGGGGTTGGTCACAAAAAGATCGTCACCCACAAGCTGTACGCGATCGCCGAGTGCCTGTGTCAGCGCCTTCCAGCCGTCCCAGTCGTCTTCGGACATCCCATCTTCAATGGAAATGATGGGGTAGTCGTTGACCAATGCTGTGAGGTAGTCGACGTTTTCTTCCGACGAAAGCGTTTTGCTCTCGCCCGCCAAAACATATTGGCCGTCTTTATAGTATTCGGTCGCCGCGCAATCCATGGCCAGGTAGATGTCATCGCCCGGTTTATATCCGGCTTTCTCAACGGATTTCAAAATGAAATCAAGCGCATCCCGTGTGGAGTTAATGTTGGGGGCAAAGCCGCCTTCGTCGCCGATCCCGGTGGAAAGACCCGCCGCAGAGAGCTCTTTCTTGAGTGTGTGAAACACTTCGGAGCCCATGCGAACGGCCTCGCGGATATTGTCCGCAGCGACCGGCATGATCATGAATTCCTGAATGTCGATGGGGTTGTCGGCGTGTTCACCCCCGTTGATGATGTTCATCATTGGTACCGGCAAGACCCGCGCCGAGGTGCCACCAACATAACGGTAGAGTGGCTGAGCGCAGAAATCTGCCGCTGCCTTCGCGGCGGCCATGGAAACACCGAGAATGGCGTTGGCCCCCAGTCGTCCCTTGTTGTCGGTGCCGTCGAGTTCGATCATGGTTGTGTCGATATCGACCTGTTCGGTGGCATCGATGCCCACAAGCGCTTCGGCGATCTCGCCATTCACCGCAGCGCAGGCTTCCAACACGCCTTTGCCCATGTATCGGGATTTGTCGCCGTCGCGCCTTTCTACGGCCTCATAGGCCCCTGTCGATGCGCCGGACGGCACCGCAGCGCGGCCCATGGTGCCGTCTTCTAGGATCACATCGACCTCCACCGTCGGGTTTCCCCGGCTGTCAAGGATTTCACGGGCGTGGATGTCGATAATGGTGCTCATGGCAGGCTCCTTTGATCACTGTTGATCGCGTCATAGCGGGATGCGCCGCACATGGAAACCCTTAGGCGCTGTTAGCGGGAACATACCTTTCCCGCCAAAGTGTGTAGAGGCCCGACGCAACGATGACTGACGCACCAAGAAAGGTCATCGTGTCGGGGTTTTCATCAAAGACAAATACACCCACAATGAGGGCGAAAATGATGCGTGAATAGCGAAAAGGCGTGACAAAACTGACCTCGCCGATGCGCATCGCGGCCACGATCCCGTAGTAGGCGATCATGCCGATCAGCAGGGCAATCGTGTAGTAAACCCAATTGGACGGCGACAGCGGCACCACAGTTGTCCCGTTGAACCAGATCAGCAGGGCCGCGGCTGGGATCAGCACAAGAAAAGCCAGGAAACTCAATTGCATCGTGGATGTTTCTTTGGGCACGCGCCGGGTGGCAAGATCGCGGATGCCCAGACCGATGACACCCTGCAGCGCAAAAAGAGACAGCCAGCTAAAACCCTCTGTGCCTGGACGGATGATCAGCAAGACGCCAAGGAACCCGACCAGAATAGCGGACCAGCGTCGCCAGCCGACGGCTTCTTGCAGAAAAAGGGCAGCCCCCAGGGTTACAAAGAGAGGCGTCGCTTGCAAGATGGCCGAAGCTGACGACAGAGGGGTCAGGGCAATGGCGGTCACAAAACCGATGGTGCCGATGAGTTCGCCAATAGCGCGGAGCAGGATCGCGCGCGTCATCATGCTGCGGGTAAAAAGCGGCTGGCCTTGCATGATCAGGATGCCTGCCGCGAGTATCGCACTGCCAACGCCCAACATCCCGATGATCTGACCCACGGGGAGGGCAACGGCCATGAACTTGATCAACATGTCTTCGACTGCGAAGCCGAGCATGGCGAAGACCATCAGGGCCGCGCCGCGTAAATTTTCCATGGGGTTTCCTGCCGTGCCTTTGAAGCGGGTCTAGGGCGCGGGCCGGGCGAAGTCCATGCGCCTACGGGATTTTATCCGGATGGTCGAAAAAGGCCGAGCGTCCCGAGCGTTTGTGCCAGGCTGCAATCAACTGGTTGGCCGACTGCGCGACGGGAGCTGTGGAATCCACGGTGAAATCATAGGTCATTCCGGCGTGCACGGTCTGGAAATCTGCTTTGGCCGAGCCTTTGAAGCGATCTCCGCGGGCGATTTCGCGGGCTTGCAGCACATCAAGCGGGCAGTGGAGGCCGACGAAAAACAGATCTTGGTCCACAAGCGTCTGGCGTAGTTGCGGGACATCGACATGTTGATCGAGAATATGCTCTAGAATCAGATTGTTGCCTTCCGCCATGATGACGCCAACCGAGTGCGCGAAGGCGCTTAGGAAAGCGGGGCGTAAACTTGACCAATTAAATTCGCCGGATTGAATGCGCGCCGAAGGCAGAACGCCTGCGTCTTTGATGTGGTCAATGGAGTAGTGCCAGAAGGGCGCGTCGATTGTGCTTTGCAGCGCGCGGGCCAGGGTGGATTTGCCGCTGCTGGAGGGGCCATGCAGCAAAATGATCTTGCCCGGCGGCACAGTTACTCCTTTTTGAGCGGTACGCCGTAGAGCTCAAGCCGGTGGCCGCGCAGTTCATAACCCAGTTTTTTGGCGATCCGGTCTTGCAGCGCCTCGATTTCGGCGTCGACGAATTCAATGACCTCGCCGGAGTTCATGTCAATGAGGTGGTCATGGTGATCGCGCTCGGCATCCTCGTAGCGCGCACGCCCGTCGCCGAATTCCAGCTTGTCCAGAATGCGGGCTTCCTCAAAGAGTTTTACCGTGCGGTAGACCGTTGCAATAGAGATACCAGCATCAATTGCCGAGGCTCTTGCATAAAGCTCCTCGACATCAGGATGATCCGCGCTGTCTTCGAGCACCTGAGCGATGACGCGCCGTTGCCCGGTCATGCGCAGGCCCTTGTCCTCACAGCGTTTGATGATCGAATTGTTCATGCCAAGACCCTTGAACCGTGGCTTGCAGGTTTAACGGGATTCACCAGGCGCTGCCAGACGCGATTTGCGGTGGCTGTTGACTTCTGGCCCGTAAACCCCCATGTGCCTGTCAAGCGAAGCCTTCTGCCGCGTGAGCAGTCATGAGCGCCCGGGATGATCCCCGTCAGATGCGCCAAATTCAAAGGCCCGCCGATGTTCCCAAAATCACGCGTGGGTCCAAGCGCAGCGGACAAGTGTGGGCATATGGCCTCGCTTGCGATCCGTTCTGTGTGTCCCAAGCGGTGTCCGAGCGGGCATGGCAAAGATTATTTGCGTGCCGGTCCGGTGCGCTGGAAAGAACAAAATGAGCGATTTTGATATGATGGACCTGCCTGCCAAGCTGGTGGCACGTCTGAAAGCGATGGGTCTGAACGACCCGACACCGATCCAGAAACAGGCCATTCCTTATGCGCTGAACGGGCGCGATGTGATGGGTCTGGCGCAGACGGGTACCGGTAAAACGGCGGCCTTTGGCGTGCCGCTGGTGGCACAGATGCTGGAACTGGATGGGCGGCCTGCGCCGAAATCGGTACGCGGTCTCGTGCTGGCGCCGACGCGCGAGCTGGCCACCCAGATCAGCGTGAACCTGCGTGCCTTTGCTGAAAACACGCCGATCAAGGTGGCGATGGTTGTCGGTGGCCAGTCGATTAATAACCAGATCAAGCGACTTGAGCGCGGAGTTGATCTGCTGGTTGCCACACCGGGTCGATTGCTTGACCTGATGGACAGGCGCGCCGTCCGTCTGGATGAGGCGGTGTTTCTGGTGTTGGACGAAGCCGACCAGATGCTCGACATGGGGTTCATCCACGACCTGCGCAAAATCGCGAATGTGATCCCGAAAGAGCGCCAGACGATGCTCTTCTCGGCCACCATGCCCAAACAGATGAACGAATTGGCACAAAGCTATCTGCGCAGCCCCATTCGTGTTGAAGTCTCGCCTCCGGGTAAGGCCGCCGACAAGGTTACGCAGGAAGTACACTTTATCGCGAAATCGGAAAAAGCCGGTCTGCTGATCGAGATGCTGGACAAGCACCGCGAAGAACGCGCGCTCGTCTTTGGGCGGACGAAACACGGCTCCGAAAAGCTGATGAAGACGCTGGTCAAGGCTGGCTATGCGGCCGGATCAATCCACGGCAATAAAAGCCAGGGGCAGCGGGATCGTGCGATTGCTGCCTTCAAATCCGGTGAGATCAAGGTGCTGGTGGCCACGGATGTCGCGGCACGCGGTCTCGATATTCCGGATGTGAAACACGTCTACAACTATGATCTGCCGAACGTCCCGGACAATTATGTGCACCGGATTGGCCGCACCGCACGGGCGGGCAAGGATGGCGCGGCCATTGCTTTCTGCGCGCCCGACGAGATGGGTGAATTGAAGGCCATTCAAAAGACGATGGGCATCAGCATTCCGGTGGGGTCAGGACGCCCATGGGAGGCCGTGGATATCCCCGAAGGAACCAAGCCCAAAGGGCGGGGCCGGGGCCGGGGACGCGGTGGTCGCCCGCAGGGTTCCGGCAACACCAATGCAAGCCAGCCGCCGCAGGGTAAAAAGCCGGGTGGCGGACGACGCCGTCGGCGGGGTGGTGGCAAACCCGGTGGAGGTCAGCGCGCTGCCTGACCTGTGGCAGGCGGTCAAACGGCGGGGTCAGTGCCCCGCCTTCCTGGATCAGGTGTAAAGCGAAGGGACGCCCAGTTGATCGTGGATGCCGTTCACCGATTGGGCATCCAACCCCAGACCCTTGGCCAGTTTGTGCAGGTATTCCGCCTCTGACTGATTGTCGAGGTTGATGCCGAGAACGGAGACCGCATAGACCTGTTGTTCCATTCCGCGCGGAACCTGTGCGACAAGCCCATCCACATCGACGGGCGCGCCGAGTTCTTTTTGCACAAACGCGGCTTCTTCCGCATCGACATCGTCGCCCAACTGCCCCAGCAGTTTCTCGCGTTCCGCGTCATCGAGCTTGCCATCCGACTTGGCCGCCTGGATCATCGCGCGCAACATCAAAGCTGCGGCGGCTTCCTGATCTGCGCTGGGTTCAATCTCCGGTTCGGGGGTTGCGTCAAACGACGAATTCAGCACTTCGCCGAAACTGCCCTTGCTGGTTTGCGGGCGGCGTTGTGCCTGCCCGGCCAATGCGCCGAGCAATCCACCCGCACCGGCGCCACCGGCAAGACCCGACAGCATATCCTGCAGCCCACCGCCTTTGCCACCGGCAAGCCCTTCGAGCAGCCCCCCAAGCCCACCGGGCATGCCGCCAGCGGACCGCGCTCCCGATTTTCCGCCCAGCAAACCGCCCAACATGTCTTGCAGATCGCTGCCGCCGCCATCTGAATGCTGGCCGCCAAAGGAACGTCCGCTGCCCGCACGGCCTGCGGCATCGCGTACCATGCCACCCAGACCGCCACCGCCGCCCTTCATCATGCTTTGCGCGCCTTTCGCAACGGCAACGCCGATGGCTACCTTTGCCAATGTCTTCATCAAACTCATTTCGAAAATCCCCACCTGATCAATTGATAGGGGGCAGTCTGGCATCATTTTGGGGGCGCGTAAGGGGAATTATTTTTCAACGGCACCTTTTTGCTGCGAAGGGCCTGCTGCCAGAAGGCCGCGCAATTGACAATTCCCAAGGGCCGACGCCATCTGAGATATGGAACGAAAATCACACATCGACGCTTTTGGAGCGACCGCATTGATCGCCTTCGCCTTGCATCTGGCGTTCAATCAAGTGGTCATCAAATGGACCAATGGTGGATTTGGGCCGATCTTCGCCGCTGGTCTTCGTTCTGCCGGCGCGGTCGTTATCTTGCTCATCTGGATGAAGATGCGCGGGGTCAGTTTTTCCGTACCGCGCGCGGCCATTCCCGCAGGCATTGTCAGTGGTACGCTCTTTGCGCTTGAATTCATGTGCCTTTTCACAGCGCTGGATTTCACGACCGTTAGCCGGGCATCGGTTATTTTCTATTCCATGCCTGTCTGGCTGGCGCTCATCGGGCATTTCCTGCTGCCGTCAGATCGCATGAGTGGTTTGCGCAGCATCGGGCTTGTGATGGCCATGGGCGGCGTTGCCTTGGCCTTGCTTGACCGCAGCGATGTGACAGCCAGTACAAAAGGAGATGTTCTGGCACTTACCGCCGCAATTTGCTGGGCGGGGATCGCCCTTTGCGTCAAAGCCACGCCACTCAAGGACGTGCCGCCCGCGCAGCAATTGATGTTTCAGGTCGCAATCTCTGCACCCTTGTTGCTGCTTGCATCTTTGTTTGCGGGTGATTTTCTGCGCGATCTGCAACCCGTCCATGTCGCGGGCCTGCTATTTCAGATCATCGCTGTGGCGAGCCTAGGGTTTCTGGCTTGGTTTTGGCTGCTGTCGATTTATCCGGCCTCTTCGGTCGCCTCGTTCAGCTTCCTGTCGCCGGTATTTGCGGTGATTCTGGGCTGGTTGATCCTCGGTGAAGATGTGGGTCCAAAGGTCTGGATTGCCCTGTGTCTGGTCGCCGCGGGTATCTACCTGATCAACCGAAAACCCGGAAACGGCTGAAAATCACGTTCCGCAAAAGGTTGCGGCAACCCTCTGTGCCTTGCTCGGTGCGCGCATCAGGTCGGTGTCGGTTGTGCCATAGGGGTCAGACACGGCCTGCAACAAACGGTGAAAAGGCGCGTAGTCACCGGCCACAGCCGCTGCGATCATTTCCTCAATCCGGTGGTTGCGCGGGATGATCCGGGGGGAGGCGGCCCGCATGGTCTTTTCAGTGTCGATGACACCCTTGAGGCGCGCCCGCCACCGCAGTTGCCACGCATCAAAGGCATCGCGGTCAACAAACTGGTCGCGGGCATTGCCACGCGCAAGCGCATCGAACGTGTTGGTGAAATCCGCGCCGTCCTTTTGCATGAGCGCAAGCAGATCCTCCAGCAGGCCCATGTCCTCAGGCTCAGGTTCTTTAAGCCCGATCTTGGCACCAAACCGCTTGCGCCACGCCTCTTCGATCTGGCCGGGCATGGCGTGCACGATTTCTGTCGCTTCATCGATCATGGTTGATGGATCGTCATATTGTTGCAGGAGCGATGTGGCAAATTGCGCCATGTTCCAGACGACGATACGCGGCTGATTTGAATAGGCGTAGCGCCCCATCTGATCAATCGAGCTGAACACGGTATCGGCATGATATTCATCCAGAAACGCGCAAGGACCATAGTCGATGGTTTCGCCAGAAATCGTGCAGTTATCGGTATTCATGACCCCGTGGATGAAACCAACGGACATCCATGCCGCAATCAGATCAGCCTGTGCTGCGCAAACGGCGCGCAACAACCCCATGGGACCTGTCGCATCGGGGTAGTGCCGATGGATCGCATACTCAGTCAGTTGCCTGAGTTCGGATTTCTGGCCGCGATGGGCAAAGACCTGAAAGGTGCCCACACGCAGGTGGCTGGCGGCAACGCGCGTAAAGATCGCGCCCGGCAGAACCGTCTCGCGGATTACGTCCTCGCCGGTCAGGGTGGCGGCAAGTGCGCGGGTTGTCGGAATGCCCAGAGCATGCATTGCTTCGGACACCACGTATTCGCGCAGGACCGGCCCCAGCCAGGCACGACCATCCCCCATGCGGGAATAGGGCGTCGGGCCGGATCCTTTCAATTGGACATCGCGGCGGAGGCCGTCGGTGCCAACCACTTCTCCCAGCAATATTGCTCGCCCGTCTCCAAGCTGCGGGTTAAAGCTGCCAAACTGATGGCCCGCGTATAATTGCGCCAGCGGTGTGGCACCAGGCGGCACGGTCGCGCCGGAAAAAACGGCGACGCGGTCCTCTTCGGTTGCATCGGTGATGCCAAGTAACCGCCCCAGCTCCTCATTGTAGGCGACCAGTTTGGGTGCGGGCACCTCCGTCGGGTTCAACCGTGTGTAGAAAGCCTCAGGCAGCCGGGCGTAACTGTTGTCAAAGGGCGCAGAGAAGGTCATTCACCCGATATAGGGATTTCAACGGGTGCACGCCAGTGATCGGATTTTCAATTCGAAGCGGCGTGATCCGCAAAGGCTAGAACGCGCGGCTCATCAGCATCGATTTTGGGCGCGCGGAAAAACCGGCCCGACCATAAAGACGCTGTGTTTTTTCCGCATCGCGATCCACTTCCAGATGCAACGCCTTCAGCCCGGCGGCCGCAAGAGCGCGGGGCAAGGTCTGCAAGGTTTCCGATGCGATGCCGCGTCCGCGCACACCGGGGCGGATGTAGAGCTCATCGATAAAACCATCCAGCCCGCCGAATTCAAGCGACCAGCCAAATGTGATCACCACGTAGCCGATGGGCGCGCGCGCAGGACCAATCAGATAGGCCACGCCATGCGGTGAGCCATCCAGCAACGGCGAGATACCGGCGCGACGCGCTTCTGCCCCCAACGCGATGCCGTTTTCCTCATGAAAAGCGGCCACGAGTGCATCAAGACGGTCGAGATGTTCCGGCGTTGCCAGTGTGAGTGCAGCGCTCATAGCCGGGCCAGCCGTTCTGTCAGGAGCGAGAAAAACCCATCCGCGTCAAGGTCTTTGATAAAAAGCGCATTGGGCGGGCGATCCGTGACCCCCCACCAATCTGCGACCGTCATGCCCATCGTGAGCTCCGAGCTGGTTTCGATCTCCACATTGATATGACGCCCGGAAAAGAGGTCTGGCCGTAGCAGATAAGCTGTCACGCAAGGGTCATGCAAAGGTGCCCCATCAGAGCCGTATTTTTCCTTGTCAAACCGTTCAAAGAAATCAGTCATCTGTGCCACAGCCGTACCCACAGGTGTCTTTAGATTTCTGAATGCCTCGTTGCGGTCGGGCGTTACCAGAGCCTTATGCGTAACATCGAGCGGCATCACGACAATATCAGTTCCGGATTTAAACGTAATTTCAGCAGCTTGCGGGTCGACGTAAATGTTGAACTCTGCCGTGGGTGTGATGTTGCCAACTTCGAAATAAGCACCCCCCATCAGGACGATTTCCTGAACACGCTCTGCAATGTCGGGAGCTTTGTTGAACGCGGTCGCGATATTGGTGAGCGGACCAAGCGGGCAAAGTGTCACCGTGCCGGGCGGTTCTGCGCGCAAGGTTTCGATGATGAAATCGACGGCGTGTGTTTCCTGAAGCGGCATCTGCGGGTCTGGCAGGACAGGCCCGTTCAACCCGGTTTTGCCGTGTACATGTTCGGCAGTTACCAGTTCACGCCCAAGAGGCCGGTCGCATCCGGCATAGACCGGCACTGCGGTCTTTCCCGCTAACTCGCAGATAATGCGTGCATTTTTTGACGTAAGTTTGAGAGGAACATTGCCAGCGACACATGTGATCCCGAGCACGTCGATTTCTTCCGGACTGGCCAGCGCAAGCAGGATTGCAACTGCGTCGTCTTGTCCGGGGTCCGTGTCGATGATGATTTTTCGTTGTACCATTTGGCCTGTTTGCCGCCCGCTCCAAAGATTGTCCAGCGCACTTTGTGGAGCGGCGCAGGCTTTGAGGATGTTCCGGTGCGGTCGCGGGCCGGTTCACGCCCGAGGCGCGGGCAATTTGCCTTCTGATATTCAGGAACATTCCATAAGAAATCAATGCTCAGGCCCACCCAAAAGATCCCGGCGGGAACATGAAATGACGCTTCGAAGGCTTGGCGGCATTTCGCCGGGACGTCAGCGCGTTTAAGCAGATTTTTCTTCCGATTTCACGACGTCCCAAAGTGCGTCCATTTCTGCCAGATCACTCTGGGTGGGTGATTTGCCGTTTTCGGCCAGCTTTGCTTCGATCTTTTCAAACCGGCGGGTGAATTTTGCGTTAGCAGCGCGCAGGGCCGCTTCCGGATCGAGCCCAAGGTGACGCCCCAGATTGGCCATGACGAAGAGCAGATCGCCAAACTCTTCTTCGATCTCGGCTTGGGTCAGCTGATCGCGCGCTTCCACCAGCTCGTCCGCTTCTTCCTTGATCTTGTCCAGCACCTCATGGGTCGAGGGCCAGTCAAATCCGACGCGCGCCGCCCGTTTTTGCAATTTCAACGCGCGCAGCAGGGCCGGCAAGCCGATGGCGACACCATCCAACGTGCCCTGTTGCGCCTTGCCCGCCCGTTCTGCCGCTTTGATCGCTTCCCAATCCGCGGTTTGCTGGTCGGCGGATTTATCGCGGGAAGCATCGCCAAAGACATGCGGGTGCCGGGCAACCATCTTGTCTGAAATGGCCCGCACCACGGATTGAAAGGTGAAATGACCTGCTTCTTCACCCATGGCCGTGTGATAGACCGTTTGCAACAGCAAATCCCCTAACTCGCCCTCAAGCTCTGACCAGTCGCGCCGCGCGATGGCATCGGCAACTTCGTAAGCCTCTTCAATGGTATAGGGGGCGATGCTGTCGAAATCCTGTTCAATGTCCCAGGGGCATCCTGTTTGCGGATCGCGCAGGCGGCGCATGATTTCAAGAAGGCGGTCAATTCCGGCGTTTGGGTCGTGGATCAGGTCTTCAGCCATTGCAGCGCGCCTATCTGTCGTGTCACATGCACCTGACAAAGAAACGACCAAGGAGTCCACCCCATGCCTGTCGTAAACCGGATCGCCGATATGAGCACCGAAATGACCGAATGGCGTCAGCATTTGCACACCATTCCCGAGCTTGGGCTGGAGTGCCATCAGACCGCCGCGTTTGTGGCCGAAAGGTTGCGGGAATTCGGGGTTGATGCCGTGCATGAGGGGATCGCCAAAACCGGGATCGTTGCGATCATTGAAGGGCGTGGCGCAGGACCAACCATCGGATTGCGCGCGGATATGGACGCTTTGCCGATGACAGAAGAAACCGGTGTTGAATACGCCTCCAAACATCCCGGAAAGATGCATGCCTGTGGTCACGACGGGCATACGGCGATGCTGCTGGGGGCGGCAAAATACCTGACCGAGACGCGCAATTTTGCCGGTCGGGTGGCGTTGATCTTCCAGCCCGCAGAGGAATTCGGCGGCGGTGGCGAGGTCATGGTGCGCGAAGGGATCATGGAGAAATTTGAGATCAGTCAGGTCTATGCGATCCACAACGCGCCGGGCAAGGATTTCGGTAAGTTCCATACAACGCCCGGGCCGATCATGGCGGCGGCCGATACGTTTCACATCCATGTCACGGGCAAGGGCGGGCATGCCGCACGCCCCTTCGATGCGATTGATCCGGTGGTAGCGGCCTGTTCGATTGTGCAGGCCTTGCAGACCATTGTCAGCCGCAATCACAACACCAAGGACACGCTGGTTGTCTCCACCACGCAGATACACACCGGAACGACCGACAATGTGATCCCCGAAACCGCCTATATCAACGGCACTGTGCGCACCTTTGACAAAGAAGTGCAGGCCATGGTGGTCAAACGTATGGAAGAGATCGTTGCCGGGCAGGCGGCGTCCTTTGGGCTCAAAGCAGAGCTGACGTTTGAATTCGGCTATCCGCCGACGGTCAATGACGCCGAGAAAGCCGCTTTCGCTGCTGAGGTTGCCGCAGATGTGGCGGGGGCTGCCGGTGTGGAGGACAGGGTCACGCCGGTGATGGGGGCGGAAGATTTCTCCTATATGCTGGAGGCACGGCCCGGCGCCTATCTGATGCTGGGGCAGGGGGACACGGCAGGCGTTCACCACCCGAAATATAATTTCAATGATGAGATCGCGCCGATTGGTGCCTCGTTTTTTGCGCGCATCGTCGAACGTGCCCAACCGGTGGCAGGGGCCTAAAAGATGGCTTTGGAAGACGCAAAGACGCAGATCGACCACGCTTTCACCCGCGAGGATATGAAAGGCCCGAGTTTTGAGCTGACATTCGGGGGGGCGCTGTCGTTTTTGCGGCGCAGATACACCAAGGACCTGAGCGGTGTGGACATCGCCGTGACGGGGGTGCCTTTCGATCAGGCCGTGACAAACCGTCCCGGAACCCGCCTTGGCCCGCGCGCCATTCGCGAAGCGTCGAGCCTGCAGGCCCCGGATGCGCCCTACGGCTGGCCTTTTGATGTGCTCAGCGAACGCACGATCATCGACTATGGCGATCTGGCCTTTGACTACGCGGATATTCCTTCCTTTCCGGGCAGGCTCACCGACCACATTCGCGGCATCCTGAACGCAGGCGCAGCCAGCGTTGTGCTGGGCGGCGATCACTATATCAGCTTCCCGATCCTGAAAGCCTACGCCGAAAAATTCGGACCCATCAGCCTGTTGCAGTTCGACGCACATACCGACACCTGGGTCGACGACGATTTTTCGCGCGTGGATCACGGGACGATGTTCTATAAGGCGGTGAAATCCGGCATCGTCGATCCGGCCTCATCGGTACAGGTGGGCATTCGTACGACCAACGCGGACACATTGGGTGTCAACATCATTGACGCGCGCGAGGTCCATGAAACAGGCCCCGGGGCCGCTGTGGCAAAGATCAAATCCATTTTGCAGGATCGCCCCTGCTATCTGACCTTTGACATTGATGCGCTGGACCCGGCCTATGCACCCGGCACCGGCACGCCCGTCTGGGGCGGGCTTACCTCTGCACAGGCTGCCATGATGTTGCGCGATCTGGCGGGGATCAACATCCGTGGTGGGGATATTGTTGAAGTCTCGCCCCCGTTTGATACTACGGGCGCGACGGCGATTGCCGGGGCGCATGTTGCCACCGAATTGCTGTCCCTGCTGGGGCACCGGATGCGCGAAGAGGCGTGAGAATGAAAAAAAAGAACCAGCCGATCAGCGGCAACGAACTTGCGCGCTTTTCGGGGCCGGGCAGCTTCATGCGTTTGCCGTATGTCAATGATCTCAAAGGGCTGGATGTCGCCTTTCTGGGCATACCGATGGATATTGGCACCTCATGGCGCTCCGGCACGCGGTTCGGCCCCAAGGAGGTGCGTGCGCAAAGTGCGATGATCCGGCCCTATCATATGGGCACGGGGGCCGCACCCTTTGACAGTTTGCAATGCGCCGATATCGGTGATCTCGCGATCAATACATTCTCGCTCGCTGACAGCCTCAAAATCGTCGAACAGAGCTATAACGCGATCCTGAACTATGACGCGATGCCCATGGCAATCGGCGGGGATCATTCGATCACCCTGCCGATCCTGCGGGCCATGCACAGGCGTTTCGGTCCCGTGGCGCTGATCCATGTGGACGCCCATGCGGATGTCAATGACGAGATGTTCGGGGAACGCGAAACCCATGGCACGGTTTTCAGGCGTGCCTATGAGGAAGGGCTGATCATCCCCGAAAAAACCTATCAGATCGGGCTGCGCGGGACCGGTTACACCGCCGAGGATTTCACCGAAGCGCAGAAATGGGGTTTCCAACAGTTTCCCGCGCAGGAGCTTTGGCACAGAAGTCTGGCGTCGCTGGGTGGAGAAGTGCGGCGTGACATCGGCGCTGACGTGCCGGTCTACGTGACCTATGATATTGACAGCCTCGACCCGGCTTTTGCCCCTGGAACGGGCACCCCTGAGATCGGCGGGTTGACGACATCACAGGCCATGGAACTCATCCGGGCACTCAAGGGTTTGAATATCGTGGGCTGCGATCTGGTAGAGGTCTCGCCCCCCTATGACACAACCGGCAACACGGCCCTTGTGGGTGCCAACCTGATGTTTGAACTGCTCTGTGTTCTGCCCGGTGTGGCCTATCGTTGAGGCGGCAGGTGCCTTCGACCCCTGAGGAGCCGATGAATGAGGCGCAGAATGATCACAGGTCTCCTTGTGCTGATCTTGGTGGGTGCTGCGCTGATCCTCTATGTTCGCGTGGCGCCGCTGGACGTGGCGCGCTGGCATAGGCCCATTGAGGCGGCATCGGATCAAGACCTGACCGGCGGGGCGATCCGTGTGCTCGATGGGGATGCCGCCTTGTTTGGCCGTCTGGACAAGGCGCTTGGCGCTCTGCCACGCACCGACGTGCTGGCCGGGTCCGTTGCGGAGAACCGGATTACATATGTCACACGCTCGGCGTTTTTCGGATTTCCGGATCTGACAACAATCGAATTGCGTGATGGCCAGATCAGGATGTTTGCCCGGCTGAAGTTCGGCGCGTCAGATATGGGCGTCAATCGCAAACGACTGGAGGGGCTGATCGCTGCTATCCAATGAGGAGGACAAACACCCCTGCTGCACTTCGCGCCACATCGGCACATTCAGTGACATCTGGCACTGAGCCATGAACATTCGTCCATCCACTTGCAGGCAAATGGTCTGACCCAGTTCGACCCGGTCGCCGGATTTGTCAGTGCAGTAGCATTCAACGGTTTTGCCACTTGGGCTTGTCACATCAGCGGTGCCCGGCACCGCAAGGCAGATCAGAAGGAAAGTCAGACGTCTCATAAGCTCAGAATAGCATGGTCGCAGCCCTTGACCAATGGCTTTCAATATTGGACATCATCCGCATGATCCCACGCGACAGACTAGAACAGATTACATCCCGTTTTGAATATCTCGAAGCGGCCATGGCCACTGGCGATGCCGCTGCTGACATTGCGTCTTTGGCAAAAGAATATTCCGATCTGCGCCCGGTCGTGGAACAGATCACCGCATATCAGCAATTGCAAAGCGATCTGGAAGATGCTCAGGAAATGCTCGCTGACCCGGATATGGCGGAACTGGCGCAGGAGGAAATCCCGCGGATCAAGTCGGCTTTGCCGGAGGCGGAGGCGGCATTGCAACTGGCGCTGCTGCCAAAAGACAAGGCCGATGCCAAACCGGCTATGCTGGAAATCAGACCAGGTACGGGGGGCGATGAAGCGGCCCTTTTTGCCGGTGACCTGCTGCGCATGTATCAGCGCTATGCCGAAGCGCAGAAATGGCAGTTCGACATCATCGAATTGCAGGAGACCGAGCTGGGGGGCATCAAGGAAGTTGTCGCCCACGTGAAGGGCCAGGATGTCTTTGCTCGGCTGAAGTTTGAGAGCGGCGTGCACCGTGTGCAGCGGGTACCGAGCACCGAGAGCGGCGGGCGCATCCATACATCGGCAGCCACTGTGGCGGTGCTGCCCGAAGCCGAAGATGTGGACATACAGATTGACGCAAATGATCTGCGCATTGATACGATGCGCTCTTCCGGGGCCGGCGGTCAGCATGTGAACACCACGGACTCGGCCGTTCGGATCACGCATATTCCCACGGGCATCGTCGTGACGAGCTCGGAGAAATCGCAACACCGAAACCGCGAGATCGCGATGCAGGTCCTCAAGGCGCGGCTCTATGACGCCGAACGCAACCGGGTGGACAGCGAACGATCGGCAGATCGCGCGGCGCAAGTGGGGTCGGGGGATCGCTCTGAACGCATTCGCACCTATAATTTTCCGCAAGGGCGGATGACCGACCATCGCATCAACATGACGCTCTACCGTCTGGATGCCGTCATGCAGGGTGATCTGGACGAGATCGTCGATGCGCTGACCGCCGATGCACAGGCCCGCATGATGGCGGAGATGGGGCAGTGACGGCGGCAGAGGCCATGGTGGCCGCGATGGCGCGGTTGCGCGCGGCGGGTGTGCCTGATCCTGCACGCGATGCGCGGGTGCTGTTGGCCCATGCGGCGTCGGTCGATGCGGCGCGGGTCACCCTGATTGCCCCCGAAGACATCGCGCCGGAAATTGCCGAGCGCTATGACAATCTGGTGTCGCTTCGGGCGGTGCGCGTCCCTGTCTCGCAACTGATCGGCGCGCGGGAATTTTACGGACGGGCCTTTGACATCAGCCGCGATGTGCTGGACCCGCGCCCTGAAACCGAAACGCTGGTCGAGGCCGCCTTGTCAGAACCTTTTGACACGGTGCTGGATCTGGGCGTGGGCTCGGGCTGTATTCTGGTGACATTGTTGGCTGAATGCACGGATGCATCAGGGGTTGGTATAGATATATCGGAGGCGGCTTGCCTGCACGCAAGCGCCAATGCGGCGCGACACGATGTGGCCGGGCGCGCGGTGATCCTGCAATCGGACTGGTTTGGCGCGGTGGACGGGCGCTATGATCTGATCGTGTCCAATCCGCCCTATCTCGCCGCTTCCGAGATGCAGGAGGTGCAGCCTGAATTGCGCGATCACGAGCCACGACTGGCGTTGACGGATGAACACGACGGGCTGTCGGCCTATCGGGTGATCGCTGCGGAGGCGCAGGGGTATCTGAACGCGCAGGGTCGCGTGATGGTTGAAATTGGCTGGAAGCAAGGGCCAAGTGTCCGGGATATATTCACTGCGCAAGGCTGGGGGGAGGTTTCGATTCTCCCTGATCTTGGAGGACACGACAGGGTTGTATCTGCCTCAAAACCAGGCTGATTGCGCCTGAAATCGCAGGAAAAATCAGTAAAACTGTGGAAAATTTTGTATTACCTCTTGCAGCGAAACGCATGGCGTGCTTATTCAACCATGTTGCAGCGGTGGATACCCCAACAGGTGATCCCGCGCGGCGTTATGCCCAACATATCGACACCCCGGAAGTCTAGCGGCGCAAAGCGCATCCGGTCTTACGATCCACAGCACGAAGGCTGAGCGAACTTCATGAAATCATCGAGATCCCGTTCCCGTTCCAAGGGCAACCGCAACCGGTCCCAAGGCAATCAAGGCGGCAATGTTGTTAACCGTGTGTTCGACAGTTCCGGCCCGGAAGGCAAGGTGCGTGGCACACCGCAGCAGATCATCGAAAAATACAACCAGCTTGCGCGTGATGCTCAGCTGAGCAACGACCGGGTGGCGGCAGAGAACTTTCAGCAGCACGCGGAGCACTACACCCGTTTGTTGAGTGAAGCGCAGCGCGAGATTGACGCGCGTCGCGAAGAACAGGAACGTCAGAACCGCGAGCGGCAAGCCGAGCGGGATCGTGAACGTGCGGAGCGTCAAGAACGCGAGGCGAGCCAAGCCGCAGAGCAGCATGCGCAGCCGGAGGGTGATGTGGCCCCGCAGGAAGGTGACAGCAATCTTGTTGAAACACCCGAGAGCCAGCCAAAGCCGAAACGGTCGCCGCGTCGAAAACCACGCCCAAAACCCGAGGCACAGAGTGACGCAGCACCTTCTCATGCTGCCCCGGATGGTGATGCGCCGACCGGTGGGGATGACACCCCAAAAGCCGCCGAATAAAATGAGCCTGGACCTAGTTTTCAGGTCTTGGCAATTTCTCGGGCAAGGGCGCAAAACCCTTCCAGCGGTATTTGTTCGGCGCGATCGGTGGGTTTCAAGCCGGCAGCGATAAGCCGGTCTTCGATATCCGGCGCAGTCCCCTTGAGAGCCGCGCGCAACATTTTTCGACGTTGATTGAAGGCTGCGGCAACCACCCGGCTGAGTACCTTTGCGTCGGCCGGGTAACGGGGCGCATCCAGCGCATTCAAATGGACGACGCTGCTCGACACCTTTGGCGGGGGCGTGAAGGCTTCGGGGGGCAGTTGCAAAACGATGCGGGCGTCCGCGCGCCATTGCGCCAGTATGGCAAGGCGCCCATAGGCTTTGCTGCCGGGGCGGGCCACAATGCGTTCGGCCACTTCGCGTTGAAACATCAATGTCAGGCTCTGCCAGAACGGCGGCCAAGCGCTGGGGGTCAGCCAGCGTACCAGCAATTCAGTGCCCACATTGTAAGGAAGATTGGCCGCAACCCTGATGGGCGGCGTCAGATGGGCGAGGGGATCAATCTCAAGCGCGTCGCCTTCGATGACGGTCAGGCGGTCTCCGTAAGCCTGCGCAATCTCGGCAAGAGCGGGCAGGCAGCGCGCGTCCTTCTCTATGGCCAGGACGTGACGCGCGCCTTCAGATAAAAGCCCGCGTGTCAGCCCCCCGGGGCCGGGCCCGATCTCGAGAATATCGCAACCGGTCAGATCACCGGCCTGCCGCGCGATTTTCGCCGTGAGGTTCAGGTCCAGAAGGAAATTCTGACCCATTGATTTGCGCGCGTGCAGATCGTGCGTGCGGATCACCTCGCGCAGCGGGGGAAGGGTGTCGATCTTCGCCATCCCCCTAGGGCATTCCCGCCAGTTTGGCCGCAAGCTTGATGGCCTCGATCATGCTGGTCGCATTGGCGACACCCCGACCGGCAATATCGAAAGCTGTCCCGTGATCCGGTGAGGTCCGCACAAAAGGCAACCCCAGGGTCACATTTACCCCGCGGTCAAAATCCAATGTCTTGATCGGGATCAGCGCCTGATCGTGATACATCGCAATTGCCGCGTCATAGCGGGCCCGTGCGGCGGCATGAAACATTGTGTCGGCAGGCAAAGGGCCCTGCAAATCAAACCCTTCACCCTGCATGTCAGCGACCAGATCCATGATCCAGATCTGTTCCTGACGTCCCATGGCACCGCCTTCACCGGCATGGGGGTTCAGCCCGGCAACCGCAATCCGAGGTTGGTCAATGTTGAATTGGCTACGCAGAGCTTTGGCCGTGATCTCGATGGTTTCGCGCAAGAGTTCAGGGGTCAGCGTGGATGGAACATCCTCCAGAGCAATGTGAATTGTCGCGGGCACCACACGCAATTGGTCGGAGGCCAGCATCATCACAGCCCGTGCGCCGCCCGCCAGTGCGGCCAGATATTCGGTGTGACCGGGGTACTGAAATGCCGCGCCATCAATCAGCGCTTTTTTGTGAATGGGCGCAGTGCAGATCGCCGCCGCATCGCCTGACCCTACCAATCTGACGGCCTTGGCAATCACGTCAATCACGCCTTGAGCATTCGCAGGATCAGGCTTGCCCGGGATTGCCGGTTGCGCAAACTCCTGGGTCAGAACGGGCAGGGCGCTGTGACCGACCTGCTTGGCCTGCGACGGATCATCGATGATCTGATGAGGGAAATGGTCAGGCAGATGTCTTGCGTCGCCCATCCAGACGAGGGGAACCTGCCCCTTCAGCGCAGCCCATGCTTTTGCTGCGATTTCGGGACCTATGCCCGCAGGTTCTCCGCAGGTGATGACAACGGGCGCTGCGGCACCGGTCATGGGTCTACGATACGGGCATCGGCGCGTAGTTGGTCCAGCAGGCTGTCGGCATAGGCATTGAGGCGACTTGAGCGCAGGGCATTGGCCACATCTTCGCGGGCGACTTCCTCATTCACAGCCGATGTCCGACCACAGAGCATCAGAAAAACCAATGTCTCTCCATTGGCCCGTGTCAGCGCCGTGGAGACCTCATTGGGGTCCAGTTTACTGAGTTCAATGGCGATGTCCTGCGGAATCTCGGACGGCGTCTTGGTGCCGCGCTCCAAAACTTCTTCAGGCTGACCCTGCGCGACCCCGTAGAGATCGTCGCAGACATCGACGTCTTCCCGAAGCTTCGCGGCCTTCGATAGTGCTGCGTCCGTCCGACCGCCGGGGATGTAGTAGGCCGCGTATTCAATGGCGGCATATTCGCGTGTCGGTGCGCCCGTTTCCTCGATTGCTCTCAGTTGAAAAAGCGCCACGGCCTCGGGGATGGAAATCGGGTCTGTCACCTCACCCGGTGCAAGCGCCAGGATCAAGGGCCGCAAGACGGGGGGTAGTTTGGAGAGCTCCTGCCAGGGCAGGCGGCCCCCGGCATCGCGCGACGCGGTTGCCGAGTATTCCCTGGCGAATTCGGAAAACTGTCCCTCGGATTCGGAAGCCGCAATCAGTTTTGCGATTTCTTCGACTTCATCGCGGTTTTCCGGGGGGGCCGGGATGATGATTTCTGACACCAAAACGCGAATCCCACTGGT
This sequence comes from Roseobacter sp. EG26, assembly GCF_049830555.1. Lineage (NCBI taxonomy): Bacteria > Pseudomonadati > Pseudomonadota > Alphaproteobacteria > Rhodobacterales > Roseobacteraceae > Roseobacter > Roseobacter sp. EG26. Next base: position 630,507 of record NZ_JBNBLH010000001.1, read on the forward strand.
GCCACCGGCTGAGCCAAGGGCATTGTCGATCTCGTCTTCTGATACCTGTACCCGTCCCCCAAAGCGCGCCGCGATCAGATCACGCCAGGCAATGCCCACTTCCACGAAGTCACGAAAACTTTCTTCGGAGACGCCACTGTCTTGCAGAGCGGAGATGAACTCATCCTTGTTCATATTGGCGCGGGCGGCGAATTCCTCAAGCCCGGTCTCGATGCCTTCTGGTGTTAGCTCCAGACCCGAAGCCTCAACGGCCTGCGCCCGCAACCTTTCATCAACGAGACTTTCGATGACGGCTTCGCGGTTGGCGCCGGGGGCGTTGAGCAGACGCAGGAACAGCTCGCGCTGCTCTACTTCGTATTCGGTCACAACGTCATCGTTGACCAGAATCACGGGATCAAACAGACCTTGCGCCAACGCCGGTTTGCCCAACGCCAGACCCATTACAAGGCAAATGGCCGTTCCAAATTTGCTCGATGCGCGCATTGTTCTCATTTCCCGCATGTTCTTTTGTAGCTGTCGGTGCCTTTTTGTGCCGAGAAGCCGCGTAACCCGATGGATAAGCCCAAAGTTGTCGACGGTGCAAGGCTTGACGAATTTGTATAGCGCCGGTCAACCGAAAACGCGACTGATACACATTCGTTATTATATGTGAACCCGATCCCGGCGCTGGCGGCGCGATCAAGCGTCAGATCGTACCGCCAGTCAGCATTGGCGGTCCAATGGCGGTCAACGCGGTAGGACCCATCGAGCGCGATCTCGGCAAGGTTTTCCAAGCGGTCTTCTTCGAGGTCCTGGGTCAGCCAGACATAGCTGCCGCCCAGTCGCGTACGTTGGCCCGAATAGTCGCCCCTGATTTCCGCTTTGGCAAAATTGAAGCTGTCATCGAACAGCGACCGGGCGGTGATGGCCCAGCCTTCCGGAGACTTGAATTGTCCGGCCACCAGAAAGTTCGAGGAGATGCCTTGCAATCCGGATGTCAGTGTAAAATCCTCATCCGCTTCTTCGCGCAAGACCTGACCGAGGGTCAGTGAGGTTTCATAGCCCTGCGGATCAAAGCGTGCCCAATTGACCCCGATTGCAGCCGACCGCCCCCGTTCGCGGCGATCTGTCTCGGGAAAGCGCGAAAGCGACACGAGATTGCCGCCATCAAATTCAACCCGCGTGCTTTCTTCGTTTGGCACGTTGACCCGGTCACCGCCCACCCATGCCAGCTGCACGATTGGCTCCAGAAACTGGGTGACGCCACCGGGATCGTTTCGGGTCATCGGAAAGCGAAATGCAATTGCGCCGTGGGGGCTGAGCTGTGTTTGCGTTTGCCGCACGGTGCTGTCCTGGGTGATGTTGAAAACATCGGCGGTCGCGCCAATGGTGACATCTGCGCGAATGCCTGCGGGCAAGGTCCAGCTGCGCAACCAATCTGCCTCAGCGCTGAGACGGGACACATCTCGTCCAATGATATCGACATCAGAATAGCGATAGTGGCTGTGCGCGTTCGCACCCAAACGCAACTCTCCGCCCAGGGCTTTTGGAAACAGCCGCTTCTGATAGACCGCGTCGCCTACAATCGTTGGCAGATTGGCATTGATGTCGCCATCCCGTAGCGATTTGAAGGCCGTGACCCCGAACCCGATAAATTCATCGCGCCGCGCGCGGGTAACGGATATCGCGCTGTCGAGCCTGTCTTTTCCGGAATACCCGTAGTCCACGAGGTAGGCATTGTCCGTGGTGATTTCGATGTCGAATTGCAGCCTGAAGTCATTTTGCAGATTGAAGGCGCCGCTGCCAAAGACGTAACCACGGGTCTCACCGGATCGGACATCGTCGCGGCTGATGGCTCCGTCGAACTGGATACGCCCGTTCACATAGGCCTGTCGGTAGCGCAGTTCCAGCGTGCGCGTACGTGTCGATATATAGGGCGTGACCGTGATGTCGCGATCATCTGCAAGGCGGATGAAGTAGGGAATCTTGATGCCGGTTCCCAATCGTGAGTTGGTGCGCAATGATGGTATGAGGAACCCGGTTGCGCGGTCCACGGACGGATCAGGCAGGCGCAGTTGCGGGATATAAAGCACCGGTACATCGCGGATCAGAAATTGCGCACCGTCGAAGTATAGCTGCCTTTCTTCCTTGTCATGAATGATGCGCTTTGCCCTGATTTGCCAGAGCGGTGGCCGTCCGTCGTCGCATATTTGGCAAGAGGTCACGGCGGTTTTGTAAAGCTGACTGTAGCGCTCGTTGGTGCGTTGAATCTGCACCGCTGCCAGTTGCAACTGATCATTCAGGATCATCCGGGCCCCGGTTAGCAGTCCGGTCCTGAGATTGGCGTCCAGTTCTGCGGCAGACGCCAGCACGGTGATGTTTTCGCCATCCTGCATGGTGATCGGGCCAGTGATCGTCAGAGCACCTTTGCTGCGATCATATCGAATTTCCGAAGCCGTCAGTCGCGTGGTGCCCTGAAAAGCTTCTACATTTCCGCGCGCAACCAGCACGCGTTCGGCAGTTATGAAAATCTCATTGGCGATAAGAATGGCAGGATCAGCCGGAGGATCCTGCGCCCAGACGACTCCCGGGTGCAGGAAAAGGAGGCAAATCAGGAGGGCGCGTCTCACGTCTCAGCCGTCCTCTGCGTGCAAGAGCAAACCAAGTGCCAGCAGAATTGCCGCCACGGGTGGCATCCAGGCCGCGAGGTATATCGGTATCTGCCCGTTTTCGCCGAGAATCTGCGCAAAGCTGCGAATGAAATACAAACCAAACCCCAATAGCACTGCGGCCAGCACAGCAACGCCGGTCCCCCCAAATCGGGTATGCCGCATGGTAAAGGCGCTCGCAACCAGAACCATGGACATCAAAAACAGCGGGCGCGCCAGTTCGGACTGAAACCAGACGCGATGCAAACGGGATGAAAAGCCCGCCTGGTCAAGTTGTTCGATGAAGGTGGGCAGTTTCCAGATCGAAATCGAACTGGGACGTCCGAAACTCTCGCGAATGCGTTCCAGGGTCAATGTTGTCGGAATGACATATTCATCATGGTATTCTGCGTTGGCCTCTGCGTTCACGCCGGGGCCTAGTGGCCAAAGCTTGGCTTTGCGCAGGAGCCAGCCGCCGGCTTGTAGCGATGCGCTGTTTGCCGAGACCCGCTGGATCGGCCCCTGACCGGGCGCGTAGCTCAGGAACGTGACATCATAGAGCACCGAGGCGTCGGCATTTGATCGCCAGGCGCGGATCACCGATTGCCCGTCATCACCTCCCTGACGCAGCCATAAACCTTCGCCGGAAATCGAAAGTGTGGAAGCGCCGCCAGTCCGGTAGCTCTCTGCCAATTCGCTGTATTTCTTCGAAGTTCCCGCAACGATAGGATTGAGCATCGTGACCGCAAGAATACCGATGGTCATGGCCACCACAACCGGTGCGACGAGCGCCTTCAGGGCTGACCGCCCCGCCGCGCGTGTCGCAACAAGTTCAGACGACCTTGCCAGACTGACGAAAAGCGCAATTGTCGCCAGAATGATGATCAGAGGCAGGATTTCATTTACCGTTTGGGGCGCGTTCAGAAGCGTCAGGCCGACAATCGCGCCGAAGCTGACATCCAAATCCCCAAATGTCCGTGTCTGATCGACAAGATCGACAAGTGCGACAAGCGAAAACAAAACAAGCGTCAGCAGCAGAAAGCTCATGGCGAACCGGCGGGCGAAATAGAAATGCAGGATCACGAAGGGCGCTCCTGCAACTTGCCCGGGGCCCGACGTTGCCATTTGGGGCGCGCGACATACCACAACATACCAACCGCCAGCAGCGTCCCGAAGAGCACCGGTAAATACAGGAGCGGCCAAAGCTCCGGATCATTCCTCACCGGGTTTTGCAGGGTTGACCGTGCGCCGTTGATCAGCAGCAGCAATCCAAAGGCCACGACAACTTCGCGCCAAACGCCAAACCGAGAATATCCCCCGATCAGCAGCGTTGTGAAACCGATCATGGCAGCCACGATGCAAAACATGGGCTCGGCGAAACGGGAATGAAACTCTTCTGCAATTTCACCGGGGCTTTGGTTGGTGAGCCGCGACAGGCGATCGAAAGGCGAGAGAAGCTGTGGTGTGATCATGTTGCGGACTGTCAGGTTATTTGACGCATCATTGCGGATGAGAGAACTGATATCAAAAGAGAAATCCCGGAACTCCGCAGTCGACAGACGGTTGTCATCGGTGGCGAGCCGCTGCGCCGTTCCATCCACCATGATGAGTGTGGTCAGATCCTGTTTGCGAATGAGATAGGCTTCGGAGGCCGTATAGATGACGCCTTCGTCGGCATTGCGCCTATCCGAGAGGAAGACATCATGCAGAACCCCATCCTCGCTGATCTCGCGGGCGTAAAAGGTAACCGATGGGGAAGGGTGCAGGAAGGCCCCTTCGGTCAACAGGCGTGACGTGGCATTCTGCGATATTTCGGCTTCCCGGTCGCTGAGTTGTTCCAGGGCCAGTGGTAACAGAATGTGATTCAGGATCGACGCCAGCAGAAACACGATGACGCCAAATACAAAGAAAGGTCGCGCCAGTCGAAACGGCCCCGATCCGGTCGCCTGCATCACCGTCAATTCGCTCTCGTTGTTGAGGCGGTTGGTGACATAAACCGCAGCGCAAAAGGCGGCGATGGGCAGCACTGTGGTGATCAGTTTGGGCAATCCGAGCGCTGTGAATTCCAGAAAGACCAGCGCTGACTGCCCGTCGCTGATCAGACGGTCAAAGAGCACAACCGCGCGATTGATCCAGAAAACGGCAACGAGCACCAACGAAAAGAATCCAAATAGAATCAGCAGTTGCGACAGGACGTATCTGTCGATTTTGCTCACCTCTGTCCCCTTCAGAATGGTCGTTGCCTGTAGGAGGACGATAGACCAATAAAGGGCGCTCGAAAACTGCTATCTGGTCATTGGCGGAAGCGCGCGTTAGGTCTTTTCCATCGCGAGCCAACGTAGGGAGGTCTGATCGTGGGAAGCGCGCTTTTTTACCATCTGACCCGCCGACCGATGGAAGACACCCTGGCCATGCTTCTGGGCAAGGCAACAGGTGCCGGAATGCGGGTTGTTGTGCGCGGAACCGATCTGGGGCGAATGGGCTGGCTTGACGAAAAACTGTGGCAAGGCGCGGATGACGGGTTCCTGCCGCATGGATTGGCGGGTGAGGCCCATGAAGCCATGCAGCCGGTCTTGCTGACGACCGGAACCGAGGCACCCAATGGGGCGACCTGCCTGATGACGGTCGATGGGGCGGCACTCGTCGATCAGGATTTGGAGAGCATGGATCGGGTATGTGTGCTTTTTGACGGCAATGATCCCGTCGCATTGGACCTGGCACGATCGCAGTGGAAAAACCTCAAGTCATCAGGGGCGTCGGCGCAGTATTGGTCCGAGGAATCGGGTCGTTGGGAGAAAAAGGCCGAAACCTGACACAGGTGACGTCCCGCGTGCTCAGCGCGTTAACACCAGTTCACCATTGCTGATCTCGATGCGTCCCCAGCGCTGAAGGTAGGTCATGCCCAGAAGGCTGTGGGACATCTCGGCTTCATTTACCACGGCTGTCAGGTTTTCGTCGGTAACAGGGCCAAGCGTCACGGTCGCGAGCCGGACGGGTGCTGTACGAACCTCTCCGTTGGCAGTCATTGCGCGGCCAGAGAAATTCAACCTGTCAGGGGTCAGACCGGCGGTCATCGCATCGCGGCGCGTCAGCACCATTTCAGTCGCGCCGGTGTCGAGGACAAATTGAATCGGTGCGCCGTTGACTCGGGCTGCGATGTAGTAATGGCCATCGGGGCTGCGGGGGACGATGATCTTGCCTTGTTCTTCAAAAACCGTCTGCTGAGGCCGCACCGTGTTACTGATGTCCTCCCACAGACCGAAGGCAGCGATGGCCCCGAGAAAAATGAATCCCCAGACCGCCGCGTGCTGCAGGGTCTTGTTCATCGACTGACGTGATTGCGCGAAAAACCAGCCGACCACCATCAGGCCAAGCACGATCAGGTAGATCAATCTGCCAGTGTCAAAGCTGTCCACGCGATACTCCTTCGGGCTTCGCTTTGAATATAGGCACGATGGTGTGTTTTTCAGCCCGAGGCGGGGCCAAATCCGAAAGCGCTCAGCCCATCAAGGACAAATTGCACGGAAAGCGCGGCCAGCAACATGCCCAGAAGCCGCGTCACAACCGTGACACCTGTCTTGCCGAGCGCGCGCTCGATAGGACCGCTGGCGAGGAAAAACCCAACGACGATCACCATCACGATGCCGGTGGCCCCCAATACAACGGCGGCGCCTTCCAGTCCGGGGCGCTGGCCCATCAGCAGAATGATCGAGGCAATGGCACCGGGACCGGCAATCAGCGGGATGGCAAGCGGGAAAACGGAAGGGTCATTGTGCTCCTCCTCGCTCTGATCCTCCCGCCGCTTGGTGCGCCGCTCAAAGAGCATGTCGAGCGCTGTCAGAAAAAGCAAAATACCCCCGGCCACCCGGAAGGCCGCCATTGAGATGCCGACGAATGATAGGATCGCTTCACCAAATGCAGCAAAAGCAAGCAGGATGGAGACGCCTACACCCGTGGCCCGCCATGCAATGCGCCTGCGCGCCGCATCCGTCATGCCTTGGGTCAATGCCACAAAGAGCGGGGCCAGACCGATGGGATCAATCACGACAAACATCGTTACGAAGGCTGTTATGAAAAAGGCGGTATCGATGGTTCAGTCCAATCTTTCTGGGTGGGTTCCCGGCGGGCAATCAATTCAGTGACTAGGGCGCGCTGGCGCGTTCCAGCTTTTCCAGAGCGTTCATCCAAAGTGCCTCAGCGCGGTCCAATGCGTCCATGACTTCAGCATATTTGCGGTTCCAAACTTCCAGCTCACCCACTTTGCCATCTTCGTAGAGGACTGGGTCGGCGAGTTTCTGGGCCAGTTTGTCGCGCATCTCGTTCAGTTTCTCAACACGCGCTTCGGATTTGCGGGCCTCCGATTTCAGGGCCAGCATATCCTCCCGGCTTGCGCGTCGCGGCTTGGGGGCCGCGACCGGTTTCTTGCTCGACTTGCCGGTTGGTTTTTCGGGCGTCAGCAGCATTTTGCGGTAGGCTTCGAGGTCGTCCTCATAGGGTCTGACTGTGCCGTTCGACACCAGCCACAGGCGGTCGGCAACCATGGAGAGCAGATGCATGTCGTGGCTGACCAGGATCACGGCGCCGGAATAGGCGGTGAGCGCCTCGACCAGAGCTTCGCGGCTTTCGATATCGAGGTGGTTTGTCGGCTCGTCGAGGATCAGCAGATGCGGCGCATCCAGCGTGGCCAGCAAAAGCGACAACCGCGCCTTCTGCCCGCCGGACAGCCGGCCCACTTCGGTCTCCGCCTGATCCGGTCCAAGGCCAAAGCCTGCCAGTTGTGCGCGCAGTTTCGAATGCAGCACGCCCGGGCGCGCCGAAATCATATGCTGCAACGGCGTTTCATTGATATGCAGTTCTTCGACCTGGTGCTGGGCGAAAAAGCCGATCCGCAGTTTGTTGGACCGCACGGATTTACCCGCCATCAGCGTCAACCGGTTCGACAGCAGCTTGGACAGGGTTGATTTGCCCTGACCATTCTTGCCCAGAAGAGCGATGCGGTCGTCCTGATCAATGCGCAGGTTCAGCCGGCTCAGCACAGGCGTGTCGGTATACCCCACGGAGCCACCTTCAATGGAGATGATGGGCGGCGACAATTCTTCCGGCTCCGGGAAGGTGAACACCCGTTTGGCTACCTGTTCCGGGCTGGCGATCATATCCATTTTTTCGATCATTTTCAGACGGGACTGGGCCTGTTTGGCTTTCGATGCCTTGGCCTTGAACCGATCCACAAAGGCCTGCATGTGATCGCGGCGCGCCTGCTGTTTTTTGGCCATGGCTGCCTGCACGGCGCGCTGTTCGGCCCGTTGCCGGGCGAATTGGTCATAAGGTCCCTGATAATAGGTCAGGCGACGCTCATCGAGATGCAGGATCGCGCCGACCGCCCGGTTCAGCAACCCGCGGTCGTGGCTGATGATGATCACCGTATGCGGGTACCGTGCGAGATAGGCTTCCAGCCAAAGTGCCCCTTCCAGATCGAGGTAGTTTGTGGGCTCGTCAAGCAGCAGCAGATCAGGCTGCGCAAAGAGCACGGCAGCCAGTGCCACCCGCATCCGCCAGCCGCCCGAGAAATCCGAACAGGGCATCTGCTGCTCGGCGTCATCAAAACCCAGTCCTTTTAGGATGGTCGCTGCGCGCGCCTCCGCCGACCAGGCGTCGATATCGGCCAGCCGCGTCTGAATGTCTGAAATACGCGCCGGATCATCGGCGGTTTCAGCCTCGCGCATCAGCGCGGCGCGTTCCGTGTCCGCTTCGAGCACGGTATCGATCAGCGAAGTTGACGAAGACGGCACCTCCTGTGCCACGCCGCCGATTTTTGCCCGGCTTGGCAATGAGATGGCACCGCCGTCGAGACCCAATTCGCCGCGAATGATTTTGAACAGAGTCGTCTTGCCCGCGCCGTTGCGCCCGACGAGGCCCACCTTGTGCCCGTCCGGAATGACAGCGCTCGCGCCTTCAAAAAGCGGGCGCCCTTCGACCGAATAGCTGATGTCTGAAATGCGTAACATGGCGGCTCCACTGAACCACGTATGAAGACATGTCAATGAGCGCTATGGGATATGTGGCAAAGAACCAGCGCTGGCGGTGCGCCCCGCGTTTTCGACTTCACGCGTCAAACGGTCGAAAAAACAGCATGGGAAGGCCCCGAAGCGCGCTCAACAAAGGCCTTTCCCCCTGCAAAATCCCATGATAGATGCGCCGCAAATTAACCCCTGCAGGAGACCTCTCATGGCCCTTGAACGCACATTTTCGATCATCAAGCCCGATGCAACCCGCCGCAATCTGACCGGCAAAATCAACGCGAAGTTCGAAGACGCGGGCCTGCGGATCGTGGCGCAAAAGCGCATTCACATGACCAAGGCGCAAGCGGGCGTCTTTTATGCAGTGCACGCCGAGCGCCCATTCTATGATGAATTGTGCGAATTCATGGCCTCTGCCCCGGTTGTCGTCCAAGTTCTGGAAGGCGAAAGCGCCATTACCAAGAACCGCGAAGTCATGGGCGCGACAAACCCCGCAGACGCGGCACCAGGAACCATCCGCGCTGAATTCGCCGAAAGCGTTGGCGAAAACTCCGTGCATGGCTCGGATGCACCGGAAACAGCGGCCATTGAAATCGCCTATTTCTTCTCGGGTATGGAGTTGGTCGGTTAATTCAGCGGCCACCAGATAGTACCGCCAAGGGGTCATCTGATGGGTGGCCCCTTTTTTCGTTCAAGGTGCCGCGCGCACGCCGATCCTGTCCATCATTTGCTCAAATGCGCTGAGTTCCTTGTCAAACGACTTGGCCTTGATGGCATCGAAGCGTTTTCGCAGGGCCTTTTTTTCTTCACCCTGGCAGTCGTTCCACGGTCGGTTCTGCAAGGCCATGACGAGGACATAATATCCAATGAAATGGGGTTTCGACCCTGCGCGCAGAAGTCTGGCGTAGGCTTCATCCGCGCCCAGAGCGCGCAATTCTTCGGCTGAATTTATGCCGGCCTCCGCACAGGCGGTCTCATAGGCTGGACCAAGATTGCGAATGGAGGAAACGGGCGTGCTCATAGTGGCGGAGATTGGCACCCCAATGTCGATTTGTCACCACCAAGGTTGCGTTAAAGGCTCGCGTAATCGGTGATGGGTGGTGGCGGCGGCGGCGGCTGTTTGCTGCCCTGCGCCGGGGGGGCGGCGGGCGGTTTTTGGGGCTCTTTTTGCATCGTACCTTCCTTGCGGCGCGCGGTAACCCTGCGCTGACGATGCAAATATGTGCTTGTTTTCTGCCGGTTACGGGGCGTGCCCGTGGCCAGAAAATGTCATTCAAGGTGAATTAGAAGCAAATCGGTAAGTGGTTTCCTGCCGATATCGCGCGCCTTGGGTCAGAATGACCGGTGCAAATGCGCTGCGATTTGGCGCATCTGGCCAGCCTTGGGGTTCAAGTGCGATGCCTGCGTAGGGCTTAATGGTTTGGCCTGGCAAGGCGCTGGGCGCAGAACTTGGCAGGCCGCTGCCGTTGTAGATCTGCAATCCGGGTTCGGTGGTCAGAAGGTTCATCCGGACGCCGGTAGCGCCAACCAGCGTGGCGGCAAGACGCGGCGCTGCAACCCTGTCGTGCGACAAACACAGATTGGCATCAAGGGGGTGTTCAACCGAAAGGCTGCGCGTGTGGCGGAAGTCATACCGCGTGCCCGCCACAGATGCGATCTCGCCTGTTGGCAAGCCGGTATCGTCAACGGGAAGGTAGCTGTCGGCCTGGATTTTCAACCTGTGCCCGGAGATATCGGGGAGATCATCCAGAGACCAATAGGGGTGATGCGCAACATTCACGACGGTTTCCAAGTCGGTGGCGGCCGTGATGACCAATGACAGGCTGCGATCAAGTGTCAGGGAATATCGCGCCGTAAATTCGCGATGGCCGGGCAAGCCGATAGCACCGTCGGGCAGCGATAGAGCCAATGTCACGCTCGAAGGGGTCTGATCTGTGACCTGCCAGTCCCTGGCGTGCAGGCCCTCTTCTCCACTGTGAAGACAGGTGGTGCCCTCGTTCGAGGGCATTTGGTAGACTTTGGATCCAATCCGAACACGACCGCGCGAAATGCGATTGGCAACCGGTCCCACCAAAGCGCCCGCATAGATCGGGCAAGATGAAAAAGAGTCCCTATCCGCGAATCCCAGACACAAACTATGGGTAACGCCCTTGATCCATAACCCAGCGAGCGTCGCGCCGCGTGGCAAGATATGTGCCTCCATTGTATTGGAGGTCAAAATGATCATGCGCTTCAGGCTCCGGTTGCTTTGCCTGAGACTTTTGCCAGTTGACCAGCCTGAGGCCAACCCCCCGACGCAAGACTTAAGAGCTTGGCAGCGTCAGGGGGTGCGGTCGGTACTCCTGCTCGAGATAGACCTGTGTTGGTTCTGCATGGCCGATGCCGGCATTGAAGATAAATCTTTTCAGTAACTCGGTTTGAAATTCAAACTCGCGGGCGCGGTCAGAGATTCCGGCGGGCAGGTGATCTTGCGGTTCAACCTGCGCGTATTCCAACTCGCGGCACATGTTAAGGAGAGGCAGGCAGATATCGGCCAGCACATTCGTCGCCAGCTTCTCAGCATAATTGACATATGGTTCAACGAAACCGACGTCCGGACGAAACGCGACATTCAACGCACCGAGAAATTCCTTGAAGCGGAAAATGGCATTTCGCATGCCGTCCTTCACTTCCATGATCAGCACATGGACACCGTAGAGCGAGAGGCCGGGCAACTCGACCAGAAACTCGGGCACCGACAGGACATGTGCGCCATCTGGAACGGTGGAGAGGCATTTGCGTATGGCATGGGCGAGCTTGTCGACCAAGACTTGGCTGAGATCACATTTGTCCTGAAAGGAAACCCGATTGCGCAAGCCGCGCGCAAGTACTTCGCAAGATCTCACGGAAATCGTATTGTCAGGTTTCAAAATTAGATTGATCGAAAGCGTTCTGTCCGACAAATCCGAAGCCAATTGTATGGCGTCATGTTGATTGGTCATTAATGCCACCCGTGGGTTTAAATGTTTCGCCCACAATGAACGTATTTATGAACACATTCGTAAACGGTGCGTACGGTACCCGTTGCGCAGCCCTTGGAAAGAACTTATTGCCTGCGTAGCCTGTGGTTGAAATTACCTCAAACGCATTAATATTTTGCAACTAGGGGTTGCCAAAGGCAGGTTAAAGGTGGGTATCATTGAGAGAGTGCAATCTGTGATTGCGACTGGAGCGGGGAGTGGCGCTGGTGGACGGGGCTGACAACGAAGAACTCACAATCATTGGGATCGGCTCTTCCGCCGGAGGTCTAGAGGCTATCCGCGAATTGGTTGCAACTCTGCCGACCGACCTGTTGGTGGCTTATGTGGTGGTCCAGCACATGTCGCCGCATCACAAGAGCCTGATGACCGAACTTGTCGCCCGGCAAACCAGTCTCGCCGTCCGTGACGTTGTGGACGGGGCGGTGCCGGAACCCAATGTCATCTACGTCACGCCGCCCAAGACCGACGTCGTCTATGACGAAGGCAAACTATGTCTTGTGGACCCAAGCCATGAAGTCGCCTCTCCGAAGCCGTCGGTGGACCGATTTCTGCTGAGCCTCGCCGACAAGCATGGCGAGAAATCCATGGCGATCATCCTTTCTGGGACAGGTACTGATGGTGCCTACGGGGTGCAGGCCATCCGCGAGGCTGGTGGTATTACCATTGCTCAAGATACCGAAAGCGCCAAATACGATGGTATGCCCATGGCCGCCATGCAGACCGGATGCGTCGATCTGGTCTTGCGGCCGTTCGAGATCGGCACACATCTGCAAAAAATACTGACCTCCCCAAGAGATTTCGACGCCTTTCGGCAGGAAGCGTCGGAAAAAAGCCCGTCGTCCGACCTGCTGCAAATTCTTTTGGCCCGGACACGTGTCGATTTTCGGGAGTACAAGCAAACCACGATCAACCGGCGTATCGAGCGGCGCATGATTGCACTGGGGATCGACAGTCACGAAGACTATACCCAGTTCTGCCGCGTCAACCCGAACGCCGTGGATGCGCTTTTCAAAGACCTTTTGATCTCTGTCACGCGCTTTTTCCGCGACAAGAGCGAATTCGAAGCGCTGAAAGAGCTGCTACCGGCGCTCTTGAAAAACAAAACCAACACACCCTTTCGGGTCTGGATTGCCGGCTGTGCGACGGGCGAGGAAGCCTATTCCATCGCAATTTTGCTCTGCGAGGCGCTGGGCGGCGCCAAGGTGCAGTTGAAGGATCACGTCCAGATCTTTGCGACGGATATCGACAAGGATGCCCTGGAGGTTGCGCGCAAGGGTGTGTACGGAATGGCCGCGCTGAACGATATCCCAAAGGACCTGTCCGACCGGTATTTCATCCAGCAAAATGACGGCATCCGGGTGATCGATTCCCTGCGATCCGCGATACTCTTCTCGGATCACAATGTCTGTCAGGATCCGCCTTTCCAGAAAGTTGACTTGCTCTGCTGTCGTAACCTGCTGATCTACTTTGGAAATGCGTTGCAGCATAAAGTTATGTCGCGGTTCCACTATGCCCTTACTGAAAGCTCGCTGATGTTCCTCGGCACGGCGGAATCTGTGGCGGGCTCGGATGAGCTTTTCATTCAGGACAGCCAGTCCGCCCATATCTATCGCCGCCGATCCATTCGCCGGTCAGAACAGACGCCTTTTTCCAATACCCGCAATCTGCCCAAATCCCGCAGCGTCAAACCAGCGGTCCAGGCGCCGCCAGGCTATTCCACGGATCGGCAGATGTTCGAAGCGCTGGCGCTGGCGCTGGGAAAAAACTCCGTGCTTGTGACGGATGAATACTCAATCGTGCGCATCTACGGCAATGTCAGCTCGTACATCGAGATGAACGAGACCAGCAATCTGAAGATGCATATCGACCTGTTGCGACGCCCGTTCCGAGAAGAAGCGCGGAGTCTTGTCACGCTAGCGCTCAAGAATGGTGAACATCGTTCTGGTGTGCGCCATTTGCTGGCCAAGGATGATGACGAGGAAATCAGGCTCGACGTCTATCCGATCATTGCCCGTGACATCAACGAACGCGCCGCTTTGGTGGTGTTCAGCGAGGTTCAGGTTGATCGCGCCAAGGGGTTCGAAAGTCAGGAGCAGTCGGATGGGGACGCCTTCGAGAGCGACCGCATTCGGCTTTTGGAAGACGAGGTTGCAACCACCCGCGAAGCGCTTCAGCAAACCATCGAAGAGCTGGAAACCTCGAACGAGGAGTTGCAGTCGCTCAACGAAGAGCTGCAATCCACCAACGAAGAGTTGCAGGCGACCAACGAAGAGCTGGAGACCTCGAACGAGGAATTGCAATCCACCAACGAGGAACTGATCACCGTCAACGAAGAGTTGCAGGTCACCGCCGCTGAGCTCAGCGGACGGACGGGTGAACTGATGTCGGTGCTTGAGACGGCGCCTTTGGCGATCATGGTGCTCGACACCGCTTTGCAAATCTCTCAGGCAACGAATGCCGCCGCCGAAATGTTTGGCCTGTCGCGGCCTGTCTCAAATCCCCATATCAGCCAGTGTGTTCTGCCGGAAAACTGCCCGTCACTGGCACCGATATGCAACGAGACGCTGAAACTGGGCGAGCCGATTTCTCGTGAATTCACGTCGCGGGGCGCGCGTTTCAAGCTGACCTGCTCGCCGTTTTTCGACATGCGTGGCCAGATGAAGGGCTCGACCATGGTTGTCTCGGAATTCCCGGGGCTGGCGCAAGAACTGGAACTGATCCTGGATCATGCTGAAATATTCATGCTGAACCGCACGACCGATGGGACCATTCTCCGGATCAGCCAGAAATCTGCGGCTGTTCTGGGAACCACGCGCCAAGAAGCAGAGGGAAAGAACTTCTTCAAACTGGCGAACAAGCAGACCGCCAAGGCCGTGAAAGAACGCGACAACAAGCTGATGGACAGCAAGTCCGGGCGTCTGCACTACGTCAACTCCGTCAGTTCGCAGACAGATGGGTCGACGGCCTGGATGAGCACGGAAAACTTCATTTTCGCGGACCCCTCACAAAGCTCGTCCTCCATTTATTCCGTTGGAACGGACATCACCAATGTCGTTGCGGCCCGGAACGAAGCCGAAGAGGCCGTTTCCCAACTGCACCTGTTGCAGGATCTGGCGAAGATCGGTTTCTGGTCGCTGGACACAAAAACCAAAAAAATCTACTGGTCCTCGGAAGTTTGCCGGATACATGGCGAGGATCCCAAGAACCCGCCACCTGATTTAGACGGTGGATTGGAGTATTATCATCCCGATGATCGTGATCTCGTCCGCGAGCAGGTGGAACGCGTCATGAAAGAGGGGGGGGATTTCAAGTTCCGGCACCGTATTGTGACCCGGGATGGCGAGACCGTCGAGGTTGAATCCATCGATCTGGCACGGGCGGACGGAACCGGTAAAGTCGCCAAGATTATTGGCGTTTTTAGATCTTTGAATGAAGTGACCTGATCTGGCGTTGACGTGTGATCGGCCCCGGGATGCGCGGGAAGTGGCGTTGGTTTCGCCTTGACCGCCCAATTAAACCTGCGCATCTATGGAAAAAAATCCAAACGGGAGATCTCTCATGAAACTCAAGATCACAACAAGTGCGCTGGCATTCATAGCACTGGCGGGTGCGGCAAGCGCTGAATGTACAGAAGTCACATTTTCTGATGTAGGCTGGACCGATATCACTGCCACCACGGCAGCAACCACGGTTGTGCTGGATGCATTGGGCTATGAGACAGATATCAAGGTCCTGTCCGTTCCGGTAACCTATACCTCCATGGCGCAAGGTGACGTGGATGTTTTCCTCGGCAACTGGATGCCGACCATGGAAGGCGATATCGCACCTTACCGCGAAGCAGGCACCGTCGATACCGTTCGTGAGAATCTTGAAGGCGCGAAATACACGCTGGCTGTCAACAAGGCGGCGACCGATCTTGGCATCAAGGATTTCTCTGACATTGCCAAGCATTCGGACGCGCTTGACGGGCAGATTTACGGCATCGAACCCGGCAACGATGGCAATCGTCTGATCCAATCCATGATCGACGCGGACGCCTTTGGCCTGAGCGGGTTCGAGGTAAAAGAAAGCTCCGAGCAGGGCATGTTGGCGCAGGTGGAACGACTGTCCAAGAAAGACGAACCCATCGTCTTTCTCGGTTGGGAACCGCACCCGATGAACGCCAATTTTGAAATGGGCTATCTGACGGGGGGGGACGATTTCTTTGGCCCGGACCTGGGCGGAGCAACCGTCTACACAAACACCCGCGCAGGCTATAGCGCTGAATGCCCGAATGTCGGCAAGCTGCTGGGCAATCTGAAATTCACCCTGGCCATGGAAAACGAAATCATGGGCGCGATCCTGAATGACGGCACCGAACCTTCGGATGCCGCCAAAGCATGGCTCTCGTCCAACCCCGATGCCTTCATGGCTTGGCTCGATGGTGTGACGACCGTCGATGGTGGCGACAGTGTTGCGGCTGTGAAATCCGCACTCGGCCTCTAAGGCCCAAACTCCGCTCGTAACCACGGGCGGAGTAACTGACAATCCGGGGTAGGGGGCATGAATTGCTGGACTGGCTGACCGAAACAAAGATACCTGTTGGCAAAAGTGCGGCGGCGTTCTTTGATTGGCTTCAAACCAATGGTGAGTGGTTCTTTGATGGCCTCGCCGTGGTCATGGAGTGGATGATTGACCAGATCCTCTGGCTGCTGCAGACACCGCATCCCTTTTTGATCATCGCGGTTTTCGTGGGCCTGACCTGGTTTTTGCAAAGAAGCTGGAAGGTCTGCGTCTTCGTCGTGCTGGGGTTCCTGTTCATTCTCAATCAGGACTACTGGGAAGAGATGACGGAGAGCATCACGCTGGTGCTTTCGGCCTGTGTCGTCTGCATGGCCATTGGCGTGCCCATTGGCATTGCAGCGGCGCACCGGCCACGGCTCTTCCAGGCGATGCGACCTGTCCTCGACCTGATGCAGACGCTCCCGACCTTTGTCTATCTGATCCCCGCCATCGTATTTTTCGGTATCGGCATGGTGCCGGGGCTGATTGCCACGGTGATTTTTGTGGTTCCAGCCCCCATTCGGCTGACCCACCTGGGGATCAGCACGACCCCGAAGCCACTGCTGGAGGCTGCGGATGCGTTTGGCGCGACACCCATGCAAAAACTCTGGAAGGTCGAATTGCCCTTTGCCTTGCCCCAAATCATGGCCGGCTTGAACCAGACCATCATGTTGTCGCTGTCGATGGTTGTGATCGCGGCGCTTGTGGGCGCAGATGGATTGGGCGTGCCCGTCGTGCGCGCGCTCAATCAGGTGAACACGGCTCTGGGATTTGAAAGTGGTTTCATCATTGTGGTGGTCGCCATCATGCTCGACCGCATGCTGCGGGTGGATCGCAAATGACAAATGCCGTCGAGTTCGACAATGTGTCGATTGTGTTTGGCGAGACGCCTGAAAAGGCGTTGCCTGATATGGATGCGGGCAAATCCCGCGCCGAAGTCCAACAGGCCACCGATCAGGTGCTGGGCGTTCACAACTGCTCACTCGATGTCCCCTCGGGAGAGATTCTGGTTCTGATGGGCTTGTCTGGATCAGGAAAATCGACCCTGCTCAGGGCGGTCAACGGCTTGAACCCTGTTGTCCGGGGGGCCGTGCGGGTCTTTGATGGCGCATGGTCGTGCGATGTGACCCACAGCTCTGCCGCTGATTTGCGCCGTGTCAGGCGGGAATGCGTGTCGATGGTATTTCAGCAATTCGGGCTGCTGCCATGGCGAACGGTTCGCGAGAACGTAGCACTGGGACTGGAGTTGGCCGACGTTCCCAAACAGGACCGCTATGCCCGGGCAGACAAGCAACTCGACCTTGTTGGCTTGTCCGATTGGGCTCATCGCAAGGTTGGAGAGCTTTCGGGCGGCATGCAGCAACGTGTCGGCCTCGCCCGTGCCTTTGCAACCGATGCGCCCATTCTACTGATGGATGAGCCATTCTCAGCGCTGGACCCGCTGATACGGACACGCCTGCAGGACGAATTGCTGGATTTACAGCGGGACCTTCAGCGCACGATCATATTCGTTAGCCACGATCTGGACGAAGCCTTCAAACTGGGCGACCGGATTGCCATCATGGAAGGCGGGCGTATCGTTCAATGCGGCACCCCGCAGGAGATTTTCTCCAATCCCGTGAATGACTATGTGGCCGATTTTGTTGCTCACATGAATCCCTTGGGGGTTCTGCGTGCCAGCGATGTCATGGAACCAACAGCCGCGAAAACGGCTCAATCCGTTCCCATAGATATGGACGTTGAGACAGTGATGCGCCAGCTGTTGGAGACCGATGGACCGTTGGGGGTTGAGGAGAATGGCGATCTGGTGGGGCAGGTCACCAAGAGCGGTGTCATCGCCCGCATTCTGGACCCTCGCCAATCCTCCTGAACTGCGGCTTACTCCTGAATGCTTTTGAGCCAGTTGACCAGATCGACCACGGGTTGACTGGTCATGATCGGCTGCCCGCTATCTGTTGAAATGGCGACATCGCTGCCTTCAAAGAACCAGCCATAGACGGGCATTTCACTGCCATGGCTGACTAATGGGTCACGCCCGTCGATACGTTTGACCACTCTATATGTCGGAAACGCGCCGCCAGCGGAGGCAGCAAGCTGCGTCAGGTTTGCCGGCTGGACCAGCAATACAGGTGCCATCGGACCATTGCCGACCGCTTCTGCGCCATGGCAGGCGGCGCAATGTAAGTTGTACAGTTTCTTGCCTTCGCGAAGGTCTTGTGCCGTTGCAGAAGTCGCCAAAAGCAGGCCTATGATGAGAAAAATGCGCATGTTTGTACCTCATGATCGGTTTGGTCAAACTGTAGATTTTGCGCACGTGATCTGCGTTGATTTACATCAACTGGGGCCCTCTTTAGCGGGGCAGGCCAGATTTTTCAGAGTATCAACGGCGATCAAACCCTTGTGATTTTGCATGGCATTCAATGTGAAAAGTGAACGGCTTCACGACTTTTGGGAGCATCGCAACAAAATGTGAAAATCGTTAACGCCGGGTCTGCGGGCTGGTTCGCGAGCACCTGGCGAAACGGAGTATTTGCGTGACCGATGCAGAGATACTTACTCTCTATCTGGCGGATTATTGGAAAATAAGTTTATTATTTTCAATAATTTGTGGAGTGTTCCATAACATTGTATACGGTTCTGTGCTTCGCGGATTTTCACCGATCACCGACAGCTTGACGCGCAGTTTCCGTTTCCTCTGAACACTCAATGCAACGGCACGGATCGCATAGGTGACGTAAAGGAAACGACAAACAAGGATAATGGCCGAAATGCGGCACATCCTTGTCTTGATTGTGGAGCGGTGAGTGTGTAATTGATGAAATGAAGACGCGTATTTTAATTAGTTCGAGGTTCACAATGATGAAACATATCGCATTCGCAGGCGCGGTGACAGTAGCGCTTTCAAGTCTGGCACAGGCCAGCACCGTCACAGGAGATTTCGGAGGGACGATTGGAGCACCGACTGGGGCGACCAATATCATTCGCTTCGAAGGTGCCGACACCAACCGTCTGGATTGGGGCGCGCAATCCAGTGGTGGCGTTGTCGTTCCTGAAGATTCCAGTTCCCTGACCATCAACGAAAATCCGTTTTCCTTTGATGCGACCGGGGGTGGTGAATTCCTTTTGGGTACGATCACCTGGAACAACCAATCCAATTTCAGCACCGGTGGCGACTGGTCGAGCACAGTGAGCCTGTCTCTGAGCTTTCTGAACCCGACCGCCATTGATCTGAATGAATCCTTCGAATTCAGCATCTCTAACACTCCTGACGGTCAACCGACCGCAGAACAGGCCGAGTTGCTCGGGACATTCCCGGATGAGATCAGTGGTTTTGTTCTGGGCGCATCGGCGTTCGACGCGCCGGTTGATCTTGGCGGAGACCTCATCCTGGATTCGGTCTATTTCAGCTTGTTTGACGCCGGTGCCGCCAGCGCCTACAATTCTGAAAACGGTTTTTGGACAAACCGCGAAGGTGGGACATCCACTATCGCCGTATATGGTAGTATTTCAGAAGTTCCGTTGCCTGCGGGCGCGTGGCTGCTGATCAGTGGTCTTGGTGGCCTTATTGTTATGCGCCGCCGGGAAAAGCAGGCCGCTTGAATTTCGTGCCATGTTGGCATTCGGTCTCCGGATGTCGAGCATGGCAGGCAAGCACCTGTAAGGCCCGCGCTTCCAATTTCTGGAACGGCGCGGGCGAGTTTCCTGATAAGCCTCAGCAAACTGTTTGCTGACGGTCGCAAGCATCAGGATGTAACGATAGGCCCTATGGCCTTTTGATGTAACGATTTATTTAAACACTAGGAGTTGACATGAAATACTCTGCATCGATCAAAATGACTCTCGCACTGGCAGCTTTTTCTGCCTTTGGTTCAACCCTACCAACTATTTCAGTAGCAAAAGAATTTGACGTATGTCAGTTGGAAACTGTTCCTGAATACATTCGAACGCGGATCACCCGCCGCGCTGACTACGCTGAAATTCTGGAACGGATGTTTGATTCCTGCCCTGATGCGGCATTGGCTTTGGTCGAGGCAGCGACCGCTGCTATTGACGACGACAATGATAACGAAGTTGACCGCGGTGACGACAACGGACCAGGTGGCGGCAACCCTCCCGGCGACGATGGTCCGGGCGATGACGGCCCCGGCGATGACGGGCCGGGCGATGATGGGCCCGGTGATGATGGTCCGGGCGATGACGGCCCCGGCGATGATGGCCCCGGTGATTTTCTCGGATAAACCCGGGACCGTCGGCAACCAATTGTTGCTTCGATGAACCAGCCTTCGAGGCACTCAAAAGGACCTTCCCTTGAAGGTCCTTTTTTGGTTTACGCCTCTCCGTTCTTTTTGCGTGACCGATCTTGCTCGTTGGAACTGATCATTACTCAAGACTAGCGCGAAGCGGTTGGGCGATCCTTGATGACGCCGCCAGCCAGCACTGCCTGCCATTGGTTCAGCGAATTGGGATTTTGGAGTTTCAGGAAAGTGTAGCCGGTTTGTTTCCAGGGTACGATCTTGTTCTTGAGACTGTCCAAAACCAGATCGCCGCTTGCGGTCCGAAGCACCAGTACCGCATGGCTTCTGAGCTTGTGGTCCAGAACTGTTGCTATCAGAAGGTCCTCGGATGGTACCCCGCGTTCCAGCAGCATTTTCTTTTTCAGAAGCACGAGGTCTTCGCAATCGCCACCTCGCGCTGTCGGCAACGTCCAAAGTTCTTCACGACCGTATTGGGCCTGATCGTCTATCTGACGTACCTGACGGTTTACCTGCCGATTGATCGCTTTTGCCAGGCGCAATGTTTCGTTTGCACTCAAATTGCTGCTCGCCGATTGTGCACACACCCAATTGTATTTCGCGCAGATTCCGGTGAAACCCGCTGGCGCATTGATCGACTTTTGCGGAACGAGGAATTTGCTACTGGAAGATGCCTCGGCGTGGCTCGCGGTCAGACCTGTCAGCATGGTCGCCATTGCCAGAGCCAGTATGCCGCTGGCAAATTTACCACCCTTCGCGCCGCTCGGCCAACGTCTAGCTCGGCGATACAGGGTGTAGCCATCCTGCGTCTTGCAGGGTTGGTCCGATTGAACCAAAGGTTCAGTGCGCTTTTCTATGATGGCCACTTGTGAATCTCCGAAGATAGCGTTCCCCCGACAGAGCATCTCAACAGAATCGGGCTTTGAAGTGTCAGCAATGTGGTTATCAACAGAAGATTGTTACGTTTCGGTCAGTTTGGACGAAAGATAAATAGAACCATTCGACGAAACTTTAAATTAACTATTCGGAATTGGAGCGATATTGCGCGTATTCCCGCGCATCCGTCATCAGGACGGATGCATGAAAACCAAGCGTTAAGACGGGCAAGCTGACACAAGGACTGGTGGATTATGACGTATTCGTGCCAAGATACTGATCAGCGCAATCACGACATCAATCTTGCGAAAACGGACGCGCGCATCAATTTGGTTGGGAGAGAAACACGATGGATCTGGAAAAGGGCATTACTGAGAACGGTGTGGGATTTAACGAGACAACCTGGAACATTCTCGGGCAAACCTACTTCCCAAAGGCGGTTTGCGACACAACATTTGCTTTTGAAACCAATTCCAATCCCGGCGATTTTGTGCCGGTCCACATTCATCCAACACAGGATGAATTCATTCTGGTTCAAGAGGGCGAATTGGATTTGAAACTGGATGGTGTCTGGAGCAAGGCAAAGGCGGGCGACATCGTCCGTATGCCACGTGGGGTCCCGCACGGGTATTTCAATAAGTCGGACAAGCCTTGCCGCGCGTTGTTCTGGGTTTCACCCATGGGCAAGTTGAAGGACCTTTTCGAGGCGCTGCATGATCTGTCCGACGTCGAGGAGGTCGTCAAGATTTCCGCCGCTCATGAGGTGGATTTCCTCCCACCCGAAGCCAACGAATGATGTATTTCTAATTCGAATCAGAGCTGTAGGGGCCGAGTTTAATTCAATACGACCTTGGGGAAGTAGAATGAAACCGTCCAGTTCGGCATATCGACGATCTCGCTGATCCTCAGGTCACCGCAAACCGAACACAGCATGTAGGCTTCTGTTGCACCCATACCGGTCTCCTTGGTGAGCCAATCAATCATGCCCGTCACGGCGTCTCGGGCAGCTTGCATGAGGTCTTCGCCGATCCCCGTCGTTGCCTGATATCCCTTGGTATCAAAATGGCGCGTCACCGGGCCATCTGTCTCAAACCGCGGGAAGGCAAATTGTGCATCCTTGATCAGCTCCACCTTGATGGCGACATCCATGGGACTTTCGATCGCGGTGCCACAGATTTCGCCGTCACCTTGCGCGGCATGCGTATCGCCAAGTGACAGGAGCCCACCGTCAACCTCTACGGGAAGATATAGCGTGGTCCCAACCGATGTATCGCGGATGTCGAGGTTCCCCCCAACGCGCCGGGGCGGGACAACAGAATGGTTTCCAGCTTCGGCCAACGCCAGCCCGATTGTCCCGACAAAGGGTTTGAGGGGAACTGCCCCACCGGGCCCATAGAGCGCCGGTGTCAATCTGGACGCGTCATATTTCCAGATATGCAGCGCGGGGTCGGGGAACTGGTCGGTCAAAAGGCCAAACCCGGGGATATTGGCCGTCCAGCCCCAACCCGAGGGGGCAAATTTCCGAAAGGTCACCGCAACGGCATCACCGGGTTCGGCGCCTTCGATGTAGATGGGGCCGGTCACCGGGTTTACCTTGTCGAAGCTCAGCGACATCAGATCATCCATGGTGGAGGCAGGGCCGAGCTGCCCGCCGGAGCTGTCGATGGTTTCGACCTCGATGGTCTGCCCGGGCGTTACCGACAAAACAGGCTCGATGGCATTGTCCCAGCCGAAATGGTGGGCGTGTTTGTGAATGGTGTGGTTGCAAGCCATGGCGTTCTCCCGGTTATCCGCGTTTCAAAAACAGGTCTTCGATTTCTCGGTTCCCCATAATCCCGCCCGGACGCAGGGTCATTGTCAACACGATGACCGATCCCAGGGCAATGCCGGAGAGGCCCAGAACTTCGGGCAGGTCGATCCCAAGGACCTCCGGCCCGGTTTCCAGCCAGCGCACCCATTCCAACCCGAAAGAAATTACGAAGGTGCCTAGGACCGCTCCTGTGACAGACCGCATACCGCCCAAGATCAACATGGCGAGGGTCAGGAAGACATGGTTGAAATAGAAGGGGCGTGCGCTGATTGTACCCAGAAAATACGCATAAGAAATGCCAGCGACCGCCAGAAGTACGCCGCTCAATACCCAAGCGATCAAGCGCAGGCGGTAGATGTTGACACCCATGGCCACGGCACCGACTTCGTCATCGGCACTGGCGCGCAGCTGAATGCCCCAGCGGCTTTCCCGAAACCCGCGTGCGATGAACACGACCAGAACCGATACGATGAGGATGGATGTCAGCGAAAAGATCTGCGGAATACCGAAAAAAGCCTGATTTCCCTTAAAAATGTCGGTTCGGTACAGGAATATCGAGTGCACGATGACTAGGACGGCAAGTGACAGAATGGTGGCACCGATGCCGGTCATCCGCACGATGAAGAGCCCGATCAGGAAGGCGATGATGCCGGTAATAAGCAGGGCGATGAGCGCAGAGGTGATGGGATCAAGGGTAAAGGCGCTCAGGCCCCAGGGTGCATCAGGCAATGATATCGCCTTGATGTTCGTTGGAGTCACACAGATCGCCGCAGCATAGGCACCGATTCCCATGAAGGCGCTGTGGCTGAGGTTGGTGATCCTCGCATTTCCCATGAAGACCTGAAGGCCCAGAACCACCAGCAGGTTCACGTAGGCGCTGTAGACCAGCCGCACCTGATAGCGAGAGCCGAACCATAACGTGGATAATCCAACCGCGATCAGGATCAGGGCCAGTGCTGCGGCCCCCATCAAGCCCCGTTTTTGACTGGAGGACAGGCGCATCATAGCTTGTCTCCTTTTTCGACGGGCGGGCTGAGAATACCGTCGGGACGCCAGATCAACACCATCGCGATCACCCCGAAGACCAACGCATCCTTCATGCCGCCGTATTCCTGGGGCAGAAGCACCAGCATGGCGACTTCGAGCGCGCCGAGAAGGAACCCTCCCAGAACGGCACCGGGCAGGCTGCCGAAACCGCCCACCACGCAGGCCACAAAAGCCTTGAGCACCGGATTGAAACCTAAGTGAGGATCGACCGAGCCACGGCGTGCCAGAATGAAGATGCAGGCAAGACCGGCGAGGACGCCGGAGACCAGAAAGGCCATGGCAAAGACGCGGTTGGCGCGGATGCCCGTCAGGCGCACCATCTCAAAGTCAAGTGACGCCGCCCGCATCGCCAGCCCCAGCGTCGAGCGCCGCAGAAACAGGGTCAGGGCGATGATGACAATCACTGTGGTGGCGGCCTCGAAGAGTTGCAGAGACGACAGACGTAGACCCGCTACCTCGACCGGCCAGTCGAGGAAGTAGAGCGATGTCACGGCGACCGGGCGCGGCGAGACCGCCAGCAGGAAAATGTTCTGCAAGATCATCGACACGCCAAAGGCCGTCAGCAGCCCGGTCGTGGGATCGGCGTAACGCACAGGCCGGAAAGCCACGCGTTCGAGCGTGACGGAGACCAGAGCGGCCGCCAGAATGGCCCCTATTATCACGATCAGCGGATTGCCGATGGCCAGCGCTCCGAAGGCGACCATGGTATATCCACCAACGGCGATCAACTCGCCATGCGCAAAATTTACCAACCCCATGATCGAGAAAACAATCGCGAGGCCCAGGGCAATCAGCGCATATTCGGCCCCAAAACTGAGCGCATTCATGATCTGCTGTGCAACATATTCCATGGCTCAGCCCATCCCTGTCAGTTCGGCCATCAGCGCGCTGTTGGCTCCCAGCGTTTCCGCCGTGCCTTCGGTTGCGATCAGGCCGTTATTCATCAGATAGGCGTAATCGGCGAGGCGTAGGGCCTGGGTCGCGTTTTGTTCAACCAGCAGGATGGTCATGCCCTGCGCCTTCAATTCAGCGATCATCCGAAAAATCTGCGCCACGATCTTGGGAGCCAGGCCAAGGCTGGGTTCATCGAGAAGCAGAATGCGCGGGCGTGCCATGAGCGCGCGTGCGATCGCCAGCATTTGTTGTTCTCCGCCCGAAAGCGTGCCTGCATTCTGCGTGCGCCGTTCGCCCAGAATCGGGAAGGTTTCCAGCCAATGTGCGATATCGCGCATCTTCTCCCCCGGATCGGGTTGCATCGCCCCACCCAGCCGCAGATTTTCCTCCACCGAGAGGTTGGCAAACACGCGGCGTCCTTCGGGCGATACGGAAATGCCTGCGCGAATACGGGCTTCTACTGGCAGGGCGGTGATGTCGAGGTCATCAAAACGCACGATCCCGGATGATTTAGCGACGCCGGTGATGGCAGAAATCGTCGAGGTTTTGCCCGCGCCATTGGGTCCCAGCAACGAGATGCATTTGCCCTGCGGAACGGTGAAGCTGATACCGTGCACCGCTTCGATGGGCCCGTGAAAGACCTTCAGGTTATCTACTGCCAGCATGTTTGCCTCGGAAAGGACAGCGGGGCCATCGGGTGGCCCCACCGTTTGATAGTCAGATCAGTTCCAGTCGGAAGGCACGCCTTCTGGTATCTCGTTGGAGATCAGCACCCGTTTGCCACCCTCGTAGCCGATGACGGGAATCGTCCGTTGCGCATAGGTTTTGGTGTCCTTGAAGGAGATGCTGTCGACGGTCAGAACGGGGATGCTGTCGGCGTTGCGGATGGCTTCCGCAATCGCTTCCGGGTCCGCGCTTCCAGTCTGCTCAACCGCCCAGGCAACGGCTTTCACCGTGTCCGCACCAGTGGCAGGGAAGAGGCCGGGTACGTCAATGCCCAGGGCTTTGCAGTCTGCCATGAACTGCACGACGGCACTATCTGCGTGACTGGGCGCCAAGGTGGCAAAGAATACCTTGTCCAGAAGACTCGGATCGTCACTGCCGATCGAATCCAGCGAGGGGTCATCAAAACCGTCCGATCCCACCACCCAGGCGTCGATACCGGCGCTGCGCAACTGGCGGACCAACACGCCGATGTCGGGCATGATGGAGGAGATATAGACCGCATCGACCGACTCTCCCAGCGCCTTGATTTCGGCAATCTGAGGCGACCAGTCGGATGTGCCGAAGCTGAAGTTCAGCTTGCTCAACACCTTACCGCCACCGGCTTCGATGACGTCACCGAACCACAGAGGAGTGCGCGCCGACCAGGACCCACCTTCGTCAGAGGTGAAAAGAACGACATTCTTAACTCCCTGCGCCAAAGCATGGTTGGCGGCTGCCGTGGCCGTAAACGGATCGGGTGAAACGCCGGTAAAGAAGTTGTCCACGATGCCCGCGTGCATCTCCACTTGCGTCGATTGTGGTTGGAAAATCGAGACACCATAGCCTTGCGCGACCTGTGCCACAGGGATCATCGTATCCGAAAAGGGGATCGTGCCGAGCATCACGGCCCCTTCATCGAGAAATTTCTGCGCAAGGGAAACAGCGGTCTGTGTGTCCGCGCCGCTATCTTGTGTCAGAACTTCGATCTTCTGGCCATTCACACCGCCATCTGCGTTGATCATTTCGGCCATGCAGCGCGCGCCCTGCCATTCGGAATATGGCGCGTAGTCGCCCGTCATCGGAACGCCAAGGCCGATCTTGATGGTGTCTTCTGCAAGGGCTGGTGCTGCCAGTGCCAGACATCCCAGGGCTGCTAATGTATATTTCATTTCAATCTCCTGTTGGGTTCGCTGCGCTATGCAGCATCTTCATGGTCTTCTCCCAGATATGCGTCGATCACCTGGGGGTTTTTGGTAATTTCGTCCGGGCTGCCGTCTGCGATAACGGCACCCATGTTCATCACGGTGACCTCATCGCAGAGCGACATGATGAATTTCAGATCATGATCGATCACCATGATCGCCGTATCGGATTGACCGCGTACCCAGGCGAGAGATTTGCCCAGGGCTTCGGTCTCTTTTTCGTTCATGCCCGCGGCAGGTTCATCCAGCATCAGAAGCTTTGGTCCGGTTGCCAGTGCCCGTACGATCTCCAGCCGCCGCTGGTGTCCGTAAGACAGCGATTGCGCAGGCTCAACCAGGCGCTCGGTCAGATCAAATTCGGAAATTGCAGCCTCAACCAGCGCGCGCGTATCGCGCCCCGCGCGCGCGGCCGTATAGCGACCAACATCAATATTTTGCGCAACAGATAGGTTTGGAAACACCCGCAGATTCTGGAAGGTGCGCGAAATACCCAACCCGGCGCGTTGATCTGCCTTCTTGCCGTCAAGGGACCTGCCGTCCAAAGAAAGGCTGCCAGCATTGTGCGCCAATATCCCGGAAATCAAGTTGATCAAGGTGGTCTTGCCAGCGCCGTTCGGTCCGATCAGGCCTCGTACTTCGCGCGCTGCCATGTGCAGGGTCACGTCCCGTACGGCCTGCACACCGCCAAAGGTTTTGGAGAGCCCCTTTAACTCAAGCATTTGTATTTCCACCGATTTCGGCGAGCAGCTCTGCCGTTGTGACCTGTCGGCAATACCCCTTGATGGTGCGCAAGGAATTGTCATGACGTTCCTGGCTGTAGGTGAGACAGGCATCCGTCACCTCGGTAACAAGATAGCCCAGATCACAGGCATCCCGGACCGCGCTTTCCACACATTGGTCCGTCAGGAGCCCCGACATCACCACCTGTTTCACCCCAAGATTGCGCAGGATGTAGTCAATATGGGTGGAGACAAAAACCGATGAGGAGGATTTTGGCAGGACAATCTCATCTCCCTGCGGGGCGATCTGATCAATAACCTTACCGTCCCAGGAGCCTTTGGGCACATTGAAGCCGGTAATCTTGTAGTCGAGCGAGCGGTCACGCCCGTCGAGTGTCAGGCTTTCGATGGTGGTATAAATCACCTCGATGCCCGCAGTTCGGCATGCGGTCTGAAGCGCCAGCATGTTCGGAATGACACGGGTTTCCAGTTCCGAGAAGAACCACCCGTATTTTGTGTCGAATTCAGCTTTGGAAAGCCCCTTGAATTCAGCGCCCCCCGGATGGGCCGAGAAATTCTGGACATCAATGAAGAGCAGGGCGCTCTGGTCAGCAACAAGGGGGACATCGCGGGTCAGGGTCATCACTGAAGCTCCGGCAGTTTGAGAATGGCGCGGGATAAAATACCGGCCCAATGTGCCACATCCGACGGGGTCGCCAGCAGGTCATTGCGAACTTCGATCAGCGTATGCGCCAGACCCATCGGTTCCGCGTGGGCGGGGATAAACCAATCGGTCTCATCGTCTATCTGGTAAGGTTCATTCACTGCGAGAACCAGTGCCGCATCCTGATCTGCGACCGCCTGCATCAGACGCTGCGCTGTGGTGGTGTCGCGTCGGGACAGAAAACCGCAATGCCACGGTCGTTGCGGCCCACCCACCAAACGCGGCGTAAAGGAATGAACTGAAATGGCCAGCTTTCGGGGCGAGCGGGTCAATCCTTGTTCGATGGCCGTGTCGAATGGGGTGAATATTTCTGTGATGCGGGTGTCGTCGGGCAGGCCCAGGTTGCCCGGAATGACGATACCGTCCTGTTGAGCGGGAACTGCTTCGGATGACTGTGGCGGGCGATTGCAGTCGATCACCAGACGGCTGTAGCGCTGCAATACCAGAGGGGCTTTCAAGTGCTCTGCAATCGCACGTGCCAGCGGTTCTGCTCCGATATCGGTGTACCGGTGGGGTTCCATCGCGGTACCGGTCAGCCCCAGATCTCCCAGATCATGAGGAATGGCCGACCCGGCGTGCTCGCAGACCAGAAAGAGCGGCGAACTGCTGGACGCGTTCACAAAGGTGACCGGTTCCGGGTCCTGATCTCCCAGCAACTTCTTCTGGCGCAATTCTGTTTTCATCACTCGGCAGCGACTCCCCATCCTCAAGTAAAGGGATGAAAATTTTCAAAGTCAACATTCGTATCTTGACTGAAAAATATTTTTCATAAACTCTGAACCCGACTGAGAAAGTGGAATCTGTCATTGCAGGTCAGGAAAAGGATAGAAGCGGCCGCCTCGGATATGACGGCGAGCGAGCGCAAGCTGGCAGCAACGCTCTTGGCGGATTACCCTTTTGCCGGTCTTGCGTCGATCCAGGATCTGGGGCGCAAGGCAGAGGTTTCGGCCCCCTCTATCTCTCGATTCGTGGCCAAGATCGGATTGGGCGGATATCAGGAATTCCAGCGTGACCTGATTGCCGAGCTCAAGGAAGGTCAACAATCTCCGGTCGAAGTGCACCGCGCTGATCGGGCTGTAAACGGGGGGTATCTGAATGATTTCATTGCCCGCGCGGCGGATCAGATGCAGGTTGCCGGAGACGCGATCACGCAAGCGCAATTCGACCGTATCTGCCGCCTTCTGTCAGAACCGAAGCGCAAGATTTTTGTGATCGGCGGGCGCATCAGTGACACCATTGCAAAACACCTCTCCTTTCACCTGCGACAGGCCAGAACCGGCGTTTTTCATATTCCCGACAGCACCGAGGTCTGGCCCGAATATCTGCTCAGAATGAAGCAGGGCGATATTCTGTTCATGGTCGATTTCCGTAGGTATCAGGCCAATCTGGCGGTGTTGGCTGAAACCGCTTCGGCGACGGTGGGCGCGCGCATCATCCTGATGACCGATCGCTGGCTGTCACCCATTGCCAAACACGCCTCCGAAATCCTGCCGGTACCGATCGAAAGTGGGACGCTTTGGGATACCTATTCACCCGCTTTGGCAGTCACGGAGGCCCTGGTGACCCGCATTGCCGAGGACAATTGGGACGAAACCCGCGACCGCATAAAGGCCTGGGATGCTTTGCGTCTCCCACAACAGGACATGATCAAATGATGCCAATGCCGCTTATCTTTGCCGCAACCTGTGATCTGGCCGGAAAGGTGCGCGGCAAAGCCTTTCCGAGCGATCAGCTGGAAAAACGCCTGATCCGCGGCGTGGGATGGACGCCTACCAATGTCCAGATCACCTGCTTTGACACGATCGCCGAAAGCCCGTTCGGCGCTTTGGGGGATTTGCTTTTGATCCCGGATGCTGCCGCCGAGGCCAGGGTTTCATTTGACGAGGGGGTTCAGCAGCATTTCATTCTGGGCGATATCACCGATCTCGATGGCGCCCCATGGGATTTTTGCACGCGATCCTTGTTGAAATCCGCGTTGCAAAGACTGGAGCGGGTGGCGGGTGTCCGGCTCATTGCAGCTTTCGAGCACGAATTCCAACTGAAAGGCGCGGCATCGGTCCCGAACCAGGCCTACGGGCGGGAGGGATTTGAGGTGCAGCGCCAGCTCTGCGAAAAACTGATGGCGGCCCTGGCGGAGGTCGGGCTGTCGCCTGACAGCATCATGAAAGAATATGGGCCTGCGCAATACGAGGTGGTCATCGGGCCTGAAGTGGGGGTGCGTGCGGCAGACGCTGCCGTGATCGTGCGGGAATTGACCCGGTCTGCTGCGCGGTCCTTGGGCGAAGAAGCAACCTTTACGCCGATCCGGGATGTCGCAAGCGTCGGGAACGGCGTTCATGTGCATATGAGTTTTGAAGATGCCGACGGTCAGCCCATGACATATGATCCGGCGGGCCCTTGCGGCATGTCGGAGCTGACAAGTGCATTTGCCGCTGGTGTGTTGAAATACCTGGATCGTATTATCGCGCTGACGGCCCCCTCGGTGATTTCCTATGAACGCCTGACGCCGCACCGCTGGTCGGCAGCCTACAACAACCTTGGGTTTCGAGATCGCGAAGCAAGCCTGCGGGTCTGTCCGGTGACAGCGAAGGATCCGGCATCTATCGCGCGCCAGTTCAATATCGAGTACCGCGCGGCCGATGCTGCTGCCTGTCCGCACCTGGCGCTTGCGGCCATCGTTCATGCCGGTGTGCAGGGGGTCGAGGAGGGGTTGAGCGCCCCGGAACCGACGGAGGAGGATCTGTCGCTATTGTCGCCTGCAGTTCTTGCGGAACGGGGGTTCGTCCGTTTGCCGGAGACGCTGTCAGCAGCACTCGATATCCTGTGTGGAGATAAAACGGTCGCCCGCTGGTTCCCCAAGGCGTTTCTGCCGGTGTACCGCGCGCATAAACAGGCAGAAATCGATTATTTGAGTGAGGACAACATTGCGGCCAAATGTGCGGCATATGAGCAAACCTACTAAAACTCTCTTGTGACGGCCGATCTTGTTTGCAGCCGGATCGCTGAGAAACAAACGCAAGCGGCGCTTTCGATGCTGGCAAAAAGCGGCCTGGATATTTGCCCGTTCACCTGATCAGATTGGCGATTGATCCGTACTGTCGCGTATTGGTTGTGGTAAGTGACGGCGCGGCCTGAATCCTGGGTCCGCTGGTTCCTTCGTGCCTCGAAAAAATATCTCGATCTTCCGGTATTTTGATGCGTCAAACCGTCTGGAGCGCTGAAACCAGGAACCGCGAGGGCGAATTGCAAGTCATTTCGTGGCCACTTTTTCGCCCGATACCCTAAAATTAATTTCTAAACAAAACGGCCGAGTTGATCCTTCGGCTTGTCCGCTACGTACCCTATTTTCTTGAAAAATAGGGCTTCAAGCGATTCAATCATTAGTTGAAAAGTTAACAAAAATTAACCCAAAATACTGAAAAAGTGTTAATTTTCCGTATGTTGGTAACCATACTTCCCGCTTCAGTTTGCCTCATTTTCAACGTCCCATTAATACTAAATTAAGGAAAATTTTTCGTAAAATTCGGGTGAGGTGATGTTTGACTACTCCATAACTGAAATTGCCGATGTGGATTTCGGCCAGCCAATCGCAGAGCAGATTTGGCGGACGAAGTACCAATACAAGACTGCCTCGGGCGATATTGATTTCTCCGTGCATGACACCTGGCGGCGTGTCGCACGCGGTTTGGCAAAGCTTGAAGATTCGGCGCGCCAAGAAGAGGTGGCCCGCGGCTTTTTTGAGGCCATGAAGGAGTTTAAACTCTTGCCTGCGGGGCGCATTCTGTCTGGCTGCGGCACTGCCCGAAACGTGACGCTGTCAAATACCTTTGTCATGCGTACCCTGCCGGATTCTGTTTCGGGGATCATGGACACGGTCAAAGAGGCAGCCTTGACCATGCAGATGGGCGGCGGCATTGGTTTCGATTTCTCGACAATTCGGCCAAAGGGAGCCTTGGTTCGCGGGCTGGATTGTCCGGCAGCGGGACCGTTGGCTGCGATGGATATCTGCGATGCGGTTTGCAAGATGCTCGTGACCGGCATGGGACGTGGCGCCATGATGGCGACATTGCGCTGTGATCACCCGGATATCGAGGCCTTTGTTGAGGCGAAATCAGCGCCTGAGCGACTGCGCAATTTCAACATGTCCGTGATGATCACCGATGACTTCATGAAGGCTGTCGAGACGAATGGCAGCTGGGATCTGATCTGGGACGGTGCCGTCACGCGGCGGCTTTCCGCGCGTGGCCTCTGGCAGGCCATCATGCGGCAGACCTATGCCGCGGCCGAGCCCGGCGTGCTGTTCATTGACAAGAT
Source organism: Roseobacter sp. EG26 (assembly GCF_049830555.1). Classification (NCBI taxonomy): domain Bacteria; kingdom Pseudomonadati; phylum Pseudomonadota; class Alphaproteobacteria; order Rhodobacterales; family Roseobacteraceae; genus Roseobacter; species Roseobacter sp. EG26. Next base: position 663,257 of record NZ_JBNBLH010000001.1, read on the forward strand.
AAACACCGAAAACCCCCTGAATTATGCCGAGGTGCTTTCAGCGACAAATTCCTGCGCCGAACAACCTTTGCCGCCCAATGGGACGTGCCCTCTGGCATCCATCAATCTCGCACGCCTTGTTGAGAACCCCTTTGAGGCTGGCGCCGAACTGAACCTGAATGAATTGCGCCGGCTGGCGGGTGTTGCTGTGCGCATGCTCGACAACGTCATCGATGTGTCACGCTATGCAACACCCGCCCAGCTGTGCGAGGCCCGCGAAAAACGCCGCATCGGGCTGGGGGTGACTGGCGTTGGGGATGCTCTGGTCATGACCGGCGCGCGCTATGGCTCCCAAAAGGCGGTTGAGCTCCTGGACAACTGGATGCGTACGATCCAGAACGCGGCCTATCTGGCTTCCGCCCATCTGGCGAAAGAACGCGGGGCGTTTCCGCTTTACGATGCGACCAAACACCTCAAGCAACCCGCATGTTTGCGGCTTGATGCGGATGTGCAGCATGAAATCGGCAAATATGGCCTGCGCAACGGCGTCCTGACGACCATCGCGCCAACCGGCACCATTTCCATGTTTGCCGGGAATGTTTCCTCAGGCATCGAACCGATGTTTGCGACCTCTTACAAACGTATGGTGACCGGCCCGGACGGCACAAAGTCGCAAGAGGAGGTGGTGGACTACGCGGCCTGGCTCTATCGGCAACTCCATGGACCGGACGCTGCATTGAGCGAGGCCTTTGTCACGGCACTGGAATTGCATCCGAGTGATCACGTGCGCATGCAGGCGGCGGCCCAAAGATGGGTTGACAGTGGGATTTCAAAAACCGTGAATTGCCCGGAAGACATTGCCTTCGAGAAATTCGAGGATGTCTATCTGGAGGCCTATAGATCGGGATGCAAGGGCTGCACGACCTATAGGCCCAACGCGGTTACGGGCTCGATTTTGGCCGCATGATCAAAAGCTGGGGGAGTTCTGGAATGCGGGGAGCGCGCCGTTTGTTGTCGTCTTTCTGGTCGGCTGGATCGGCCATCGGAAAGACGCCCTTAGCCATGGGGCCGGGTGGTGAGCGGGCGGTCTGGGTCGCAACGCATCTGCACCGCAAGGGCGGGCTTTACCGGGTGCTGGCACATGGCATCCTTGAGGCGGACCGCAGTGAGGTCGTCATCTATGATGATGTCGAAGGCACAATCTGGGTGCGTCCCAGATCGGAATTCGAAGATGGCCGGTTTAGCGAACTGGCGGAGCCTTCACCAGAAGCGGTGCGATCAATCTAATGCGCTGACCGCCGCCGTTGGTCCGTCAGGGGCACACCACCTCGATCAGTGAGGGGCCGTCGCTTCCCAGACCTGCTTGCAATGCGCGGATGAACCCCTCCATCTCACAGGTGCGGATGGCGGGAACGCCATGACCTTTGGCAAGGGACACCCAATCCAGCGTTGGATTTTCGACATCAAACATTGCCTGCGCATTCTGGCCATAAGAATCGACACCGACATTGATCAATTCGTCGCGCAGAATCTGATATCCACGGTTCGCAAAGACGATAACGGTCACATCAAGACCTTCGCGCGCCATCGTCCACAAGGATTGCAGCGTATACATGGCCGAGCCGTCCCCCGTAAGAGCGATCACCTTGCGATCGGGGCAGGCAATCGCAGCACCCGTGGCACAGGGCAAACAAAGCCCGATGGCGCCACCGGTGCCACTCAGCACGTCATGGGGTCGCGCGGTCGCCGTGGGCGGCATGACATGAAAGCCAGACGTCACGGATTCGTTGCAGATAATGGTGTTTTCCGGCATCAGCGCCGCAACCGCCTGACCAACTTTCTGCAAAGTCAGCGCACCTGAGGGTTTATCCGGCAAATCGAGCGCGACGGTTTCGGGCTGCGTCCCGGTCGTCACGCCAACCGCATCTGCAAGGGCTTCCAAGGTCGCGGCAATATCCATGACCGGCGTGCAAAGCTCTGTAACGCTGCAACCTGGCGGTTCGGGCACGCTGGGCTTGCCCGGATAGGCGAAAAAGGCCACGGGGCGATCTGTGCCAACGAGAGTAATTGACGTCGTCTCGGTCAGCTGCGCGATTTTCGGATCAACGGGATAGACCAACTGATCAATCCGTGCGGTGCCAGCACCTTTCGATATCCGGGGGATCAATGTATCGACCATCAGCCGGCACCCCGTTCTTGCGGCAATTTTTCCGGCAAGCTGACGCAATTCCCCAAAGAGCGCGCTGCCACCTATCATCAACGCGGCACCCTTGTTTCGCAACTTCGCGGCGGCGGCTTCAATCTCAGCGGCGCCGGGGGCAGGCAGCGGGGCCGGCGCGTGGCTGTCTGCGGTGCCCGAGGCTGCGTTCCACGCCGTATCAGCAGGCAGGATCAGTGTGGCGATCTGCCCGTTACACGCCCGTGCGGCGCGAATGGCATCTGCCCCGTCACCGGCCACGCATGTTGCGTCCATGGAGACCCTTGTCCAATGGCTGACCGCCTGACTGATCCCAACGATGTCGCCCTTAAGTGGGCTCTCAAAGCGCAGGTGATGCGTAGCGTGATCCCCAACGACATTGAGGACACCCGTGCTGGCCTTGCGGGCGTTATGCAGATTGGCGAAAGCATTCCCAAAGCCGGGTGCAAGGTGAAGTAACGTTCCGGCCACATCGCGTTTCATCCGAAAATACCCATCAGCGGCACCGGTGGTGCCCCCCTCAAAGAGGCACAACACGCAGTTCATTTCAGGGTGAGTGTCCAGTGCGGCAACGAAATGCATCTCGGAGGTGCCGGGATTGGCAAAAACCGTGTCCACGCCGTTCTTCAGCAGCGTTTTTACAAGGGAGTTGGCACCGTTCATCATCTCTCCGATCCTGGTGTGCGGGGGCATCGGCGCAGGATGACATTCCGGGGCGTCAGGTACAATGCCGGGTGATGATGGATTGGGTCGGTCTAAGAGCTCCCCTTATCGAGTGGGGCCGCAATGCTGATCCACCACGCGCTGCACCATGGGCGCGAAATGTGCAAAGGCGGGTGTTTCCATATCCGCGTGTTTTCCCGCGTCATCAAGATAGCGCACAGCAATGATCTCCCTCAGATTGGGGTTGGTCTCAAATGCGCTCACTTCCTGCGCTGACATCGGCCCGCCCTGCAGGTTGAGCGAGTGGACGGATGCCGCCGAGAGGCGCGCGAAGTATTCTGATCTGGTCGCACAGAGATAGCGTTTGGCGGCCACGTGAAACCGCACGCAATCGGTTACCAGAGTCGGAAAGAACGCCTGCAACACATCTGCGCCCGCATCTTCGTGGTGGCGATCTTCGGTGTCTTCCATACTGAAAGTGCCAAACTCGCTGGTGAAATGCCCGATGTCATGCAGCAGGGCCGCCACGATGATGATCTCGTCCTGACCGCTGCGCTCCGCCAATGTCGCCCCCTGCAGCATATGCTCAGCCATTGTTACGGGCTCGCCAAGGTATTCCTCGCCGCCACGCCGCTCAAAGATGTCTTCGAGAAAGGCGACGATGTTGGCGGGCGTCAGATTGGTGACCGGATGTTTGCTCATTGCGCGGCCTCCGGATGCTGCGCCCGCAGGACCGCCAGCTTCGACAACAGCGCATCCTTGTCGGCATAACACCCCTGTAACCACCTTGTGCCTGATCCTGAATATCCCTTGCGGGCGTGCAGCACCCGGGTGTTGTCGACCAGAAAACTGTCACCGGGGTTCAGGCGAAAACTCACCTCCATCGCGGGATCGTCAATGATCTCGCCCATGCGCCGATAGGCCTGGTAATAAAGCGCCATCTCATCGAACGGCACATCGGTGATTGCGGCGGCGGAACGGTTGTTGAAGCGTACTGCAATCAGTTCGCCATCGGGGGCCAGTTCGATCATCGGGCGCCGGGATTGCAGCAAAACGTCGTCTGCCCCGGCGTACTCGAACCGGGCACAGTGACGGCTCAGCACATCGAACCAGTCCGGATTTTCCTCCTGCAATCTCCGGGTGACGGCAAACCCGTCCACAACCATGTTCTCACCGCCCGCAGCCGAGCTTTCGAGGCAGTAGAGGAGTTGAAGTGTCGGCACCGGGTCACGGTAGGGATTGTCCGTATGGGCCTGCAATCCCAGACCGGTGAAGGCAAGGTTCGTCGGGTTCACTTCGGTACGCACCTCAAAGTGGCGACCATAGTTGGTTTCCCGCACATGCCCGAACCAATCCACGATGCCCATGAGCGCCTGATCGTGCACGGGCCCACCTGAGAGTTTGGCAAACCCGTAACGCGCAAACCGGGACAGCCATGCCCTGAGGGCAAGGGGGCTGGAGGCCAAATCACCATATTGCGCCGAAGGCACCGCATCCATCAGATGGTGATCCCAGGTCTCGATCCCCTCCGCGACCCAGCCGGCGCGTGCAGGCAGGGGGCGATCATAGGCGTTTTGCACCAGCCAATCGATGTCGTAAGTGATGGTTTTGTCTTCGGGCTGAAACCCTACGGTCAGCGTGTGGTCAGAGAGTGCCACCGCTCCGATACGCGTGTCCTGCGGGATGTCCTGCAGGGTAATCAGCCGTTGGCCATTTTGTGGTGACCGGGTTCCTGCGTCACTGGCGTTGTCCCTCAGCCAGATGGCATGAAACCGCAACTTTCCGGCAGTTGTTTCAACTTCGAGATGCTGGCCATCTTTGCTTACTTTGACGTCATTCATGGCGGTTGCCTTGCATTTTTACCGGTTGTTCTGCTTGCAGTATTTCATGCCTCAGCCATAATGACGATGTGGAAAAACTGACACCAAGGCTACGAAATTCTTATGAGTGAGTTTGCTCTGAACTCAGTACCCTTGGAGTGGATACGCGGTTTTGAAGCAGCCGGTCGTTTGGGCAGTTTCACAGCCGCAGCCTCAGAGCTGAAGGTGACCCAGGCTGCGGTTAGCCAGCGCATCACCAACCTTGAAGGACGCATTGGTCGGCCGTTGTTCTTGCGCGGCGCGCGCGGCATCACGCTGACTGTGGATGGTGAGGCCTGGCTGCCCTATGTCTCGGCGGCCATGCGTAATCTCAACGAGAGCTTCGAAGAGATTTTTGGCAGCCAACGCGAGAAATTGACGATCTCGGCAAGCGCGTCGGTCATCGAACTATGGCTCGCGCCACGATTGCGCAACATACCCGGAGGCGACAGGGTGCAGATCGTTTTTTCCACGCGCGTTTTGCAACCGCAGCCACAGCAGCTCGATGCGATGATCCGGGTTGAATACGGGACCGGCGATTGGGCCGCGGGTCGCAAGGAAAAGCTTTTTGCAGAGCAGCTCAGCCCGGTTGCTGCGCCAAAACTGATTGCGCAAGCCCGTGATTGGCGCAGCCTGCCGCGCATCGCGGTGTCGGGTCCTCGCGCCGGATGGCAGGAATGGGCGCGGTTTTCGGGAGATCCGACAACACCGGTGCCAAGGATGCGGTTTGACAGTTTTGCAGCAGCGCTTGCGGCTGCGCTGGCGGGGAAGGGGGTTTTGTTGGCATCCCTGCCGCTTTGCACCGGGCCGCTGGGCGCTGGAGAGTTGGTGCGCTTGTCCAAGGCGCAGTTGGAGACGCCGGAGACCTATTGGATGATCGCAGATACTGACCAGATCACGCCTTCCGCCTGGCGTCGCATGCATGCGCAGTTCACAGGTGCACCTCCGCCAACCTGAACAGAGCGACGACCTGTGCCAAGGCTTGCAACCGCAAGCCGCCAAGGTGACGTTTGCTAATTCGACGTAGGATTGCCCCGCGCCAGCCCATCAACACCGGTACCGCGCAACACCGAGCAGTTGGGGTAGCCATAGCCCCAACGCCAACTCAAGCCGGAACAGGGGCCGCCGCCCGCGCGCACAGCGTAATACATGGCTTCGGCGATGCTGGTATAGGCCAGCCGCACGGTCTCGGGGCTGCCGTCTTCAAGCTCTTGCTGGGCCTTGACCGCACGTTTGCCCCGCGCCAGAACGCAGGCTTTCAATGCCTTGTCTGCGCGCAATCGGGCTTGGTAGCTCTTCACCGCATTTCGGGCACCGCCTGCGTTATGATAGCGACGATCATGGGTGACACAGCAAGCTTCCCACGGAGGTTTTGATCCGTAGGTATTTGCCAGTTCCGGGAACTGTCGGGAAGCTGCGCGCCAGATGTCCGACATGCCACCGCTGCAGCCATCGGTGGTAAAACCCGTCACTTTCGCCTCGATGCTTTGCGCCACCAGTGCCCTGTGCGCAGGCAGTTCGGTGAACCGGCCGAAGCCGGTCACTTCCTGAGCGTGAACCGGACCGGCGATCAAAAGGATCGCAATGGCAAAAAACGCTTTACGGCCGATCATTTGCCGCCTCGTCTTCATCGAAGGTCAACCCGAAACGGTCCGCGAACAGGATGAACAAGCGCTCGGATGTCGTCAGGTCGGATCTTGCCTCCATCACCTGCCTTGCCAGGGCCGGTTCATCGGTGATGATGCCGTCCACGCCCATCGACATCAGGGCGGACATGGTCAACGGCTCATTCACGGTCCAGACATACAGCTTCTTTCCCTGATTGCGGGCGCTGCGGACCAGATGCGGCCCGGCCATGGAGGTGCTGACGGCGATGAAATCCGCGTCCAGAGCAGCCAGATTTCCAAGCGCCGTCGCGGCCAGAACACCGGCAGACCACTCCGGGCGCAACGCCTTCATTTTTTGCACGGCGGGGTATTTGAGGGACATGGTTGCCACCTGATCCGACATGCCTGCCGCTTCGACAATGGCTGCGGTGCGGGCTTCCAGGTCTTCGTCATGGCCGTAGTACTTCAGCTCGATCAGCAGCTTTGATTTGTCGCGTGTAATCTCCAGCACCTCGGCAAGTGACGGGATGCGCTCGGACGCATAGGTCGGATCAAACCAGCTACCGATATCGAGATCGGCCAGATCCTTTGCAGTGGCCTCCCAGATTTTCAGATCAACCCCGGACAGTTTCATAAAATCGCTGTCGTGCATGACAACGACCTCACCCTCCGCCGTTTCCTGGACATCAATTTCTACCCAATCGGCCCCGTCCTCGACGGCTTTGCGGATCGAGGCGAGCGTGTTTTCAGGGCGCACACCCGCAGCCCCCCGATGGGCGATGATTTCTATGGTTTCCGCACTTTGCACGCGGTTGATGAGCACACCACCGCCCACGATCCCAAACAGCGCGAGGGCGATCGCGCCCAAGAGCATCCACCGCGGTCTCAAAAAACTGGCTGTGGCGGGTACATCGAGTGGTTTGACCGGGTGGTCATCGTCATGAAGCCTGTAGAGCAGTCGGGCCAAAGCACCCAATGCGATGGCGCTCAGGATCATACCACAGACCGTCCAGGCCGCAGCAAGGCACATGGCAAAGGTCAGTTTGGTGCGCAAGGCCGCGCCGAACCCATCTGCCGCATGACGGATCAGCCACCCGAAAACCAATGCCAGAACAAAGGCCAAGACGGTGCGGATGCCCAACCAGATCAACAGGCCGCGCAGAAGACGCCAGCGTTGACCCGCCATGGTCTCGGCACTCCGCGCAAAGCAGTCGCGTGGATGGATATTGTCAAAGAGCACCAGATGAAGCGCCACGGCCCAGAGCAGCAGGCGTTGCAACAGAATCACCAGCATCACGCCCATAAGCACTGCGATCATCGCCAACCCGCTCAAAAATTCCGGCGGTCGGGCGGTCAGATAATAGTTGATGTCGTAATCACCGAAGTAGCGCCCGGCGATAAACGCGGCCGCCAGCGCAAAAGGCGCCGTGATCAGCAAGATGCGCAAAACAAATCGGACGGCAAAATTGGCAAGTAGGTAGAACCGCTCGCCCAGCAGCATCATTGTTGCGTGCAAGGCTTCGAAGCTATTTTGGCTTTGGCTTTGGAATGAAACCGTCATCGCCGCGAGGCCGATGATCGACGCCAGCAGAATGATCGCCGAAATCCCGAGGAAGATGGGAAACCCCATGGGCGAAAAGAAGAAATGGGCGATGGCCTGATCTGTGAGGGCGGCCTGACCCGATATGGAGATTGCCAGGGTGACGATCAGGGTGGTCAGGGGCAGTATCACCGCAATGCTCAGCAGGCGTACAGCGATGAAAATGGGAACGACAATCCCGCGACGGGCCCAGGTGTCTTGATAGGCTTGCAGTACGGTCATGATGTCAGGGGCTGCCCGGTTTGATACGTGTCGTGGCTGGCAAGTTATGGATGCCGTCTGGACCGACCCTAAACGCTGCGCCGATCCGCGTCATGTGTTTTTCAGGGACCCGATGCGAAGAGGCTGCTTGCTCCCCCATAGATCAGACGAAGGGCGAGAACCGTCAGGATGATGCTCAATATCCGTTTGAAAACAACTTCATTGCTGCGCAGCAGTACAAGCCGCCCCGCCATAGCGCCCAGAAACCCGCAGAGGATGAGGAGGGTAATCAGCCCCGCCCATTGAGAAAAGGCAAATCCAAGCAGTCCGAAGGTGAAGGTTTTCAGCAGATGTTGAATGGTCATGAACGTGGCCTGAGTTGCGACATGGCTGACCCGGTTCAATTCCAGTGATTTTACATAGGCGGCCACGAAAGGCCCGGTCGCTCCAAAGAACATTGTCAGAAAGCTGGAGATAACACCGGTGATGCCAGCTGATTTGCGCATCAGCGCAGGGGGCTTGAAGAGAACGGACCAGAGAATAAAGAGACCAACGGCGATTTGCAGAACGCCCGCATCGAGTTGCACGACAAAGAGGCCCCCCAGCACGATCCCGATCAAGGATCCGACAACAAAGGGCATCATCACGGCGGTGTAGATTTCGCGCCGAAAGAGGAAACAGCGCCCGGCGTTGGACCCCACCTGCACCAATCCATGAACGGGTATGACGGCCGCCGCTGGTAGTAGGGAAGCCAGCATTGCCAGCATCAACACGCCCCCGCCGATCCCGAAGCCGGCGGTGATCAACGATGCGAGAAAGCTCATTCCCATCAAAGCTAGGGCGACGGGCCAACCGAGACCTGCGTTTAACACCTCCGCGATCATAGGGCGGTTCGCTGCGGGATGTGGGAGTATTTAGTCATGGCACCGGGCCTATCATTGGATGGGGCGTCGACCGGGGGCGAGGCCCCCGGAGCGGTTAAACAACAGCCACAGAGATGCTGCCCAGACCTTCGATGAAAACCTCCATGGTTTCTCCTTTAACGACAGGGCCGACGCCTGCGGGTGTGCCGGAGAGGATCACATCTCCTGCTGCGAGCTCGAAATATTGTGAGAGATAGGCAATCATTTCGGCGGTCTTCCAGATCATCTGGTTCAGATCACCTTCCTGGCGGGTTTCGCCATTCACGGTCAGGGTGATTGCCCCATGATCCAAATGCCCGGTTTGCGAAACGGGATGCACCTGACCAACGGGGGCGGATCGTTCGAACGCCTTGCCAATCTCCCAGGGACGCCCGGCTTTCTTCATTTCTGCCTGAAGATCACGGCGCGTCATATCCAAGGCGATCGCATACCCGAATACGTGGTCGAGCGCCGACTCTATGGGAATATTGGTGCCGCCGGATGCCAACATGACTGCGAGTTCAGCTTCGTGATGGACGTCGGCTGAGTGAGGCGGGTAAGGAAAAATGCCGCTTGTATCGAGGTTGTCAGGGTTTTTCTGAAAGAAAAACGGTGCTTCACGATCCGGGTCATGCCCCATTTCGATGGCATGTGCGGCATAATTTCGACCGATACAGTAAACTCTGCGCACCGGGAAAAGCGCCTCCGATCCGACCACGGGCAAAGCGACAACCGGTGGCGTTTCAATCACGAAATCTAGCATGTGTCTCCCCGAGGAACTGGCGTTTCGTCAGGACCATAGCGCTTTGCCATTCAACCGCAATGGGTCTGACTTTCCTCAGCGTTGGTGACGCGGTTTGGGGGGTGCAGTCCTTTTGCGAGGGCGGACAAATTGCGTTGCAGTCTGAAAGGCTGATACGCCAAGCTGCTTAAATTGCCTTCAAACAAGAGCTTGTGATCAATTAGTTGATTGACAGCACCGAGCACTTGAGAGTTCATGCCGCCATGCACGACAAATCCAAAACCGGTGCTGCCCGGCAGCTTCTGCCCCACCGGATCAAGCGTTTCGTGGCATCAGCATTCAGATGAACCAGATTGCGGGTTGCACCTGGCTCGGTTGCTGGAAAATTCAAGAGGGGAAGGGTCATGCGCAAGACGGTGCACTCATTGATTTCTGATCACGACAGGACCGGGTTGGCCATCGGGGCGCCGGATCGCGCCTGGATGACCTATGGTTGCCTGCGCGATCTGTCGTCGGAAGTGGCAACATCGCTCAACGGGATGGGGATTGCTAAGGCGGACCGTGTCGCCATCGTGCTGCCCAATGGCCCGGAGATGGCCGCCGCTTTTGTCGCCGTCGCTCAGGTTGCGACAACCGCGCCGTTGAACCCGGCCTACAGAGAAGAAGAGTATGAATTCTATCTCGGTGATCTAGGCGCAAAAGCCATCATCGTAACAGAGGAGTATTCCGGTGCGGCATTGGTTGTTGCACAGAAACTGGGCATGATCATCATCCGCTTGCGGGTACCTGTTGGCGCTCCGGCTGGATACTTCAATCTGAGCTCTGAAAGCGCTGGAATAGCAGAGAAAAAAGAAATCCAGCACGATGATGTGGCGTTGATCTTGCACACGTCTGGGACAACCTCGCGGCCCAAGATCGTGCCGTTGTTGCAAGCCAATGTTGCCGCCTCTGCGGATCATGTCCGGATGTCGCTTAACCTCGCGGCGACGGATCGCTGCCTGAATGTGATGCCCTTGTTCCATATTCATGGACTGATCGCGGCGGTATTGGCCTCGCTTGCGGCGGGCGCCTCGGTCTGGTGCGCACCGGGCTTCGATGCGTTGCGATTTTTCGGTTGGATGAAATCGGCGCAACCAACCTGGTATACCGCCGTGCCCACGATGCATCAGGCAATCCTTGCGCGCGCCGGTCGGAATGAAGACGTGATCAGGCAGACAAGCTTGCGGTTTCTGCGATCCTCGTCAGCCTCCTTGCCGGCACAGGTCATGCTGGCGCTCAATGAAACTTTCAATGCGCCGGTCATCGAAGGCTACGGCATGACAGAAGCCGCCCACCAGATGGCCTCCAACCCGCTGGACCCGGGCGCCCAAAAACCCGGGGCGGTTGGTGTTGAGGCGGGACCTATGGTGCGCATCGCTCATGAGGTGGAAAACCATTTAATCGACGGCACGGGTGAGGTGGTCATTTCCGGCCCCAATGTCACACCCGGTTACGAAGGCAACCCCGAAGCCAATGAAAAGAGCTTCTTTCAAGCTGAAGGACATCGGTGGTTTCGCACTGGCGACCAGGGGGCTTTTGACGAGGATGGATATCTCGTTTTGACCGGTCGCCTGAAGGAGATCATCAATCGGGGCGGTGAAAAGATCAGCCCGCTGGAAGTGGACGGTGTGTTGTTGGATCATCCTGCCATTGCACAGGTGGTCACCTTTGCATTGCCTCACCCGAAACTGGGGGAAGATGTCGCGGCAGCCGTCGTTCTGCACGAAGGACAGACAGCCAGCGAACAGGACATCCGCAATTTTGCGGCAAAACGTATCGCGGATTTCAAGGTTCCCCGAAAGGTGATTGTCATGGAGGAAATTCCAAAAGGGGCGACCGGCAAGATGCAACGTATCGGTCTTGCGGAAAAACTGGGATTGGTGGCGCAGGCGTAAGATGAAAATTTGTATTTTCGGTGCCGGTGCGATTGGCGGCTACATGGGGGTCAAACTGGCGCAGGTCGGTGCCGATGTCAGCCTGGTTGCACGTGGACCACATCTTGAAGCGATGAAAAGCAGAGGTCTGACCCTGCTCGAAGAGAATGGGGTCGAAAGCCGCGTTCAAGTCCAGGCAAGTGCGGATCCTGAGGATCTGGGGCCGCAGGATTACGTGATTGTCACGCTAAAAGCCCATTCAGTGCCGCCGGTAGTGCCAAAAATGCGGCCCCTGATCGGCGAAAACACAACGATTGTCAGCGGTGTGAACGGCGTACCGTGGTGGTATTTTCACAAGATCGGTGGACCTCTTGAGGGCACGCGCTTGCAGTCCGTTGATCCCGGTGATGCGCAGTGGAATGGGTTTGGCCCTGACCGCGTACTGGGCTGTGTGGTCTACCCCGCGGCAGAGGTGATTGAACCCGGCACTGTCCGGCACATCGAAGGCAACCGGTTTTCTCTGGGAGAGCCGGATGGCGCAAAATCTGACCGCGCCGTCGCACTGTCCAAGGCTCTGATGGCCGCCGGTCTGAAGGCGCCTGTACGGCCGCGATTGCGCGATGAAATCTGGGTGAAGCTCTGGGGCAACCTGTCGTTCAATCCGATTTCAGCGCTGACCCATGCGACCCTGGATGTATTGTGCACAGATACCGGCACGCGGAATGTTGCGCGCGGGATGATGGTTGAGGCGCAGACCATCGCCGAAAAGCTGGGTGTCAGGTTCCCGATCGACGTCGAGCGTCGCATCGATGGCGGTGCAGCGGTGGGTGCACATCGCACGTCGATGCTGCAGGATCTGGATGCAGACCGCCCAATGGAAATCGACGCGCTGGTCGGGTCCGTTCAGGAGCTGGGCCGCATCACACAGACACCGACGCCGACCATCGACACGGTTCTGGCGCTGGTACAACTTCGTGCCCGAACTGCCGGACTCTATTGATCTGCAAGTCGCGGAGGGAGGGATCTGCCTTGGCTGGTCAGCTTTTATCAGCCTCGGCTGGGTCGGCGGAGATTTCTCTGAGCAATCCGTCCAGAAACTTTTGAATGACCGCGTGCCGGTCCTTTGCGATGTGGGCACCGGTCTCTGTCTTGAAGGACCCGGCGAGATGCAGCAGCTTGGTGTGGAAGTGATCAATCGCATATGTGCTGTCGTTCAGCGCGCGCCTTGAGGCATCGGGGTCCGCAGGATCATAGATGGACCGGTTGAGCCGTCCCGAAACGTAAAAGCATCGCGCAATGCCAATGTGACCAATCGCGTCAAGGCGATCGGCATCCTGTAGAATTCTGGCCTCCACTGTGGTTGGAATGACATTGGCAGAAAAGCTATGTGCCTCGATGGCATGGGCGACGTTGTTGATAGCGTCCTGATCCCAGCCAAGACCGCTCAGCAATTGAGATGCCCTCTCGGCCGCCATGCGAGAGGCCGAAGATCGCAACGGCGCGTTTTTGGGAACCTCGACGCAATCGTGGAGCAGGGTCGCGGCCGTCAGAATGACCATGTCCCCGCCCTCATGGGCACTCAGGGCTCGAACATTTTGCCATACACGCAAGATATGCGACAGGTCGTGCGATCCGTCATCGGTTGCCTCAGAAACAAATGGCAACAATCGGCTGGCGATATTTTCGTGCGGGGCGAAACGTGACAGGAAATCCATCTCCATCGGCTACCAAATGCACCCCATGACGACAACAGGTACAAATTCGTCTAGTCCCGCGTGATGCACGGTCGTTTATGTCAGGGTTTCGAACCATCATGCCATGACCCGGTATTTTTCAGATTTGGTGCTGCCTCCTGCTCTGTCCAGCTGACCGGCAGGGCCGCGCGCAACCGGTGCATCTTACGCACCTTAAGGCGCCAAAAGCGCTCTGCGTCGTCAAAATCCGCTACTTCGCGAGCATCCCAGACAATGGAGGTTGTGCCACTGATCATCAGCAGATCACCATTGGTGTAGTCGATGAACAGAAGACCCGCGCGTGGGGTTTCGATCATATTTCCAAGCGTGTTGAAGAAATTGTTGCCGGAAAAATCCGGGATGGTGAGAGTGTCGCTCTCAACCTTCACGAAACCGGCGTTGCCCCCTCGGTGCGACATGTCCGCGCCATGGGCAACCGTCTCCGCCGTTTCGGAGAGATTGGCCGTCGCGACAAAGAAGGTTTCCGCACCTGTGATGAGCTTGCGGGCCTCTGCATCCAGGGCGGTCAGCGTCTCGTGCGGGCGTGCCGATGTCGGTTGCTGCACCTCGGAAACGTCACGGGTTTTGATATATTGTGGACAATTGCCAAAGGATTGGTCGACCATCAGATCGAATTCTCCCTCCGCAACACGGCTGACCCGGCCATTGACCCGGTTGCGACGCCGGTTGTTGAGACCCATACCTACAAACCCCATAGCACTGCCGACGCGAAGCGAAGCGGCCAGCGGATCCCCAGCAAAGGGACGCGCCTTGATCGTCAATTTGCGGGTATCCGGCGATCTGATGAACCCTTGCCCGCCATACAAGACCGATGCCCAGGGCCAGCCTGCCGCGTCTACATGACCGGCAAAGATCATCGGAAGGCTTTCGTAAAATGCGCGGTGCTGATCAGGCATGAAATCCCTTACACCGCGACGCCCAATCATCTCTACTCTTTCACGAACGCCAACTATTTCCTGTGCTGCGCGTTCGCCTTTGTGAAACGGTGACGTCGCTTCTTGCCAGCCGGTATTCTGGGTCATTGGGACACTCCCTGGAAGGGGGCACGCGGTGACAGATCGCCGCGCGTGGCGTTTTTCAGGCAACAAGGCCCGCGTTGGTTGCCGGCATCGGAACGAAACCGGGCAGTGCTTCGATGCGGGCCAACAGGGCGCGTACCTTGGGGTAGGGATCAAGAGAGACGTTTCCCTCAGGCGCATGCGCGGTGTAGCTGTAGATTGCGACGTCCGCGATGCTGGGACGGGTGCCGACCAGCCAGTCGCGGCCCTCAAGATGCTGTTCAAGACGCCCCAAAGCAATGCTCGCAATCGTCTGGCAGCGGTCGGCGTCCAAAGGTGCACCAAAGACGGTGATCAACCGCGCCGCGGCAGGACCATTGGCGATCTCACCGGCGGCGAGGGACAAGAACCGCTGCACCTGCGCTTCGTTCAGAGGATCACTGGGCAACCAGTCGGGAGCAAATTTGCGCGCCAGATAGACAAGGATCGCGTTGGAATCCGAAATGACGCTCTGGCCATCCTCGATCACCGGCACCTGCCCGGCGGGGTTCAGTGACAAGAAGGCTTCGGATTTCTGCGCGCCGTTTGCAAGATCAACATCGATCAACTCATGATCAATGCCGATCAGACTGGCAAATAATTCGACACGGTGGCTGTGACCGGATTTTGCAAAGCGATGAATGCGAATGGGAGAAGGCATTAAGCGGGTCCTCGTCATATCTGGTGGTCTGGTGAATTCCTGACCATGACAGGGATTTACGATATGTATTAAATAAATATAATGATCTAAAATATAGAAATTTTATGAACATAATGAGGATAATTATGCGAAGCTGCAAATCCGATGGATAAGATCGAAACGATGCGTGCCTTTGTGGCGGTGGCACGGGAAGGGTCTTTTACCGCCGCGGGAAAGAGACTGGGCGTCAGCACCAAGATTGTCAGCAAATATGTGGCGCAGTTGGAGAACCGGCTGGCGGTGCAGCTCTTTAACCGTACAACGCGAAGCGTGGCATTGACAGCCTCCGGTCGCGCATATCTGGAGCGATGCACCCCTTTGCTGGATCAGTTTGATGAGCTTGAAGCGCTTGTTCAGGATCACCAGACGGCGCTATCCGGTCCCATCCGGCTGACCGCGCCGACCGGATTTGGCAGCACCAAACTCATACCGCCCTTGCAGGAATTCATGGCGCGCCATCCGGATGTAACGCTCGATTTGCGCCTGACAGATACACGTGTGGCACTGGTCGAAGAGGGGCTCGATTTGGGTATTCGCATCGGTGCCTTGCCTGATTCAACGCTGGTGGCACGCAAGCTTTCGGACATGCCGCTCATTGTCTGTGCGGCACCGGAGTATCTGGCTTTGCATGGCAAACCGGATCACCCGGCAGCGCTTTCGACCCATAACTGCCTGATTAACGATGGCCGTGACGCACCGCAAAACTGGCCCTTTTCCAAGAACGGTACCAGCCATTCTGCGCATGTATCCGGCGCTTTTCACGCGAATGCCCCAGCCGCCATTGCCGGGATCGCCATCGCGGGCGGGGGCATCGCCATGAGCCCCTATTACGCCGTTGAAACCGCGCTGAACGAGGGGCGATTGGAACGGCTTTTTGAAGACTACAAGACCGCAGACATGGGACTTTACGCGCTCTACCCGCCAAACCGTCATCTGACCGCCAGAGTGCGGGCGCTGATCGATCACTTGGTCGATTGCTATGCCGGGCGGTGGTAATCGCGATTTCTGCTGCGACAGGTCGGCGCAGACGGACTTGCGCATTCCGGCAAATGCGCCATGTCTTGAGTGAGAGCAAATACAAAGGCGTCCTGGGATGCTGAAGATCGACCATCTGTCGAAACGTTATGTCACCGGTGCCGAACCGGTTGAGGTCTTGACCGATGTTTCATTCGAAATGGCTGCGGGTGAAACGCTTGCGCTGGAGGGTGAATCAGGCAGTGGCAAGAGCACACTTTTGCATCTGGTCGGGGGGCTTGATCAGGTAAGCGGTGGCCGCATCGTTGTGGATGGCACCGACATCACCGACCTGCCTGATCACAAGACGGCTCAATTACGGCGCGAGACCATCGGGCTGATCTTTCAGCAATTCAACCTGATCCCCAGCCTGACTGTCGCAAGTAATATCGCCTTTCATGCGCGGTTGTCGGGGCGGCATGACCCCGAGTGGTCGGCCTATCTCGCTGAAAAGATTGGCTTGCAGGAACATCTGGACAAATACCCGGAAGCCATATCCGGGGGTCAGCAGCAACGTGTCGCGATCGCGCGTTCCCTGGCGGCCCGTCCGCGATTGCTACTGGCGGATGAGCCCACCGGAAATCTGGATGAGGCTACAGCCGATCAGGTTCTGGGGCTCATGCTGGAAAGTGCGACAGAAGCAGGAACCGCCATCCTCATGGTGACCCATTCGACCCGTCAGGCGGCCCGGATGCAGCGCAGGTTGACCCTGTCGCGCGGTCGGGTTCAAGGCGTGCCCGCTCAGGCGGCGGTATCATGACACGACCGGGGCTGATGGCCTTGATGTCGCACTGGCGTCGGAATCCCTGGCAATTGGCGACATTGATTGCCGGGCTCGCATTGGCGACAGCTTTGTGGTGCGGTGTCCAGGCGATCAACGCCGAAGCCCGCGCCAGCTATGATCGCGCATCTGATATTTTGGCGTCTGGCGATCTGGAGCAGATGCGCAAACGCGATGGCACCACGATCAGCACAGACGAATATGTTTCCCTCAGGCGTATGGGCTGGCAGGTCAGTCCGGTGCTGGAGGGCAACTTCACTGCCGGTGGTCAGACTGTGCGGATGATTGGGATTGAGCCCATGACCATGCCGCGCCCCGTCGGTTTCGAGAGCACGGAAACCACAATCGAAGACGCATCGCGCTTGCGGGTGCATCCCGATGACCTCGCGATCTTTGCCAATATTGATGTAGAAGTTCAGGGGGATGCCGGTCGGTCCCGGGGAACGGCGCTTGGGGATATCTCGACCGTTCAGCAGGTTTTAGAAGCGCCCGACCAGATTACGCGTCTGATTGTCGATCCCGTTCAGCCCATCGGACTGCCGCCGCTTCCGGAACAATATGTCGTAGAAGGCAGAACCGGCCAAAATGACGTTGCACGGCTGACCCGGAGTTTTCATCTGAACCTCACGGCATTCGGCCTTTTGTCTTTTGCGGTTGGCCTCTTCATCGTTTACGGCGCGGTGGGCCTCGCGTTTGAACAGCGTCGGGGTGTTTTCAGGACCTTGCGCGCCATGGGCATGCCGCTGCGACATCTGATGATCCTTCTGGCATTGGAGCTTGGCGTGTTTGCGCTCGTCGCGGGCGGGTTGGGTGTGGCGCTGGGCTATTTCATTGCAGCGGCCTTGTTACCGGATGTGGCGGCAACACTGCGCGGTCTTTATGGCGCGGATATTTCCGGACAACTCCGGCTGCGCCCATCCTGGTGGCTCTCAGGTCTGGGAATGGCGTTTGCGGGCACCGGTGTGGCGGCTGTGGCCGCTTTGATCAAGCTTGCACGTATGCCCCTCTTGTCCTTCAACCACCCTCGCGCAATGAGCATGCATGCGCTGGCCTCCGGGCGCTGGCTG
The DNA here is from genome assembly GCF_049830555.1 of Roseobacter sp. EG26. Taxonomy (NCBI): domain Bacteria; kingdom Pseudomonadati; phylum Pseudomonadota; class Alphaproteobacteria; order Rhodobacterales; family Roseobacteraceae; genus Roseobacter; species Roseobacter sp. EG26. Next base: position 681,273 of record NZ_JBNBLH010000001.1, read on the forward strand.
GCGGGCGTGGCGATGCTGCTTCTGGCGGCGGGCGTGGTCATGAGCATCTGGGGGCAAGGGTTGATCGCAGGGTTCTCATTGCTCGCTTGCCTGCTTCTGGGGGCTGCCTTTTGCCTGCCGTTGTTTCTGGCACTGGCGCTCGAAGGCGCCGGACGGCTTAGCAAAGGCGTTTTGGCGCAATGGTTCTGGGCCGACAGCAGGCAGCAGTTGCCGGGGCTTTCCATGGCCCTGATGGCACTGCTTCTGGCCATGGCCGCGAATATCGGCGTCTCGACGATGGTGTCGAGTTTCAGATTGACCTTTACCGGCTATCTCGATCAGCGCTTGTCTTCTGAGCTTTATCTCAGGTTGGCGACACCACAGGAGGCCAATGTCATTGTTGCTGATCTTGCGGCGCGAGGGGTCACCGTTTTGCCCATCATGTCGGTTGATGCCCGCATCGCCAGGCTTCCTGCCGAAATCTACGGCTTGCGGGATGATGCGACCTACCGTGAGAATTGGCCTGTCTTGCATTCTGTACCGGATGTCTGGGACAGGCTGGCGGCGGGCGAAGGGGCCCTGATCAACGAGCAACTGGCGCGGCGCAATGATTTGCATCCCGGGGATATGCTTGCAACAGGTGACCGGGTTCTGGGCGTCTACAGTGATTACGGCAACTCCGAGGGGCAGGTGATCATTGCCGAGGCCGCATTTTCGCAACGTTACCCGCAAAAACAGGCAACGCATTTCGGCCTGCGGACCGATGATCCGGTTGGCTTGGCGGCTGATTTGAGGGCTGAATATGATCTGACTGGCGAGGCGTTGATTGATCAGAAACAACTCAAGGCCTTTTCTCTGTCCGTATTCGAACGGACGTTTTCGGTGACTTCCGCGCTCAATCTCTTGACCCTCTCGGTCGCAGGTCTGGCGATCCTGATCAGCCTGCTGACGCTCGCGACACTTCGCCTGCCGCAACTTGCACCGGTTTGGGCCTTGGGGCTCACGCGCCGACATCTGGCTTTTCTTGAGGTGCTGCGCGCATTGTGTCTGGCACTTGTCACTGGGATATTTGCCATACCACTGGGCCTGGCACTAGCCTGGGTGCTTTTAGCGGTCGTCAATGTTGAGGCATTTGGCTGGCGGCTGCCGATGTTCCTGTTTCCGGCAGAATACCTCCAGCTTGGGGCGTTAACGCTTCTCGCGGCCTTGTTGGCGGCAGTCTGGCCCGCCATCCGATTGGCCCGAACGCCACCTGACAAACTGCTTAGGGTGTTTAGCAATGAACGTTAAGCCATTTATATCGTTGTGTTTCGTCAATATTTGGTTGGGTGCGGCGGCAATGGCGCAGGGCTTTGCCGGATTGGGCGGCGATGCCGAGGGATTTGCCTTACCACAGCGCGGGTATGTCTTTGATTTCCCCAACGATCATGGCTCGCACCCGGAATTTCGGATCGAATGGTGGTATCTGACCGCAAATCTCCGCGACGCCGACGGCGTGGCCTACGGGCTGCAATGGACCCTGTTTCGCAGCGCGCTGGAGCCCGTGGAAAGGCCCGGTTGGGACAGTCCGCAGCTTTGGCTGGCGCATGCGGCTGTTACGACGCCGACAGATCATCATGTTGCAGAACGGCGCGCCCGCGGGGGGATTGGGCAAGCAGGTGTAAAGGCCGCACCTTTTGAAGCCTGGATAGATGATTGGCATATGCGGGGGCCGACCCTCGACAAGCTGGCATTGCGCGCCAGCGGGACCGATTTTTCCTACCGGATGCAGCTTGAGGCCAAAGGTCCGCTGGTCCTGCATGGGGACGGTGGGTATTCTCAGAAATCGGCATCCGGACGCGCCAGCTATTACTATTCGCAGCCATTTTTCGATATAGCCGGGACCTTGACCCTACCGCAGGGGGATATTGCCGTCACCGGTCACGCCTGGATGGACAGGGAATGGGCATCACAGCCCCTGGGGGCGTCTCAGGTCAGCTGGGATTGGTTCTCCATGGCCTTTGACGGCGGGGACCGGTTGATGGGTTTCACCCTGCGTGACACGGAAGGCGGCGAGTATACGGCCGCGACCTGGATTGATACGGAAGGGGGCGCCACAGCGTTTGCCGATGGTGCCTTCAGGGCGGAGCCCTTGGCGACCAGCACGGTCGCAGGGCGGCAAATCCCGACCCTTTGGCGGGCGCAGCTGCCGGAAAAAGGCGTGGATGTCACGGTCGAAGCGCTGAACCCTGATGCCTGGATGGCCACGTCGATCCCTTATTGGGAAGGCCCCGTCACCATCCGTGGCAGTCACGCTGGGCGCGGCTATCTGGAAATGACCGGTCACTAACCCTTCAGGTGACGCGAGGTTCTTGTGAGCCGGTGCCTGGGCGGGGTTTTCGCCTCAGGCCCGGCAAGTTAGTCTGAGGCAACCTATGCATGGGAGGAGCCCGATGTCTCAGATTGGCACGCTGACCCGCCGTGGATTGATCATGGGCGCGGTGGCCGTTGCAGGCGGCGTCGCCTTTGGCACCTACCGCGTGATGCGCCCGCATGCGAACCCCCTGACGGCGGGGCTGGGCCCGGGTGACGCCAGTTTCAACTCGTTTGTGCGGGTCACCTCGCGTGGCGTGACCCTGATCCTCCCGCATGTGGATCTGGGGCAGGGGGCGTCATCCCTGCAAGCCATGCTCATTGCCGAAGAGCTTGATCTTGAACCCGGCCAATATGATATCGAACAGGCGCAACCGGATCCTGCGTATTACAATACCGCCATGGCTGATGAGGCGGTTCCGTTTATGTCGACCGACACAAGCTGGGGTGCTGAAACCATACGCGACGCCATGGGTGTGCTGATCAAACTCGCAGGCGTGCAGGTGACAGGGGGCTCCACAACCGTGCCCGACAGCTTCGACAAGCTGCGCATGGCAGGCGCGATTGCCCGCGAGACCCTCAAGGCCGCTGCGGCGACGCAAACCGGTTTTGCCGCAACAGAGCTGAAAACGGCGCGCGGCGTGGTCATTCTGCCGGATGGCGGGGAAATCCCATATTCCGCTTTGGCGTCGGATGCTGCGCAAATACAACCTGTCACGGAGGTGACCCTGCGGCCCCCTGAAGCATGGCGGTTCATCGGGAAACCAATGCAAAGGACCGACATCCTCGCAAAATCGACGGGTGGGCTGCGCTACGGCATTGATTTGCAGGTCGAAGGGATGGTGTTGGCATCCGTGAAATGCAACCCCAACAAGGGCGGAGGGCTGGCGGGTTTTGACGCCAGTGCCGCCGAAACCATGCGCGGGGTGCAGCGCATTCTTCCCGTGAAAGGTGGCGTTGCCGTCGTTGCAGAGAACACCTGGTACGCCATGCAGGCGCTTGATGCCATTGAGTACGAGTGGCAGCCAGCCCCATATCCTGCGGAGCAGGAAGATCACTGGGCCGCTGTGGAGGGGGCTTTTTCGCCCGAGTATCTTGATAAGATCTGGCGCAAAGAGGGTGACGTCGATGCGGTCATCGGCACCGAACCGGATGTGGCGGTTGAATATAGAGCCCCCTATGTCGCGCATCAGCCGCTGGAGCCCCTGAATGCGATTGTCCGCGTCACAGACCAGCGCGCCGATGTCTGGGCCTCTCATCAAATGCCGCGTTTTGTGCAGAAGCGCGTTGCCGACCAAACGGGGCTCAGCCCGGATCAGGTTTTCTTTCATAACCAATTTGCAGGCGGCAGTTTCGGTCATCGACTTGAATTCGATAGCATAGACCGCGCAACCGAAATCGCCCTGCATATCAAAGGCACGCCAGTCAAGCTGACCTTCAGCCGCGAAGAGGATTTCGCACAGGACTATCCGCGTCAGATTGGAATGGCCCGTGCCCGGGGCAAGGTTCACAATGGTCAGGTTGCGGCCCTCGATCTGGAAATTGCGACGCCCTCTGCCGTACGTAGTCAAATGGGCCGCGTCGGAATGCCGGTGCCGGGCCCCGACACGCAAATCGCGGCCGGCGCATGGAATGCCCCCTATGAAATTCCAAATTTTCGGGTTGCGGCCTTCGCGGCACCGGAACTTGCGCCGACAAGCTCCTGGCGATCGGTGGGGGCGTCTACGGCGGGGTTTTTCGCAGAATCGGCCTTTGATGAATTGATTGTGGCAGCAGGGGCCGATCCGATTGCCGAACGCTTGCGGCTGGTCACTGATCCCGTGGCACGGGCCGTGATCGAGGCCGTGGCGGAGATGTCAGACTGGGGAAGGCCAGTCCCTGAAGGCAGCGGTCGGGGCGTTGCCTTTGTGAATTCCTTTGGTGTGCCGGTGGCCGAGGTCATTGATGTCACGCAGACCCCGGAGGGAATCCGAATAAACGAGGTTTTTGTGGCTGCCGATGTCGGGCGTGTGGTGGACCCGGTGAATTTCGAAAACCAGGTTCAGGGGGGCGTGGTCTGGGCTTTGGGCCATGCCATTAATTCTGAGATCACTTTCTCTGAGGGCCGGGTGACACAGGCCAATTATTATGACGCAGAAGGCATGCGATTTCATCAGACCCCGGACATCAAGGTGGTGGGGTTGGAAAATGCGACAAAAATCCGGGGCATCGGCGAACCACCGGTGCCGCCTGCCGCACCGGCGCTCGCCAATGCGATCTTTGCTGCAACGGGCGTGCGTTTGCGTGAAATGCCGTTTTACAGACACATCGACTTCGTTTGAAACCCTGTTGCAGCGCTGCCGTTTGATGGTATCTCAAAACCGACAAACCGATCAGTGCGCCTGGCCGGTGCCATAGCAGGGGAGGGGCGGTCTCTTGGATTTTGCCGCATCAGAGGAACAAACCGCAATTTTTGATATGGCCTTTGCATTTGGGCAAGAGCATATCGCTCCGTTTGCGCGTGAGTGGGAAACCCTGGGCACAATACCCAAGGAGCTTTGGCCACAGGTGGCCCAGCTTGGGCTTGGCGGCATCTACGTGTCGGACGCCTACGGTGGCTCGGGATTGAGCAGGCTGGACGCCACGCTCGTGTTCGAGGCGCTGTCGATGTCTTGCCCGGCCGTGGCCTCTTTTTTGTCGATACACAATATGTGCGGGGGCATGATCGACAAATTTGGCTCGGAAGAAAGCAAGGAAAAATGGCTGCCCGGAATGTGCCGGATGGACACGATCTTTTCCTACTGCCTGACCGAACCGGGCTCCGGGTCCGATGCGGCGGCTTTGAGAACCCGTGCAGCCCGCACCAATGAAGGATACGTGCTCAACGGATCGAAGGCCTTCATCTCGGGCGGTGGATATTCCGATGCTTATCTGAGCATGGTGCGAACCGGAGAGGATGGGCCCAAAGGCATTTCGGCCATCGTCGTTGAAGCCGGCAGTGACGGGTTGTCCTACGGCGGGCTGGAAAGCAAGATGGGCTGGCGCGCGCAACCCACGGCACAGGTTCAGTTCGATGATTGCGCGGTGCCTGCAGAAAACCTTATCGGCGACGAAGGTCGCGGGTTTTCCTATGCAATGGCCGGGCTCGACGGTGGTCGCCTCAATATTGCGGCTTCTGCTTTGGGCGGCGCGCAATCGGCGTTAAATGCGGCCCTTGCATATGCAGCTGAACGCAAGGCCTTTGGCAAATCCATCGATCAGTTTCAGGCGTTGCAGTTCAAACTGGCGGATATGGAGGTCAAATTGCAGGCTGCCCGTATCTTCTTGCGACAAGCGGCCTGGAAGCTCGACAGCCAGGCGGCGGATGCAACGAAATTTTGTGCAATGGCCAAGGTATTTGTGACAGATGTCGCCTTTGACGTCGCCAATGATGCGCTGCAGATACATGGCGGTTACGGTTATCTTGCGGACTATGGCGTCGAAAAAATTGTGCGTGACCTGCGCGTTCACCAAATCCTTGAAGGGACCAATGAAATCATGCGGTTGATCGTGTCGCGCCAGTTGATCGCAGAGCATGCCGCTTAAATCTTTGCTACGCTGCACGATCCAATTGATGGTTGCGTCCTCATCGCGTGAAACTCTTCGCGTATTAATTTTCGCTTCATGAGTCTTTGCCATACCTGAGTTTCAAGCGGGGTGACCCGCTTTTGCTTGGCACAGGATTTTGACGTGACAGGGCTCCACACAGAAACTGCTTTGTTTGGCACGGCAGCGCCGAAAAAAGTACTGATAGTTGACGATTCTCGCGTGATGCGGGCGTGGCTGCGGACGGTGCTCGCGTCTGATGCGAGACTTGAGGTTGTCGCCGAAGCCGCCAATGCCGTCGAAGCGCGCGATTTTTTGCGTTCAAATAGCGCGGACGTCCTGACTTTGGACATAGAAATGCCCGGCATGAGCGGGCTGGAATTCCTGACCAGGCTGATGCGGGCGCGGCCGATGCCGGTTGTCATGATGTCCAGCCTGACCGCAGCCGGAAGTGAGGCCGCTATTCAGGCTCTTTCTCGCGGCGCGATCGATTGCATGGTCAAACCTTCCAAACGTTTTGGCGAAGAATTGACTCAGGACATTTGTGAACGCGTATATCACGCGGCCTGCACGCGGCCAGGGCAGCTATCGAGCCGCGCTTCTTCTGCGCGCACGGCGCAGGATATTGATCAAAAAAACCTTGCGAGAAGTTCAAATCCTCCCTGTAGGCGAGGCGCCATTATTCTTATTGGTGCTTCGACCGGCGGGGTTGCTGCGCTTGAGACCGTATTACCCAACCTGGCTGCAAATGGTCCCCCGGTCGTCGTGGTTCAGCATATGCCCGGTAATTTTCTTCAAAGCTTTTCTGAGCGTTTGAACAGGCATCTTCCGCAGAATGTGTTTCTCGCCCGGGAGAATGTCGCCCTGCAACGCGGGGACATTGTGCTGGCTCCGGGAAACGGTCAGCATACGGAGATACGAAGGGTAAATGGCAGTTGGCATTGCTTTCATGTTCCTAATGATCCGCCAGCGCTACACTGTCCGTCTGTTGACGTTCTGTTTGCTTCCGCTGAAACCGAGGCGAAGCATGTTTCTGCGGCGCTTCTGACGGGGCTCGGTAAAGATGGCGCTGACGGCCTTCTTAAGCTTGCCAAAGCGGGTGCTGTAACATTCGGGCAGGACGAGGACACCTGCGTTGTCTACGGAATGCCGCGTGCCGCCAAAGCAATCGGTGCAGTGCAACAGGAAGTGCCGGTGGACAAAATCGGTCAAGCCATTGCCGAAAGTCATTCCGCCAAGCGGCGGTCGCCCCGACAAAGTCAAAGTACCCTGAGCTAATGTCGCTTCAAAATGTCCACATAACGCAAGGCGAGCAGGCGATAGGAAATAACCCGGATATGGTCATTAGTACATTGTTGGGGTCTTGCGTTTCTTGTTGCCTTTGGGATCCCCAAGCCGGGGTGGGCGGGATGAACCATATGCTCTTGACTTCGAGCACGTCAAAGGCGGGAGTTTGCAACCTCGCGGGCATCAATGCGATGGAACTGTTGATTAACGGGATTTTGAAATACGGCGGTCAACGGGACCGCCTCAGGGCAAAGGCTTTTGGTGGCGCTCGAATGGTTTCGGGATTGAGCGATATAGGTCAACAAAACAGTGAGTTTATTCTTCACTTTCTTGAGCAGGAGAACATCATTTGCGAGGGCCATTCACTGGGTGGGGAGACCGCCCGTCAGTTGAAATTCTGGCCGTCTAGCGGGAAGGTGATGCAAAAAGTTCGTGGAGATGCTGCAATAGAAACTTTGACAACGATTGATGTTGCGCCAGATATCGGCAACGAAATTGAGCTGTTTTAGTAACTTAGACGTCTTTTCTAGTTGCACCCCAAGTCGCTGATTCAAAATGCGTATTTCTGGTTCGTTCAATTTGTCGAAACTGTGAATCCAAAAGCGCGAAACTGACCCGGTGAACGTTTGACGTTTTCATAGATGTCGTGCGCTTTATCTGACCGGAGCCGCTTGCGATATCTGTTGATAACGGCCTGGAGTATGTCGGTAGCAGTTTCCAGAGCTGGGCCGAAAACGCTGGATTCGGGTTGATCTAAGCCCGGTTGAGTGAACCGCAGCAGAGAGCACATGCCGAAACTAAAAGCGAACCGTCTTTACTGAATGGCTTGGGCGGTAATCACTCCAACGGCATCGAGGAGGTCAAGATCACACCACGCGATGGCTCTGGGCTTGCAATAACGAAAGACGAAACAGGAGGATCGATGGCGTGACACCATATAGAAATTGAAAGCAGATTGCGTTTTACTAATGTACCTCCTTAATAACTAAGGGGATTGCCGCGTGGAAGCATTTTGCGTTCTGTACTTCGCGATGCGGCGCCCCGTTGAAGCACTAGTTGAAGCTGTTTTGACCACGACGCACAACGCTTTCTGGGTATATTCGCCGAGCATCGGCGGTATTTTGTATGCGCGTCCGTTGCTCAGCTTGCTGTGAACAAGGTCGATGCTCCAGATGGAGTTAGGGTGTTGCGGTTGCAGCCGGATGATCGAACTGTCCTTCTGGTATCTTCACCCGAATACCATTTCCGGACTATCAATTTCGTCTCGAAAGCCAAATCAACTTTGGCAGAGTGCTAGGGGACTAAGACAGCGTTAACGGAAAGGGTCAATCGAAAGACAGGCTAATCGCGGAGCTTGGATCACAGAAAATTCGCTGCATTGTAGAATGATCCGGCCGGGTCGAATTCTCTACTAGCTTAAGCCACATTCGGTTCTAAAGAATCTGACGACGCAAACGTTAGAATAGATCCAAATCACCCAAAGATTCTTGATCGTGACCGAACTGATTGGGCTCTTGACCATCGAGCAATAGGCGCGTTGTTCGTAGCTTTAGTTTGTCACCAATTGCTCCCAGCATACTCGCCGAAACGCTACATTTGCCGCAATCGCTTAGAAGCAACGTCATCAAGGCGAGATCTTCAAGTGATTGCCTTAGAAAGTCCAACGCCTGTAAATCTGTAATAGCGTTTTTGTTTGAAACCGAATTGTTCGACAGTGTTTGCCCAATTGCTTCTTCAATATCAAATACTTGACCTGCCAATTTATCCAAGTAACTGGAAAGCCTCCCAACGATTAAGCTTATGTGATCCGCTTGGGGTGTTTCGTTATGCATCTACAAGCGACCTACTACGGCTTCAATACAGTTTCGCAAGTTTGATTGCTCGAAAGGTTTTTTTAGATAGTTGTTCATTCCTAGTTTCTTGCCATGATCAACAATCTGCTGCTCTGCTCGGCCAGTAATTAATATGAAACCCACTCCCTTTGTTTTTGGAGAAGATCTAAGCTGATGCAACAATTGCAATCCATCCATTTGAGGCATGTTGTAGTCTGAAATCACAAGATGCACGGGGTGTGTTGCCAACGACTTCAACGCATCGACTCCGTTTTCTGCGGTCGAAACATTTCGAATCCCAAATGCGTCTAGAGCTTGCGTGATTAAACCGCGGCTTGTCGACATATCATCTACAACCATTATTCTTATTTGGTCACGCAGTGACATGATACTAATCCTTTAGACTGTTGGAGGAGCCGGCACCGAGAACGCTGGCGCGATATGTAGTTGGACCATCTGAAGCAAAGCCAAAAGATTCGGGGTTTGAAATCCTCTCGGAATGTCCAAGAAATAGAATTCCGGCAGGTCCGAGAACCTCTTTGAAGCGCGGCCAAAGAAGGTTTTGCGTAGGGACATCAAAGTAGATCACGACGTTTCGGCAGAAAACCACATCTATTCTTTGCGTAATAGGCCAATCTGACAAGAGGTTGAGTTCTCTATATCTAACCAGCTGCAATATTTTTTCGCTCGCCACATAGAAGCTGTCACCTTCACTTTCTGAACGTGTAAAGTATTTCTGCAGCAAGTCTTCCGGTATGTTTTCAACCAGGCGCTTCTGGTAGCTGGCTTTCTTCGCGAATTGGATAACGGACGGATCAATGTCGGTTGCCAGAATTCGCAAATCTAGCTCAGCAACTTCTATGGCAAGCTCTAGGAAAGTCATTGCGATGGAAAGAGCTTCTTGACCATTTGAGCAACCGGCGGACCAAACGCGAACGCGTCCACCTGAACGAAGTCTTGGCAGTAGTTCTGATTGAATGTGCCTTTTTAATATTTCAAAGTGGTGTTTCTCCCTGAAAAAATGCGAAACATTCGTGGTCAAGGCAGAAATCATGTGTCGGCGCTCGGTTTTGCCCTCCTCAGAACAAACGAAAGCGCTATAATTTGCGAAATCTTGCAAACCGAGTGCACTCAAGCGATGGCGCAAGCGCGACTGCAGCATCGAAGTCTTTTCAATAGCCAGTTGCAAACCGCTTTCTCGGTATGCAAGCTCCGCAAGAGCATTGAAACTATCGGTGTCAATTACGGTTTCAGAGGATGGCTTGTGCATTAGGCTGCTGTGCTTTGAACTGACATCACAATCGAACTCAAATCCAAAACCCGGATCATCCTTTCATCGATCAACGTTAGCGCACTTACGACATTTGTACTTCCGCTCGATTGCATCTCGGGGGGAGGTTGGAGATCTTCCGAAGTCAACGCAATGATATCAGAAACGGCGTCTACAAGCAGTCCTGTCATTACATCTTCGTGATTCACAACGATAATCACGTTTCGGTCTGTTTGTTTCTGGGGTTTAAGCCCCAGTCGTTCGGACAGATCCATGACCGGAAGGACAGTCCCGCGCAGGTTGATCACTCCCTTCATGTAACTTGGAGCGTGCGGAAGCGGCGTCGTACGTGTCCACCCTCGGATTTCTCGCACGGACATTATGTCGAGGGAATATTCTTGGTCTGCCAATTGAAAAGTGAGCAGCTCGATTGAATCTGACATATCTTTCTCGCTCATGCTGACGTTCCTGTTAGTGATTGCGCGGGTGGTGATCCGGTGGCGCAAATTGCGTTGGATATGATATCTGAGGCGTCGAGAATAAGGGCGATTTGACCATCGCCGAGGATGGTTGCCGCCGCAATTCCCGGTGCCCGATAGAAACTATCGTCCAACCCTTTGATGACAACTTGCCGTTGATCTTGAATGCTATCAATTATGAGTGCTGCACGTGATCCATCTTCATGCGCAATCAGTAGCACTACAGAACCCTCATAATCTGAGATTGGATCGCGATATCCAAGTTCCTTACCCAGATCGAACAGTGGAACGAACCCGCTGCGAACGCGAACAACGTGCGCGCCGGGGCGAACCATTTCGACATCGTCATTGGCCAGGGTTAAAGTTTCAATAACCACATTCAAGGGGAGTACGAGCGTTTCCTCGGCCACTTGAACCACCATGCCATCCAGTACAGCCAGGGTTAAAGGGAGAGAGATGGAGAAGGTCGTGCCAACGCCTGGTGTCGATGTAATCGTGATGCGCCCGCCCAATGATTGGATCGATGTCCGGACGACGTCCATACCAACCCCGCGGCCCGATAGATCTGAAACAACTGCTGCGGTAGAAAATCCTGGCAAAAATAGAAGGTTGTCAATTTCTGAATCGGACAGATTGGCGTCTTCAGGTATCAGACCCTTATCTATTGCGATTTGCAGCACCTTGGGGCGATTGATGCCCCCACCATCGTCCGAAACTTCAATGACGACGCGGCCTGAGCGATGGGCAGCGCTCAAATTCACACGACCCTGTTCGGATTTGCCTGCGGCCAAGCGATCTTCGGAGCTTTCCAAACCATGATCTACAGCATTTCGGATCATGTGGGTCAATGGGTCAGCAAGTCTTTCGATGACAGTCTTGTCGACTTCCGTTCCTTCGCCTTGAGTATGCAGCCGGACGTCTTTTCCGACCGCCGCTGATGCTTCTCTAACGATGCGAGACATTCGCTGGAAAAGCGATTTGACTGGCTGCGCGCGGATCATCATAACGCTGTCTTGAATGTCGCGGGTCAGACGTTGGAACTCTTCGAGACCATTCATTGCGTCGGAATGCGGCGAGAGACCTGAACTTTCGAGACTTTGTGACAGCATTGCCTGGTTGATTACCAATTCGCCAACAAGATTTACGAGGCGTTCGATGCGATCAAGATCCACTCTGACGACCGATTTTGCTGCTGCAGCAGGTGACGACTGTCTAGTGGTCGACGAGGCGGGTTTGGTATCCGGGAGCGTGGGTTTTTCGACTTCAGCAGTTCGCGGCAAGTCTTCGGTGCTGACTTCTGCTGAAGGGACAGGTTTTAGCGACACTGCGCTCGGTGCGGGCGTTGCATCTGCTTTTGTGCCTTCCAATGCAAGCTCGCCGGGCGTCTCGTCAATTGGCTCGTCACTTTCCAATACGATCGGATTCGTTTCTTCGGCCACTTGAGATATTTCTAAAACGCAAAGGCCCTCAACAAATTCGAAAGCGGCGTCAATTTCTGCTTCCTCAACGTCAGATTCCAACTCGACGGTCCAATAGAGGTAGGATTGCTCAGGAACCAAAACATCAAATTCGACCAGCTTGTCGGTGTGGCAAGTGACAATGCAATCGCCCATTTCATCCAATGAACGCAACATGTGAAACGGTTCATTACCCGTTTCAAAGAGCTCGTTCTCAGGGCGGAAGCTGATCTGATATTTATTGCGAGGTGCCGCAGGTAGATCTTCGAGGGGAGGCAATTCAGGCAGGTCGCTGTCTTCCACATCTCCACCCAGATCAAGATCCAGCGACAAAACGGCCGGTTGGAAGTCAATCTCTTCCTCTTCTGCTTCCTCATCTTCCGGTGCCCCGTCTTCGCCCAAGAGCCCGTTGAGGAGTGTCAGCAAGTTGGCGGTTTCGTCCTCGGGCAGGTCGCCATCATCCCGGCTGATACGTACAAGGTCAGAAAGATGGTCGGCGCATTGGAAAAAAATCTTCAATGCTTCGGCGTCGGGTGTCATGCGACCGGCGCGTACCTCGTCCAGGACGGTCTCGAAGCGGTGCGCAAATCTGACAAGCGCTTCGAGCCCAAATGCACCAGCACCTCCCTTTATCGAGTGGACAGCCCGAAAGACGATGTTGATTGTTTCAGGATCATCGTCGCCGTCATCCAGAGACTGGAGTCCGTCTTGCAAGGCCTCCAGCAGCTCTTCGCATTCAATGAAGAATGAGGCTCGAATCTCGGCCATTGGGTCATTTGGATCGGACATTGCTACCTCTTAACCAGCGACCATTTGCAGAGCTTTGATAAGCTTTGAAGGATCAAAGGGTTTGACGATCCAGCCTGTTGCTCCAGCGCTTCTGGCGCGAGCCTTGAGTTCCGGTGCCGCTTCGGTTGTCAGAACAAGGATGGGTGTAGCGCGGTGTTTGTCCTGACCTCGAACGGCATCAATGAAGCCGAAACCATCCATCCGCGGCATGTTGATATCCGTGATAATTGCATCGGGTTCTATGCCATCCAGAACTTCGATCCCGTGCACGCCATCGTCAGCGGTATGGACGTTAAACCCTGCTGGCAGTAAGGCCAGTCTGATCATATCGCGCATCGTACGGCTGTCATCGACAGCAAGTATTTCTAAGGTCATTGGCGTCCCCGGGTGATAATTTCAGGTGTCATGCCCATGACACGTAATTGATCAACAACGCGGTCGGAGGCGTTGATGAGCGAGACAGAGCGCCCAGCCGCTACAGCCTTGTCAGACGCGGAGATCAAGACTTGCAAACACAAGGCACCAAGATGCTTGACCTCGGAGAGATCCATGACGAGATCGCCATCCGTGTGCTCCTTGAGGGTCGTCATCAGCGCGGATGCAGCGGATAGATCAAGTCGGGCGGGTAGAGTGACGGGAGTGCTCATGACGTCCTCCCCAAGTCGCTAGAAAATTGTGGGTGCATCACTCTCTCCACATCGGCTGCTTTACTGGATGTCAGCGGTTGTAGATGGCAGTGCGTTAAAACTCGGTTACCCGCGAAAATCTTTTCCAAGAAAATCGGGCAACCAGCTTGTCAGGGTGATCCTTAACGACATCAAAAACGAAAAAAGCTCCGATGAATTTTCATCGAAGCTTCCTGTCGTGTGATTTCTGCGATCTTATGCGCGACGGCGCCGACCACCGGTGCGTCCGGCACGCCCTCTGCCTTCCTGGCCGGGTTTGGGCGCTTCTTTGTTGAAGGCAATCCAGGCCCCGCCGTGCGGGTCGTTATTGGTCAGGAAGTTGGCCGCACGAATGGCTTCCATTTCTTTACCCGGGCGTGGTTTGGTGGATCCCAGCCCGGTGAGCTGGCAGAAGAGTTCAAGATCCATGTCGTCAGGGAAAACCACGCCGGCCGCGATCAACTCAAGTTTCTTCGCCTCAATTTTCGCAGCCGGAACGGGCAGGGCAACCGGGTTCATGATCGCAGAGGTCATTCCTGCACCCATGGCCATCGGCAAAAACGCATTGTTGATCCCGTGACGATTCGGCAGACCAAAGGAGATGTTGGACGCCCCGCATGTGGTGTTGACGCCAAGCTCTTCGCGTAAGCGCCGCACCAGCGTGAACACCTGATGACCCGCCGTGGCCATCGCACCGATGGGCATCACCAGCGGATCAACAACGATGTCATGCGCGGGAATGCCGAAATCAGCTGCGCGTTCCACAATTTTCTTGGCGACGGCGAAACGCACATCCGGGTCTTCGGAAATACCGGTGTCGTCGTTGGAGATCGCCACAACCGGTACATTGTATTTCTTCACCAGCGGCAACACCAGTTCCAGGCGTTCTTCTTCACCGGTTACGGAATTGAGGAGCGGGCGGCCTTCGCAGGCTTCAAGCCCCGATTCCAAGGCACCCGGCACCGAACTGTCGATGCAAAGCGGTGCATCCACAATGGCCTGTACGCGCTCTACCAGTTCCTTCATCAGGGGCGGTTCGACGAAGTTGTTGTCCGCATAGCGGGTATCTTCGGCCATTTTATTGGTGAAAACCGCCCCGGAATTGATGTCCAGCACCGTAGCGCCTGCGGCAACCTGCGCGATCGCATCGGCCTCGACGGTTGAGAAATCCCCCGCTTCGAGCTCAAGCGCCAGTTTCTTGCGGCCTGTGGGGTTGATCCGTTCGCCGATCACGCAGAACGGCTGGTCAAAGCCGATGATGGCGGTCTTGCTTTTGGATTCGACAATAGTGCGGGTCATGAAGCTGTCCTTGGATCAGGCGTTTGCAGGGGTGGCAGCATCGCCACCATGTTGGATCGCCCAGGCGGCGTTGGTCTTGATGCCGCCCAAGGGGAAGAAGTGCACATTGGAAATGTTGAAGTCCGGGTGGGCGGCCTTGTGCGCGGCCAGTTCAGCGACCACCTCTGTGGGCTCATAAGGAAGCAACAGTTTGGTCACATCCATCGCGCGTTTTTGCAGCACCTTGAGTGACGGGCCGACACCGCAGGCAATGGCGAATTTGATCAGTGTCTGCAGCTTGGCAGGGCCCGCGATACCGATGTGAACGGGCAGGGTGATGCCCTCTGCCGCGAGATCATCTGCCCATTTGATGATGGGCTTGGCGTCAAAGGCGAACTGCGTGGCCAGCGCCATCTTGGCGTCCGTGCGGCTCTGGAAGTCGTTTTTCCATTTCAGGGCAGCGGTCACATTGGACATGGAGCCATCCGTATCAATGTCACGGTTGCCTTCGGGGTGGCCTGCAACATGCAGCCGCTCAAACCTTGCGGCATCAAAGAGGCCGGTTTCCATCAATTGCATGGAACTGTCAAAGTCGCCGTGCGGGCTGGCAACACCCCCCGCAAGCAGCAGCGCCTGTTTGACATCCGCTTCGCCCTGATACCGGGCGATCCAATCCGCAAGGGTTGCCTTGTCTTTGATGATACGTGCGGGGAAATGCGGCATCACCGGGAAACCATTGGCATTCAGGCGTTTGGCGGTTGCGATCATGTCCTCGATGGGGGTGCCTTCGATGTGGGCGACATAGACGCGTGTCCCTTTCGGCAACAGGTCGCGAAAGTTCTCCACTTTCTCGGCGGTGCGGGGCATCACCTCGATGGAATAGTCCTGCAAGAAGGCTTCGACCTGCGGATTGGCAGCATCGCCAACGGGAGCCTCTTTCTTTTTGAAGTTCAACAATGCCATCAGGCGTTCCTTTCGCGGAAGAAGGGTGTCGAAGATACTGGGCAGGGTCAGGCCCATCCGTCGTTGTTGATCAGCGCTTTGATGCGCTCCTTGTCGTATTCAGCGTCCAGTCTGGCGGCCTCAGCATCTGCCACGGCGTCAGGATCGCCCGCAACTTCGAACGGGGTCGCCTTGCGCCACTCAGCCAGATAAGCATCCGTGTCCTCTGCGCCAACCTTCATGGCCGCCCGGTCAATGGCCTGCTCGAAACGCTCTGGCAGTTGTCGCTTGGACCCGCGACGCCCTTTACCCACAATCACCTGGGCCGGAATATCGCGCCAATAAACAATCGTGACGTCAGGCATTCGCTGATTCCTCTCGAACTCTTTCCGCCTGTCTAATGGTACATAGGTCCGTACCAATGCCGGTTTTCGACAGAACAACCTCTTTCCGCGACGTGACAGGGTCTATCGTAATCCGATGAAAACCGCGAGATCGGCTGATGCTCAAAATCTTGATAATGATGCTGAGGTTCGGTCGTGTTCAAAGTGACACGCTGAATTCGCGCGGGACACGAGAGAACGGTCTGACAGACACTGGAAATGCGCGCGATGTCTCACGACAACTTGCGCGCAAAGACCATAGCCGCTAGCCTGATCCCAACTCGAAATGAAAGGCGCGTAAGATGGCGCCACAGCGTCCCAAAGGTGCGGGCGCGCTCGAACAAAAGACGGCTCTGAGCCCCGCGCCAGTTCCGCCCCGGTCAGGAGAGCTTTATGCCGCCTTGGATCTGGGCACAAATAGCTGCCGCATGTTGATCGCCCAACCGAAGGGCAATGGTTTTCATGTGGTTGATAGCTTCTCCAAATCCGTCCAATTGGGGGCGGGGCTGGAGAAAACCGGGCGTTTGTCGCGCGGTTCCATGACGCGTACCATACAGGCTTTGCGGATTTGCCAGCAGAAACTGCGGCGCAACAAGGTGCGGCGCATGCGGCTGGTAGCGACCGAGGCCTGCAGACGGGCCTTGAACGCTGATGAATTCATCAAGCGCGCGCATCGCGAAACCGGGCTGCGTCTGGATATCATCGAACCGCAGGAAGAAGCGCAACTGGCCGTGATCTCCTGCGCGCCACTTGTGGGGCGTTCTACCGAAAACCTGTTGGTTGTCGATATTGGGGGGGGATCAACAGAACTGGTCTGGATTGACCTGACGGATGTGCCCAGAAATGACCGGCCCCAGTCGATCATGCGTTTGCACAGTGGTTTCAAGCAGGTCGTGTCGGAGTTGCCGGCCGCCCGTGTGGTTGACTGGATCTCAGTCCCGCTTGGGGTGGCCACCCTACGCGACCAGTTCAACGATGTCGAAGACGATGCGGCGCGGTTTGCCCTGATGAGCTGGTTCTTTGAGGAAAATCTTGCGGATTTCACCCCCTATCATGACACCCAGCCACATGAGAAATTCCAGATCGTCGGCACCTCCGGAACGGTCACGACTGTGGCGGCAAGCCATCTGGGCCTCAAGCGCTATGACCGCACCAAGGTCGACGGGCTGCATATGACAACCGAGCAGATTGACCGTGTGATCCGGTCGTATCTGGCGCTGGGTCCTGCCGGGCGGCGTGCTGATCCGCGCATTGGTCAGGACCGACAGGCCCTGATCATGTCGGGGGCTGCGATCCTTCAGGCGCTGATGAGGTGCTGGCCCACGGACAGGCTGTCAGTTGCGGATCGTGGTTTGCGCGAGGGCCTGCTATACGCGCAGATGAGTGCGGATGGCGTGCTGGAAGACGGAGATTTCTGATGGCCAAAACACCCAGTGGCAAAAACACCTCCGGTCGCGGGCAACGTGAGCTTAAGGTCAAGGTGAAATCCGCGCGGGGTCGCAAGCTGAGCTCGACACGGTGGTTACAACGGCAATTGAACGATCCTTATGTCAAACGTGCCAAGGCGGAAGGCTACCGGGGCAGGGCAGCCTTCAAGATCATGGAACTTGACGACAAATATCGCTTTCTGGTGCCGGGCGCGCGCGTGGTCGATCTGGGTGCGGCCCCCGGCGGCTGGTGTCAGGTGGCTGTCAAACGCGTGAATGCGTTGGGGGAGAAATCGGGCAAGGCCGTGGGGACGATTCTGGGCATTGATCTTCAGGAAATGGAACCGATTGCGGGGTGCGATCTTTATCAGCTCGATTTCATGTCTGACGATGCGGACCTACAGGTCAAGGAGTGGCTGGGCGGGCGTGCTGATGTCGTCATGTCGGACATGGCGGCCAGCAGTTCGGGGCACAAACAGACCGACCATTTGCGGATCATCGCCTTGTGCGAGGCCGCCGCCTATTTCGCTTTTGACGTCCTGGATGAAGGCGGCACCTTCGTGGCGAAGGTCCTGGCCGGGGGGGCAGAGGGTGAATTGCAGAAGCTTTTGAAGCAGCGATTCTCCAAGGTTGCCAATATCAAACCGCCGTCCTCCCGTGCGGATAGTTCGGAAAAATTCGTTGTGGCGACAGGCTTTCGGGCCGAAGCGTAAACGCCGCTCTCAATCCTTTACCTGCCGTTAAATGTGTTCTGCTTAGCGTATGGGCATTGGCCGCACCAATGTGGTGAGCCTTCGCTATTAAGGAACCCGAACTATGATCCGCACATTCTTACTTTCAGCGCCGCTGGTCGCAGCGGCTGGCCTGGCATATGCCGTGGACGCCCCGCCGGCGATGAAAGCCTTTGTTGAAACCGACATAATGGACTGGGCGCAATCTGCTCAGGTAACCGATGCGATTGCCGCGCAGAATATCGAAACGAATGGTGCGTCGATCACTCAGATCGAAGAGTGGGACACAGCTTGGCGTGCGCAGGTTGGGCAAGACCAACAACCTCTCATTGACGAAGTCATGGGCCGCGAACTTTCCGTCACTCTGGGGGAGCGTGTTGCCGCCTCCGGTGGGCGCATCACCGAAATTTTCATCATGGATGCCCTGGGATTGAACGTTGCAGCAAGCGGCGTCACCTCGGATTACTGGCAGGGCGATGAGGATAAACATGCAAAAACTTACGGTATGGGTGCTGGTTCCGTCTTTGTGGACGAAGTCGAGTTCGACGAAAGTTCACAGACTTATCAGGGGCAGGTATCCTTCGCGATCACCGATCCCGACAGCGGCGATGTGATCGGCGCGATGACCGTAGGCCTGAATGCAGAAGCCTTCTTTTGAAATACTATTGGCAGGCGCGTTCAGACCCGCGCCTGCAATGACCGCGTGGCCGCTTGCTGAAGCTGGGCGACTTGCTCGGTTGTAATCTCGCTAAAATCAGCTTCCCTCAGACGTGCAACCGCAGTATCAGCCTGATTTTTTTGCCGGATCAGCTCGAATAATTTCATGTGGCGCGGATCACGATCATCGTAGGTTTGGGACATCATTTCATCCAACAGGGTTATTTTGGATCACTTCTAGACGGTGACTGCGGCTGCGATTGGGCGGGATCTGGGCGCTAGGACGTCAAATTGCGATTCCATGAGACGTGCGCCAAAACCCGCTCTGATCTGTAACCCAAGGTAGAGCGCACCCCGTCAGGGCGCTGCCTGAGGCAAATGGGCAGCACCAAAGTACAAGATTTGGTTAAAGTTCGGATTTCCCGATGCATCTTTATTGGGTTATGGTGCCGTAATTTCATAAGGCGCGGACGCAAAGAATCCGCTGGCTCGCATGGGGGTGCGGCACATCGAAAAGTCGATCTTTCAATTTATTTGGAAGCACTCAAAGCGCGACCAATTGATCCTGTTGATCTTTACCTGCGCGTTGTTTCCTTTCTTGTACCTGACGCTGGAATTGCCCAAGCGCATCATCAACGATGCGATCGGTTCGGTGAGCAATCAGATTGAAGTCTTCGGTATCGTCATCAGCCAGGTTGGATTTCTGGCGCTGCTATGTGCCGCATTCCTGGGGTCCGTGCTGATGCATGGGTTGTTGAAAATGCGGATCAACACCATGAAGGGCATCCTGTCCGAACGGTTGTTGCGACGCCTGCGCTATACTTTGATCTCGCGGATGCTGCGGTTTCCCAAACCTTACTTCCGCAGAACTTCGCAAGGTGAACTTGTGGCGATGATCACCGGCGAGACGGAACCGATGGGCGGGCTTATGGGGGACGCGTTGACCCAACCCGTCCTGCAGGCGGGCCAAATGATCACCATCCTTGTCTTCCTGTTTTTGCAAAGCGTCTGGTTCGGGCTTGCCGCCGTTGCCCTGATCCCGCTGCAGGCCTGGCTGATCCCGAAACTGCAGCGCCAGATCAATCTGATGAACAAACAGCGCATCAAGGAGGTCCGGCAACTCGCGGCTCTGATCGGCGAAAGTGCGCAGGGTGCCTCCGATCTGCGCATCCACGGCGGCTGGAGATACCGGCTCGCCCTGATCAGCGAGCGCCTGGGGATCGTTTTCAATATCCGGCTGAAGATCTACAAGAAGAAGTTTTTCATGAAGTTCATCAACAACTTCATCACTCAACTGACGCCTTTCCTCTTTTTCTCAGTTGGCGGCTATCTTGTCATTCAAGGGGCCGTGTCGCTCGGCGCTCTGGTTGCCGCATTGGCAGCCTACAAGGATTTAAGTTCGCCGTGGAAGGAATTGCTGACCTATTACAATCAGTCTCAAGATATGGGTCTGCGCTGGGAAACCGTCACCGAAAAATTTTCGCCAGCCACGGTAGTTGACGAGAAACTGATGCAGGGTGGGCCGGAGGAAATTCCCGGATTGGCAGGAACGATCGAGCTTCGGGATGTGACCGTCACGGATATGGACGGGAACCCGGTGCTTGAACATATCACCGCTGCCTTTGGAAAAGGGACCTTAGTGGCCATAGAGGCACCAAGCGACGAAGACCGTCAGGCGCTGGCAGGTGTTTTGACCAGAGAGGTGCTGCCAGCAACAGGCGAGGTCGTGATGGCGGGGCATGACTTGACGCAATTGCATCAGACCGTCGTTGCCAACCGGATAGGGCATGCCAACACTCGCCCTGTGCTTTTTCGGGGCTCCTTTGGGGACAACACAATGATGTCGCTGAAGCAAGAACCCCAATCGGACAGCATGACCGTGCCCCATGCGACTGCAATGGAAGCGCAGGCGGCGGGTAACAGCGCTGACGCAACGGAGGCGGAATGGCTTGATCCCTCGCTTGCAAATCTCTCGACCCGGGCCGAGGTTCAGAGCTGGTGGCTGACATTGCTGGATACCATGGGCTCAGGCGGGGCGTTTTTCCGGCGTTCACTGGATCAGAAAACCGATCTGTCGGAACATACCGAACTTGCGCGCGGACTTGTCGCAGTCCGTCCGAAGGTCTGGGAGGCGATTGTCGAGGCCGATCTGGCGCGGCATGTGCATCGCTTTGACCCGACGACATACAATCCCGCGCTTCCGGTGATCAACAACCTCCTCTTTGCGACCATGAGGCGACCGGTGACGCAACAGGAGCTTGTCAGCCAGGCCGATCTGCGTGATCTGATGCGGAAACTGGGGCTCGAAGCGGGGCTGGTTGAATTCTCTGCGGATGTTGTCGAGCTGTTGAACCAGATTTTTGGCACGGACGGCACAGAACATCCTCTTTTCCGCAAATTGGGCCTCGATCCGGCTCTGTTTGAAGACTCGGTCCAGTCGTTGCGAAAACGCGCACAGACCCCGAGCGGAGAGATTGATGCCGCCGCAAGGGCCAGGTTGATGTCCGTGCTTGCGCAAATCA
The DNA here is from genome assembly GCF_049830555.1 of Roseobacter sp. EG26. Lineage (NCBI taxonomy): Bacteria > Pseudomonadati > Pseudomonadota > Alphaproteobacteria > Rhodobacterales > Roseobacteraceae > Roseobacter > Roseobacter sp. EG26. The sequence goes on from NZ_JBNBLH010000001.1 coordinate 702,887, forward strand.
CGGCGGAGCAGATCGGTCCGGCCTTTTCGGACGCGATGAAAGAGAAGGTTCTCGAACTTCGTGCGGACTACGGGCTGAGCATCCGCGAAGGCCTGGGCGATCTCTATGCCCCTCTCAACGCCGCCACCGTGGCACCCGGTCTTTCCGTTTTGGAGAACGCCATCTTTGGCAAGGTTTCCGACAGCGCCGGTGCGCGCGCCGATGATCTGAGAAAAATTGTGTCGGATGTTTTGCAGGCTGAAGGGTTGAAGGCTGAAGTAATGGCGCTGATGTATGATTTCGAACTGTCTCTTGGCGGCGAAAATCTCCCGACGGCTTTCGTCGAGCCCTTGGCCATCAGCCGCGCTGTTGTCAAACGACCGGATGTGTTGGTGCTCGAACAGGTCTTGTCTGGTTATGATACCAAGCTTCGCGACGAGGTGATTACGAAGCTGCGCACGCTGCTGCCAGACACGACCATCATCCTGCTGGGAGAAGCCTTCGACGATCCGGATCAATACGATGTTTTCCTTGAAATCAAGCAGGGCCGCATGGTGTCTGCGAGCCAGGTTGATGAGGATACGGAGGACGGTGCCGCAGGCGCAGATTTATTGCGTAAGGTCAGGGCCCTGGAGGCTACGACCCTGTTTTCCGGAATGAGTCGCAAGCAGTTGCGATTGCTTGCTTTCGGCGCGAAATGGTACACGGCAGCAGCAGGAGACGTCATCTTCAACAAGGACGACGATCCCCGAGATGGCGCCTACATGATCCTGTCCGGGGCGGCGGAGCTTCTCAACCCTGAAAATGGCGCGCGGGAAACCCATGTCGCCATGGTGGGACCGGGGACGCTTGTGGGAGAGCTGGGTCTGATCCGGAATGTACCACGTGCATTGACGATGCGCGCCGAAACCGACGTTGAAGCCTTGCGTCTCGGGGCAGAAGAATTCCTCGCAGTTGTGGAAAACGATGCCGCGACGTCCTTCAAGCTATTGCAGGTCGTTGCAGGTTACACCGCCTGAACTGCTGTCGTTGTATCTTGACGTACTACGAACGGGCGCTTTTCAACTTGCTGATCCGGACAGAGACACCGAAAAATTGAAGCAAACGATCAGGAGAATTTTGCCATCTCCTTAAAAGTTTCAATCCATGTTTTAACGATTTGATGAGCGTCCCTTGGGTATGCTTCCGAGGGGGTTCGGGATGATCTTTTGAATGCGATGGTTGGTCTTATGCGTGTAATCTGGTTTCTTTTGGTTTGTTGTTTTTCGGGGCAGTCCGTTGCGGGTGAGAAGCTGCGTATCTACATTGATGCCGACTACTCCATGGCACGCCCGGCGGCTGAAGCCATCGAATTGGGGGTCCGGACGGCGATGTCCGAAGTGGCAAACCGGGTTGGCAACTTTGAGATAGAGATTGTTCCAAAAGATCACCGCGCGAATTCAAAGCGATCTTATTCCAATTTGAGGGCCTTTACGCAGGACCCAACCGGGATCGCGGTGATCGGCGGGGTCCATTCACCTCCCTATCTGACGCACCGCCAGGACATCAACGAAAGCGGTATTCCACTTCTATTGCCCTGGTCTGCGGCGGGACCAATCACCAGACCAGACGACGATCAGCTAAACTGGATTTTCCGGTTGTCTGTCGACGACACAAAAGCGGGCCCGTTTCTTGTGGGACATGCGCTTAACAACATCGAGTGTGAGCAAACCGTCTTGCTGTTGGTTGACACCGGATGGGGACGCGCCAACCGCGTTACCATGGGTGACGCATTCCAAGCAGCTGGTGTGCCTGCGCCGGTTGTTTTCATGTTTTCTTCCTCGCTTGGGCCTGCCAGCGCACGGACAATTGCTGAAAAAATCAAAATGACGAATGCGGATTGCGCGATCATGCTATCGAGGGCCCGCGAAGGAGCGCTTCTGGTCAACGAGCTTCATCAGCAATCTGCTGACATCCGGATCATCAGCCACTGGGGGATATTGTCCGGCGATTTCGTAGCGCAGGTGCCCCACAGCGTGCGCTCGGATTTGCAGATCGAAGTTCTGCAAACTTGCGGCCTTGAGGTCGAGGGCAAGGGCCGGGCGGAACTGGTTCAAGCACTCAAAAACGCCAGTACCGAAGTCCGGCCCTTCAAACGCTTGTCGGACGTTCCTGCGGCTACTGGCTTCGTGCATGGTTACGATCTGACAAGACTGCTCATTGCCGCCCTAAACAATGCGATGGAAATGGACGGTTGGGCAGATGGATCAATCGTTGATCGTCGCAATCTGTTTCGCAGCTCTCTGGAAAATCTGTCCGAACCGGTCGAAGGCATACTGAAAACCTACAACAGACCATTTGCGCCCTATAGCGATGCGTCTCAGGATGCACATGAAGCACTGGGACTACAGGATCTTTGCGTGGTGTCATTCTCCGAGTCCGGTCAGCTGGTTTTGTCCGAAACGGTGGAGCCTCATCAATAGATGCGAAAAGCCGTGTCCATAAACAAGGTCTTCTGGATTTTGTTGGCGTGCAGCTTTGCCTTTGCCTTGGCGACGGCTGCGGTTGCTGTCTGGGTCACGGCAAAGCCGTTTTTGGCCGAAACGCACAAGCGCGCTGTGATCAGCCAGGCCAAGCAGGAAGCGTCAAGGATCTATTCTGTTCTCGATCCCAGCGCATCATTGACTGTTTATCTGGCATCCGAACCATCGCTTTTGTCCTTTGTCATCGGCGATGTTACACGCGACGACGCATTTGTTGATCGTCTGCAAGATACCGTCGTCCCCGAAAACGTCTCCGAGTTTTTCGTCTTCGATTTTGAGGGAAGTGCGTTGAGCTTTCACATGGTATCGACAAGGTCACATTCTCTTGAGACAACCTCGGCTGCGGGTGAACTGGCCAGGGAGGTTCTGGAGACACAGACCCTTGCGATCAGAACAGTTGATACCTATCGGGCCGTGAACACCAGCTTTCAGGAGATACTGATTGCGGCACCGATCATGAATCAAGGCTTTGTCGAGGGCGTGCTGACATCTGTCTTGGAAGTGGATTTACGCCAGGATGAAGTCGGCCCCGGGCAAATCGCCATGCAGGCGCGCATTGTGGATGCGGATGATCCTTGGTCAGCTGATCTTGAGCGCCAGGATGCCATTGTCGTCCCGGTCGGGAAAACCGGGATGCAACTGGTATTGAACTCTCAGGGAACTTTATTCGCAACCATCGGTCAGGAATTGGTTCTCAAGGCAATTGTTGCAATATCCGCGGCACTGCTGTTGCCCTTCAGCATCTTTGGCTGGCTGGGGCGTCAAACGATTCTGCGCCCTCATGCGGAAGTCGAAAGGTCGCGCAATAAGCTTCGAGAGCAGCAAAAGGAGTTGAGTGAACTTGCATCAATTGCCCGAAAGGCAGAAGAAGCGATCCTGATCACTGACCTGGAAACGCGGATTATCTGGCATAATCCTGCATTTGAACGAAGATCTGGGTACAAAGCCAAGGATATCATCGGGAAAAAACCGACGAGCTTGTTGCAGGGTCCGGAAACCGATCCGGCAACCCGCGCCGAAATTCGCAAGGCTCTAGACGCGCGCGAACCAATCACGGTTGAACTGCTTAATTATCGGTTTGGAAGCGAAGAATATTGGATCAGACTGAGCATTTCCACTCTGTTTGATGACGAAGGTCAGGCTTATGGGTTTATGGCTATTTCAAGCGATATTACGGACCAAAAGAAATATGAGAAAAACCTGATTTCGACAACATCAGCCATGGAATGGCAGGCCCTGCATGACGAACTGACGGGATTGCCGAACCGAAGGTGTTTCAATGTCACGTTTGAAAAGTTATGCGCCGAAAAATCGGACGAGGCATCGATCGCGATTATTCGGATTGACTTGGATCATTTCAAGAATGTCAACGATACGATGGGGCATGAGGCCGGAGACGAGGTTTTATGCCGTGTCGCTCAGATTCTCAGGGAAGAGATCACGGAACACGACATTCCGGTGCGTATTGGCGGGGATGAGTTTATCGTTTTGTTGGGCAAAGACGGCTCCTTGGTGAATGCGCAAAGACTTGCGAACAACATGCTTTCGAGAATTTCGGAGCCCATGGATTACGAGGGTAAATCACTAAGTGTTGGCGCAAGTTTTGGTGTTGCAACCGAAGAATGCGAGCTCGTTGAAAAAGAGGATCTGGTTCGTGCGGCAGATGCGGCGCTCTATATCGCAAAGGAGCGCGGACGCAGCCAAGTTATCACTTACGGGCCCGCGGAACACGACAAAGTAGTCGAAGTCCGCGACGTCGCAGAGCAGATACGCCTTGGTCTCCAACGCGGTGAATTCGTGCCTTTCTACCAACCACAAATCGACGCTCAGACCCTGGAGGTGGTTGGCGTCGAAGTGCTGGCCCGTTGGGCTCAGCCAAATGGGAACGTTGTCTCTCCGGCCGGGTTTTTGGAAGTCGCCGAACAATTGTCCATGCTGACGACCCTTGATGCCATGGTCATGAACAAGGCACTTGAAGACGTGGCCGAACTGGAGCGGGAGCAGATTGCGCTGCCCAAGGTGTCATTCAATGTCACAGCCAGCAGGCTTTCCGACCCTGAGCTTCTGGTTGCCATAGATGCCCGCGAGTTCAAGGATACAAAAGTGTCTTTTGAAATCCTGGAATCCGTGTTTCTGGATGATCAGCCGGAGTACCTCGATTTCACCCTCGACCTACTTCGGGAAAAGGGGCTTTCGATTGAGATTGACGACTTTGGCTCGGGACATGCATCGATGATCAGCTTGATGCGCGTGCGTCCCGATGTGCTGAAGATCGACCAACGCCTGGTCTACGGTGCGCCACAAACAGAGGTCTGTCAAAACATGGTTCGGTCCATTATCGGGATAGCCGAATCCTTGCAGATTTCCGTTACGGCAGAAGGTGTGGAAACCTATATGCATGCTGAAATGATGCAATCAATGGGTTGTCAGACACTGCAAGGATTTCATTTTGCAGAGCCCATGTCGTTTGAGCATTTGAAAGATTTTCTCTCACCGACCGAAGAGCCTCAGCGAAAGCTCGGGTAGTCTCAAATTCCGAAGACCAGTTCTTTGGGCGAGAGGAGGGTATCCCGGGATGACGCAGGCCATCCCGGGAATTGGTTCAATGCGCGAATTTCCGGATTTCACCGGAGGCCAGCCGGGCTGAGTAAGACCGGAGTTCTTCGCGGACAATCGACATCAGGAAATACAACGCCGTGATGTTGACCACCGCCATTGCGAAGATCGCGGCATCCGAGAAGTCGATTACCGGCCCCAGGCTTGCCGCCGCACCGATCACGATGAAGACGCAGAAAATGATCTTGAATATCAGCTCTGCTGTCTTGCCTTCTCCGAAGAGATAGGTCCAGGCTTTCAGGCCGTAGTAGGACCATGAGATCATCGTCGAGAAGGCGAAGAGTACCACCGCAATCGCCAGCAGATAAGGGAACCAGCTGATCGAGGCGCCAAATGCAGCGGATGTCAGCGCAACACCGCCAACGCCACCTTCCGTTGCAATCGCATTACCTGCTTCGTTCAACACGTATTGGCCGGTTTCTGCATCAAAGATCAGTTGCCCGGAAATAGTGATGACGAGAGCCGTCATTGTGCAGATGACAACCGTGTCAATGAGTGGTTCCAGCAGCGAGACGAACCCTTCGGTGATTGGCTCTTTGGTTCGGACGGCGGAGTGCGCAATGGCTGCGGACCCAACACCCGCTTCGTTGGAGAAGGCGGCGCGCTTGAAACCCTGGATAAGAGCTCCCACAAATCCGCCGGCAACGCCAAGTCCCGTGAAGGCCCCTGCGAAGATTTGACCAAAGGCCCACCCGATCTTGTCGTAGTTCACAATCAGGATGATCAGCGCGGCACCGACGTAAAGAATACCCATGAAAGGCACAACTTTTTCTGTGACATTGGCGATGGATTTGATCCCGCCGACGATCACTGCAAACACAACGGCTGCAAAGACAAGGCCCGTGATCCAACCAGGGTAGTCCCCCACGATGCCCGCAATTTGAGCATGTGCCTGATTGGCCTGGAACATATTACCGCCACCCAGAGCACCTAGGATACAGAAGACCGAGAAGAGGATGGCAAGGGCACCTCCACCTGGCAAACCGCGTTCCTTGAAACCCTTGGAGATGTAGTACATCGGACCGCCTGACACGGTGCCATCGGGATATTCATTGCGATATTTCACGCCCAGCGTACATTCGGTGAACTTCGATGCCATGCCCAGTAATCCGGCAAGGATCATCCAGAAGGTTGCACCCGGCCCACCGATACCAACGGCGACCGCAACACCAGCGATGTTACCCAAACCCACGGTGCCCGAGAGTGCTGTCGCGAGAGCCTGAAAGTGACTGACTTCGCCTGCATCATTGGGATCAGAATAATCTCCTTTGACCAAAGAAATGGAATGGCCAAAATACCGCAGCTGCACAAAGGAAAAGTAGATGGTAAAGACTGATGCCGCGACCACCAACCACAACACGATCCAAGGGAAACTGGTTCCGGGCAGGGGGGCAAAAATCAGACTGACAAAAGGGCCGGTGAATTGCGCGAAAACACTGTTGACCTTTTCATCCAGTGACATCGCTTCCTGTGCATGGGCTGGCAATGCCGCACCCAATGCCGCTGCCGCAAGCAGCGCTCTATTCATAATTTTCATTGTTATTGTCCTTCTCATCCAATGACCGTCACTGGCACCGTCGCGCTCATGACGAGGTTCGCCGTTGAACTTCCAAAAATGCGTTTCGTAATGCCGCCCTCTGAAGATCGGCAAACGATGATCTGATGGCCACCTTCTGTCTCACAAATGTTGTTGAGCGTGTTGGCCACGTCCCCATGGCGCACCACGCCGGATGCTGCGAGGCCTGCCTCCTTGAGCGCGGCAACGGCCGGGCTCACGACCCGCTCCATTGCCGTTGAAATCTCTTCTTCACGGCGCTTGTGCCGCTGTGCATTCTCTTCGGCAGTCTGGAAAGAATACGGTGACCATTCGATCACGTAGGCGACCAATAGCTCGCAGTCGCCAATCCTCTTCGCCAGATCCGTGGCAAATGACAGAGCACGGTCTCCCGACCCTTCTCCGTCTGTGCCAATCACCAGTTTTGTGGTCATTTTTTGTCCCTTTGTTCCCAAGTTGGTTGGTTTGTTTTGTGTAACCCAGTTTCAACGCATACGTGTTGAACGGCAATCCCCAATTACTTAGAGGCAGGTGGTCGCTCGCACGTTACGTGATCTCCCATACTAGGCAATCTGACCGGAATTTGGAGCTTAATTCGCCAGTATTTCGGACGATCGCCCTTATTTGAGGCATTCTACAGGAAATATGACTAGAGCCCGTACAAAGCGGTTGCTGAGCTGAGATAGTAATTTTTGCAATATATTGCGTATGGCGAGCTAGGAATGAGGCACCCGATCCTGGGTTCTATTTCGGGGCAGAACGATCATTGGTTGCGTAAAAGAGCGCCTGGAACGGTCCCATTGGTAGCAACAAACGGGTCGGAATAGGCTGGGTTTCTACCGGTCATTTGTTTGTTGTTTCGAGGCAGCAGCAGTATTCAAATGCGCATATTCCTCGTAAAGTTCTAAAAGTTCATAGCACTGTCGGTATGCTAAACGGAGTGAGTGCTTCGCTTGTGCTTGGCCGGCCTCAGAAATAGCGATCTTTGATCAGATAAAAATGGACGGAGAAGGGTACGGCTGCGCTTTTTTTGGGTTGTTTCCTGTGATTGGTGTCGATAGGACGGTCGACGGAGACGTGGCCGAGTGGTCGAAGGCGCTCCCCTGCTAAGGGAGTAGGCCCGGAAGGGTCTCGAGGGTTCGAATCCCTTCGTCTCCGCCACCAAACACAAGCGTCTTTTCGGGGTAATCAAGTTCCCCGCTGTCATGGATTGTTCATAAAAGTGTTACGAGCGGTTAATTCGCCGATCAGGATGAATTCACAGCATCTCAGCAATCATTGATCCACCGGTTGCCCCTGACGGGCAGTCAATTGTCAAGGATCATACAATGCCCGAACACGTTGTCGCCCCCGAAACCTTCATTCGATTTGCAATTAACATCGGTGCCATGGTTTGCTTGATTTTCGGCCTGTTTTATCGTCGTTACCGCGACAAGGAACTGGTCACGGCGGCCTCGCTATTCAATGTCTTTGCGTTTGGTGTGCTGACGGTGCTGTCCTCGGTGGAGTTCAGTCTGGCTGCGGGCTTTGGCCTCTTTGCGATCCTTGCGCTTTTCACGTTGCGATCCGAGCAGATTTCAAAAGTCGAAATCACCTATTTTTTTGGCTCGATTGCAATTGCCGTGATCTGTTCCATTCAGGGAACCGGTCTTGCCTTTGTGGCCGCTGTCGTATCGCTCGTCCTTTTGGGCGCATGGTTGTTGGATCACCCGCGGATGCTGCAATCCTCTGATGGTGTGAAAATTACATTGGACAAGATCGACGCGCACGCGCTGTCCGATCCCGACGCGATGCGAAAAGACCTGTCTTCGAGACTGGGTGTCGATGTGATGTCCTATCAGATCACCGCGCTTGATTACATAAACGACATGGCGCGCATCAACGTCTTTTACCGCAACTGATCCGCCTGAGATAAACGGATACTCCACTGAGAGGACAATGCGATGGACCGCATAATTGCCCGAACGCTTGCAGGTTTCGACGTTATCAATCTGGACGATCTCAATGGCAAAGCTGCCATGCTGGAACGTCTCGACAACAAGTACATTCTCACGGCCAGCGCCCTGGGGCCTGCCCTGATGCAATTTTCCGAATACTTCGAAGTGTTGGAAATTGAGGGCAAGCGGGCCTTTACCTACGCCACCAGATACTATGACGATCCGGCCAGACGCAGCTATTACGATCACCTTCAAGGTCGCCGCAAACGTTGCAAGGTTCGGATTCGAGAGTATGTGGATGCCGGTTTCAGCTTTCTTGAAGTAAAGCTGAAGGACAAGCGCAAGGTCACGGTGAAGAAGCGCCTGAAGATTGCCAATCGGGCAAATGACCTCAACGAAAGCGCGTTGAGCTTTATCGAAGATCAGTATTTTGGTCTCTATGGAGAGTGTTTCAACAAGACGCTGCACCCCGTCATTGCCATGCAATACGAGCGCATAACACTGGTGGCCAAGGCGGGCGGTGAGCGTATGACCATCGATACCGGTCTGCAATTCGAAGCCAATGGGATATTCCGCAAAGTTCAACCCGAGATGTTCATCGTGGAAACGAAATCCGCGCGCGGGAATGGTCTTGCCGATAAAATCCTGCGCGGGTTTCACCATCATCCGACCAAGCGTTGCTCGAAGTACTGCATTGGGATGGCCTCGACCGGCGCCGTAACGCGCCACAATGGGTTTTTACCCGCGCTTAGAAAGCTGCAGCTGGCAAATTCGCGATAGTATGGAGGGATCAAAGCGCGGATGTCAGGCGACATTTCGGATGGCCCTGAAACGGCCATCCGCTTCAGGGCCATCAGTGGTTGATACATCTGCTCGACCGGTGACCGTGTAAGAGGGTGTTTGCGAAACCGCGCAACGCCTCCAAGCCGGTCCTCTCTTTTGGTTAACTGCAAAAGGTTTAGTCGTCAGTTGTCAGCCACCAGAAACGCCAGGGCAGGGCAATCGCAGCGACCACCAGCCCCAGAGTATACCCTGACCAAAGCCCGACGGCCCCGAAGTCGAATACAAACGCCCACAGATAGCTCGCCGGGAGTGCCAGCGGCCAATAGGCCACGAGTGTGATCACCGTGGGCAAGGTCATATCAGACATGCCTCTCAGCGCGCCGAGTGCTGTGCCCTGTACGCCATCTGCGATCTGAAGGAGTGCTATCAGGATGAACAGCGCGACGGCCAGATCGATCACAGCGGGATCTGTCGACATGGTTTCGGCCATTGCGCGGCCCGCCGCGATAAAGAACACGGCGGCCAGACCCTGCCAGAGCGTGACCATGGCAAGGGAAGCTTTCAGGATGGGGCGAAGCCGGGCTTGGCGACCGGCGCCGACGGCTTGACCGACCCTTATGGAGACAGCGCCCGCCATCCCGAGGGGTATCATGTAGGCCAGCCCTGCCATCGCGTTGACAATCTGGTGCGCTGCAAGAGCTTCGGCCCCCAACCAACCCATCATCAGCCCGACGGCGGCGTAGGCCCCGCCTTCTCCGGCATAGCCAAGGCAAAGCGGTAGAGCTTCCTTCAATTGCGCCCAGACATCACTGCCTGCAACCCTGACTCTCTGGCGGAACATTGCGAGCCCGCTCGATTGCGATAGAACCATCCAGGCCGCGACCAATGAAACGCATTGTGACAGGATGCTGGCCAGTCCCGCCCCGAGAATCCCGAGTTCCAGAATATGGATCAGTGTGTAGTTGGCGGGCACGTTGAAAAGGACGCCCAGATAGGACAAGCCCACCGCAGTCCATGGGCGGTCCACGGCGTCAAAGAGCGCTTTGAGCCCGAAGAAGAGTGTGAAGGGGACAATCCAGATTGCCATTGAAATCCAGTAGGGCAGGAGGATCGACAGCACTTCCTGGGGCTGGCCCAGGGGGCCCAAAAGCGGGTAGAGCGCGATCATCAAGAGGGCTGCACCCACGCCACCAACGAGGCAAAGCAGCAAACCGCTGCGCAAAGCAAATGCAACGCGGGCTGGATCACCAGCACCTTCCGCCTGGCTGATCTGCACTGAAATAACGGTGATGACACCCCAAAGTGCTGAAATCAGAATGATCAGCACCGCCGTTGTCACACCTGCGGCGGCCAGCGGCACCGTCCCAAGAGGGGAGATCATGGCCGTGTCGACGACGCCGATCAACAGGGCGGCTGCCAACCCGACCATGAGTGGGACGGCCAACCGGATAAGGGGCCAGAATTCGGCGCGCGTAGACGCCTGATGGATAAGGGATGAATGTGTCATGGGTCACCTGCCGGGGTGATGCCCGGCGTATAAGTCGCTCGGCGAAGCCTGTGCTTCGATTTATGCTGGGGCACTTAGGCCGGCGACGGGAAATCCATGAGTTCGGTCCTTTGAGGATCAATTGTTCGGGTCGTTTACGGTATTTGACATGCGACGTCCAGATCGTACGACGCATTCTTTCCGGTCGCCCGTAAAATGCGGGCCGTTGCGCATCCGTTTTTGCCGCTGGCATCGCGGTGGTTTTTTTTGGGGCAAGTATTTTGCGGTGTTCGATGAAAGCTTCATGCCAGGGCAAAGGTCTTGCTCCATCCTTCAACAGATAAGGAGGGGGCATCTGAGGGTCGAGATGGCGTTGCGTTGCCTCGTGAGACCCAAAATGTCGAAAACGGCACGAACCGGGGCAGGGCCCTTCAGCGAGGCTATTGCACGTTCCGCCCTAATCCGACGTTACATTCCATGTGACAAGCTCATCCGACGTCAGAATGTAAATCTCATCGGCAGGTGTCGCCATGGCCGGGCCCATGATCCTGAGATCGATGCCCATGGTATCAAGGTGCATTAGGACTTCAGCCTGCCCGCGCTGGATATCCTCCACGGCAAGAAATGCCGGAAGTATCGTGGATTCGCCAAAGGCGTGCTGGTGGACCCCAATGCGTGCGTTTTCCGCGATACTTCGCTTGACGCCGCCAACAAATATGTAGGGGCAGGCCGACAAACAAACTGTATTGTCCAAAAGCCGGGTCTCCGCTCCGATCTCGCGAACAGCACGCCCGATCTCGAGCGCATCCGATACACTTCCGCCCGGGCTATCGAGAAGCAATGTTGCCGGAGCAGTGCTCCGAAGCTCGTCGACAATTCGGCTTGCGTCGCCCGGCGCAATGGCACCGCGTAGTTGTAACGCCGTCGTTCCGTCGATTTCGACCTCTTCCGCGCGTAAACGGCTGGGCATGTCGGGATCAATCCCCGGTCCGGGGTTCGAAGGATCGCGCGTTCTGTACCGCCGCGTCTGATCGCCTGGGCTTGTCCGCAAATCCAGTTCTGGCTGGCTTGACGGTGACAGGAAACGCGGCACGGCGGGTCCGATGTCGATAATGATCAACCCCAGGGCCAGAGCGATTTGCCCGGTCAGCAGCCACCGCAAGGCCCGCTTTGTAGCGTTCGCATCGTGGTCTTGGGCTGCGCTCATTCAGCGGCCTCGCGCGGAGATTTGGTCTCCGGTCGATGTTCTTGAATAAGAGGCGCGCTGACCCCGCTTACTTCCGCGGCCTCGATGTCACGCAGAGCCAGCACGGCGGCCCGCAAATCGGCTACGGTCATTGCATCTTCTGGTGGCGCAGGTTCGCGGCCAGCGCGGATGGCGGACTGGGCAACCGCGAGAATGAGCACAAGGACTGCGGGCAACAAGTCTATCGCGATCGCACCTGCCCAGGAGGGCGCAAAGTTGTGGGCATAGCGGATCACCGCGTCGGCGGTTGAAATAGGTGTGTAGATGACCTCGGCAGCGGGTTCGAGTGCGCGCACTTCGGCTGCCGCCGCCTGAAGTGTTTCGGCCCGTTTGGCGAGAACTTCCAGCAAGGAGGTGATTGTGGCTTGCTGGGCAGCCACCCCGCCTGCATTGCCCGCGTCAAGGCGCGGCAGCACCACCGATTGGGCCAGATCGCGCGCGGCGCGGTCGACAAGCGGGGCGACAGAAAGCTGGCGCAACTCGGTGATGACCCCGGCCAGCCGAACAGATTCCTCCGAAAACTCCACGGCGCGTGCGTCAACCGGTCCCGGTGCTACAATCAGGGCCCGCATTCGGCTGAGGGTTGCGTTGCCCTCGGCGAAAGCGGCCGCAACAGGCGCGTCCTGCGCGGCGATGAGTTCTTCAAGCGCTGCAAGTTCGTCCGACTTTTGGGTCAAGACGCGGAAGACAGCGCCGCGTCCTGCGAGGCCCGACAGTCCGCCCCCCGCTTCTTGCTGGGACAGGTCCTCAAAACCCTGTCGGCTCCGACCAACGTCAAGGCCGAGTGCTTGACCCTGCAGCGTAATCTCATGCGCGCGTTCCAGAGACGACTGGTAATCCTGAACTGTGCGCGCAAGATGCTGTTCGACCGCCGCTGAACCGGCCAAAGCGGCGGCGTTGAGCCAGGAAGACATCGCGATGATCGCGGCCGACCCAATGGCCATCGCGATGACCAGCCACAGCCGCGTCGCCGCCGTTTGCATGGTTGGCAACAACCGCATCAGGTAGGACCAGAAAACAAAAATACCGGTTGATACTGCGGCGCTATATGCGACGGCTGCAAAAAGTGCCAGCGCGCCACCATCATCGAGCAAGCCCCGCACACCAAGATATGTGTATATGCCGGAAGCCACAGCGAGAACGCCAAGAGCTGCGGAACTGAAACTGTTCAGCCAGGTCAGATGGCCTTCAACTTCGCGGGCATGGCGTAAACCACGTGTACTGTCACTCATCACGATACCTCCGCAACTTAGGATGGGCACCGAGAGGTCGGAAAGCAAGGTTTCAAATCCGTGATGTTGCGGGGAACCTCGCCGACGTCACATGCAACTTTGCGATATGCGTCTCGTCTTCAGGCAGATGGATTTTCATGATCCTCGTTCGGATCTTCTGATATTCGGGGCAGGGTCAGTTCGACCGTTGTCCCTTTGGGCTCGCGATCAAAAATTTGCGCAGATCCGCCGTGCGCTTCAGCGATCGACAGCACGATTGGCAGACCCAGACCCAAACCGTCGATGTATTGCCCGGCTGCATTGGAACCACGGAAAAATCGTTCAAAGGCGAGTTCCTTGTCCTCATCCTTCATGCCCGGTCCGTCATCAGCGACGGAAATCTGGATGACGTCGGAACCTGAAACCAAGGCGACCTCAATCGTATTTCCGCCATGGCGCCGCGCGTTTTCCAGCAAGGCCAGGACCGCTTGCTTGATCCGCTTGCCGTCGAGCGAGATTGTTGTCGCATGGGTTGGCAAGGTCAATTTCGCGTCCAGTCCGGACAAAGTGACAGCATCGCGTATCAACCTTGAAGGGTCGACGGTTTCGCGTGAGAGGCGCAGTGAGCCGGATTCCTTGCGAGAAATGAACAGCAAATCACTGATCAGATTGGCCGTGTGATTCGCCGCCAGACGCGCGCGTCCCAACGCCTGTTTATATTCTTCTATTGTTTTGTCTGATCCGCGCAGCGCGACATCGCTCTCTCCCTGGATAATTGTCAGCGGCGTGCGAAGTTCGTGGCTGACATCGGCAAGAAGCAGACGGCGGTTTTCTTCGGATTTTCGGGCCTCGGTCAGCAACTCCTCCAGCTTTTCGGTGCGTTGCTGGACCGCTTGTTCGAGCTCAAGATTTTGCGTGGTCAGGCTTCTTGTCCGTGCAGCAACGACCTCTGACATTTCATCCAGAACCGCTGCAATCTCCGAAAGCTCGCTGCGCCCCCTGAGGTCAATTCTTGTGGAAAAGTCACCCGCTGCGAACTTTCGCACACCATCCAGCAGATGTTTGAACGGATGCGTGAACTCGCGGCGGAAAATCATGAGTGTACTGATCGTGATCAGCAGAAACACTGCGGCCAGCCCGTAGGAAATCAGCCGCACAAGCGCCATCTGCGCGCTGGCCTCGGCTTCGGTCTCGGCGACCTCTTCCTCTTCTTCCTCCAGAGCGACGGAGATTAGCTCACGAAAATCGCTTTTGATGTTGTCATTGAGAACCAGTGAGAGATCGCGCCAATTTGATCTCACATCGCCGATATCTTCGTGTGCCAATGTCCGGTCGAACAGTGACGTCAACTCTTCGATGACAGCCTCAACTTCAATCAGGTGCTCAAGGTCTTCGATCTCTTCGTCCCCAACCAGCTGAATTTCCTTTTCGATTGTCTCCCGGATATTGGAGATGTGAACGCTGAGCCGTTTGGATATCTCGTTTACATCCTGCACACGGTCGGAATCGCCTACCAGGAGCAGATCTCCGAACCTCTTGAAAAGCAGGTAGGTATCTGTCGCCAACTGCAGATGTTGTTCGTAAGAGGTGTGGGCAAGCGAAATCCGATAGTTGTGAAAATCGCTCTGTTTGGCGGCCCAGATTGCAACCGACACGCTGGCCGATGCGACCAGCAGCACGACAAATGCAAATATGCTGACGATGTGAGCAATCTTCATTTTGTTCGCGCTTCCTGTGTGAGGGGTGGAGTGGAATGTCGGTGTGTTAGCAGTTCGGTACAGTCTTGGGGGCAGTAAAACGTACCGCACATGATAACATCCGGGCCGCCTGTCAGACTGATACCCCGATCCATCTGAACACGCCCTGACCGGAAGATGAACAATTGATGAACGAAGGCACGGGCTTTGAAAAGCCGTTACGCGATCTTCAGGATTTGTTCATGTGGGCGTTCTGAGACGTTAATCGGGCTGACAAGCTGAATTTATCAACAAGGGTCAAATTGAGGGAACCGAAACCAAACAATCGAGAGACCTATCATGACCTTCCAATCCAATCCGACTACTCAACTCGTTTCGGCCGCGAAATGGGCCTTCACGACACGCCGTGTCAGCAAAGGGGATGCGGTGGCGCTGACCAAAGATTATGCGCGCGCGGTGGCTGGTGACTTGGTGCTGTGCCAGATTCTGGAAGTCGGGCAGCACAAGAATATTCAGCTGTCTGACCGCCGCAATTCAACGAGCTATCCGGGTGATCTGGTTGTGCTTTGCTTGGGTGATCGCTACGCACCTGATCAATTCTTGTGCCGCGCCGAAATCCATGATGGCCCCATGCAACTCGCCGCAGGCGGCGGGATCGTCGGCATCGTCGAACAATCACACGCGCGTATGCGGCCCCCAACAGCGGTTATGCCTCTGGGATTGCTGACCAACGCCAGCGGTAAGGTCATGAATGTTTCCGACTACGCATTGCCCGCGAAAGCCCCAAATAGAGACGTGACAGTTTTCGGTGTTTTCGGAGCGTCGATGAATTCGGGTAAAACCACTGCCGCCGCGAGCCTGGCACATGGGTTACGACGGGCAGGGTATCGTGTCGCCGGGATCAAAGCGACCGGTACAGGGGCGTTTGGCGATTTCAATGCTTTCGAAGACGCGGGCGTGCCAGTGACAGATTTCACTGATGCAGGCATGGCCACCACTTACAAAATGCCGCTGGAGCGCATCGAGCGTGGCTTTGATACCTTGGTTGCAACCGCAGCGGCGAACGGTGCCAACATGGTCATCGTTGAGATTGCGGATGGGGTTTTCCAGCGGGAAACGCGCGCCATTCTCAACAAGTCCCGAATTCGCGAGCGGCTTGATGGCATCTTGTTCGCAGCCCCCGACGCACTTGGGGCCTTTGGTGGCGTAACCGTTCTTGAACGTTACGGTCTCAGTCCTTTTGCCATCTCAGGCATGGTCAGCTGCTCGCCGCTCGCGACAGCAGAAGCTGCCGAAATCACCGGGCTGCCCATTCTCACAAGAGAGCAGCTTTGGGACCGTTCGATGGTCACACAACTGGTCCGCCCCTATGTGCGTCAGCCAGAACTCTGTGCGGCCTCATGAACAAGCTACCAAAAATCTTGGCAAGCGACCGCATTCTTGATGCGGTCGCCCTCCCGTTACTCAGCGTAGGTCAGGCGGTTTTTCTTGGGATTGGCGTCTTTGCAACCCGCGAAGCATTCGGCGCTCTGCATGAAGGCGTGCAATTGCAAAACACGACGCTCTGCAAGCTTGCGGGCTCAGGCATTCTGGCTGTCGGGCTGGAATTTCTCCGTCGTATTTGCGCCGAACGGCTGGGCCAGAGCTACGCGAGCAGCCTGCGCGTTGGTCTCTATCGGCATCTCGCCGGTATGCAGAAAAGCGAGTTGGACGCGCGAAGACTAGGTGCACTATCCCTCCGCTTTGTCGGGGATCTTTCTGCTGCGCGTAACTGGTTCGGATGGGGTTTACCAAGGGTCGTCTCCGCAGCCATCGTGCTGCCCGGCGCATTACTGGTGTTTTGGCTTCTGGATCCCGGCATCGCGTTGACCAGCAGCGTTGTGCTGGGTCTTGCTCTTTTGTTCATGGCGGCGGTGGCAATCGGGTTTGAAAGGCTCCACCTGAGACTGCGAAGCCGACGTGCCCGCATTGCAATCGCCATGATGGAGCGTATTTCCATAGCGCCGCTCCTTGATCTGATGGGAAGAACCGAACAGGAGTTGAAGGCTCTGGAAGAAAGCGGGCAACAACTCCGCGAGGAGGCAACGGCGCGCGCGCGAAGGGCCGGCGCATTGAGCGCGATCCCGCAGCTGGGGTTGACCACTGCCGGCGCGTTGGCGCTGTGGCAGGCAGCCCAGTCCAGCACGGCGCCGGGCACCGTTGCGGCGATATTGTCAATGTTGGGGGTACTGGCGCTGCCGCTGCGTGATCTGGCAATGTCGTGGGATCAGTATAACGGCTGGCGTATTGCCAAAGGCAAGGCTTTGAGACTTTTCGACAAACCCAGCCGGTTGCGCGAACAAGCTTCTGCCATCGGGCCTGTGGGGGTCACGGTCTCGGGCATTCTTGGCGGCAAGTGCGTTTCGCTTTCGGTTCCCGCAGGCTCAATCGGCCAGTTGCAAGGGGGCAATGCCCGAAGCCGATCGATACTGGCGATGCTGATTGCCGGGTTGGATACCGATGCCGACCTGAAAGTCGACTACGGAACAGGAACTGCGGTATTGCCGCGGATACATTTCATTGGCGATACGCCGGTGGCGTTACAGGGTAGTCTGAGGAGAACGCTGACACTGGGCATTTCCCCACGGCCGGCGGGTAAGAGCATTGCCAGAATCGCGCGCGCGTTCGGCCTTGGTGAGCTGCTGCCGCGGGGTCGCAAATCATTGAGGGGGCGGGTCGCCGAAGCGGCGCGAAATCTCAGCACCGCTGACAGTTTGCGGATTGATCTCGCTCGCATAGCCTTGGCCAAACCTGACCTGGTGATTATTGATACTTCGCGGTTTGCAGCGGACCCGGAATGTGAAAAACTGCTCAAACTTTTGTCGGATCACGTTGAAAGCACGATTGTCGTTGTCGATCGCCGGGGCTCTGATGATCAGTCTTTCAGTTTCCGGGCCAATCCAACGCGTCCCGCCGCAGGCCAAGACCTCAGTTCCGATCAGGCGTTCTGACGGCGAGCCTACTTTAGAGAATATCGACGGCGGATCGAATATCACATATCCGACCTTTTCTCGAAACCGATTGAAACGATCAAGCTGCCGATGGCGGAGGACGCTGTAAAGTCAAACGGGCGCCAAAATCAGATCGATGTGGTGCGATTCCGCACCGAGCTCGAATTGCAGAATATCCGCTTTCGAACGAGCCCAATAATATCTTATCTTATTAATTGCTTGGACTTTATGGTGCCCCCACACGGACTCGAACCGCGGACCTACTGATTACAAATCAGTTGCTCTACCAGCTGAGCTATAGGGGCTCTAGGCGGTCGTTTAGTCAGTTTGATCGCACCGTGCAAGAGGGGAAATCATCTTTGTTTCGGTTTGAATACCACGCTCTCCCAAGCTAGCGTGTCGTGAGGTAATTTCCTGGGCTTGACGCATTATGCAACTGGTTTTCCACACTGGCGCTCATTTTACAGAAGAAGAGCGGCTCATGAAATGCCTGTTGCGCAACAAGGAGGCCTTCAAGGCGCGAGGTGTGGCAGTTCCTGGTCCTGGAAAGTACCGTCGTCTGTTGCGTGAGACCATGAATGCGATGGCAAGCTCTGATGCGTCCGAGAATGCGCGAGAGGTTTTGCTGGACGCTATTCTGGATGACGAAAACGCGGACCGCGTCTTGCTATCGAACGCGCATTTCTTTGGCGCGCCCAGAGCAGCGGTGCGCAGAGGCATGCTTTATCCCAATGCGCCTGAGCGGATGGTCTACATGTCTGAAATTTTTGGCGAGGATCAGATCGAACTGTTCATGGCTCTGCGCAATCCCGCCAGTTTTCTGCCCGCCGCATTTGCAAAGTCACCGCGCGACGGGCTGGGGAGTTTCATGGGCGGCGTAGACCCCCTGGCAGTCAGATGGTCAGACACCTTGCTGCGTATTCGCGAAGCAGCCCCGGAGGTATCCATTACGGTTTGGTGCAACGAGGATGCCCCCCTCATTTGGTCCGGGATCATTCGCGACATGGCCGGGCTCGAACAGGGCGAAGAGGTCATCGGCGGATTCGATCTGCTGACGGAGATCATGGTGCCCGAAGGAATGGTCAGGTTTCGTCATTACCTGGAGACACATGCCGACATGACCGAAACCCAGAAACAGCATGTCGCGGTTGCGTTTCTCGACAAGTTCGCCAGGGAAGATGCGATCGAAGAAGAGCTCGATATGCCCGGCTGGACAGACGAGTTGGTGTCTGAGCTGACCGAGATTTACGACGAGGACGTTCTGGATATTGCGCGAATTTCGGGCGTGAAACTGCTGTCACCCTGACAGGTTCAGGCCTCTCTTCCATAAAAGCCCATGCGTTCCTCTTTGGTGAACATCACCCCGGGCCGGTCGTAATAGGTGAAAACGGTGACAATTCGCGGCACCTGCCCAATGACGGGGGCGACACGATGCGCGGTATTTTTTCCCTTGAAGACATTCAGGGTACCGGCCTCCGCCCTGAATGACTTTACCTCCGGATCGTCGCCGTTCAAAAGTTTTGCGACACCGTCGTAGTTTGGATCGTCATCAGTGCGCAGCTCAGAGCGATAGATGAATTCGCCCCCTTCCAATGGGGCCTGCAGCAGCAATGTGGTGGTGAATTGCGATCTGTCGAAGTGCCAGTTCAACCCCCACCCTTCAGGATACCCCATGACGTTGAAGCGGGCGAGGGGGTCAGGCATGGGATAAAGGGCGTCGTGATCCATGGTGCAGGCGAGAAAGTCAGCCAAAGGTTGCCAGGAATAGATGTCGTCCACTGGCGTGCCTTCGCACTGGTCCGCGCATAGCGTGTAGTTACGGGTTTCAACTTCCTTCAATGCAGGATGCCCCGCAGGCAAATCCGGCATCGGCTTGAAGTAGATGTTATGACGGCGCGCATGTGTAAATGCCTGCCGCGCGTTGAGCCGCGGTGATGTTTCAGCGACGGTTCTGGCGATCGCTTCCGGCAGCATGAAACCTTCGAGGTTGAACATCCCATCACGGGCGAGGTCTGCCTTGCACTGTGCGACCAGCGCCTTGCAGGCAGTACTTTCGGGCAGATGCAGCGGGTAACGATCCAGATCAATGGGCGGCAACATGGCACTTCCTTTTCAAGCTGATGAAAAGGGACCTGAGCCGGCGCGCGCGGTCAACCACCATTTCGCCGCGCGATGTCGTTTTTTTAGACTAAAGCGCCACGGCCTGACCTGTGGCTGCCGATTGCTGAGCGGCCATGCCCATTCTCACCGCCCAGAGCCCGTCCTCAAAAGATACGTCAGGTTGAGAGCGCGCACCGCGCAACAAGGCCAGAAAACCCTGGTGTTGGTAAAAGGTCGATCCGTTATGATCACCGGCTTTGAGCAACGTCGGATCGACAGGGATTTCGCGGATTTCTGGGCGTTTCGGTGCGCGGGGGCTGATTTCAAGAATTGGCGTCGGTGAAGGCCCGAGATCGGCAGGCCAGAACCGGGTGGGGCCGGGAACATGGGCCTCGATCTTTCCGGTGGCACCCACTGCGGAAATGACCTCCTGATAGCGTGCGCCTTCAGCAAACATGCAAAGCTCCAGCAGCGCCCGTGCACCGCCCTCGAAATCGACAATGACGTAGCCGTTGTCCAGAATGTCGGGCACGGCACCGTCATAAGCTTCGTCCAGATGGTTCACATCCTGCCCGGCACTGGCCATGACGCGGATCGGATCGGTGCCGATAATCAGGCGCATGAGATCGAAGAAATGGCAGCATTTCTCGACAAATGTGCCGCCGGTCTGCTGGCTGAACCGGTTCCAGTGGCCAACCTTTGGCAAAAAGGGAAATCGGTGTTCGCGGATCGTCAGCAGTCTGGTGCCGCCGGTCACAGCGTCTGCGTCCTGCAGCAGAGCGGCGATGGGCGGCATGTAACGGTATTCCATCGCCACCCAGATCGGCGCGGGATAGGAGGCTGCAATCTGCGTCAGAGTGGGAATGTCATTGGGATCGGTGAGCAGGGGCTTTTCCACCAGCAAAGGCAGTGGCCGTTTGGCGGCAATTTCGGTGATTTGTGCTGCGTGACAGAAATTCGGGCTGGTGATCACCACACAATCCAGTTCAGCCATGGCCAGCAGATCGCCCAGGCTCTCCACGAATTTCGCATCCGGCGCAAGCTGCGCCGTGATTGCGCGCATCCCGGCATCGGGTTCGAAAATCGCGGTTACAGCGGTGTCCGGCAGCAGGGCGATGTTCTTGATGTGCTCCTGGCCCATCATGCCGCAGCCAATCAGGCCGTATCGCGTGGTCTTGGTCATTGGGGTGTCCTTATTTCAGCCGCTGTACGTAGACGGCTTTGGTGGTGTCAAACCATGTGCGTGAGAATTCGATCGAATGGGGCTGGTCGGACCAGCTGAACCGTTCAATATATCCGCTGGGCTCGCCCAACGCCCCGAAAAGGGACGGGGTCCAGTCGGGCAGGGTGCCAATGCTAACCCGGTCTTCTGCGCGTGTGATCCAGAAATGCAGGCGTTTCAGATAGGTGTGATAGAGAGAATCGGACAGCAGATCCGCGCTCAACTCTCCGACGCTGGCATCCAGCCAGATTTCTTCCACCGCAATTGCTACATCATTGAGGTAGCGCTGCCGCCGGATGCGGGTCGCGCGATTGCTGGTGCCAAAGGGCGGCAGATCGGAGGGTTTGATCTGACTTTCGACTGACAGGATATCGGCTGTGGGCAGGCCGCCGCCAGACAGCAATTCAAGCCGGAACATGGCATAGACACCGGCAGCCTTGGCCGATTTGCGGATGTAGTTGCCCGACCCCTGCACCCGGCGCAGCAGGCCTTTGCTTTCAAGATCTGCCAGCGCCTTGCGTAATGTCCCGATGGAGGTGCCAAGCGCCTGCGCCATCTCGCGCTCTGGCGGCAAACGCTCACCATCCAGCAAGCGACCGGCATCAATGTCCCGGATGAGCAGTTCGCTCAACTGGATATATTTGGGCAGGGCGTTTGTATTTTGCTGGGACAGGGCCATCGAACAGTGCCGTGGAAATTGAGAATTGATACACCATTGATCTACCAGTTTGCGAATGCTATTCAAGAGGAAATCAACGCAATCCGCGCAAAGGGACATTTATGACGATCGTGCCGGTAACCTCAGCTGATCTGGATGCGGCAGAAGTGTCGTGGTTTTCTGCGCTTTGCTCGGATGACTATCAGTTTCTGGGCGTGCCGGATGGTGATTTGCGCTCAAGCTGGGCGCATTGTTCTGACATCGTGAAAACCGCAGAAGCACAGGGGTTCCGCAACATCCTGTGTCCGTCTTCCTATCAGGTGGGGCAGGACACGCTGAGCTTTGTCGCAGGATGCGCGCCGATTACGTCGAAAATCAACCTGCTGGCGGCGGTGCGTTGCGGCGAAATGCAACCCATCATGCTGGCGCGCACCATCGCAACACTCGATCACATGCTTGAAGGGCGTCTGACGGTCAATATCATCAGTTCCGATTTTCCCGGTGAAAAGGCAGACAGCAGTTTCCGGTATCAACGGTCGCGCGAGGTCGTCGAGATTCTCAAACAGGCCTGGACACAGGACGAGATCAACCATCAGGGCGAGGTCTATCAATTCTCCAGCGTGACATCGGACCCGGCAAAACCCTATCAGACCGGAGGGCCGCTGCTCTATTTCGGGGGGTATTCTCCGGCCGCACTCGATCTGTGTGCGGAACATTGTGACGTCTACCTGATGTGGCCCGAGCCCAAGGAACAGATAGCAGGCCGGATGCAGGCGGTGCACGCCCGCACGGCAGAAAAAGGCCGGACGCTGGATTACGGTTTACGCGTGCATATGATCGTACGCGACACCGAAGCCGAGGCCAAGGAATACGCGGATTACATCGTCTCCAAGCTGGATGACGATTACGGTCGCAAAATCCGTGAGCGCGCTCTGGATGCGACTTCTCTGGGTGTGTCGCATCAATCTAAGAACCGCGATATTGCCGATGAATTTGGCTATGTAGAACCGCATCTGTGGACAGGTGTGGGGCGCGCGCGGTCCGGCTGTGGTGCGGCGCTGGTGGGGTCTGCCGATCAGGTCATGTCAGAGATCGAAGCCTATCAGAAAATGGGCATTCGCGCGTTTATCTTTTCCGGCTATCCCCATATTGATGAAGCCGAACATTTTGGTCGTTTGGTGATGCCGCATCTGAAAACCTGTTCACTGCCAGAGGCTTACGGACGTGTGCCGACCGCGGCACCCATGACACCGCTTGCCGCAGGAGATCGCCGCTGATGGACCGTGTAGCCCTTTCCGACACGCTTGAATTCAGCCGCATTGTCTATGGCATGTGGCGGCTTGCCGATGATGAAAACACATCGCCCGAACATGTGCGCGCCAAGATCGAAGCCTGTTTAGCCCAGGGCATCACGACCATGGATCAGGCCGATATCTACGGCGGCTATGTCGCCGAAGAAGTGCTGGGCGCCTGTCTGAAACAAAGCCCGGGGCTGCGCGACAAGCTCGAAATCGTCACCAAATGCGACATCGTCGCGCCGATTGGCAAGTACAGTGACCGGCGGGTGAAATATTACGACACTTCAGCTGCGCATATTCAGGCCTCCGTCGAGGCGTCGCTGAGCTATATGGGGATTGAGCAGATCGACTTGCTGCTCATTCACCGGCCCGACCCGATGATGGATGCCGCCGAGACCGGTGCAGCCCTCGACGCGCTGATCCAAAGCGGCAAGATCCGGGCCGCAGGCGTATCGAATTTTCGCCCCTGGGACTGGGATTTGCTGCAATCGGTGATGAGCAACCCTCTGGTGACCAATCAGATCGAAGTGTCGCTTGCCGCGCGCGACAGTTTCACAAATGGCGATCTGGCGCATCTGCAACAGCATCGGATCAGCCCGATGGCCTGGTCGCCGCTGGGCGGGGGCAGTTTAATGACGGACAGCAGTGATCTGACCGCAAAAATGGACCATGTGGCAGAGGCGCAAGGTGTGGATCGTGCCGCCGTCGCCGTGGCCTGGCTGCTGGCGCATCCGGCGGGCATCTTGCCGGTCATGGGCACCAATACATTGTCGCGGATCGCCAGTTTCAGCGATGCGCTGCGTGTGGAAATGGACCGCCAGACATGGTTCGAGCTTTATGAGGCCGCAAACGGTCAGGAGGTGCCATAATGGCAGATGGTTCACGTCAGATGACGCAATTGCGCCCTTTCATGCCCGCCGCAGCTACCGCGCGCCAGTTTCGTGACGCACTTGGCCAATTCTCAACCGGTGTGACCGTTGTGACGGCGCAGACACCGACGGGTCCGATCGGCATGACGGCAAATTCGTTTTCCAGTATTTCGATGGATCCGCCGCTAGTGATGTGGAGCCCGGCCAAATCATCAAGCCGGTTTCAGCACTTCGAGGCTGCGAAACATTTTGCGATCCACGTCATGGCCTCCGAACACGAAGATATCGCCATGGGCTTTGCCCGTTCCGGTCAGGCTTTCGATGGGTTGGACGTGGAATTGAACGCCCAAGGCGTGCCGTTGCTGGGCGACTGTCTGGCGCGATTTGAATGCAGCACATACCAGATACACGACGCAGGCGATCATGCGATCGTACTGGGGCGTGTCCTGTCAGCTGCTTCCCGGGAGGGGGAGGCGCTGATTTTCTGCCAAGGCCGTTTCAGACGGTTTGACAACCGGCCCTAAACACGGGCCAATAACACGAACGGCGCAGACCGTTTGAAAGCTCGCAAAAGCGGGCAACAGGGAGGAGGCTCCGATATGGGAGCACTGCTGGCGGTGATGACACCGCTCCGGCTGGTGAATGAGGCGTTGCTCACCTTGGGCAGGGCCATTGGCGTGTTCGCTGTGGCGGCCATGGTGGTGGCGATCCTCATTCAGGTGTTTTACCGCTATGCGCTGAACAATGCGCTGCCCTGGCCCGATGAGGCCGCACGGTTTTGTATGTTGTGGATGACGGGCCTGATGGCGCCGACTGCCTTTCGGCGCGGCGGTTTCGTGGCCATCGACACGCTGATCCGCCTTTTGCCGGTGCGGCTGGGTGCGCTGATCAGCCTGTTTCTGCTTTTTGTCAGCCTGGGTGTGCTGATTGTCGCGGTGCAAATCGGTTGGTCGGAAGTCACTGGATTTGCCGGGAAATTCGCAACCGCCTCGCTTTATGTTCCTATGGATTTGAGTTTCGAGACCTGGCTGCGCGTCCCGCGTAGCTGGATGATGGCTTCGCTGCTTTTGGGAATCATCCTGCTGATTTCGGTCAATGTGGAACTGATCCTGCGGGCCATCGTGAAAATGATGGGTGGCGAAGCCCACTTGCCCGCCATATCGCTCGAAGAACAAGTGGGAGCTGAATGATGCTGGTCTGGTTCCTTCCGCTTTTCCTTGTCTTCCTGATGATCGGCTTGCCCGTGTTTTTCGGCCTGCTCGCAGCACCGGGTATTCTGCTTTGGCTGAACGGGCAGGAGCGCGACATCACCCTGCTTTATCGCAACCTTTACAATGGGATGGACAGCTTTCCTCTCATGGCGATCCCCTTCTTTATGCTGGCCGGAGAGTTGATGAACCGGGGCGGGATCACCATGCGGCTGGTGGAATTCTCCCAGGCCATGATGGGGCATTTTCGCGGTGGTCTGGCGCATGTGAATATCCTGTCGTCGATGCTTTTTGCGGGTCTGTCGGGCTCAGCCGTGGCCGATACCTCCGCGCTGGGGTCGATGCTGATCCCCGCCATGGAAAAACAGGGCTATACCCGTAAATTTGCCGCCGCGATCACTGCGGCAAGCTCGGTGATCGGCCCGATCATTCCGCCCTCAGGCATCATGATCATTTATGCCTATGTGATGGGGGAAAGCGTTGCGGCGCTGTTTCTGGCAGGCATCGTGCCCGGCGTTCTGGTGGGCGTCGGACTGATGCTGATGGTCAAATACCAGGCCGACAAATACGATTTCCCGGTGGCCACAAAAAAGCATACATGGGGGGAACGCGGGCAGGCGAGCCTGAAGGCTTTCTTTCCGCTGCTGACGCCGGTGATCATTCTGGGCGGTATCCTTGCGGGTGTCTTTACCCCCACCGAAGCCGCCGCCGTGGCCGTGGCCTACGCGCTTTTCATCGGTATCTTCGTCATGCGGACGTTGAAGATCAGCGATTTGCCGGATGTTCTGAACCGCGCCGGGATCACATCCGCCGTTGTTCTGCTGCTGGTCGGTGCGGCGATGGCGTTCAAAACCGTTGTCAGCCTCAGCCACGCACCCGAGGCCATGGCGGAATTCGTGCTGGGTCTGACCAGCAATCCGCTGATCCTGCTTTTCCTGATCAACCTGCTCTTGTTCGTGGTGGGGATGTTTCTCGATGCCGGTCCGGCGATCATCATCCTTGGCCCCATCCTTGGCCCCATCTTTGTCAGCCTCGGGGTTGACCCGATCCACTTTGCGATCATCATGAGCGTCAACCTGACCGTGGGTCTGGCCACGCCGCCCATGGGGCTGGTGCTTTTTGTCGCCTCATCGGTATCGGGTGAAAGGGTGGAAACGATCTCCAAGGCGATCCTGCCATTTCTGGCAGTTGAAATTCTGGTGATATTCCTGATCACCTATGTGCCGGCAATATCCATGACAATCCCGCGTCTGACGGGCTTTGCGAATTAATGAAAAACCAACGGGAGAA
Source organism: Roseobacter sp. EG26 (assembly GCF_049830555.1). Lineage (NCBI taxonomy): Bacteria > Pseudomonadati > Pseudomonadota > Alphaproteobacteria > Rhodobacterales > Roseobacteraceae > Roseobacter > Roseobacter sp. EG26. Next base: position 729,554 of record NZ_JBNBLH010000001.1, read on the forward strand.
AGCTTAATGCTGAAAAACACTCTGAAATCACTGACTGTGGCGGCCTTGCTGGCCGGGTCGACCATCGCTGCATCCGCAGCCGATTACACGCTGCGGGCCACGGCCAACTCCAACGAAAACGACGAAGACTACGATGGTCTGGTGGTTTTCAAGAACTATGTTGAGGCCGCGTCCAACGGGGCCATCGAGGTGGAGCTTTTCATCGGCACGCAGCTTTGCGGCAATGGGGCGGAATGTCTGCAGGGCGTGGCGGATGGCTCCATCGACGTCTACATCTCCACATCCGGTGGGGCGTCGGGCATTTTCCCTTACGTGCAGGTGCTGGATCTGCCCTATCTGATGGCCGATGACCGGATCGCAGAGGCCGTTCTGACGGGCGATTTCACCCGCAAGCTGCGCAGCATGGCGTTGGAGGATTCCGGCGATTCCATTCGTCTGATGACCATCGGCAACACCGGCGGCTGGCGCAATTTCGCCAATACCAAGCGCCGCGTGGCGGCCCCGGCAGACATGGAAGGGCTGAAAATCCGCACTGTGGTTGCCGATCTGCCGCAGGAGCTTGTCAAGGCACTTGGCGCGGCACCGACACCGATCCCGTGGCCCGAGCTTTTCACCTCCTTCCAGACCGGCGTGGTTGAAGGCTCCAAAAACGGCATCACCGACATCATGGGCATGAAATTCCCCGATGCTGGTCTGAAATACGTGACCCTCGACGGTCACGCCTACATGGGCGCGCTGTGGTGGATGAGCAATGCGCGCTTCATGGAGATGCCCGAAGACATGCGCCGCGTGGTTGTGGATGGTTTTAGCGCCTTGCAACAAGCGACATTCGCCTCACCCAAGCGCAAATCCATTGCCGCCTATGAACAGTTTGTCGCCGAAGGTGGTGATCTTTATGTGCCGACACCTGACGAAAAGGCGGCGTTCAAGGAAGCTGCTGCACCGGTTTATGACTGGTTCAAAGGCAATGTCGGTCGTGGCGAAGAAGTCTTTGACGCGCTGACTTCAGCGGTTGCGGAAGCCGAAGCCGAGGTCAATGCGGCGCGCGCGGCTGACCTGAACTGAACAGGACGTGGGGCGGTCTTATTGGGCCGCCCCATTGTTACCGGAACGGATACATCCAGACCTTGTAATCTGCGACCAGAACATGCGCCTTTTCGATCTCTTCCCGGGTCATCTTCTTGACGATCTCTTCCAGACTGATCGCCGCATCCGGGTCACCGCCGATGGCCGACAACGTGTACCACATATAGGCGCGCACCAGATCGACAGCGGGCAGGCCCCGGCCCACCTCATAGTACCAGCCAACACCAGATTGCGCACCGGGATGACCCTTCATCGCCGAGCGCAGATACCATTCGAACGCGCGGGTATCATCGCGCGGCACACCCAGCCCCATGGCGTACATCACGCCGATCAGTTCCTCCGCATCGGCATTGCCCGACCGTGCCGCAGGCCAGAGCGCGTCATACGCCGCTTCAAAGCGGCCTTCCTCCATCATGTCGCGCGCCTCTTCAATCTCGGCAAAGGCCGGAGTGGCAAGCAGCAGGGTGGCAAGAAGTATGGCGCGCATGGTCTGGTTTTCTCCTGTTTGGCCACCGTTGCCGGGGCAGGGGATCTGCCGCCGCCGCTGACTGCCGCAGATTTTCTGGAATTCGACAAGGCGCAGGCGGCGCTGGGTCACTCCTTGTTCTACGATACCATCCTGTCGGGCAACCGGAATATTGCCTGCGCCCATTGTCACCACCCTGATTTCGGCACCGGCGACGGGCTGTCGCTGGGCATCGGCGAAGGGGGTGTGGGGCTGGGCCCGAAACGCACCACCGGCACAGGGCTGTCGCGGATCGCCAAACGCATCCCCCGGAACGCACCTGGCCTGTGGAACCTGGGCGCGCGCGATCTTGACGTGATGTTTCAGGACGGTCGGCTGAGCCGGTCGGACATCTTTGGCAACGGGTTCAATTCACCGGCTGAGGAATGGCTGCCCAAGGGTCTGAATTCGTTACTGGCGGCACAGGCGGTATTTCCGCTGGTTGCGCAGTTTGAAATGGCGGGTAATCCCGGTGAAAACGAGATTATCGGGGCAGTGCATGACCGGATTGACGCCGCCTGGCCGATCATCTCCAAACGGGTGCGTATTGACGAAAAATACGGCCCCTGGTTTGTCGCGGCCTTTGATCATATCGACGCGTCCGAAGAGGTGAGCATCGTCGAGATTGCTAATGCCCTTGCCGCTTTCATGGCGCAGGAATGGACCAGCATCGACAGCCCCTTTGATCTCTATCTTGCCGGTGACACATCCGCGCTCTCGTCGGATCAGCGGGCGGGCATGGCGCTGTTTTATGGCAAGGCAGAATGTGACAGCTGCCATTCCGGGCCGCTGATGACCGATCAGGCGTTCCATGCCTTGGGTTTGCCAGCCTTCGGGCCGGGGCGCACGCGCGGCTTTGACCCCTACGCGCGCGATGTGGGCCGCATGGGCGAAAGCAATCGCCTTGAGGACGCCTATGCGTTCCGCACGCCCATGCTGCGCAATGTGGCACTGACAGCGCCTTATGGTCATAACGGTGCGCATGCGACGTTGGAGGCCATGGTGCGCCACCATCTGGATCCGGTGGCGGCGCGTGCGATCTGGACGCCAGGGGATGCGCATCTGCCTGACGCCCCCTGGCTTGCCGCTACGGATTTTGTCATTCAGTCCGACCGGCTGGAAATGGTGCGGCAACGCCGTGCGATCACGCAAAAGCCCCGTCATCTGGAGGATGCCGAGATCAAACAGATTGTGGCCTTTCTGGAGAGCCTGACCGGGACGACGGTTGATGATCCGCCTTTTGGTGTGCCCAAGTGGTTTGAGCCTTAACGCGCAAGGGCTTTGGCCAGCGCGTGGTAGGAGGCTTTGGGCGTGCGTTGCAGAGTGTCGAAATCCACGTGGATCAACCCGAACTGTTTTTCATATCCCAGCGCCCATTCGTAGTTGTCCATCAGGGACCAGAAGGTGTAACCCGCCAGCGGCACGCCGTCTTCTATAGCTTTCCGGGCGGCATTTACGTGCTGGTTCAGGTAGTCGATACGTGCCTGATCCGGCACATCGACCGCGTCCGGGTTTGCCATGCCGTTCTCGGTGACGTAAAGCGGCAGGCCTTTGGTGTAGGTTTCATGCACCCAGTTCAAGAAGTGGTGCAGCCCCTCGGGATAGATTTCCCAGCCCATCTGGGTCTTGGGCAGGGGGCCCGGCACTTCTGTGTGCGCGGGCCAGGCACCGTCAACGGGGGCGATGCGTTTGCAGGTGTAGTAGTTCAGCCCGCACCAATCCAGTGGCTGGCCGATCAGGTCGAAATCATCCTGCCAGCCTTTCGGCATATGGGGTGCAAGGCCTTCCATCACGTCCTCGGGATATGCGCCTTTGAACAGACCGCCCAGAAAGAAGCGATTGTAATAGCCGTCATAAAGCCGCGCCGCCTCAGCCGCCTGCGCGCTGTCATCCGCCGGGTGCGCGTATTCGAAATTGCACACGGCGCCGAGATTTTTCACTCCCAGCGCCCGCATGGCCTGAATGGCACGCCCGTGACCGGTCAGCACGTGGTGCATCGCATGAGCGGTCGCGCGAATGTCGCGCAGCCCCGGGGCGTGATGGCCCATGAAATGCGACAGCCACCCCACACACCAGGGTTCATTGATGGGGGCCGCACTGAAAACGCGATCGCCGATGCGTTTCATGATCACCGTGGTGTAATCAGCCAGCCAGTGCGAGATGTCGGGGTTGCGCCAGCCGCCCAAATCCGCAAGTGCTACCGGTAATTCCCAGTGATAAAGCGTGACCATGGGGTTCAGCCCGCGCGCCAATAACCCGTCAACCAGCCGGTCGTAGAAATCCAGACCTTCGGCATTGGGCTGACCCCGCCCGTCCGGCAGCACGCGTGCCCAGCTTGTGGAAAACCGGTAGGCATCCAGCCCAAGCGCCTGCATCAGGTCGAGGTCTTCGTCCATGCGGTGATAGTGATCGCAGGCGACATCCCCGTTTTCGGCGCGCACCACATTGCCGGGTGTCGCGGCGAACGTGTCCCAGTGGGTTTTGCCCGCACCCCCGAACTTGTGGCCTTCGATCTGATAGCTGGAGGTAGCTGCGGCAAACTGGAAGCCTTCGGGAAAATCCGACCTGTTGAACTTCATGATATCCCTCTTACCCTACCGGCCCGGTTGACATGCCAATGACAAGTTCTGCGTCCCAAAGCTCCGTTTTGATTTGAGGCGTGGGGGCCATTATCTGCTCCATCAGCATTTCGGCACAACGCCGCCCCGCATCGCGCACGGAAGAGCGCATGGCGGTAAAGATCGGGGTCTCGGTCCCATTGGGCAGGTAGGAGATTTCATCGTCATAACAGAGCACCGAGACATCGCGCCCTATCTTCAGCCCGCGCTCTTCCAAGGCACGTCTGATGCCCAAAGCCGGCACAATCGACGATGTCACAAAAGCGGTCGGTGGGTCCGCACTGGCCAGCAACTCAAGCGTCGACTGGTAGCCGTGGGGTTCATTCATCTCTCCCGAGCGCATGATGGTTTCATCCGCTGCCAGGCCTGCCGCTCTCAGTGCTGAAAGATAACCGTCTCTGCGCCGTTGGGCGAAATCCATACGCTCCTGACCGTTGATCAGCCCGATCCGGCGATGTCCAAGATCCAGAAGATATTGGGTTCCCGTCTCGATTGCCCGGGTATTGTTCACGTCCATCCATGAATAGGGCAGGGTCACTTCCGAGGCGCGGCCGTGCACCAGAAACGGAATGTCCAGATCCGCCAGAAACGCAATCCGCGGATCATTACGGGCAGGTGAATGCACGATGATCCCGTCCACAGCCCCTTTTTCCGCAACCCCCCGGTAGGCGCTTAATTCGTCCTCATCGCGCACCACGGTCAGGGTCATGTTATAGCCGTGCGTTGAATAGACCTCTCCAGCGCCTGCAATGAAATCCGCGAAAACGATGTTGACCATTTCGCTTTGCTTGGAAAAGGGGATGATATGCCCGATGGACATCGACCGCCCCGTGGCAAGCGTTTGTGCGCGCACATTGGGACGGTAATTGTAGAGCTGCGCGGCTTCCGCGACGCGCTTTCGGGTGGCTTCATTAACTTCCGGATAGCCGTTCAGGGCTCGGCTTACGGTCGTCTGAGACAGGTTCAGCCGCTTTGATAGTTCTCGTAAATTCATGACACCTGATTGTCTCTGAGCGCAATTTATCCGGCTTAGCCTATGCACCGTTGGGCTGTAGGTCAAAGCGGAAACACGCTTAAATCTGCGCAATATCCCTATCGCTTTGAATCCTATTGCGAAACCCAACCTTAAGTTGACAGAATTGTCTGCGTAGGTCACTTTTCCGCTATCCAAAGCGCTTTGAAGTGATTCTTAACGCTCAAATTTTGGGACAATCAGTGGCGGATCAAACGCCACACCGGGAGGAAATGATGAAAGCACGATTTTATGCTGGCGCCGCGGCGCTGGCTCTTTTCGCAGGTACGGCCCACGGCGATGGCCACCAGCCATTTGCGGTTGGTGAGGGCGATTTCAACTGGGACAGCTACAATGCAATCGCGGATGCCTATGACCTGAGCGGTCAAACCGTCGAAATCACCGGACCCTGGACCGGCAATGAGAAAGAGAAAGTCGACAAGGTCTTTTCCTATTTCACAACGGCGACCGGCGCGACCGTCAATTATTCCGGTTCCGACAGCTTCGAACAGGACATCGTGATTTCGACACGATCCGGCTCAGCGCCCAATCTTGCAGTTTTCCCGCAGCCCGGTTTGGCGGCTGATCTTGCAAGCCAGGGATTACTGACCCCATTGCCGGAAGGATCGGCAGACTGGATCAAGGAGAACTATGCGGCTGGCCAGTCCTGGGTTGATTTGGGCACCTATGCGAATGCCGATGGCGAGAATGCCACATACGGGCTTTTCTACCGCGTCGATGTAAAGTCTCTGGTCTGGTATTCCCCGGAAGCTTTTGACGAAGCGGGCTATGACATTCCCGAAACCATGGAAGAGCTCAAGGAGCTGACCGACACGATCGTGGAAGAGGGGGGCACACCATGGTGTATCGGCCTGGGGTCCGGTGCCGCCACGGGATGGCCGGCAACCGATTGGGTTGAAGAAATGATGCTGCGCACGCAGTCACCGGCAGACTACGACGCCTGGGTGTCCAACGACATGAAGTTTGACGATCCCAAAGTGGTCGCGGCGATGGAAGAGTTTGGCTATTTCGCGCGAAACGATGCGTATGTGGATGGGGGCGCCTCTGCGGTAGCGAATACCGATTTCCGCGACAGCCCGGCGGGCCTCTTTTCGATCCCGCCCAAATGCTACATGCATCGGCAGGCGTCTTTCATTCCGGCTTTCTTCCCCGAAGGAACGGTTGTGGGTGAGGATGTCGACTTCTTCTATTTCCCGGCCTATGCGGAAAAAGATTTGGGTAAACCTGTGCTGGGTGCGGGAACGCTCTTTGCCATCACAAATCCATCGGAGGCCACAAACGCCTTCGTTGAATTCCTCAAAACACCCATCGCGCACGAGCTTTGGATGGCGCAGGGCGGCTTCCTGACACCGCATGCCGGTGTCAACACCGCCACCTATGCCGAAGACAGCCTGCGTGCTCAGGGGGACATTCTGCTGAATGCAACGACATTCCGGTTCGATGCCTCCGACCTGATGCCCGGTGAAATCGGGGCCGGGGCCTTCTGGACCGGGATGGTTGATTACACGACAGGTGCCGATGCCGAGGCCGTGGCCAAAGGCATTCAGGAACGCTGGGACGCCATCCAGTAAATCTACAGGCGCAGACCGGTCCGGAGCGGTCGGTCTGCGCGTAACGCCATCTGAAGTATTGGGGGAGGAACGACCATGTCGCCACTGGTTCAAGGCATTGTAACCGTCATCATCGGCGTCGGTGGTTGTGTGGGGTATTTTTTCCTGTCCAACCTGATCCTCGACAAGGTGATCTTTCCGGCCCGTGGGGATAATCCCGGCGTGAACATCAACCGTGCCAATCTGGTACGTCCGTGGCTGTTTCTGCTGCCGGCCATGGGCGCTTTGGGGCTATATCTGGTCTACCCGGTGGTCGGTTCTTTCTGGCGCTCGCTCTACAACCGGGCAGGCGATGAATTCATCGGTTTTGGCAATTATGCGACGATGTTTTCCGATGATGGGTTTCAGACCGCGCTCTTCAACAACTTCCTGTGGGTGCTCGTGGTGCCGGCCTCGGCCACCTTCTTTGGCCTGCTGGTGGCCCAGCTTACGGACCGGCTCAGGTGGGGCAATATCGCCAAATCGCTGATCTTCATGCCCATGGCGATCTCCTTTGTGGGGGCCTCGCTGATCTGGAAATTCGTCTATGCCAATAACGCTGATATCGGCCTGATCAACGCGCTGCGGGATTTTTTTGGCGCGCAGGAGCCACTGGATGTGCTTCAGGTCCGGTTCTGGAACAACTTCTTCTTGATGTTCATTCTGGTCTGGATTCAGACCGGTTTCGCCATGGTCATTCTCTCGGCGGCCTTGCGGGGCATTCCCGAAGAAACCATCGAGGCGGCGATTATTGACGGGGCCAACCCGTTTCAGGTCTTTTTCAAGATCAAGGTGCCGCAGATCATGGGCACAATTGTGGTGGTCTGGACAACGATCACGATCCTGGTCCTGAAGGTTTTCGACATCGTCTACACCATGACCGGGGGTAATTTCGGCACCGAAATCCTGCCCAGTTACATGATGTCCTACATGTTCCGCGATGATGGGCGTGCGACCGCGGTGGCCTTTGTCATCATGATCATCGTGCTGCCGGTGATGATCTGGAATATCCGGCAAGCCAGAGCGGAGATGAGATAATGGACAATATCGCAGGTACAAAATCCTCTCTGAGCTGGGCCGTAAATATCTCGGTTATTCTACTGGTGGTGATCTGGCTGATCCCGACGGTTGGTCTGCTGGTGTCGTCATTCCGCGACCGGGATCAGATATCGGCATCTGGCTGGTGGTTGTCGCCCTTTGCAGTTGAGCAGAATTTTCAGGCGAAAATTCCGGCTGGCGAAGTGAAACAGGATGGTGATTTCTTTGTCATCGAGGGCAATATCTTTTCGGGGGGCGAAGGCGAAGTGATCCGCTTTGGCGGCGCGCGCTCCAACCCGACGGCCAGTGCGGCGGGCGAGACGGCTGAACTGACCCGCGACCGCAGCCTGACCGTTCAGACCAACGGAGATTTCGTCTACCGCTCGCCCAAGGAAATCAAACGCGATCCGAGTGTTTATTATTCCACCGCGACCCCGCCGGAATTTTCCCTGGATAACTATCGCACCATCCTGTTCTCCAACAATATGGACATCGCGTTTATCAATACGCTGACGGTGACCATTCCGGCCACGATCATCCCTATCCTGATCGCGGCGTTTGCGGCTTATGCGCTGGCGTGGATGGATTTCGCGGGCAGGGGGCTGTTGATCGCGATTGTGGTCGGGCTTTTGGTGGTACCGTTGCAACTGGCACTGGTGCCGCTCCTGCAATTCCACAACAAGATCGGGATCGGGCAGAGCTTTCTGGGCATCTGGATGGCGCACACCGGTTTTGGGTTACCGCTCGCGATCTATCTCTTGCGTAACTACATGGTCGGATTGCCGCGCGACATTATCGAAAGTGCCAAGGTGGACGGGGCCACGGATTTCCAGGTCTTCACCAAGATCGTGCTGCCGCTGAGCTTTCCCGCATTGGCCTCTTTTGCGATCTTCCAGTTCCTGTGGACGTGGAATGACCTGCTGGTCGCCAAGGTGTTCCTGCCGTCGAATTCTGAAAGCTGGGTCATGACCGTGAAAATCGCCGATGACCTGCTGGGGTCGCGCGGCGGTGACTGGGGTATTCTGGCCGGGGCGGCCTTTATCTCCATTGCCGTGCCGCTGATCGTTTTCTTCACAATGCAACGTTATCTGGTGCGCGGTCTGTTGGCCGGGTCCGTTAAATAGAGAAAGCTCTGTTCCATGACAAAAATGGACACTATCGACATGCATAATTCCTATGACACCACGGATAAGGACTGGTGGCGTGGCGCTGTCATCTACCAGATCTACCCGCGCAGCTTTCAGGATAGCAACGGGGATGGTATCGGCGATCTGATCGGCATCTCGCAACGCATGAGCTACATCGCCTCGCTGGGCGTGGATGCGATCTGGATTTCGCCGTTCTTCACCTCGCCGATGAAGGATTTCGGCTATGACGTCAGCGACTACTGCGATGTTGATCCGATGTTTGGCACGTTGGCCGATTTCGATGTGGTCGTGGAGGCGGCGCATCAGCACGGGCTGAAAGTGATGATCGATCTGGTGCTCAGCCATACCTCCGATCAGCACCCGTGGTTTCAGGAAAGCAAGAAGGATCGCAGCAATCCGAAATCCGACTGGTATGTCTGGGCGGACCCCAAACCCGATGGCACGCCGCCCAATAACTGGCTGTCGATCTTTGGCGGTCCGGCCTGGCAATGGGATGCGGGCCGCGAGCAATATTACCTGCATAATTTTCTGGTCGAGCAGCCAGATCTCAACTTCCATAATGAGGACGTCCAGGACGCCATTCTCGCCACAACGCGTTTCTGGCTGGACCGGGGCGTGGATGGGTTCCGGCTGGATACGATCAACTTCTACTACGCGGACAAGGAATTGCGCGACAATCCGGCGCTGCCGCCTGAACGGCGCAATGCCAACATCGCACCCTCCGTGAACCCCTATAATCATCAGGAACACCTTTATTCCAAGAACCAGCCCGAAAACATCGGGTTCCTCAAACGGTTCCGGGCGTTGCTGGATGAATATCCCGCCGCGTCCTGCGTCGGTGAAGTGGGCGATGCGCAGCGCGGTCTGGAGCTTTTGGGACAATACACCAGCGGCCCCGAAATGGTGCATATGTGCTATGCCTTTGAGTTTCTGGCGAAAACCAAGCTTGATGCGGCGCGGGTGGCTCAGGTCTTCGAAGAACTTGAGCATGTGGCCAAAGACGGCTGGCCCTGCTGGGCTTTCTCCAATCACGACGTGGAACGCCACGCCTCGCGCTGGAACCTGTCCCCGCAGGCGCAACGTCTTTTTGCCACGATGATCATGTGTTTGCGCGGGTCGGTCTGCCTTTATCAGGGCGAGGAACTGGGCCTGCCGGAAGCTGACGTGGCTTTTGAAGATTTGCAGGATCCCTATGGCATTGCTTTCTGGCCGGAGTTCAAGGGCCGCGACGGGTGCAGAACGCCCATGGTCTGGGAGCCCTCGAACCAGAACGGCGGATTTTCCGAAGGGTTTCCGTGGTTGCCTGTTAGTCATGACCACCTGAACCGGTCAGTCAGCGCGCAGGAGGAAGAGCCGAGCGCCATCCTGCACCATTATCGCCGCGCCATCGCTTTTCGCAAAGAACATCCGGCCTTGATCAAAGGCGATCATGGCGGCGTCACTGCTGACGGGGATGTCTTGCATTTTACGCGCTCGCACGAAGGCCAAACCCTGTACTGCGCCTTCAATCTTTCTGACACACCGTCCTTGCATGACATGCCGTCCGGCAACTGGATGACCATCGGGCATGAACTCGGGGGGGCCACGCCCTCCCCGGATTTCAAGCTGCATCTCGGACCCTGGCAGGCTTGCCTGGCACTGAAACTGACTTAACCCACGTCTTGGGAGGGACACTATATGGCCAATTTGAATCTGACCGATGTGGGTAAAGCCTATGGCGGCAGCGTCGAGGTTCTCAAAAACATCAATCTGGACATCGACACAGGTGAGCTCATCGTCTTTGTGGGTCCGTCGGGTTGCGGAAAATCGACGCTATTGCGAATGATTGCCGGTCTGGAAAAGATCACCAGTGGCGAGTTGCAGATCGATGGGCAGCGGATGAATGATGTGCCGCCTGCGCAACGTGGCATCGCGATGGTGTTTCAGTCCTATGCGCTCTACCCGCATATGACGGTGCGCGACAATATGGCCTTTGCGCTGAAGCTCGCCAAGAAAACGCCCGCTGAAATTGACGAAGCGGTCAGCCGTGCCGCCAAGGTGTTGCAGCTGGACGAATACCTTGATCGTTTGCCCAAGGCGCTTTCCGGTGGGCAGCGTCAGCGGGTGGCCATTGGCCGGTCGATTGTGCGTGATCCCAAGGTCTATCTTTTCGACGAACCGCTCTCCAACCTTGATGCGTCCTTGCGGGTGGCAACCCGGATCGAGATCGCGCAGCTCAAGGAAAGCATGCCCAATTCCACCATGATCTACGTGACCCATGATCAGGTGGAAGCCATGACGCTTGCCAGCCGGATTGTGGTTCTGGCCAACAAGGGCATTGCCCAGGTTGGCACACCGCTGGAGCTTTACGAGCGACCGGAAAACGAGTTCGTGGCCCAATTCATTGGATCCCCTGCCATGAACCTGCTGGCCGGCGAAATCGTCGAGACGGGACAGGTGACGCGCGTCAAGGTGGATGACGGCGCCGGAACCATTGCCGCGAACATTCCCACGAATGAGGATGATAAGGGACGCAAGGTGAACGTGGGTATTCGTCCCGAAGACATGGTTGCCACGGATGGTGAGAACTATGCTTTCTCCGACAAGGTGACGATTGTCGAGGCGTTGGGAGAGGTGACCCAACTCTATTTTGAGGCCCCGAGTTCCGGTCAGCAGACAGATACGGTGATCGCGAAACTAGCGGGCATTCATACGGATATGCGGGGCCAGACGCTTCATCTGACCGCCGATCCGTCCAAAGTGCATCTGTTTGCCGACGGACATTCGCTTTTATATCGCGGCAGTTGATGTATGTTGACCCGCACAACCTGACCGTTAGTGCGTTCGTGATCAGAATTTTCCCCTGCGATGACCGGCGGGAATTTGAGTATGAGGAGTATGAGGGCCAAAACCTGCATTTACAGGCCCATATTTGTAGCATTAATCTTTAACCCACGGTCGGGGTGAAAGGAAAAACCTTGTTTGCGAGTTACAGCACGTTGCTGATCTTATTATGCTTATTGCAATTGAAACATATGCTGGCGGATTACTTCCTGCAAACCGGCATTATGCTGGATGGGCGCCATCAATATCTGCATCTGGGGCGATTTCTGCATGCTGGCGTTCATGCGTTGGGGTCTTTGCTCGCGTTTTTGCTGGTGGGGTCCGCGATTACTTTTATTTTGCCGGTGATATTGGTGGAATGGGTTGTTCATTTTCACATTGACTGGTGGAAAGGGCGACACACAGCAGACCAGCAGCTGACGCCCTCTGATGCCGCGTATTGGCGCGCATCGGGCGTTGATCAGGCCCTGCACCAATTGACTTATGTGGGTATGATCTGGCTCTGGCTCGTTTCGATGAACATGGTCTGATTTGACGGCAAACCAATCTGTCTGGCGGGTCTGTTCAGGAGCGCTTTAGCACCTGAATGACGCGGCAAAGGCGGTCCAGGCGTCGCCCATCTCCTGATCTCTCGGCAGGGGCCGAGACCCCTCACGTTTGATTTTTTGTTAAATTTGGTTAACGTAAGGCCATTGATTTTGAGTATTTTGTGAATGAGTTTCGGGGGAACACTTGAATATATTGCCCAAATTGCCGGTTTATGTGGCGGCCATACTTATGCTCGCCAATACAGCTTTGGCGGAAAGTCTTTCCGAAGCCGTACGTTTTGCCGTTACCACCAACCCGGTGGTGAAATCCTCGCAAGCGGAGATGCGGGCTTCTGCTTTTGAGTTGCTGCAATTGCGTGGAGAGTTCGAACCCGAAGTGACCTTGTCGGGTGAAACAGGTTGGCAAAGGGTCGATGATCCGAACTCACTCTCCGTCGCTGACAACGACAGCACCAAGCCCCGCAATCAGTTGGGGGTGCGTGCGCAACTTGTCCTGTTTGACGGGTATCGACGCTCCAACCTCGTCTATGCCAATGCGGCCCGCGTGGATGGCAGTATCTACCGGTTGCTTGATGCGTCAGAAACCATGGCTCTGAACGCGACGGAGGCCTACATCGACGTCTACCGGCATCGGACTTTGCTGACCGTGGCCAAAAGCAACGTTGAAAAGCACGAAGACATCGGACGCCGGGTGCGCGAGCTTGTGCAGGGCGGAAGGCTGCCCTACAGCGATGAGCTCACCATTGACGATCGCATCAGATCGGCGCGGCTCGCGCAACTCGAGGTCGAGCGGGCTTTGCGTGATGCCAATGCACGCTACGAACGGGTCGTCGGGCGGCCGCCCTCGGGCGGCATGCGCATACCTTTGGCGCCCGCGCCTCAATCGCTGGATGGGTTGATCCAAAACGCGGTGAACAACAGTTACCGCGTTCAGTTCGCCCGTACCCAGATTGACCAGACGCGTTTCCAGTCAGGGGTGACCTTGTCAGACAGATACCCTCAGGTGACGCTGAATGCCGGAGTTGTGCGGGACATCAATCGCAATGGTGTGTCTGGCACGCGCACGGACGAAACCATCGGCCTCGGATTGCGCTGGACCTTGTACCAGGGGGGACGGCAGGCAGAAAGGCGCGCTTTGGCCGAGCAAAACAGCCGCGCTTTGTCACAACAGGCGGTGGCCGTTCGCGAGGTGCGCGAATTGGCAACCCGCACATGGAACACATACCGCACCAATTCTGAAAGATCCGCGCAGCTTAACGATCAACTGCGCATCAATCGCTTGATCGTCGAAGTTTACGGCGATGAATTCGAAGCGGCCAAACGCACGTTGCTGGACTTGCTCGAAGTGGAACGGGCGCGCTTCAACGTGGAATTCGAAGCCGTGGGCGCGCGGGCGGGACTGGCCTTCAGCACCTACCGCTCCTTGGCCGCCCAAAGCCTGCTGGCTGCGCATTTCGGTCTTGCCAAAAGCGATCTCGCGCTGCAACCGCAGTTTCAGGAAAGGGTCAAAGAGAACCCGACTGCGATTTTCAATGTGAACATTGAGCCGCTGAAATGAGCGTGCACGACGGCGCAGCCACTGCGGCCGTGTCATCCATGCTGCCAGCGTCATCAGATCATCACTCCGAGTTCAAAGGGGCGAGATGGGCGGTTATCCGTTGGATGGCCGACCATTTTGGACGTCCCTTTTCGACGGAGGCTGTTTCGGCACGGCTGCCGCAGGATCTGGATCTGTCTCGCCCGGATCACGTGTCGCGCGCGCTGGCTGCGATAGGTCTGAAAACACGGCTTGTGCTGCGTGATCCGGCCGCTGTGGATGCCATCGTCTTGCCCTTTGTGGCTTTTCGAAAGTCCGGCGGGCCACTGATCATTCGCACGCTTGATGAAGCCAGCAAAACGGCGGCCTTGATCGATCCGGACCTGACACCCCATGAGCAGGAAGTGTCTTTGCGCCAGTTGCGCCGGGATATTCGGCCAGAACTGTTGCTGATCACCCGTGCCGATGATCAGGCACATGCGATGCTGGCACCCGAAGTCGTCGCTGCGGATACCCAGATAGGACATTGGTTCTGGGCGCCGGTCCGGGCCAATTGGGGCAACTGGCTGCAAGTGCTCGTGGCGGCTCTGCTTTTGAACCTGATGACGCTTGCGCTGCCGCTCTTTGTCATGAACGTCTACGACAAGGTTATTCCTAATCTCGCCTATGTGACCCTTTGGACGCTGGCGATAGGGGTGGGAATTGCGCTTTTCCTTGATCTGGTTTTGCGGACGATCCGCGCAAATATTCTGGAAAACATTGGCCGCAGGGTGGATGTGAAAGTCGCGGCATCGCTTTTCGGCCAGGCGATGAATGCCCGCTTCTCGAACCGACCGGGCGGGGCTGCGGGCATCGCCAGTACGATCCGGGATTTCGAGGTCGTCCGGGAGTTCTTTGCCTCCGCGTCTTTTGTTGCGGTCATCGATGTCATGTTTATCGGTATTTTTGTGGCGGCGCTGTTCTTCATTGTCGGACCCATTGCCCTAGTACCTCTTGGCGCTGTGCCCGTCGTTTTGCTGATCGCACTCCTGGCCCAATGGCCAATCAGCCGCAGTGCCGGCCGCGCACAGCAGATGGCGACCAAACGCCATGTCGTTCTGATCGAGGCGCTGTCCGGTATTGAGACGATCAAAAGCCTGAACGCAGAACCGGTCATGCAGCGTGAATGGGAAAACGCCGTGGCCGCCTCGTCCCAGATCAACGGCCGCACCAAGTTCTGGTCGAATATGGCGTCCAACGGCACCATGATGGTGCAGCAGGTTGTGTCGGTGCTGATCATCGTCTGGGGTGTTTTTCTGGTCTCTGACGGGGCCATCACCATCGGTGGTCTGATCGCGGCAAACATTCTTGCGGGTCGTGTGCTGGCCCCCTTGGGAACGATTGCTCAGACGATCTTCAGGGCACATTATGCCATGAAGTCGTTGGGCGCGTTGAACCGTTTCATGGATTTGCCAGTCGAACATGCAGCGGCGGTCGGAAGTGATGCGTCGATTGCCCGGGGCGCTGTTCGCGTCGAGGGTGTGACGCTGCACTACACCGAAAGCCCGCAACCCGCGCTTAAAGAACTAAGCTTTGAACTCGCGCCGGGCGAATGCGTCGCGCTGTTGGGCCGCGTTGGGTCGGGCAAAACGACAACCGGCAAGATGCTGGCGGGCCTGCTGACACCAGACAGCGGGACGATCCTGATCGATGGGATTGCGCTTTCGCAATATGAACCGGCCGAGCTGCGGCGCGGCATTGGATACTTGCCGCAGACCCCTGAACTTTTCACCGGAACGCTGCGTGAAAACCTGATGATCGGCAATCAACAGGCATGCGATGCCGAGATTTCCAATGCGCTTTATTTCGCTGCGATGGATACCTTCATGGCCGAGGCGCAGGAAGGTCTGGATATGTTCATCGGGGAACAGGGCAAGCGACTGTCAGGTGGTCAGCGTCAGGGTGTGGCATTGGCGCGCTTGTTGCTGCGGCGCCCCAGATTGCTGTTTCTGGATGAGCCCACAAATGCCATGGATCAACGGATGCAAACGCAGGTTGTCGCGCGATTGGCGGAGCTCAACCAGACGGGTGTCGGCCTCATGGTTTGCACGCACAGGCAGTCTCTGGCGGCGATGGCGACGCGGTTGATCGTGATGGATCAGGGCAGGGTGGTGCTGGATGGCCCGCGCGAAGATGTTCTGACCCAGTTGCGGACCATGGGTGCCGCGCGGGCGCAGGAGTAGGCAATGTTCGGAAACCGCATTGAAGATGAATTTGCCAATAACATCAGCGGGGCGCGACCGGCTGTGCGTGATGCGGGACCCTGGCGGCTCCTGCTGGTGATCGCGCTTGGCCTTGCAGCTTTCGGCGGCTGGGCGGCGACCTACAAGATCGAAGAAACAGCACGCGCAATCGGCCGCGTGATCCCCTCGCAACAGGTACAGATCGTACAAAGCCTTGAGGGCGGGATCGTGCGCAGCATCGCGGTGCAGGAGGGGGATATCGTTGAGCCGGGCGATGCGCTCATGCAGATCGACGACACACGTTTTGATGCGGAACGCGGCGAATTGCTGGAACGCGAAGCTGCCATTCTCGCAGAAGCCGCCCGGCTAGAGGCGGAGGCCCGATTTGCGCAGGAGCTTGTCTATGAAGAAGCGTTGGCGGCACGTGCAGCTCTGGCCGTCGCTGCCGAAAGTGAGGTCTTCTTTTCAAGGCGTGAGCAGCTCAAACGGGAACTTCAGGTTTTGGAAGCGCAGCTATTGCAGCGACGCAGTGAACTTGACGAAGTCAAGGCGCTGCGCGCTCGTACAATGGCGATCATTGCGCCGCTGCGCGAAGAAATTGCGCTGACCCAAGATATGTTTGATCGCGGCCTCGTTCCGCAAATCGAATTGTTGCGCCTGCAATCCAGATTTGCCGAGCTAACAGGGGATATTGCCGTTAGCCGTGCCAGCGAACCACGCTTGCAGGCTGCGATCATCGAAGCCGAAAACCAGATTGATGCGGCCCGCTCTGCCTACGTTCTGACTGCGCGGCAACGGCTGGCGAAACTTCAGCTTGAGTTGGCGGTTGTGCAGGAGACCTTGCGCAGCGCCAATGACCGGGTAACGCGTGCCCAGTTGCGCGCCCCGGTGCGGGGCACGATCAACCGGGTCAATGCCACGACCATCGGCGCGGTCGTGCAGCCGGGCGCGCCACTGGTCGAAATTGTCCCCATCGACGACCGCTTGTTGATCGAGGCGGATCTGGGCCCCAGGGATATCGCTTTTGTTACCACCGGCGAGCGCGCGTCGGTCAAGATATCGGCCTATGACTATGTGATCTATGGGGATTTGGAGGGCGAAGTTATTCGCATCGGCGCGGATACGATCGCCAAGGAAGATGGAACGGAATTTTTCCGCGTCGTGGTGCGTACCGAAAAATCATACCTGGGAGCCGCCGAGAAGCCTTTGCCGATCACACCAGGCATGATCGCATCGGTCGATATTCAGACCGGTGAGAAAACGGTGTTATCGTACTTGGCCAAACCGATTCTGAGGGCCCAGTCGGAAGCGCTGCGCGAGCGGTAACTATTTGCTGGTTGAAGCGAAAACCCCGTCCCAGTCGCCCGGTGGCGGGGCAATGCGCAGATCAGCAATGCGCCCGCTGTACATTTCGACATAATCGGCCATGTTCAGTTTGAGCTTATCCAGCAGCGCTGAGACTTCCGCCAACTGGCTTTCAGCCTGATCCCATTGCCGATCCCGGTAGGCCTGAAGCATGGCAGAGTTGGTTGCGCAAAGGGCTGCGAACAGGGGCGCCCGGGCCAGGGTTTCATCGCCGAAAAGGGCAAATATCGTTTCGGGAACGGCCTTGCCCACCACACGCACAACATCCAGCTCCATGATCGCGAACGTCTCGGCAAGCGCGCGCGCGGTCGCTTCCCCCAAAATGATGGATGCCCCATAGTAGCGCGATTGCCCCTCCAAGCGCGACGCCACGTTCACCGGGTCACCGAGAGCGGTATAGTCAAAACGCATGTCACTGCCCATGTTGCCCACCACGCATTGGCCGGTGTTGATGCCAATGCCCACTTTGATCCGGTGGATTTTGCGCCGTGCTGGTGCGCTTTTCCTTTTCTGACCCGCGCGTGCTTTGCGACGGCGGGCGGCCTCACGCCGTCGTTTGGCATTGAAGGCGTGCACGTCTTCGATCATTTTCAACGCGGCGCGGCAGGCGGCCCGTGCATGATCGGGGTTGTCCAAAGGGGCGTTCCAAAACGCCATGACCGCATCGCCCATGAATTTGTCGATGGTTCCTTTCTGATCCATGATTGCGCGTGACAGGATTGTAAGGAACTCATTCATCAGCATGGTCAATGCCTCGGGATCATCACGAAATTCCTCCGCAATTGCGGTGAAGCCCCGGACATCACTGAACAGTAATGTAAGCTCGCGGGATTCTCCGCCCAGACTCAATGTGCCTCGGTCCTGGGTTAACTGGTCCACCAGATCGGGGGAGACGTATTGCCCGAATGCGCTGCGAATTTCGCGTCTCTGCCGCTCTTCGCGCAGATAATTGACCGTGGAGATCAGGATGATTGCCGTGGCTGTTGCCAGAACCGGGAATGAGGGGTCCAGCAACACCCGCTTGCCAACGAAGAGGTAATAGGAGGTGCCCACATAGCCAGCCAGCAGCACCACAGACAGGGAAATGAGCAATCGCGCCGACAGACTGGGGGCAAAGATGATGACCAGCGTACAAAGAATGAAGGTTGTGACGAGCTCAATCGCGATGGTGTAATTGGGTCGCACCAGCAGAGTTTTGGCCATGATGTTTTCGAGCACCTGCGCGTGCACCTCGACCCCGGCCATGGCGACCCCCAACGGGGTGGCGCGGAAGTCCTCCAGACCAATGGCGGATGTCCCCACAAGCACCAGGTGTCCAGCGAGGCGACCTTGTGGAACCCGGCCTTTGAGCAGATCGGCGGCGGAGACATAGCGACTGCGCGAGGAGGGTGTCAGATAGGGCCAAACCGTGCCGTCATGGGCGGTCGGGATGAGCTGGCGCGCCAAAACAATTCCCTCAAGCCCGGCCTCATTCGTGCGCACGGCAAAAGGATCACCGCCTGTTGCGACACGAAGAAGCTCCGGGGTCAGCCCGAGCCTGATCTGCCCCTGCACGCTCATCACCAGTGGCAGGCGCCGATAGACGCCGTCGGGATCGGGGAGCGCATTGAAAATACCGCGTCCTGCCGCATTCGCTTCCAGGGCCGGAAGATTTTGAACGATGTCGGGAAACGCCAGCAGATACGGCAAGGGGCTGGGACCAATCAGCGCATGCGCGACCTTGGCCATCTCGCGCTTCTCTTCGCGATTGCCAGCAATCGTGCGCACCGTCGTCTGGCCAACGATCACCCGGGATTTGGCAAAGGCGTCGGCGAGTACCTGATCGTTGTCAGGCAGGGCCGTCAATTTGCTCAGCAGCGTGGGGGGGATATCCGGATTGTCTTGCGCGATTTGCGCCGGCGACAGGCGATCAGGTTCGGAAAAGACAATGTCAAAGGCAATGGCCACCGCACCTTGCGCCGTGGCCAGTTGAACCATGTCGGCAACCCGCGTGCGTGGCCAGGGCCATTGCCCGATTTCCTCAATGCTTGTGTCATCGACATCTATGATCGCAACAGGCAACTGGGTCAGTTCGCGCGGCTTGGACTGGTGGTAAAAATCAAAGGAAGCATTGCGCAGCGTTTCAAGCGGTTGCGGATCGCCAATCCGGATGATCAGGCCGAACAAAAGGCCAAAGAATGCGATGACCCGCACCCATCCGATCCACTTGGTAAACCACTGCGCCATTTCGATCTTTGCCCGACTGCCGCCATATCATTGCACGCATGGCACCGCTGCAACCGGAGCTGCCGATTGCAGCTTCCATACTGAACGAATCGTCCTTCAGATCAAGTCACAGCCCGGGTGACTGTTTCCGATCACGGGTCAATCAAGATGAATTTTCAACGTGTGCGGGAATATGGCGTTTCTGTGGCCACATTTCGGCAGAATGTGTCGTCGATCACATACCCGGACTCAATATTTGGTTAATTTTCAGTTAAGTTTCGGTTTTTAGGTAGTCTCAGGTGTCACGGCAAATTTCAGCACATAACGCCCCGCCAGAAGAGCTCATCGACCTTGCCGTGGATGACGCTGGCGTTATCGTCATGCCGGACAGCGCTGCGTTGTTCAATGGGTCATTCCGGCGTGAAGGCCCCGATCTCTATATCGAAAACGACGGAAAGCCGGATTTTCGCATTGCGGACTATTTCACGAACACATCACCAATTGATCTGTTTGATCCCGCAGGTGCCGTTCTGCGGGGCAATATTGTCGAGACGCTGGCAGGACCTTTGGCGCCCGGTCAATATGCGCAGGCAGGCGACATAGCGGCGGGTCCGGGGCCGATCGGGCAGGTGGAAACGGTCGAGGGCACGACAACCGTGCAGCGCGCCGACGGCACCGTGGACACCCTGCAAGTTGGCATGAAGATCTTTCAGAACGATGTGATTGCAACACAGGATGATGGCTCGGTTGCGGTCACTTTTGTAGATGGCACAATCTTCACGCTCGCGGCGGCCTCGCGGATGGTGATCGATGAGCTGATATATGATCCGAATGCGACGGATAACTCCGGCAGTTTCAGCCTCATTCAGGGCAGTTTTGTCTTTATCGCGGGCCAGGTCGCCAAGACCGGAGGGATGGACGTCAACACGCCGTCTTCCACCATGGGGATCAGGGGGACCACGGTGATCGTGCAGGTGGGCACCGTCAACGGTGTGGATACCACCGAAGTGACCCTGACCACAGACCCTGATGGCACCAGAGGCGGTTTCGAGCTTCGTGATCTGGATGATAATCTGATCGCCTATATTGATGAAACCGACACCAAATGGATTGTGCGGGGTGCCAATAACGAAAGCCGCGAGGTCGAGCGCACTTTGCAAGATGACGCCGAAGACAACCTGCTGATTGCAGAGGCTTTCGCGGCGTATCGGGCGGCGGTATCACGGGTCGATGCAGGTGACACCTATGTGTCTCTGTCGGACCCGGCAAATCCTTCCCCGGAGATTGATTTTGGCACCGAGGCCCCGACGGATCTGGATGTAGATGGCATTGATGAGCTCGATGTTATCGAAACGCCACCCGATGTGCCCAACGAGCCCGTCATCGACGACAGCAACAGTTTTGATGAAGGGTTGATCATTGATAACACCCAGGAAACGCCGGTCGTGGTGGTTACCGGGTTCGAGGATGCAACCGAAGAAGACGCCATCATGGGGTCGATCACCGCGGGGCAGAATCTGCCCGATGGTCTGGTCTACGTGCTTCAGGACGGCCCATCGAATGGGATGGTCACGGTCGAGCAGAACGGTGAATTCGACTACGTTCCTGCGCCTGATTTCAACGGCACGGATAATTTCACCTTTCTGGCGACGGATGCGACGGGTCAATCATTCAGCGGGACTGTGGTGGTCGAGGTGTTGCCCGTAAACGATGCCCCCGCAATCCAGGACGCGGCAGTGACCGTGAGCGAAGACAACATCGTTGTCGGGCAGATTGATGCCTCCGACGTTGATGGGGATGAATTGACCTTTACCTTGATCGCGGTGCCGGAGAACGGAGAGGTCGTGCTGTTACAGGACGGCAGCTATGCCTACACGCCTGACGCCGATTTCAACGGAACGGATGATTTCGGTGTCCGCGTTACCGACCCTTCGGGAGAGACCGCGGATGCCACGATAACCGTTACCGTGACAGCATCGAATGATCCTCCCGTGATCACGACGGCTGCCGGAGCAAATACCGGCGAGGTGACAGAAGGGGCAGAGGATGCAGATGCTTCCGGGCAGCTCACGGCATCGGATGCGGATTCCGGTGCTGTGATTACCTGGTCTGGTGTTTCTGCCGCCGCGTTTGGGGCATTTGCCATTACCGCAGGTGGCGCCTGGAGCTATGTGCTGGACAACACCATTGCAGACGGAATTGCCGAAGGTGAAGTGGTCGTCGAAACCTTCACAGCTGTCGCGCGAGATGAGTTCGGGGCCGAAGCCACCCAGGTGGTCGAGGTAACGTTGACCGGTACCAATGATGCGCCCACGGTTGTCCGCAATGCCGTTTTTTCGCTGGATCAGAATGATGCCCTGAACGGCCAGCTGACGGCAACTGACGTGGACAGTTCTGGTGCATTGGCCTTTGCAGTCGGCGCCGATGGCCCGGATAATGGAACCGTTGTGGTCAATAATGACGGCAGCTTTGTTTACACACCCAATGCCGATTTTGCGGGGTTGGATCGCTTTGAATACACGGTGACAGACGGTCAGGGCGGGGTCTCTACCGGTCGCGTGACCGCTGCGGTTGAAGCAGCATCGGGCGGCTCGGGTTCTCAGGCTGTTACGATATCGTTGAACACAACCGCCACGGAGGCTGCTGCCGCGGGTTCCTTGGTGGTGGATGCCCAGGCGGTGACCTCCCAATCGGTGAACCTCGTGATCGCGATGGACAGCTCTGGCAGCATTGGTTTCAGCGATTGGAGCGACCTGCGGGCATCAGTGAATGACGCGGTCAGCCTGCTTGCAGATCAGTTCGCGGGATCGACCACCAGCGTGGATGTCCAGATCATCACCTATTCGGGCGGTGCGTCGAGTGTAGGACCGCTCGATCTACAGGATCCGGCGCTCTCTTCGACCATCCTGAACCTGCCCTATCTGGGTGGTGCGACCCGATGGGATCTTGCCTTCAACGAAGCGGCGGATTTTCTCAACGATCAGCCCAGCAACGAAGCCAATTTTCTGCTGTTTATCACTGATGGCGTTCCTTCGAACGGCATGTGGCGCGACGCTCTGGCAACCCTGACCAACCCGATTGGAAACGACTACACAGTGGATATTCAGGCCTTTGGCATTGGCGATGGATATGATCCCAGCCTGCTTGAGGAATTTGATCCCAGCCCGACGTTTCTGGTGTCCCCAAATGAGCTTGCGGCCGCCCTGACACAAACGCCGGTCTTTGCGCCGACATTGATTGACCTGCAGATCACGCTTGATGCGGATGGTCTGGACAAAGGCATCATTGCGGATGAAACGAGCCCCGCTTTGCAGGCCGATGGCATCGACTTTGCATTACCACTGGCGAGCATTGAGAATATCGCATTGATGCTGGGCGAGGACAATCTGGTCGGTGTGACGGCGCGCTTTGATCTCGATGGGGATGACAGTACCGCCGAGATCAACCTTTTCACCAGCGATGTGATCGGCAAGTCCGACACAGCGCAGACTTTGAGCGGGCTTGACCAAGCTGACCTGTTGTTTGGCAGCGACGCGGCAGATCAGATCAGCGGTGCCGCTGGTGGCGACGTCATTCTGGGCTATGCAGGTGATGACACGATCAGAGGCGGCACCGGGGCAGATACCATCCTGGCAGGCGATGGCGACGATCGGATCATCGTTTCCGAAGCTCCGGACGCGGGAATTGATCTGGTAGATGGCGGCACCGGTCGAGACGTCCTGGAGTTTGATGTCGGCGGGGATTTGAACGATGAATTGCTGCCCACTTTGGATATCCGCGACATCGAGGCCATTGATATGGATAACGCGCTGGGCAATGCGCTGGAATTGAGCCTTGCGGATGTCGTGGACCTGTCCAGCACAAGCGATGATGTTCTGGAAACGCTTCTGGACGAAGCCCTGCCGGAAAGCGCGGTGATCTATGGTGACACGGCGGATACGTTGACGCTGTTGCAGGACGGCGCGGCCGGTTTTCAAAAAATATCCGACACCCCGGTAGATGATGGAAACGGCAACAGTTTGGACATCTATGCCTATATTGATGGCGGCAATGTGCTTGCGACGCTGGGTGTCGATACTGAGGTGGACGTGCTGGGCGCGTTGCCCATGCCGTGAGCCCGGTTTCAAACGGGTTATTCCTACTTTGACGATGTATTTGGCTGCTGAATATTACGGTTTCGCTGACGCGTGATCTGAATTTTGGCCCAGAGCCTTGCAACTCTTCCATGCGCGCTAGCTAGACTGATTGCAGGTAATTGGCGAAATCCGTTACAACGATGGAGATTGGTGAGTCTCGCAAGCTTTGAGCACGTAGTTCAATCGCATTGGGATATCTGTCGCTTGGGGGAGTGTGGGTAATGATGTCGAAGAGTTGGTTGTCAGGGCGAAGTCGAAAAGCGATTGCTGCTGCGTTGGCTATCTTTCTGGCTCAAGCGGCTGTGGCCTTGGATGTCACCATAGAAGGTGCCCTGGACGAAAACCTCCGCACCGAGCTGGAAGGCGGCTCGCTTCTTGTCGAACAATCGCAATCTGAAACCGAGGTCTCGTCGCAGGAACTGGTGTCTATTGCGCAGGCAGATTACAAACGTCTGCTCGCGGTTTTGTACGATTCCGGTTACTATGGTGCGATCATACGCATCGCACTTGATGGGCGCGAAGCGGCCTCCATCAAATCCGTTTCCCCGCCGCGCAGCGTCTCGCGGGCGGTGATTTCGATCACGCCCGGCTCTCAGTTTCGGTTCGGAAAGGCGGAAATCGCGCCGCTGGCCAAAGGTACCAAGGTGCCCGAAGGGTTCCGCCTGGGAGAGACCGCACAGCTCAGCGTCTTGCGCGACGCGGTGAGCGCAGGTGTCGGCGCGTGGCGGGATCAGGGGCATGCCAAGGCCAAACTGCAAAGCCAAAAGGTCACAGCGCGCCACGGCGACAAGACCATCAACGCCACGTTGCGCCTTGATCCTGGCCCGCGACTTCGCTTTGGAGACCTGAAGGTCGCGGGCAACACGGCGGTCAGAACGGAGCGTATTCTCGAGATAGCAGGCCTGCCGGTCGGCACGGTCTATTCACCCAAAGAGCTCGAAGACGCGGCGGCACGATTGCGCCGGACCGGCACTTTCAGTTCCGTTGCGATGATTGAAGCTGATGAGATCGGGCCGGGCGATACATTGGCAGTCACCGCGCGCGTCGCGGAGGACAAACCGCGCCGGTTCGGCTTTGGCGGCGAGATTTCCACCTTCGAGGGTCTTTCACTCAGCGCGTTCTGGATGCATCGAAACCTGTTTGGCGGCGCAGAGCGTCTGCGTGTGGAAGCAGAGATCGAAGGTATCGGTGGTGAAACCGGCGGGACCGACTTCCTGCTGCGGGGGCGCTATCAGCGTCCGTCGACCTTTAACGAAGATACCGACCTCTATGTTCTGGGCGAAATCGAGCAGCTGGACGAGGTGAACTTCTTCTCTCGTCAGGCAACGGTTGGCGCGGGGATCGAAAGGATTGCGTCGGATCAGAGAAGGTATCGCGCAGGCCTCGCATTTCGCCGCGCCAATACCCGCGATGCATTTGGCGAGAACAACTACACGCTGATGCTATTTCCGTTGGGTGCCACCTTCGACTATCGCGACAAGACGCTGGATGCGCGGCGCGGATTTTTTGCCAACGCTGAATTCACCCCCTTTTTGGCGATCGACGGGGCGGACAACGGGCTGCTGACCTCATTGGACGTACGGCACTACAAAACCTTTGGTGATCTGCGCCCCACCACCATTGCGCTGCGCGGGCAATTGGGATCGTTGATTGGCCCCGGATTATCCGTGGCACCTGCGGATTTTCTGTTCTACTCCGGGGGCGGCGACACTGTCCGGGGGCATGAATACCAGTCTCTGGGCGTTGATCTGGGTGGCGGTCAAACCGTGGGCGGACGATCCTTCATTGGTCTTTCTGCGGAAATCCGCATGCGTACAACCGGGAACCTGGGGTATGTGGGCTTTTTCGATGCAGGCTACATCGGCCGAGAAGCATTTCCCGACGGATCGGGAGAATGGCAAACCGGGGCGGGCGTGGGGTTGCGTTATGACACACCCATTGGACCAATCCGGCTTGATGTCGCGGTGCCGACCTCCGGAGATGACGACGACGAGACCTCCTTTCAGGTCTACATCGGGATAGGACAGGCTTTCTGATGCGCAACATTTGGGTCACTCTTCTGCCGGTTGCGGCAATTCTGATCATGCCCTGGGCGGTGGTGGCTCAGGACAAGGAGGAAGAGGACGATGGCGGGTTCCTGACGCGCACCATCGAAGACGCGCTTTCAGGAGCGGGCCGCGAGGTCAACATCGTTGGATTTGCCGGGGCGCTCAGCTCTGAAGCTTCCTTTGAACGGATGACCATTGCCGATGATCAGGGCATTTGGCTTACCCTTGAGGACGTAAAACTGAATTGGAGCAGGTTGGCGCTTTTGCGCGGCAATCTGGAAGTTGATCGTTTGAGCGCTGCCTCCCTAGACTTGCCGCGCTTGCCGGAAGCGGAGGAGACAACCGAAATCCCTTCGGCGGAGGCCACCGAATTCGCGCTACCTGACCTCCCGGTCTCGATTAATATCGAGGCCTTCGAGGTTGCGCGTATTAATCTTGGCGAGCCTATTGTCGGCGTGGCGGCCGAACTCAGCTTGAAAGCAAACGCGCGTCTTGATGATGAAGGCGCTTTTATCGACCTCAATGCAGAGCGTGTTGACGGCACCGAGGGCACCTATCTGATCAAGGGGGGATTTGCCCGCGAAACGGAACAGATCGATGTGCAGATGGAGCTGGACGAGGGGCCTCAAGGTCTGGCCGTCAGATTGATGAACCTGCCGGGGCAACCCTCGATGGATTTGACCGTTGCTGGTTCCGGTCCCCTTGATGACTTTACCGCCGACATTACCCTTGCCACGAACGGGCAGGAGCGTGTGGCCGGTCAGGTGATCCTCAAGGCTTTGCCAGCGGCCACGGAAGGCGCGCTGCCTGACCGTCGCATCCAGGCCAACCTGGGCGGTGATATCACGTCTCTGGTCGCGCCGGAGACCCATGAATTTTTCGGCGACAATGTGGGCCTCAAAGTCGATGTCTTGCGTTCCGCTGACGGTGCCATCGACGTGAGCGATTTTCGACTGAATGCAAAATCAGCGCAACTGGCGGGGGCGGTTCGGCTCAACAGCGATCTGTGGCCCACCTTCGTGGATGTTGATGGCCGGATCGGCACATTGGACGACACCGCCGTGGCGCTGCCGGGCCCCGATTTCAACACAACTGTCAGTTCGGTTGATCTGAGCGTGGATTATGATGCGGAAAACGGGGATGCCTTTGTGGGCGATTTCACCGTGTCCGAGTTGCAGCGGGCGGACCTGCGTTTCTCTGAGGCCAAATTGCTGCTCGACGGCGCCTTGAAAGGCGAAGTCGGATCAGTCGGCAGCTTTCTGGGTGATCTGACATTCAATGCGCGCGGTCTGGAGCTGGTGAATGCGGAGGCGGCCGAAGCATTGGGGCAGCAGGTCCGTGGCAAGGCCAACATCAACTATGTCGAGGATCAACCGATTGAGATCACGGGCCTTGAGCTGAAGGGCGATGACTATGGGCTGGCGGGGGATATCATCATCCAGGGTTTGGAAGGTGGTTTCCCATCGGACCTTAACCTTTCCGTACAAGCAGATGATATTGCACGTTTTGCCGGTGTCGCAGGGCAGCCCATTGCCGGTGCTGCACGGCTGGATGTTGCAGGGATGATCACGCCGCTCAGCAGCATGTTTGATCTCAGGATCAAGGGCACAACACGGGATCTGACCGTGGATGTCCCGCAGGCAGATGCCCTGCTGGAGGGGCTGACTGCATTGACGCTGCAAGCGCGCCGGGACGTGAGCGGTACCTTCATTGATGATCTGGAGCTGACCAATGAATCTCTCAACGTGGCGGGCGATGTGCAGTTGCGCAGCAATGACAGCGCGGTGAACGTGATTGCAAGGTTGAACGATATCGCAAAGGTGCTGCCGCAGTATCAAGGGCCGGTCAATCTGGACGCGCAGGCCACGCAGGATGCTCTGGGGTGGCGCGTCGACCTGCTGACCAATGCCCCATACGACAGCAGGCTTGCCGTCAATGGTCGGGTGACCGGGCCCGAGACGGATGTGAAATTTGACCTCTCGGTGCCCGAAGTCCGACCTCTGGCCCCTTCGGTACAGGGGCCGCTGATGGCCGAGGGGAGGCTTTGGCAATCCGGGCAGGGCTATAGCGTCGATGTGGATGCGAACGGGCCTTACCGATCGCAGGTCTCTGTCGAGGGGCTGGCCACCGGTCCGGATGCTGCGATGAGATTTACTGCCGGATTGCCAGATATTGGCGTTTTTGTACCCAAGATTTCGGGCCCTTTTTCCATAGAGGGCGACGCCAACCGTGATGGCACCGGGTGGCGCATTGATACCATGGCCCAGGGGCCTGCGGGCACCAATGCGGATATCGCCGGTCTGGTGAGCGAGAGCGGTGATCTGGATTTGACCGTGGCCGGTGCGGTGCCGCTTGGCCTGTCGGAGCCATTCCTCACCCCGCGCAGCTTGCAAGGGCAGGCACAGTTTGATCTGGCGATTAAGGGCCCGCCTGCGCTGGAATCTGTATCCGGCCGTATCACCACAAAT
This sequence comes from Roseobacter sp. EG26, assembly GCF_049830555.1. NCBI lineage: Bacteria > Pseudomonadati > Pseudomonadota > Alphaproteobacteria > Rhodobacterales > Roseobacteraceae > Roseobacter > Roseobacter sp. EG26. The sequence continues at coordinate 757,923 of NZ_JBNBLH010000001.1, forward strand.
GATGCAAGCTTTACCGCGCCCAATCTGCGCGCGGCGTTGGTCAACATTGTCAGCGCAATTGATCTGTCTGCGGGTCGTGTGCAACTGGACGTCAAAAGCGATGTTCAGGGGGGCGGCCAGGTTCTTGCGGGCGGCACGATCAACCTGATCAGTCTGATTTCCGATCTGACCGTGGGCTTGCGCAACGTGGTGCTGGTTGATCCGCGCATATTCTCAACAACGGTAAATGGCGACATTTCAGTTGTCGGCGCATTGACCGGAGGCGCGCGTATCGCCGGGAATATCGACGTGGGAGAAACGCTCATTACGGTCCCGTCGTCAGGGCTGACAAGCATCGGCGAAATTCCCGATATCAACCACGTTGGTGCCCCCTCCGCCGTGACCCGAACCCGTGCGCGCGCCGGTGTGATACCTGAACCGGAAGCAAGCAGTGGTGGTGGCTCGGGCAGCGTGTATGGGCTGGGCATCAACGTGAATGCGCCCAGCAGGATTTTTGTCCGGGGACGAGGCATTGACGCCGAACTTGGCGGTGCGCTGGAGATCAGCGGCAACACCGGTCGGGTCATTTCCGCAGGGCAATTCGATCTGGTGCGCGGACGTCTCGATATCCTGGGCAAGCGGTTTGACCTGGATGTGGGGTCCATTCAGTTCCAGGGCGACCTGGTGCCTTACGTGCTTTTTGTGACCACATCCGATACGGAAACCGGAACCGCCAGCATCGTGCTTGAAGGACCGGTGGACCGCCCCGAAGTGTCTTTCCGGTCATCGCCCGACGGGCCGCAAGACGAAGTGCTGTCTCAGCTTCTGTTCGGACGCAACCTGAGCGAAATTTCCGCCTTTCAGGCTGTCCAACTCGCAAACGCGGTTGCGGTTTTGGCCGGGCGCAGCGGTGTCGGTCTCATTGGCAACCTGCGCGAAGGGTTCGGGCTGGATGATTTTGATGTGACCACCACCGACGATGGCGAAGCCGCAGTCCGGGCAGGCAAGTACATTACCGATAACATCTATACCGACGTTCTGACCGGCGGCGGGGAGACGGAATTGTCGATCAACCTCGATATCAACGACTCCCTCACGGCGCGCGGCACGTTGGAAGATGATGGGAACACCGGAATCGGGTTGTTTTTTGAGCGAGACTACTGACGGGTTGGCATAACAATTTGCGCGGCTGGTCAGATGCCGGGCGCGTCATTCCTGCGCGACAAACCGGCCAAAGGCACCACGCTCGAACAGTAATCCGGGTTCGGTCGCGCCGTGTTGCACAACCTGCCGCACTTCACCGATGATGACCGAATGATCTCCGGCCGGATGCACTGCATGCGTGTCGCAATGAAACTCGGCCAAGCAGCCCGACAAGCAGGGTGCTCCGGAGGGGCCGTGCGACCAGTCAAATGCATCAAAATCTTCGCCTTCTGTGGAAAAATGGCGCGCCAGATCAAGTTGATGCGCGCCCAGAACATGCACGCAAAAGCTTTTCGCGGTCGCGAAGGCATCATGACGGCGTGACGAGATGGCCGGTGACCACAAGATCAGGGCTGGATCAAGCGATACCGATGAAAAGGAATTTGCCGTGATGCCCAAAGGCCCGCGCGACGTATTTGTGGTGATCACGGTGACCCCGGTTCCATAGCACCCAAAAGCGCGCCGGAGATCGTTCAAACGGTCCGCTGTGGGAGAGAACTGATATGTCTCAGCAGGCATTGGCCAACCCCGTGAACTTCACATTGTTTTCTCGCGTCACAAGGCTGCCCCGTATTCTTGCGCCTCTAGGTATATCAGCACAGCGGAAGGGCAAGCCTTTTCAGAAATGAGCGGTAAATAGGGGACCGACCGCAAATCTGAGCATCGGTCCCCATAAACGGCGATCAACGCCCGATCAACTCTTGTTCATACGGTTCTCGATCAGATCTTCCACGACAGACGGATCGGCAAGCGTAGATGTGTCCCCCAAGGCCCCAAAATCATCTTCGGCAATCTTGCGCAGGATGCGCCGCATGATCTTGCCGGAGCGGGTCTTGGGCAATCCGGGCGCCCATTGAATCAGATCCGGGCTGGCAATGGGACCGATCTCGGTCCGCACCCAGTTTCGCAACTCCTTGCGCAATTCTTCAGAAGGTTGCTCACCGCTCATCAAGGTAACGTAGCAATAAATGCCCTGACCCTTGATGTTGTGCGGGTAACCGACAACCGCCGCCTCGGCCACTTTGGCGTGAGCGACAAGCGCGCTTTCCACTTCGGCGGTCCCCATTCGGTGCCCGGAGACATTGATGACGTCATCCACGCGCCCGGTGATCCAGTAGTCTCCATCCGCGTCACGTTTGCAGCCGTCACCGGTGAAGTAATAGCCCTTGTAGTCCGCGAAATAGGTTTTCTGGAAGCGTTCGTGGTCGCCCCATACGGTGCGCATCTGGCCTGGCCAGCTGTCGGCAATGCACAATACCCCATCGACATCATTTCCCTCGATCACCTCACCGGATGTGGGTTCCAGCACCAGCGGCTTGATGCCAAAGAAGGGTTTCATCGCTGATCCCGGTTTCATGGCATGGGCGCCGGGCAGGGGGGTCATCAAATGCCCGCCCGTTTCGGTTTGCCACCAGGTGTCGACAATCGGACATCTCCCTTTGCCAACGACGTTGTTGTACCAGTTCCAGGCCTCGGGGTTGATCGGTTCCCCCACGGTACCCAGAATTTTCAGATCGCTCAGATCGCATTTCTCAACGTATTCGTTGCCCTGACCCATAAGCGCCCGAATGGCGGTGGGGGCCGTGTAGAACTGGTTCACCTTGTGCTTTTGGCAGACCTGCCAGAACCGGCTGGCATCAGGGTAGGTTGGCACACCCTCAAACATCAGCGTGGTCGCCCCGTTGGCGAGTGGGCCATATACGATATAGCTGTGACCGGTGACCCAGCCGACATCCGCAGTACACCAGAAAATATCCCCATCCTGATAGTCAAAGGTGATCTGATGGGTCATCGCCGCATAGACGAGGTAGCCACCTGTCGTATGGACGACACCCTTGGGCTGGCCGGTAGATCCTGAAGTATACAGAATGAACAGGGGGTCTTCTGCGCCCATCTCTTCGGGCGGACACTCTGCCGAGGCATCTGCCGCAAGCGCGTTGTAATCATGATCGCGGCCCTCAACCCAGGTGGTCTGACCGCCCGTGCGTTTGACAACAAGGCATTTCACCTTGTCCGAACAATGCAGCAGCGCCTGATCCGCGTTGGACTTCAAAGGTGTCGCTTTGCCGCCGCGCGGTGCCTGATCCGCCGTGATCACGACCTTCGCGTCGCAGCCATTGACCCTTGCAGCCAGTGCATCCGGTGAAAACCCGGCAAAAACAATGGAATGAATGGCGCCGATCCGTGTGCAGGCCAACATGGCGTAGGCCGCCTCGGGAATCATCGGCATATAGATGATCACCCGGTCACCCCTGCCAACACCCATATCCTTGAGCACATTGGCCATCTTGCTGACCGATTGATGCAACTGATTGTAAGTGATGTGCAGTGCGTCTTCATCGGGACTGTCCGGCTCCCAGATGATCGCAGTCTGATCGCCGCGTGTCGCCAGATGCCGGTCGACGCAGTTGGCTGATACATTCAACGTGCCATCGGCAAACCAGTTGATCGAAACATTCCCAAACGAATAATCAACGTTTTTGACTTCCGTAAAGGGTTTGATCCAGTCGACGCGCGCCGCTTCCTTGCGCCAGAATTCTTCTGGATCAGAGATGGACGCCTGATACATGGCATCGTATTTCGCCGCATCCACATGTGCATTGGCGGCCATTTCTGACGAAGGTGGGTATGTTTTTGTGGGCGTGGCAGTATCGGCCATGACGGCGTCTCCCTTTGGTCTTGATATTGCTGAATCGTGGTGCCGTTGCTGGCCTTGCGCCAGATCACCCGATCTTCCTCCGGAGCAGATCATAGCGGGAACTGAAAAGAAGGGAATAACCTACCGAGAACTGTGAGTTTCGCCTCGAATATTTTTCCCGGAAGCTGTGCGCGGCCCTAGACCCGTGAACATTCGGTGACGCCATTGGTCTGGTTTGTGACGACCGGAGGCAATGTCCCGGCACCTGCGTTCGGCTAGTTGTTTGTGGTCGAATGAGCTGGAAGGGCACTTCCCCCGGCAGAGATCGCACTTGATGCCAGTTTGGACCCCTGCATCAGAATAGCGGTTTCAAATCGCCTCTTGCGCAGTGCTTCTGCTTTCGGGCTTGGCACTGCCGGTTTGCTTGAGTAGCTTTGCGCCAAGCGTACCCCGTAAAAGGTGCGTAAAAAGGGAGAATATACATGAAGAAATATCTTTCCGGCGCAGCCGTCGCCGCCATCAGCTTTGCCTTTGTTTCTCAAGCCGCCGCCACCGAGTGGAATGTTTCGGTCTGGGGCAAACGTCGCGCGTTCACTGAGCACGTTGAAAAGCTGGCAGAACTGGTTTCCGAGAAAACCAACGGCGAATTCACCATGAACATCAGCTATGGCGGTTTGTCGAAAAACCGCGAGAACCTTGACGGTATCTCCATTGGTGCTTTCGAGATGGCGCAGTTTTGCGCAGGCTACCATCGCGACAAAAACCGGGTGATCACCGTGCTCGAGCTGCCATTCCTTGGGGTCGAAAACCTTGAGCAGGAAGTTGCAGTGTCTTCCGCGGTCTATGCGCACCCGGCTGCGGCAGAAGAAATGGCGCAATGGAACGCCAGGCTGCTGATGACATCGCCGATGCCGCAGTACAACCTGGTTGGTACGGGCGAGCCCCGCGATGAACTGGCGGACTTCGATGGCATGCGCGTGCGCGCGACCGGCGGTCTGGGCAAAGCCTTTGAAGCTGTTGGCGGCGTGCCCACCTCGGTGACCGCCACAGAAGCCTATCAGGCGATGGAAGGCGGTGTGGTCGACACGGTTGCATTTGCCCAACACGCTCATTTGAGCTTTGGCACGATCAATCAAGCCGATTGGTGGACAGCAAATCTCAACCCCGGGACTGTAAACTGCCCTGTGGTGGTCAACATTGATGCCTACGACTCTCTCAGCGACGCTGAGCGTGAAGCACTCGACAGTTCAGTCTCCGAAGCGCTCGACCACTACCTGGCGAACTACGGTGAACTGCTGCAGCGCTGGGATGCGGTGCTCGAAGAGAAGGGCGTTCAGAAAGTCGAAATCGACGCTGCGGTGATCGACGAGTTCCGGGCGAAAGCGGCCGATCCAATCCGGGATGCATGGATTGCGGATATGGAAGCCCAGGGGCTCCCCGGCCAGGAACTTTATGACCTCGTTGTAGAGACGCTCGCCGACGCCAAGGGCGGCAGCTAAATCAGATCAGGGCCGTCCCTCGCGGGGCGGCCTCACGATAACATACCGGGGGAGGGGCAGTTCGATGGCAGGATCCGCTGCAGTCTTGGAGGATTCCAGTCTGCTCAGCAAACTGGACCGCGCATTATTACCGATTGAACGATTTTGCGCATTGCTCAGCGGGCTGGCAATCTTTTCACTGATGTTTCTGGCCGCTTACTCCGTCACGGGTCGAAAGTTCTTTGCCTCTCCTCTGGCAGGTTATGTCGACTACATAGAAGCGGCCATGCCGATCATTGCGATCATGGGCGTCTCCTATGTCCAACGCGATGGCACCCACGTGCGCATGGATATGTTGGTCAGTGCCCTCAAGGGGCGGCTTTTGTGGTTCTTCGAACTGATCTCAGTTCTCTTGATCCTGCTTTTGATCGCCGCGTTGACCTGGGGCGCCTGGGATCATTTTGACCGGTCCTTCGATTGTGCAAGGCCCCTGTGCAGCCGCGACAGCTCAATCGATATCGGGCTACCGATCTGGCCATCGAAACTGGTGGTTCCCCTGGCCTTCGCGGTGCTGTGCCTGCGGTTGATCCTGCAGGCGTGGGGATATGGTCGCGCGCTTGTCTTGGGGCTGGAAAATCCAGTTGCGGTGCCGCTTAACCTGTCTGTGGCCGAACAGGCCCGGCTTGAGGCTGAAGCGCTGGAAGGGTCGGATTGATGGAACCCATTCAAATTGGCTTGTGGGTCAGTGCCGGCCTGCTTGTGTTCGTCGTGTTGGGCATGCGCGTCGCCTTTGCCGCCGGTCTGGCAGGGTTCGTGGGATTGGTCTGGCTGCGCTGGAACGGGTTCGACTATGATCCGGAACGCTTTTGGAAGGCGTTTCAGATCAGTGTCAAGATCGCCGGTCTGACACCGCATTCAAAGGTTTCCGCACAGGTGCTCAGCCTGATCCCGGTTTTCATCCTGATCGGCTATCTGGCGTATTACGCGAAGCTGACGACAGCGCTTTTCACAGCAGCCAAGCGCTGGATTGCCTGGGTGCCGGGGGGGCTTGCCGTCTCTACCGTCTTTGCAACGGCGGGATTTGCTGCGGTGTCGGGCGCATCCGTCGCAACCGCTGCCGTCTTCGCCCGCATCGCCATTCCAGAGATGTTGAAGATCGGGTACAACAAGCAGTTCGCGGCAGGCGTGGTGGCCGCTGGCGGTACGCTGGCATCGTTGATACCACCATCGGCCATTCTGGTGATTTATGCGATCATCGTGGAGCAGGACGTGGGCAAGCTGCTGCTCGCGGGTTTTCTCCCGGGCGCCTTTTCAGCCGTTGTTTACGCCGCCCTGATCATCGGAATTGCATTGATTTTCAAAACAGTAGGGCCGCCGGTAGGTGGGTTTTCGTGGCGCGAGAGATTTGAGTCCCTTCCGCCTGCGCTGCCAATTCTTGCGGTCGTCGTGATCATCATTTTCTTTGTCTACAATCCCTTCGGCGATGCATGGGGCACGCCGACAGAAGGGGGAGCCATCGGCGCTTTCATCATTTTTCTGATGGCCCTTTATCGGGGCATGCGCTGGTCACAGCTCAAGGACGCGTTGCTGGATACTGCCAAGCTGACGGTGATGATATTTTCGATCATTTGGGGGGTTCTGATCTACGTGCGTTTTCTTGGCTTTGCCGAACTTCCCGAGGCCTTTGCCGATTGGATCACCAGCCTGGAAATGTCACCTATGCTGATCCTCATCTGCATCCTGTTGGCCTATGCGGTTTTGGGGATGTTCATGGATGCCATCGGTATGCTGCTCCTGACGCTTCCCGTGGTCTATCCGGCGGTCATGGCTCTGAATGGCGGCGAGCTTGTCAGTGCGGCCGACAGCGCCTTTGGCATGTCAGGCCCCATGTGCGCGATCTGGTTCGGCATATTGGTGGTGAAAATGGCAGAGTTCTGCCTGATTACACCGCCGATTGGTCTCAACTGTTTCGTGGTGGCGGGTGTCCGGGATGACTTGACGGTTCAGGATGTGTTCAAAGGGGTGACACCCTTTTTCATAGCCGATGGCATTACCATCGCATTGCTGGTGGCGTTTCCGGGCATTGTCCTGTTCTTGCCTTCGCTGGCGGGTTGAACGCAGTTTCGCGCGATTAGCCGCTTGCGTTGAGCAGGCGCATCTCGGGTATCACGAACCGGTTTTTGGAAACGGTTTCTTGAACGTCTGATGCACCTGATCCCGGCTCATTGGCTTGCCAAAATAAAAACCCTGGACGGCGTTGCAGTTTTCGGACCTGAGGAAAGTCAGCTCGTCCTCCATCTCGACCCCTTCGGCGAGAACGGGAATGTCCAAAGCTGCGCCCAACAGAAGCGTTGATCGAACGATCGCGGCGCGTTGTTGGTCTTTGTGCACGTCCTGAATGAAGCTGCGATCGATCTTGATCTTGTCGAAAGGGAAGGTCTGCAAGGTCGCTAGGGATGAGTATCCGGTCCCAAAATCATCCATGGCAATACGAATGCCCATCTTTTTCAGTTTGTGCATCACTGTGAGCGTATGGGCCTGATCATCAATGATGCTCGCCTCCGTGACCTCCAGTTCCAGCCGTTCCGGCGGTAGCCGCGTCTCAATCAGAATGTCTGAGACATGCTCCAGAAAAGAGGGTTGAACCAGTTGCTGGGGCGCCACGTTCACCGCGATGCTATAGGGTTCCGGCCAGGACATGGCCTCCTTGCAGGCGGTTCGCAGCACCCAAAGGCCAATGTCGCGGATCAGGCCGGTTTCTTCTGCAATTGGGATGAACGTGGCCGGTGATACCCCGCCGCGGGTCGGATGGTTCCAGCGCAACAGCACTTCGAAACCCACCGGATCCAGAGTTTGCAGATCATTTTGCAGCTGATAGACGAGCTCAAATTCATCGTTGTCACACGCCTGACGCAGATCGTGAATCATCAGCAGCTTTTCGCGGCTTTGCTGGTCCATCTCCACGTTGAAAAGGCAAATGTGGCGTTCTGGCTCGGCTTTGGCGCGGTACATGGCGAGATCAGAGTTATGCAGCAGGACACGCAACTCGCGGCCATCATCTATGCTGGTCGAAATACCGATGGATGCGCCAACCGATACGGAGACATCTCCGGCGACAATGGGATCAATGATGAGGGCGTGCAGGCGTTCAGCAAATGCCATGACCTGGTCCACCCGGCGAAAATTGCTCTTGAGCGCTACGAATTCGTCTCCGCCCGCGCGGGCAACAAACTCGTGTTTCTCAAGCGAAGCAGACAAGCGGGTGGCAACCGATTGCAACACGATGTCACCCGTCGCATGGCCATAAAGGTCGTTGACCTCCTTGAAGAGATTGAGATCAATCGTCAGAACAGCCACGCGCTCTGTCTCGTCTCTTTCCATCCTCGCGGCCAATTCCGTCATCCGCTGATTGAGATGCATGCGGTTTGGCAGGTTGGTCAGCGGGTCACGCAGGGCTGCGCGGTGCAGCTGGTCGCGCGCCTGATGTTCCAGATTGGTTTCAATGCTGAAAGATGCAAAGCCAACCAAAAGGATCAAAAATGTGACGCTCAGAATTATGACACCAAGGGTCTGATCTGAAATCACCTGTGGTGGCACCTGAACCAAGGGGCTGAATTCGATTGTAAAGGCACTCATGGCTGTGAAATGCATCGAGCAGATGGCTACAACCATAAATATGGCGCCGCCGATCCAGCAATAGCGCGTGACCGGCACAGCAATGCGGTGATGTGCCAGCGCGCCAAGAGCCGCGCCCATCAGCACTGAGGCGTGAACCCGTGCTGGGTCCCATACCAGCTGTCCGGGAAGCAGATACGCCGACATGCCCGTATAGTGCATGGCAGATACCGTCAGGCCGAAAACCGACCCGCTGAGCAGCGCGAAATACCAGTTCTTTGAATAGGCCAGGATCGCGTTGGCGACGATGAGGCCGAAAACGGCGATTGCAAGTGACATGCCAGTCGTGAAGGGTTCATAGCCATGGGCAAAACCGGGTTCATACGCGAGCATTGCAATGAAGTGGGTGGACCAGATAGTGGCACCCGCGATCAGGCTTGTCAGGCACAGCTGCACGAGCTTTCGAGAGCCATGGGATTTGATCAATCGAAGCGACATCAGGGCCGTCAGGGATGATCCGATGATGCAGACCAATGCCGCAACCGCGACCAGACCGTAGTCGTGCTCCTGTGTAAGACATTCGATTACGCGGTACATTGAGAACCCTGCAGATCACCAAAAAAATATGGGTCTGGGTGTCATGAAACCAGTAAAGATTTTGATACAAACGCTCACAATTAGCTGCGGCATTTGAATAGGATTAATCCTAAATTTCGGGCATTTGATATCAGCGGCTGCGGTCACTCAGAGCGGTGTGCCACATTGCTGTCATCGGGGGCCTCGGCGCGCTCGAACATGCCGTAGTCCCGGATCACACTGGTCACGCGCAGCCGGTATCCCGCGAACACACCGCCGCGTCCGGCCTTTTGCGCCCCTCGGTGAGCGCTGAGATTGCGCCATCTCGCCACGGCTTCTTCGTCTTCGAAAAAGGACAACGACAGTATTTTTTTCGGATCCGTGAGGCTTTGGAACCGCTCAACGGAGATGAACCCCTCGACTTCGCTCAGCATGGGGCGCATCTTTGCGGCGATATCGAGATATTCTTCTTTACGTCCCTCGGCAGGCTCAACTTCAAAAATTACGGCAATCATTCAGGGCTCCCATGTGGCGCAGAGGCCAATTTCAAAAAGGTTCGATCTTCGCGCAGCAGGAATTTCTGTGCTTGCGCAAAAGCGTAATTCTCGCGGCCCATTGGATCGCTGGCCAGTTTCTGGCGGTAAGTCTCATAGGCCGCAAGATTGGGAATATTGTAAATCCCATAGGCGAGGGTACTTGATCCTTCATGCGGTGCGAAATACCCGATCAGGTCAGCACCGCAGCGCGGGATCGCCTGTCCCCAGTTACGGGCATATTGCGCAAAGTTCTCCTTTTGGGTCGGGTCAATCTGATAGCGGATAATGCAGGTCAGCATAGTAAACTCCTCGTGTTGCTGTGATCCTTCTACAGGATTGATCGCCGCGGATGCTTCGGCTATGGTCGAAGTATGAAAGAAGGACCGGACATCGCCCGCATTGCTGCTCTGATCGGCGACCCGGCACGCGCCAACATGCTGACCGCGTTGATGACGGGAAAGGCTCTGACCGCGACCGAACTCGCAGCCGAAGCGGGAATCACCGGGCAGACAGCCAGTTCTCACTTGAGCAAGATGGATGACGGCGGCCTCTTGAGGGTGCGCAAGCAGGGGCGCCACAAGTATTTTTCATTGGCCAACGATGACGTCGCAACTGTTCTGGAGGGGCTCATGGGCCTGGCCGCAAAGACGGGACATTTGCGGACACGGACCGGTCCAAAAGATGCGCCTCTGCGCAAGGCCCGGGTTTGTTACAATCACCTTGCCGGTGATATGGGCACAAGGATGTTCGACGCCTTTATCGCGCAGGGGTATCTCCAGACAACAGGCGAGGCGCTGGACCTGACACCTTTGGGGGAAGATTTCATGCGTCGTTTCGGCGTTGACCTGGATGGGTTGCGGCGCGCCAAAGCGCCTTTGTGCAGGGAGTGTCTAGATTGGAGCGCGCGGCGCTCGCATCTGGCGGGCAGCGTCGGGCGGGCCTTGCTGACACGATTGGAGGATCTGGGCTGGGCAAGGCGCACCGCTGGCAGCCGCGTGGTCACTTTCACCAGGCAGGGAGAGCGCCAGTTTCTTACCGAAGTGATCGGTGCCCTGCGATGACACTGATATTACGATGGCCGAGTTGCCTTAGCTACGATAAGAGAGCGCGAATCCATCGCCTGACAAAGGCGACACAGTTGATTTTCAGTCACCGTATGAGCCCCTTGCAAGAAACCACTCGTGAATAGTTTTCCCGCGCATAGGCTCTCCGTCGCCCCGATGATGGATTGGACGGACCGGCACTGTCGGTACCTGCACCGATTGTTGAGCAAACGGACCCTGCTATATACCGAGATGGTCACATCGGCAGCTCTGATCCGGGGAGGGGCATCGCACCTGCTGGAGCATTCTGACGCCGAGTATCCGGTTGCGCTACAATTGGGCGGTTCGGAGCCCGCGGAACTGGCACAGGCCGCGAAACTGGGAGAGGCGGCGGGGTATTGTGAGGTCAACCTGAATGTGGGGTGTCCGTCCGACCGTGTGCAATCGGGTTCATTCGGCGCGATACTGATGGAGCAACCGGCACTGGTGGCAGACTGCGTGTCCGAGATGCAGGCGCATGTCTCCGTTCCCGTGACGGTCAAATGCCGCATCGGTGTGGACGATCAGGACCCCGAAGAAATCTTGCCCGAATTTCTGGCGCGTATTGTGGGCGCAGGATGTGAACGGATTTCGATTCACGCGCGCAAAGCCTGGTTGCAGGGGCTGAGCCCCAAGGAAAACCGTGATATCCCGCCGCTGGATTATGATCTGGTGATGCGGATGAAGGGACTGTTTCCGAACCTGGACATATCCATCAATGGCGGGATCACGTCATTGACGCAGGCGCGGGCGTTTCTGGAAGCGGGGCTTGACGGTGTGATGATCGGGCGCGCGGCATATCATGACCCGGCGGCCATCCTGTGCATGGCCGATCAGGTCATTTTTGGCTGTGAAGGCCAATCTGTCCCGGAAGAGGCGGTGTTGCAGATGCTTCCCTACATCGAAAGCCACCTGAAACAGGGGGGTAAGTTGGGGCAGGTCACCCGGCACATGCTGGGTCTCTTTACGGGGCGCCCGGGCGCGCGCGCGTGGCGACGTGTTCTGTCAGAAGGGGCGCATCGTGCAAATGCCGGGCCGGAACTTGTGGAGCAGGCCTTGACCCATATTCTGCAGCGCGACGCTGCTTGAGTGCCCGTGATGCCGAGTAACCTGCATGTCTGATCCCGTTCTGCTGATGCAAATGTTGGGAGTGCTGCTGGTTATCGGCGCTTTTGCGGGTGTGCTGGCGGGCCTTTTGGGCGTCGGCGGTGGCATCGTTCTGGTGCCTGCGTATTTCTACGCATTTCAAACCCTCGGATTTCACAGCTCTCAGCTCATGCAGATATGCGTGGCCACCTCTCTGGCGACAATCATCGTCACATCCGCGCGATCGGTACACAGTCATCACAAAAAGGGAGCGGTGGACTGGAGCATCCTGCGCAAATGGGCCCCGGGGATCATGCTCGGCGCGTTAGCGGGCATGCTGGTTGTGGCGCAATTGCGAACCGTGATCCTTCAATTTATTTTTGGGGGATTGGCCATGAGCGTGGGGCTTTATATGGCGTTCGGGCGCAGCACATGGCGTCTGGGCGCTGACATGCCCCGCGGCGTAACGCGTGGTATTTTGTCTCCGACAGTGGGTTTTCTGTCCGTTCTGATGGGGGTCGGCGGTGGCAGCTTTGGCGTGCCTTTGATGAGCCTTTTCGGCGTTGCCATTCATCGCGCCGTGGCAACCGCGGCGGGTTTTGGCCTGTTGATCGCGGTGCCTGCGGTGCTGGGTTTCCTGTTTTCGCCTGTCTCGGATGACCTGCGCCCTCCGGCGACGGTGGGATCCGTCAACCTCATTGCCTTCGGGCTGACCATCTCCATGACGCTTTTCACAACGCCCCTGGGCGCGCGTCTGGCGCATGCACTTGACCCCAAACCGCTCAGGCGGGTGTTCGCAGTATTCCTGCTGTTGGTTGCTGGCAACATGATCCGAAAGGCTGCGGGGTGGTGACGCGTTTTTTTGACAGGGGCTGGGGGGTCTTTCCGCCGGAACCCGTGGTCAGGGAATGGGCGCTGCATGCTCTGAAATATGCACGACGCGCCGTTGCGGCACCGGAAAACAGCCATCTTCTGCAATGTGACGGGACATGGTTCGTGGGGCTTGATGCATTGGAAAACGACGCGGTGGGGCGCGTGGGAGATAGCCCGCCGCTCGCGGGGCGCGCCGTGGATTTTGTGACGCGGCATTACGGGGGATGGCCGGCCCTGCACCGGGCGCAGATTTCGGTCACCTATCCCGGGTACCCACGGGCGCGCGAAGGGGAAAGTGCCGCTGCGTTTCGCTACCGTGTTGATCGGGATGCAGCGCATGTCGACGGGATCATCGGTCTGGGCACGCCGAAAAGGCGGTTTGTGAAGGAACCACATGCGTTTGTTCTGGGCTTGCCGCTGTCACAAGCGGATGTTGGAGCCGCGCCGCTGGTTGTCTGGGAAGGCAGCCACAAGATCATTCAGGCGGCCATGCAGCGCGCCTTTGAGGGATACGCAGAGGCCGACCCGTCCGACGTGGACGTGACCGAAATCTACCAGAATGCGCGGCGTGAGGCCTTCGAGCGCTGCGCCCGCGTGCAGGTGCATGGCGAACCCGGCAGTGCCTATCTGATCCACCGCCTGGCGTTACACGGGGTGGCGCCATGGGCCGCAGGGGCGGCGGCCTCCGCAGATGGCCGCATGATCGCCTATTTCCGGCCTGAGCTTGCGGGCGGCGTCGCTCAGTGGGCTCATTTGCCGTAGTTTATCCGAACCTTTGCGCGAAGCGCATCGCTGCCATGCGGCGGCACGGTTGTCTTTGCACATCCTCCCCCTTGGCAAGCCGCTCGCCAGCACTTATACGCGCAGCCTGATCCCTCATCGGAGCCCGGAAAATGGTCGGCAGCGCAAACCTAAATATCATGATCAAAGCTGCACGCCGTGCGGGTCGATCACTCGTCAAGGACTTCCGCGAAGTCGAAAACCTTCAGGTCTCGATGAAAGGGGCGGGCGATTTTGTCAGCCGCGCGGATATCAATGCCGAAAAGATCATCAAGGAAGACCTGATGGCCGCGCGCCCCACCTATGGTTGGCTGGGTGAAGAGGGTGGCGGAGAAGAGGGTCAGGACCCCACGCGGCGCTGGATCGTGGACCCGCTTGATGGGACAACCAACTTCTTGCACGGGTTGCCTCATTGGGCGGTCTCCATTGCGTTGCAACACAAAGGGCAGATTGTAGCAGGGGTGGTTTTTGATCCGGCAAAGGACGAGATGTTCTTTGCAGAAAAAGGCACCGGCGCCTGGATGAACGAAAGCCGTTTGCGCGTTTCGGGTCGGACCAAGATGATCGAAAGTCTGTTTTCGACAGGATTGCCCTTTGGCGGGCGTTCCGACCTGCCGGACACATTGAAGGAAATGGCGCGCGTGGCGCCTGCCTGTTCGGGTATCCGTCGCTGGGGCGCTGCTGCGCTCGACATCGCTTATGTCGCGGCGGGCCGGTATGATGGTTTCTGGGAGCGTCGCCTCAACGCCTGGGATCTGGCCGCGGGATTGATCATCGTGCGCGAAGCCGGTGGGCTGGCGGAACCGATGGACCCGGCGGGAAATATTGTCGACGACGGGACGATCATCTGTGCCAATGAGCCGCTTTTTTCGCCGCTGGCCAAACTGGTGCGCGGCTGAGAAAACCTGACCGTCAGTTCCAGGGCCCACGCCTGCGTCTGGATATCTTCGGGATGCGGCTTGCAGCCAGCTTGTAATGTGCTTCAGGGTGCGGTGGGTGGCCTTCTGTCCGCTGCCAATAGCCGGGGCCACCGCGTTTCAGCCAGACAGGGATCGCCAATATCAGCCCGGCCACAAACCCGCCCGCATGGGCCCAATAGGCCACGCCGCCTGCATCAGGGTCGGAGCCCACACCGCCTGCAAACTGCATCGCGAACCACACCGCCAGGATGATCCAGGCGGGAATGGGAAAGATGCGGAAGAAGACGATAAAGATGATCAGGATGTCGACCTTGGCTTTGGGATAGAGCAGCAGGTAGGCGCCCATCACACCGGCAATGGCACCTGACGCACCAACGGTCGGAACGGTCGAGAGTGGCGCGGAAAGATATTGCGTCCAGCCCGCTGCGACCCCGGCCACAAGATAGAACAGAGCATAGCCCAGCGGTCCCATTTCATCTTCGATATTGTCGCCAAAAATGTACAAAAACAGCATGTTGCCCGCCAGATGCCACCACCCGCCGTGCAGGAACATCGACGACACCAGCGTATAGCTGCCTTGCCCGTCATCGAGCCGGGCAGGGATCAGCGCCCAATCCAGCCAGAACGCATTGATCTGGCGCGCGTCTTCCATGATGCCAAAATAGCTGAGGAAAATCCCGATGTTTGCCGCCATCAGAAAGTAGGTCACATAGGGTGTTCTGCCGGACGGGTTGTGGTCGCGAATAGGAAACATGGCGGCAGGCTGGGCGATTGACCCGGTGGCGTCAAGCCGCCCCGACGCAAGATTTGCCGGGGCGGGCTGTTTTACGTAGCGGCACCCAGCAGGGCTGCATTGCCGCCCGAAGCCGTGGTGTCAACGCAGACGTGGCGCTCAGCCCTGACGCGCGCCGTGTCCGGCAGGCCGGGGATCAGCGGAATGATCGGTCCGCTGCGTTGGGCGAGGGCCTGTTCGACGGCGCGGCCTGTCGCGTCATCCCCCCACCACAGAACGCCGCCGTATCCGGGGCCGTCCGTCAGGGCTGCGGGGTCAATGGTCCCGGTGGCCAGCACGGCGATACCGCCCAGAGCTTCCACCGCGCGGGCCTGCGCTCTTGCGGTCTCGGCACCCGGTCCCATGCACAGCAGGGCAGCCCGTGGCAGGGTGCTGAGACGGTTGGATTCGCCCGTAGGCCCCGGCAGGCTTTGCGTCGACAACGGCTGAGCGGGGGGTGTAGTCACCTGGGGCAGGGCGGTCATTTCAGTGTCCCAACTGCCTTCGCGGATTTTGCGGTCAGCTTCGGCAAAGCGCGGCAGATAATTCGGTCCACCCGCCTTTGGTCCGGTGCCGGACAGCCCTTCGCCGCCAAAAGGCTGGCTGCCCACGATTGCGCCGATCTGGTTGCGGTTGATATAGATGTTCCCGGCCTCGATGCGTTCCGAGATATGCTGTACGCGGTCGTCGATCCGCGTATGCAATCCGAATGTCAGCCCGTAACCTGTTGCATTGATCGCATCGATCACCCGGTCCAGATCGCTGGATTTGAAGCGCGCCAGATGCAGCACCGGTCCGAAAATCTCGCGTTCGAGATCGTGAATGCCGTCGATTTTGATCAGGGTGGGCGCGATGAAGGTGCCCGTCTCCGGCGCTTTCAACTCCGCGATAATCCGACCGTCGGCGCGCGCTCTGGCGATGTGATCCGCAATGCCCTTGCGCGCGGCCTCGTCGATGACGGGGCCCACATCGGTGGCAAGGTGCCAGGGCGCGCCCAGACGCAACGCCTGCATCGCACCGATCAGCATCTTGGTGAAGTCTTCGGCGATGTCTTCCTGCACATAGAGGCAACGCAGGGCAGAACATCTTTGGCCCGCCGACTGGAAGGCACTTTCGATGACCGCCTGAACGGCCTGTTCGGGCAGGGCGGTGCTGTCCACGATCATGGCGTTCAAGCCGCCGGTTTCCGCAATCAGCGGTGTGCCGGGTGAGCAATGCTCGGCCATGGCCGCGCGGATACGCTGCGCCGTTGCGGTGGAGCCGGTGAAGGCCACGCCGCCCACGCGCGCGTCCGATGTCACCAGCGCACCGATGTCACCGCCACCGGGCAGGAGTTGCAGCGCCGTACGTGGCACACCCGCCTCATGCAGGATTGACACGGCCAGAAAGGCTGCCAGCGGCGTCTGTTCGGCCGGTTTTGCCAGAACCGCGTTGCCTGCCGCAAGGGCTGCCGTCACCTGACCGCAAAAGATCGCGAAGGGGAAGTTCCACGGGGAAATACAGGTGAAAATACCGGCTGCGGGCGTGTTTGTGGCCTGAGCCGCATAGTAGCGCAGAAAATCCACCCCTTCGCGCAGTTCCGCGACGCAATCGGGCAGACCTTTGCCGGCCTCCCGCGCCAGCAGCGCAAAAATCTCGCCGTAACGGTCCTCCATCAGATCAGCCGCGCGCAGGAGAACGGTTCGACGTTCGGTCAGGGGTGCAGACCATGGGGCGGCTGCATCAAAGGCTGTCGCGACATCCTTAGCGGTGGCATTTTGCACCGTGCCGGGACTGTCGTCCGGATCTGCGGGGTTGGCCACATCGACCGCACCGCCCGCGTCATCGAGCGGCCCGGCCAACAGTGGTGTCGCGGCCCATGCATGTTTGGCAAAAGGCGCGCGCGCGGCATCAATGGCGTCCAGCGTCTGTGCGTGCGCCAGGTCAAAGCCCTTGGCATTTGCCCGCACCGGCAGGAAAATTTCCGGACCCGTTGGAATGTTTGCACCCGTCGCGGCCCGGAGCGTGTCGAACGGATCGGCGGCAACCACTTCGGGTGGGACGTCCTCATCCACAATCTGGTTGACGAAGCTTGAGTTTGCGCCGTTTTCCAGCAAACGCCGCACCAGATAGGCCAGCAGGTCGCGATGCGCGCCGACGGGGGCGTAAATCCGGCAGCGCGTTTTGTTCTGACCCATGACCAGACCGTGCAACGTCTCGCCCATGCCGTGCAGGCGCTGGAACTCAAAAAGTTCCGGGTCGTTCGCCATATGCAGAATAGCCGCCACGGTGTGGGCGTTATGCGTTGCGAATTGCGGATAAATGCGGTCGGTCATGCCCAACAGGGTCCGAGCATTGCAGATATAGGACACATCGGTCGCGGCCTTTTGCGAGAAAACCGGAAAGCCGTCGATGCCTTCGACTTGGGCGCGTTTGATTTCCGTATCCCAATAAGCGCCCTTGACCAGCCGCACCATGATCTTGCGATCATGCCGCACGGCCATGTCGTAAAGCGTCTGGGTAACGGTGCCCGCGCGCGGGCCGTAAGCCTGAACCACGATGCCAAAGCCGTCCCAGCCCGCAAGCGCAGGTTCGGACATGACGCGGTCGATCACCTCCAGAGACAGGGCCAGCCGGTCCGCTTCTTCGGCATCCACGTTCAGCCCCATCCCTGCGGATTTGGCCAGCAGCGCCAGCGCCCGCAGACGCGGCACCAGATCGGTCATCACCGCCTCTTCCTGTGCGACCTCATAGCGTGGATGTAGCGCCGAAAGTTTGACGGAAATACCGGGGTTGCGCCGAATGTCGTCTGAGATGCTGGCCGTCGCAATAGCCGAAATTGCCCGCGAATAGCTCAGGTGATACCGCTTGGCGTCAGCTTCGGTGCGCGCCGCTTCGCCCAACATGTCATAGGAATATGTATATCCTTTTTTCTCCATGTTTGCAGCGCGTTGCATCGCAGAATTAATGTCTTCTCCGAGGACGAACTGACGCCCCATTTCCTTCATCGCGCGGCTGACGGCGGTTCTGATCACCGGCTCGCCAAGGCGTTTGATGGCGGCGCGCAGATGCCGGACGGGTCCGGGCTGTTCATCATCCAGAACGCGGCCCGTCAGCATCAAGGCCCAAGTCGATGCGTTCACCAGGCTGGAGGTGGAATGGCCTAGATGGCGCCCCCAATCCGACGGCGCAATCTTGTCTTCGATCAGGGCGTCGATGGTGTCGGCATCCGGCACGCGCAGCAGAGCCTCGGCCAGACACATCAAGGCGACACCTTCATCGGTTGACAGGCCGTATTCAGCCAGAAAAACCTCCATCATGCCGGGGGCGGTGGCGCCGCGAATATCCCGCACCAGTTGGGCCGCGTTGTTGCTGATCTCCTGGCGCGCGTCAGCGCTGAGCGCGGCGGAGGCCATCAACTTCTGTAAAACGGTATTTTGATCAGCGTATGTGCCAGAATCGACCTGATGGCGCAGAGAGAGCGAGATATCGCGAGCCATTTCACAAACTCCATTGGAAACTTGTTATAGTCTATATGATGTTTCGAAGTCATAATGACCAAATAGGGGATGTTTGGGAGGCAGAATGATAAAATATTCAAGTAAAGACGAACAGAATGCGCAACTGGATCTGGACCGGTTCGATCGGGCGATTCTATCGGTACTTGCAGAAGACGGGCGCATTAGCATCACCGATCTCGCAAAACGCATTGGTTTGTCCAAATCTCCGACGCAGGCGCGGCTCAGACGGCTGGAACAAACTGGGGTGATCATCGGTTACCGCGCCTTGTTGGACCCGATTCAGCTGGGGTTGGATCACGTTGCTTTTGTCGAGGTGCGCCTGAGTGACACGCGCGAGAAAGCCTTGACCGCGTTCAATGCCGCAGTTGTGCGGGTGCCGGAAATTGAACAGGCCCATATGATCGCGGGCAGTTTTGACTACCTCCTGAAGGTGCGGACGAGTGATATGTCACAATACCGGCAGTTTCTGGGGGACACGATATCGACATTGCCCCATGTTGCCGGCACATCCACCTATGTGGCAATGGAAGCTGTCAAGGAAACGATGTTGGCGGACACGTCTTGACCGCCGCGATTTTGAATCCAGTATAGAGGCTATGAAAAAACTCCTATTCGCAGCCGCTTTTGTTGCCAGTCCTGTTATTGCCGATTGCCCCGCACCCGAGGATCATTCGATGGAATTGGAGGGCTTGTTTGACGCGGCGCGCGCGGCAACCAATGATCGTGCGGGCCGGGAGATATCTGGCAAGATGTGGCAGGTATGGTTGCGTGCGCCGAATGAGGCTGCTCAAGAGGTTTTGAATAACGGCCTGAAACGGCGAGACAGTTACGATTTTGCGGGCGCTCTCAAGGAATTCGACCGGCTTGCAAGCTACTGCCCGACTTATGCGGAAGGGTTCAACCAACGGGCCTACATTCATTTTTTGCGCGAGGACTATGCCAAGGCTCTGGTTGATCTGGATAAAGCGCTGATGTTGTCGCCGACCCATGTGCCCGCCCAGTCCGGACGTGCGCTTACCTTGATGAACCTGGGGCGGATAGACGAGGCGCGGGCGCAATTGCTCGAAGCGCTGAAAAATAATCCCTGGCTTTCGGAGCGTTTCCTGTTGGCTGATGGCGGTCCCTTGGCATTGCCCGGAAAAGATATCTGACCCGTTTACACTGGCAATTGCTGCGCTATGGTGCGCGGCGTGCCGCAAGCGATTTCGGTTGGATGAACGGGTCGGACGACCGCTGATCCAGGGCCAAAGGCTGCTTGCGATACGATGCGTTTTGCCTGACCTGCGTTTCCGCCGGAACATTCGAGAGGTCGAGCCCGATGCATTGGCGCCATGTTGCGGGCGTGATGGAATGGTAGACATACCAGACTTAAAATCTGGAGGCCGTATGGCCGTGTGGGTTCGAGTCCCACCGCCCGCACCAGTAAACCCAAGACGGGTTGATCCTGACGCCACGCCAGAACCGGTCGCTTTGACGTGATCGCCCTCTTGCACCTTGCTCTCTGGCCACTTAGAAGGGCGGAAATTTATGCCCCGCGCCTGTTCGGCGCGCCTTTTTTACATGGAGCACACATGCAGGTCACCGAGACGCTTAACGAAGGTCTGAAACGCGGCTACGCCATCACGGTCACTGCGACTGAACTGGAGGCCAAGGTTAACGAAAAACTGGCCGAAGCCCAGCCGGACGTTGAAATGAAAGGCTTCCGCAAAGGCAAGGTGCCCATGGCTCTGCTGAAAAAGCAGTTTGGTCAGCGCGTGATGGGCGAAGCGATGCAGGAGAGCATCGACGGTGCCATGAGTGATCATTTCGAGAAATCCGGCGACCGCCCGGCGTTGCAGCCGGAAGTCAAAATGACCAATGAAGACTGGAAAGAGGGCGATGACGTCGAAGTGTCGATGTCATATGAGGCGCTGCCGGAAATTCCGGAAATCGACTATGCCAAGATCGAGCTCGAAAAGCTGGTTGTGAAAGCGGAAGATGAGGCCATTGACGAAGCCTTGGCCAACTTGGCCGAAACGGCTCAGGACTTTAAGGCCCGCAAAAAAGGGTCGAAGGCCAAGGACGGCGATCAGGTGGTCATGGACTTTGTCGGAAAAGTGGACGGCGAAGCCTTTGATGGCGGCTCCGCCGAGGATTACCCGCTGGTGCTGGGCTCCAATTCATTCATCCCTGGCTTCGAAGAGCAGCTGGTCGGTGTGAAAGTGGGTGAAGAGAAACTGGTGAATGTTTCGTTCCCTGAAGACTATCAGGCCGAAAACCTGAAGGGGAAGGAAGCGACCTTTGATTGCACGATCAAGGAAGTCAAAGAGCCGGTCGCCGCAGAAATCAACGATGAGCTGGCCACCAAATTCGGTGCCGAAGACCTGGCTGCACTGAAGACGCAGATCGCTGAACGTCTTGAGGCGGAATACGCGGGCGCGGCCCGTGCGGTCATGAAGCGGGGTCTTCTGGACGCGCTGGACGGATTGGTTGATTTTGACCTGCCACCTTCATTGGTCGAAGCCGAAGCCAAACAGATTGCACACCAGTTGTGGCACGAAGAAAACCCCGAAGTTGAAGGCCACGATCATCCGGAAATCGAGACCACGGATGAGCACAGCGCTCTGGCGACACGCCGCGTGCGTCTGGGTTTGTTGCTGGCCGAGATCGGTCAGAAGGCGGAAGTGGAAGTGACGGACGCTGAAATGACACAGGCAATCATGGCGCAGGCGCGACAGTATCCCGGTCAGGAACGTCAGTTCTTTGAATTTGTTCAGCAAAACCAGCAGATGCAGCAACAGATGCGCGCGCCCCTGTTTGAAGACAAGGTTGTCGATCACGTGTTTGAACAAGCGTCTGTCACGGAAAAAGAAATTTCCAAGGACGACCTGCAAAAGGCTGTCGAGGCCCTGGAAGACGAATAAACCTGTCTTCGATCCGTTAAGGGAGGGCCGCGCAACTCTGCTGCGGCCCTTTTTATTTGGGCCGGTTCCTAGAGCTGGATGCGGAACCGTGCAAAACCATCCGCGCCTTCGCCAGCAGGCGCTACGGTCATGCCTTTGACGTCATCCACATAATCCTCCGCCTTGGGGCCGGTGTCGAACAGAACCGACGCACCGTCGAGCGGTTTGAAGGTCCAGTTTGCATCCGCCTTGGGGCTCACGGTGCCGTTTTGCACAATGTAGCGCACGATCACATCCCGGTTGGTGTCTGGTCCTTCAAAGACAATGCTGTCACCCTTGGCACCGGGAAAATCGCCGCCGCCGCCCGCGCGGTAATTATTCGTTGCAATGATGAATTTCTGTTCGAGATCAAGCGGTTCACCGTTGTACTTCAGATCAACGATCCGGTTTGCCTCCGCATTGATCAACACCCCCTTGGGGTCGAATTTCGACGGCTGGCTGAGGTCGATCTGGTAGGTCACCCCGTCCATGACATCGAAATTGTAGGACGGGAAATCCTCATTGATCAGCGGTTGATCCGCCTGGCCGGGCGTGACCCGATTGAAGATACCTGCAGAACGTTCTAGCCAGTCCTTGACCTCGGCACCTGTGACCAGAACGGCGCGGGCGGTATTGGGGTAGAGGTAGAGATCAGAGACATTCTTGATCGCCACATCGCCCTTTGGCACGTCGGTATAGTACTCCGGCCCGCCACGCCCGCCGGCCTTGAACGGGGCGGCGGCTGATAGAACGGGAAGACCTTCATATTCAGTGCCTTGCAGCATTTCCTTGATGTACCATGTCTGCGCGTTGGACACGATCTGCACCGAAGGATCATCGGCGACCAGCGCAAAATAGCTGTGCAGGTTCGCGTCCGTTTTGCCAACCGCCCGGCGCACATAGGCCAGCGTTTCGTCATGCTGTTGCTGGACACTGGCGAGCACGGTTTCATCGCTGTCCACCAGCGCGGTGATGGAGCGGTCTTCGTTACGTTTGGAAATGGGGCGTGCTTCGGAGGCATGACCGGCGATGCGCCAGCCGCTGCCATCGCGTTCCAGCATCAGGTCAATCAGCCCGAGGTGACTGCCCCAGAACCCGCCCATGGTGGCCGGTTTGCCGTGGATCGTACCCGCATCGGCATCTACGGCGGCGTAGTCCTGATAAGTGCCAGAGGGGAAGACCAGATGGCTGTGACCGGTCAGGATCGCGTCGATCCCCGGCACTGCTGCAAGTGGGACAGAAGCATTTTCCATCATCTCGCTTTCGTCAGCGGAGCCGATGCCGGAATGCGATAGCGCGATGATGATGTCCGCGCCTTCTTCCTTCATTTGCGGCACGTAGGCGCGGGCGGCTTGCAGGATGTCGCGGGCCTGCACTTTGCCTTCGAGGTGGCGCCGGTCCCAATTCATGATCTGCGGCGGTACAAACCCGATCAGACCGATCTTAATGGGATGCGTTTCACCAGCGCCATCCGTCAGGCCGCGCTCAATGATCGTATAGGGTTTGATCAGCGTGGTATCGGCGGTGGGCGTGGCCCCCATTTCTTTGACCACATTCGCGGAGACCACCGGGAAGTCTGCGCCAGCCAGAGATTTCATCAGAAAATCAAGACCGTAGTTGAACTCGTGATTGCCCAGGGTCGAGGCGTCAAACCCCACCGCATTCATTGCCGCGATGACCGGATGCATATCGCCGTCTTTCATACCGCGCTCATAGGCGATGTAATCGCCCATCGGATTGCCTTGCAGGAAATCGCCGTTGTCGAGCAACAGCGAATTTGTCGCCTCGGTCCGGATGTCGTTGACGATGGCAGCCGTGCGCGCCAGCCCGACCGTGTCGCGCGGTTTGTCCGCGTAATAGTCGTAAGGGAAGACGTGCACGTGCAGATCGGTGGTTTCCATCAAGCGCAAATGCGCTTGCCCCGCTGCTGCATGCACCGAAAAAGGATGCACGGCCAGAAGACCGGCGCTACCGGCAATAAAAGAACGGCGGGAGAGGCGAAGGGTCATGGTGGGGATCCTTTTGGTTTTGGGTTGGGTAGGGGCATGCCGCAGGCAGATCACAGCATCATGACTGTCAGGATTATCTGCCGTCGGATTTCCGTCAAGCGCAAGTTTCGCGCACAGGTGGTACGCTCAGCCGGGGCGCAGACCTGTTTCGACCAGTAATCCGCGCCGTTTGGCCTCATAGTAATAGCCGCGTGCGTACCACATTATTGCCGTGTCGTGATTGCCATCCGACAACAGCCAGGCCCCGCGCAGATATTTGCCAGCGTATTTCAGATTGGTTTCGGCATCGAGCAGGTCGTCAGGCTGTCCGCGAAACCCCATGGTGCGGGCGGTTTCCGGCAGTATCTGGAGCAATCCGTAATAAGGCCCGTTGCGCGCCCAGGGACGGTGCGTGCTTTCGCGAATGGCCAGTTTGTGCACCAGCGGGCGGGGCAGTTCGTAAAAATCGGCGTATTGATTGATCAGGCGGCGCAATTCGGGCGTTTCATTGGGATAAAGCGGCGGCTCGGAGGGCGCTGGCGGTGATCCGGCGCAGGCCGATAGCAAGGACGCGCCGGACAGGGCGAGAAACAAGCGGCGGGATTGTAATGTCATGACAGCGCTTTCGGCTCATTGAACGATCTGGCGAGTGTGACGCAGGCCAAGGCCAGCGCAAGCAGTTTTCAACGAGATGCGCGGCAGGCCGCTGACATGTGGTACCGGTTTGTCAGGCCAATTGATCCAGAATGAAATCAGCGCGCTCAGCGATGGTCATCTTTGGAACACTCACAACCCGGTATCGCATTTCCGCCAAAACCTTTGAAAGCCGGTCGTGTTCGGCGATGGCGTCTTTCAGGTCATGACGCCTTGCGGCGTCGGTGCGGTAAATTTCCGGCCACGGCGGTACGAGAAAAACGGTGTGGTGGTAAACCTGCGTGGTCAGCAACCTCTGATCAATGGGGCGATTCAGGAAATGTGCCTGTGCTGACACCGCATCAATCACGCCCCGGTCGAAAAAAACCCAATCCGCCGTTTCCTGAAGTGTGGTCAGATCCTGCCAGGCCATCTGCAATGCCTTGTCCAGAAAGGCGGGCATGTCGGCCCAGGGAAAGGCTGAGCCGCCTTGCGCCTCTTCGCTTGCAATCACACGACGACCGGGTTCCGCAACCACCGGGTAACCACGGTCGTGCAATGCGTCAATCAAACTCGATTTGCCGCCGCCGGAACATCCGGAGATCAGGACGCGGTTGTTCATGAGATTCCATGGTGTGCCATGACCGTGGCCTAACACATCAGAGTTGAAAATGAAAAAGCCGGGTCCCTTTGCGGTACCCGGCTTTCTCTTTGGGGCGAAGAACGCGGATCAGGCTTTGCTTGCGTCGTCCTGATCGTCCTCGGAAGGCTCGGCAACCGCTTCGGCCAGATCTTCATCCTCAGACGTGGCGGCTCCGATGTCTTCAAAAAGTTCCGCGATTTCGAATTCAGCCGCGGCTTCTTCTTCGGCAGCCAGTTCCTGAATGGATTTACCGGCAGCTTGAAGCTCGGCTTCTTCAGCGGAGCGTGCCACGTTCAGTTCGATTGTCGCGTCAACCTCGGGGTGCAGAACGATTTGCACCTCGTGCAGACCCAGCTCCTTGATCGGTGCCAGAACAACCTGTTTGCGATCAACTGAGAAACCGGCTTCGGTTGCAGCTTCGGCTGCGTCACGTGTTGTGACGGAACCATAAAGCGCGCCAGCATCGGAGGCGGAGCGAATCACGATGAACTGCTGTCCGTCGAGTTTCTCTGCCAGCGATTCTGCTTCTTTCTTGGTTTCCAGATTGCGGGCCTCAAGCTGCGCTTTTTGCTGCTCGAAGGCCTCGATGTTGGATTTCGACGCGGAAAGTGCCTTGCCCTGCGGCAGCAGGAAGTTGCGCGCATAGCCGGGTTTCACATCGACGACTTCGCCCATCTGACCCAGTTTTGCGACGCGTTCGAGAAGGATAACTTGCATGGTGTTCTCCTTACTTCACAGCGTAGGGCAGCAGCGCGAGGAAGCGGGCGCGTTTGATGGCACGGGCCAGTTCGCGTTGCTTCTTGGCAGAGACTGCGGTGATACGGGACGGCACGATCTTGCCACGCTCAGAGATGTAGCGCTGTAGCAGACGGGTGTCTTTGTAGTCGATTTTGGGTGCGTTGTCGCCCGAGAAGGGGCAGACCTTGCGGCGGCGGAAAAATGGTTTTGCGGCCATGGGTTATGTCCTTGTCCTAAAGTTGATCAACGGCGCTCGCGACGGCCTTCACGCTCGTCACGTTTCTGCATCTGTACCGACGGCAGTTCGGCATGTTCATCGACCTTGATGGTCAGAACGCGCATCACGTCGTCATGCAGGCGCATCAGGCGTTCCATTTCCTGAACGGCCGGTGCCGGAGCGTCCGAGCGCAGGAAGGCGTAGTGGCCCTTGCGGTTCTTGTTGATCTTGTAGGCCATCGTTTTGACGCCCCAGTACTCGTGATCCACGAGTGCGCCGCCGTTGTCGGACAGGACGGCGCCAAAATGTTCGATCAGCCCTTCGGCTTGCGTGTTGGACAGGTCCTGACGCGCGATCATAACATGCTCATATTTAGGCATGTAGCTTCCTCATTTATATCAAGGCGCATTTCAAAGGTGAGGCCGTTACTCCTTTTGCGGCCCCGCCACGAGAGACTGCGCGGTTAAATCGTTTTGCAAAAGGAAGCGTCGATATACACGCTTTGACTGAGCACGCAAGCCTGCATGGCCGGGATGATATTAGCGGCATTCGCGCGATGCTCCACGAAATGGCCCTGACGGTGCCCGAAAGCTGTCTTATTTGCGTCTTGATTGCGCGTTTCTCTGCTCGTTAACCAAGAGAGGAAAGCGCATGTCCAGCACAGTCGATCCAGTCAGCTTTGAGTCCATTGCACCGCAACCGGTGCGAACCACTGACGGTAGCCGGATGCTGATGCGCGGCGCGCAGGGTGTGATCGGTGCTGCGTTGATCCTCACAGCGCTGGGTTTGTGGTTTGCGCCAGGCGCGAGTTGGGATCACGAATTGATGCTTTTCAAACTCTTGGCCTCTGCCGTAGGCGGCATGGCCGGGATAGCATTGTTGCAAGGGTTCGTGCGCCCGGCGGCTCCCAGGGTCGAGGTGGATACAATCCGTCATGAGGTGCGGCTGGTGCGAACACGGGGCAAGGACCGATTCGTCCTGGACAGATGTGCCTTCAAGGATCTGACCAACGTCGAAAACTCCGGCACTTACGTGAAGCTCTGGGGCAAGAACGATGCGTTACTGGCCGAGGTAGCCGCAAGTGACCGCGTGGCGCACCGCAGTCTTGTGACCGCCTTGCGGGTTGCTGGCAAACTCTGATCATCCCTTAAGATCGGCGAAAAAGCGCGCTGTTCGCCAGCGCGCAATTTCTGTTGAGGTCTGCGCAATTGCTTTATGGGCCGACAGTGCCACATAACCCCCATGGATTTATCTTCAGGAGGTTCCCCAATGAAATCACTTATTCTCGCCGCCGCATTGGCCGCAACGGCAGGCATGGCGTCAGCCGCCGCTGAAAAATATGTACTTGATGCCAGCCATAGTCAGGTGCTGTTCAGCTACAATCACCTGGGATTTTCGACCACCTACGGGATGTTCTCCGGGTTTGAAGGCGAGATCATGTTTGATCAGGCCGATCCCGCGGCCTCATCGGTGAGCGTATCGATGCCGGTGATGAGCATGTTCACCGGGTGGGAGAAGCGCGACGGGCATTTCATGTCCGGCGATTTCTTTGGTGCGGAAGAAGGCGACATGATCACCTTTTCATCCACGGCCATTGAGTTGACGGGCGATGATACTGCAAAGATCACCGGCGATCTGACAATGAACGATGTGACAAAATCGGTTGTGCTGGATGCCAAGCTGAACCAGACCGGCGATCACCCCCAAGCGGGCAAGCCTTGGGCGGGGTTTGATGCGTCCACAACTGTCTTGCGATCCGATTTCAATCTCGGGGCCTTCGCGCCTTATGTGAGTGATGAAGTTGAGATCAAAATCTCGATTGAAGCGATGAAGGCGGAATAAGCCTTTTCGTCAAAGCTGTGAACAAGCCGCGCCGATCAGGGCGCGGCTTTTTCTGTTCTGGGGATGGCGTTATTCCGCGCGTGCAGCCGTCAGTGAAATCTGCACGGCGACGGTGAACCCCAGCGACGCTTCATCTTTCTGATTATCTCCAATCCCGTAGTTGCGACGGTCGAGGGTTGTGCTGCCCGACATGGTCGCAATCCCCTCTGTGATTTCGAGCGTGAAGGGCAGGGTGACCGGCATGGCCGCCTCTTTCAGCGTCAATGTGCCCTGGGCCTCGTAGTCCTCCTCCAGTTTTACGATGTCTGCGGCGAACACGGCTGTCGGGAAGGCTTCCGCATTGAAGAAATCCGCCCCCAAAGCCTGGCTCGTCACCGATCCCAGTGTCAGTGATCCGATTGAGATGGTTGTTTCGACCGATCCCGCTTTGCCCTCGGTGACGCTTTCATCAAACGAGATCGCTGACGTCCATTCCGCGAAACTACCCTCAACGTCGGACCCCAGTTGGCGCACGGCGATGGTGATCTCGCCCTCCTGCACCTGCCAGTCCGATTGCACATCTTCCAAGGCGGCAGCCGTGATTGTCGGCCCGTGGGCCGCGTAAAGACCAAGGGTATTTCCGATGGCAAGCGCACCGACCCAGACTGTGACCGCAACCAGCAAGGGGGTGACAAGGCGGTGACCACCACCTGCCTTTGCCACCTCCGGACGACCGGGCAGCATACGCCGCAGAGTGGCGTCTTTGTCGATCAGGTGATGTTTGAGGGCACCCGCGATATGCAAGAAGATCGAAGCGGCCAGCACGCGTTCAAAGACGATGTGAAGTCCTGCGGACACGGAGGCCACGGCCTCGGATTTAGGCACAAGCGGCAGGGATTGACCCAAGGGCCACCAAATCGGTGCAAAGCCATCGGTGGCGGCGTGGTGGATCCAGCCAGAAAGTGGTACCAGCATCAACGATCCATAGAGCAGCCAGTGCACGGTCTCGGCGGCAAGGCTTTCGATCTTACGATCCGGGTGAAGCAGCCCCGGCTTTTCTTGACTGAATGCCCAGCAAATGCGTGCCAGCGCGACGAAAAAAACGGTCACGCCGAGCGTTTTGTGCAGTGAGAACATCCACGCCTTTTGGGCCAGCTGTTCCGAAGTCTCATAAGGCAGGCCATTGGCGTAGATGCCCAAGGGGATCAGCGTGAGGATCAGCAGGGCTGTCAGCCAATGAAAAACCTTGGTGATCGCGCCGTAATGCGTTGCGGTATTGGTAAGGGACATCATAAACCTCAGGGCTTTGCCACGATGGACAACATGTAACGGGTAAGAAGAGGGACGCAATGGTCGCGGCCGCACAAGGCTTGCGCGTCAGCGAGCAATTTGCAAAATCCGCGACGGGCTGATCGCTGAAGCCGACAATCCGGATGCGCGATGGTTCTGCCGTTGCCTCAACCGCTTGTGCAGGCTAAGCCGGTTCCAAGGAACATAGAAAGAGGGGCCGTTTTCATGAGCAACGCATTTGTCTTTCCCGGTCAGGGTGCGCAAACCATCGGCATGGGTAAAGCACTGGCAGAAGCCTATCCGGCAGCGCGGGCGGTTTTTGATGAGGTGGACGAGGCCTTGGGCGAAAAGCTTAGCGCTCTGATCTGGGACGGCGATATTGAGACGCTGACACTGACGGAAAACGCACAGCCGGCGTTGATGGCGACGTCCCTCGCCGCGATGCGCGCGCTTCAAGCCGAAGGTATCGGTTTGGACCAGGCGACCTTTGTTGCCGGCCATTCGCTTGGGGAGTATTCGGCGCTCGCTGCGGCGGGAACCTTCACGATCGCGGACACGGCCCGGTTGCTGCGAACCCGCGGGAAGGCTATGCAACAGGCCGTTCCGGTGGGTGAGGGCGCAATGGCCGCGGTACTGGGGCTTGATTTTGACGCTGCTGTGAAGGTGGCCGAAGAGGCTGCACAGGGCGACGTCTGTCAGGTTGCCAATGAAAATGATCCCGCCCAGAACGTATTGTCGGGCAGCAAGTCGGCGGTTGAACGTGCGATTGATCTGGCGAAAGCGGCGGGTGCCAAGCGGGCCTTGCTGCTGCCGGTCTCCGCCCCTTTCCACTGTTCATTGATGGCACCCGCTGCCGCCGAAATGGCACGCGCACTGGATGACGTTGATATGCAACGTCCTCAGG
Organism: Roseobacter sp. EG26; assembly: GCF_049830555.1. Taxonomy (NCBI): domain Bacteria; kingdom Pseudomonadati; phylum Pseudomonadota; class Alphaproteobacteria; order Rhodobacterales; family Roseobacteraceae; genus Roseobacter; species Roseobacter sp. EG26. The sequence goes on from NZ_JBNBLH010000001.1 coordinate 788,116, forward strand.
TACCTCTTGTGTCGAATGTGCTGGCGGCTTCGGTTTCGGACACATCCGCGATCCGTTCTTTGCTGGTGGATCAGGTGACGGGCCAGGTGCGGTGGAAAACATCCGTTGAATGGATGGCCGAGCAGGGGGTGACGGCGTTTTGGGAGATTGGGGCGGGCAAGGCGCTCAGCGGCATGATCCGCCGGATTGCCAAGGAGAGCACGCAGCGCAATATCGGGGCACCTGATGATATCCGGGCCGTGCTGGACGCCGCCTAGGCTTTGGCCTTTCGCTGCCAACGTTCGGTTGAACTTGGTCAGCGGTCGTGGCACTTCGGCGCAAAACTTTGACTTTGGGAGAGCTTGAATGTTCGATTTGACAGGGAAATCCGCGCTGGTAACGGGCGCATCGGGCGGCATTGGCGCGGAGATTGCGCGCACATTGCATGCTGCGGGCGCAACGGTTGGTCTCTCGGGGACGCGGGTTGAACCGTTGGAGGCGCTTGCCGCTGAACTGGCGGAACGCGCCCATGTTCTGCCGTGCAACCTGAGTGATTTCGACGCCGTGGAAGCGTTGCCCAAACAGGCAATCGAGGCGATGGGTGCCGTCGATATCCTGATCAACAACGCGGGCATCACCCGCGATAATCTTTTCATGCGCATGTCTGACGATGAATGGCAGTCCGTATTGAACGTGAACCTCACGGCAACGTTCAAGCTTTGCAAAGGGGTCATGCGCGGCATGATGAAGGCGCGCTGGGGCCGGATCGTGAATATTTCAAGCGTCGTGGGTGCCACCGGCAACCCCGGCCAGGCCAATTACGCCGCGTCCAAGGCGGGCATGGTCGGCATGTCGAAAAGCCTAGCCTATGAAGTCGCGAGCCGCGGAATCACGGTGAACGCTGTGGCCCCCGGATTTATCGAAACGGCGATGACCGACAAGCTGACAGATGATCAAAAAGCGGGAATCATGGGGCAAATTCCCGCCGGACGTATGGGAACACCGGCAGATATCAGCAACGCCGTCCTTTATCTTTCCAGCGAGGAAGGGGGGTATGTGACCGGTACCACCTTGCATGTAAACGGCGGCATGGCCATGTTGTAGGTCAGATTTGCGCCTCGCTCAAAGAGTGTGCACAATGCGTTTGCCATCTGGGCCGCTTGTGCTAAAGGGGGCGCAGTTTTGACCCGGCATGTGACATGAAGCATGTTGATCGAACCGATTGAGGCGGGGCGGACGCTACGCTGAACCGGATAGAGCCGCCCCTTTGGGGCAAACGTTCGACCTGGCCGGAATCACCGGTTTGAGCGGACAACCGAAAGGGGCCAGTATGGCCCGAACGAATGAGGGACTATTATGAGCGACATCGCAGATCGCGTTAAGAAAATCGTTGTTGAGCACCTTGGTGTTGAAGAAGACAAAGTGGCGGAAAATGCCTCTTTCATCGACGATCTTGGTGCAGACAGCCTCGACACTGTTGAGTTGGTGATGGCATTCGAAGAAGAGTTTGGCATCGAAATCCCCGATGACGCCGCCGAAACCATTCAAACATTTGGCGACGCGGTGAAGTTCATTAGCGAAGCCTCCTGATGGCGCGCCGGGGGTGCCCGGCGATGTAATTTAAAAGGGCGTCTTTCCGCGAGGAGGGGCGCCTTTTGCTATGATATTTCGCGGAGGGGTTGAATTTAGGGCGGCTCTTGCGCAAATCTGGCCAAAGAGGGCGCCAAACCCCGCAAACAGAGCAGAGGCTGCGAAATGTCGCGCACGATACCCACAATCAACACGTCGCGGCTGACCTTGCGGGGTATGCGCGCCGAAGACTTCAGCCGCTATGCCGAAATATGGTCGACACCAGAAGTGGTGGAACACATAAATGGGGAACCCTGGTCCCGCAGTAAGGCTTGGGACGGCTTTTTGCGCAATGCCGGGCATTGGCAGATCACCGGATTTGGCCAATGGGCGATCCAGCGGCACCGGGAACCAGAAATTTCCGGACAGGTCGGGTTCTTCTACGCAAAACGTAATCTGGGCGAGGATTTTGATGATTTCCCGGAAGCGGGTTGGGTGTTGTCACCGGAAGCACACGGGCAGGGTTTGGGTATCGAGGCTGTGCGCGCCGCCCATGACTGGTTTGACCGGGTCGTTACCGGACGGCTGGTCTGCATGATCGCCCCGGAGCACAGCGCATCGCTGAAAATTGCCGAGGCATTGGGATATGAAGCCCTTCGCGACGCTGAATATGAAGAAAGTGCCGTTAAGTTACTGGCACGCAAAGGTCCGCCGCAATAGAATCCGGTCAGACCGCAGTGCCGTCTGCGCACTTGCACAAAAACCTCTCCGCACTGTATGGGGGGGACGAAATTGAGAGGGGCATTACGATGCGGAGAGTAGTTGTCACAGGCCTGGGCCTGGTCACACCACTGGCGGATGGCGTTGAGGCAAGTTGGTCTCGTATTCTCGACGGCCAATCCGGGGCGGGGCCGATCACGGGTTTTGATCCCAGTAAACTGGTTACACAATACGCCTGCGAAGTGCCTTTGGGTGATGGGTCGGACGGCACCTTCAATGCCGACACCTACATGGAGCCAAAAGACCAACGCAAAGTGGATACTTTCATCCTGTTTGGATTGGCCGCTGCCCAACAGGCGGTGCAGGACGCAGGTTGGCAGCCGGAAGACCGCGAAAGCCTTGAGCGTACCGGCGTGCTGATCGGGTCAGGCATCGGTGGGCTGAATTCCATCGCCAATACTGCGATCATGATGAATGAGAAAGGCCCGCGTCGCGTCTCCCCGTTCTTTGTGCCGGGTGCGCTGATCAACCTGATCTCGGGTCAGGTTTCGATCAAATACGGGTTTCGCGGCCCGAACCATTCGGTGGTCACGGCCTGCTCCACCGGTGCGCATGCCATTGGCGATGCCAGCCGCCTGATCCAGCACGGGGACGCGGATGTGATGATCGCGGGTGGTGCAGAGGCGGCGATCTGTGAGATCGGTATCGCCGGTTTCAACGCCTGCAAGGCGCTCAGCACTAAGCGCGGGGATGAGCCGCAGAAAGCCAGCCGCCCCTATGACGCGGACCGCGACGGGTTTGTCATGGGCGAAGGCGCGGGCATTGTGGTGCTTGAGGAATACGAGCACGCCAAGGCGCGCGGTGCCAAGATATACGCCGAAGTGCTGGGTTACGGTCTTTCCGGAGATGCCTATCACATTACCGCCCCGGCGGAAGATGGCGACGGTGCAGAGCGGGCCATGCGTGCCGCACTCAACAATGCCGGGCTGGAGCCGAAAGACATCGACTATATCAACGCGCATGGCACATCGACCATGGCGGACACAATCGAGCTGGGTGCCGTCGAGCGGATGCTGGGGGATCACGCGGGTAACGTGACCATGTCCTCGACCAAATCGTCGACCGGCCATCTGCTGGGGGCTGCGGGCGCGATTGAGGCGATTTTCTCCATCCTTGCGATCCGCGATCAGGTGGCACCTCCGACGATCAATCTCGATAACCCTGCCGTAGAAACAAAGCTGGACCTTGCTCCTAATGCCAAGCGTGAACGCAAAGTGGATGTGGCGCTGTCGAATTCCTTTGGCTTCGGTGGCACCAATGCCAGCGTGATCTTTGGGAAAACCAGCTGATGTGGCGACATATCGCGTCTAACGCGGTGACCATGCTGATTGTGCTGCTGTTTCTGATGGGCGGCGTGATCCTCTGGGGTAAGGGGCAGTATGATGCCGCCGGGCCGCTGGATCAGGCGATCTGTCTCCAAGTCGAACGTGGCACCAACATGCGGCGGGTCAGCCGGTCGCTGGAGGATCAGGGCGCGGTGAGTTCCGCGACCATTTTCCGGGTGGGCGCGGACTATGCGGAAAAAACATCGCAACTCAAGGCTGGCAGCTATCTTGTCAGCCCCGGTGCTTCGATGGCCGAAATCGTCGATATCGTGACCCGCGGCGGGGCGAGCACATGCGGCACCGAAGTCGTCTACCGGATTGGTGTAAACCGTCTGGGCGTGCAGGTGCGCGAGCTTGATCCGGAGACGAACCGGTTCGAAGAACGGGTGGCGTTCACGCCCGCTGAAGAAGAAACGCCCGAAATCTACACTGAAAAGAAAGCACAGGCTGACACGCGGTTCCGCGTCGCTCTGGCCGAAGGTGTGACCTCCTGGCAGGTTGTTGAAAGCCTGAAATCAATGGATGTGTTGGAGGGCAGCGTAGCTGAACTGCCGCCAGAAGGGTCATTGGCACCCGACAGCTATGAGCTACGCCCTGGTGATGATCGCAACGACATTATCCAACAGATGCAGGCGGCCCAGGAATTGCGCGTCGCCCAGGCCTGGCAAAACCGCTCGGATGACCTGCCGGTTGAGACGCCTGAAGAACTGTTGGTACTGGCATCCATCGTTGAAAAAGAAACCGGTGTTGCAGAAGAGCGCGGTCAGGTCGCCAGCGTCTTTGTGAACCGACTTAACCGCGGTATGCGACTTCAGACGGACCCGACGGTCATCTACGGCGTGACCAAGGGGCAGGGTGTCCTGGGCAGGGGCTTGCGCCAGAGCGAGTTGCGCGCCGCCACGCCCTGGAACACCTATGTGATCGAAGGTTTGCCGCCCACGCCTATCGCCAATCCCGGTGCCGCAAGTTTACAGGCAGCGGCGCGACCATTGGAGACAGATTTCGTTTTCTTTGTAGCGGATGGCACCGGCGGCCACGCCTTTGCCAAGACGCTTGAGGAGCACAATCGCAATGTTGCCAAGTGGCGTGAGATTGAAGCAGAGCGCGCAAATCAATAGGCCCGGAACCGCTTGAAAGCTGCGGATTTCCCTGAATTATCGGTATTGGCAAGTCAGCCTCGAATACCTCTATGCGTGTGTTGTGTTAAGAAATTTATTAATGGCACCGTACGGTTAGCGGATTACGACAATTTGATTTTCCTTGACTTTGCGAACGGCTACACGTATAATTTGTGACATGCTAGAAGAAGTGGGCAAACGACCCCGGGAGTGATCCCGAAGGGTCGTTTTTTCGTTTCTCTCGTGCGGAGACTACGCGCATGAGAGGTAGAACCTGAATGACTTTAATCACCCCAGAGCTCGTAGAGTCGCAAACCGAAGATCTTCTGAATTCGGTCATCGGATCCATCCAGGATTTGCGCAATGAACTTGAAGACCTGAGAGAACGGGTCCGCGCAACAGATGGAGAGCAGACTGTGCAGGGCAACAAGACAGTGACGCAAGCCGTGTCGCTGCTTGAAACATGCCAGAAAGTGGAGAACCGCCTTGTCGAATGCCGCAGCAAACACGCAGGTATTGCCCGTGGGGGCTACGCCCTCGATCTCGAAAGAGCACGGGCTGAGATTGGGTGCAAGCTGGCTCGGCTCCGCTGCACGCGACCTACAGGAACAATTTCTGAATGAACTGAACGAGGGAGAGCTTCTGGCTCTCCCTTACCTGTTCGAATTTTGGGCCATGGAACACCAATTGCCGCCAGAGGGAGACTGGCGCGCATGGGTGATCATGGGAGGCCGGGGGGCCGGAAAGACGCGGGCAGGTGCCGAATGGGTGCGTGCTCAGGTAGAAGGGCCAAGACCAACAGACGAGGGGCGCGCCAAACGTGTGGCCCTCGTGGGAGAAACGATTGATCAGGTCCGTGAGGTCATGATCTTTGGCGACAGCGGCATTCTGGCCTGTTCGCCGCCTGACAGGCGACCGGATTGGGAGGCCGGTCGCAAGAGACTTGTCTGGCCAAACGGGGCCGTCGCATCAATCCATTCGGCTTTCGATCCCGAAGGGCTGCGTGGACCGCAATTCGATGCGGCCTGGGTGGATGAGATGGCCAAATGGAAAAAGGCCGAAGAGACGTGGGACATGCTGCAATTCGCCTTGCGGCTGGGGGATAAACCCCAGGTCTGTGTGACCACGACCCCGCGCAACGTCGGTGTCTTGAAGGCGTTGCTGAAATCGCCGTCAACGGTGCTGACACAGGCGCCCACCGAGGCAAACGCGGCAAATCTGGCGGCGTCCTTTCTGGAAGAGGTCCGCGCGCGCTACAAAGGCACGCGTCTGGGGCGTCAGGAACTGGATGGCGTTTTGCTGGAAGACGCGGAAGGAGCACTTTGGACCTCGACCGGGATAGAGGCGCACCGCATCCGCAAAACCCCCGATCTGGACCGCATTGTGGTGGCGGTCGATCCCGCGACCACAGGAGGGTCTGCGTCGGATGAATGCGGGATCGTCGTAGCAGGTGTCAAAATGACGGGGCCACCGCAGGATTGGCGCGCCGTGGTTTTGGCGGATTGCACGGTCACAGCGGCATCACCCGCTGCCTGGGCGAAGGCCGCCATTGCCGCGATGGAGCAATTTGGGGCGGATCGGCTGGTAGCCGAAGTCAATCAGGGGGGGCAGATGGTTGCGGAGGTAATCCGTCAGGTCGACCCGCTGGTGCCCTACAAGGGCGTTCACGCGAGCCGAGGCAAGGTGGCACGCGCAGAGCCGGTTGCAGCGCTTTATGAACAGGGCCGGGTGAAGCACATGCCGGGTCTCGACGACCTTGAGGACCAGATGTGCAGAATGACCCTTCAGGGATTTGAGGGCAAGGGATCTCCGGACCGGGTGGATGCGCTCGTCTGGGCCCTGCATGAATTGATGATTGAACCCGCCGCCAAGTGGCGCGCGCCCCGGGTCCGCTCTTTGTAAATCGCTGATTCACCAACAAAATATAGCGGTTTTACCAGACCGAAAGCAGCGCACGGTGCTTTCAGACCTTTGTAAATAAAATTCGACACAAATGAGGCAACAAGATCGGGACCCAGGCACCGTTCAAGAGGTGCGGGCGATTTGGCATGCCAGCGATCACATGAGGAGCAAACGACATGGTTTTTGAGTTTCTAAAGCGCGACGTGCCAACGGAGGCGCCAGAGCAGAAGGCCAGCGCTACCGGGCCGGTTGTGGCATATCAAAGCTCCGGTCGCGTGGCCTGGAGCCCGCGAGACGCGGTGTCTCTGACCCGCACCGGCTTTTCCGGCAACCCGGTCGGGTTTCGGCCGGTAAAATTGATTGCCGAAGCCGCCGCCGCATTACCTTTGGTTCTGCAGGACGCCGAACAGCGTTATCAGACCCATCCGCTGCTGGAGCTGGTGTCGCGCCCCAACCCGATGCAGGGCCGGGCGGAGCTGCTGGAAGCACTTTACGCGCAGCTGCTGCTGACCGGAAACGGCTACGTCGAAGCCGTGGCGGATGATGCCGCAACGCCTGTCGAGCTACATGTCTTGCGATCTGATCGCATGAGCGTTGTGCCGGGTGGCGACGGTTGGCCGATCGCTTATGAATACGCCGTGGGCGGACGCAAGCATCGTTTTGACGCAAGTGGTGCGGTCACGCCGATTTGCCACATCAAGAGTTTCCACCCCCAGGACGATCACTACGGATTCAGCCCAATGCAGGCGGCAGCCATGGCGGTGGATGTTCATAATTCTGCCAGCCGGTGGTCAAAGGCTCTGCTCGACAACGCTGCCCGCCCGTCTGGTGCCATTGTCTACCGCGGGGCCGAAGGCCAGGGAACCATGGCAACGGATCAATATGAGCGCTTGGTGAGCGAAATGGAAAGCCACCATCAGGGCGCGCGTAACGCAGGTCGTCCGATGCTGCTGGAAGGTGGGTTGGATTGGAAACCGATGGGCTTTTCGCCCTCTGACATGGAGTTCCAGAAGACCAAGGAGGCTGCAGCGCGGGAGATTGCGCTCGCCTTTGGTGTCCCGCCAATGCTTCTGGGGATTCAGGGTGACGCCACTTACGCGAACTATCAAGAAGCGCACCGCGCCTTTTATCGGTTGACTGTGCTGCCATTGGCGACCCGGGTGACAGCGGCGCTGGCCAATTGGTTGGAGGGCTATACCGGCGAGCCGCTGGCACTGAAACCCGATCTCGATCAGGTGCCTGCACTGGCCGCTGAACGGGACGCACAATGGAACAGGGTCGCGCAGGCCGATTTCCTCAGTCAGGCGGAAAAACGGGCACTGCTGGGACTACCAGCATTGAGTGCGGATGAGTGAGGCCATTGTGGAACGCTTTGAATGCGCACCGGGTTTGCGATTGCAAGCCCATGAAAAGATTGCCGAAATCCAACACGCCAATCTTATGCGCAGGCTCGACCGCGTCGAAGAGATGATGGAGCGGCTGGAGAAGCGGCTTTGGCTGACGGTCTACGGGATCGTTGCCATGATCCTGGCAGAGGCGTTGCAATCGGTCCTGGTGGCCGTGCCATGAACGAGCAGAACACTATTGAGAGTATGAGGAGAGAAGCCATGGGCATCGATACAGGACCGGAAACCGGGCTGGAACGCAAGTTCGCCCGTTTCGGCGAGGCGCTGGAGGTCGAGGACGGTCATGTGATCAGCGGCTACGCCAGCCTTTTCGGAGATGTGGATCAGGGCAATGATGTGGTCGAGGCCGGAGCCTATGCCAACTCGCTGAAGGCCCTGTCTGCCAAGGGCACCAAGGTCAAGATGCTTTGGCAGCACGATCCGACCCAGCCCATTGGCATTTGGGATGAGGTGCGCGAGGACGCCAAAGGCCTGTGGGTCAAGGGGCGCCTCTTGGACAATGTCGCCAAGGGACGTGAAGCGGCTGTCCTGATCGAAGCGGGCGCGATTGATGGACTGTCAATCGGGTATCGCACAACGAAGGCCACCAAGAATTCAAAGGGCCAACGGCTCTTGAAAGAACTGGAGCTTTGGGAAGTGTCTTTGGTGACGTTTCCAATGTTGCCCAGTGCGCGGGTTGCGGGAAAGTCGGAGGAATCCGACCTGGACCGCTCCTTGCGTGACATGGCCGCCGTCTTTGCAGGCGCGCGCTGATCTGGCGCGCCGCTAACGCGCACCTGTCGTCACAGCTGCATTCCATATGCGGCTTCAACACCACCACATTGAGGAACTGCCCATGAGCAAGACCGAACGCAAGACGGCGGGCGGGGAAGGTTTGTCCCCCGCTGAGGACGTCAGACAGGCCGTGACCGGCTTTGTCACTGATTTCAAAAGCTTCCAAACCGATATTGAATCAAAACTGCAACAAACAGAAGAGCGACTGACCATGCTGGACCGAAAGACACACATCCCACAACGTACCCCGCTTGGCGGAGCCACCGATGCAGGCGCACCGCATCAGAAAGCCTTCAACGCGTATCTGCGTTCGGGCGATGACGATGGGTTGCGTGGGCTGGAACTGGATGCAAAATCCCTTTCCACCGCGGTAAATTCGGATGGTGGGTATCTGGTTGATCCGCAGACGTCTGATTCTGTCAATTCCGTTTTGAACGCAACGGCGTCCATCCGTTCCATTGCAGCCGTGGTCAATGTTGAAGCTACGTCCTTTGATGTGCTTGTTGACCACACCGATGTGGGCGCAGGTTGGGCCACCGAAACGGCATCGACGGTAGAGACTGACACACCTCAGCTTGACCGCATCACCATTCCGCTGCATGAGCTGAGCGCTTTGCCCAAGGCCTCGCAGCGCCTGCTGGATGACAGTGCATTCGATATCGAAAACTGGCTGGCGGGTCGTATTGCCGACAAGTTTGCGCGGGCCGAAGCCTCTGCATTTGTCAACGGTGACGGTACTGACAAGCCACGCGGCTTCTTGAACCACGCCATGGTCGACAATGATGTCTGGGCCTGGGGAAACCTTGGCTATGTGCCAACAGGACAAAACGGCGATGTCACAGCAGATTCGATCATTGACCTGGTCTATGCGCTGGGAGCGGAATACCGCGCCAACGCAACATTTGTGCTGAACTCGAAGACAGCTGGCCTTGTTCGCAAGTTGAAAGACAATGACGGTCGTTTCCTTTGGTCCGACGGCTTGGCCGCTGCTGAACCGGCACGCCTGATGGGTTACCCAGTCCTGATCGCTGAAGACATGCCCGATGCGGCAACCGACGCGACTGCGATTGCCTTTGGTGATTTCGCCACGGGTTATACCATCGCCGAACGTCCTGATCTGCGCGTCCTGCGTGACCCGTTCAGCGCCAAGCCACACGTCCTGTTCTATGCGACCAAGCGCGTGGGCGGTGATGTGAGCGACTTTGCAGCGATCAAACTGCTGAAATTCGGCACTTCCTAAACAGGAGTGACGAAACCGGTGCGAGGGTTCCGCCCTCGCATCGGGGCCGGGTGCGCGCCGGCATCATTTGCGTTGTCTAGCTGCTCCCCTCCGACCGAGCAATGCGGATGGGTGCGCGCCCGGCTCCTGAAAAGACGGGAGCGAGTAATTGGAGACATTCCATGATGTTGATCGAAGAGACGACAGTGCCTGATGCGGCATTACCCGTCGAAGAATTCAAAGCGCATCTGCGGCTGGGCACCAGCTTTGGTCAAGATAGCGCACAGGATGAAGTGTTAAGTGGGTTTTTGCGTGCCGCGATGGCTGCCATCGAAGCGCGCACCGGGAAAGTCTTGATGACACGCCCTTTCAGCTGGTCGTTGACGTTCTGGCGAGATCGCGATGCTCAGGTGCTGCCGGTGGCCCCGGTGTCGGCAATAAGCCATGTCTGGACCGTCGCGAGAGACGGCTCTCAGGAGGAGGTGGATGCCGGTCAATACTGGTTGGAGCGTGATGGCCAGCGCCCGAGATTGAGGTCCACCGGAGCCTGCTTGCCTGTCATCCCGCAAGGGGGGTCCGCTTTGGTTGAATTCGAAGCCGGGTACGGGACCGCTTGGGCGGATATGCCGGCCGATCTGCGTCAGGCTGTCATGCTATTGGCTTCACACTATTACGAATACCGGCATGAAACGTCGCTGAGCGATGGTTGCATGCCCTTCGGCGTGACCAGCCTGATCGAGCGTTACAAAGTGCTGCGACTGGGCCCAGGAGCAATCCGATGAAGACGCCGCGACTGAACCGGAAACTCGTGCTCGAGAGCCCGATGAGGGATTCGGATGGGGCAGGCGGCTACGTTGAAACCTGGCACCCCTTGGGAACCCTCTGGGCGCAGGTCACCGCACGTACTGGAAAAGAGGCAGCCCAATCCGGCGCGCCGATTTCGGCGACGAGTTACCGTATCGTGGTTCGGGGCGCCCCATTTGGAGCACTGGACCGACCGAAACCAGAACAGCGATTTCGGGAAGGTGCACGGTATTATCTCGTTCAGGCGGTCGCAGATGAAGATCCTGACGGGCGCTACATCACCTGCTTTGCCACAGAGGAGGTCGTTGTATGAGCTATGCCATATCGGGCGCACTTCAGGCCGCCATCTACGAGGCTCTCACCACTAATGCCGCGCTGACAGCGCTGGTGGGGAGTGACATCTACGATGCCGTGCCAGGCGGTAATCTGCCTGAAACCTACGTGAGTTTGGGTCGTGAGCAGGTGAAAGATGCCTCCGATCAGACGGGTGATGGCGCTCTGCACACCATCGATATTTCGGTGATCACGACGCAACCGGGTTTTGCTGGGGCAAAACAGGTCGCCACCGCCGTTTCCGATGCATTGCAAAACGCGGATCTGACGTTGACGCGTGGTCGTCTCGTTTACCTGCGTTTCTCGCGCGCTGACGCCAGACGCATTGACAAGAATGCGGGTCGGGAAATCCGGCTGCGTTTCCGCGCAAGGGTCGAAGACCAATAACTTTTGAATTCAAACAGGAGATTACCGATGGGTGCTCAAAACGGAAAAGACCTTCTGATCAAGGTCGATATGGCGGCCGACGGCCAGTTTACCACTTTGGCAGGCTTGCGCGCGACACGCGTCAGTTTCAATGCTGAAACCATTGATGTCACAAGTCTCGAAAGCCAGGGTGGCTGGCGCGAACTGCTTTCTGGTGCCGGCGTACGATCCGTGTCGATCAGCGGTTCCGGTGTCTTCCGCGACGCAGCGACGGACGAGCGCGCGCGCCAGTTGTTTTTCGATGGTGAGGCGCCGAATTTCCAGGTGGTTATCCCTGATTTCGGCATTGTTGAAGGTCCGTTTCAGGTCACCGCAATCGAATACGGCGGCAGCCATAACGGTGAGGCAACCTACGAGTTGTCTTTGGCCAGTGCCGGTTCCCTGAGCTTCACGGCAATCTGATCATGGCAAATCCCTGGAGGGGCGATGTGGCCTTGGAAATCGACGGGCAGACCCATGTCATGCGTTTGACGCTGGGAGCATTGGCCGAGTTGGAGGCCTCATTGGAGGAGCCTTCTCTGATGGCGCTGGTTGAACGCTTTGAAACCAACAAGTTCACCAGCCAGGATGTTCTGGATCTGCTCCAGGCGGGGCTGCGTGGCGGCAAATGCGACATCGAGGATGACGCGCTTTACCACGGCACTATTGCCGGCGGCCCGATTGCCGCTGCAAGAGCAGCTGCCGAATTGCTGGCAAGGGCGTTCACGGTAGCGGGGACATGAGTGGTCTGGACTGGCCCTCCCTGATGCGGGTGGCCTATCGCGGATGCGGATTGTCACCAGAGGCCTTCTGGAATCTGACGCCTGCGGAATTGCAGATCATGGTGGGCGACCCGTCGAAATCCGGGCCCTTGCTGGGCAGTGGTCTGGAAGCCTTGATGGCAGCCTATCCGGACAAAACGAATAAGGATGAGCGCGATGACTGATGATAGCAGTTTCGACGATTTTGAAGACCGCGCGGAAGGGCTGAACGACACGCTCGCCCAGACCAGCGTTCTGGTCACCGGCTTCGACAGTGAGTTACGCCGGATGAAGACCTCTCTAGAGGCAACGGGCAGAGATATCGCCGTGTTAGAGCGTGGTCTGAGCCGCGGGCTAAAGCGCGCCTTTGATGGGGTGATCTTTGACGGTCTGAACCTGTCTGATGCATTGGAGACGCTCGCTGAGAGCATGATCAACACGTCATACAACGCGGCGATCAGTCCGGTGACAAAGCATGTTGGCGGTTTGCTGGCACAGGGCGTTGATGGACTGGTGGGTAGCATTCTGCCTTTTGCAGATGGCGCGCCTTTCAGTCAGGGCCGCGTAATGCCCTTTGCCACCGGCGGAATTGTCAGCGGTGCGACGCCCTTTGGTATGCGTGGCGGCATGGGCATCATGGGTGAAGCCGGGCCCGAAGCAATCATGCCGTTGGCAAGGGGGCCGGACGGGAAGCTCGGCGTCAGAGGTGCTGGCGGGGGCGGTCAGACCGTGGTCATGAACATCACCACGCCAGACGTTCAGGGGTTTCAACGCAGCCAGGGCCAGATCGCCGCACAGATGTCACGCGCTTTGGGGCGCGGACAACGCAATCGGTAACATTGAGGGAAGCAAGTGATGCAGTTTCACGAAGTCAGATTTCCGGCAACGCTGAGTTTTGGATCCGTAGGCGGCCCTGAGCGGCGCACGGATGTGGTTACAATCAGCAACGGTTTCGAAGAGCGCAATTCACCCTGGGCGCATTCCCGCAGACGCTATGATGCAGGCATGGGGATGCGATCTCTTGACGATGTCGAGACCATGATTGCCTTTTTTGAAGCCCGGTACGGCCAACTCTTTGCATTTCGCTGGAAGGACTGGTCCGATTACCGATCCAGCAAGCCCTCCTTGGACGTTACTGCATTTGATCAGGAAATCGGTACGGGAGACGGGGTTCAAACTGAATTTCAGTTGCTCAAGACCTATACTTCTGGGGCCTATAGCTATGTGAGGCCGATCAATAAGCCGGTTGTCGATACCATCCGTATAGGCGTTGCGGGTAGCGAAATGCAGGACACGGTAGATTATACCGCTGACGCGGCAACCGGTGTCATTACATTCAATGTGGCTCCGGTCGCAGGTGCCATTGTCACCGCCGGTTTCGAGTTCGATGTTCCAGTCCGTTTTGATACTGATCGCATCCAGACCAGCATCGCCAGCTTTCAGGCGGGTGAAGTTCCGAATGTGCCAATTGTCGAGGTGCGGATCTGATGGCTGGTATGAACGATGACCTAAAGGCGCATCTTGAAAGCGGACTTACGACCGTCGCGCACGCTTGGGCGATCACGCGAAAAGATGGCGTAGTGATGGGATTTACCGATCATGATCGGGAATTGAGTTTCGATGGGATCACCTTTCGGGCTGATACCGGGTTGAGCGCACTCGCATTGTCACAAAGCACAGGCCTCTCGGTGGATAACACTGAAGCTCTGGGGGCGCTCAGTGATATTTCCATCCGTGAGGATGAAATCGAGCAAGGTCGATTTGATGAAGCGCAAGTCCGTGCCTGGTTGGTCAATTGGACGGATACATCTCAGCGATGGTTGCAGTTCCGCGGCATGATCGGAGAGCTTCGGCGGGCGGATGGTGGGTTTCAGGCCGAGTTGCGAGGGTTGACTGAGGCATTGAATCGACCGTTAGGGCGGGTTTTTCAAAAACCCTGCACGGCGGTTCTGGGAGACAAAAGTTGCGGCGTGGATTTGACTGCGCCCGGGAATTTCATTGACCTGCCCGTGGAGCAGAGCCAGCAATCGCGTATCCTGAGTTGGTCCGATTTCACTGGATTTGATGCAGGGTGGTTTGCCCGAGGGCGGCTGGAGATACTCTCCGGCGATGCTGCTGGATTGTGGGGCATGATCAAACACGACCGTTTCGAAGGTGCCAGGCGGGTCATCGAGTTATGGGAGCCGATACGCGCAGAAATCGTACCAGGTGCGACCGTGAGGTTGATCGCGGGTTGTGACAAGCGCAGCGAAACCTGCCGTCTCAAATTCGCAAACTTTGCCAATTTTCAAGGATTTCCAGATGTTCCGGGCGAAGACTGGATGCTCGCCGTGCCCAAATCAACCGGCGCGAATACCGGTGGCAGTCGAAGATGACCGATTTACAAGATCGAGTGGTTCAAACCGCGCGCTCCTGGATTGGGACACCTTATGTCCATCAGTCTTCGCTACGAGGCGCTGGAAGTGATTGCCTGGGCCTGTTGCGTGGCATTTGGCGCGAACTACACGGGGCGGAACCCGAAGAGGTACCCGCATATTCGTTTGATTGGTCGGAGGTTCAGGGCGATGAACAGCTTTGGCAGGCAGCTTTGCGTCACTTGCACAGGAAGCACTTGGATGATGAGGCGCCGGGCGATGTTTTGCTCTTTCGGATGCGCGCGGGCGCTGTCGCCAAACATCTCGGGGTTGCCGGTCGCGTCGGTGCTCGTGCCAGTTTCATTCATGCGTATTCGGGGCATTGCGTCACCGAGAGCCCGTTAAGTCTGCCTTGGCGGCGGAGAATTGTGGCTCGTTTTAAATTCCCTGAGGAGGTCAGCTGATGGCAACGATAGTTCTTTCGGCGGTTGGTGCCGCAGTTGGTGGTTCCATTGGAGGGTCCGTGGCCGGGCTTTCCACAGCCGTTATTGGTCGCGCGGTTGGGGCAACCCTTGGCAAGGTGATCGACCAAAAGCTGCTCGGGCAGGGGTCTGAAGCGGTGTCAACAGGGCGTGTTGACCGCTTTCGATTGTCCGGCGTTGGCGAGGGGGAAGCAATTTCGCAGGTCTATGGGCGGATGCGGCTTGGCGGGCAGGTGATATGGGCCTCGGATTTTGCCGAAACGGTGACCGTCACAGGCGGTGGTGGCGGCGGCGGGAAAGGGGCCCCGAGCCAGCCACAAACGCGCAGCTATTCCTACTCAGTCAATCTGGCGCTGGCGATTTGCGAAGGTGAGATCACCCGGATTGGCCGAATTTGGGCAAATGGCGAAGAAATCGCGCCTGATGACCTGAATTTGCGCATCTACAAGGGGAATGCTGATCAGCTCCCTGATCCCTTGATGGAGGCAATTGAAGGTGCCGGAATGGTGCCCGCATATCGTGGCACGGCCTACGTGGTGATCGAAAATCTCAATCTTGATCGCTTTGGTAACCGCGTTCCGCAGTTCTCGTTTGAAGTCTCCCGCCCGGAACAGGTGGAAGAGGCTGATGCGGATCAATCGCTCACCTACGGTGTCCGAAGCGTCGCCTTGATCCCCGGCACCGGGGAATATTCTCTCGCAACCACGCCGGTTCACTATACAAACGGGCCAGGAAGCCGGTGGAGTGCGAACGTGAACACCCCGGCAGAAAAACCGGATTTTTGTGTCTCTCTGGATGCGTTGGTTGAAGAGTTGCCAAATTGTCAGGCGGCCTCTTTGGTGGTGTCATGGTTCGGAAATGACCTGCGCTGCGGAAATTGCAGCCTTCAGCCAAAGGTCGAAAAGAAGCAGTTCGAGGGCGAGAATATGCCCTGGTCGGTCGCGGGGCTCAGCCGAGCGACGGCGGGAGCAATGGCGCAAGAGGACGGACGTCCGATTTACGGCGGCACCCCAACAGATCAATCCGTTATTCAGGCTATTCAGGCCATGCATGCCGCTGGCAAGGAAGTGATGTTTTATCCGTTCATCTTGATGGATCAGCTGTCTGACAACACCTTGCAGAACCCGTACGACCCGGAGGCGACACAGCCACGGCTGCCGTGGCGCGGCAGGATCACTCTTTCAATGGCACCCGGCGTTGAGGGTTCACCGGACAGTACGGCAAGCGCTGAAGCCGAAGTGAATGCGTTCTTTGGCTCGGCAGTTGCAGCGCATTACTCAATTGCCGGTGGGCAGGTTAGCTACTCCGGCCCGCAGGAATGGACCTTGTCGCGCTTTGTGTTGCACTACGCGGCGCTATGTAAGCTCGCAGGCGGTGTCGAAGCGTTTTGCATCAGTTCTGAAATGCGGGGCCTTACACAGATCAGAGGGCCTGGAAATACGTTCGTGGCGGTTGAACGGTTGCGGGCACTGGCAGCGCAAGTCCGCAGCATACTGGGACCGGACACGAAGATCAGCTACGCGGCGGACTGGAGCGAGTATTTCGGCTACCAACCGCAAGACGGCTCCAACGACCGGTTTTTTCATCTGGACCCGCTCTGGGCGGATCCCAATATCGATTTCATCGGGATCGACAATTACATGCCGTTGTCGGATTGGCGAGACGGAGAGGACCACCTTGATGCTGATGTAGGCTCGATCTACGACATAGAATATTTGCAAGGAAACGTCGCTGGCGGCGAGGGGTATGACTGGTACTACGCTTCGCAGGAGGATCAGGACAACCAGATCCGCACGCCCATTGAGGACATAGCGCACGGTGAGCCGTGGATTTATCGTTACAAGGACATTCGAAACTGGTGGTCAAACCCCCATCACGAACGGGTTGACGGTCAACGGTCTTTATCCCCGACGGCCTGGGTTCCTGGATCCAAACCAATCTGGTTCACTGAAATGGGCTGTGCTGCCATCGACAAGGGCACCAATGAGCCCAACAAGTTCGTGGACGCCAAATCGTCCGAAAGTAGCTTGCCGAAATATTCCAATGGCGCGCGCGATGACTTCATGCAGGCTCAATACCTGAAAGCGATGGTAACCTACTGGGGTGCCTCTGAGAACAATCCCTCGTCCGGCCTTTATGGGGGGCCAATGATTGATATGGACCGGGCGTTTGTCTGGGCATGGGATGCGCGTCCCTATCCATATTTCCCAAACACATCCTCGTTGTGGAGCGATTCAGAAAACTATGGCCGGGGTCATTGGCTGAACGGGCGAACATCTGCGCGTTCGCTTGCATCTGTGGTCGCCGAGGTTTGCACAAAGGCGGGGTTGACCGATTTTGATGCCAGTAAGCTCTATGGGACTGTTCGCGGATATCTGGTGGACGATGTAAACGATGCACGCGCCTCTCTCCAGCCTTTGATGTTGCGCTACTCATTTGATGCGGTGGAGCGAGATGGAACGCTCACATTTAAGATGCGGGACGGGCGGGGTGCCGTTGCTCTGGATCACAACATGTTGGCGCTGAGCAATGAAATGGACGGTGCCGTCGAACAATCGCGCGCTGCGCAGGCTGAAATGGCCGGTCGTGTCCGACTGAGGTTTGTTCAGGCTGACGCTGAATTTGATGTGTTGGCAGAGGAAGCTGTGCTGGCCGATGAGCAAACCCACTCAGTTTCGACGTCAGAGATGCCTATTGCCCTGACCCGGGTCGAGGGACGTCAAGTCGCAGAGCGGTGGTTGACCGAAGCGCGCATTGCGCGGGACGCCATTCGGTTCGCGCTGCCGCCTTCGTGTTTGACTGTGGGTGCAGGTGATATTGTTGAGTTGGGTGGTGAACAGACCGGCGGAAAAGCACTCTACCGAATTGATCGGGTCGAACAGGGCATGTTGCAGATTGTCGAGGCGGTGCGAATTGAGCCGGATGTCTACACACCCTCAACGATGACGGACGAGGCGCCAAGCGCGCGTCCCGTGGTCCCGCCTGTTCCGGTTGATTCATTGTTCCTGGATTTACCACTTATCACGGGGGATGAAAATCCTTATGCCCCTCATATTGCAGTCACGGCACAACCTTGGCCCGGATCGGTGGCGGTCTATCAGTCGTCCACCGATAGTGATTTCAAGCTGTTGAGTCAGGTGTCCGCACGGTCAATCGTGGGGACGACGCAAACCGAGTTACGCGCAGCGTCGGCGGGACGATTGGACCGTGGGGCGCCATTGGAAGTGACACTGGCCAGCGGGTCGCTCAGTTCGGTCGACCTTCATGCGGCATTGAGTGGGGCAAATCTGGCGGCGATTGGTGACGGACACCCCAACAATTGGGAAGTGTTCCAATTCAGGCATGCCGAATTGATCGGGGAAAAAACCTATCGGCTCAGCGAAAGGTTGAGGGGCCAGTTGGGTACGGATGGCAACATGCCCGAAAGTT
Organism: Roseobacter sp. EG26; assembly: GCF_049830555.1. NCBI lineage: Bacteria > Pseudomonadati > Pseudomonadota > Alphaproteobacteria > Rhodobacterales > Roseobacteraceae > Roseobacter > Roseobacter sp. EG26. The sequence goes on from NZ_JBNBLH010000001.1 coordinate 806,756, forward strand.
GGCCGGCTGGCTCATCATTTGTTCTCTTAAATGGTTTGCCATCGCAAATTGACCTGAGCCGGAATCTGCGACGTGTTGAACAAACCTACCGTATTGGACCTGCACGTAGACCTGTTGATGATGCATCTTTTATCCAAGAAAAACAGAGTTTCGATGGGAATGGGTTGCGCCCTTATGCGCCTGTGCATTTGCATGCGAAACGACAAAGCGATGGCTCACTGTTGGTTGACTGGATTCGCCGAACACGGGTTGACGGGGACAGCTGGGACATCCCCGAAGTCCCGCTTGGGGAAGAAAAAGAGGCCTATCTCGTCCGAGTGATCAAAAATGATCTGGTTGTACGGGAGGAAACAACCGCGCAACCACAGTGGCAATACGCCTTGCAGCAGCAGATCGAGGATGACATCGTAAACCCATTCACGGTGCAGGTCGGGCAGATTTCAGCCGTCTACGGCGTTGGTTCAACACGTGATCTGACCGTTTATTGACGGCTCACTTGTCGGTATCAGGGGCCTTGCTTTGGTTCATACCGTGATGATCTCTTTTCGATGTTGTATGGGAAATCAATCGTGCAAGCCCATCCGATGCGGACAAATGTCCTGAAATCTCAAACCGACAGCCATTTCATTCCTGAATGGAGGTCATCACGGGTTTGCGTTTGTGAATTGGTTCTTACATAGGGTAAGAATCGAAAAAAAGGACATTCGCCATGGCCGAACCAAGACCAAACATCGCGAAATTGGATCCAGTTTGGGATCAAATTTGCACAGAGGCACGGCAAGCTGCGCTGGATGAGCCGTTAATGGGCGGGTTCCTGCACGCCTGTATTCTGCACCATAAGAGCATCGAAAAGGCTTTGTCTTACCGAATTGCCGCAAAATTGGCGTCCAACGAGATGTCGATGGTGGTGGTGCGCGAAATGGTCGAAGAGGCCTACGCCCAAAACCCGTCCCTGGTTCAGGCTGCCCGGGCAGATCTGGCTGCGATTTACGAGCGTGATCCTGCTTGCCACCGTTTATTGCAGCCGATTTTGTACTTTAAAGGGTACCAGGCCATGCAGGCCTACCGTGTAGGCCATCATCTATGGACCAAAGGCCATCGCGATCTGGCCTATTTCGTGCAAATGCGCGTTTCAGAGATTTTTGGCGTTGATATTCACCCGGCCGCTCAAATTGGCCAGGGGATCATGATTGATCATGCGCATTCAATCGTTATCGGTGAAACAGCGGTCGTTGGAGATAACGTCTCGATGTTGCATTCGGTAACGCTTGGCGGGACGGGCAAGGAAGAAGAAGATCGCCATCCCAAGATCGGCAACGGGGTTCTGATCGGTGCCGGCGCGAAAGTGCTTGGAAACATCAAGGTTGGGCATTGCAGCCGAATTGCGGCGGGCTCAGTGGTACTGGAAGAAGTGCCCGAGTGCAAAACCGTGGCTGGGATACCGGCCCGGATCGTTGGTGAAGCCGGATGCGATCAACCTTCGATCTCGATGAACCATATGTTTGGGCCCGAGAGCTAAGTCCAACTTGATATGAATGCAAAGGCCGGGATGATGGTCCCGGCCTTATTGATTCCAACGCCAAGTGTGTCAGGCGAGCATCGTCATTGGATTTTCAAGGTTTTCCTTGATTGCCTGAAGGAGTTGCGCTCCTAGAGCGCCATCGATAACGCGGTGATCCACCGAGAGCGTGGCAGACATAACCGTTGCAATACCCAATTCACCATCTTTGCCAACAACCGGCTTCTTCACCCCGGCACCCACCGCAAGGATCGCACCATGCGGCGGGTTGATGACTGCGTCGAAATTGTCGATGCCGAACATTCCCAGATTTGAGATTGCGAAGCTGCCGCCCTGGTATTCGTGCGGTGCCAGTTTTCGGTCGCGAGCGCGGCTTGCGAGGTCTTTCATCTCTGCTGAAAGGGCCGAGAGTGACTTCATCTCTGCGTCTTTCAGAACTGGCGTGAAGAGCCCGCCCTCGATGGCGACGGCGACGGCTACGTCAGAGGGTTTCAATTTCAGCATGCGGTCACCGGCCCAAACGGCATTGGCATCCGGGACGGATTGCAGCGCCAGCGCGCAGGCCTTGATGATGAAATCATTGACCGACAGTTTCACGCCTCGGGATTCGAGCTGCTTGTTCAACTCGCCTCTGAATTTCAGCAGGGCGTCCAGCTCGATGTCCCGGCGCAGATAGAAGTGCGGGATCGACTGTTTGGCTTCCGTCAGGCGCGCGGCGATGGTTTTGCGCATGCCGTTGAGGCTGATTTCCTCATATTCGCGACCTTCGTACATGGCCATGACAGCGTCGGCAGCGGGGCCAGCGGCGGGAGCTTTAGCGGGGGCAGGTGCTGCGGCGGGAGCCGCGGGCGCCGCTTGAGGTGCGGCAGCGGCACTGAGCCCTTCCACATCTGCCTTGACGATGCGGCCATGCGGGCCTGAACCTTTGATCGTTGCAAGATCGACGCCCTTGTCTGCCGCGATGCGACGGGCGAGAGGCGAGGCAAAGATGCGGTTGCCGTCAGCACCCTTTGGAGCAGCGGGGGCAGGAGCGGCCTTTTCGGGGCTCTCTGCCGGAGCCGCCTCAGCGGCCGCGTCAGCCGCCGGTGCGGCCTCCGGCGCAGGTGCGGATGTGTCTCCGATATCATCCGCGCTCTCACCATCTTCGAGCAGGATCGCAATAGCGGTGTTAACCTTAACACCTTCGGTGCCTTCGGCGATCAGAATCTTGCCGATGGTGCCTTCGTCAACGGCCTCGAATTCCATCGTGGCCTTGTCGGTTTCGATCTCGGCCATGATGTCGCCGGAAGCGACCGTGTCGCCCTCCTTGACGTGCCATTTGGCCAATGTGCCTTCTTCCATGGTCGGGCTCAGGGCGGGCATGAGAATTTCTGTAGGCATCTTGCGCGCTCCTTATTTGTAGGTGACTTGTTTAACGGCGGCGACAACCTCGTCCGTCGTGACCAACGCCAGCTTCTCGAGATTTGCTGCATAGGGCATCGGTACATCCTTGCCGGTACAGTTGATCACCGGCGCGTCGAGGTAATCGAACGCCTCCCGCATGATCACTGACGAGATGTAGTTGCCGACCGAACCTTGTGGCCAGCCTTCCTCAACCGTGACACAGCGGTTGGTCTTCATCACCGATTTGATGATGCTGCCTGTATCCATGGGGCGTAAGGTGCGCAGGTCGATAACCTCGGCGGAAATGCCCTCTTCGGCCAGTTGATCTGCTGCCGCGAGAGCGTAGCTCATGCCAATGCCGAAGCTGACGATGGTCACGTCAGATCCTTCGCGCCAGATACGCGCCTTCCCAAACGGTACCGTATAGTCATCAAGGTCAGGGACATCGAAACTGCGACCGTAAAGAATTTCGTTTTCGAGGAAAATCACCGGATTGGGGTCGCGGATTGCGGTTTTCATCAGGCCTTTGTAATCGGAGGCGGAGTAGGGCATGGCGACCTTGAGCCCCGGCACTTGCATGTACCAGGCGGCGTAGTCCTGTGAGTGTTGCGCACCGACGCGGGCAGCAGCCCCGTTGGGGCCGCGGAAGACCATGGGCGCGCCCATCTGCCCGCCGGACATGTAGAGGGTTTTGGCCGCGGAATTGATGATCTGGTCAATGGCCTGCATGGCGAAATTGAAGGTCATGAATTCCACGATGGGGCGCAGGCCGCCGAAGGCCGCACCGGTAGCGATCCCGGCAAAGCCGTGTTCGGTGATCGGCGTGTCGATCACGCGTTTGGCGCCGAATTCATCCAGCATGCCCTGGGAAATCTTGTAGGCGCCTTGATATTCGGCGACTTCTTCGCCCATCAGAAAAACGCTGTCATCGCGGCGCATTTCCTCTGCCATGCCATCGCGCAATGCTTCGCGCACGGTCTGCTCCTTGAGAGCAGTGCCCTCTGGCCAATCCGGTGAGGTATCGGTTTGAGGCGCTGCCGGGGGGGCGGAGGCGGGCGCCTCGGTGGCCGCAGGGGCCGCCTCGTTGCCCGCGTCGGCAGCGGGCGCTGCCTCCGGCGTCGCGGCTGAGGTATCGATATCGTCGACGCTTTCACCATCTTCCAGCAGGATCGCAATAGCGGTGTTGACCTTGACGCCCTCGGAGCCTTCGGCGATCAGAATCTTGCCGATGGTGCCTTCGTCAACGGCCTCGAATTCCATCGTGGCTTTGTCGGTTTCAATCTCGGCCATGATGTCGCCGGAAGCGACCGTGTCGCCCTCCTTGACCAGCCATTTGGCCAATGTGCCTTCTTCCATGGTCGGGCTCAGCGCGGGCATGAGAATTTCAGTTGCCATGGATCAAGCCTCCTCGACTTCTGCGTAGATATCGGTCCAGAGCTCCTCAAGAGCGGGCTCAGGAGATGTTTTGGCGAACTCGGCGCTTTCGTTCACGATGGTCTTGATTTCCTTGTCGATCGCCTTGAGGTCGTCTTCGGTGGCATGTTTGCCTGTCAGCAGCATTGAGCGCACATTCTCGATCGGGTCGCGCTCGTCACGCATCTTCTGCACTTCTTCGCGGGTCCGGTATTTCGCCGGATCGGACATCGAATGACCGCGATACCGGTAGGTCTTGATTTCGAGAATATAGGGGCCCTTGCCCGCGCGACAGGTTTCAACCGCCTTCTGACCTGCTGCTTTAACAGCCAAGACATCCATGCCGTCGACTTCTTCACCCTTGATGCCGTAGGCCGCCCCGCGCTCCCAGTAGCTTGGAGAGTGGGTGGACCGCTTGGTCGATGTGCCCATGGCGTACTGGTTGTTTTCGATCACAAATACTACCGGAAGATTCCAGATTTCGGCCATGTTATAGGCCTCATAGACCTGACCCTGGTTTGCCGCACCGTCCCCGAAATAGGTGAATGTCACGCGGTCGTTGCCCTTGTATTTATCGGAAAAGGCAAGACCTGCGCCCAGGGGAACCTGTGCTGCGACAATGCCGTGACCCCCATAGAAATGTTTCTCTTTCGAGAACATGTGCATGGAGCCACCCTTGCCCTTGGAATAACCACCCTCGCGTCCGGTCAGTTCGGCCATAACACCGTTGGGGTCCATACCACAGGCCAGCATATGCCCGTGATCTCGATAGGAGGTGATGCGTTTGTCGCCTTCTTCAGCAGCAGCCTCAAGACCGACTACAACTGCCTCCTGACCGATATATAGGTGGCAAAACCCGCCAATAAGACCCATGCCATAGAGCTGGCCCGCTTTTTCCTCGAACCGTCGGATCAATAACATATCGCGGTAATAGGCCTTCAGCTCCTCCGCAGACACATTAGGTTTTTTGGCAGATTTACGCGGTGCCATTCTGGCAATCCTCCCTCATCGGGCCCGGCTTCGGGCAGATAGTTTAGCGTTAAACTATTCTTTATCGGATTCGTTAGGGCAATGCGAGAGGCAATATGACGCGCGGTCAATCGGCAAGCCAGATGGGTTGGTTTCAGGGTTTTGGATCAGCGAATAACGATCTCGTCAGCCCTGATCATTCCCAGAACCGAGCGTGCCTGTTCATCAAGAAGATCGAGGTCTAGGTAGTCGTCAGACAGCCTCTGCGTAAGGTTCTCCATGCGCACAACAGCGCTCTGAACGTCTTCCAGCTGCACCTGCAACGCGTCTGCCTCAGCAACGATCTCGGCGCGCCGAAACAACCCGAAATCCCCCTGAACCGCCGCGAAGGTAAAATAGGTCGCCAATCCCAAAGACAGGGCAAAGAAGATAAATGTTCCCAGAGCGGGGCGTGAACTGCGGGTCATGGTCGTGCCTCTTGGTCGCCTCTTGGCGGGCGTGATCAGACTATGACACACTTGGCGCTATCTGGGAATCCCCTCTGATTGCAAAACACTGAAAAGCGGGCATTTTTGCCAAAGAAAGGCGATATGATCAATGTTCGAGAGCCGCGACCCCGGGAAGTTCCTTGCCTTCCATCCATTCCAGAAAGGCACCCCCAGCCGTCGAGATATAGGTGAAATCATCCGACGCGCCGGCCTGATTGAGGGCCGCGACGGTGTCGCCGCCTCCGGCAACAGAAATCAGACTTCCCGCTTTGGAGAGACCTGCGGCCGCGGCGGCGGCAACATTTGTGGCCCGATCAAAGGGGCTGATTTCAAAAGCACCCAGGGGGCCGTTCCAGATCAGCGTTTTTAGGTCATTGAAGGCATCGGCAACGGCCTGCGCGCTCTCCGGCCCGGCATCCAGCACCATCTGATCGTCCGCGAGGATCGTCTCTGGTCCAAGAGCAATGACGTCATGGTCTGCACCGGATTTGAATTCGCGCGCCACCAACCCATCGACAGGCAGCAGGATGCGGCATCCCTTTTTTTCGGCGCGTGCCATGATTGTTTTGGCCGTGTCGATAAAATCCGGTTCCCGAAGCGATGCGCCAAGCTGCGCGCCCTGGGCGGCGAGAAACGTATTCGCCATTCCGCCACCGATGACCAAAAGGTCCAGCCGCACGACGAGGTTTTCCAGCAGGGCGATCTTGGTTGAAACCTTGGCGCCGCCGACAACGGCACCTACGGGGCGTGTTGGATGAGACAGTGCTGCTTCCAGCGCGGAGAGCTCCGCCTGCATCAACCGCCCCGCGCAAGAGGGCAGGAGTTCTGCAACACCGGTTGTGGAGGCATGGGCCCGGTGAGCGGCGGAAAATGCGTCGTTGCAGAAGATGTCGCCAAGGCTGGCGAGAAACCGCGCCATGCCGGGATCATTGGCTTCCTCACCCGCGGCAAAGCGGGTGTTTTCGACCAGCACGACGCTACCAGCGGGCAGTGCCGCCAGCATGTCCGGATCGGGGCGTTCGACAAAGGTCACGGCCTGACCTAGTGCTGCCTCCAGGGCGGGCAGGGTCACGCGCAACGACATCTCGGGGACATATTGCCCCTTTGGACGCCCGAAATGGGCCAGCAGGATGGGCATACCGCCGCCCTTCAGAATGTCCCTGACCGTGGGCACGATACGGTCGATCCGCGTGGTATCGGTGACGCGGCCATCTTCGACGGGAACATTGATGTCGACACGCACAAGTATACGTTTTCCTGCCAAATCCATGTCATCGAGTGTTTTCCAGCCCATCGCCTTTTCCTTTCAGCTCCCACTGGCCCTGTGTGTTGCGCTTATCTGCTCAGACGTCAATGGACTTGCTTGGCATTCTGCCCGTCACGGCTTAGGTAATCGGCAACCAATTTGTGAAGGAGTGCCAGATGGCTGAAATCAAAGACCCTGAAAACACGATCCTGATGGAACTCAAGGGGGGGACTGTCACCATCGAATTGCTGCCCGATGTTGCCCCGAAACACGTTGAACGCATGAAGGAACTTGCCCGTTCCGGGCAGTATGACAACGTGGCCTTTCATCGTGTGATTGACGGTTTCATGGCGCAAACCGGTGACGTGCAGCACGGCGATATGGAAGACGGTTTCAATCTGTCCATGGCGGGAACCGGTGGTTCTGATCTGCCGAATGTGCCTGCCGAGTTCTCCAAGATCCCGCACGCCCGGGGCTCCATCGGGGCCGCGCGGTCGCAAAACCCCGACAGCGCCAACAGCCAGTTTTTCATCAATTTCAAGGACAATGATTTCCTGAACGGTCAATACACCGTCTACGGACAGGTGACGTCCGGTATGGAACATGTGGATGCCATCACCCGGGGCGAGCCACCAGCGGAACCGGACCGGATGATCTCGGTCAAGGTGGCTGCCGATGCATAAGGCGCTTATTGCATCGCTTATGCTGGCTGGCCCGGCAATGGCCACCGGTATCGAGATCGAAGTCGCGGGCGAGGCCAGCGGCACCATCAAGATCGACCTGCTCGAAGATGTAGCGCCCGGTCACGTGGAACGCATCACGGCGCTGGCTGAAAGTGGGGCCTATGATGGTGTGGTCTTTCACCGCGTGATCGAAGGCTTCATGGCGCAAACGGGTGACGTGCAGTTCGGCAAGCTGGGCGAAGACATGCGGCGCGCGGGCACTGGTGGCTCCGAAGGACCGGACCTTGCGGCGGAGTTCTCTGATGTGCCCTTTGACCGAGGCGTGGTAGGCATGGCGCGTGCGCAGAGCCCCGACAGTGCCAACAGCCAGTTCTTCATCATGTTTCAGGAAGGTTATTTTCTGAACGGCCAATATACGGTTGTCGGACGCGTGACTGAAGGGCTGGAGGTGCTGGATGCGATCAAACTCGGCGCTGGTCCCAATGGTGCGGTGATCGGCGCGCCGGATGTGATGCAAACGGTCACCGTTACCGACTGAAGCATTGACCTGAGCGACCCGTGGCTAACGCCTGTCACGGGTTGCGTTTTCTCTGCTCAGAGCGCCGCGCGAGTCACCAATGCGTGCAGCTTGAAAAACGCGACCTATAGCGGTTTTCGAAAGTAAACGACGCGGCTTGTCTCTTCGAAGCCCAAGGCGCGGTGAAACGCGTGGCTTGCCTCATTGTCGAGATGCGCGTCGGATGCAAGCTCTGAGCAGCCCCGTTCTTGCGCCCATGATTGAACCGACCTCCATAATTGTCTGCCAATGCCTGAACCCTGGTCGTCGGGGTGTACGAAGATACCCTCAAGGAACGCAACCGGCGAAGTCTCACATCCGTTTACATGATCATTTCGCAAGGCCGCTTCCGCGAACGCCCGGATGTCGGCATCATTGACGACATCCAAGAAGGCGATACCTTCTTCAGGCGATTTGGCGAGCATCGCCGCTGCTTCGTTTCTGTGCTGGTCTAGCGAAGTGTCGCGCCAAAGCTGAGCACGCAGTGCAACCCAACCTTCGACATCCGCCGGAGTAGCGATCCGTATCGACATATCTTGATATTGGCGTGTTTCCGGAATGTCCGCAATATTCGCTACGCGGATGTTATCTCTGTGGCTACGACGGGCAGCACGCCCCCGCTGCCACGCCCTGTGAGACCCAAACCGAATCTCTGGTTTTGACTGCGGCCCATCACTTTCAAAATTCAGATGCCTGAAGGAAGCATATTGCGACGGGGCAGCAATATGCTCAAAGTGATAGGCACTCATCGGCCCGAGCGCTATCGGCGGCTCTGAAGAAAGCGCCCGCCAAAAGACAGGCGCTTTCCGGCGCTCCTCGATTGGCGATCAATTGGCAGCGTCGAGCGTGCCGGTCTTGAACAACAATCCTGCTGCGACCGCCCCGATGATCGGGGCAACGATGAACAACCAAAGCTGTGCAATTGCCGTCCCACCAGCGAACAGCGCAGGGCCTATTGACCGCGCTGGATTTACCGAAACGCCCGTGACGTTAATGCCAACCAAATGGATCACCACGAGCGCAAGGCCTATCGCAAGGCCCGCCATCGCCGCTGGCGCGCCTTTGCCCGTTGCTCCCAAGATCACTGTCATGAATAAAAACGTTGCCACGACCTCAAACACAAATGCGGAGACCAGGCTATATTCGCCAAGGTATCCCACGCCCCAACCATTCTGGCCCAGACCGTTTTCCGCCACTGAGTAGTCTGCCTTACCCGACATGATCAACATCAATACAAGTGCGGCAGCAATGGCCCCCGCAACCTGCGCAATTATGTATTTGGTCGCTTCGGCAAGCGTCATTCGGCCCGCGGCCACAGCTCCCAAAGACACGGCCGGGTTGATGTGACAGCCGGATACGGGGCCAATAGCGTAGGCCATCCCGACGAGCGCCAATCCGAAGGCAAAGCTGATCCCCGTAAGGCCAATGTCTGAGCCGGCGATTACCGCCGATCCACAGCCGAATAGTACCAACGTGAATGTACCAATAAATTCCGCAACTTGTTTATTCATGGCCCTGTCCATTTTATAGTTGTGTGACCATCACTAAAGATCAGCCGTATCGGCAAATAAAGGGGAACTTTATAGTCAGCGCATCAGCCGTCAGCGAATTCTGTCAGCCAGACGGCATAAATGCGTATATTGTTTTGCTTTGCCGACGGATGGCAGCCTCGTCTATGTTTTTTGGTTGTTATGAGCGTGAGCTGGAGCGGCGACAAATCTGACAAGGGGGAAGCCGGGCGGCCTTCGGTGCTTGGGGGTTGCGGCTGCGGTGATCGATGTGCAAGGCCAGCGATTGTGTGACGGCAGGCAGTGCAAATGTATAGAAGACCCAGTCGGTTTGCGCAGGGGTGCGAGATCGGCGGCAAAGGTATCCGGGTCTGCAAACCCCGGCAGATTGCTGAAGAAGCGCAGCTTGCCTGTCTTGTGCAATCGCAGCCACCCTTCAAGGACCAAGCGTCTGAACAACCATGACAGCACCTGCACTGGCAGGAAGAACCCCGCGCGGCAGGCGATCCAACATGCCCCATCGGGCGACACCCCTCTCGGCGCGATGACGTGTACCTGGGGATGGCCCATCATCGCCGAGCCCGCCGTCTCGAAGACGCGCCTCCGGCATGCTGATAGCGCATGTGCCGCTTCATTTCCGGGCGTGGGTAGGTCATGGCATAAAAGAAGCCCAACACCGTCAACCGGTTGTTGAGGATCAGCGCACCAACGCCCCGTTCCTTCATATCGAGATGGAACGCCCGTAGCTCGCATCCAGCGAATGCCCCAGGAACCGCCTGAAATCGCGCATCGCCCGCAGATACATTCTCTGTGTCTTCGGTTGCAGCCCCTTGGTCCGCATATCTTCATGCAAACGGCGGCGCAGGGCCGGAACATATTGATCTGACATCAAACCTCCCGTCATGAGATCGAGAAGGTCCCAATCGTCAGGCAGGTTCGTTAGTTCAAAATCCACTCCGCTCGCATCTGAGCATGTCGCCTGCCGCAAGCGCCAATACCGCGAGAACGGTTTCGTCCGTTGTCCGCATACGAAACATCAATAGATGCGGTATTTGGAACAGTATTTCGGGGATTGGGGAGAGGTATGAAAAACAAAAAAAGGCGCCACCTCGTGACGCCTTTTTGTCTGTCAGGTCGCGCTTTTTCAGGACGCCGGGTTTGGCTTCGCCGCAGGTGTCGATTTTGCACCGGGGTTCAGCGGGTCGTCCTGGCGTTGTACCGATCCTTCGAAGTGAGCCCCGGATTCGATGGCGATTGTTTTGTGAATGATGTCGCCCTCAACCCGTGCCGTCGATGTCAGACGCACCTTGAGGCCCCGGACACGACCAACGATGCGACCGTTGACAACCACGTCATCGGCGACGACTTCGCCCTTGATGGTGGCAGTCTCCCCGATGGTCAGCAAATGGGCGCGAATGTCGCCTTCGACTGTACCTTCTACCTGGATATCGCCGGTTGTCTTCATGTTGCCCGTCACGTGCAGATCGGAGGACAAGACAGAGGCAGGAGGCTTCGCTTTTGGCGGTGTGCTGGCCTTGTATTCGGTCTGCTTAGGAGTCGCCGGCGCAGAGGACGCCGATGCTGGTGTGTCAGATTCGGCCTGTTTGGCACCTGGTTCGTTGATTTTGCTCTTAGAAAACATCTTTTGCAGCCTTGATATAGATCATTGGGTTTACAGCTTTCCCACCGACACGCACTTCATAGTGCAGGTGCACGCCGGTCACCCGTCCGGAGGCACCCATATCACCGATGTGATCGCCGCGCGAGACCCTTTGCCCAACTTTGACGCGAATTTTTGACAGATGAGCGAAACGTGTCTCAATCCCGAAGTCATGCTTGATTTTGACAAGACGGCCATAGCCCGATTGCCATCCTGCGTGGATCACGACGCCATCCGCCGTTGCAAAAAGATCGGTGCCGGACGGCGCGGCGAAATCGACCCCTTTATGCATGCGGCGACCGCCGGTTTTGGGGTCACGCCGAAAACCGTAACTGCTGGTGAAACGGAAGGCATTCTTCACTGGCATCGCGAAAGGCGCCTTTTCAGCAGCGATCCGGTAGAGGTTCAGCGTATCCATCTGTTCAAGGATGCGGTTGGCGCGCAGAAAATCCGGTGACAGCTCTTCGCCACGGCTGGAAAAGGAGAGGGGCGTCAAGGGCCCGCCCTGACCGGAATAGCCGCGCCGCACCTGATCAAGGATGCGCTGGGGGGGCATGCCCGCCGCCTTGAACATCTTGTCGAGCGGCTCAACCGATACCGTCATCGCTTCTTCGAGTTGGCGGAAAATCTGGTCGTTGTTCTCTTTCATCAGCGCAATTTCAAGCGCCAGCTCATCGGCATGGTCCAGCGCCTGCTGAGCGTCCGCAACGACCTGATCCCGTTCGGCGGCTGTGCGGGCGAGGGCATCAGCCAGGAAATCAACCGGGGCACCGGCGTCCTTGGCCGCGAAAAGGGTGTCTGCCGGGTCCTGGGTTGCCTCACTTTGCAAAGAGGCAAGTGCCAAACGGGCCGCTTCGCGCTCTTTCATCGTTGATCGCAGTGTGGTCTGGATCACGTCGATACCGGTCTCAAGCTCATGGCGACGGGTCTCGGAGGCCAGAAGCTGCGATTGCATCTGAGAAATCTGATCAAGCGCCGCGTTAAAACGTTCCTGTGCGGCCAGCGCCTCGCTGGCGCGCCTATCGCGCTGCCCCGACAATTCATTGAGACGCGCCTGATAGGTCATCTGATCGCGTTTTGCTTGTTCGCGGAAATTCCCCGCGCCAATGCTGTCCATCAAGAGAATTGCGGTGGCAACAATGGTCCAGGCGACAAGCACGGCGCCACTTGCAAAGGCGATCAGCTGCGTTTCAGGGCGCAGGCGGATAAAGCGCGTATCGGTGTCGGACTTGAGAAAGACCCGGCGTTCAGGGAACTGCTGCTCCAGCAATCCGTGAATTTTGATGGCCAGTCTTGTCCGCACAAAAGTGCCTCTCTGCTCGTTCCGCATGAGAGAGCGCAGGTTGTCGATTGCCTGAATTCCTCTCCCCCCGGAGTGCTTAATGAGGCCGTGTGTGGGGGGCAACCCTGTTTGCTTGTCCCGGTACTACTTCGCGTTGAATTGTTGCAAATCGGCAAAATATCGCTTGTTTCCCAAGGCGAAAGCGGGTCAGAGGGCCTCTGCCAGTGGCCAGTAGAAGTCCGGGGGAATGCCAGCTTCGGCGCGTTTCTCCTCATTGAAGGGCGGTTTCAACGCCCCGTGGAAATACTGACGCACGAGCGCATGGAATCGCACTTTGGGATCTTCGTCGTGACGTCCGCATAAAAAATGGAACCATTTTGACCCATAGGCAACATGAGACACCTCTTCGGCATAAATCGTTTCCAGCGCGGCAACAGCGGAGGCAGCATTCGCCTTGCGAAACACTTCGATCATACCCGGTGTGACATCCAGCCCGCGCGCTTCAAGAACCATCGGAACAACCGCAAGACGCCCCATGAAATCTTCAACGGTATCTTCGGCGGCCCGCCACATTCCGGCATGCGCGGGCAGCGCGCCGTAATGGCTGCCCAGTTCTTCGAGGCAATCGCACATCAGGTTGAAGTGCTTTGATTCCTCATCCGCCGCTTTCACCCAATCGTCGTAAAATCCTAAGGGCATCGGAACATCCGTGAATCGCGCAATGATATCCCAATGCAGGTCCACGGCGTTCAGTTCTATATGGGCCACCGCGTGCAACAGGGCGATGCGTCCGTGCGGTGTCCCCGGTCTGCGGCGAGGAACGTCGCGCGGGCTTAAAAGCTCCGGCGTCTCCGGGCGCGCCGGGTGCAGGGGCGGGTTAGCCGTGCCGACTTCAGGTATTGCACCCTCCTGTCGCGCGGCCTGCCAATCTGCCGCAAACCCACGTGACAGAGCCGTCTTTTCGCGCCCGTCCGCTGTCCGCAACACCGCCTCGGCCATCTCAGCCAGTGGCTTCATAAGGCGCGCACCGCTTCAAGTACCGCATCCACATGGCCCGGGACTTTCACTTTGGGCCAGATCTGAGCGATCGTGCCGTCGGCTGCAATGAGGACGGTTGTGCGTTCAATGCCGAGGAACTTTTTGCCGTACATGTTCTTTTCTTTCCAGACCCCATAGTCTTCGCACACCGACCCATGCTCATCTGACAAAAGCGGGACGGTCAGGTCATGTTTGGCGATGAATTTTTCGTGACTGCTCAGGCTGTCCTTGGAGATTCCGAAAACCATAGCACCCGCCGCCACAAAAGCGTCGCGGTGTTCGGAAAAGCCGATACTTTCCTTTGTGCAGCCGGGTGTGTTGTCTCGCGGGTAGAAAAACAGAACAACGGGATTACCTTTTAAGGCAGACAGTGTCACCTCTGAACCGTCACTGCTGGGAAGGGTGAAATCGGGAGCCGACTTTGAAATCTCTGGCATGATACTCTCTTGGCTTTTATGGTTTGTACTGCAGTGCCATAAGTGAGCAGCGCAGGCCAGAGGGAAGGCTTGCATCCTGAATTGAGCCAACCGAATTCTTCAAGCGTCGGAAGCCGCAGCCCGTTTTGCAAACAGATACATCAGCCCCTGAAAAGCCACGTCGAAAGCGCCGCCGTCTCGCGTGGGGCTTGGTCGCATTCCTGTTGCTAATCGCGGGTGCCCTGACAGCGGGTGCTTTCTGGATCAAGGATCGCACGATCATCGTGCCGGAATGGGCGCGTGAAATAGTGGACACACGGATCGCCGGGGCCATTCCGGACGCCCGGATCACCTATGGCGAAATGCTGCTAATCCTGGATGAGGGGTGGCGGCCCAGAATGCAGGTGAAAGATGTTCGCGCAACGACACTGGATGGCGTCGAAGTCATCAGTTTTTCGCAGATGCGCGCCAGCCTGTCCTTGAATGGTCTGCTGGAGCGAAAGCTGCAACTGACCTCGCTCGATCTGAACGGTGTTTTCCTGACACTCAAACGTAGCGCCGAAGGGCGAATAGCGCTGCAAGGCGGGATCGGTACGGCTTCGGTGGCGCGTGAAGCACCGAACCTTGCGCAATTGGTCTCTGACTTGGATGATTTTCTGCTGCGCCCGTTCATGGAACGTTTGTCGCGCGCCACCTTGCAGGGGTTGACGCTTAGATATGAAGACGCCCGCGCCAGCCGCGGATGGACCATTGACGGTGGAAGAATTTCTTTGGTGCGCGAAGAGGACGATCTTCGCTTTGCAGTTGATCTGGCGGTCTTGGGAGGCGGGGCGCAGGTTGCAACGGTTGCGGCCAACTACGCAGGCCGCATCGGGGAGCAAGCTTCGGAATTCGGCGTGACATTTGCAAATGTGGCTGCCGGAGACATTGCCGCTCAGGGCCCTGCCTTTGCTTGGCTCGGCGTGCTGGACGCGCCAATCTCTGGATCGCTGCGTGGCGGTGTGAATGAGGACAGCAGCATCAATCCGCTGAACGCGACCCTGCAGATCGGCGCTGGTGTGATCCAGCCGACCGCGCAATCTCTGCCAATTCCCATCGACGGTGCGCGCAGCTATTTCAGCTATCAGCCGGCAGAGAGGGTGCTGCGCTTTGACGAGCTTTCGGTTCAGAGCAAATGGGTCAGCGGCCGACTTGAAGGCAGTGCTGCGCTGAATGCGGATGAGACCCAGCGCCTGGAGGATCTGGTGGGCCAATTCAGGCTGACAGATCTCAAGATCGACCCTGCGGATTTCTACAAGGAACCGGTGTCGATTGCCGAGGCAGAGCTGGATTTTCGACTATCCTTGAGGCCATTTTCGCTGAAGGTGGGTCGTTTTGACATCCTTGATCAGGGAAACAGGCTGACGGCCAAAGGGACGTTGGGGGCGGATGCCAACGGTTGGGATATCGCGCTTGATGCGGAAATGAACAGGTTGGACACCGGGCGTCTGATGGAGCTTTGGCCGGAAGCGGTGAAGCCCAAAACCCGAACGTGGTTGTCGGAAAACGTCTTCGCAGGAAAATTGCACGATGCCACTGCCGCTTTGCGGTGGTCTGCCGGTCAGGCACCGGAGACTTACCTCGGTTTTGATTTTGCCGAGGCCGATGTGCGATTTCTGAAAGAAATGCCCCTGATCAAGGGTGGCAAGGGACATGCATCTTTGCTGCGTGATCGTTTCGTGCTGGTCATAGATGACGGCGAGGTAATCGCGCCCGAAGGAGGGCCCGTTACGATCACAGGTTCGTCGTTCATCATCCCGGACGTAAAGGCAAAGGAGGAAACGCCGGCGGTCGTGCGGCTGCTTACGAATTCCACCGTCACGGCCGTTTTGTCGATGCTCGATCAGCCGCCGCTGAATGTCATGCAGAAGGCGGCTTTGCCTGTTGCATTGGCGGAAGGCCGCGCCTTGCTGTCGGGCACTCTTGCTTTGCCGCTTAAAAAGAAAACCAAAGTGGATGAGGTCGAATTCGATGTCTCTGGTCGCATTGAGAGTGTGCGCAGCGATATTCTGGTCAAGAACTATATCTTGAGCGCGCCCGCTCTGGCGCTGACAGCCTCGGAAGCAGAAGTGCAGCTGCAAGGGCAGGGCGATCTCAGCGGCGTGCCGTTTGACGTTGTCTGGGCGCAACCGCTGGGCGCCCCGGGAACACCGGGAAAAGTCACCGGTCAGGTGGAAATAACGCCGCAAGCGCTCGACACATTCAAAATCTCGCTGCCTGACAGGTATGTTACTGGAAAGGGTCGTGCTGACATCAATGTTGCACTTGTCAAAGGCACCCCGCCGGACCTTCAACTGCGCTCCGATCTTCGTGGCATTGGTCTGGCCATCCCGCCGCTTGGGTGGTCCAAGGCCCCCGCAACCCCGGCGACCCTGCTTGTTTCCGCGCAGCTGGGCGATGTGCCGGATGTCGAGGGCATCTCTTTGGAGGCCCCCGGACTTGCCGCCAAAGGCACCGTGCTGCTGGACGAAGATGGCAAGCTTGATCGTGTAAGCCTGACAAAGGTGCAAATTTCGAACTGGCTGGACGCGCCGGTTGATCTGGTCGGGCGCGGCGCCGGGCAGCCGGTGGGCATTGTCGTGCGGGGCGGGCGGGTCGATCTCAGCCGAGCCAATCTGCCCGGCAGCACTAGCAGCGCCACCGCTTCCGCGCCGCTGACTGTGGCGCTGGACACGCTCAAGGTAACAGACAGCATATCAATAAACGATATGCGGGGCGACTTCACGACGGGGGCAGGGCTCGACGGAACATTCCGGGGCCGCGTCAACGGCGGCGCACCCGTGACGGGCCGGGTCATTCCACAAGGCGGGCGCAGCGCCATTCGTCTGACGGCCAATGATGCGGGGGCGGTTTTCGCATCCGCAGGCGTGATGAAACAAGGGCGCGGCGGCAAGCTTGAGCTGGTACTGCTGCCGGTGGGCACAGGCGGCGCCTTTGATGGAACCCTGCGCGTGCTGGACACGAGCGTCTTGGATGCTCCGGCGATGGCCGCGTTGCTGAATGCCGTCAGCATCGTGGGTCTCTTCAACGTGGAGGGGGGTGGCAGCCTATATTTCTCCGAAGTGAACGCCGATTTCCGCCTGTCCCCTTCACGGATTACCCTGCGTGAAGGCAGTGCCGTCGGATCGTCGATGGGGATTTCAATGGACGGCGTGCTGGCCACAGACACGGGGCGGCTACAAATGCAGGGCGTCATCACGCCGGTTTATCTGCTCAACGGTATTGGCAGTATTTTCACCCGAAAGGGCGAGGGGTTGTTTGCGTTCAACTATTCGATCACCGGGACGGCCAAAAATCCCGATGTGTTTGTGAACCCGCTGACCGCCTTGACGCCGGGAGGTATCCGGGACCTGTTCCGGGCACCAAAACCCGACGTGCCTCTGGCTGAGGGGGAAACACGTGCGCCGCCACCCAAACGCCGCGCGCCGCTTGATATCGAGGGGCAGGAGCGCTAGGGGCAGCGCCATGAAACTCAGTGACTTCGATTTCGATCTGCCCGATCATCTGATTGCGACCCGCCCGGCGGTACCGCGCACCTCTGCGCGCCTGCTTGTGGCACGAGGGGACGAGATCACCGATGCCCGCGTGTCAGAGCTTGCGCAATTCCTGCGCCGCGGCGACCGGTTGGTGCTGAATGACACCAAGGTCATTCCGGCGCGACTGACCGGCCAGCGACATCGCACGGGTGCGCAGGGTCAGACCAGTGCGCGGATCGAGGTCACATTGCTGGAACCCCGTGGCGATGGCGTTTGGACCGCTCTGATCAAGCCGTTGAAAAAGCTGAAACGCGGCGAAGACGTCGTGTTCAACGCAGATCTATCCGCAACTTTGCAGGATGTGGTGGAGGGGCAGGGACTCCTGGCCTTCAATCTGACGGGGCACGATTTCGATCTGGCGCTGAATGCCGCGGGTGCGATGCCCCTGCCACCCTACATCGCGGCCAAACGACCGGCAGATGCGCAGGACAAGCAGGATTACCAAACCGTCTTTGCGCGAAAAAAAGGGGCCGTGGCGGCGCCAACCGCCTCGTTGCATTTTGATGCGGCACTGCTGGCGCAGCTGGCTGACATGGGCGTCGATTTCACGCATGTAACGCTGCATGTCGGGGCCGGAACATTTCTGCCCGTGAAGGTGGATGACGTGACCACGCACAAGATGCATTCAGAATGGGGGCAGGTGAGTGATCGCGCGGCCTCTGAGATTGCAGCGACCAAGGCGTCCGGCGGGCGGGTCATCCCGGTTGGTACAACAGCTTTGCGCCTCATTGAGACGGCGGCGCAACGCGGCGAATTCGGGGTGTGGCAGGGGGACACGGATATTTTCATCTACCCCGGCTTTGATTTTCAGGTCGCGGACGGGCTGATGACCAATTTCCATTTGCCCAAATCCACGCTGATGATGCTGGTCTCGGCACTGATGGGCCAGCAGACCGTGCGCGGCATTTACGATCACGCCATCGCTGCGCAGTATCGTTTCTTTTCATATGGAGACGCGTCGCTTCTCTTTCCAAAATAACGCTTCAAGTGCGCAAAGCGACCTGCAAAGTCGCACTTGAGCCGGACCGGGCAATTTGTCTGAGTCTATGTGGGGTTGTCGTCCCTCCCAACGACCGAATGGAGATCCAGATGCTGCAGGTTTTATCAAGCGCTTGGGCGCTCTTGCTGGGCATGTCCCTGCTGATGGTTGGCAATGGCATGCAGGGGACCCTGCTGGGCATTCGCGGTGAAATCGAAGGGTTCTCCACATTGGAGATGTCGATTGTCATGTCCGCCTATTTCGTGGGATTCCTGGGTGGCTCGCGCATGGCACCCGGAATGATCCGGCGCGTGGGGCACGTGCGGGTTTTCGCGGCCCTTGCGTCGTTGATCTCCGCCGTCATGATCATTTACCCGACCCTGACAGAGGTCTGGGTCTGGACCTTGGGTCGCGTGCTGATCGGGTTTTGTTTTTCCGCCGTTTACGTGACTGCCGAAAGCTGGCTGAACAATGCCGCGACAAATGAAAACCGCGGACAGGCCCTGTCGCTTTACATGATCGTTCAGACGGCAGGCATCGTGCTCAGCCAGGCGCTGTTGTTGACGGCGGACCCCTCCGGCTACGTGCTTTTTGTCATCCCATCAGTGCTGGTTTCCATCGCGGTGACGCCGATTTTGCTGTCGATCAGTCCGACACCTGCCTTTGAGGCCACCAAACCCATGAGCCTGAGAGAGCTGGCTGGCTATTCTCCGATGGGATGCGTGGGCATGTTCTTGCTGGGCGGTATCTTTTCCGCCCAGTTCGGCATGGCCTCGGTTTTTGGCGCTAAGGCGGGTCTGAGCGTCGCCCAGATTTCAACTTTCGTGGCGATGTTCTTTGTGGGCGCGGTCCTGTTGCAATACCCGATTGGATGGATATCGGACCGGATGGACAGACGTTTTCTGATCCTGATCGTCTCGGCGGTTGGTGTCGCGGGATCCGTGCTCGGACTGTTGCTGGGCGGCGAGTTCACGTTGCTGCTGGCGTCCGCCTTCGTCGTAGGCGGGATGTCAAATCCGCTTTATTCGCTGCTAATTGCGCATACCAACGACTTCCTGGAGCACGAGGACATGGCTGCCGCTTCGGGCGGGCTGATCTTTATCAATGGTCTCGGGGCGATCCTCGGGCCGATCATCACAGGTTACATGATGGACTTTGTCGGGCCGGGCGGGTTCTACCTCTTCACAGGCGCGCTCTTTGCCTTGCTGGTCGCATACGCGGGATATCGCTCAACGGTGCGGAAATCTATTCCCGTCGACGAGACGGGCGCTTATGTGGCAGTGGCACCGTCCTACACGTCGGTTGCACTGGAATATGCACAGGAATATGCCATCGAAACGGAGCTCAGCGACGAAAACACCTCAACCACAAATTGAATGTGTCGTAATGATGCAAAAAGTGACTAGGAAATTAACGTGAACAGACCTTAACCTATGAATGTGGTTTGTTTATTTGGAGACTGTAGTAATGGTTGATCCGCAAGAAATTTTAAGCTTTTGGCTGGATGAAATAGGCCCCGAAGGTTGGTACAAGCAGTCCGATGCGCTCGATGCAGCGATCCGGACGAAATTTGAAGAGACCTGGCATGGCGCCTGTGAGGGGCGGTTTTCGCTTTGGCTCACATATCCGTCGGGCGCCTTGGCCTACACAATTCTGATGGATCAGTTCTCTCGCAATATGTTCCGTGATACAGGGCAGGCGTTTGCGAGTGACCGCGCCGCTTTGGCGGCGGCGAAATCAGCCATCGACAAGGGTTGGGATATTCGGATTAATGAGCCCGCGCGGCAGTTTTTCTACCTCCCGCTCATGCATTCTGAAAATCTTTGTGATCAGGACCGCTGTGTGCGGCTGATGTGCGAGCGGATGCCTGCGGGTGGTGCTGAGCACCTTCTGCATGCGCAGGCCCATCGCGCTGTTATTCGCCAGTTTGGGCGCTTCCCGACCCGCAATGAAGCGCTGGACCGGCCTCATACGAAAGCCGAGCAGGAATTTCTCGCTCGCGGAGGTTACGGAGAGATGATCCGGAGCCTGCAGGCGGCAAAAGCCGCCTGAAAGAAACGCTGACGTTTCGAGACCACGGCGCGCAAATGTCGCGCCGTGCAGCATGTTGCCGCTGGGTTCAATATAGTTTAACGGTAAACTATATTTTCCTTATCCCTTCTGCGAGGACGTGACATGGCTGCAAAATCCTTCGATCTTATTGTGATTGGTGCGGGCCCGGGGGGCTACGTTGCGGCCATCCGTGGTGCGCAATTGGGGATGTCTGTTGCCATTGTCGAGCGGGAACATCTGGGGGGCATTTGCCTCAACTGGGGATGTATTCCGACCAAGGCGATGCTGCGGTCTTCCGAGGTTTTCCACCTGATGCACCGCGCCAAGGAGTTTGGGCTGAAGGCTGACAATGTCGGCTACGATCTTGATGCGGTTGTAAAACGGTCGCGAAAAGTCGCAGGGCAACTCTCGGGCGGCATCGGTCATCTGATGAAGAAAAACAAAGTCACTGTGTTCATGGGAGAGGCCACGATCCCGGCCAAGGGCAAAGTGACCGTGAAAACCGAAAAAGGCAGTGAAGAACTGACAGCCAAGAACATCGTTCTGGCCACGGGTGCACGGGCGCGCGAACTGCCGGGCCTGGAGGCGGACGGCGATCTGGTCTGGACCTACAAACACGCGCTGGAACCCAAACGCATGCCCAAAAAATTGTTGGTCATTGGCTCCGGTGCCATCGGGATCGAATTTGCCAGTTTCTACAACACGCTTGGCGCGGATACGACAGTGGTTGAGGTCATGGACCGCGTGCTGCCGGTTGAGGATGCCGAAATCTCCGCCTTTGCCAAGAAATCCTTCGAAAAGCAGGGCATGAAGATCATGCAGAAAGCCATGGTCAAGCAGCTTGATCGCGCCAAAGGCAAGGTGACCGCGCATATCGACGTGGGTGGCAAGGTTGAAAAGCACGACTTTGACGCGGTGATCTCGGCAGTGGGCATTGTCGGCAACACCGAAGGGTTGGGACTCGAAGCGCTGGGCGTGAAAGTCGACCGTACCCATGTGGTCACGGATGAATTCTGCCGCACCGGCGTCGATGGTCTTTATGCCATCGGTGACATCGCGGGCGCACCCTGGCTGGCGCATAAGGCGTCCCACGAGGGAGTCATGGTCGCCGATCTAATCGCGGGCAAACACACGCATCCCGTCAAACCCGAAACCATCGCGGGCTGCACCTATTGTCATCCGCAAGTGGCCAGTGTGGGCTTTACCGAAGCCAAGGCCAAGGAGCTTGGCCACGACATCAAGGTCGGGCGTTTCCCCTTTATCGGCAACGGCAAGGCGATTGCACTGGGCGAGCCCGAAGGCATGATCAAGACCATTTTCGATGCCAAGACCGGCGAATTGCTGGGCGCGCATATGGTGGGTGCCGAAGTGACAGAACTGATCCAGGGTTATGTGGTCGGGCGTCAGTTGGAGACAACCGAGGAAGACTTGATGAACACCGTCTTCCCGCACCCGACGCTGTCGGAAATGATGCACGAATCCGTGCTAGACGCCTACGGCCGCGTCATTCATATGTAGCGCGGCGGGGGACCTTCCCCGCGGAGGTCCCCGCAGATGCATCCCACCGAAACCGAACAGAAAACCCCTTGGGGTCTGGTGCTGGCACTGTGGGGTGCGGGGCTGGGCGCGGCGGCGCAATACGGCAAGTTCAGCGCGATTTTCGACCAGTTACCAGAGGTTTACCCGGACGTTGGGGCGTCACTGGGGTTCGTGGTGTCGATTGTCGGCCTTCTGGGCATCTTCTTCGGTGTGGCCGCAGGGTTGATGGTCGCCCGCATCCGGTATCGCCGGGCGCTTTTATGGGCGCTTTGGACGGGCGCGGCCATTTCCGCCTTTCAGGCGCTGCTGCCGCCGCTTCCCTGGATGCTTGCCAGCCGCGCTGTTGAAGGGTTGTCTCATCTGGCCATGGTGGTTGCGGCACCAACCCTGATCGCCCAGCTCTGCGCGCCCAGGGATCGCGGGCTTGCCCTGACGCTTTGGGGGACGTTTTTCGGGGTTTCCTTCACCATTCTGGCCTGGGCCGGGCTGCCGCTTGTTGCGTGGCAGGGCATCCCGGCGCTGCTGATCGCACATGCGGTCTATCTTGCGATTTTTGCACTGTTCCTCGGTGCCAGGTTGCGCGCCCTCAGCATTGATACGCCGGTCCCGCCGCTGTCCCTGTCGAAAATTGTCAAAGACCACGCGACGATCTACCGGTCGCCGTCAATCTCGGCACCTGCCATCGGATGGCTGTTCTACACGTTCTGTTTCGTCTCGATCCTGACCGTGATGCCGCCCTACATCGCGGAAGAGAGCCGCGCCTTTGTCATGGGGGCCATGCCACTGTCGAGCATCGCGTCGTCCATGATCATCGGGGTGGCCCTGCTGCGCATCATGTCAGCCGTCACGGTCATCGGGATTGGCTTTGCCGCAAGTGCGCTGGTCATGATCTGGCTCTGGCAGGTTCCGGGCGATCCCATAGGCTGTTTGCTGTTGGCGGCAGCCATGGGGCTGGTACAGGGCGCAAGCTTTGCCGCCGTGCCGCAACTGAACGGATCGCCCGCCACGCAGGCGCAGGCCAATGGGGCGCTGGCGCAAATGGGCAATGTCGGCAACACGCTGGGAACGCCGGTTATGGCTGTAACAATTGGCGCCATCGGGTACGCTGGCCTGCCGCTTCTTGCCGGATGTGCCTTTGCGCTGGGAGGGTGCGCGCATTTGGCGCTGGCGCGACGGCGAGCCCGCGCTTAAAGTTTACCTTTTGTTCTCATTTTTTCATTGGCTAATTGCCGGAATACGCCTATGTCTATCGGGTTACACGGGGGTGCCTGATGGCCGAGCTAAAACATATCGAAGTACGCGGCGCGCGCGAACATAATCTCAAAAGCATCGACGTGGATATTCCGCGCGACCAACTGGTTGTGATTACAGGGCTTTCGGGATCGGGCAAGTCGTCTCTGGCGTTTGACACGATCTACGCCGAAGGGCAGCGCCGTTACGTGGAATCACTTTCCGCCTACGCCCGGCAGTTCCTCGATATGATGCAGAAACCGGATGTGGATCATATTGCCGGTCTCTCTCCGGCGATTTCCATCGAACAGAAAACCACATCGAAAAATCCACGCTCGACCGTTGGCACGGTGACCGAAATCTACGACTACATGCGGCTGCTTTTTGCGCGGGTGGGCACCCCTTATTCGCCTGCGACCGGCAAGCCCATCGAAGCGCAGCAGGTTCAGGACATGGTTGACCGTGTCATGACCATGGAGGAAGGCACGCGCGCCTACTTGCTGGCCCCGATCATCCGTGATCGGAAAGGCGAATACCGCAAGGAATTTCTGGAACTGCGCAAGCAGGGGTTCCAGCGGGTCAAGGTCGATGGGCAGTTTTATGAGCTGGACGAACCGCCGACGCTCGACAAGAAATTCCGCCATGATATCGACGTTGTGGTCGACCGAATTGTGGTGCGCGAAGGGCTGGAGACGCGGTTGGCAGATTCCTTGCGCACCGCATTGGATCTGGCCGATGGCATCGCCATTCTCGAAACCGCCCCGACCGAAGGCGATCCGGAACGCACGACGTTCTCGGAAAAATTCGCCTGTCCGGTCTCGGGGTTTACGATCCCGGAGATCGAACCGCGGTTGTTTTCCTTCAACGCGCCTTTTGGTGCCTGCCCGGAATGCGACGGGCTAGGGGTCGAGCTTTTCTTTGACGAACGTCTCGTGGTGCCTGACCAGAACCTGAAAATCGCTGATGGCGCGCTGGCTCCGTGGCGCAAGGGGAAATCCCCGTATTTCCTGCAAACCATTGAAGCGATTGCCAAACATTACAAGTTCAAACAGTCGGACAAATGGAAAGACCTGCCCGAAAAGGTCCAGCAGGTGTTTCTCTATGGATCGGGCGAAGAAGAGATTGCCTTCCGCTACGATGAAGGCGGTCGCGTCTATCAGGTGACCCGCGTCTTTGAGGGTGTGATCCCGAATATGGAGCGGCGCTATCGCGAGACCGACAGCAACTGGATTCGCGAGGAGTTCGAGCGCTATCAGAACAATCGCCCCTGTGGATCCTGCGGCGGTTTTCGTCTGCGCGAAGAAGCGCTTGCCGTGAAAATCGCCGGTCTGCATGTGGGCGAAGTCGTACAGATGTCGATCCGCGAGGCTTTTGACTGGTGCGAAACCGTCCCGGATCATTTGACCAAGCAGAAAAACGAAATCGCCCGCGCGATCCTCAAGGAAATCCGCGAAAGGCTTGGCTTTCTCAACAACGTGGGTCTTGAATACCTGACGCTCAGCCGGAATGCAGGCACGCTATCGGGGGGCGAAAGCCAGCGCATCCGGTTGGCCTCGCAAATCGGATCAGGTCTCACGGGCGTGCTTTATGTGCTGGATGAGCCGTCCATAGGTTTGCATCAACGCGACAATGACCGCTTGCTCCTGACCCTGAAAAACCTGCGGGATCAGGGCAATACGGTGATCGTTGTCGAGCATGACGAAGAGGCGATCCGCGAAGCGGATTACGTATTCGATATCGGCCCCGGCGCAGGGGTGCATGGCGGCCAGGTGGTCAGTCACGGCCCGCCTGCGACAATAGCACATGACAAGAATTCGATCACTGGCCAGTACCTAACCGGCGCGCGCGAGATTCCGGTGCCTGCCACGCGACGCAAAGGCAACAAGAAGAAAGTACAGGTTGTCAAAGCCACCGGCAACAATCTGCAAAATGTGACGGTCGACTATCCCCTGGGCAAATTCGTTTGCGTGACCGGTGTGTCGGGTGGGGGCAAATCCACCCTGACTATTGAGACGCTGTTCAAGACCGCCTCGATGCGCCTGAATGGCGCGCGCCAGACGCCCGCGCCCTGCGAGACGATCAAGGGTCTCGAATATCTCGACAAGGTCATCGACATAGACCAGCGCCCGATCGGCCGGACGCCGCGGTCAAACCCCGCGACCTACACAGGCGCTTTTACCCCGATCCGCGACTGGTTTTCCGGGCTGCCCGAAGCAAAGGCGCGTGGCTACAAACCGGGGCGTTTTTCGTTCAACGTCAAGGGCGGGCGGTGCGAGGCTTGTCAGGGCGACGGTGTCATCAAGATCGAGATGCATTTTCTGCCCGATGTCTATGTGGAATGCGAGACCTGCAAGGGTGCGCGCTACAACCGCGAGACACTGGAAATCAAGTTCAAGGGTAAGAGCATTGCCGATGTGCTGAACATGACCGTGGAAGACGCGCAGACGTTTTTCTCGGCCGTTCCGTCCATCCGCGAAAAGATGGACGCGTTGATGCGGGTCGGGCTTGGCTATATTAAGGTCGGCCAGCAAGCCACCACGCTGTCGGGGGGGGAGGCGCAGCGCGTTAAACTCTCCAAGGAACTCAGCAAACGCTCAACGGGTCGTACGCTTTACATTCTGGATGAGCCGACCACGGGCTTGCATTTCGAAGACGTGCGCAAGCTGCTGGAAGTGCTGCATGAACTGGTGGATCAGGGTAACTCGGTGATTGTGATCGAGCATAACTTGGATGTTGTGAAAACCGCGGACCATATCATTGATATCGGACCAGAAGGTGGCGACGGTGGGGGCCGTATCGTGGCAACCGGAACGCCTGAAAAAGTGGCGGAGGTGCCGGAAAGCTACACCGGTAAGTACCTGAAACCGATGTTGCACGCGCGGGGCAAGGTCGCTGCTGAGTAGCTTCGGAGCCCTTTGATGGGCGTGCTGAAATGCGCCTTGATGACGCCTGTTGTAATGTGATCGGCGCGTCCTGCAATCAGACCGCTGGACCGAGATTATAGGTTGGGCTCAGGCAGAGATCGAGAAGCCGTTTGAAATCTGCGGCGGCTAATTTATCGAACTCGCGACAGAGCGCTTCGATCTCGCAGGCGCGGTGGCTGCCCAGAACCGGATCCGCAAACAGGTGGAATTTGTCAGAGATTTCTGCATCACTGAGCGGCAAATCAGCATCGCCCCGAGGGGTACGTGGTGTGGACTCGTATTGCGATCCGTCTGTGAGCGTCAGAGTGACCTGTGCCCATCTCTTGCCTTCGCTGATCTTCGTGAAATGCGGATCATCAATGAGATGCGTGGCCTTGCTAATGCGCAGGATTTCAGCGTCCTGAAGCGTCGAAGGTGCCAGTTCGGGCAGACCGAGCTGCCCGCGCACAATCATGGCGGCAACCGGGAATGCGATGGCGTAGGCAAATTCATCCGGTGTTGCGGGTGCGTGCCCTGCAAGGCGGGTGGCGTTATGGAAGGTTCGAATGTCGACCCGGGCAATCTGCGCATGATGCAGGTGATGCTCCTGCATCAGGTCGTGGGCCGCATCCAGCGCGGGATGCGCCCAGCGGCAACAGGGGTAGGGCTTGTAATGGGTATCTTGCGCGACACGCCAGGATGATCCGAGATCAGCCCAGAATTCGCCAGCGTTTTCACAGGTCAGCGCCGGGGCACCGGTGAATCCCATTTGGGCCAGATAGCCTGCGGTGACGCCGGTTGGCGCGCCCCAGCCGACACCGTCCCGCACCATGGTCGGATGATCAATGCAGCGCATCATCTGGCTCCGGGGACCATGGTATTCGCCAATCCCGGCAGCATGGCGGATTTGATCTGGCGAACATCCAAGGGCACGCGCGGTGGCAATGGCGACGCCAACGGCTGTCCAGGACCCTGAGGTGTGATAGTCCGCGCAGGTTGCGTGCTGAGCCAAACCCGCCCGGTAGCTGGTTTCGTAAGAAAGAGCCAAAAGTGTTGCGAAATCAGCGCCTTTCACATTATTTTTAACGTCGACCATGGCCAGCATAGCGGGAAAAACTGCTGATCCGGCATGCCCTTTGCACGGGGACGAGCCGTCATGGGCGTCTATGCTGTCGACCGTGAAGGCACCGGCCATGGCGGCTCCGGCGGGGCTGGTGATTGTGCCATTCATCAAAATACGCGCGCCACCGGCTGATCCGACCCCATAAAGTGCGACTGCGTTCTGACGCGCGATCCCGGCCATGCCTGTCGATGATGCCGCCGCTGCAACGCCCATCGTGTCGAGAAAAGATCTGCGCAACACGGACAAAACCTCGGGCGGCAGGTCCGTGTAACTCAAATCTGCGGCAAACTCGTGAAAGGCTGGGGGCATCGGAACCTCTTGGTGGCTTGGCATCACCTTAGGGGAGCGTCGTTCCGCAACTTGCCTGTTTGCGACTTACGTTTGCCTTCCGCGCGCTGAAAACCGGGGCAGCATCGCGGAAAAATCCTTGCCCAGACCATCCTCATTCTCGACGAAATGCGCATATAGCTGATGCGCCAATGCGCCTATGGGCGTATCGGCATCCACGGCTTCGGCGGCTTGTTGGGATAACCCGAGGTCCTTGAGCATCAATTCGGCGGCAAACCCGGGTTGATACCCATTGTCGGCAGGGCTGGTGGGGCCAACGCCCGGGGCCGGGCAATAGGCATTCATGCTCCAACTGTATCCGGAGGAGGTGCTGACCACATCAAACATTTTCTGGCGGTCCAATCCGAGTTTGTCGGCCAGTGCGAAGGCTTCGCAGGTCGCGATCATGGTCGCCCCGAGGATCATGTTGTTGCATATTTTGGCGGCCTGTCCGGCACCTGCTTCCCCGCAATGGACGGCTTTTTGTCCCATGATGTCAAAAAGGGGCTGTGCTTTGGCGAAGGCCTCCGCCGTACCTCCGGCCATGAATGTCAGCGTGCCACCCGCCGCCCCGCCGATCCCACCAGAGACGGGTGCATCGACAAAGCCCAAAGCTCTTTCGGTGGCTTGATCGGCAACATCACGGGCCGCTTCTACGTCCACGGTCGAGCAATCGAGCAATAGGGCGCCAGCTTGCATGGCTGGCAGAACCTCAGATGCGACCGCACGTAGAATATCGCCATTGGGGAGCATCGTGATCACCACATCCGCCCCTGCTGCGGCGTCAACTGCGGATTGGGTTGCGGAGACGCCCTCGGGGGGCTGTGCCGCGGTGTCAAAACCCCGCACCTCATGCCCCGCCTTGGCAAGATTAACGGCCATAGGCGCGCCCATATTGCCCAATCCGACAAAGCCGATTTTGAGTTTTGTCATCTGTGCATCTCCCAGCTTCAGTTTGTTTTGACCCAGCGGCATGAGCATCTTGCTGACTTCGGCAGCTGGCACCTGGCCATCGGTAAATCGCCACTTGGGGTTTCGATCCTTGTCGATGATGGTGGCCCTGATACCTTCCAGAAAATCGCCGTGTTCCATAGCCCTGTATGTAAAACGATATTCAAGATCGAGCGCCTTGGCCATGGTGATGGAAGGTCCGCGCAGCCTGTGAATGAGTTCCACACAGCATGCCATTGATAGCGGGCTGTTTCTGTTCAATCTGTCCTGCGCCGCTACCGCAAATTCACGGTTATCGTGCCGCAGCGAACTCAGAATGTCGCCAAGCGTTTCCCCGCCAAAATGCTGATCGATTTCGCCCAGATTTTTCGCCAATTGCCCTTCAGGCGCGGTTTGAGCGGCGTCTGACAGGATATCGGGGCTGGCACCTGCCTCAAGGGCTTCAATCAGGCGCGGCCACTCGGCTTGGGGAATAAAGTGATCGGCAAATCCGGCAAGAATGGCGTCTGCCGCTGACATGCGTGCGCCCGTCGTCCCGAGATATTCGCCGACCCGGCCCGGTGCCAGGGCAAGCAGCAGGGAGCCACCTACGTCAGGGATCAATCCGATGCCGCACTCTGGCATCGCAATCTGGCTGCTCTCTCCGACGATACGGTGCGACCCGTGGCAGCCGATCCCGACACCGCCGCCCATGGTGAACCCCTGAAGGAACGAAATCACCGGTTTGGGATAGTCGAATATCTTGCCATTCAGGCGGTATTCGTCTGCCCAGAATTTCTGGCCAAAGGCATAGTTCGCCTCAATGCCGGTTTCATAGAGTTCAGCGATATCGCCACCGGCGCAAAAGGCCTTGTCGCCGGATGCATCAATCACAATTTGAGTAACATTCGGATCGGTGAGCCAGCGATCAAATGCCGCTTCGATCGCGAGGCACATTTCATAAGTGATCGCGTTCAGGGCGGTGGGCCTGTTCAGGGTGATACGGCCCGTGGGGCCAACGGCGCGAATTGAG
This sequence comes from Roseobacter sp. EG26, assembly GCF_049830555.1. Taxonomy (NCBI): domain Bacteria; kingdom Pseudomonadati; phylum Pseudomonadota; class Alphaproteobacteria; order Rhodobacterales; family Roseobacteraceae; genus Roseobacter; species Roseobacter sp. EG26. The sequence goes on from NZ_JBNBLH010000001.1 coordinate 836,608, forward strand.
ATGTCTTTCATACTGGTTTTCATAGGCCAGCAAGGCCCGCACAGCAACCGAATCGGCGGTGATCGAAACGCCGATTTTCAATCCAAAATTCAACCACCGGATAGCTTTTGGAACGTCGCGAAGCAGATCCCAAAAAGCGTTTTCTACCATGCGGTGAATTTTGCGCGGTATTTCGCCTGTATATTTCGCGGATCGGTAGAATACAATCCGTACCTGTAATCACGTATTGTTGATAAGCATATGATAAATAACATTATATATCTGTAAAATTAACCGAAAATTTGCAAATCAGATTGCGGCAAAAATGCGCCCATGGTAGTTTGCGCGTGGTAAGTGGTGGTTCCGAGTTAGGCACCGTAAACCGACAAAGCTTTGTAACGAATATAATGAGGAATATCGGAATGAGTGTTAAATATTTAGCGGCCGGCATGACCGCTGCAGCTCTGACAATTTTCGCAAGTTCAGCATCCGCTGCGACAATGTCCGCGACGTTTGACCTGACAGGCAATGACTCGCTGCGCTACAACAATCTTTCAAATGCGCTGGATCCAATGACCCAGGGTGGTTTGACCGCAACTTTCAAAGCGGGCTCAACCATTGGTAACATCACAGGTGTTTCCAACGGAACGACCGGATTCACCAATATCGGCGTGACTTTGGCCAACGATCCACACATCGGTCGCTACGGCGGCGGTGCAGGTGTTGTCAATTCGACAGGTGACAACGATCACCAAGTCGACGGCAGCGGCTATAGAGACTTCATCGAGGTCGTTTTCTCGCAAGCCGTTCGCTTGACATCGGTTGATTTCAGCTTCTTCGGTGGCAATGACAACATGCGTTGGCTCTATGACGCAAATGAAGATGGCAAGATTGATGATGGTGATTTCATCAGCTTCAGCCAGTCCAGCGATCCCTTCACCAACTTTGGTGGCGTTTCCAGCAAAGTCTGGGGCATTATGGCGTTTGATTCCAATGATGAGTGGAAACTGCGTGCAGTGACCGCAGAATACGACGTACCAGGGGTTCCCTTGCCTGCGGCGGGTTGGATGTTGATCGGTGCACTTGGTGGCATGGGCGCGCTGCGCCGTCGCCAGAAAAAGGCCTGATCGCCTTCTATCGAAACCACTAAAAGCGGCTCTTTTCAGAGCCGCTTTTTTTGTTTGGGCAGGCCTGTCCTACAAGCCAGAGCAATGAGTTTCTATTCCATCACCGGAATGGAAAATTCGCCGCCTTCCTTGATGCCTGACGGCCAGCGGGAGGTAACCGTTTTTGTCCGCGTGTAGAACTTGAACGCATCGGGGCCGTGCTGGTTCAGATCGCCAAACACCGACTTTTTCCATCCGCCGAAGGTGTGGTAGGCCAATGGCACCGGGATTGGCACATTCACACCGACCATGCCGACGTTGACCCGATTGGCGAAATCGCGCGCCGCATCCCCGTCACGCGTAAAAATCGCGGTGCCGTTGCCGTATTCATGATCCATCGCCAGCCCGAGCGCCTCTTCGTAGCTTTGGGCGCGCACGGTCGACAGGACGGGCCCAAAAATCTCGTGCTTGTAGATGTCCATGTCCTTGGTGACATTATCAAAGAGATGCGCGCCGACGAAAAAGCCGTCTTCGTAGCCCTGAAGGCTGAAGTTCCGCCCGTCGACGACCAGTTTTGCGCCCTGATCAATGCCGGTTTGTACCAGCCGTTCGATGTTGGCTTTGGCAGCGGCCGTGACGACGGGGCCGTAATCCACATCCGTGCCAGCCGTGTAGGGGCCGACCTTCAGCTTTTCGATCCGGGGCACCAGCTTTTCGATCAGACGGTCGGCGGTCTCATCCCCCACAGGGACCGCGACGGAGATCGCCATGCAGCGCTCGCCCGCAGCGCCGTAACCCGCCCCGACAAGCGCATCAGCTGCCTGATCCATATCCGCATCCGGCATGACGATCATATGGTTCTTGGCACCGCCAAAACATTGCACGCGCTTGCCGTTCGCGCAGCCCGTAGCATAGATGTATTCGGCAATGGGGGTGGACCCGACAAATCCAATGGACTGGATAACGTCATTGTGCAGGATCGCATCGACGGCAGTTTTGTCGCCGTTGACAACCTGCAAAATACCCTTGGGCAGCCCTGCTTCTTCGATCAGTTCCGCAAGCATCAACGGCACCGAAGGGTCCCGCTCGGACGGCTTGAGGATGAAGGCGTTGCCGCAGGCGATGGCCGGGGCGAACATCCACATTGGGATCATTGCAGGAAAGTTAAAAGGCGTAATACCAGCGGTCACACCCAGCGCCTGACGCATGGAGTACATGTCAATGCCCGGGCCCGCGCTATCGGTGTATTCGCCTTTCAGCAATTGCGGCGCGCCGATGCAATATTCGACAACCTCCAGCCCGCGCTGCACATCGCCCGCGGCGTCTGGCAGGGTCTTGCCATGTTCTCGGCTCAGGGCTTCGGCGAGCTTGTCCATGTCGCGGTTCAGCAGATCGACGAACTTCATCAACACGCGCGCGCGGCGCTGCGGATTGGTTGCAGCCCATGCCGGCTGTGCGGCTTGTGCGAAAGCAACCGCTTGCGCCAGTTCCTCTTCGGAGGCCAGAGGGCATTGCGCCTGGACCTCACCCGTGGCCGGGTTCATCACATCCGCAAATCGGCCTGACGTGCCTTTGACATGCGCGCCGTTGAGGTAGTGGGTAAGTTCTTGCATTTGTTTCTCCGAGTTGGGGGTGGTTCCCGCGGGGCTTGGTCATGCACTTCATGTGCCGATAGCTTGCTTGTCTCGCACCATAGTCTTGCAAAAACAAACGGGAAAGGGGCAAGGTGACAAAGCGGCTTTGCAATTGTGCAAAACGGCCTGCCGGGTTTCTGGTAGCGTTGGACGGTTCCTGAAGACGGCGGAGGGCTCGGGATGCAAACGAATTGGGACGACCTGCGTCTGTTTCTCGCTGTCGCCCGCGAGGAGAGCCTTTCGGGTGCCGGCAAGGTGCTGCGGCTTGATCCGGCGACTCTGGGACGCCGGATGCAGCGGTTGGAGGCATCACTCCAGGCCAGTCTCTTTGTAAAATCACCCCAAGGATACGCGCTGACCGAGGCGGGCACGACCTTGCTGGCGCGTTCTGAGGCGGCTGAACGCGCCATGCGGGGTGCCGTTGCGGATTTGCCGGTTCAATCAGACCAGCTCAGCGGCCAAATCCGTATTGGGGCTCCGGACGGCAGCGCCAACTATCTGCTCCCGCAGGTCTGCGCCGCAATTTCAGATGAAAACCCGGAACTCGACATTCAGATTGTTGCTTTGCCTCGGGTATTCAACCTCTCCCGGCGCGAAGCGGATATGGCCATTGCCGTGAGCGCCCCGACGGCCGGGCGTCTGGTGGTGCAGAAAATAACGGATTACCACCTGCATCTCGCAGCTTCAGAAAGCTATCTCGAAACACAAGGTGACATCAGCGATATTGCCGATCTCGGCAAGCATCGGATCGTTGGCTACATTCCGGACATGATCTTTGATCGGGAACTGGATTATCTCAACGACCTTGGTATATCCCGTGTTTCTTTGGCCTCAAATTCCGTTTCGGTGCAAATCAACTGGATCAGACAGGGTGGCGGCATCGGCATCGCGCATGATTTTTCGGTTCCGGCCATGCCCGGAGTTCGGCGTATATTGACCGATCAGATCAGCCTGACCCGGGCTTTCTACCTGATCCGGCATCTTGATGATCAACGCAATCCGCGTCTCAGCCGCTTTGCAGAAGCCTTGAGTCAGGGGCTGCGCGCAGAAGTTGCAAGACTTGAAGCGCTGGCTTGACTTGAAATCGCTTTGCGGTGACGCTGAGGCAGGTTTCGACACGTTTCAAGGAGGTCCGACATGTTGGTGTCCCAAATTCTAAAAACCAAGGCGTTGCAGGATGTTGTGACGGTTACGCCATCCTTGTCGGTGGCGGAGGCCGCAAAGATGCTGTCTGAAAAACGCATTGGTACGGTTGTTGTCTCGCGAGACGGGAATTCCGCTGATGGGATTTTATCAGAACGTGACATTGTACGTGACATCGGCGCGCGCGGTGCAGGATGCCTGGCCAATCCGGTCGAAACGCTGATGACCACGAAACTGGTGACGTGCAGCCCTGAAGATCCCGCAGATTCGGTTTTGCAAAAAATGACCGATGGACGTTTTCGCCATATGCCAGTGCTGAGCGACGGCGTTCTTGTGGGCGTGATCTCGCTTGGCGATGTGGTGAAAGCCAAACTGATGGAATTGGCGATGGAGAAAGATGCCCTTGAGGGCATGATCATGGGGCACTGAAGGACCCCTGGCGGGCAGAAAGGTCCTTACCCGCTTGCAATTCCGCCCCTGAAGTGGTCGGGTCACAAAAATACTCACGACAGGAGAGACCACATGCGCGTTGGCCTCTATCCCGGCACCTTTGATCCCATCACCCTGGGCCATATCGACATCATCCGCCGTGCTGCTGTGCTGTTGGATCGCCTCGTGATCGGTGTGGCGATCAATAGAGACAAGGGGCCGCTGTTTTCACTGGAAGAACGCGTGGCTCTGATCGAGGCCGAATGTGTTGAACTGGCCGCTCAGACCGGCATTGAAATTATCGTGCATCCTTTTGAAAATCTGCTGATTGATTGTGCACGGGATGTTGGCGCCCAGATTATCGTGCGGGGTCTTCGCGCGGTTGCGGATTTTGAATATGAATATCAAATGGTTGGTATGAACCGGCAGTTGGACAATGGGATAGAGACTGTGTTCCTGATGGCCGAGGCGCAGCATCAGGCGATTGCCAGCAAGCTCGTCAAGGAAATCGCGCGTCTCAACGGCGATGTCAGCAAATTCGTGACCCCCCGTGTCAGAGCAGAGCTGGTGCAACGTTTCGGCGCACGCTGAGGATCAGATCAGCGCGCCCATGCGTGCTGCGGTATCCAACATACGGTTGGAAAAACCCCATTCATTGTCATACCAGGCCAGAACACGCACCAGGGTGCCATCCTGAACACGCGTCTGATCTTCGGCGAAAATGGCGCTGTGCGGGTCCTGTCTGAAATCGGAAGACACGAGTTTTCGCGCGGTGGTGCTGATGATGCCTTTAAAAGCATTTGCTGCCGCATCCTGAAAAAAGCGGTTTATCTCTTCGGGGGTCGTCGCGCTGTGTGTTTCGACCGTCAGGTCAATACAGGAGACATTCGGCGCTGGCACGCGGATGGCTTGCCCGGTGATCCGCCCCGCCAAATCGGGGAGGACCTGACCCAGAGTGAGAGCGGCCCCGGTTGAGGTCGGGATCATCGACAATGCGGCGGCCCGTGCGCGATAGAGGTCCGCGTGCGGTGCGTCATGGGTTGGCTGCGTACTGGTGTAGCTATGCACGGTTGTCATCATGCCGCGTTTGATCCCGAGTGTTTCGTGCAAAACATGCGCGACGGGAACAAGGCAATTGGTTGTGCAGGAGCCATTCGACAAAACAGTATCGTCGGGCGTGATCAGATGATCGTTCACCCCGTAGACGATTGTTTTCAGGTCTCCCTTGGCGGGCGCAGAAAGCAGAACACGCTGCGACCCGTTTTGCAGATGCCGCCCGGCTGCTGAAGCCTCGATAAATTTGCCGCTGCATTCCAGCGCGATATCCACGTCTTGCCAGGGCAGGGCGGCCGGGTCCGTATCAGAAGTCATGTTGATGGGCCGATTGGCCAGCAGAAGACCTGTGTCTGTCGGCTCAACCGCGTGTCTCAACCGACCGTGGATGCTGTCAAATTCAAACAGATGGGCCAGCGCGTCCTTAGGGGCAGGGTCATTGATCGCCACCACCTGCAAATCTGTTCTGCCGCTGTCCAGCAGCGCCCGCAATATCGTGCGTCCGATCCGGCCAAAGCCGTTGATGCCCAATCTGACTGTCATTGTCTGTTCTTTCCGTGGATGCGCGCCGAAGCGTCACAATGGACTCAGCGCCAAAAAGCGAGCCATTCAGTCAGTTCAAACATTTTTTTGCCCAGAAAGACAACATGTTCCGTGCCATAGAAAAAAATGTCGGCAGATATCAGGACCACAATGGTCAGCCCAAGCACAAATGCGATGCCATTGGTCATTTACTGCCTTTCCCAACCGAAAAGCACCACGGTGCAGTTCCGGAAACCCCGCGCTCGAATGATGCGCGGGTCATGCAGGGTATGCCAGCCTCAATGAACGCCCGCAAGCAGCCTTGGTTCAGCCCAGGTGGCCCATGCTGACCGCGACATCGGCCATTCGGGCAGAAAATGCCCATTCATTGTCGTACCAGGCCAGAACGCGCACTGTACGACCGGCAACAACCTTGGTCTGATCCGGCGCGACGATGCAGCTTTGTTCGGTGTGGTTGAAATCTATGGAGACCTTCGCTTCGGCATCATAACCCATGACGCGCGACATGGACCCCATGGCTGCCGCTTGCAATGCCGCATTCACTTCTTCGACGGTCACATCGCGGGGGGCTTCGAAGGTCAGATCAACAGCGGAGACATTGGGCGTGGGCACCCGCATCGCGGTCCCGTCGAGTTTGCCCGCCAGGTTCGGCAAAACCTCACCCAGAGCCTTGGCAGCACCGGTCGATGTCGGAATGATCGCCATGGCGGCAGCGCGCGCGCGGTAAAGGTCATCATGCCGCCGGTCGAGGGTGGGCTGGTCGCCAGTGTAGGAATGGATCGTGGTCATGATCCCACGCTCGATCCCGATCGCCTCGTCCATCACCTTTGCCAGAGGGGCCAGGCAGTTGGTTGTGCAAGATCCGTTCGAAATGACGGTGTCGGAGGGCAACAGATCGCGGTGATTCACGCCGTAGACGATGGTGCGGTCAACCCGCTTTGCGGGGGCTGAAATCAGCACACGTTTTGCGCCGCGTTCGATATGTGTCTTCGCCTTGTCGCCATCGTTGAATTTACCGGTGCATTCCAGCACGACGTCAACGCCGGTCCAATCCAGTTCATTCATGTTGTAGGAAGACATCATGCGGATCGGGCCGCGCCCCAGATCGAGCGAGTTGGCGCCGACCACCACACTCCCGGGAAAGCGCCCGTGTACTGAATCGTATTTGATCAGATGTGCGGAGGTTTCCAAAGGGCCGGTTGCATTGATCGCCACCACATCAATGTCGTTACGACCGGAAGTTGCGATATGGGACAATGTGCATCTGCCGATGCGACCGAAACCGTTGATACCGACTTTGATAGTCATGAATACTCTCCACACGGATCATTTGCGCGCTCTATAACCGCATCCGGCCTTTGGCGGAATGCCAAAAGCGACGTGTTTTCCAAGTGTTAGCGTTAAACTTTGGCAACAGTCTGTTGCCTGCCCGCGAGAGTTGTATTCTGTGTACGCATTGCCAAGACCTCTGCATCGTTCTAGGTCTTTTTGTTAACTATAAATGCTGAACAGAGGATGGCAGGATGAGCGGATTGCTGGCGCTTTTGGACGATGTTGCAAGTATTGCGAAGGTCGCGGCCGCCTCAGTGGATGATGTCATTGGTCAAGCGGCGAAGGCAGGCGCAAAGGCCGCAGGGGCGGTGATTGACGATGCCGCCGTAACCCCCAAATACGTTCAGGGGTTCTCCGCCGACCGTGAACTGCCGATCATCTGGCGTATCGCCAAGGGGTCCATGATCAACAAGCTGGTCTATTTGTTGCCGGTTGGTCTTTTGTTGTCCAATTTTGCGCCCTGGCTGATTACACCGCTGCTGATGCTGGGGGGCTGCTACCTCTGTTTTGAGGGGGCCGAGAAGGTCGCCCATGCCCTCGGATTTGGCGGGCACCATCACGCCGCCCATGTTGAAGGAGACCCGGAACCGCAGGATCCCGCGCATTTGGAAGAGCAAAAAGCCGCCGGGGCCATCAAAACCGATTTCATCCTTTCCGCTGAGATCATGACAATCGCACTTGCAGCTATTCCGCCCAGTAATTTTTGGATGGAAACAGCAACGCTTGCAGCGGTGGCCGTAATGATCACGGTGGCCGTTTACGGATCAGTGGCGCTGATCGTGAAGGCGGATGACGCAGGACTGGCGCTGGCAAAGAACGGACGGCTTGGGATCACGCGATCTCTCGGCCGGGGTCTGGTCAAGGCCATGCCGGGTGTCATGTGGACACTCACAGTGGTTGGCACGGCAGCCATGTTGTGGGTTGGTGGCAGTATCGTCATCCACGGTATGGAAGTGCTTGGTGCAGGCTGGCTTGGACACAGCATTCACGATCTGTCCTACGCCATCGGCCACGCGCTGCCACAGGCATTGGTGGGCTTCGGTGAATGGGTCGCCAAGGCTGTCATGGACGGTGTTTTTGGCGTTTTCCTCGGCCTGCTGCTGATCCCGGTTGGTGAAAAGCTGGTCGCCCCCTTATGGCAAAGAGCGTTCGGCGCAGGTCATCACTGACGCTCTGGCACCACGCGTTCGTCTGGCGAGCGCTTCAGGCAAGTGGCGAATAGGAAACCTTGTTGGCCGCTTTCGGGCGTGATGCAACAACCAGCGATTTGATGGTTTTGAGCCCGACCAGCACCAGACATGCAAGGATGCCGTAAACCCAATAGTTGATGGCGGCCTGCACAAACCCGTCCCCAACTGCCAGGGTGATCAATGCCGCAAACGTCCCTACCGATCCTGCCAAAAGGCTCAAGACGACTGCCATTTGATGTCTCCGGTTGCCTGCTACATTCATCCCGCGGTGCACAAGACCGCGCTTTGATAAGAAATGTATCTGCCAAACAAAGCCATTGATCCAGCAAGGAGTGCCTGCGGGAGATTGATCGGCATGTTTCCACCGAAGGTTGAGTGCTCTCTTTTTTCTGTAGCAGCAAAAATTAGAGCGCGGCTGACAGAAGTACCAAGCCGCGCTCATCATTTCACGATCAACCACCACGTCAGTGTGATCCGTTATTTTCTTACTTGATCAGAGACTTGGCCTTTTCGGCAACAGCTTCGGCGGTAATACCAAACTCCTTGTAAAGCGTGGCCGCTGGCGCCGATGCGCCGAAATCATGCATGCCGATAAAACCGGCTTTTTCCCGCCGACCGCGCTCCCCAAAGAGCCAGCGATCCCACCCAAAGCGGATGCCGGCCTCGACAGCCACGCGAACGGGGCCGCCGGGAAGCACACGTTTGCGGTACGATTCGTCCTGCGCCTCGAAAAGCTCCCAACAGGGCATGGAGACGACACGGGTGCCGATGCCTTCTGCCTGCAGGATGTCACGGGCCGCCATGGCGATCTCGACCTCTGAACCGGTCGCCAGCAGAATAGCCTGACGTTTGCCCTCTGCATCCGCCAGAACATAGGCGCCCTGTGCCGTCAGGTTCTTGGTCTTGTGCTCGGTGCGCACGGTGGGCAAGCCCTGCCGCGTCAGGGACAAGACCGAAGGGGTCTCCTTCGAAGACAGCGCCAATTCCCAGGCCTCGGCGGTCTCAATGGTGTCGGCGGGGCGGAATACATGTGTGTTCGGGGTCGCGCGGCTGATCGCCAGATGCTCAACCGGCTGGTGGGTTGGGCCGTCCTCGCCCAGACCGATACTGTCATGCGTCATCACGAAAACCGTGGGGATTTTCATCAAGGCTGCGAGCCGCATGGAGGGCCGTGCGTAATCGGTGAAACACATGAAGGTGCCGCCGTAAGGACGAATGCCGCCATGCAGCGCCATGCCGTTCATTGCGGCGGCCATGCCATGCTCGCGAATACCCCAGTAGACATAGCGGCCCGCCCGGCTGTCCACGTCGAACACACCAAGATCGCCGGTCTTGGTATTGTTGGAGCCGGTCAAATCCGCCGACCCGCCCACGGTTTCAGGCATCACTGGGTTGACGACTTCGAGCACTTTTTCCGAACTGGCCCGCGTGGCGAGTTTCGGTGCGCTTTCCGACATCTGTTTTTTGAACGCCTTGATGGTTGCGCTCAGTTTCTTGGGTGTCTCAAGCGCATAGGCACGGTTGAAGGTTTCGCGTTTTGAACGGGGCAGGGTGTCAAAACGCTCTTCCCAGGCCCGCCGTGTGTCGGCGCCGCGCGCGCCGATGGCCTCCCAGGCGGCTTTGACATCTGCGGGGATCTCGAACGGTCCGGTTTTCCAGCCATAGGCCTCTTTTGCAGCAGCAAGTTGTTCCGGGTCTGTCAGCGCCCCGTGCCCCTTGGAGGTGTCTTGCGCTGCGTGGCCCAGAGCGATGTGGGTTTTACACGCCACCATTGTGGGTTTGTTGCCCTTTTTGGCTTGCGTCAGGGCGGCGTCGATGGCCTCCGGATCATGGCCGTCTACTTCCAGAACGGCCCAGCCTGCGGATTTGAAACGACCGATCTGGTCCGTCTGATCCGACAGGGAAACCGGCCCGTCGATGGTAATGTTGTTATTGTCCCACAAGACAATCAGCTTGCTGAGTTTGTGACGCCCGGCGAGCGTAATCGCCTCCTGGCTCACACCTTCCATCAGGCAACCGTCCCCGGCGATCACATAGGTATAGTGATCTACGACCTTTTTGCCGTATTGCGCGCGCTGAATTTCTTCGGCCATGGCGAAACCCACGGAATTTGCGATGCCCTGACCCAGCGGGCCTGTCGTGGTCTCAATACCTGTTGCATGGCCATATTCCGGATGGCCCGCGGTGATTGCCCCCCATTGGCGGAAATTCTTGATCTGCTCCAGCGTCATGTCCGCATAGCCCGTCAGGTGCAGCAGGGAATAGAGCAGCATCGAACCATGACCGGCCGACAGGATGAACCGGTCGCGATCCGGCCAATTGGGCTGGGAAGGATCAAAATTCAGGTGTTTCTCAAACAATACCGTGGCCACATCCGCCATACCCATCGGCATGCCTGAATGCCCCGAATTTGCGGCAGCGACCGCATCCAGCGTCAACGTGCGGATGGCAGTGGCTTTCGACCAGTGATCGGGGTTGGCGGCAGCGAGGGCTTTGAGATCCACGGGCAAGGTATCCTTTGTCGGTTTCGAGCGGCCCGAAAGAGGGCTGTGCAGCCTGACGGCTGAACTTGCAGCGCTCAATAACAGCCACCCCGCAAAGATCAAGAGCGGGCGGACGGCTTTGCACGCTCCGAACTTCAATAGCGCCGGTCAAACGCTTGATCGCAAAGCAAGGCGCATTTGTTGCACCTGTTGAATAGAGTTACTTTAAAAGAACGGGGTGGCGATTCGGGTCCAAGGCAGTTGGGCAGCCGATCCCGGTAAATGGGACGCATGAGGTGGGCATGAGTGAAATAGAAGAATTGCACAGTCGCATAATGGCGGCCATGGATCGCGTGGCACAGGGTCTTGATGGCCTTGGGCCGGCGGGAGGTGATGACGTCGACGCGCTGAAACAGGCGCTTGAAGAAGAGAAGACGGTCAATGCGCAACTGACCGAACGGGTGCGTGTGCTTGGTGAGCGGCAAGAGCAGGCCCTCGAAGCTCTTGAAGCGAAGGCCAACGCAACAGCCGAACGTATGGAAAAGCTCGATACCGATCTGCAAAAGCTCAGACGGGCAAATGCGCAGTTGTCGGAGGCCTGTGAGGCTTTGCGCAATGCCAATGCCGAAGGCGTTGGTGAGCCCCATCTGATCAACAAGGCCATGATGGCCGAGCTGGAAGCGTTACGCGCTGCACGTGCGGCAGAAATTGCCGAGGCAGACGAGATCATCGCTGCCCTGACACCGCTGCTCGAAGCGGATGGGGCGCAGCCAGAGGGGGCAAGCTGATGCCGGAAATTACAATCTCGATCGGTGGCCGTAAGTTTGACGTGGCCTGCCAGGCGGGCGAAGAACATTATTTGCAGACCGCTGCCAAAATGCTGGATGACGAAGCGCAGGTGCTATCCGATCAGGTCGGGCGTATGCCAGAGGCACGGATGCTTCTGATGGCGGGTCTGATGCTGGCCGACAAGACCGCCAACATCGAAGACCGCGTCGCAGAGGTTCAGGCGAAGCTGACCGAAAGGGAGGCCGAATTGGCTGGTGTTCGGGACGCAAAGGTCGAACCGGAGCGGGTAGAGGTGCCTGTCGTACCGCAATCGGTCACGGACACACTGGCGGAATTGGCGGCGCGGGCCGAGGCGCTGGCCGCCTCTGTTGACGAAAAGACAAACGGATAGGTTGCGTAAAGGCCAGTATCGGCGTTTGCGCGGTGCTGGCGACGCCTCTGGTGGCGCAGGGAACCGAACAGACCTATCTGTGTGACCGGCAGGTGGAAGTGCCCGTTATCTACGTTGCCGGGCCACCTGCCGCTGTGGTCTTGTCGGTTGAAGGTCGGCTGGTCTACCTCGAATCCACACCCAGCGCCTCCGGTGCCCGATATGCGGGGACCGGGCACAAGAGTTCCTATGTGTGGTGGAGCAAAGGTGATGCGGCGATGCTTGCATGGTTCGACGCCCCCTCCGAAGAAGAGACGCCCCTTTACAAGCAATGCACAACAAACGGCAGATAGCGCGACGGGCTTAGCCGTTGGCTTCGCGAATCTTGTCGGCGGCGTCCTTGTCGAAGGTCACACCATTCTCCTCGAGCAGCGTGTCCAGCTCACCCGAAAGCGTCATTTCCGTAATGATGTCGCATCCGCCGACGAATTCGCCTTTCACATAAAGCTGTGGAATGGTCGGCCAGTTGGAAAAATCCTTGATGCCTTGACGAATGCCTTCATCGGACAAAACATTTACATCCGAAAAATCAACACCCATGTAATTCAACACACCAGCAACCCGGCTGGAAAATCCGCATTGCGGCATTTCCTTGGTGCCTTTCATGAACAAGACAACGTCGTTGCTGGTGATGGTCTCTTTGATCTGTGTGTTTGCGTCGGTCATGTGATTTCCCCTCTGGGTCTATACGTGTCGCGCCACTGAAAGGCGCGGATAAATCTGCGGTCAGTCGGGCGCTTTCGTCGTCAGCGCCAGTGCATGAAGCTCGCCGTTAGAGCCGTCCATCTTTCCTTTGAGGGCCGCATAGACTGCGCGTTGCTGCTGCACTCTGTTCTTGCCGCGAAAACTCTCATCAATGACCATGGCTGCCATGTGGACGCCATCCTCGCCTTCCACCTTGATCTCGGCATCAGGGAAGCTGGCACGCAGGAGGTCTTCGATTTCGCGGGCTTGCATTGGCATATGGAGGCTCCATGTTGGTCTTGAGCTAGATGTAGTGGGCAGCGCCGTCAGGGACAAGGTGTCAATTTGTGCACTGCCGCGCAGGTCCACTACTCCCCTTTGGGGGCGTTTTCGGGCAGACATTTCGCGTAACATGGGAAATAGTCGAGGCGAGGAGAAATGCGATGGATGTTTTCGAAAATGCACCTGAACAGGCGTTGGCCTGGCATGAAGCCGGACAGGGGGCGGTTCTGGCCACGGTGATCGAAACCTGGGGATCCGCGCCGCGCCGTGTGGGGGCGCAGCTGGTGATCGCCGGGACCGGCGACATGCAGGGCTCGGTCTCGGGCGGTTGCGTGGAAGGTGCGGTGGTTCTTGAAGCAACGGATGCGCTTGAGAAGGGCGAACAGCGCGTGTTGGAATACGGTGTCAGTGATGGCGACGCATTCGCCGTTGGACTGGCCTGTGGCGGGACAATTCGCATATTGGTCGAACCGGTCGGATCGGTGTTGCCGGTCGAGTTGTTGCGAGGCTTGATGGAAGCGCGCGCCGCCCGCAAACCCGCTGCCTATGTGGTGGATTTGAGTTCGGGCAAACGCGAACTGGCGTTCGGCGGCTATCCGGATCGTTTTGCTATGGACCGGTCGGGCTTTGAAGAAGACGGCAATATCTTTGTCGCGATTCACAATCCTCCCCTGCGTCTGGCAATTGTGGGTGCTGTACATATCGCGCAGGCGCTGGTGCCGATGGCGCGGGTGGCAGGCTATGATCCCTTCATCATAGACCCCAGGGCGGCCTTCGGATCTGAGGCGCGGTTTCCCGGCGAACGCATTTTGTCCGACTGGCCGGATGACGCACTTGATGAGGTGGGTGTGGACAGCCGAACAGCGGTTGTGCTGCTGACACATGATCCGAAACTGGATGATCCTGCCCTGCATGTGGCCCTGAAATCCGACACTTTCTATATCGGTGCGCTGGGGTCAAAACGGACCCATGCCAAACGTGTAGAGCGTCTTGAAGAAGCAGGGGTGAACCCAACGCAAATTGCCCGGATCAGCGGACCCATCGGGCTTGATATCGGTGCTGCCAGCCCGCCCGAGATTGCCGTATCGATCCTGGCGGAAATGACAAAGATATTGAGACGCGGCGCATGAAATTTGGCGCGGTCGACATCGGGCTGGCAGAGGGGGCGGTGCTCGCGCATTCGGTTTCACTGGGCGGGCGGCGCCGGCTGCGCAAGGGCCGCATACTGGGGGCCAGCGACATTGCCACCCTGGCCGGAGCAGGCGTTGACACGGTGACGGTCGCGCGCCTTGCGGCGGATGATGTATTTGAAAACGACGCGGCGGCGGCGCTTGCGGCGGCCATTGTGCCCCGGCCCGATGCCCAGAATATACAAGTAACCGAGGCCTTCACCGGGCGTGTCAACCTGCTGGCAACGGGCCCGGGCGTTGCGATGCTGGATGTTGCGGCGATCGAGGCCATCAATCGCGTGCATCCGATGATCACGATAGCGACCGTGCCGCCCTATCAACAGATGGCGGAAGGCGGGATGTTGGCCACCATCAAGATCATTTCCTATGCGGTGCCAGAGGCCGCATTGGCCAAAGCCTGCGCTGTCGCATCGGAGGCGATCCATCTCGCAAGACCGGTAATAGACAGTGTCGCTTTGGTGATCACCGAGATTGACGGGGGCGCTGGCAGCAAGGGGCAAAAGGCCATTGCAGACAGGGTTGCCGCCTTTGGTCTGACCTTGTCAGAGCCGGTGGTTGTGCCGCATGAGGAGGCCGCGCTGGCGCAGGCGCTGACCGACAGTCGCCGCGCCTTGACGCTGATCCTGACGGGCTCTGCCACCTCGGACACAGAGGATGTCGCACCGGCGGCATTGCGCCGGGCAGGCGGGCGGGTGGCCCGCTTCGGCATGCCGGTTGATCCCGGGAACCTGCTGTTCATCGGTGATCTGGCGCAGCGACCGGTGATTGGTCTGCCCGGCTGTGCCCGATCTCCGGCCCTGAACGGAGCAGATTGGGTTCTGGCCCGCGTCATCTGCGGCATCGAGGTGACAGACAGTGACATTGCCGCGATGGGCGTGGGCGGGTTGCTGAAAGAGATTCCGACCCGGCCACAGCCCCGGGCGGGCAAGCAAAAGACTGACGGCATAGACTAAAGCACTATTGCCCTTCACCAAGATGTTGAAGTTTTGGGTTCTCAACCGGGAAGGGTCGTGCTTAACTCCCGGCAACAACAAAGCTTAAGGGAGGAAACCATGGCTCAGGTCTCAATGACCGTGAACGGGAAAGCCGCGTCCGGGGATGTGGAGGGGCGGACATTGTTGTCGACGTTCCTGCGGGAAAACCTGGAACTGACCGGTACCCACGTGGGATGCGACACCAGTCAATGCGGCGCCTGCGTGGTGCATGTCAACGGCGAAGCGGTGAAATCCTGCACGATGCTTGCGGCAGAAGCCGAAGGTGCGGACGTCACGACCATCGAAGCGATGGCCAATGCGGATGGCTCTCTGAGTACTATCCAGCAGGCGTTTCAGGATCATCACGGGCTACAGTGCGGCTTTTGCACGCCGGGTATGGTGATGAGCGCGTCTGCTCTGCTGAAAGACAACCCGACCCCGTCGGAGGCGGAAATCCGGGAGTACCTTGAGGGCAATATCTGCCGGTGCACAGGGTATCATAATATCGTCAAGGCGATCATGGCCGCTTCGGGTCAGGACGTCAGCAGCATCGCAGCGGAATAATACCTGGCCCAGGCGGGGCCGGTCTCCAACCGATCTCCCGCGACGCCAGCCGCTCGTACAAGGATTACCCACCGAATTTCAGGGAGGAAAACATGCCAAAAGACGGAGGCATTGGCGCAAGCTCAAAGCGCCGCGAAGACGTCCGGTTTCTCACCGGCGCAGGGAATTACACCGATGATATCAATATCCGGGGGCAGGCGCATGTTTTCTTCCTGCGATCAGACATTGCACATGGGACAATAACATCCATCAACACATCTGCAGCCGAGGCCATGCCCGGTGTGGTCAAGGTGTTCACAGGCACGGATTTTGAGGCGGTTGGTGGCATGCCCTGCGGCTGGCAGGTCACGGACAAGCATGGCCAACCTATGCAGGAGCCGCGCCATCCTATTCTGGCCCATGGCAAGGTGCGCCATGTAGGGGAACCGGTTGCCGCAGTGGTTGCCGAGACGCTGGAGCAGGCGCGTGACGCGGCCGAGGCGATCGAGCTGGACATCGCCGAGTTGCCAGCGGTCGTGGACATGAAAGCCGCCGTGGCAGGTGATGCGCCGAAAGTGCATGATGATCTGACGTCAAACCTTTGTTACGATTGGGGTTTTGTGGAGGAGAACAAGGCTGCGACAGATGAGGCCTTCGCGAATGCGGCCCATGTGACGACCCTTGAGCTTGTCAATAACCGCCTTGTGGCCAACCCCATGGAACCGCGTGTCGCAGTGGGGGATTACGCGCGCGGCACGGGTGATTCCACGCTCTACACGACGTCGCAGAACCCGCATGTGATCCGGCTGTTGATGGGGGCCTTTGTTCTGGGCATTCCCGAACACAAGCTGCGGGTTGTGGCCCCGGATGTGGGCGGTGGTTTTGGGACCAAGATTTTCCACTATCAGGAAGAAGCCTTTTGCACCTTCGCGGCCAAGGCGTGTAACCGCCCGGTCAAATGGACGTCGAGCCGCTCAGAAGCCTTCATGTCCGATGCTCATGGCCGGGATCACGTGACCAAGATCGAATTGGCGCTGGACGGTGACAACAACTTTGCGGCCATTCGTACGGAAACCTTCGCGAATATGGGGGCTTACCTCAGCACCTTCGCACCTTCGGTTCCGACCTGGCTGCATGGCACATTGATGGCGGGCAACTATCGCACACCGCTGATCTATGTGAACGTGAAGGCGGTCTTTACCAACACCGTGCCGGTTGATGCCTATCGCGGGGCCGGTCGTCCGGAAGCCACGTTCCAGCTGGAGCGGGTCATCGACAAGGCCGCACGCGAGTTGGGTGTCGATCCCATTGCCCTGCGGCGGCAGAACTTCATCACCGAATTCCCTTACGCCACCCCGGTGGCCGTGGAATACGACACCGGCAACTATGTCGCCACGATGGATAAGCTGGAGGAAATGGGCGACTTGTCCGGCTTCTCAGAAAGACGCGCGGCATCGGAAGCCAAGGGCAAATGGCGGGGGCTTGGCGTCAACTGCTATATCGAAGCCTGCGGTATTGCGCCCTCAAATCTGGTGGGCCAGCTTGGCGCGCGCGCCGGACTTTATGAAAGCGCCACGGTACGGGTGAATGCGACGGGCGGTCTGGTCGTGATGACCGGCAGCCATAGCCACGGGCAGGGTCATGAAACCTCCTTCGCCCAGGTGGTGGCGGATATGATCGGGATCGACGAAAACATGGTCGAGATAGTGCATGGCGACACTGCCAATACGCCGATGGGTATGGGCACCTATGGGTCGCGCTCACTGGCTGTGGGCGGCTCCGCGATGGTGCGGGCAACTGAGAAGATCATCGCCAAGGCCAAGAAGATCGCCAGTCATCTGTTGGAAGCCTCCGAAAGTGACATCGAGCTCAAGGATGGCGCGTTCAGCGTGGCGGGTACGGATAAATCCGTGGCCTGGGGGGATGTGACGCTCGCCGCCTATGTGCCACACAACTATCCGCTGGAAGAGATCGAACCGGGTCTCGAAGAGACGGCCTTTTATGATCCGAGCAATTTCACCTACCCCTCGGGCGCCTATGCCTGCGAGGTTGAGGTGGATCCGGACACCGGCAAGGTCACCATTGAACGTTTCACGGCGGTGGATGATTTCGGCAATGTGGTGAACCCGATGATCGTGACCGGGCAGGTGCATGGCGGATTGGCTCAGGGCATTGGTCAGGCGCTGCTTGAAAACTGCGCCTATGACGAGAATGGCCAGTTGCTGAGTGCCTCCTACATGGACTATGCGATGCCGCGTGCCGATGATCTGCCCATGTTCAGTGTCGATCATTCCTGCCAGACACCCTGCACGCACAACCCTCTGGGCGTGAAAGGCTGCGGTGAGGCCGGGGCCATCGGTTCGCCACCTTCCGTGGTCAATGCGGTTGTGGATGCTCTGCAATCGGGCGGCAAGGACGTCACCCATATCGACATGCCTCTGTCGCCCGCGCGCGTCTGGGCGGCGATGCAGTGATCTGAACCGGGGGTGCGGCCTGTATCCGACCCTCCGGAGATATTTCTGATCCTGATGAGCATGGCTTTGAGGGATCAAAGGAAAGGATGAACGATGTATAATTTTGATGTGGAAACCCCGGGCACTGTGGCGGATGCCGTCGCGGCACTTGGGCGCGATGAAGCACAGGCTTTGGGCGGCGGTCAGACGCTGATCCCGACACTCAAGCAGCGGCTGGCGAGCCCCTCGGTTCTGGTCAGTCTGACCGGCGTGGCGGAAATGAAAGGCGTTTGTGTGGGGGATGATGGCCAGCTTTGCATAGGCGGTGCCACAACTCATGCCGCCGTTGCCAACGAGGCGCGCGCCCATTACGCTGGCCTTGCTGAGCTGGCGAGCCATATCGGTGATCCGGCGGTGCGCAATCGCGGCACCATTGGCGGATCACTGGCCAATAACGACCCTTCCGCATGCTATCCGGCGGCGGCGCTGGGCTCTGGCGCTACAATCGTCACAAACGCGCGCTCGATTGCGGCGGATGACTATTTCGAGGGCATGTTCAGCACCGCGCTGGACGAAGGCGAGATCATTACCGAAGTGCGCTTCCCGATCCCGCAGGCCGCCAACTATCAAAAGTTCCTGCAACCGGCATCGCGTTTCGCACTGGTAGGTGTATTCGTCGCGAAGTATGCCGAAGGCGTTCGCGTCGCCGTAACGGGGGCGTCGAACGATGGTGTCTTCCGCTGGACCGAGGCAGAGACAGCGCTTACCTCGAATTTCTCGGCAGATGCGGTCAGCGGTCTGGCTCTTTCGGGGGATGACATGATCAGCGATCTTCATGGCACGGGTGACTACCGTGCCCATTTGGTCGGCGTTATGACGAAACGGGCCGTGGCAGCTGCCGCCTGATTTAACTATTTCTGCCAGCGGCTTGATTTCATGATGAAAAGCTGCTGGCAGGTCACGCTTTAAACGTGCGCCAATCGTCGATTAGGAATATAGCGTGTCGCAGATCAATACCCGTCAGGCTTGTATCCAAAGAAAACTTTCGTGATATCCTCGCTCACTTCCCAGGTGACTCTGCTGCCATCTTGCACAAAGAGCGTATCGCCAGGCCCTAGGTCACAGGTTTCGCCATCCTCGTGCCGGATGAGCCGACATCGCCCCGACAGGACAGTCATCAATTCATCGCCCTGTTCGGTGCATTCGAAGGCGCCAACCGTGCACCGCCAGATGCCAACGCGGGTAGGGTGACCGGGGCCACCCTTGTCGATGCGCCCATAGGTTCGTGGTGCGCCTTCAAGGATTCGGTAGTCGCTTGCCGGATTGTCGAAGGGCCAGAATTCCAGCGGGCCGACGTCGTCTCCCGGTACAATTTTATGCATGGTCGCCCCCCTTTTCAGATCACGGTCAGTTCCGAGGGCGCGCGTGTGGTCAGCAAGTGACCGCCCTCGGGCCGCACAACGATGTTTTCTTCATGCACCATCATCAGCCCATGACCGTATGACAAGGAAGGTTCCAACGTTAGCACCATGTTCTCCTTTAGCTCGGTGGTATCGAATTCTGCGTGGGAGGGTTGTTCCGTGAGCTGCATGCCCAGCCCGTGGCCAAGCCGCCCGATGTCTCCGCCGCTGGCGTCCATTTCCGAGATCACCTCTGCCATGGCACGGAAAAGATCCTGACAGGTATTGCCGGGGCGGGCGGCCGCAATCCCGGCCTCGGTTGCGCGCCACAAAACGTCATAGGCGCGGCGCGCCGTATCATCGGCCCGCTCAATCGCCCAGTTCCGGTCGAAGTCGCAGAAATACCCATCCCAGCTGCAGCCCGTGTCGATCATCAAAATGTCGCCTGAGCGCAATGGGCGACGGGACGGTGGCGAGATCACATCGGCATACCCGCCCTGATCCGATCCTCCCACCACGTAAGGCGCGTCATCTGCCCCCTGCGCCAGCGCTTCGCGGCGAAAGCTGCGAAAAACCTCATCGAGCGGCATTCCATTGGCAACAATCTCCGGGACGCGATCAAAGGTCGCTGATCCAATGGCGCAGATGTGCGCCAGCTTTTCGATCTCTGCGGGCGATTTGACCATCCGCAGGCCTTGGATCAGGTCGGTAACATCGGTGATTTTCAAGCCGGGCAAGCGGTTGATCAAACGTTCCCAATCCCCCAAGGGCATCCGCAAGGAGGTCTCATGGCCTTTCATGACGCCAATTTTTGCCCGCTTATCCGCAAACGGGCTCAAGAGATCGGACAGCAGACTGATCCCGTCGTCGTCTGGCGCAGGCGCGGCCCAGGTGTGTATGTCCTCCAGCCATGTCTGCCGCATGAGCGCCGCGCCGATTTCGGGGATGATGGCAATTGGTTTCCCGGTGGCCGGGACAAAAAGGAACCATGGTCGCGTCGGGCTTTGCCAGAACAGCGTGTGAAATCCGCTGAAATACCGAACCTCGGGTTCCGTCATCAAGAGCAATCCCGACAGGTCTCTTTCCGCCATCAGGGCCTGCGCTCTGGCGGTGCGCGCTTCGAATTCAGCAGGCGCAAATCCGCGCTCGGGCGTTGTAGATTTCATCCTGTTACCCTTGGTTGGTGTTGAAATAGGGAAGACCATAATCGGCTGCCTTTTCGCTGATCAATATACCGTTCCGCAGCTATTGGAAAACCGAGCCGACAGGATTGAAGATTGCGGTTCTGTCACAGGATCAGGCGGGCGATTTATGGCCCGGCGGTTTACTGTTGCATGAAGAAGCGGTTGCTGCGGATCGACTTACATCACTGTGCAACAGATATGTCGACTGGGTCGGCACTTGGCCTTTCGCCTTTCCCCTCTGCCTGATTACCAATTCTGCCGCAGCGGCGGTGGCGTCAAGCTTCAACCGCCTTGCCAACTCCGTCAGATATGAAATGGTGCGCATTGAGTTATCCGGTCGCCTTAGGGGGTCATTGTCCGACGTGCCGAAAGACACGTCATTTAATATGCCCGACGAGAAACCGCGAATATCGGCTGAACATTTTTTAGGATGGTACCAATGGAAATGGACGTTCCGCAACGGCAGGCCCGGATTGAACGCCTCAGCTTTTCAACCGATGCAGGTGCCGGAGAGCGGGCGCGCATCGGCCTGCTGGTTTTGGAATCCGATCAGACGATTGAGTGGGAATTCCGGTCGCTGACAGATTTTCCTGGTGTTTCCGTTTACCACGCGCGCCTTGCCAATGATGTTCAGGTCACGCCGGAGACGTTGGCGAATATGGCCCATGAATTGCCTGTGGCAGCCGGATTGTTACCTAGCTATCTGGGCCTCAAGGCTATCGGGTACGGATGCACTTCAGCCTCGACGATCATCGGAGAGGCACGGGTGGCGGATATCATCGGACAGGTGCATCCTGGCGTGCCCTCGACCAACCCTCTGACCGCAGCCAAGGCGGCGCTTGCCACGATGGGGGTCAAACGTCTTGGCCTTGTGACGCCCTATTCACCGGAAGTGACCGAAGCGATGCAGGCGAAATTTGACGAGGCCGGAATCGCCGTAACGGCCGTAGGGTCTTTCTATGAAGAAAGCGACCTTGTTGTCGGCAAGATTGACCATCAGTCAATGTTGCAAGGGGCTCTGTCCATTGGCGGTTCCCACGATGTGGATGGGGTTTTCATATCCTGCACGAACCTGAGGGGTGCCGCAGTTGTGGAGGCCGCCGAGCGCGCTTTGAACAAGCCGGTAACGGCCAGCAATCACGCGCTGGCCTGGCATCTTTTGCGGCTGGCGGGCATTCCGGACACCATGGCGGATCAGGGCAGATTGTTTCGCGCGCAATTGGCCCCCAACGCCTAGGCAACACGGTTTCGGGGCAGAGCCGCACGGCATGCAACTCGCACCCCCGCTCGCGCTTTCGAAAATGCGCTGATGGGGAATAGCGCCGACGCGGGATGGCCAGAAAGATCCCGTCAACAACGCATGATCCCGCGAACCCCGGCGTGTACAGCCGAAGTTACCGCATTTCTACGGGTGGGCACATGAAACAGACGCCGTTGTCGAAAGAAAAACGCCCTGTCCGATCCGACAGGGCGCTTTAGAAACCGTAATTCCGGCTGCCTTACTTTGGAAGCGGGCCAATCAACATGACCATCTGGCGGCCTTCCATCTTGGGGAAGTTCTCGACACGTCCTGCCTCTTTGGTGTCTTCTGCCACACGCTCAAGTAACTCGCGGCCAAGATTCTGGTGAGCCATCTCGCGACCCCGGAAACGCAGGGTAATTTTCACCTTATCCCCGTTTTCAAGGAATTTGAACACGTTGCGCATTTTCACATCGTAATCATTGGTGTCGGTGTTCGGGCGGAACTTGACCTCTTTGATCTCAATGATCTTTTGCTTTTTGCGTGCTTCGCTCTCGCGCTTTTGCTGTTCGTATTTGAACTTGCCGAAATCCATGATCTTGCACACGGGTGGGTTGGCATTGGGCGAAATTTCCACAAGATCGAGGCCGGCTTCGTCAGCCATATCCATGGCGCGGTCGGGAGTAACGACACCGACGTTCTCACCATCTGCGCCAATCAGGCGGATTTCTGGGCTACGGATCTTTTCGTTGACGCGCGGGCCGGTCTCTCTTTGGGGCGGCGCGTTATGGGGTCTGCGAGCGATGATGGTCGTCCTTGAATTGTTGCTAAATCTGGAAGTGCAAAGTAACCGCGTGCCTGCGCCACTTCAAGCCGCAAATTAGGCTGGAATGGGCCGATTGGAACAGTTTTCCCCCTTGAAGGTTTTATCTGTGAGGCGCAACTGCCATCACACGGTCAATATGGCTCGGGACACTGAGTCCCGGGCGGCTATAGAGGGAACATTCGTAATGAAAAATCTGGTTTGGATCTTACTCGCAGCGGTGATCATCGGGGGCGGCTACATGCTTTACTCTGGTCAAACCCCGGGTGACGTAGCGCAGGATGCCACTGAAGCCGTCACGGAAGCGGAACCTCTCGAAACCGCAGAAGAGGCTGCGGATGCAGCGGCGGATACTGCCACTGAGGCGGCCGAGGCGGTAGCAGAAACGGCCAATGAAGCGGCAGAGACCATCGCGGAAAACGCAACGGAAGCTGCCGATGAGACTGCGGAGGCTGTTGAAGAGACCGCTGCTGCGGCAAGTGAAGCGGCCTCCGAGGCCGCGGATGCTGTGAGCGATACGGTCGAGCAGGCAACAGATGCAGCCAGCGGCATTGCTGACGCGGTGGCGGAAACGGCAAGCGATGCAGCGGACGCCGTTACCGAAACAGCGCAAGAGGCTCTGAGCGAAGAGTCTTCTACGGTCGATGTAGGCACGGATGCTGTTGAAGACAGTGTGGACACGGCAACCGCAGCAGCGGAATCAGCAACTGAGGACGCGGCAGAAACGGTCGATGCTGCGAAACAGGCAGACGCTCTGACGGTCGACGGCTTTGACTTCGGCAAGGTCGCGGAAATGATCGAGAATTCGGACCTTGAAACGTCCCAAAAGCTGGTGCTGACAAACGCCGTCAAACAGGCGCAGGACAACCCTGAGCTACTCAAGACGGCACTGACCCAGCTGCGTGACGCGCTTGGCGTTCAATAGAAAAAACAAAAGGCGCCTGATCTGGTGATCGGGCGCCTCTCTACAAATGTGTCGGTTATCCGTTAACCGACAAACGCTTTTTCGACCACATAGTGTTTGGGGTCGGAATTGGCCCCTTCTTCCAGCCCGAAACCTTCCAGAATTTCCTTCAGGTCGGTATTCAGACCCAGCGATCCGCAAACCATGGCGCGATCCGTGTCAGCTGAGATACCATCAATGCCCAAATCCGCAAAAACGGTTCCGTCTTTCAGCAGCGTCGTAATACGGCCCATTTTAGGTGAGGTCTCGCGAGTCGTGGTCGGGTAATAGGTCAGCTTGTTCAGGTTCTCTTCCCCCAGAAGCTCCAGCATCAGTTCATCGGTGCGCAGGTTGTCGATCAGCTGGCGACCGTATTCCAGTTCCGCCACGTCGCGGCAGGTGTGGGTGACGATGACTTGGTCGTAATCCTCATAGGTTTGCGGATCGCGCAGCAGCGAGGCAAAAGGCGCAAACCCGGTGCCGGTCGCAAAGAACCACAGACGTTTGCCCGGCAGTAACGCGTCATGCACCAGCGTGCCGACGGGTTTGGGCCGCAGGATGATCTCGTCACCTGGCTGGATGTGTTGTAGCCTGGAGGTCAGCGGGCCGTCCTGCACCTTGATGGAGTAGAATTCCAACTCTTCATCCCAGGACGGGGAGGCGATGGAATAGGCACGCAAAAGCGGTTTCTGCCGCCCGGTTTTCGGGTCCGGGTCGCCCATCAGTCCGATCATCACAAACTCGCCGGAACGGAAGCGCAGTGAGGCGGGGCGTGTCACGCGGAAGGAAAACAGGCGGTCCGTCCAATGTTGAACGGATGTCACGGTCTGCGCATCGGGCAGCGTGGGCACTTTGACGGCGGATGCTTCGGTCACTGGTGTTTGCTCGGTCATAATTATATCAACGCAGGCTTAGCACCTGCGCGTCCCTTTTAGAAAGAAGAGTGAATGGGGGAAAGGTGTCAATCAGCCGCGCAAGCGGGCCTGATAGTTGTTGTCCTGCCAGTTGGCGCGGAATTTCCATTGATCCTCGGGCTGGCGTTGGGCCAGCTCATCGGAGATTTCCACTTCGTCGAAACCCGATCTGCGCGCCATGGCGTATTGATCCGCCAGCACGTGGCCTTTTGCGCGCAAACGACCGCTGAACCCGCGCAACCGCAGCTGTCTGGCAATCGTGAAGCCGCGACCATCCGCAGAAGACGGGAAATCCACCCGGATCATCCGCAATCCTTCGCAAAGCGGAACGGTCGCGGGGTCAACATCCGAGGGCAGGTCCAGTGCGCTGGCGTCATTCGCCGCGTCCAGAGAGATAAAGGGTTCCTGCCAGTCATCGCTGGCAAAACCGCTGTCGGTAACGAGTGTATTCATGAGAGGGCTCCTGTGCGGACCATTTTTCCATTGACGAAGTGGATGCCACATTCGTCTTTTTCACTGTTGCGCCAGCGGCCCGCGCGGGGGTCCTCGCCAGCGGCGACGGGGGAGGTGCAGGGCGCACATCCGATTGACGGGTAGCCTCGGGCGACCAGCGGGTGACGTGGCAGGCGGTTTTCGGCAATGTATTCTGCCACGTCGCCCGGCTGCCAATAGGCCAGTGGGTTGACCTTGATGCGATCTTCACCGGCCTCAACCTCAAAGAAATCAAGGGTGGCCCGCTGACCGGACTGGAAGCGTTTACGACCGGTGATCCAACCGCTGTGACTGGCAAGGGCTGTTTGCAAAGGCGCGGTCTTGCGGAGCGCACAACAGGCGTCCTGATCTGTCAGATGCAATATGCCCTTCGGATCCCGTTGAGACGTCTCCGGGTTGCGAATGATCCGCAGGTTGCGCAGACCGAGACGCTCTGCCACCTCCTGCTGATAAACCAGCGTTTCGGCAAAGAGCATCTCTGTGTCGATAAAGAGCACAGGCACATCGCGGTCGATCATGGCAACCAGATGCAGAAGCGCCACGGATTCAGCACCGAAACTGGAAACCATCGCGAGGTCAGGCACAGCCTGCAATGCTGCTCTCAACACGTCCGTCGCACTATGGTGGCGCAGTTGAGCATTCAACTGATCCACCTTAGTGCTTAGGGCCGGGTTGATCGCCTGGGGGGCAGAGTGATCAAGCGGCATTCGCCTGTGCCTCGGGGTAGAGGGCTGCCTTGAAAGGCGCGAGGCCCAGACGACGGTAGGTTTGCAGGAAGGTTTCCGCAGGCTCGGCGCGCAGATCGAGATAGGCCAGCACCAGCCGTTCGATGGCCGGAATGATTTCATCCGCCGAAAACCCGGGCCCCGCACGTTCGCCGATGCTTGCCGCTTCGGTGCCATCACCGCCCAGCGTGATCTGGTAATTCTCCACACCCGCCCGGTCGAGACCGAGAATGCCGATATGACCCACATGGTGGTGCCCACAGGCGTTGATGCAGCCGGAAATCTTGATCTTCAGAGGGCCGACATCATGCTCCAGCTTCAATTCGTCAAAACGGGTGGCGATTTCCTGTGCAATCGGGATCGACCGGGCCGTGGCCAGCGCACAGTAATCCATACCGGGGCAGGCAATGATGTCCGAGATCAGGCCAATGTTCGCCGTGCCAAGCCCGGCCGCACGCAAAGCGGAATAGACGGAGGGCAGATCGTTTTTGTGCACATGCGGCAGGATCACATTTTGTTCGTGACTGATGCGCAATTCATCATGCCCATAGCGCTTGGCAAGATCCGCCATCAGACGCATCTGGCCCGATGTCGCATCCCCCGGCGTGGCTCCATGCGCCTTGAGGCTGATGGTGACAATCGCATAATCAGGTTCGCGGTGCTCGGCGAGGTTGGTGTCGGACCAACTGCGGAACGCGGGATAATGCTGGCGCGCTTCGTGGTAGGCGCGCACTTCCTCACGGCGGAATTCCGGCAACGCGAAATCACTCTCGATGGCGGCCAGCATTTGCTGGTCCACACCGGTGAACTGCGGGCGGATCAGCGCGTAACGCTCTTCGACGCGCGCGCGGAAATCGTCGAGCCCGTTTTCATGCACGGTGATCTTGATGCGGGCCTTGTATTTATTGTCCCGGCGTCCCAGCAGGTTGTAGACGCTGACGATGGCCTCAAGATAGGGCAGCAGGTCCTCGCGCGGCAGGAAGTCGCGCAGCACCTTGCCGATCATTGGTGTCCGGCCCAGACCACCACCCACGATGACCTCGAAACCGGCCACGCCGTCGCGTTCGACCATGCGCAACCCGATGTCATGCGCCTTGGTGACCGCGCGGTCATTGGGGGAGCCGGTCACGGCCACCTTGAACTTGCGCGGCAGGAACTGGAATTCCGGGTGATCCGTGGACCATTGCCGAATAAGTTCGGCCACCGGGCGCGGATCGGCGATTTCATCCGCCGCAGCCCCGGCAAAATGGTCTGCCGTCACGTTGCGGATGGTGTTGCCGGAGGTCTGGATCGCATGCATCTGCACTTCGGCCAGCGCGTCCAGCATATCGGGCACATCGCGCAGTTGCGGCCAGTTATACTGGATGTTCTGGCGCGTGGTGAAATGGCCGTAGCCTTTGTCCCACTTATCGGCAATGTCGGCCAGCACATGCATCTGGCGGCTGTTGAGCGTGCCGTAGGGGATCGCCACGCGCAGCATATAAGCGTGCAGTTGCAGATAGAGCCCGTTCATCAGGCGCAAAGGTTTGAATTCATCCTCGGTCAGGGAGCCGTCGATGCGGCGTTCCACCTGTGCGCGAAACTGCGCGTTGCGTTCCTTGATGAAGGCGGTGTCGAAATCGGTGTAATTATACATGGCGCGATGCCTCTTGTTTACCGTGTGCGTAGTTGGAAGGTCCGCGTGCGCGGAAGTCTTCACGAAAATGGGTGGGTTTCGGTGCCGCCTCGGTCGTGTCAACGTCTGCGAGATAAGCGCCCACGACAGCATCTGTCTGTTGGGAGGCTTCAATCAGGCGCAAATCTGCATCAGCTTCATCGGTCAGGACTTCCGCTTCGGATAAGTTACGTGTCCATCCGGATGCTGTCTGATAGATTACATCGCCCTCAAGCAAGGCGTTTGCGGTGACAACTTTTGGCGTAAATGCACGTGCCATCAGAGGGCCTCCTGCGCTGGGATTGGATAGGTGTAAAGGGCGTGTTCGGTATCAGCACGGCGCAACCTGGCTGCGGCGGCTTCGCGGGGTGCCAGACCGTAGAAGGTCAGGGCCGGGCCGCTCATCTCCGCCGCCGCAAGTGCCTGTGGCAGGGCATCCAGTGTCGTTTCCAGTATGCGCTGATCGGGTCGCGACGCATTTTCGATCACCGTGACAGGCGTGTGGCGGTCCGCCCCATGCATGATCAGGCGCCCCTGAATGAACCGCGCCGATTTCTTGCCCATGTAAATGGCCGCAACCTCACCGGGACGGGCAAGGGCGGACCAGTCGTGATCGGCAAAGCCGCGCGTGTCATGGCCGGTCAGGAACCGCACAGAGGAATTGCGCCCGCGTTTTGTGAGGCTCTGGCCGATCTCGGCCACGGCGGCGGAGGCCGAGGTGATGCCCGGTACAATGGACCAGGCGATTTCGTGAGCATCTATCGCGTCAATCTCTTCGTCCAGCCGTCCGAAAACGGTGGCATCGCCGGATTTGAGCCGCACCACCTGAGCACCACCCTTGGCATGCGCGACAATCAGGTCGTTGATCTCTTCCTGCTTCATGGAGGGCCCGAAACCTTCCTTGCCCGCGTCGATCATGATCGCTTCGCGACGGGCCAGTTCCAGAATGGGTTTGCTGATCAGACGATCGTAAATCACAACATCCGCTTCATCGAGAACGCGCCGCGCTTTCATTGTCAAAAGGTCAGGATCACCGGGGCCACCACCGACGAAATGCACATGGCCGGGGCGGGCTTTGCGGGCCAGATGATCTTCCAGCAATGTGTCCAGCGCGCGATTGACCCGACCTTCCCCTGCGGTGATGGCCGAAGGACCGGCCTTGAAGTAGTATTCGCGCCAGAAATCGCGCCGCGCGCGACCGAAGGGGAGAGCTTCGGCCGCCTTGCGGAACCGCTTGCCGATGCGGGCAAGGGGGCCCAGGGCGGCTGGCAGGCGTTCTTCGAGATCGGCTTTGAGGGCGCGCGCCAGAACCGGTGCTGCACCTTCGGTGCCAATGGCGATGGTGACGGGATCGCGGTCTACAATCGCAGGCGTGATGAACTGGCTGTGGTGCAGATTGTCCACCACATTGACCAAAGCGCCGTCCGCGCGCGCGATGGCCGCCGTGCGGGCGTCTTCTGCCGCATCCTCGTCTGCGGCGTAAAAGAGCGCCGCACAGAGCGTGTCACCCGGTTGCATCGCGCGGCGCACCAACGTCAGTTTGCCGTCCTCAGCCCATGCGTCGATTTCTGCGGCGGGTGTTTTCGCAAATACGGTGATGTGCCCTGCGGTCTTCATCAGCAAACGCAGTTTGGCCAGCGCGGCTTCACCGCCGCCAGACAGCACAATGCGGCGACCGTGTACGCGCAAGAAGATCGGGAAATGGTCCATGAGGCATCGCCTTTTGAGAATTCGTGCGCTCAATATAGGAAATTATTCCACATATTCGCTAGGTTTGCGTGTTGAAAAGGACGTTTGTTCTGTTTTAGCTGGTGGCGAGAACAGTGACCCAGTTTGAGAGAAAACGCAGAATGAATGTTCGCATTGACGATACAGATCGGAAAATCCTTGCAGAGCTGCAACGCGACGCCAGCCAGTCACTCGATGAAATTGCCGCCCGCGTGGGCTCCTCAAAGACGCCTGTGTGGAACCGGATTCGCAAATTGCGCGAAGCTCAGGTGATCGGGCAGCAGACCGTCATACTGGATGCGGAAGCCCTGGGGTTTGAGGCCTGCTTTTTTGTGCTCATCCGCACGTCGGAACACGAAGCGGACTGGCAGGCGGCCTTTCTGAAAGCGTTGCGGGACAGGCCGGAAGTGCAGGAAGCGCATCGGTTGGCCGGAGATATCGATTACATTCTTAAAGTTCGTGTAAAGAACGCGCGCGCCTATGATGAGTTTTATCAGGCCCTGATTTCCGAAGTTCGGGTGCACAATGTGACAGCGCTTTTGTCCATGGAGGAGATTAAATCCACAACGATGTTGCCGCTTTGAGCGTGATCCAAAGGCGCGGCTGACGCCGCATTACATTCTTGGGAAGGCTCTGAGGTGAGCCCGGTATTCAGGTCTCAGAGACGCACGAGAAGTTCTGTCAGGCCATGGAAGTGGTAAGTGTTGCCATAGGCAGGCGGGGTGGTCAGCGCCAGTTTGGGCGCGTGGCGAAAGAGTTTTTGCAGCCCGATTTGCAATTCAAGCCGGGCCAAGGGAGCGCCGACGCAGAAATGCAGACCACCACCAAAGGCCACATGGGGCGCGGGCGTGCGGTGCGGATCAAAGACATCCGGCTGGTCGAACCGCGCAGGGTCGCGACCGGCGGACCCCAACATCAAGGCGATCTGCGCGCCGGCTTTGAGAGTATGTTGTCCGATGACGACGTCTTCATAGGCGTAGCGGGTGAACATGTGCAAAGGCGGATCGTAGCGCAGCACTTCCTCTACCGTGGTGGCGATCTGATCATCGCCCAGAAAGTCTGGCGTAAATTCGTTCTGCAGCAGGGCTTTAACCGCATTTCCCATCGTGTGCACAGTCGCCTCGTGTCCGGCGTTCAGCAGCAGGATGCAGGTGCCGATCATTTCGTCGCGGGTCAGTTTTTCGCCATCTTCTTCGGCGGCGATCAGATGGGTGATCAGGTCGTCACGCGGGTCTTGCCGTCGCTTTTCAATGTAGCCCGACAGAAATTCGGCAAATTCACGCGCGGCCTGGTTTGCCGCGTCCTCAGCCGCCCGGTTGCGGCTGGCCTGATACATCGCGACCATGGTATTGGACCATCTGAGCAGCTCGCCTGACATCTCTTCAGGCACGCCCAGAAGCCGCGCGATGATGCGCACGGGCAGGGCGGTGCAATAGGCGGGGATCAGATCAAAGGGCCCGTCCGGAAACGCGTGGAGCAGGTCGTCGCATATGGCATTGATGTCAGGGGTGAGCGCCCTGATCCGTCGCGAGGTGAAGGCACGCAGAACAAGGCCGCGCAACCGCGTATGGGTGGGCGGTTCCATGTCCAGCATTGAATAACGTTCCACCGCATCGAAGGCGCGAAGATGATCCGGAATCGGTTTTTGCTGATCTGCAGGCACGGCGCGCCCCAGCCGGCGGTCGCGCAACAGGGCATGAACCGTCGCGGCATCGAAGGCGGCGACCATATCGTACTCCTGCCAGAATTGCACCGGATCCTCTGCCAGCACCTTGGCGTAAAGGGCATAGGGGTTCTGAACAAAGGCGGGGTCTAGCGGCGACTGGCGGAGCATTTTCATGCAGCCCTTTAACCTTCTGTGCACTGGTCAAGGCAAGGGGTCGTTTGTAGACTTCGGCCATGTCCACATCTGTGATGCAACGCGCAGCGATCATTTTTGTCTTTTTGGGCGCGGTGGCGGCTGCCTCGGCCGGGGTGTGGCGATACGCATATTTGCAGGCCCTTGACCAGTTGGAACGTCAGGGGCGCAGCGATCTGGCTTTGGCCAGTGACAGGCTTGTGGGGCAGCTCAAACGGTTTGGCGAACTGGCGGTTTTTCTGGCCGACCACCCCCTGAGTGCGGAATTGGCGCAAGGAAATGGCGCACAGGCCGCTGAGGCCCTGTTTCTGGATGTTGCGGACAAATCCGATGCACTGGATGTGTTGTTTGTGGACAAAAACGGGCGCGTCGTTGCCGCCGCACGGGGGCCGGCAGGAACTGACCTTAGCCAGACGGATTATGTCAAACGCGCCGGGCAGGGAGCTTTGGGGTGGGGGCATGGGATTGCCAAGCCATTGACGCAACGTGCTTTTTACTACGCAGCACCGTCCTTTGGGGCGGATCGCAAGGTCAATGGGGCCGTTGTGGTCGCTGCGGGTATGGACGGTATTGAGGATGCCTGGCGGGGCGGCTTGCGGACTGTGTTCTTCACCGATGCGCGCGGACAGGTTTTTGTGACCAACCGATCTGAACTGGTGCTATGGCAACGCCCGCCCGAAGGTCCGGGCCTGGTGCCGCCGCAGGGTGCCGCCCCTGCCTTTGACAGCTACGAAACCGGGGGCCATGAAATCTGGCAGTTGGGCTGGGGGCCTTATCTGCCGCAAGATGCGCTGCATCTGGTGCAGGATTTGCCGATCATCGGGTTGACCGGCGAGGTTCTGGTGGACGTGGCTCCGGCACGGCAGCTCGCGCAGCTTCAGGCGACAGTTGTTGCGGCCCTTTGTCTGGCCTTTGGGGCGCTGCTGTTTCTGGCCACCGAAAGGCGTCGCACACTTGCGCGCGCCAATGCGCAGCTTGAAGACCGTGTGGCACGGCGTACGACGGCACTGTCAGAGATCAATGAGGCGTTGCGTCAGGAGGTGACCGACCGGAAAGAGGCCCAGACGGCGTTGGCGCAGGCACAGGCAGAACTGGTCCAGGCCAGTAAATTAAGCGCTCTGGGCAAGATGAGCGCGGGGATCAGCCACGAGCTGAACCAACCTCTGATGGCGATCCGCTCCTTTGCCGAAAATGCGGCACTCTTTCTGGAACGTGGCAAGCCTGATCGCGCAACAGAGAATCTGGGCCGGATCTCGGATATGTCACGCCGTATGGGGCGCATCATCAAGAACCTGCGCGCCTTTTCAACGCAACAATCCGAACCCATATCACGCGTCGATCTGAACGCTGTTCTGGTGAGCGCTGTGGAAATGATTGCGGATCGGGCTGCAAAAATGGGCGCATCAATTGAATTTGACCCTTTGGGCCACCCGGTCTGGGTGCGGGGCGGCGAGGTGCGTCTGGGACAGGTTTTCGTCAATCTCATGACCAATGCGCTGGATGCCATGACCGATGCGCCCACCAGAATTTTGCGCGTGCGGGTTGTCGAAGGGGAGAGCGTCAAGGTCGCGATCGCGGATACCGGCCCGGGCGTGTCTGACCCGGATAAAGTGTTTGACCCGTTCTATTCAACCAAGGAGGTGGGTGCGTCAGAAGGCATGGGGCTTGGCCTGTCGATTTCCTACGGCATCATGCAAAGTTTCGGGGGTGAAATCCGGGTGCGTAACGATCCGACGGGGGCGGTTTTCACAGTTGAAATCCGTCCTTGGGTCGCGCAGGAAGCCGCATGAGCAAAAAGGTTCTTCTGGTTGATGATGACGCTGCGGTGCGTGACGCTTTGGCGCAAACGGTGGAACTGGCGGATCTGGAACCGATCACCGCGAATTCCTTTGTTGCGGCCAAGGACCTGATCACGCCGGAATTTGACGGGGTGATCCTGTCCGATCTTCGCATGCCGGGGCGCGATGGCTTTCATTTGCTCTCCTATGCGCGCGCTCAGGACGCGGATTTGCCGGTCATCCTGTTAACCGGTGAAGGCGATATCCCCGCAGCGATGAAGGCCGTCGGGCAGGGGGCATTTGATTTTCTGGAAAAACCCTGCGCGCCGACGGACCTGCTGGCCGTTCTGGAACGCGCTTTGAAAACCCGCGCGCTGGTGCTGGAAAACCGGCGTCTGAAATCGCTGATTGCCACGGGCGATCCGGCAGCGCGCATGCTTTTTGGTACGTCTCAACTGGCCGACGGGTTGCGTGCAAGGGTCCGGCGCGTGGCTTTGGCTGATACCGAAGTTCTGGTGACCGGCGCGCCCGGAACGGGTATTTCCAAGGTGGCAGAGGTGATCCATCTGTGCTCGCCACGCTCCAAAGCGCCTTTTGTCAAACGTGCGGCCGCCGGGCTGGAGGTGGGGACGTTAAATGAGGCGCTGGACACCGCACGTACAGGCAGTCTCTTTCTCGACGAAATCACCCAGATGCCGGCGCAGGCTCAACTTGTTTTGATGGAAGCGCTGGAGACCGGAACGCAAACGCGCATCATCGCAGGGTCAAACCGCGATCTGGCCGCCTGTGTTGCGGCCGGGCATTTGAATTCCGAACTTTATTACCGGTTGGAAGTGTCGCCGGTACGCATTCCGTCGTTGTCAGAAAGGCCCGAAGATATTCCCACGCTTTTCCAACATTACGTCGCTCAGGCGAGCGAGCAGGCGGGCCTGAGCGCGCCGGAGATTACACCTCAGGTGGTGGCCGGGCTTATGGCCCGTGACTGGCCGGGCAATGCACGTGCCCTGATGTCCGAAGCCATGCGGTTTGCGCTGGGACTGGCCGAAGACACGCCGGAGGATGGCGCTTTGGGTCTGGCCGAACAGATGGCGCAGGTGGAAAAGAGTTTGCTGGAGCAGGCATTGACGCGCGCGGAAGGTCGGGCGGTTGTTGCCGCCGAAGCGCTGAAACTGCCGCGAAAGACCTTTTACGACAAGCTGAGCCGATACGGGATTCGGGCGGAAAAATACCGCACGGAGTAATGTGCGGATTTTCGCACAACCTGGCGCGACAAAGTGTGGGTTTTCGCACACCCGCGTGAGACGGTCCCGTGTGCATGCCGCTTGTAAGCCTTCATAACAGACTGATTCTAAATAACTATACGAGCAAAGCAGTACGGTAATTAATAGCTCTTGCCCTGCGATCAGACAGGCTATTTGATATGGTACAGCGCATCGCTTTGCGGTGCCCGATGTGTAAACCGAAAATAAAAATCTCTGGGAGGAAACCATATGAGAATTTTCACAGCTGCTTTGACAGCTTTGACCCTGTCTGTCAGCGCGTCCGCCGTCGCAGCGGCCTGCGATGATGGCGAAGTTGTCATCAAGTTCAGCCACGTCACAAATACCGACCGTCACCCCAAGGGCATTGCCGCATCCTTGCTGCAAACCCGCGTGAATGAGGAAATGAATGGCAAAGCCTGTATGGAGGTTTTCCCAAATTCCACGCTCTACAACGATGACCAGGTGCTGGAAGCGCTGTTGCAGGGCGATGTTCAACTGGCAGCACCATCACTGTCCAAATTCGAACAGTTCACCAAGGTCTTCCGCATTTTTGACCTGCCGTTCATGTTCAAGAACATCGATGCGGTTGATGCCTTCCAGAACTCCGAAACCGGTCAGGCGATGAAGGAATCGATGACGCGGCGTGGTCTGATTGGACTGGCTTTCTGGCACAATGGCATGAAGCAGATGTCCGCCAACAAGGCGCTCAACAGCCCGTCTGATGCCAGTGGTCTGAAATTCCGGGTGCAGAACTCTGACGTACTCAAGGCGCAGATGGCGGCACTTGGTGGCTCGCCCCAGCCGATGGCGTTTTCCGAAGTTTACGGTGCGCTTCAAACCGGCGTTGTGGACGGACAGGAAAATACCTGGTCCAATATCTACGGCCAGAAGTTCTTTGAAGTGCAGGACGGCATTACTGAGACCAACCACGGCATCATCGACTATATGGTTGTGGCCTCCACCGACTGGTGGGATGCGCTGGACGCGGATGTGCGCGATCAACTGGCAACGATCATCGCTGAGGTGACTGAGACCCGGAACGCCGAATCGACTGCGGTGAACGAGCAGGCCAAGGCCGCGATCATCGAAGCGGGCGGCGTTGTGCGCCAGCTTGACGATGCCACACGCGCCGAATGGGTTGCCACCATGAAGCCCGTTTGGGAGCAGTTCAAAGATGACGTCGGTCAGGACAACATCGACGCGGCACAAGCCATTAACGCAGGCTTCTAAAACCAACACAATCGGACCGTCCGGCCCCGGTTTTGCGGGCCGGACGGAACATTTAGGGGGAGGGGGCGCAGATGTCGCATTCCTACGAGGCCGAAACGATTCTGGGCCGGATCGTCAATGAAATCGAGGAAACGGCCATTGCCCTGATCCTCGGGTTGATGACCATCCTGACCTTCATCAACGTGGTTTTGCGCTACGGGTTCAACACCGGCATCATCTGGGGGCTTGAAGCGGTGACGTTTCTTTTTGCCTGGCTGGTGCTCTTTGGCGTGAGTTACTGCGTTAAGGTCACGGCCCATCTTGGTGTGGACGCGGTGATCAATCTCTTTTCTCCCCCGGTGCGACGCGCTTTGGCACTGGTGGCCGCCGCTGTGTGTCTGATCTATGCAGCACTTGTGTTCAAAGGCGCGTGGGATTACTGGGCACCCTTTGCCGGATTTGATGCCACCAGCGGGCGCTGGTTCCCGACCGGGTTTGAGAACAGTCGCGATCAGGCCTGGTACGAGGTTGTGGACATGCCGATGCCCGAGTGGCTGCGCTGGATAGAACCGATCTTCAACGAAAATGAAGCCTATGAGAAAATCCCGCGGTTCATTCCCTATGCGATGCTGCCCTTTGGCATGGCGCTGCTGCTCTTTCGCTTCATCCAGGCGACGCTTCGGTTGCTGAATGGACAAGCGACCAGCCTCATTGTCAGCCACGAGGCCGAAGACGAGGTTGAAGCCGTCAAACACATGAACGCGGGGGACTAACCCATGGAAGTCGCTATCCTTTTTGCCATGGTCGTTGGCCTGATGCTGATCGGCGTGCCGATCGCGATCAGCCTGGGCATGTCCTCTATCGTGTTTCTGCTGGTGCTGTCGGACACCTCACTTGCCTCCATCGCGCAGACGCTGTTCCAGGCGATGGCGGGCCATTATACCCTGCTGGCCATTCCCTTCTTCATTCTGGCCTCAAGTTTCATGTCGACGGGCGGTGTGGCCAAGCGGATCATCCGCTTTTCCATCGCGCTTGTGGGGCATTTACCGGGCGGTCTGGCGATCGCCGGCGTCTTTGCCTGTATGCTTTTTGCGGCCCTTTCGGGCTCCTCTCCCGCAACCGTTGTGGCCATCGGCTCCATTGTCATCGCGGGCATGCGGCAGGTGGGCTACACCAAGGATTTCGCCGCTGGTGTCATCGCCAATGCGGGCACGCTGGGCATCCTGATCCCGCCGTCCATCGTGATGGTCGTCTATGCCTCGGCCACCGATGTTTCCGTCGGGCGCATGTTTCTGGCGGGGGTCATTCCGGGCCTGATGGCGGGCACCATGTTGATGGTGACGATCTACATCATCGCCAAGATGCGCGACCTGCCCAAGGGCGAGTGGCGTGGCTGGGGAGAGGTCTTTGCCTCCGGTCGAGAAGCCGGATGGGGTCTGTTCCTGATCGTGATCATTCTGGGCGGCATCTACGGGGGCATCTTCACACCGACGGAGGCGGCTGCTGTGGCGGCGGTCTACGCCTTTTTCATTGCCAGTTTTGTCTACCGGGACATGGGGCCGTTGCACGTCAAGGGCGATGATGCCCGCAACCTGAGCCTGATCCAGAAACCGCTCGCTCTGGTGACCGCGTTTTTCCATCGCGACACCAAGAACACACTCTTTGAGGCTGGCAAACTGACCGTCACCCTGATGTTCATCATCGCCAACGCGCTGATCCTGAAACATGTTCTGACGGACGAACAGATCCCGCAGCAGATTGCGGCGGCCATGCTGGACGCAGGTTTTGGCCCCATCGTCTTCTTGGTGATCGTGAACGTGATCCTGCTGATCGGCGGGCAATTCATGGAACCTTCCGGGCTCCTGGTGATCGTGGCGCCGCTTGTGTTTCCGATTGCCATCGAACTTGGCATCGACCCCATTCACCTCGGCATCATCATGGTGGTGAATATGGAGATCGGGATGATCACGCCGCCGGTGGGTCTCAACCTCTTCGTGACCTCGGGCGTGGCCAACATGCCGATGTGGGCTGTGGTCAAGGCGGCACTGCCCTTCACGGCTGTGCTCTTTGTCTTTCTGATCATGGTGACCTACATCCCGATCATCAGCACATGGCTACCAACCCTCGTGATGGGGCCTGAAATCATCGTGAAATAGGTAAGATGGCCGGGGTCTCCTCCGGCCATTTTTCAGTCTGGTCAGCTTGCCGCGAGTGCCGAGATGATGGGAGAGAAATCTTCTACCTTGAGGCTCGCCCCGCCGACCAGCGCACCATCCACATCCGCGGTGGCAAAGATTTCGGCGGCATTGCCCGGTTTGACCGATCCGCCATAGAGCAGGCGAATGGCGTTCCCATCATCGCCAAAGCGTGCAACCAGATCGGCGCGCAGGGCGGCATGCACTTCTGCGATCTCGTCTAATGTGGGGATTTTGCCGGTACCAATGGCCCAGATCGGTTCATAGGCCACAACAAGGTTTGCACCAGTGCTGCCATCGGGAACCGAGTTTTCAAGCTGTGCGCGGATAACCGGCAGGGCGTTACCACTTTCGCGTTGTTGCAGGCTTTCCCCAATGCAGACGATGGCGATCAACCCCTCGGCCTGAGCCGCGGCGGCCTTGTCGCAGACCTGTGCATCCGTCTCGTTGTAGGTTTCGCGCCGTTCCGAGTGGCCGACAATCACGCAGGACGCACCGGCATCCACGATCATATTGGCGGCGATATCGCCGGTGTGGGCACCTTTCGGTTCGGCATGGCAGTCCTGTGCGCCGACGCCGACCGGTCCACCGGCGGCGCGCGTCGCTGCGGGGATCAACAGGGGCGCAGGGACGCAGATGGCAATGTCGCAGGGGCTCTGCGCATGCTCAGTGCCGAGCGCGTCCAGCATTGCAAGGCTCTCCTGTGAGCCGTTCATTTTCCAGTTACCTGCCGCCAGTTTGCGCCGCATGATTGCCTCCCTCATTCGCTTTGGCATGTTGGTAACAGCCCCTGACTGCGGCGGCAATCGCCGAGGGCGGACCGGGTTCAGAATGCAGCAATCAGAGAAACGCCGGGGTCAGCCGAATTTGATGGATTCGCCACAACCACAGGCTTCGGTCACATTGGGATTGCGGAACTTGAACCCGCTCTCCAGCAGAGAGGTTTCATAGTCGATCTCGGTGCCAAAGAGGAACATCTGCGCCATCGGAGCGATCATTACACGGGCCCCATCCTGTTCGACAACCTCGTCGTTGGGATTGGTTTCGGTGACATATTCCATGGTGTATTCCATGCCCGCACAGCCGCCTTTCTTGACGCCGATGCGCAGGCCTGCGTGTCCTGCGCTTTGCATCAACTTGGATACTTGTGCCGCCGCTTTCGGCGTCAATGTGACAGCTTGCTTGCCCGGAATGCCAAACATGAAACCTCTCTTTCGGAGCTAACTTAGGCAGTCCGAGCCTGCCAGACAACTGCTGGCAAATTGTTGGTTTACATAAAGCCTAATTCGAGGCGCGCCTCATCAGACATCATATCCATACCCCAGGGCGGCTCCCAGACCAATTCAACGCTGACTTGTTTGACACCGGCCAGAGGTTCGACTGCATCCGCCACCCATCCGGGCATTTCCCCGGCCACAGGGCAGCCTGGGGCGGTCAGCGACATTTTAATGTCTACTTCGTTTTCCGCATTTATATCAACGGTATAGATGAGGCCAAGCTCGTATATATTGACCGGAATTTCCGGGTCATAAACCGTCCGGCAAGCCTCGACAACCTGCTCATAGAGCGGGTGGTCGGTGGACGAAGGGGCAATAAGCGGCGCCCCCTCAAGCGGTTCTGGTGCGTTGGTCATACGGGCCTCGGGGTTAATCCTGAGTGTTTTATATAGGGATTGTCCGGCGGGGCGTAAAGAGTGTGACGCGCAATCAAAAACAGTGGGACGCGCACAACAGCGGTCGAGGCGGGCCCACAGAATAGGGCCACATGGAAGGCGTTCAGCGGTTCTTGCGATGAAAAAGCAGGATCATCATGGCGACGACGGCAACCATGGTCAGATAGGCGGCAAATCCGTGAAACGCCAGACCGGGCATGACCCACAACAACTGCGTATCATTGCCGCCCGGAACATAAAGCGCACCCAATCCCATCAAGGTGCCGCCTAGAAAACACCATATCGTGGTTCGCAATCCGGCGTGCGACAGGCGAAACCGGCTGTTGAGTGCTGAAGACAGGATGGCCCCGGCAAAAAGTGCCGCAACCGCCAATTCTATCGTCAAGTCCTGTGACACCGGTTGCCCTTGTACGAAGCGACCAATCAAAGCTTCGTAGCTCCAGTCGGGACGGTGGGCAAAAAGCAGCGCTGCGGCGACACCCATGACGCCGAGGGCGATGACGGCCTGTTGCCGACGGCGGTAGATGCGCCAGATGCTCCAAATCACCAAGGCGGTAAAGCTACCAACGATGATCCAGTAAAGCAGCCCTGTATCCGGGGACATGCGCGGCACGGGACGCAGATCCAGCGCCTGGGTCACCGGCGGCCATTGCCCGATCAGCCGCGACAGGGCGAGGCCCAGAAAGGTCGCGATATAGGACAGGTTGCCGCTGCTGATATGGCCAATGGTGCCAATGAAACATCCGCCGTTCATCCAGGCACCGAGCCCCATGACGGCCGAGGCAGCGAACAAGGTGGCGTTCATGGCGTAGCTGTCGGGCCGTGCGGCACTGCCGGGCAGCAGGCTATGCAGAACAAACAGCGTCAGTGCGGACCAGCTGACGGCCACCATGATCCCTAAAAACCAATCGATCCTGCGCTGAAGCACCAGCCGTTTTGTCGCCGCCACGGTGCAGGTGCTGGCGCGAGAAAGTGCAAAGCCCAGAATGAAGGCAAAAAGGATGATGGCACTGCTGAACATGAACACTCCGC
The DNA here is from genome assembly GCF_049830555.1 of Roseobacter sp. EG26. Lineage (NCBI taxonomy): Bacteria > Pseudomonadati > Pseudomonadota > Alphaproteobacteria > Rhodobacterales > Roseobacteraceae > Roseobacter > Roseobacter sp. EG26. Next base: position 876,954 of record NZ_JBNBLH010000001.1, read on the forward strand.
GACGTCCTGGCCTCTCATTAGGGGCAAAACATGCAGCCGAACAATGGCCTGCGCGATTTTGTGATGTTCCGGGACCGGACCGGTCAACCTTTGCGTTTGCGCGCGGGTTGCGGTTTCACACGGGCTTCGATCTCGTCGTAGAGCTTGCCGACGATGTCCTTGCCGGTTGCCTTTTCGATGCCCTCAAAACCGGGAGAGGAATTGACTTCAAGGACCTTGGGGCCGGATTCCGACCGCAAAAGATCGACACCCGCCTTGCCCAGCCCAAAGGCGCGCGCCGCGCGTACGGCTGTGTCGCGTTCCTCCCTGGTGATGCGAACAACCTTGGCCGACCCCCCTCGGTGCAGGTTGGATCGAAAATCCCCTTCGGCACCCGTGCGTTTCATTGACGCGACCACCTTGCCCGCAATGACAAGGCATCTGATGTCTTCCCCTGCCGCCTCTTTGACGAAATCCTGAACCAGGAAATTCGCTTTGAGGCCGCGGAAGGCATCAATGACGGATTCGGCCGCCTTTTTCGTTTCCGCAAGCACGACGCCTTTGCCTTGTGTGGATTCCAGCAGCTTCACGATCAGCGGGGCGGTTCCGACAAGCCCCATCAGGTTCGAGGTATCTTTTGGGGAGGCGGCAAAGGCGGTAACGGGCATGCCGATTTTCTTCGACGCCAGAACCTGATGCGCGTGCAGTTTGTCGCGCGACGCCGTGATCCCGGCAGAGCCGTTGACGCAATAGGTGCCGATGGTCTCGAACTGTCTGATCACGGCCGTGCCGTAGGGGGTGATCGAGGCCCCAATACGGGGGATAACCGCATCATATCTGGGCAGGCGTTTGCCGTCATAGTGCACTTCGGGCGCCATGGTATTGATCGCCATGTAACACCGGGTGGTATTGATGACCTCGACGGTGTGCCCCTTGGCTTCACCCAGCTCCACAAGGCGGCGCGTGGAATAATTGTCTTCACGGCTGAGCACGGCAATGCGCAGCGCGCGTTTGGGGGCGCGGCGTTTGAGGGCTGCGGTGTGGTAGACGTCGTAGCTCAGATCGGGTTGCAGGCGCTTCTCGGTTGGCGAGATCGAGATGTGATCGCTAAGGGCCTGCCGCCCCAGCAGCATGCGCGACGACATGGCACCGCGATTGGTCAGGGTGATCTCGATTGGCCAATGCTGATCGCCGACGCTGAGCGTGGAGGAAATCACAAACCGCTGTTCGGTCTCGCCGTTCGATGAGGTGACTTCACGTCGGTCCACAAGTGGCGCAGAACAGGTGATCGCAACATCCTGACGCCCGGCAATCGGGTGGACGTTGAAGCGCACCTTGGGCTTTGCAGCGGGGCCAAACACCTCAATGTCATGGGCGTGCAATGCGGAGGTGCGCGCGCCCGTATCTACCTTGGCTTTGAGCGCGGGCAACCCGAGGTCGGGCAGAGAGACCCATTCTTCCCACCCAAAAGTCAGTTTTTCCATGTCATCCCCCGATTATGCGTTCCAACCGGGGTAACAGGTGCATCCTGTGATCTCAACCATGGCAAAAGACTGGCGCCTGGCGAAGGCCGCGTTCAGTTGTCGTTGATATCGTCGCGCACGATCCGTGCCGCCGTGGATTGCTTCTTGAAGGCCATCCGCAGGCCGATCCAGGCCAGCAGGGAGAGGCCTGCAAAAATAGCCAGCAACGCTGGCGCGCTGAAACCCGGAGAGGCAAGCACAACAGCCACCATGATCAATGCGCCAATCGCGAAACCAAGGAAAATGAACCCCGGGACCAGAACTTCGATCACTGCCAGCGCAAGCGCCGCAGCCATCCACACCCACCACAATTCGAGCAGTCCGGTCATGCACCACGCCCTTTGAGCAGCTTGAATGCGTCGCCGAAGGCTTCAATCGCCTGAGCGGGTACAACGATGGTCTGTTTGCCGTCACCCGCACCAAGCGCGTTGAGCGCATCAACCTGTTTGAGGGCGATCTGATATTGCGCGGCTTCCAGACCATTTTCGTTGATCGCTTTCGCGACAACCTGAGTTGCGTAGGCTTCCGCATCGGCCAGGATGCGGCGGGCCTTTGCCGTTTGCTCAGAGGCGTAGAGTTCGGCGTCCGCCGCCAGTTCAACCGCGCGTTTCGACCCTTCGGCCTCTGTGACCTGGGCGCGGCGGGCGCGTTCTGCGTTGAGCTGCTGCAACATGGCATCCCGCGTGGCCTGATCGAGATTGACGTCGAGGATTTCGGCGCGGGTCACCTCGATGCCCCAATCGTCCACCTGATCCTCGACCAGTGACTTGATGGTTGTAATCAGCTGCGAGCGGTTGGACTGCACTTCATCCAGATCCATCTTGCCGATCTCCGCCCGGACGATGCCCGCGACGGTGGTTGCAATGGCTGCATCGACATCACGAATTCTGTAGACAGTCTTTTCCGGTTCGGTGATGCGATAGAAAACAGATGTTTCAACCTGAACCAGCACGTTGTCCTTGGTGATCGCGTCCTGGCTGGCGTTGGGCAATTGTCGTTCCAAAATGGATATTTCATGTGCCACACGGTCAATGAAAGGCACGATCAGGTTGATGCCCGGCCCCAGTACCGCGCGTAGACGGCCAAAGCGTTCGATCACGTATTTCTCTGACTGCGGAACGATCTTGACGGCCTTGATGACCAATACGATGAACAACGCCGCCAGAAGCAGAAAAACCAGGCTGCTTTCGATCAGCGACACGACTAACTCTTCAATGTTCAAATCACGCGTCCTTATGAGTGTTCCGCAGGATTAAAGTGGCGCTTTGCACCCAATATTGCAAGTTGGCTGCATTCCGTTTATCGCGCGAAAGGTTAGCAAAAAGGAAATATCGATGCAGCGGTTCAGCTTTGCCAGGACAGCCACGGATGGCAAGGCGCGCGCGGGCCTCATCAGCACGCCGCGAGGGGACATTCGTACCCCGGCGTTCATGCCTGTTGGTACCGCCGCCACCGTCAAGGCCATGATGCCCGGTTCGGTGCGAGAAACCGGTGCAGATATCTTGCTGGGAAACACCTATCACCTGATGCTGCGGCCAACGGCGGAACGCATCGACCGGCTGGGAGGGCTGCACAAGTTCATGAATTGGGAGCGGCCGATCCTGACCGATTCAGGTGGTTTTCAGGTCATGAGCCTCGCGGCTTTGCGCAAACTGACCGAAAATGGGGTCACCTTTAAGAGCCATATTGACGGCTCCAAACACGAAATCACGCCCGAGCGGTCCATGGAAATACAGAGGCTTCTGGGGTCTGACATCGTAATGTGTTTCGACGAATGCCCGGCCTTGCCTGCGGAGAAGGCAACGATCGCTCAGAGCATGCAGTTGTCGATGCGGTGGGCGGCCCGGTCGCGCGATGCCTTTGGGGACCGACCGGGGCATGCGCTTTTCGGCATTCAGCAGGGGGGGCTGGAGCCTGATTTGCGGGCGGAGAGTGCAGCGGCGCTGACTGACATCGGCTTTGACGGCTATGCCGTCGGAGGTCTGGCGGTGGGCGAAGGTCAGGAGGCGATGTTTGGCTGTCTTGATTTCGCGCCCGACCAGCTACCTCAGGACAAACCTCGGTATCTTATGGGGGTCGGCAAACCGGATGACATCGTAGGGGCGGTCGCGCGTGGGATCGACATGATGGACTGTGTGCTGCCAAGCCGCTCGGGGCGCACGGGGCAGGTGTTCACCCGTCGCGGGGTCGTCAACATCAAGAACGCACGGCACGCAGATGACCCGCGTCCGTTGGATGAAGCCTGTCGATGTCCGGCCTGCCGGAACTACAGCAGAGCCTATCTGCACCATGTCTTCCGCAGTCAGGAGATTATCTCCTCCATGCTGCTGACCTGGCACAATCTGACCTATTATCAGGACTTGATGGAGGAGATGCGCACCGCCATCGCAGAAGGTGTCTTTGGTGCCTGGCAAGATAATTTTCACAGCGCGCGCGCGGATGGCGACATCGCGCCGATCTGACACGCCCAAGAGGCCAGTTTCATCCGTTTCTAGGGACGGCTTAACGCAAGCTTAACCCGCCGCCGCATAAGTTTGATCCACGTAATTGTGGAGGTGCCGAGATGAGCAGTAAACGCAGACATGCAAGGGATAAGGAAGAACGTTCGCTGGACCGGACGTTGCATGATGTCCTCAGCAAGATCGCTCCAACGCGTGTCGCGGCGCTGCAAGTGCTCATCCATCACATGGAAGCCGATAACGAGGGTGCTCAGAACGTCTCCCCGGCGGAATTCGCCGAGGCCGCATCACGCCTGCGCGACGGATTCGTGGCTGCGCGGGATCTTGAAGGAACATATCTTGCGCCGCATGAGGTTGTGCTGCCGGAAGGTTTGTCCAAATCTCTGGTCGAAATTACGTCAGCTCTGGCCGATTTGGTTGGCATCACAGATCGGTGCTCCGTCAGCGAGGATGCCGTTAAAGGCTTCAGACCATCAGGAAACATGTATGATCTTTGTTGCACGCGCGTTGCCAAAGGTGTCAGCGCCTTCAGCGCGGAACTGGGCGCCTTCTTCCTCGAACTGACGGACAAGGGCAAGGCGGATGAAATGGATCACACCAGTTCCATCGCGATGGAGATCGGTAAAATCGGCCGCGTGATCAATATGGTTGCCACAAATGCATCAATCGAGGCAGCGAGAGCAGGGGATGCCGGCAAGGGGTTTACCGTCATTGCGGATGAGGTGAAGGTTCTGTCTTCGCGTGTCTCGTCTTTATCAGTGTCGCTGACGGACCGGTCAAATGTGAATTAGGTGCATCTTTGTTGGGGATAGATGCGATTTGACGGCTTGTGATTTCCGTGGTCAGTGGTCATTCTGACCGGAGCAAAAAAGAGCGGTAAGGTTGATTTTGGTTGGGGTGCGCCCCACCTTTAGCTTCCAAGCCTGGAGATGGCCAAGCGTTGCTGCATATGCGGGACCAGTGCCGTCTTGCCAAAAACAAGGAAAGAGCATGCAAGAGCCTCTGAACGCCTCATACCCTGTATTGCCGTTGCGCGATATTGTGGTGTTTCCCCATATGATCGTGCCGCTGTTTGTCGGTCGGGACAAATCGGTCCGTGCCCTGGAAGAGGTCATGGCCGATGACAAGCAAATTCTGCTGTCCAGTCAGATCGACCCCGGCGTTGACGATCCCGATAGTGATGGAATTTACAAGGCCGGTGTTCTTGCCAATGTCCTGCAGTTGCTGAAATTGCCCGATGGCACGGTCAAAGTGCTGGTCGAAGGTCAGGCACGTGTGCGCATCACCGAGTATCTTGACAACGACAGTTTCTTTGAGGCCCGCGCCGAATACCTGACCGAGATGCCCGGCGACCTTGCAACAACCGAAGCATTGTTGCGCACGGTGTCGGATGAATTCGAGCGCTACGCAAAGGTCAAGAAAAATGTTCCGGAGGAGGCGCTGGCAGCGGTTGGCGAGTCCACGGAACCAGCCAAGCTGGCCGATCTCGTTGCCGGGCATCTGGGCATCGAAGTGCATCAGAAACAGGATCTTTTGGAAACACTCAGCGTTTCTGAACGTCTGGAAAAAGTATACGGCCTGATGCAGGGCGAAATGTCCGTGCTGCAGGTGGAGAAAAAGATCAAGACACGCGTGAAATCGCAGATGGAGCGGACGCAGCGCGAGTACTACCTGAACGAACAGATGAAGGCGATCCAGCAGGAGCTGGGAGACGGCGAGGACGGCAAGAACGAGGTGGCCGAGCTTGAGGCCAAGATTGCCGACACCAAGCTCAGCAAGGAAGCACGCGAAAAAGCCGATGCGGAGATCAAGAAGCTCAAGAACATGAGCCCGATGTCTGCCGAGGCGACTGTTGTACGCAACTATCTCGACTGGATGCTGTCGATCCCGTGGGGCGTGAAATCCCGCGTCAAAAAGGATCTTGGCCGGGCGCAGAAGGTGCTGGACGACGACCATTACGGTCTCGACAAGGTCAAGGAACGGATCGTCGAGTATCTGGCGGTGCAACAACGCTCAAGCAAACTGAAAGGCCCGATCATGTGCCTCGTCGGTCCTCCGGGCGTGGGCAAAACCAGTCTTGGCAAGTCCGTTGCGCGGGCAACCGGGCGGGAATTCATTCGGATCAGTCTTGGCGGTGTGCGTGACGAGAGCGAAATCCGGGGCCATCGTCGTACCTACATCGGCTCGATGCCGGGCAAGATCATTCAGGCGCTGAAGAAAGCGAAAACCACGAACCCACTGATCTTATTGGATGAAATCGATAAGATGGGGCAAGATTTCCGTGGTGATCCTGCGTCGGCGATGCTTGAGGTGCTTGATCCAGAACAAAACTCGACGTTTGTAGACCACTATCTGGAGGTCGAATACGACCTGTCCAATGTGATGTTCCTGACCACATCGAATAGCTACAATATGCCGGGCCCGTTGCTGGACCGGATGGAGATTATTCCGCTGGCTGGCTACACCGAGGACGAGAAACGCGAGATCGCGAAACAGCATCTGGTGCCTAAGCAAATCAAGAACCATGGTTTGAAATCCAAGGAATTCAGCCTAGAGGATTCCGCGCTGACCGAGATGATCCGGACCTACACGCGCGAAGCGGGTGTGCGGAATCTGGAACGCGAAATCGCAAAGGTTGCTCGGAAATCGCTCACTAAAATCATCAAGAAAGAGGCCGATGCGGTGACCGTCACCGACGAAAACCTGGATGATTTCCTCGGCGTGAAAAAGTTCCGGTACGGTCTGGCTGAGAAAGAGGACCAGATCGGCGTGGTTACAGGGCTGGCATATACATCAGTCGGAGGTGAACTGCTGAGCATCGAAGCGCTGCGTCTGCCGGGCAAAGGTCGGATGAAGACCACGGGCAAGTTGGGCGATGTGATGAAAGAATCGATTGACGCGGCCTCCAGCTATGTGCGGTCAATCAGCCCGAAAATCGGTGTCAAACCCCCGCAATTCGACAAAATCGACATCCACGTGCACGTGCCCGATGGCGCCACGCCTAAAGATGGCCCCAGCGCGGGTCTGGCCATGGTGACTTCGATTGTGTCGGTTCTGACGCAGATTCCGGTTCGCAAGGATATCGCGATGACCGGCGAGGTGTCTTTGCGCGGGAATGCCATGCCCATCGGTGGCCTGAAGGAAAAACTTCTCGCGGCGCTGCGCGGTGGCATCACCAAGGTTCTGATCCCGGAGGAGAACGCCAAGGATTTGCCGGAAATTCCGGACAATGTGAAAGATGGATTGGAGATCATTCCGGTCAGCCACGTATCGGAAGTCCTGAAACACGCACTCGCACACGCGCCAGAAGCGATTGAATGGGATCAGGAGGCAGAGGAGGCCGCGGCTGCCGCGATTTCCTCCAAATCAGATAATTCGGATGCTGCCACGGCGCATTGATCGCAAAATCGAAAGTAGAATGGAAAAGCAGCTCGTAAGGGCTGCTTTTTTCTTGAGCAGACGCGAAGCCGAAAGAGGGCGATAAAATAGATGTCAGTGGCAGGGTGTCCGCTGTGCCTTGGCTCGGTGGCACAGCGCAGCCTTAACAAGCTTACCGGTTTTGGATCGAATGTGTGGATTTTATTCGCCGATATCCTTAGGCTTTGGTCAATAACGCTTTCACGTGACTGATCTCGATAAACCAAAGCGGCCAGAGGGGCATTATGAGCACAGCAAAAGACACGAGCCGTAAAGGTGCACCGCGCGCAAAAGCCCGATCGGGCAAAGCGGCGCCGAAGCCTAAATCGACGACCAAAACACTCAAAGCGCCCGCGACCGACAACATCTCGAAAGTAGCATTGGGAACCGGGAATGCTAACGAGCAGTCCACAACACTGCGCAAGAAAGAACTGATAGAGAGTGTCGTTGCGCGTACGGGGCTCAAAAAGAGAGACGCCAAACCGGTTGTTGAGGCGATGTTGGCTGAATTGGGTGAAAGCCTTGCGGCGGGCCGGTCTTTGAATTTGCCACCCCTCGGTCGGGTGCGCATCAACAGGGAAAAAACGCTTGCCAATGGGCGGGTCATGATCGTCAAGGTGCGCCAGACAAACCCACCGCTAAAGGCAAAGACACCGGCGGATGAGGTGTGAAGCACTTGATTTGCTCTTGTAGCGGCCGATGCATTTGGATAACCGAGTATCGCGGGTGATTAGCTCAGTGGTAGAGCGCTTCGTTCACATCGAAGATGTCAGGAGTTCAAATCTCTTATCACCCACCATTTTTGACTGCGTGAACTAACTCCCCAAGAAAAAACCCGCCACGATCTATGCGCAGCGGATTCCTGTTGATCTGGGCGTCGCTGTGATCCAATCCCTAAACGAATTCAACGCCTTCGTTGATCATCGGCAGCGAAGTGATCCGGGGCCCATCGGCGGCAATCGCGTTTGCAAGCGCCGGTCCGGCAGGGGGCGTTCCCGGCTCGCCAATGCCTGTCGGGGCTTCGGCGGAGGGGATGATGTGCGTCTCAATCGCGGCGATGTCGTGAATGCGCAACGGCTCATAGTCAGGGAAATTGACCTGATCCGCAGCGCCCTCGGTCAGGGTAATTTCGTTGCGCATGGCGTGTCCGATGCCATAGCCGATCCCACCTTCGATCTGGGCCTTGATCACATCAGGATTGATGGCCAATCCGCAATCGACGGCGGCCGTGATCTTCTCGATCTTGATCGCGCCATCCTCGTCTCGTGAAATCTCGGCAACTTCTGCAACAAAGGAGCCAAATGATTTGTGCACGGCAACGCCCTGGCTCCGACCGTCGGCTGCCTTGCCCCAACCGGCTTTTTCCGCGGCACGCTCAAGGACCGCAGCTTTGCGCTGTTGGTCGGGAGTGTCGCCCGCGAGGTATTCAAGCCGGAAGGCCACCGCATCCTTGCCTGCTGCCTTGGCCGCAATATCCATCATGCTTTCCATGACATAAGCGGTATGGCTGTGCCCGACGGATCGCCACCAAAGCAGCGTGGTTGCAGGTTTGTTATCCGTCAGACCAAAATGCATGCCCGGGATCGCGTAAGGCGTATCCGCAGCGCCCTCGACCGATGAGTGATCAATCCCGTCATGCACGATCACGCTCTCAAAGAAGGTACCTTTGAAAATGGATTGACCTGCAATGCGATGATCCCAGCCCACGATTTTCCCATCGCTGTCCAGCCCCACTCGGACCTTGTGAGCGAACGCCGGGCGATAGTAACCGGCAGTGATATCGTCCTCGCGCGACCAGACCAGTTTTACCGGGCGCGTGCGATCCGTCATGGCAAAAGCCAGCGCGATTTCCACCTGATAGTCGGCCGTCGGTGTTGCGCGGCGACCGAAGGAGCCACCGGCCAGGATAGTATTCACCTTCACCTTTTCCATCGGCAATTCGAGAATGCTGGAGAGCACCGAATGGTCATTGGTGGGAAACTGCGCACCGTCGTGAATCACCACACTGCCATCTGCAAGCGGTTCGATTGTGGCTCCTAATGGCTCCATGGGAGCATGCGCCAGCAGTGGGAAGTAAAACGTCTCCTCAACAACCTTCTCGGCACCCTCGATGGCGGCAAGCGTGTCAGACAGTTCAGCCTCCGATGACGCGTCAAATTCCGATGTATCGTCAAGCGCTGCAAAGAGCTCGCGTTTGATATCTTCCGAACTGCGGCTTTCCGCGGACGAGAAATCCCATTCAACTTCAACCGCTTCGCGTGCCTGAAAAGCTGCCCAGGTCTTGTCGGCATAGATCGCGACCCCCGCTCCGTTGGGCAGCGCCAGCGCCTGGATGAAGCCTTTGACGCTCTGCGCGCCCACAGCATCAAACGATGCGACGGTACCCCCCATGCGCGGTGACCTCTTGATCACCACCACCATCTGGTTTTCGAGTTGGATATCCATCGCGTAAACGGCGGTTCCGTTGATTTTGGCGTCCTGATCCTTTCGATGAACCGACGCATCCCCGATGACCCGGAAGGCGGATGGATCTTTGAGCGTGGGCTCTGAGGGCACGTCGAGCGTTGCTGCCTCAGCCACGAACTCTCCGATCATGCCCTCTTTTCCGGCACCTGAAATAACGCCATCGAGCAAGGTCAGATCAGCCGGGTCGGCATTCCAACGCCGCGCGGCGGCTGTGATCAGCATTTCGCGCGCAGCAGCGCCAGCCATCCGGTACTGCATGTATGAATTGGCGATGGCGGTGGAACCCCCTGTGCCCTGGAACGGACCAAACGCCAGGTTGTTATAGACATCGGGGTTTGAAGGCGCGAATTCGAACTCGATCGCATCCAGGCTCATGTTCATTTCTTCTGCGATCAGCGTCGAAAGCCCGGTCGCAGTACCTTGCCCCTTTTCGAAATGTTTGAGGATCGCTGTGACAGTGCCATCAGAGGAGACTGTCACAAATGGGTTCAGCGCATTCCCACCTGCCTTGGCCAGAGCACCCTTGGGGGTCACGCCGATGGCTAGCAGGCCACCGGCTGCGGCGGCGGATGCGAGAAAGCTTCTACGGGTTGTGTTGAGTGTCATGGATCAGGCCTCCATCAGTTCTGAGGCGCGCTGGATGGCGGCTCGAATGCGTTGGTAGGTGGCGCAGCGGCAGGCATTGCCGTTCATGTAGTCGTCGATTTCAGCGACGCTTGGGGATTTGTTTTCAGTCAGCAGGCCGACAGCGGACATGATCTGCCCTGATTGGCAATACCCGCACTGAACCACATCCAGCTCGGCCCAGGCGGTCTGGACGGCTTTTGCGGCGTCTGAACCGAGACCTTCGATCGTGGTAATCTCGGAGCCTTCAACATCTTCGATGTAGGTTTGGCATGATCTGACGGGTTCGCCATCAACATGTACCGTGCAGGCCCCGCAGGCAGCGACACCACATCCGAACTTTGTACCGGTCATCTTGAGGTCATCGCGGATCACCCAAAGCAGCGGTGTTCCCGGTTCTGCATCGACGTGATGCGTCGTCCCGTTGAGTTTCAATTCGATCGTCATCGTCTGGCTCCCTGGTCGTTGTGGTGGCTTTATTCCCGTTAAGATAGTGGGGGTGGAGAGAATTGGTACTTGCGAAATGCGCCAATCTGCATTCCGCTTGCGCCTGCCAGTCGAACCCCCGCTGTTCAAAAACGCCGCATCTACGGAACCCGCTGCTTGCCATCCAGAAGCAACTGCGTCAGGGACAGGTTTGTCGGCCTGATCAAGAGAGCTCAAAAGATGATACCGCCAGTCTACATCCTGCGCCACGGCCAGACTGAATGGAATGCCCAGCACCGGATTCAGGGACGCCTTGATTCCCCGTTGACCGAACAGGGACGCGCGCAGGCCCGCGCCCAACGCCAGATATTGGGAAGCTGCGATCTTACTGGTTTTCAAGCGTTGTGCAGCCCGCAGGGCCGGGCATTTCATACGGCCTCCATCGCATTGGATGGTCTGGTGGCTGCCATCAACACAGATCAATGCTTGTCGGAAATCGCGGTTGGAGAATGGGAAGGCATGCGGCGCGATGAACTGATCATTGATCGCCCCATGGATGAGAGTGAAGAAAGCGCGTTGGACCTATACGAAAGAGCCCCGGGCGGAGAAGGATTTGTCGCTCTTCACGCGCGTTGCCGGGCGTTTCTTGAAAGGCTCTCCCAGCCATCGGTGCTGGTGACACATGGAATCACCTCACGCATGTTGCGCCTGATCATTCTGGAGATGGATATATCCGAAATCGGCCGGTTACCGGGCGGGCAGGGGGTTGTCTACCATCTTGAGAACAAAGAAATGAAACGCTTGTCGATAGGGGCTTGAAGCCATGCGCGACTTTGACTAAACCACGCGTCATCGGGTCGTTAGCTCAGTTGGTAGAGCGCTTCGTTTACACCGAAGATGTCGGGAGTTCGAGCCTCTCACGACCCACCATCTCCCTCTGCTTTGTATCTATTTTATGCAACCGGCATAATTTCGCCGATGCAGCAATTTGATACAAAAGAGTATTTCACTCTTTGAGTGGCACATGCGACCTGTGCCTCTTCTTGAAAGGGCGGGATATAAGTCCGTACGATGAGTAATGAGGGGACGCCAGATGGGCAACTTCAAGGGATCTATGGCGGAGCTGCAAGAGATCGACGCGAGAGCGCGGGAAACTGGCGACGTGCCATTTGCGGATCATTTGGAGAAGTTTCCTGAGCCGGAGCGCGCTGGTCAGGCCCTTCGCCTTGCTGCGCAGCTGGTTGAATTCTCTGCCTATGAGATCGCCGGGAAACACACCGCATCCTACGTTGCCGAGCTGATCAATTGCGCGGCCAAAATCGAGCGGTCGTCGTCAGAGGTTCTGGAGATATTCAGCGGACCTGAAAATCTTCCCTTGCGCCGGGTGCAATAGTCTAAACTGGATCATTTTTACCGCTATGCGTGTTAAAATGTCTCAGGTGAACTACCATAAGTTGACAATTGTCACATTATTGAGAAAAAGTTAATTTGCATAAATATCTATGCAAAAGACGTCTTCTGCTCGAAGTCGAATAGGTAAACAATGGGTTTATAGCAGCGTGGCATGTGCATGCTTTCCGATCGAAAGGTCAGAAAGCGATTGTAGAACCGTCCAGGGCTTGAAGGCTGGTAATTGACCGGTCGAAGACGGACGCATTTGGGTTAAGGCGGACACGGTATGACCGCTCCGACGGACGATGACTTCATCGAGGTTGTGGACCTTTCATCGGCCTTGGCCGCGCTTGACGTGTTGCCTAATGGGGAGCGTGTGCGCAAAGCCATGCAGCTTGCAGCGCAATTCCTTGAATATGCCGCCTACGAGATGGCGCTTGAGCAATCCGCAGGCGATGTGTCGGAGATCATTCATATGGCGGCACGGTTGGATCAGGCGGCCCGACGCATAGACGATACCACGGTGCCCAACCGGCCGGGTCGCGGGCAGCGCAAAATCTAGTCTTTGCTGATTTGACCGGTGTCCGGGTTGCGCTAGGCTCTCTGTGGACAACAGTGGAGGTGCCGCAAGATGAGTTGGAACCCGTCCCTTGATCCCGATTGCCCGGTGGGCGACGCGGTGGACGCAATTGAAACCGTGATTGTGCCCCGCGCCCGCGATCTGGGTGGTTTTGAAGTGCGCCGTGCTTTGCCTGCGCCCAAGCGGCAGATGGTGGGCCCGTTCATATTCTTTGACCAGATGGGTCCTGCGGAATTTCTTACCGGCAAGGGCATCGATGTCCGCCCGCATCCGCATATTGGTCTGGCGACGGTAACCTATCTGTACAAGGGCAAGATCCATCATCGCGACAGCCTCGGAACGGACCAATGGATTGAACCGGGGGCGGTAAACTGGATGGTTGCCGGGCATGGCATTACCCATTCAGAGCGAACGGATGGAGAGATCCGTAAAAAACCACATAATCTGTTTGGATTGCAGACATGGGTTGCCCTGCCGGAAGAGGCAGAGGACGATACGGCGGCCTTTGAGCACGCGCCCAAGGACATGCTGCCGATGTTGGAGGGGGAGGGTAAGCAGCTGCGCCTGATCCTCGGTACGGCCTACGGTGAGACGGCGCCCGTAAAGACGTATTCCGAAACCTTCTATGCCGACGCTCTTTTGGAGGCACATGCACGGTTGCCCTTGCCCGATGACCATGAGGATCGCGGCGTATATCTGATCTCGGGGTCGATTATTGTCGCGGGCGATGTTTTCGATGCGGGGCAAATGCTGGTCTTCCGACCCGGCGATCAGATCTCGGTGCAGGCGGGCGAGGAAGGTGCGCGTCTGATGCTGCTGGGTGGCGCGACGCTGAATGGCCCCAGACATATCTGGTGGAACTTTGTTGCGTCGTCCAAGGATCGCATTGACGCCGCCAAGGAGGCGTGGCGGGCCGGTGATTGGGCGCATGGACGGTTCCAGCTACCTCCCGGTGATGATGCGGAATACATTCCCCTGCCAGACCGTTGAACGCGTTTTGGGGAACCTCCAGCAGGGCGCTGGTTCCGGTGCTGATCGGGCAAGCCATTTATGTTATTTTGCGGACGCCCAGGCTTCCGGAACCACCGGGCGAACGTCAGGGGGGTGCCGGAAGGGGTCCGGCGCTGCGGCTATTGATTGTCGGGGATTCCTCGGCCGCAGGTGTCGGCGTGGACCGGCAGGAAGACGCGCTTTCAGGGCACCTCGTCGGAAGCTTGGCTCGGAACTACACTGTGACATGGCGGCTGATTGCGCAAACCGGTCTGACGACGCGTAAATTGACGAAAGTTCTGGAAACTGCACCCGCAGATGCGTTTGATGTTGCGGTGACGGCATTGGGCGTCAACGATGTGACCCGATTGCGCCCCGCCGAGAAATGGGTCGATGAAACCACGGCGTTGCATGCGATTCTTACCAAGCGATTTTCCGTGCGCCGGATCTATGCCACGTCGGTGCCGCCTCTGGGATCCTTCCCGGCGTTACCCGGCTCTCTGGCCCGCTTTCTGGGACACAAAGCTGAGGTTTTGGCGCGCGCGCTGGAGCAGACAACGCGCACTGGAAGTACGGTTCAGATCGTTCAACCGGATTGGGGGCTCGACCCCGAAACGATGGCGTCTGATGGATTCCATCCCGGTGCGGCGCTATATGCGCGCTGGGGTGCAGAATTGGCGGGTCATATTCGCGCAGATTTGACCGATCAGACAGGTAAAGCCAGCACCCTCTAGCGAGAATTTGCGCGTGAAGGTGATGTGACGTCAAAAAAATCCCTGACAAATGCGCAACCCGCTTGACGTGCTCCGAGCCGCGCCATAAGACGTCCCAACGCGCAACATGGTTTGCACGTGCAGTGGGCGGTTGTAGCTCAGATGGTTAGAGTACCGGCCTGTCACGCCGGGGGTCGCGGGTTCGAGCCCCGTCAACCGCGCCACCGCTGCTTGAAAAGGGACCTTCCGGTCCCTTTTTGCTTTTTCGGGGTTCTCTCAGTTGCGCCAGTTGGCCAGCAGGTCATACCCTTTTGCCGTTGGTGGAGCCACAAGGTGGTCCTGGAAGTTGGCCCAGAGTGCCGCAACAGCGCTGGCGTTGCTGTCTGAAATCTCCTGATTTTCAACGATGGAGATCACACATCCGCTGCCATCTTCATTGATTGTGTTGATGAACTGCTGCAATCCCGGCAGCGCCATAACCTGCTCTTTGAGATCGTTCAGTATTCCGGTCATTGCGGAAACTGATTCAGGTTTCATCTGGTAATGCGTCACACGCACAAACATCTTCTTTCCCCTTCAGGACGTGGCGTCGTAGTTGCGCCTTTGAAAGGTTAACACGATTTAACGGGTGAAGTGGTGAACTATGATCCGCCGGGTTTCGGAGAGAATATGAACGCAATCTGGCCGCCAGCCTATTGACGCCTGAAACCTCTTGGCCTATTCCGCCGGTCATCGCGCGGTTGTAGCTCAGATGGTTAGAGTACCGGCCTGTCACGCCGGGGGTCGCGGGTTCGAGCCCCGTCAACCGCGCCACTTCCTTCAGCTTGAACACCGGGACAGTTTTGATCCGTCAGTGGTTTGAAGCAGATACGCGTCTGAGGAAACTGGAAAGAACCTGAAAACTCGGTTCCGGCGATTGGTCGATGAAGAAATGCCCGCCCGGAACAGCCGCCTGCGCCATATTGTCGAGGCGATCCCGCCAGGTTTGTGGCACATCGAAAGCCCGTGCCATCGCGCCTTCAGCACCATAGAGGACCAACGAAGGGCAGGTGACCCTGCGGTGGAGATCAGCCGCATCGAGGTCGAAATCTATGTGCAGGGCAGCGCGGTAATCGGCACACATCCCGCGGATCGCATCGGGATCGCGCCAGGCATTTCTGTAAGCTTCCAAGGCGTCGGGCGCAAAATCGGATAGTTTGGCCGCCCCCCAGCCCAACAGACAGCTCTCAAAATAGGTGTCTGGGTCTTTTGCGATCATGTTTTCAGGAAACAGCGCGGGTTGGGCCAGAAAAAACCAATGGTAATAAGCGGTTGCGACCTGTCTTGTGAGTTGATCAAGAAGCAGGTGGGTCGGGACGATATCCATGACAGTCAGGCTGAGGGGTCCGCTCCGGCGCGTCAAGCGCCAGCCGATGGGCCACACGCCCCCCCCGATCATGCCCGGCAATATGGAAGGCGGAATGCCCCAGGTGATCCATCAGGGCCAGCTGATCCTGCGCCATGTGCCGAAAGGAATAGTTGTCTGTGCCTTCCGGTTTCGAGCTGGCTCCGTATCCACGCAGGTCAGGGGCAATCACCGTGAAATTTTCGCTCAGGCGCGGTGCGATCTGCTGCCACATCGCATGGGTCTGGGGGAAACCATGCAACAACAGGAGCGCAGGCCCAGATCCACATCTGGCGAAATGGATATGTTGCCCATTGACCTCAGCGGTGTTCTTTTCAAAGCCTTGCATATCAGGGACCCTCCGCTGCCGGTCTCAGTCCGGGTCCGGGACCGGCAACCGATGCATGTCAGGTGAGCGCTTCCAGAATGCGGGCCCAGCTGCGGATGCCTTTGTGAAAGCTTTCCACATCGTATTTTTCGTTCGGAGAATGAATGGCGTCATCATCTTTGCCAAACCCGACGAGCATAGGCGTCGTTCCCAGAATATTCTGGAAAAATCCGGCGATGGGGATCGACCCGCCGCAGCCCACATAAGCGGCAGGCACCTGCCATTCATCGCTGAGCGCTTTGCGGGCTGCGTCAAATGCAGGGTTTTCCGTCTCGGTCATGGAAGCCTTGCTGGCACCGTGACCGCCAAAGCTGACCTCGCAGTCTTCCGGCAACATATCCCGTACCATTTTGCGGAAGTTTTCGCGGATGGCGAGCGGATCCTGATCGCCCACTAGCCTGAAACTGACTTTGGCCTGCGCTTTTGAAGGCAAAACGGTCTTGAAGCCATCGCCGGTATAGCCGCCCCAGATGCCGTTGATCTCGCAGGTTGGGCGCGACCAGATCATCTCAAGCGGTGTGCGGTCCTGCTCGCCTGCGGGCCGCGACAGGCCGACATCCCCCAGAAACGTGTTATGGTCAAAGGCCAGCCCCTGCCATTGGGCTTCCAACTCGTCGGAAAGTTCCGGCACGCCGTCGTAAAACGCCGGGATGGTGATCCGCCCCTCATCGTCATGCAGCGATGCCAGAATGCGCGACATGACCCGAATGGGATTGATGGCGACGCCCCCATACATGCCGGAATGCAAATCCATGTCCGGGCCGGTGATGGTGATTTCCTCACCCAAGAGGCCCCGCAGCATGGTGACAATGGCCGGGGTTTTGCTTTCAAAGAGCCCGGTGTCACAGATCAAGGCGATGTCAGATTTCAACTCCTCGGCGTTTTCTTCCATAAATGGCACAAGCGAAGGCGAGCCACTTTCCTCTTCGCCTTCGAGGAAAAACGTCAATTTGCAGGGCAGGCTGCCATGCACGGCTTTCCAGGCGCGGCAGGCTTCGATGAACGTCATCAACTGGCCCTTGTCATCCGATGATCCGCGTCCCCGGATCACCTGACCTTTGACCGTTTGTTCGATCTGCGGATCAAAAGGATCACGGTCCCACAATTCCAGCGGGTCCACCGGCTGCACATCGTAATGCCCGTAGAAAAGAAGATGCGGCCCGTCGCCGTCCAGATGACCGACGACCATCGGGTGCCCCGGGGTGGTACGCTTCTCCGTTTTGACGCCAAGACCGTTGAGATCGGCTACCAGCCAATCCGCCGCCCTGTCGCAATCCTGCTTGAAGGCCGGATCGGTTGAGATCGATGGAATGCGCAGCAAATCCAAAAGGCGATCCATGGCTTCGGGCAGATCGGAATCAATGCGGGACAGAACGGCATCTAGCGACATCAGGGGGCTCCTTCTTGTTGCGCCAGACCGTAGCAGCGGTTTCGACGGTGTCCAGAGGTGGAACGGGCGTGTTGGGGGTGTTGGTGCCGAGAAAAAAATGCGGATGCCTGACTTGATTCATGTCAAGGCTGCGACATGGTGCGCAGGCTAAGCATATTGATCATAAACGATTGGGCATATATTCAACTTGTTAGAAAGATTCCAAAGGTGCTCTGTACCGGGAACGAATGAGGAGACACCGGGTGACTTACAACGACCAGCTTGATCAGGCGATTGCGCGCCTGCACGAAGAAGGCCGCTATCGAACCTTCATCGATATTGAGCGCCACAACGGTCAGTTTCCTCACGCCACACGGACGCGCGCGGATGGCACGACACAGGATATCACGGTGTGGTGTGGCAATGATTACTTGGGTATGGGCCAGCATCCAGTGGTTTTGGAGGCCATGCATGAAGCCATAGACGCCACAGGCGCGGGCTCTGGTGGTACGCGGAATATTTCCGGAACAACGGTCTATCACAAGCGACTGGAAGCGGAGCTGGCGGATTTACATGGCAAGGAATCGGCACTGCTCTTTACCTCCGCTTATATCGCCAATGATGCGACGCTTTCGACACTGCCAAAGCTTTTCCCGGGGCTGATCATTTATTCTGACGCGCTGAATCATGCGTCAATGATCGAGGGTGTGCGTCGAAATGGCGGTGCGAAACGCATTTTTCGCCATAACGATCTCGCACATTTGCGTGAACTTCTGGAGGCAGATGACCCGGCTGCGCCCAAGCTGATTGCCTTTGAATCGATCTATTCGATGGATGGTGATTTTGGTCCGATCGAAGCGATTTGTGATCTGGCGGATGAGTTCGGCGCGCTGACCTATATCGACGAGGTGCACGCCGTTGGCATGTATGGTCCACGCGGTGCGGGTGTGGCGGAGCAGCAGCGCCTGATGCACCGTCTGGATATTATCAATGGCACCCTCGCCAAAGCCTTTGGCGTCATGGGCGGATATATCGCCGCATCAGACAAAATGTGCGACGCTATAAGGTCTTATGCGCCGGGTTTCATCTTCACCACTTCCCTGCCACCCGCGGTCGCCGCAGGGGCCGCCGCATCTGTGGCTTTTCTAAAACGTGCTCCTGAACTGCGCGAAGCCCACCAGACCCAGGCCAGGATTTTGAAACTGCGACTCAAAGGTCTTGGATTGCCGATCATCGATCATGGCAGCCACATTGTTCCTGTAATGGTCGGCAACCCCGTACATACCAAGCTCCTTAGCGATATGCTGCTGGATGAGCATGGAATTTATGTGCAGCCCATCAATTTCCCGACCGTGCCACGTGGCACCGAGCGCTTGCGCTTTACGCCTTCGCCTGTACACGGCCCGGATGAAATGAATGCCCTTGTGCACGCAATGGACGGATTATGGTCACATTGTGCGCTAAATCGTGCCGAAGATGTAGGTTAGTATACACCTAGATGAAATTAGAGTTGTCTTGTGTTAACCTAACATAAACAAGAGGTCAGCTACGAATCGTGGGGACGATTCTAAGGCCTGACCACGACGCTAGGCAGGCACGGGAAGACGGGGCAGAGGCATTATGATCGGTCGTAAACACTCACAGAGTGTTGAGGAGAAAGTCGAACGCAAGGCGTTCGATGATTTCGAATTGCGACTTGGCGATGTGATGCGCGGCGAACGCGCAACGATGGGTAAATCTCTTCTTGATGTTCAGCGCGAATTGCGCATCAAAGCTGCCTATATTGCTGCCATTGAAAATTGTGATCCCGACGCATTTGACACGCCCGGCTTTATCGCTGGCTACGTGCGATCTTATGCGCGCTACCTCGGCATGGATCCGGATGAAGCTTTCGAGGCTTTTTGCGAAGAGAGCGGCTTTGCTGTTGCCCATGGGATGTCTGCAAAGGCGTCCGTCGTTAAAAAATCAGGTCGGCCAGAGCGTGTTGGACTGCCGGGTGACGGCGACTTGTTCAAACGTCCCAATACGCCATTCATCCCGGCACGAGATGGCTTTTTCTCGGGTATCGAACCCTCGGCGATCGGATCTTCTTTGGTGCTGATCGCGCTGATCTCCGCGATCGGTTTTGGTGGCTATTCGGTGTTGCAGGAAGTCCAGCGCGTGCAGGTGGCACCGGTTGAACAGACGCCGATTGTGCTCTCTGACCTTGATCCGCTGGATGGGGTGCTTGCAGCAGCGCCGGATACAACGTCATCCGAACCAGGCGTTGCAGATGCACCTCGCGCGGCCGCCCTAGAGCGCCTTTATCGGCCTCAAGCGCTTGATGTGCCTGTGCTTGTCGCACGCGATGCACCCATCTCTACAATTGACCCCAGCACCATCGGCAATTTTGCAAGTGTTGTTGACGCACCGTTGACGGCGCCGGTTTCTTTTGCGGGTGCAATTGACTCGACGGTTACCGCCGGTCTGGCGGCAACGCCACAGGTTCCTCAGGTCGTGGTTGCGCCGGGCCCTGCGTTGCGGATGGTCGCGGTGCGCCCCTCTTGGGTGCGCGTCAGCGCAGCCGATGGCACCGTTATCTACGAGACGATCATGGAGCCAGGCGAGACCTGGGATGCCCCGACCAGTGAAGAACCCCCTGTCTTGCGGACGGGCGAAAGCGGCGCAATCTATTTTGCGCTGAATGGGGAATATTACGGGCCCGTCGGAAAGACCGGCGTCGTGACGTCAAATCTGCCGCTTGAGGTTGAAGCTCTGAAGTCGCGTTATACCGTAGCCGATCTGTCAGCGGATGAAGCCCTGGCGACCACGGTTGTGGAATTGCAGCTCCCGCTTGTTCCGGCGACCGAATAGTTCTTTTTCGAATTTCAATGCGGCCATTGCAGGCTGGGGCATGACGCTCTATTTTGACAGGTAACTTTCCTGTGCAAAGGACAGCAGATGTCGCTGAACCACGTACGTCCCTGGCGGAATATTTATCGGCGAACATCACGTCAGATCATGGTTGGCAACGTACCGGTTGGCGGCGATGCCCCGATCACGGTCCAGACAATGACAAACACGCTCACGACGGACATCAAGGCAACCATTGCCCAGGTTCAGGCTGCGGCCGACGCCGGCGCCGATATCGTCAGGATTTCGGTGCCTGATGAGGCGTCCTCAAAAGCGCTGCGTCACATCGTGCCCGAAGTTTCAGTGCCCATCGTTGCGGACATTCATTTTCACTACAAACGCGGCATTGAAGCGGCCGAGGCGGGGGCTGCCTGCTTGCGGATCAATCCCGGCAACATTGGTAACGAATCCAGGGTCAAAGATGTCATCAAGGCGGCGCGGGATCATAATTGTTCGATCAGGATCGGCGTCAATGCCGGGAGCCTGGAGAAACATCTGCTCGACAAATACGGAGAGCCTTGCCCCGATGCGATGGTGGAATCCGGCCTCGATCATATCAAAATTTTGCAAGACAATGACTTTCATGAATTCAAGATCAGCTGCAAAGCCTCCGATGTCTTTATGGCGGCGGCGGCGTATCAGCAATTGGCTGAAGCCACTGATGCGCCGATCCATCTCGGCATAACAGAAGCAGGTGGCCTGACGTCCGGGACCATTAAATCGGCGATTGGCCTTGGCAACCTGCTTTGGATGGGCATCGGTGATACGATCCGGGTCAGTTTGTCCGCTGATCCGGTTGAAGAGGTTAAAGTTGGCTACGAGATTCTCAAATCACTGGGGTTGCGCCACCGCGGGGTGAATATCATCAGCTGCCCCAGTTGCGCACGCCAGGGCTTTGACGTGATCAAGACAGTGGAGAAGCTGGAAAAACGGCTTGAACATATCAAAACGCCGATGAGCCTCAGCATCATTGGTTGTGTGGTGAACGGCCCCGGCGAGGCGCTGATGACGGATGTGGGCTTCACCGGTGGTGGCGCGGGTTCGGGAATGGTCTATCTGGCGGGTAAACAAAGCCACAAGATGGACAATGAAAAGATGATCGACCACATCGTCGAACAGGTTGAAGAGCGCGCAGCGATCCTGGATGCGGAAAACAGCGTGCCCAGTGCCGCGGAGTAGGAAGTCAGCTCGTGGCGCGCTTCAGAGGTCGCGTTTTTCCTCAAGGATTGCACGCATCTGATCAAAGGGCAGATAGCCGCGTAACATCTCATCGTGCATGACGAACGTGGGCGTTCCGGTGATTTGGAGTTTCTGGGCGAGAGCGCGCGTCGCGGCGATCTCCTCCGTGATGGCGTCGTCATTCATGCGGTCTTCAA
Source organism: Roseobacter sp. EG26 (assembly GCF_049830555.1). Taxonomy (NCBI): domain Bacteria; kingdom Pseudomonadati; phylum Pseudomonadota; class Alphaproteobacteria; order Rhodobacterales; family Roseobacteraceae; genus Roseobacter; species Roseobacter sp. EG26. Next base: position 898,932 of record NZ_JBNBLH010000001.1, read on the forward strand.
TTGCTGCTGAATCGAGCCCATAGGTTGCGGCAAGCCGATGCAATGTGGGAAGTGTGATATCGCCGTTGAACGCCATCAGAGCGTCATGAAGTGCTTTGTAAGCCTCGTCCCCCGCGAGCTGCTTGGCGGCGATGACATAGCGCGACGCCAGGACGGATTGCTCTCCGAGGATCGGGAATTCTTTGACCACGAACCTGATATTTCCGTCTGCTTCAAGCAGCTTTTCAACCTCACCATAAGCGCGTTTGCAGTAGCCGCAGCGATAATCCATGAATTCCACCAGGGTAATATCGCCATCAGGGTTGCCGCCCACGAAAGAGAACCCGTCGTCAAAAAGCGCATCGGCATTGTCAGAAACCAAAGCCAGATCCGCCTCTTCCTGCGCTTCGGCCTGACGCTGTTCCAATGACCTTACCGCCTCCATGATCACTTCAGGATTTTCCAGAAGATAGGATCGGACCTCTGCTCGAAAAAGGGCGCGCTCCTCGGCTGACATGGTCTCCAGATCAAGCGCTACTGAAGGGCCGGCAAATGCAGTGGCCATCACGATTGCGGCCGGGGCCAGACGTTTGAGCATTGGATTATCTCCTTTTTTCAGCGCGTTCAGATGCAATCAACACATCCTGCGCTCTTTGCCAAGGGCCGGAGCCAGTGGGCAACAAATCTACGGCCCGTTTGGCGTGAATGCCCGCATCTTTCAAGCGGCCCGAAAGCGCATAGCGCTCGGCGGTCACCAATGCCGCCATGCCGGTTTGTCCGGACTTTGCGTAGGCCACGGACAAATCCCGCAACATGGACCCATCCCTGAAATCAATTGAACGCGCTTTTTCAAGCGTTTGCTTGGCTTTCTTGATGTTTCCATTGGCCAGCAAGGCACGGCCATAGCCCGATAGCAACAAGGCGTCATTGGGTGCCAGTTGAACGCCGCGGCCATAGGCAGCTGCGGCTGCGCTAAAATTCCGGGTTTCGATCAGAATTTGCCCGCGCTGGTCGTGATAAAACGGATCACTTGGCCGCGCTGCGATGGCGGCGTCAATCGCGCGCAGGGCCTGTTTTGTGCGGGACTGTCGATGCTCCGCAACGGCTTCGCGCAGCAGACGGACATCCTTGTAGGGGCTCTCTTTCAATCGTCGCAAGGTCCATTTGGGATTGCGGGTATAGGCGCTGAGCTTTCCTTTGACCCGTTCAAACCAATAGCCGGCTGTGGGATCTTCCGCGCCGGTATTGCCATATGCGGCCACAAACCCTTCAACGGCACGCAGACGATCCCGTGAAAGCGGATGGCTGCGCAAATAGGGGTCCTGACGCGATTCAGCCAGAATTTCCTGACCCCGGAACAGGTTCAAAATGTCGGACATGCCCTTGGGGTCAATGCCGGCAGATTTGAGAAACCGAATACCCGCCTGATCGGCAGAGGCTTCTTCAGCGCGGGTATGCTTGAAAAACCGCGCTTGAGCGGAGCTTTGAGTGCCGATGGCCAAACCGCCCGCAGCGCGTCCGTTGCCAGTGGCCGCTGCGACCGCCGATAGAGCCAGACCGAGGCCCGCAGCCGTGCGCGCTGCTTTCAAGTTGGTTAATCGGCGGGTGAGGTGACCGTTCACGATATGTGCGGCCTCATGCGCCAAGACAGCCTGAAGCATGCCGGCCGACTCCATGCGATTGATCAGGCCGTAATGTACGAAAATCGCATCGTTGCTGACGACAAAGGCATTCAAAGAGCTGTCATTCACGACCAGTATCTTTACCCGCGACGGGCTGAGGCCAGCCGCGCTGAGGACGGGGGCCGCAATTTGTTTGAGCCCATATTCGATATCGGCGTCGCGCAACAGGCTCTGGGCCTGCAGCGGTGTGACCACCAGCCACAGCATCATCACCGGGATTGACGTCAACCGAAAGAAGAGGTGAAAGAGCATGACCCTGAGAGTGGAATGAATTCATGCGCAGTTCAAGAAGATCGTCTGTTGATCCCTTCATTGTGATGGATGTGATGGAGGCGGCACGACGTCTGGAAGACACCGGGCGCAGGGTTATTCACATGGAAGTTGGTCAACCTGGGACGGGCGCGCCGCAGGGGGCGTCAAGAGCGCTCAGTCAGGCGATGGAGGCCGCCCCACTTGGCTATACCGTGGCATTGGGCTTGCCTGCGCTGCGTGCCAGGATCGCCAGAATGTACGGTGAATGGTACGGCGTTGATCTTAATCCTGAGAGGGTGGTGATCACGCCGGGATCGTCGGGCGGATTTTTGCTGGCCTTTACCGCGCTTTTTGATACCGGCGATCGGGTCGGCATAGGCGCACCCGGTTATCCCAGCTATCGGCAGATTCTCAGCGCCCTCGACCTCGTTCCAGTTGATTTGCCCACCGCGCTTGAAAACCGTTATCAGCCGGTACCCGATGACTTTGCCCATCTGGATCTGGCGGGCCTTATGGTGGCTTCGCCTGCAAACCCGACCGGAACGATGCTGGATGAACCCGCAATGCGGGCATTGATCGACGCGGCACAAGGGCAGGGTGCCTCCTTCATCTCGGATGAGATTTACCACGGCATTGAGTATGAAGCGAAAGCGGTGACTGCGTTACAGATCACCGATGAAACCTACGTCATCAATTCGTTTTCGAAGTATTTTTCGATGACAGGATGGCGTGTCGGCTGGATGGTCGTGCCCGAGAATCACGTCCGCGTGGTTGAGCGCATTGCGCAAAACATGTTCATTTGTGCGCCGCATGCCAGTCAGATTGCGGCACTCGCGGCGATGGATGAAGAGGGCGAGTTGCAAGCCAATCTCGACGTTTACCGCGCCAACCGCGCCTTGATGCTGGAGGGGCTTCCCGACGCCGGGTTTACCCGCATTGCGCCGCCTGACGGTGCGTTCTACGTCTATGCCGATGTGTCGGATCTGACACAGGACAGCCGGGCATTTGCCGCGGACATTTTGCAGGAGGCTGGCGTTGCCGTGACCCCGGGACTGGATTTCGATCCGCTGCGAGGGCACAGCACTTTGCGGTTCTCATACGCCCGCAGCACGGCGGACATCATCGAAGGCCTGGCCCGCCTCAAGGAATTCATGCATCGGCGTTGATCGGGGATTCCCTCCGGGCCGAGGCTGAGGTACGGTGCGCAAAACAACCGGCAGAGCAGTTGATGACCCGGACAAGAACCTTTCTCGCATGTCTTGCGCTGATTTTGACGCCCCCTGTGGCGTCTCAGGATTTAACCGCGATCGCGCGCGTCGACGTGGATGCAAGCGGCATCGAAGAGGGATGGTTCGGCGGTGCAAAGTTCACATTGCAGCTCAGTCAGGGCGTTCCCTACCGTGTTTTTACGCTGAGTGATCCGCCGCGCCTGGTCATTGATTTCAGAGAGGTCGACTGGACGGGCGTCCGGTCAGGCGATTTCCTGCAGGACGACGGCATGATCAGTGATCTGCGTTTCGGCAGTTTCCAGCCCGGGTGGTCGCGACTGGTGGCGGATATGATTGATCCGCTGCTGCCCGAAAGTATTGGCATGATTATTGATCCTGCCACCGGGCGCGCGACGTTGGAGATTGCGCTGGGTCAGACCTCGCCAGAGGAGTTTTCCGCAAAGTCAGGCGCTCCTCAGGATGCGCTTTGGCCTGCTCCCCCACGGCCGGACATTGTGGCACCGGTCGCGGATGAGCGCTTTGTGGTGGCGATTGATCCGGGGCACGGCGGTGTTGATCCGGGTGCCGAACGCGAAGAGGTCGCCGAGAAAGACCTGATGCTGAAAATCGCATTTGAATTGCGCGAAGAATTGCTGCGGTCCGGTCAGGCAGACGTCGTTCTGACCCGGGAAGCAGACACATTTGTCTCGCTGGAGGGGCGCGTGGCCATCGCACATCGGGCGGGCGCGGATGTGTTTTTATCACTCCACGCCGATGCGCTCAGTCAGGGCGGCGCGCAGGGGGCTACGGTCTACACGTTGTCCGATGAGGCGAGTGACACCGCTACAGCACATCTGGCAGCGCGACATAACCGGGCGGATATCATCGCAGGGACCGATCTGACTGGATCAGATGATCAGATTGCCAGTGTTCTGCTTGATCTGGCGCGTCAGGAAACCGAACCCCGCTCAGCCGCTTTGGCGCACCAACTGGCACAGGGCATGGCGGATGCCGGGGGGCCGATGAACCGCAGACCCCTGCGTAAGGCAGGGTTTTCGGTTCTGAAATCTGCGGATATTCCTTCTGTTCTGGTGGAGGTCGGATTTCTGTCCAGCGAGCGGGATTTGACCAATTTGCTTGATCCGGTTTGGCGCGCGGGGATTGTCGACGGCATGGTTCAGGCGATTTTGACGTGGCGTGACGCAGATGCGGCAAAACGACCGCTGGTTCGACAATAGCATCAAAGCGCCTGAAACAGGCAGTTTCCAGCCGTTTGTGTCAGCTATCGTGTTTTGACCATTGGACCGGCAATCCCTATATGTACGGGGCATCACAAGCACAAAGCGAGTATCCTCTTGTTGCGATTCATCCTGTCCTTTTTTGGCGGCATCTTTACGACGATCACCATGGCCATCGGGATGGTCGCGCTCACCGTGGGCGCGATCTTCTGGATGTATGGCCGGGATTTGCCCAGCCACGAATCGCTGGCGCAATATTCGCCTCCCACGATCAGCAGAATCTATTCCGGTCAGGGGCAGATCATTGATGAATTTGCCAAGGAGCGTCGTCTTTTCGCACCGGCGGACACGATCCCCGATCTGGTCAAACAGGCGTTCATCTCCGCTGAGGACAAGAACTTCTACACCCACGATGGCTATGATCTGCGCGGCATTGGCGCCGCAGCCGTGGATGCGGTGCGGTCGCGTGGCAAAGACGTGCGAGGGGCCTCCACGATCACTCAGCAGGTCATGAAAAACTTCCTGCTGTCGGGGGACAGGCAGGCGGAACGCAAGATCAAGGAGATCATTCTGGCCGCCCGACTGGAGGAAACGCTGAGCAAAGAGCAAATTCTTGAACTTTACCTCAACGAGATTTTCCTCGGACAGAACTCCTACGGCGTGGCCGCAGCGTCGCAAACCTATTTTAATAAGCCCTTGAGCGATCTTGAGCCGCATGAAGCGGCATTTCTGGCCTCTCTGCCCAAGGCACCCAGTGATTACCACCCAGTACGCCAGAAGGATCGGCTGGAGGCGCGGCGGAATTTCGTGCTCAAGGAAATGATGGAGAACGGCTATATCGACACCGCGACCTATGAGGTCGAAGTGGCAAGCCCGGTCAGATCTGTCCAGAACGGCGATTTCGATAGTTTCAAGGCGGAACTGCCGCCACGTGATTACTTTACCGATGAAATCCGTCGCCAGTTGACCGAAGATTTTGGCGAAGGCGAGTTTTTCACTGGCGGTCTGACGGTGCGCGCCACGATTGACCAGGAACTGCAGCCGGTCGCGGCCATGTCCTTGCGGCGGGCGCTGGAAGATTACGACCGGTCGCAGGGCATTTGGCGGGAAGCCCGGATCAAGATTGATCCTGAGCGCTTGCAGGATGAGGAAAGCTGGCGCACAGCGCTCTCTGAGACCAAGATCGCCCGAGATATCGAGCTTGACGGCCCCTGGTATCCGGCAGTGGTTTTATCCGTAGGTGACAATGATGCCCGCATCGGCATTGAAGGCGTGACCGAGGACGAAGACGGCCATTTCATCACGGCCAAAGATGTGGGTTGGGCGCGCAAGAAGCCCATTGAGGGCAAGCTGCGATCCAAAGCGAAGGTTGCAGGGGACTTGCTGGAGGTCGGTGATGTGGTGCATGTGCGCGCCATCACCAAGGACGAGGACGGCACCTTCGTGCGCTGGTCGCTGCGTCAGGTACCGCGCGTTCAGGGCGGCTTTGTCGCTATGGACGTCAATACCGGCCGTGTTCTGGCGATGCAGGGTGGGTTTTCCTACCAGTCCAGCGTGTTCAATCGCGCAACGCAAGCCAAACGCCAGCCGGGTTCCAGCTTCAAACCCTTTGTCTATGCCTCGGCGCTGGACAGCGGTTATTCACCGGCCACGATCGTGGTGGACGCGCCGATCGAGATCAACACGCCGCAAGGGCTCTGGCGGCCACGCAATGCGTCCAATGAATTTTACGGCCCCACGCCCCTGCGCACCGGGATCGAACGCTCGCGGAACCTGATGACCATTCGCCTCGCACAAGAGGTCGGCATGGATGTGGTTGCCGATTATGCGGAGCGTTTTGGTGTTTATGACAACATGGGCACGTTTCTCGCCAATGCATTGGGCTCGGAAGAAACCACGCTTTACCGGATGGTGGCGGCCTATGCGATGTTTGCCAATGGCGGCGAGCGTGTGCAGCCCACACTTGTTGACCGGGTTCAGGACCGCTACGGCAAGACGATCTACCGTCACGACGATCGGCTATGCTATGACTGCGAATTGGCAAGCCTTGATGCGGGCATTCCACCCAATATCATCTCCAACCGCGAACAGGTGATGGACCCGGTGACGGCCTATCAGTTGACCTCGATGATGCGCGGTGTGGTCGAGCGCGGCACCGCAAGCCGGACAGTCAACCTGCCGGTGCCGACAGCGGGCAAGACAGGCACCACCAATGAGGCCAAGGATGTCTGGTTCGTGGGCTTCACCAGCAATATCGTTGCAGGCTGCTACATTGGCTATGACCAGCCGCGCGGTCTCGGGCGCGGCGCATCAGGCGGCGGTATGTGCGGCCCGGTGTTCCAGCGCTTCATGGAGGAGGCCACACAGAAATATGGTGGTGGCCCGTTCGAAGTGCCGCCCGGGGGGCATTTCATCAAGATCGACCGCTATACTGGTGCGCGTCTGCCCGATGACGCCAGCGGTGAGACCGTTGTGTCAGAATATTTCCGGGATGGCGAACAGCCGATCTTCGGACTGCTCTATGATGGCGGATTTGCCATGGGGGCAGATCTGCCGCTGTTCAAAGAGGTGGGCAGTGGCCAGACAACCCAAGTGACCACGTCTACCGGTGAAAAGACAACCGTGGGTCCAAAGGCGAATTTCGGCACCTTGAGCTCGGGGGGGCTTTATTAGCGCAGCGGACCCATTGCCTCCCTTGCCGCTGGCTGGGCGCTGGTCTATCACGGCCCTCAGACGTAACGCCCGAGGCACATTCCATGCGTGCAGACGCTCAAAACACCGCTGATCAGATCGAAAAATCCCTGGAACTTCTGGGGCAGCGGCTGGACGTCGAAACCGCGCCGTTTCGACTTGAGGAATTCAATGCGCGGGTGGAGGATCCGAACCTCTGGGACAACCCGGACGCCGCGCAAAAGCTGATGCGCGACCGTCAGAACCTCGTTGATGCGATGGCGACCTACGACAGTATCAAGCAGGATCTCACCGACAATATCGAGCTTATCGAGCTGGGTGAGATGGAAGAAGACGCGGAGGTCATCGCCGACGCTGAGGCGGCATTGAAAGCTCTGGCCGAAAAAGCGGCGCAAAAAGAGCTTGAAGCGCTGCTTGATGGCGAAGCGGACGGCAATGACACCTTTCTGGAGGTCAATGCAGGGGCCGGGGGCACGGAAAGCTGCGACTGGGCCTCAATGCTGGCGCGCATGTACGTCCGTTGGGCGGAAAAGAAGGGCTACAAGGTTGAGTTGCAATCCGAGAGCGCCGGAGAAGAGGCCGGGATCAAATCGGCAACCTACAAGATCAGCGGGCAAAACGCCTACGGCTGGTTGAAATCAGAATCCGGTGTGCACCGTCTGGTGCGGATCTCCCCCTTTGATTCCGCCGCCAAACGCCACACGTCTTTCACGTCCGTTTGGGTCTACCCGGTGGTGGATGACAATATCGACATAGACGTGAATCCATCAGATATTCGAATTGATACCTATCGGTCCTCCGGGGCGGGCGGGCAGCACGTCAACACCACGGATTCTGCTGTGCGCATCACGCACCATCCGACCGGTATTGTCGTGACCAGCTCGGAAAAATCGCAGCACCAGAACCGTGACATCGCCATGAAAGCGCTGAAGTCACGCCTTTACCAGCTGGAACTCGACCGCCGCAACGCGGCGATCAACGAAGCGCATGAAAACAAGGGCGATGCGGGATGGGGCAATCAGATTCGCTCGTATGTTCTGCAGCCCTATCAGATGGTCAAAGATTTGCGAACGAACTATGAAACCTCCGATACCAAGGGCGTCCTGGATGGCGATCTTGATGGTTTGATGGCCGCGACTCTCGCGCTTGACGTCTCTGGCAAAAGCCGCGCCGAAGCGCAGGGCGGGTAGGCGCTGATCCGGAGTTGACTTCCGTTTTATGGCGTTCATTCTCCGCATAAGGGGGTGCCATGAAACTGTCGAATTCCACTGCCTTGGGCATATCCGCATCCTTGTCTGAACGACAACTCAGCGCCGTTGAGCTAATGCAGGCGACGTTGCAACGCATTGATGCGGTCAATGGTGCCGTGAATGCGATTGTCTCCTTGAGGGAGCGGGACACGCTGTTCGCAGAGGCCGCCCAAGCCGACAATCAACCGCGCAAGGGCTGGCTGCACGGCATCCCGATTGCCATCAAGGATCTGGCAAATGCCGCCGGGTTGCCCACCTCGCATGGTTCACCCATTTTTGCCGGCCAAATCGCTGGCGAAGATGATCTGCTAGTTGCGCGCCTCCGGGCCGCCGGGGCCATTATCATCGGCAAGACCAATACACCGGAATTTGGTTTGGGCAGCCATACATTCAACCCCGTTCATGGGCCAACACGAAACCCATATGATACGACCCGGTCAGCGGGCGGGTCTTCTGGTGGTGCAGCGGTCGCTCTGGCCACGGGCATGCTGAGCATCGCCGACGGGTCTGACATGATGGGCTCCCTGCGCAACCCTGCCGGCTGGAACAACGTGTACGGCATGCGCCCGACCTGGGGCGTTGTGCCTGGTCATCCCGCAGGAGAAGGGTTCTTTGAACAATTTGCAACCGAAGGGCCGATGGCGCGCACCCCGCGTGACCTGGCCGCCCTGCTGGATACGATGGCGGGGCCTGAGCCGTCGGTCCCTCTGGCACTACCTGTCGATCCTGCGTTGCCGGATATCGAGACGCTGCCCTTCGTTCCGCGAATCGGTTGGCTGCGAGATTGGGACGGTGCGCTGCCAATGGCGTCCGGGGTTCTGGAACTGTGTGAGAAAGGGCTGGCTGAAATGCAGGCGCTCGGATGGGCGGTTGAGATTGCTTCAGCGCCGTTTTCCGCTGATGCGATGTGGCGCAGTTGGGTCGATCTGCGATCCTATTCCATCGCCATGAGGCGCCGTTCAGAATACGAAGACCCTGACAAATGCCCGTTGCTCAAACCGGCGATGATCTGGGAAATCGAACGTGGCAGGAAGCTGTCGGGGCATGGTCTCTATGACGCGTTGGAGATCAGAAGCGATTGGTACCGCGCTACGGCAGCTCTTTTCAGGAATATCGATATTCTGGCTTTGCCCTCCGCCCAGCTCTGGCCCTTTGACGGGAAGCTCGAACATCCCAAAGAGATTTCCGCTGTGGCGATGGATACATATCACCGGTGGATGCAAGTGGTCGTGCCTGCAAGCCTGATTGGTCTGCCCGTGGTGAATGTGCCCCTGGGTTTCAGCGACGCCGGGCTGCCGATGGGTCTGCAATTGATCGGGAAACCCGGCAGCGATGCTTACTTGTTGCAAGTTGCACAAAAGTGGCATGAAGCGACGCAATGGCCGCAAGAAGCACCGGCTTTGGTGTAGTTTGATCGTGTAAACGGAAGGGGGAGCACCATGACGACGTCTGCAACTGGGGAAATTGTAATGGGCGCACCAGAGCTGCGCGCTGCGGAATTCGCTGATTTGCGTCAGGCCCTTGTGCGCGGGGCCGCTGATTTCAAGGCAAGGCCGTTCTACGGGCTGACTTTTGCGCTGTTCTACGTGCTGGCGGGGTGGTTCATGGCCGGTGTTACTTTTGTCACCGGGCATAGTTTCTGGCTGATCCTTGCCGCCATTGGCTTCCCCCTTCTCGGACCTTTTGCTGCGGTTGGTCTCTACGAGGTTTCCCGCAGGCTTGACGCCAATCTGGATATATCGGCTGGTGACGTGTTCGGGGTGATCTGGCACCAGAGGCTGCGGCAACTGCCATCGCTTTGCACGATGATGGTGGTCATCTTCCTTTTCTGGTTTTTCCTTGGCCACATGATATTTGCCTTATTCCTTGGTCTGTCGACAATGACTAATATATCAAGCTCCTACGAGGTGTTCCTCACCCTGAATGGCGTAACGATGCTGGCCTTTGGCACGCTTGTGGGCGGCGCATTTGCCATGTTGATCTACGGCATGTCCGTCATTGGGCTGCCGATGCTGCTGGACCGAGAGGTTGATTTCATCACGGCGATGATCACCAGCATTGGCGCAGTTCGTAAATCACCCGTCGTCTTGTTGACCTGGGCCCTGATCATCGCGGCACTGAGTTTTGCTGCATTATTGCCCGGTTTTTTGGGTTTATTGATTGTTCTGCCGTGGTTGGGTCATGCGTCCTGGCATCTTTACAAGCTTCTGCTGAGTGATACCTAATCCGGCGTTTCCCGATTTAATTCAACAAGCTGCTCGCGCAACTTCAGTGCCGAAGATGCCCCCGCTTCTAACGCAAAGACATAAGCTTGCGTCAGGTAAAAACCCTTGGCGTCGATGTCTGCGGCAAGGGCGGCAGCTTCGGAGTAAAGAGCGATCAATGCCTGCCGGTCATCTGCGGCATGTGCCGCGAGCAGGCGGTCGTTGAGTGCGTTCATTCAGCCGCTTGCGCGCTCGCGCGTCGGGCGTTCAGCCGTTCAGCGACCCAATCATGGAACAGGTGGGTCGGCCCGTCCATCGCCGGAGAAAAGCGCCCGCCATCAAATGAGACCGCGTGGCGACCACGTTGCATGCCTTCGACCACAAAGATGTCCTCGACGAAAACCTCTTTCCACTGGGTCGCATTCAGTTTGCGCAGGGTGTCATCAGTATCCGCCACCGGATAGAACAGATGTACGTGTTCGCGGGTCTTTTCGGGTCCGAGCGGCTCCAGAATGATGGCGAACGCATGATCGCGGTGCACGCCCAAGAGCACGTTGGGGAAGGCGGTGATATACTCTGCGGCAGTATCCCACTTGTCGCAAAGCCCGTCGAAATCCGGGAAGACCTGACCTTTGGGGCCGGTGACCTGGCGATAGACAAGCGTGCCTTGGCCAGAATATAGTCCTTTTTCTTCAATGTGGTAGTGATCTTCAAGACGGGAGTAGCTGTTAAGGCCGGGATGCACCCAGGGCAGATGGTAGCTCTCGCAATAGTTTTCGACCGCGAGTTTCCAGTTGCACGCCACGTCCAGCGTGAACGTACTGTCACCGCCGCCATGAAACAGCGGTTTGTCAAATTCCGCCCAGCGTTCCAGCAGCTTGGCATTGGCATCTTCGAACTTGGGCGCATCGCCTGACACATTGATCCAGACAACGCCCATCCAGATGTGACTACGGACCTCGACTAGCCCCAGCAATGCGCGGTCAATACCATCATGTTTGTTCTGGCCTGGCCCCCCCACATGCGGCGTGCTGACAAGCTTGCCATCCGTCGCGTAACACCAGCTGTGGTAGGGACAGCGTATGGCGCCTTCGATCTTGCGTGGCTGATCGACAAGGATCATCCCACGATGTCGGCAAATATTCTGAAAGACGCGCACAGTGTTTTGACGGTCCCGGATCAACAACAGGGGCATGCCGAGAAAACTCAGGGGGATGGCGTCACCGATCTCCGCAACATCCGCAGTCACCGCAAGCCCGGCCCAGCCATCAAAGAGCAATGCGTGTTTTTCTTCTTCAAAGACAGCAGGATCGGTGTAATGCGCATTCGGCAGGCCGTGTGCCTCTGTGATCGGGCGACGGACATTTGACAGATCTGTAGGTGCGCTGGCCATGGCAACTCTCCTGCGGTGCTATGCACAAATCATAAGAGGAGCGGACAAAGCTGCATTTCTCAAAGCGACCCGAGTTTGCTTGGGGCGACACGGCATCAATTGTTGTGCGTTCAGCGAAAAGGATCGTTTGGTTGCAACAATCTTTGATGGAATGGCATCAGATCGGCGAATTCACAGAACCCCGCCTGACGTGCAAAGGGTAGAACCTTTGAAATTGCTGGCCCGAGAAATTCGTAAACCATTCTGGTCATGCGCGTACTGGATGAGGTTTCCCTGACCGTCCGGGCAACGTACCCGACCCAGAAATTGTTCTGAAACGATGTCACGCGGCTGAGATAGTTAAAGGACGCGGTCATGCCGTTGCGTCGGGCGACAGTTGCTGCCACGCCATCTTCGATCCGCATGACGAAACCGCGGTATTCGCGCGCGGGACCGCCGGTTGGAATTCCTTGCATGGCCATGGCGGTTTTCGGCTCGAAGCCCCGCAAATAGGTATTTTCGCCTTCGCGTTTGATCATCACGACACCACGGACAAACTGGTCATCCCGCACGAAGCTGCGACGTGCGAACTGGTAGAAACCGCTGGGTAGATTTTCTTCCGGGACTGTTTGTATTGCGGTGCCCATGAAATCACGAAGATAGGCACTCGATATGGGTCCTGATTCGCGACTGACCTGTCCGACGGGTTCCAGCAGTATCCGGGCGTCGACGCCGAAAAAGTCACATATACGGGCAAGTACGTCGGGGCGCGGGAAGCTTTCGCCGCTCAAATAACGATTGAACTGAGTGCGATTGATCCGCAGGTCCCGTGACAGCGCGGAAATTGAGGGGTGATCGGCGGCTAGCGTACGCAGGTTCGATCCAAACATATTGCGCAGCTGCGCAGGTGTTCTTGCGGAGAAAGGCATGTTGATCCTCGTGCCTAGTCGCTGCCATACAGCATTACGTGCTATGCTGCTTTTGCGCCAATGGTTTAACCTTCAATCACCTATTTGATGCTAAATAGCGTCAACTGTAGATCGTATTTGTGTCAACATTAGAGGAGGGCGACACAAATTCCAAGCGTACGGTGCTGATTTTATCATGTGCCGTTCTGTTAACTTCTTGGTACCTTCAGGTTGCAGGCTAAAGATTGGATTGAACTATGATTGGCGTTGTTCTTTGGAGCGACGCATCGGATCGCAAAGCGGTCATTTGGTGCGAAGATCAAGGTGATTTGGCGTTTTTGAACTCGGCGGGGGAGACACTGCACTCGGGGGCGTTTTTTGACGCTGGAGATGTGGTTCAGTTTGACATGGAAGTGCGCGCTTCGATGCGCCGGGCCCATAACCCGAGGCTGGTTCTGGAGCGTGCAGGCGCGGAATTGCCAGACGCGCTGCTTCGGGGGGCGAGCGAGGAAAGCGCGCATCCGCAGACGGCACAGATCATCCAGTTTTGCCCTCGGGAAAGAAGCGGCGGCCCCGAATTCCCGAGAGTTCACGAAGCGTAACGGTTATTCGCCGCGTGACAACGCCGCGACACCCGTACGCGCGACGTCTGTCAGACCGAGCGGTCGCATCAGTTCGGCAAAGGCGTCGATCTTGTCAGGCGCACCGGTAATCTCAAAAATGAAACTTTCCAGCGTACTGTCGACCACACTGGCGCGAAAGATATCTGCAAGCCTCAAGGCTTCGACCCGCTTTTCGCCTGTGCCAGAGACCTTGAACATGGCCAATTCCCGCTCGACGCTTGCGCCTTCAACAGTCAGATCGTGCACATCGTGAACGGAGACGATCCGGCCAAGCTGGGCCTTTATCTGCTCAATGACCTGAGGTGTGCCGGATGTCACGATGGTGATGCGGCTCAGATGCCCGGTGTGATCCACTTCCGCGACAGTCAGGCTGTCGATGTTGTAGCCCCGCCCGGAAAAGAGCCCGATGACGCGGGCCAGAACCCCCGGTTCGTTCTCGACCAGAACCGCAAGCGTGTGCCGCTCGATCACATCCGAAAAAGTGGGCCGCAGATTATATGCGGAATGGCTGGTGGCGCCTTTTTTGATTTTTAGGGGGGACATCTCACCGCTCCTGAAGTGAAGGTTGGTTTTCTACTGATAAACACCGAAAAGTTCGCATTCGAAATAGCCTTTTCTTTCAAGGAAATACGCAACAGATATGTTTTCTGCTTGATATTCCCTTACGTTGTTTTCGCACTGGACAATCGCATCCCTTACGGCATCTTGAATATTGTCGTAATTGAAAGAAGTCCCAACCCGGCCTGAGACGTTGGTGGAAATAGCTATAAAGTTGCCTGACTGAGTTTTCTCGACTGCATCTTTCACGATGCCCGTGACGGCTTGAGGCAGAGAGTGGCGATTGGCAACCTCTTCAGGGACCAGCGTTGCGTATAGAACACATCTCTTGCCATGCATTCCGTCGCAAAACGCACTGGTTGTTTTTTTTGCATCGTCTTCGGAGATCATTCCAAAATTGGAGGTCCAGCCGCTGCCTCCCGGCGTCACATAAAATGCGGCAAAACCATCATCCAGTCTAGAACGAAACTCTTCAAATCCCTTTCTTTGAGGCGCGGCCAGTTTTTTGTTGGAGTGAACGACGAGCTTTGATCGACCGACAATGTTAAGTTGCGACTTATCAAAAATCTCGTTTGGCACCTCTGTAGAAAATGTAGCGATGTCATTCACAGAGCTTTCATTACACCCAACGGCGGCGGACATTAGAAGCAAGAGCCCTATTCTAGCACGCATCACACCAACACACTCCCCTTGCTGTCGATCACACCCTGAGTGCTGGCTTCGCCCAGCAGCATCTCGTTGTGAGCCTTGCCAGACGGGATCATCGGGAAGCAGTTTTCGTGTTTTTCCACCAGACAGTCGAAGATAACAGGGCCTTCGTGGGTGATCATCTCCATGATCGCATCGTCAAGGTCATCGGGGTCAGAACAGATGATGCCCTTCGCCCCGAAGGCCTCGGCCAGTTTAACGAAATCGGGCAGGGCTTCGGACCAGCTTTGCGAATAACGCTCGCCATGCAGCAGTTCTTGCCACTGGCGCACCATGCCGAGGCGTTCGTTGTTCAGAATGAACTGTTTCACGGGCAGACGGTATTGAACGGCGGTGCCCATTTCCTGCATGTTCATCAGCCAGCTTGCCTCACCCGCCACATTGATGACCAGCGCGTCGGGATGCGCCATCTGCACGCCAATGGAGGCCGGAAAACCATAACCCATTGTGCCCAAGCCCCCGGAGGTCATCCAGCGATTGGGGTCTTCAAACCCCAGATATTGTGCGGCCCACATCTGGTGCTGACCCACTTCGGTGCAGATGTAGCGGTCGTATTTCTTGGTCAGTTCTTCAAGGCGCACCAATGCGTGCTGCGGCTTGATGATCTTGCCCTTCTGGGTGAACTTCAGGCAATCGACCTTTTTCCATTCCTCGATCTGCGCCCACCATTTGGCCAACGCTTCGGAATTGGTTTTACGCCCGCGTGATTTCCAGACTTTGAGAATGTCTTCGAGCACGTGACCAACATCACCCACAATCGGGATATCCGTCTTGATAACCTTGTTGATCGAGGAGGGGTCAATGTCGATATGCGCCTTGGTCGATTTCGGGCTGAAGGCGTCGATGCGCCCGGTGATCCGGTCATCAAAACGCGCGCCGATGTTGATCAGCAGGTCGCAATCGTGCATCGCCATATTGGCCTGATAAAGCCCGTGCATGCCCAGCATGCCCAACCAGTTTTCACCCGACGCAGGATAACAGCCCAGCCCCATCAGCGTGGAGGTGATCGGAAACCCGGTGGATTTCACCAGTTCGCGCAGCAACTGGCTGGCCGCCGGGCCGGAATTGATGACACCGCCGCCCGTATAGAAAACCGGTTTCTTGGCCTTTTCGATCGCGGCAACAAGTTCGGTGATCTCTTCCATGTCGCCTTTGACCTTGGGTTGGTAATGCGACACGGAAGGTTTCGGCGGCGTATAGGTGCCGGTGGCAAACTGAACGTCCTTGGGAATGTCGACCAGCACCGGACCGGGGCGGCCATGCGTGGCGACATGGAACGCCTCGTGCAGAACGCCGGAAAGCGCGTCGGTTTCTTTCACCAACCAATTGTGTTTCGTGCAAGGTCGGGTAATGCCGACCGTATCTGCCTCCTGAAAGGCATCCGAGCCGATCATGAAGGTCGGCACCTGACCGGTCAGAACGATAATCGGGATCGAATCCATCAACGCGTCCGTCAGGCCGGTAACCGCATTTGTCGCGCCTGGGCCGGACGTAACGAGAACGACGCCGGGTTTGCCGGTTGCACGGGCGTAACCTTCGGCGGCATGCACAGCACCCTGTTCGTGACGCACCAGAATATGCCGGATGGCGTTCTGTTGAAACACCTCGTCGTAAATCGGTAGAACGGCGCCACCGGGGTAGCCAAAGACGGTGTCCACACCCTGATCAATCAAGGCTTGGACAATCATTTTTGCACCGGACATTTGCCGTGTCATATCGTTTTACTCCGTATCGGCCGTGTGTTGGCCTGTTCCAACGTTAGCGCATAAAAAAGCCCCCGTTCTTGGCGGGGGCGCATGGGTCAGACTATGGTCTACCGTTACCGGCCCATGCGCGTATTTCCTACGATGACGACTAGAGATGTCATTGCCGTGAGGCTCCTTGATGCTGGCGGGACATTATGACTGTGACTCTGGGGCGTCAAGCACCAAAGACGCAAAATTTATGTCGCTGAATGAAGTTTTTTGGTTCTTTCATTGCGCGACGTGAGTGATTTGCGACATTTTGCGAAACCGCGTGACGATTTCTATGCCGATTCCGGGTTTAATGGGCGTCGAGTTTCTCAATATCTTCGCGGGCAGACAGCGTGAGTTGCTGAACTTCTTCGGCAAGGACCTTGAATTCCTGCGCAATGATGGCCAATCCCTTGCCGGCCTCTCCGGCTCTGGAGGCCTCTACAGAGGCATTGATGGACATGGCGCGAACGTATCTGCCAATGCGCTCCAGTCTGTTGAGACTTTGGTCCAGCCGTGCGGCCGACTGCATTGCGCGCTCTAACTGTTCAGCGCGGCCGCTTTCAATGCCGGTCCAGAAACCCTCGACCAGCGCGCTCACGGCTTCGAAAAATTCCTTTTGGCCAAAGGCAATATAATCAAGAAGTTGTTTTTCCGGGATGCCGGTTTCCGTCGCGCTATCCTCAACCAGTTTTTCGGTGAGGTCAGCCATGCGGGCGATCACCTTCATTTCTGTTTTGTGATTCACGGAGATGGCAGCAAGCCAGACGCTCAACACATCCGGTAGGGTTTCAAATACGGCGACACCTTCGACAACGCGCAGCGTATGACGGATGGTGCGCGCATGGGCCGCGAGTTCTTTGCCAAGAGCGTCACGTTCCTCCGCCGTCTTTTCGCCCGACAGCAGACTGACCGTCAAAGCCACACGCACAACCCGCGCCCGCAGTGTCGCCACGCGGTCAATCGCGTCACGATAGGGCAGGGTGTCGAGCAGTGCTGCGTCTGGCACCGCGATTTGGCTTTGAACATTCATGCAAATGTCTTAGGGCGCGGTATTTAAGAAACCTTCAACAGCGCAGGCCCGGATGCTGAAACTGCGCCCCACAGCACAATTCTTTTGATGCCTGGAAACACGCGCCGCCACAGCTGTTCACGTTTCAGAAACTGACGCCGGTACCTTGTAAAACCCCATGCTCTAAGGCGTATCGCGTCAGGCCTGCCGTGCTTGAGATTCCGAGTTTGCGTTTGATGTTCTTGCGGTGGGTTTCGACCGTCCTGACGGATATATCCAGGGCCATTGCCACCTCCTTGTTGGATTTTCCCTGGGCCAGTTGCAGCAGGATGGTTTGTTCGCGCCCGGTCAGCGCCTCGCGTGCGTCCCCGTCCTTGGGCTCCAGCGATCCCTTTGCCCCGGTGCAAAGATACCGTTGACCGGCCATCACGGCGTCAATCGCGTGTTTGATTTCATCTGTCGGGACGTCCTTGAGCACGTAGCCCATCGCGCCATGGCTGAGGGCGGACGAAATGTATTCAGGGCTATCGTGCATCGACAGCACCAGAATGCGGGTGCTTGGGCGTTTTTCCAGCAGGATCTCGGTGGCCGTAAGCCCGCCCATCTCCGGCATGTTGAGATCCATCAGGATGACATCGGGGTTGAACGCCTCGACCCGGTCGATGGCCTCGCGGGCAGTGTTACAGGTCCCGACGACAGAGATATCGTCATAGCTTTCAAGGATGGATTGAATACCCTCCGCAACCATCGGGTGGTCATCCACGATCAGTACTCTGATGGGTTTTGGGGTCATGCTGGCACCTTCTGCGTAGAGGCTTTTTCGGATTCAGGGGACAGGAGATGGGACAAGGGGACGCTGACTTCAATGATCGTGCCAGTCCCTGCTCTGGGAGAATCGACGCGAAACTCACCTTCGAGCTGCTCAACGCGTTCCTGCATGTTGCGCAGGCCCAACCCCATCATCGGCCCGGAATGGCTATCCGGCAAACCCCGGCCATTGTCCTCTATGCGCAAGGTGGCCCCTTTTTTATGCCCACGCAGATCAATTTTAACATGGCTGGCATTGGCGTGCCTCTCGATATTGGTCAGCGCTTCCTGCGCAATTCTGTAAAGTGCGATCTTGGCCTCGCCATCCAGGCGGTTGCGAAACACGACGGTCTGGAAATCGGTGGTCATGCCGGTACGCAGGCGAAAATCTTCGGTCAACGCTTTCAGGGCAGGGCCAAGACCAAGGTCGTCCAGAACCCCGGGGCGCAGGTCGCGGCTGATCCTGCGGACTTCCGAGATTGCCTCGCCCAGCGTTTCGATGCCTTTGCCAAGCGGATCGGCGGCAGTGGGGTCTTGCCGATCAAGTTTGCGGCGGGCCGTATCAAGTGCGTAACGCACACCGACCAGCAATTGACTGATCCCGTCGTGAAGTTCGCGGGCCACGCGGCCGCGTTCCTCTTCCTGGGCGTCGAGGACCCGCTGCGTTAGCTTCTTGAGTTTGGCATCCGCAAGACGTCTTTCGCGAATATTCAGCGCCATTCCGGTTGTGAAAACGATCAGGAGGGCGGCAAAAGTGATGAGACCGATATAGAGGAACGTTTGCTGTACGCGGGCTTCGACATCGGCACGGGCGGATGCGACCGTGGCCAACACGTCATCAATAAAGACCCCGGTCCCGACCGCCCATCGCCAACTGGGAAAGCTGGTCACATAGGTGATCATCCGCGCCTCTTCCCCGGTCGAGGGCTTGGGCCAGAGATAGCTGTGATATCCGGCCCCTGATCGGGCAATGCGGATAATCTCGTCGACAATTGGCGTGCCTTCGCTATCCCTGAGGCCCGTCCAATTCTGGTTGATCCGATCTGTCTGACGCGGGCTGACAAGGTTGGTGCCGTCATAATCATAGACAAAGAAGAACCCTTCGGAGCCGTAGATCATCGCCGATAGAATCTGGGCAACCTGATCGCGCGCTTCCTGATCATCCGGTGCCGCGTTGCCATAGATAAAGTAGAACCCGTTGCGCGCCTGGGTCACGTAGTTGCGCAACTCGGCCTTCTTGGCTTCGATCAATTGCGTCTCAAGTGCCTTGATCTCCCGCTCTGCAAGAGCACGCGACTGGATTGCCACCAAAACCGCAATGGCAGCGACAGCCGCAATCAGCGGCACGGTCGCCACCAGCGACAGTTTCTGGGCATAGCTGGGCCGGAACAAAGCGCCAAGTCGTCTCATGGCACACTGGTTACGTCGAAATTGAGTCGAATCAAAGCGATCGGATTGCCGATTTCACATCAAAATCACCGGTCAAGCTGGGGAGACGGCGCAAAACTGGCCAAAAAAAATGACCAAAGTGGTCATTTCACCGCCGATCTACGCAGTAGTAGGTATTTTAATTGGCGACCGCCTCGCTAGTGTGGCGACACTCGAAACGACCTGCGCGCGAGATCGGCTGCGTGGGCGTCATAATTGGGAGGAGTATCTAAATGGATCGTCGTTCATTTCTGAAGACATCTGCACTTGGCGGCACCGCTGCCGCAGCCGGCACTCTGGCCGCACCCGCTTACGCTCAAGGTAACCGCTCGCTGACCATGGTTACATCCTGGCCCCGTGGTTTCGCGGTGCTGGACGACGCCGCGACCTATTTCGAAAACATGGTTGGTGCCATGTCAGACGGAACGCTGACCATCGACAAGAAAGCCCCCGGAGAACTGGTAGGCGCATTCGAGGTCTTCGATGCGGTGTCTTCCGGTCAGGCGGATATGTACCACTCGGCGGATTACTATTTCATCGGCCAACACCCGGGGTATGCCTATTTCACCGCCGTGCCCTTCGGCGGCACAGCGCAGGAACTGACAAACTGGTATCACCATGGTGGCGGGCATGATCTGCACAGCGAACTGGGCGAAATCTTCAACTTGAAATCCTTCCTGGCAGGCAACTCCGGATCACAATCCGGCGGCTGGTTCCGCAACGAGATCAACTCGGCGGGCGATTTCAACGGTCTGAAGTTCCGCATGCCCGGTCTGGGCGGCAAGGTGCTGGGCAAGCTGGGCGCCTCCGTGCAGAACATCCCCGGTGGCGAACTTTATCAGGCGCTGTCTTCCGGTGCTCTGGACGGTCTGGAATGGGTTGGTCCCTTCGCGGACGAACGCGCCGGCTTCCAGGAAGTTGCGAAGGTTTACTACACTGCCGGTTTCCACGAGCCGGGTTCCGGTCTTGCCTGTGGCGTCAACCTCGATGTCTACAACGACCTCAGCCCCGCGCATCAGGCGATCATCGCCAATGCGGCGATGGCAACGACGCACATCCAGCTGGCCGAAACACTGGCCAACAATGGTGCGGCCCTTGCGCGTCTTCAGGCGCAGGGCGTGAAAACGCTGCAATTCCCGGATGATGTCTGGGATGCCTTTGGTGCTGCGTCCAAGGAAGTCATGGACGAGAACATGAACGACGAGCTTTTTGCGAAAATCCGCACAAGCTTCGAGGAATCAGTGGCCACAAGCTCTGACTGGCTATTGAAATCCGATGGCTTCTATGTCGAACAGCGTAACCGCGTTCTGGCAAACGGCTGATACCGGCCAATCACCGGCGAGGGGCCATTGGTTGTGGCCCCTCGTTGACCTAAGATCCGATCAAACCAGGATCACGCGACACCTTGAGCCGCATATGCGCGGGCATCAAGGGAGGGGGAACTATGGAAAATGAAGTAGACGCAGCAGGCGGGTCGCTCTCTGTCATCTTTGACGGCGTCCTGTGGTTTTTCACCAACATCGGCCTCGCCGTTTACAACTTTTTCTATGCGATCTCTCATCCGTCGCTCTGGCTGGACTGGACCGACAAACAGGCGATCATGCGGTTTGTCTACTACGGCGGATCGGTCGAGTTTTTCTTTGTTGTCCTGACCGGCTTCCTGATCATGTTCGCCATCGGTTTGTGGCGCAATGACATCATGTGGGGCTATGTCCGGGTGCTGGAAGGGTTCGCCAATACAGTCGGACGCTTCTTTGCCTGGGCGGGACTGTTGATGGTCCTGCAACAGATCATCATCGTTTTCATGCAGCGGATATTCACACGGCCGGATATCTCCGTCGGCTTCGGTATCCCGTTGCAGTTTGACATCAGCTGGTTCGCCGAAGAGTTGAAACTTTACAACGCCTTGGTCGTTTGCCTTTGCATGGCCTACACCTTTGTGCAGGGCGGGCACGTGCGGGTCGATCTGGTTTATTCGGCGGTCAAATTCCGCACCAAGAAGGTCATCGACATGTTTGGTGCAATCTTCTTTATGATGCCGGTCGCCGTCCTGATCTGGATGTATGGCTGGTATTTCATGTGGCGTCATCTGATCGTGCCGAAACCCTCTGCGTCGGATACACTCGACCGGCTGATCAACAAATCGCGCGCGCTGCGCTGGAACGTCGAAACCATCGGCTTCAGTCCCAATGGGTTCAACGGCTATTTCCTCTTCAAGGTGCTGCTCTGTGCCTTCACCGCCATGCTTTTCCTTCAGGCGATGGCGATGTTCTACCGCTCCTATCTGGAGTGGAAAGAAGGCCCGGAGAGCGAAGGCAAGTACCTCGACCGTGACACCCTGGGTGACGGTGAAGAAGCCTACGAAGGCACACACTAAAAAAGATGCTGCGGCACATTAAGGGACACTGACACATGTTTTTCGGTCTAGACGGCGTCGAAGTTGGCCTCATCATCGTTTTCATTTGCCTGTTCGGAGGTATCCTGTCCGGGTTCCCGGTGGCTTTCGCCATTGCCGGGGCAGGGATCATCTCCTTCGGGATCATCGCCGCGCTGGACAGCGCGGGACTGCTGATCCATCAGGCGATTGACACCAGTTCCCAGGTCTACCGCGATCTGGTCAATTCCGGCGTCAAGGCGGATACGATATCGGTTTTCCGATACCCCGAATTACCGCGGATTGAAGAGGCCGTTTTCCCGAAAGGCTGGGAGGTTGCGCTGGACCGTAACGTCTCCTTCGTCGTGAACCGGATGAACGAGCGGGTGCTTGCCGGGCAATCCATCGAAACCCTGCTGGCCGTTTTGATGTTCGTCCTGATGGGCATCACGCTGGAGCGTTCCAAGATCGCCAATGACCTGCTGACCACCATGGCGCGCGTCTTTGGCCCTCTGCCGGGCGGTCTGGCCGTTTCCATCGTGGTTGTGGGCGCGTTTCTGGCGGCCTCCACCGGTATCGTTGGCGCGACCGTGGTGACCATGGGGCTCTTGGCGCTGCCCACGATGTTGCGCAATGGGTATTCGCCGGAGCTTTCCACCGGCGTCATCGCTGCTTCCGGCACGCTGGGGCAGATCATCCCGCCTTCTATTGTGATTGTTCTGCTGGGCACCCTTGCGGGAGATCTCTATTCCGCAGCGCAGGAAAAGCGCGCTGTTGTTGCGGGATGTACGGACGCTTTGACCTATCTGGGTCAACCCGCCGTGCTCTCCGTGGGAACGTTGTTCCAGGCGGCCTTGCTGCCGGGCATCATGCTGGCGCTTCTTTATGCGCTCTACGCCTTTGGTTATGCGCTCTTGAACCCTGACAAGGCACCTGCCGTGCCGATGGGCAGCACCAATGCGGAACCGGTGACGCGCTCGGAGGCCTTCACATGGTTCCTGGGCGCGCCTGTTGCGCTGATCGTTGGTGTGGTGCTTCTGGGCAACCTCGGCATTGTCGGTGATCAATCCACCGATGTGTCGCGGTATTCGGACATTGGCGAAGGCGCGTCCTTGCGCACCAATGTCGGCCCTGACTGTCAGGCGTCGATGATCGAACTGCATGGGCAGGAAGCCTGGGATGCCGCCGTTGCGCAACAGACGGCAATCAACGATGCGGGTGGTGTTCAGCAATCCGAAAGACTGTCCGAAGAAGCGCTCGCCGAGGCACGTGCGAATAAAATCGCCAATGCAGCCCCCATTGGCACCGGTGTTGCGATCATCGTGCTGTTGACGTCGCTCTTTTTGACGACAGCACGGGGTGTTTCACCCTCGAGCCCGGTGCAGCCTTTGCTGATTGGCGGCCTCGGTGCCGTGTTGATGATCCTCGTCGACATCCTGTTTCTATCGCCAGCCTCCTCCTCTGGCGCGCTGGTTGTTATGTTGGCCATACCCTTTGCGGCGCTGATGTACGGGGTCGTTCATGCGACAAAGATATGTGCTCAAAACGAGCTGATCCGCGTGGTTTTCCCGCCGCTGGTTCTTATCGTGGCCGTTCTGGGGTCGATCCTTGGTGGCATTACCAATCCGACGCCGGCTGCGGCCTTGGGTGCCGGTGGCGCGATCATGCTGGCGGCTTACCGGAAATTGAAGGATCAGGACCGGTCGCCCAAACTGATTATCTGGTCAACGCTGGCCATCATCGCCTGTATCCTTGTCGGCATCAATTTCGATCTGCGGATCAACCAGGATGAGGTTGGTTTCCAGAGCTGGTTTGCGTTCTTCGTGGCCTATGTCGCCTATCTCTATGCGCTGTTCGGGCTGCTGTTCTCCTGCTGGATCCTCTACACCTCCGGCGTTCTGAGTCCAGTGGTGCGCGAGACCGCCAAGGTCACCAGCATGGTTTTCACCATTCTGATCGGGTCGCAACTGCTGAACCTTGTGGTGATCTCCTTTGGCGGAGAGCACTATATTCAGCAGTTCCTGAAATCCTTCGACAATGAATTCACTGTCTTTCTGATCGTCATGCTGGTCCTGTTCGTTCTGGGCTTTGTGCTGGATTTCCTCGAAATCATCTACATCGTGATCCCGATCGTCGGGCCTGTTATCTATGGCGGTACGTTTGACCCCAAATGGGTGACGATCATGATCGCGGTGAACCTGCAAACCTCCTTCCTGACGCCGCCTTTCGGGTTTGCGCTGTTCTATCTGCGCGGCGTGGCGCCGAAGGAAGTCACCACGGGTCATATCTACCGCGGGATCATACCGTTCGTGCTGATACAGGTGGCCGGCCTCGCGCTGCTCTGGACCTTCCCGAGCATTGTGACAATCGTGCCTGATCTGATCCCAAATTGATCGCCACGTCAGCGTGATCCAAAGGAGAGGGGGCCACCGGCCCCCTCATGACATTTTTTGATTGGGATGCGGATTTACATGGGCAGGGATATGCCCGGGCCTTGGCAGAGCAGATAGGGTCAGGTCGTGGGACGGGTGTCCGGAAGATGGATGTTGGCCACCTGTTCCGCAATCGGATCCGTTGAAAGCGGATGTGTATCGGCGTTGAAGGTGGACGGATCTTTCATCTTCTGCCACTTGCCGCCGATATAGACCTCAAGCCCTGAAAACTTGGATTTATACCCCATCTTTTGGCTGCCCGGCACCCAATATCCGAGGTAGACATAAGGCAAATCCGCTTCTTGTGCGATCTTGATATGGTCAAGGATCATGTAGGTTCCCATGGACCGCTTGGGGCAATCAGGCGCGTAAAACGAATAGACCATGCTCAAACCATCAGCGAGTACATCCGTCAGGCTCACGCCGACAAGCGCATTGCTGTCACGATTGGTGTATTCGACGACGCGACTGCGGATCGGGGTTTCCTCGATCATCGCCGCAAATTCGAAGACATCCATATCCGCCATACCTCCTTCGGCGTGGCGGCTGTCCAGATAGGTGCGGAACAACTCATATTGTTCCTCTGATGCCCAAGGAGAGGTGGCACGGCGTTCAAGGTCTTCGTTGCGGTTCATGGTCCGGCGTTGGCTGCGAGAGGCCGTAAACGCGCTGACGTCGATTCGAGCGCTCAGGCAGGCTGAGCATTCCGCACAGGAAGGGCGGTAGAGCACGTTCTGGGACCGGCGAAACCCCTGTTGCGACAGGCTATCATTGAGCTTGTCAGCATTGTCGCCCTGCAACGCCGTGAACAGCTTACGTTCCATCCGGCCCTCAAGATAGGGGCACGGCTGCGGCGCAGTCACGTAGAACTGAGGAGCAATGGGCAGTGTGTGGCGCATAAGTTCCCGACGGTTAACTCGCCTTAAGATAGCAAGCCAAGTGCCCGTCGCCAAGGCGAAGTTTCAGGCCATCAGCGGCGTGTCGCGCGTCGGTTGATCATCACCGTGCCAAGCGCGTGGTCGGAAAGCCCCTGGCCACGTGCCGTGGTCGCCATCAGAACCATGGAAATCAGTTGCAGCGGGGCAATGGCCCAGCTGATCGTATAGCCCAATGTATGCGCAAAGGCGGCTCCCAGATCAAACCTTGATCCATCCGCGCGGCGCAATTCGATTGCGAAGAGACGCATGCCCCAGGTGGCCGATCCATTGGCAAGCGTGATTGTTCTGTAGATGAAGCCGACCAGCAAGAACAGAAGCGGGAAAAAGAACAGGCCGGTGAATGCGGTAAATGGCAGGATCACGAGGCAGCCAACAAAGGTCAGAACCGCATCCACCGCCCATGCAAGAAGGCGTTTGAGGGGCACGTCCTTGTAAAAATCTGATTGGGCATATGGATCAGGTGTGGCGGTCATGGGGTGTCTCTAGATGAAGGTGGGGTGCCGGCGCAATGCCCCGGCACATTTTGATATCAGGCCTGGTCAGCGCCGTCGCCGGCCTTGTCCGCGCGTTCGTCCATAAACTGGTCGAATTCAGCTTTGTCCTTTGCATCACGCAGGCGGTCTAGGAAGGCCTCGAACTGCTGTTGCTCGTCTTCGAGCCGGCGCAGGGTGTCAGCTTTGTAGGCATCAAAGGCGCTGTTGCCGCTGGGGCGCATGGCGTGCATGCCACGGCGCATGGAAGAGGATTTTCGGCTGCAGGAAGTGAACATGCGTTTGCTCCAGATCATGTAGAAGAGAAGGGCGAGGCCGATTGGCCAGAAGAAGACAAACCCAAGGACCATCGCGGCGATCCACGCGCCCTTGCCCTTGGAATCAAGCCAGCTTTCAGCGCGGGAGAACCATCCGGGTTGGCTGGTTAACGGGGGAGTTTGGGTCACGGATGTCATCGGGGTGCCTTTCGTTGCGGGTTATGGGTGTCTCGGAGAATTCCGGGATGTGAATGTCTTTCACATTACCAAGATGGGGTTTCGAAATCGGGTTGCAAGACTTTATGTGAATGTTTTTTACATTAGTGTAATTAATGACTTAAAATCAGATAGTAACGATGCGAAAATACTCGAAACACCTGATTCTCGGGTACTATAATTCCCTCTGTAAACGCCGAATTGCCGCTATAAATTCGGCCATTGACGCGCTCGTGCTCTCGCGCGAATGCTGGCATCATGAGTTTTACCAGCCAGATGACCCGGTGCCCGCGCGCCCATGATGCCCAACGCGGTCAGGATGCGGTGCAGCATGTACCGGAACTGGATGCGGCGTTGGCCAGCCTCGTCAAAGGGGCCGCCGGATCAAGCCCCTATCTGGCCGGGCTGGTCGCGAAAGAAGCCGCATGGTTGTCGGCGGCGCTGGACGATCCCCTGAAAGCGGTTCAAATGGAAATCCAAGGGGCATCCGAGGCACCGTCAGAAGGGTTGAACACCGCACTTCGACAAGGAAAGCGGCGCATTGCACTCCTGACGGCACTGGCGGATTTGTCCGGTGCCTGGCCCCTGGCGCAAGTGACCGCCGCCTTGACCGGATTTGCCGATGCAGCGTGCCAGGCGGCTTTGAGGGCGGGTGTTGCACAACAAATCAAGCGCGGGAAGCTGCCGGGAAAGACCGAAGAGGACATCCCGGATGCCGCGGGCATGTGCGTTCTGGCCATGGGCAAGATGGGGGCGGGTGAACTCAACTATTCATCCGACATCGACCTGATCTGTCTGTTTGATGAAACCCGGTTTGATCCGAGCGATTTTCACGATGCGCGGGCTGGCTTTGTTCGGGCCACGCGAAGCATGACGGGAACCCTCAGCGAGATGACGGGGCAGGGATATGTTTTCCGAACCGACCTGCGCTTACGCCCCGATCCTGCGGTGACGCCGGTCTGTATCGCTATGGAAGCGGCGGAGCGCTACTACGAGAGCCTTGGCCGAACCTGGGAACGTGCGGCCTACATCAAAGCGCGTGTGGCTGCGGGCGATTTCGCAGCCGGTCAGCGATTTCTGAAAGACCTCAGCCCCTTTGTCTGGCGCAGGCATCTGGATTTTGCCGCCATTCAGGATGCCCACGACATGCGTTTGGCCATTCGCGAACACAAGGGGTTGGGAGGCGCCATCACATTGCCCGGGCACAACATGAAACTGGGCCGCGGCGGGATTCGGGAGATCGAGTTCTTCACGCAAACCCAGCAGTTGATTGCGGGCGGGCGCGATCCCGACCTGCGTACGCGCGGTACCGTGGAAAGCCTGCGGGGGTTGGCGGAAAAAGGCTGGGTGCCCGATCACATGGCAACCGCGCTCATCGAGCATTATACAGCGCATCGAACCGTTGAGCACCGCTTGCAGATGGTGCAGGACGCACAGACCCACAGTTTGCCGCAAAGTGACGAGGGTTTTGACCGGCTGGCCTGTCTGATGGATGTCGACCGGGCGGAGCTGGAGCAAGAGTTACACCATCGCCTGAGCATTGTGCATGAAATGACGGAGGGCTTTTTTGCGCCCTCGCAGCGCGCGGAGGAAAAACAGACCCTGCTGGATAGTGAGATGCTGACGCGGTGGCTGACCTACCCGGCTTTGCGCAGTGAACGCAGTCGAGAGCTTTTTCGCCGGGTCCGGCCCGATTTGCTGTCACGGCTGGCACAATCATCGAAACCGCAGGAGGCGTTGCTGGCGTTTGACGGATTTCTGGCGCGGTTGCCTGCGGGCGTGCAGCTTTTTTCGCTGCTGGACGCCAATCCCCAGCTGACGGATTTGCTGATCGACATCACCGGCACGTCAACCGAACTGGCGCAATATCTGTCACGCAACGCGGGTGTCTTCGATGCGGTGATCGGCGGTGACTTTTTCACCGATTGGCCGGGGCAGGAAGGGCTTGCCGCGCTATTGATGCAACGTCTGAAGGTGGAGACCGACTACGAGACCCAGCTCGACGCAACCCGGCGGTGGACAAAAGAATGGCATTTCCGCATCGGCGTCCACCATTTGCGCGGGTTGATCACAGCGCAGGACGCTGCCGTGCAATATGCCGATCTGGCGCGCGCCGTGCTCAACGTGATCTGGCCCCTGGTGATCGCGCAATTCTCCAAGCGCCATGGACCGCCTCCCGGCCGGGGGGCGGTGGTATTGGGTATGGGGTCCTTGGGTGCGGGGCGGCTGAATGCTGGCTCGGACCTCGACCTGATCGTTGTCTACGACCCACTGGATGCAGAGGCGTCTGAAGGGAAAAAGCCCCTGTCGACCCGTCCTTACTACGCCCGTTTGACGCAGGCTTTGATCACGGCATTGACCGCGCCTATGGCTCAGGGACGGCTCTACGAAGTGGATATGCGTCTCAGGCCGTCGGGCAACCAGGGTCCGGTGGCGACCAGTTGGGCGTCATTTCAAAGCTATCAGAAACAGGAAGCCTGGGTCTGGGAGCATTTGGCATTGACGCGGGCGCAAGTGATCACCGGTCCTAAAGCCCTGAAAGCGGATGTCTCGAACTTTGTCGCGGAACTATTGGGGCAAGAGCGTGCCTTAGCCGAAATTGCCGCAGAAGTTGCACAGATGCGGGAACGTATCCGCGCGGCAAAAGCACCGACGAGCCTGTGGGAGGCGAAAATCGGGCCGGGACGTTTGCAAGAGATCGAATTGATGGCGCAGGCAGGTAGCCTGTTGGGCGGAAAACAGGAACCGCATGCCGATGATGGCCTGCGGACCGCCGTCGCAGTTGGACTGCTGGACGCCGCATCGGGGAATGAACTGGCTGGATTCCATGCGTTTTACTCAAAACTGCATCTCGCGGCGCGGCTCTTGTCCGATAAACCGCTTGATGCATCCAGTCTGGGGCCTGCCGGGCGGTCGTTTCTGCTGCGCGCAATGGAGGAGAGCTCTATGGAGGCTCTACAAGAACGGTTAACATCCAGCTACACCCGGTCGGACACCCTCATCAGTGATGCCCTGGCGGGATACGAGAAGGCGGCCTCATGATCAAAGGTGACGAAAACGACCCCAAGGGGCTTATCTTTGAGGCTTACCGCATTGATGGCATTACCAAAAGTGAATGTCGGACGATCTTTCTGGATTGGGCGCTGAGCATACCTGTCGAACGCGAAACCGGGCAGGCGCTGACCGCATTATTGAAAACTTATGGCAAGGATCATCCCGATCACCCGATGACCGAGGTCATCACCGAAGGGCTGGCTGGCATGTCTGCGCCGCGCAGACGCGGCGGATGGCGTTCGCGGCCAAGAAACTGAGACTTTTTGCAGCATTGATAAAAGTTTTATCTAAAATTCGTCACAATTCAGCCCCAGTTGCTCAGTAGGTATCCTCGCAAATGATTTGAGGCGTGCAGAAGTCGCCCCCTATGCGGAGAGCAACATGAGACCTTACAAACTAATCGCCGTCCTGACCCTTTCGGTATTTGCTGCCGGGTGCAGCACAACCGATATCGCCAGCCGAAACGCACCGTTTTCAAACCCCGCCCTTGAGGGTGCCGTTGGTCAGAAAAACCTTCTGGATACAACGTTCGAGGCAGCGGTACCAATCTACGACGTTACCGACGTTGTGGTGAATGTGCCCGAAAACCTGATCGTATCGGAGGCAAACAGCTATTATCCCTCAGGCGATATTGTCTGGCGCGGAGACCCCGCGGGCAATCGTCACGAGCAGGTCAAGGCCATCTTTGAGACAGCGATGGCGCGTGGCACGGCGGGTATGACTGAAGGGACACCGGTTATCCTCGATATCGAGGTAAAACGTTTCCATGCGTTGACCGAAAAGACCCGCTATACAATCGGCGGCATTCACGCCATCACCTTCAAGATGTCGGTACGCAGTGCCGAGACCGGGCTTATGCTGAGCGAACCACGTGTCATCAAAGCCAACCTGAAGGGATTTGGTGGTGAACGGGCTATTGCCGCTGAGCGTCAGGGACAAACTCAGAAAGTGCGCATTACCGACCATCTCGCCGGTGTGATTTTCACCGAACTGGGCCAACCGGACGGATATAGCGGTCAACGTGTCAGCGTGCTGGCACCGCAAGACAACATCTAGTCTTTCACCCACCATCAGAACAGACTAGAGGAGGGCGCTATGACAGCGCCCTTTTCCAATTCCGCCCCTGCGACCGGTGATATGCCGGTTGTGCGCCTGAAACCCAAAGCAAACGCCCGTGCTGTCCGGCACGGATTTCCCTGGGTTTATGCCAATGAGCTGGTTACCGACCGTCGCACTAAGGCCATCGTGCCGGGCACCTTGGCGCAATTGCTGGATGACGCGCGCAATCCTATGGGGCTGGTGGCGGTGAACCCCAAATCAAAGATCATTGCGCGGATGATTGATCCCAACCCTGACGCCGTGATTGATGAAGCGTGGTTTGAGGGGCGGCTGACCAAGGCCCTGGCGCTTCGGTCGCGTCTCTTTCCCGATCCTTTCTACCGCCTTGTGCATGCGGAAGCAGATGGCTTGCCCGGCGTGGTGATTGATCGTTTTGACGACATCTTTGTCATTCAGCCCAATGCCGCCTGGGCCGAACACCTGCTGGAGCCCCTGAGTGCAGCACTTCGATCGGTCACCGGGGCCAGGACAATTCTCAAGAACGCCACCGGACGGACCCGCGCGCTTGAAGGGCTGGACGATACCTCCGATGTGTTGCACGGCGCTCTGCCCGATGCGCCGGTTGTCGTTCCGATGAATGGGGCCAGATATCTGGCGGATCTGACCGGGGGGCAGAAAACCGGCCTTTTTTACGATCAACGCCCCAACCACACCTTTGCAGCCAACCTGGCGCGTGATGCGCGGGTGCTGGATGTTTTCTGTCATGTTGGCGGTTTTTCTTTGGCCTGTCTTGCCCATGGCGCGACATCAGCCGTCGGCGTTGACGGATCAGCGCCAGCCTTGGCACTGGCAGAACAGGGCGCTGCCGCGATGGGGGTTGAAGATCGGTTTGCCACGCGAAAGGGCGATGCCTTCGAGGTTCTGGCGGATTTACGAGCCGAAGGGGCAGAGTTTGACCTTGTGATCTGTGATCCGCCTGCCTTCGCACCGGGCAAACCTGCTTTGGAGGCGGGTCTTCGGGCCTATGAGCGCGTTGCCCGGATGGCAGCACCGCTGGTTGCTGAAAACGGGATTCTGGGCCTGTGTTCGTGCTCTCACGCGGCGGATCTTTCCGCCTTCCGCACCGCGTCGGTCCGGGGCATCGGCAGGGCCGGTCGGCGGGCATCGCTCATCTACACGGGCTTTGCCGGGCCCGATCATCCACAGCTGCCGCAACTGGCCGAAAGCGGGTACCTGAAATCCATCTTTTTCCGGCTGTGATCCATGCGGATTGTCGTTGATACCTGCGTTCTTTACCCAACGGTCATGCGGGAAATGGTGCTGGGGGTTGCAGCCCAAGGAGCGTTTGAGCCTGTGTGGTCGGCGCGCATTCTGGAAGAATGGGCGCGGGCTGCAATCAAACTGGGCGCTGCCGGCGAAGCGCAAGCACGTGCGGAGATTGCCTTGCTGCGCGCCAAATGGCCCAAAGCCGAAGCCAAACCCGCGCCGCATCTCGACATGTCGCTGTGGCTGCCGGATGCCGATGACATTCATGTTCTGGCAACAGCGGTTTCAACGTCAAGTGATGCCATCATGACCTTGAATAATAAAGACTTTCCAAAAGGTATCTTGGCCGAGGAAGGGCTGCAAAGGGTGAACCCCGACGGTTTTCTGTATATGGACTGGCAGGCCAACCCCGCGCGGGTTGAGACGGTTGCACAGGCGGTGCTGCGCGAAGCGCGGCGGCTTTCCGGACGTCCATGGGACATGCGGCCTCTGTTGAAAAAGGCAAGGTTACCTCGGCTCGCCAAGGCGCTGCAATAGAACGAAAATTCGACCCTACCGTGGCGCAATCCATTTTGCTTCGAGCGCTTTGAGGGCGGCGATACGATCTTGCGTTTTGGGGTGGCTCAGCAGCCAGGCGGGTGCTGTTCCGGCATTTTGCTGGGTCAGTCGTTCAAGCTTTTCAAAGAGGCTGATTTGCGGCTCAACACCGATGCCAGCCTTTGTCAGCAATGCTGCCGCATAGGCATCGGCCTCATATTCATCTGAACGGGACAGGCGGGCGGCCAGCAGCGTCGTCAGCATCCCGGCAAGCCATACGCCGACCCCCGGAATGAACCGGCCGAGCACCATCGCAAGCGCAGTGCGCAGCGCATTCTGACCCGAGAAATCAATCATCCTGCGGCGCGAATGGCCCAGGGCGACATGCCCCATCTCATGTGCGATGACACTGGCCATCTCCGTGTCCGTCACTTCGCCTGCGCGGAATTTATTGTAGAACCCGCGGGTAATGAAAATGCGCCCGTCCGGGGCGGCCAGCCCGTTCACCGGGTCGACCTCGTAGATATAGACGCGAATACGGGGCAGCTCCAACGCGGCAGCCATCTGGTCCATCAAGATCTTCAGCTTGCCATCTGCCAGTTCCGTCGATTTGGCATCCAGCTCCTTTGCGGTACGCCAGGCGGAAAATCGGTACATCGCCAGCCCGTAGAGAATGGCGAGAAGAATGGGCATGAACTTGATCATGCTCATGATATGGGCGGGCAGGGCGCTTCGGACAAGCGCCAAAGGGCCAGTTTGCAAGGATTTGAGGGTGTCTTAATGCTCGCTCCTGCTAGCGCGTGAGGGTTTTCATACCTCTTGAAAGACCTTCAAGGGTCATGGGCACCATCGCGTCAGGGCCGATGATCTCCTGAATCATTGAAATGGATTGTGTGTAACCCCAGTATTTTTCGGGCACCGGATTGATCCAGAGCGTCGCTGCCCATTGATCGCGCGCGCGCGTCAACCATGTCGCGCCACTTTCCTCGTTCCAATGCTCGGAGGCGCCACCGGGGTAGGCGACCTCATAGGGCGACATCGACGCATCTCCTACGAAGATGCATTTGTAGTCAGGCCCATAGGTGCGCAGAACTTCATGGGTGGGAATTTGTGCGTTCCATCGACGCCGGTTGTCGCGCCAGACCCCTTCGTAAAGGCAATTGTGGAAGTAATAGTATTCCATGTGTTTAAATTCCGCCCGGGCGGCAGAGAAGAGCTCTTCGACCACTTTTACGTGCGGGTCCATGGAGCCGCCAACATCGAGAAAAAGCAGAACCTTGACCGCGTTGCGGCGTTCGGGGCGGGTCTTGACGTCGAGATACCCATGTTCAGCCGTGGCGCGGATGGTCCCGTTGAGGTCCAGCTCGTCATCCGCACCATCACGTGCCCATCGCCGCAGACGTTTCAACGCAACCTTGATGTTGCGGGTGCCAAGCTCGACCGTATCGTCGAGATTCCTGAACTCGCGTTTGTCCCAGACCTTGATGGCGCGCTGATGGCGCGAGCTGTCCTGACCGATGCGGATGCCTTCGGGATTGTATCCGTAGGCCCCAAAAGGTGAGGTGCCTGCGGTGCCGATCCATTTGTTGCCGCCCTGATGCCGGCCCTTTTGCTCTTCAAGACGTTTTTTGAGCGTTTCCATGAGCTTGTCGAAGCCTCCCAGGGCCTCGATCTCTGCTTTCTCCTCGGGCGTCAGGTGCTTTTCAGCCATTTTCTCCAGCCAGTCGCCGGGAATTTCAACGGCTTCCATCACATCCTGCACAGAGATATTTTCCAAACCTGAAAAGGCGGTTGCAAAAGCCCGGTCAAACTTGTCGATGTTGCGCTCGTCTTTGACCAGCGTCACCCGGGCCAGATAGTAAAACGCTTCGACATCATAGGTGGCGAGCCCCGCCTGCATGCCTTCCAGAAAGGCCAAAAATTCGCGCAAGGAAACAGGAACTGCATTTTTGCGCAGGGCGTCGAAGAACGGCAGAAACATCGCTCAGCCCTAGACGATCATCCGGTGTAAGATCACCGTCACAATCATGCCAACCACAACAAAAGCCATCGCATAGCCTGCCGCATATTGGGCGATGTCCTTGCGGTTTCCGTTACGGCGCGCCGCGGTTACGCCGCCGAAGATTGCGCCAAGAATGGCAGCGATAATGACGATCATCTGATCCCTCTTAAGTCGTCGGGCCGGTCTTTGCCCTCGTGGGAAAGTGACGCTAGACCGGTGAGTTTCCAGGGGTCAGAGCGGAGATTTCACGTATCTTTGCCCGTACTGCCCAGTCAGCGCCAAAGCCGTAACGTGCCCATCCCAGACTGTCCAGCCTGACAGCGCTTGCCTCGGTGGTGCGCCCGATCAAATCCAGCGCTTCGGCCCGCAAGAGCTGAAGGGTTGCCAAAAGGGCCGCGTTTTGCGCAGTTCGGGCGGTTTCGATGTTGGGCTCGATGATCCGCAAGGCGCGCACGGCATTGCCATTGGCAATCTCATAGGCGGCCAGTTGCGTGGCGACATAGGCACGGTGTAGCTGGGTTTGCGTCGATTTGGCATAGAACCGGTCGGCAATGACGTATTGCTGACGGGCCGCCACTGGGTCGGACCCTTGCAGCAAGCGCGCCTTCGCGTAATGGGCAAAAGCCCGGCGGTTGTCGGTCCAGTTGCGTTCAGTGGCGATGCGTACGGCTGTCTCGGTTGCAGCACGCCGGGCGGTGCGTCCCGCGCCGGGGCCAAGTGCCGTCTGGATGGCTTCTTTCCATGTCTGTGGGGTTGGGTCCGCCGGTGTTCTTGCGCCGGACTGGCCGCGCGGATTGATCCTTGCGAAGATCGCCGGCAAGCGTCGGGCAACCGCTTCGCGGCTCATGCCGGATTGCAGTTCAGGTGCATAGGTCGCCCGCAGGATCAGCATGTCGAAACTGGTCAGAACGGTGTGCACATTGTCGTCGTTGAAAACCGAATTCGGCAGGCGGTAAAGATCATTGAGCGGCCCCAGAGCTTGTGCGAGCTCCTCATGCAGGCAATCGCGAACCTCCTGAGGGCTGACATCATTGGGAACAAAGATCGCCAGTCTTTCGCGTGTCTTGAGCAGGGTCCAGTTGGTCTGGGCTTTGCGCCGCGCCGCGCGGTA
Source organism: Roseobacter sp. EG26 (assembly GCF_049830555.1). Classification (NCBI taxonomy): domain Bacteria; kingdom Pseudomonadati; phylum Pseudomonadota; class Alphaproteobacteria; order Rhodobacterales; family Roseobacteraceae; genus Roseobacter; species Roseobacter sp. EG26. Next base: position 934,322 of record NZ_JBNBLH010000001.1, read on the forward strand.
TTCACGGATTGACGAGACATTTGGTGCCACAAAACAGGCGGCCTGTGGCAGAACCTTGCGGATTTCTGACCTGGAAACGGACTGCACCGTGATGTTCGCAGTAGCGGAGGTGGTTGTTGTGATCCGGATGCCCGCTTCATTGCGCAACCGGCCCAGCAAGTTGCGCAGATCGCCTGTCAGGGTGGGCGGCGGAGCGCCGGTTAGCCGCAGGGTGATCGGCCCCTCGAAACGTGTCAGCACCGGTAACTTGCGCCCGCTTTCCATTTGGAAAGACAAATCCACGAAATCCTGCACCAGATTGGCGTTGGAAACGGCGGGGCGGCTGATCGCGGCCCGTCCGAAGGTTTTCATCGGTGGCAACGTGCTTTCGGCAATCACCGCGCGGGAAGGGGTTCCACCCTGCGTGACCGGGACGCAGGCGTTTAGCACCATGATGACAGGTAGGATCAGCCGCCGTCTCATGCGCGTGCATACTTGATGAAGGGAGTTTTGACGCCAATCCGATCATAGAGCCTGCGCGCCTCGGCATTGAAATCCTGCGTCAGCCAATAGACAGTGGCGATCCCGGCGGCGTCGGACGCCTCATAGACCGCTTCAATCAGCGCGCGCCCGATGCCTTTCCCCCGAACATCCGGGTTTGCATAGAGATCCTGTAAATAGCAGGTGTTCGCCTCTGACCAGCCATGCCGGTGGAACAGATAGTGGGTGAGCCCGACAAGCTCCCCATTAACTTCAGCGACCAACCCATTGAAATCCTGCGCATCATTGCCCAACAACCTTTCGAAATAGAGGTCGAAGATTTCCGTCGGACGCGATGTTTCGTAGAATGCGAGATATGCTGTCCAGAGGGCAGCCCATTGCTCTTTGTCCGTCCTGCGCAGGGGGCGCACGACGACAGATGCCGTATTTGTCATTTATTAGCCTGCCTTCAGCCTCTGTCCGCAGTCTTGTCGCCGCAGATCGCTTTCAGTTTAGTCGCGAAAAACGCATCAAGGCAAGCTTTTGATATCTGTCGTGTTTTCCCTGTGACTCAACGACCACTACGGGCGAGAAAAGCCAACCGTTCAAACAGATGCACATCCTGCTCGTTCTTCAGCAGCGCCCCGTGCAGTTTCGGCAGGGAATTGGCGCCGGATGACTTGAGGTCTTCGGCACTCATGTCCTCTGCCAGCAGCAGTTTCAGCCAATCAAGAACTTCTGACGTAGACGGCTTCTTCTTCAGACCAGCCTGATCCCTGATCTCATAGAACTGGGTAAGCGCGGTGGTGAGCAGGGCGTCCTTGATGCCCGGAAAATGAACCTCGACGATCTCACGCAGCGTCTCGATTTCGGGAAACCGGATGTAGTGAAAAAAACAGCGGCGCAGAAAGGCATCGGGCAGTTCTTTTTCGTTGTTGGAGGTGATGATGACCACCGGGCGGTGGCGGGCACGTATGGTTTCGCCTGTCTCATAGACGAAGAACTCCATCTTATCGAGTTCCTGCAGCAGGTCGTTGGGAAATTCGATGTCGGCCTTATCGATCTCGTCGATCAGCAACACGACCTTTTGATCGGCCTCGAAGGCCTCCCAAAGCTTGCCTTTGCGGATGTAGTTCTTCACGTCGTGAACGCGCGCCTCCCCCAATTGGCTATCGCGCAACCGGCTCACGGCGTCGTATTCATAAAGACCCTGCTGAGCGCGGGTTGTGGATTTGATGTTCCATTCAATCAGCGAAAGACCCAAGGAAGCAGAGACCTGCCGGGCCAGTTCGGTCTTGCCTGTGCCGGGTTCGCCTTTAACGAGCAGGGGCCTTTCCAGTGTGACAGCCGCGTTCACGGCAATGGTCAGGTCGTCTGTGGCGATGTATTCGGCCGTTCCCTGGAATTTCATTCTTCTGTCAACCCTTTGCACGATGAATTCTTGTTTCGCTTTTAGCCAGAATTCTTCTGCATTGTGTAGTGACAATTGTCAGGACGTGGGATAGATCGTGCCGCATGGGGGCACTTGCCTGAGGACAAGTCGTGTATGAATGACGTAAGCCACGTTAAGGGGAAGCAAATGAAACAGGAAGTGTTTCTGCCGGATGATTATCGCCCGGCTGAAGACGAACCGTTCATGAACGAACGACAGGTGGAGTATTTTCGGCGCAAATTGCTGAACTGGCGGTCAGAGCTGCTTGCAGGCAGCCGGGACACAATCGAGGGATTGCAGGACGGGACACGCAACATACCGGACGTTGCGGACCGCGCCTCGGAGGAGACGGATCGCGCGCTTGAGCTGCGGACCCGGGATCGTCAGCGCAAGCTGGTCAGCAAGATTGACGGGGCGCTGCGCCGTATCGACGAAGGTGAATTTGGCTATTGCTCGGTGACAGGCGAGCCGATCTCTCTGAAGCGGTTGGATGCTCGCCCGATCGCAACCATGAGCCTCGAAGCTCAGGAGCGCCACGAGCGCCGCGAGAAAGTGCACCGCGACGATTGATCAGGCTCCCACCGAGCCGGAAAAAGTTTAGAAGCGTCGGAGCATTTTGCTTCGGCGTTTTTTGTTTGAGGATCCCATGATCAAAAATGCGATTGTTGTCGGAGGTGGTATCGGAGGGTTGGCCTGTGCGACGGCTATGGCCCGCAATGGCGTTGCGGTGACGCTCCTTGAGCAAGCCCCTGAGATCGCGGAAGTTGGCGCGGGCTTGCAGATTAGCCCCAACGGGCTTGCAGTGTTGCGCGCCCTGGGGCTGGAGGATGCGCTGCTGCGGGCAGGGGCGGTAGAGGCGCAAGCCGTGGTGCTGGCCGATTACAAACGTGGCTCGGAAGTGGCGCGGCTGAATCTTCGCCGCCTGAAAGACCAGCGATATCTCTTTGTGCACCGTGCTGATCTGATCAGCCTGCTGATACGTGCGGCGCGACAGGCGAATGTGACCCTCCAGCTTGGCACGCAGATTGAAGATGTCATCCCCGGCGATTTGCCGGAGGTGCGATGTGTCGACGGGTCTTCGGCAAGGGCGGAGGTCGTGGTCTGCGCCGATGGCATCCATTCGGTGGCGCGCGCGCGGGTATCGCCCGGCGAGAAAGCGCAGTTCACCGGTCAGGTCGCCTGGCGCGCTCTGGTTCCCGCCACCAGCGCCGCATCTGAAGCCCGGGTAACCATGGGGCCGGGACGGCATCTGGTGAGTTACCCAATCCGCGGTGGCGCCTTTACCAATATCGTAGCTGTTCAGGAAAGGGACACCTGGGCCGATGAGGGCTGGCATCACGAGGATGATCCGAAAAATCTGCGGGCAGCTTTTGCGGATTTTGGAGGGATCGCGGCGCAGGCGCTGGCAGATGTCCGGGATGTTCGGCTCTGGGGATTGTTCCGACATCCCGTCGCCGAGACATGGATGCGCGGGAATGTTGCCCTTTTGGGCGATGCGGCGCATCCCACTTTGCCGTTTCTCGCCCAGGGTGCCAACCTTGCGTTGGAAGATGCATGGGTTCTGGCGCGATGTCTGAATGAGGGTACGGCCCAAACAGCCTATCAGAGCTTGCGAAAAGCGCGGGTCAGCCGCGTCATCGAAGCGGCCAGCGGAAATGCGTGGAAATATCACCTGAGCGAAGGTATCACGCGCCGTTTTGCGCATCTTGGATTACGGCTGGGCAGTCAGCTGGCTCCGGGCGCGATGATCCGGCAGTTCGACTGGATCTACGGACATGATGTGACCAAGGGATAATTCCTGTTGTCAAGCGGAGCGCGGGCTGTGCCCGCGCGCGCCATTATCGAGTTTTGGGCGTGCCCAAAACCGCGCCTTTCATGCGTCAGCCCTGTGTCGACCTTTGCAACATGCCAAAGAGGTCCCGCGGGTCATCAGGATCGGCCAGCAAATCGAGCGGATGGAAAAGCCGGGTTGTTTCGATCTGGTCGCGCACATAGCGCAAGGCGCTGAAATCCTCGATGGCAAAACCCACCGAATCGAAGAGTGTTATCTGTTTATCCGAAACGCGACCGGCGGCCTGACCGGTCAACACCTGCCAGATTTCGGTCACAGGGTGATCGTCATCCAGTTGTTGAATCTCGCCTTCAATGCGGGTTTGTTCGGGGTATTCGACGAAAATATCTGAGCGATGCAGAATCGCTGGCGCCAATTCGGTCTTGCCCGGGCAATCCCCACCGATTGCGTTGATGTGAACGCCGGCTCCGACCATATTATCTGTCAGAATGGTCGCATATTGCTTGTCGGCGGTGCAGGTCGTGATGATCTGAGCGCCCATCATCGCGTCTTCGGCGGTGGTGCAGGGTGTCACAGTCAAACCAAGACCGGACAGGTTCGCCACGCATTTTTCGGTGGCCTGCGCATCAATGTCATAGAGCCGTATCTCCTGAACACCACAAATGGCCTTCATCGCGAGGCTCTGAAATTCCGACTGCGCGCCATTGCCGATCATCGCCATTGTGGTGGCACGTTTGGGGGCGAGCAGGCGGGCGACGAGGGCAGACGTGGCGGCGGTGCGCATTGCTGTCAGCATTGTCATCTCCGACAACAGCACCGGATAGCCGCTGGCCACATCGGCGAGCAGACCGAATGCGGTGACCGTCTGTAACCCCTCTGCCGTGTTCTTGGGATGCCCGTTGACGTATTTGAATCCGTAGACTTCGCCGTCGGAGGTCGGCATCAATTCGATCACACCCTCGGCAGAATGGCTGGCGACGCGCGGTGTCTTGTCGAACAGCTGCCAGCGCTTGAAATCTGTTTCAATGTAGTTCGCTAGGCCGCGCAGCATTTCCTCTATGCCAATATGATGAATCAACTGCATCATGTGATCCACGGAAACGAAGGGGACAAGTGCTTTGTCGGATGGGGTCAGTGTTGTCATGTCAGTACGCTCGCGTTGGTCGGTCAAAGACACGGCGGCCAAGTGCAGATGCCGCAAGATCGACCATCACCTGCGCAGTTCGGCCGCGTTCGTCCAGAAAGGGATTGAGTTCTACAAGATCAAGTGAGGTCATCAATCCGCTGTCGTGCAGCATTTCCATGACCAGATGCCCTTCGCGAATGGTCGCGCCGCCGGGGACGGTTGTGCCAACGGCGGGAGCGACCGCGGGGTCGAGAAAATCCACGTCCAAAGAGACATGCAACATGCCGTTCACCGCCGCGACACGCTCAAGGAAGGCCGAGAGCGGTTTGGCAATGCCACTCTCGTCTATTTCGCGCATGTCGACGTGCTGTATCGACGTTTGCTGAAGGGCGGCGCGTTCGGCGGAATCGACTGATCGCAGGCCGATGATTGCAATGTTGTCCTGTGGCAGCGGGTTTGCAATTTCGGGAAACCCGTCGAAATCGGACCGGCCTGTCACAAAGCCAAGCGGTGTGCCATGCAGATTGCCGCTGTCCGTGGTTGCGGGTGTATGAAAATCGCTATGGGCATCGAGCCAGAGTACAAAGAGTGGGCGGTTGATGTCATCGGCATGACGCATGGCCCCCAAAACCGTTCCGAGAGACAGCGAGTGATCGCCCCCCAGAAAGATCGGCAGCCCGTCCTTCAAGCTCGCCTGTGCGGCGTCGGCGAGCGCTTTGGTCCATCCGATGGTTTCTTCGAGCGCGTGAATTTTGGTATGCGGCCCGGGTGTGAAAGGGGCAGGTGTGACGTTGCCGCGATCTTCAACCTGATGCCCAAGATCTGCTAAGGCCTCTGCCAGACCCGCCGTGCGATAGGCATCCGGACCCATTAAACAGCCACGCCGACGTTTGCCGCTGTCGACGGGGGCACCAACAAGTATACAGGTGTGATGGGTCATCGCTCTCTCCAAGATATCAGATTTGGGTAAAAGATATCGACCGTTCCGGGATATCGACAAGCGTCCATATTGAGCCTAATGTCGATACATTTATCAATATGGACACTAAAGATGGACGAAATGGATAAGAAGCTGGTGGGCGCGCTCAGACATAATGCCCGGGCATCACTGTCAGAGCTCGCTGCAGTCCTTGGGCTGACCCGTGCGACCGTGCGAACCCGGATGGCCAGGTTACAGGAACGGGGTGATATCCTGGGTTTCTCCGTCGTGATGAAAGAAGATGGACAGACCGATGCCGTCCGCGGATTAATGATGATTGCCATCGAGGGGCGCGGGACTGACCGGATCATTCGGCACCTTGGCGGTTTGCCGGAAATACGGAAGGTCTATTCCACGAATGGACGCTGGGACGTGATCGTTGAGATCGGTGCAGAGACCCTCGAAAAATTCGACAACGTGTTGACATACATCCGACGGCTTGAAGGGGTGACGGCGAGCGAGACGAGCCTGCTGCTCAGCACCCGAAAATCCTCTTAGGCGCGGCGCAGCGCCATCAGCCAGAGGATCACGAGGGCAAAGGAGATCAACGCATTCCATCCGGCCATGCTGATCCCCAGCATCTCCCAGGCGATCTCATCGCAGCGCACAAGCGGCGCGGTGAGAATCTGATCCAGCAGTTCGTCGGCTGTTTTGCCGCCAATTGGCCCGGAACTGCAGGTCGTCGGGCCCTGCCACCATTCTTGTTCCACGCCGACGTGAAAGACACCAACGGCACCGGTGGCAAAGACCGATAGCGCCCCGAGCAGGATCAGAAGGCGGCTCTGCAATTTCAGCGCCACCAGCCCGATCAGCAGCGCGATCACATGAGGATACCGCTGCCAGATGCACATCTTGCAGGGCGCCATGCCACCGACGTGCTGAAACGCAAAAGCGCCCAGAAGAAGGGCTGCGGAACCGGCGGTCGCCAGCATGACGAGGTGCAGTCGGGTCATAGGAATTTCAGGAGGGAGACGCCCCCAACCAGCAAGATAACAAAGAGGGTGAACATCAGGCCAAGGCGCTTTTCGATGAATTCACGGATCGGCGCGCCAAATTTCCACAACAGGAAAGCGACAATGAAAAACCGCAAACCACGCGCCAAAATCGAGGTGGCGACGAAGGTGGTCAGGTTCATGCCTGTAGCCCCGGACATAATGGTGATGACCTTGTAGGGGAACGGGGTCATGCCCGCGATCAGAACAGCCCAGAAGCCCTTGTCATTGAAGCGTTCGTCAAAAATCACCTTCGCTTCGGTTTTGCCAAGGGAGGCCAGAATCGGGTCGCCGATGGTGTCCATCGCAAAAGCACCAATGGCGTATCCCAGCAAACCGCCCAGCACCGAGGCAACAAGTGCCACAGCGGCGATACGCCACGCGCGCGAGGGGCGCGCAATGATCATCGGAATCATCAGAACATCGGGCGGGATAGGGAAAACCGAACTTTCGATGAAACTGACAAAAGCCAGCACCCACAGCGCCTGCGGGTGATCAGCCTTGCTGAGCGTCCAATCGTAGATCTTGCGAAGCATCTGCTGTCGCTCCTGCGCTATTTCGGCTGTGGAAAACATGGCAAAGACGCAGGGTCAAGGCGGCGGATGATGATTTGGTGTAAAATCCTCTTGCCGGACGGGCAGTGACGCGGTAGATCGCTCTCGTTGCCCAAGTGGCGGAATGGTAGACGCAGGGGATTCAAAATCCCCCGCCGCGAGGCGTGCCGGTTCGAGTCCGGCCTTGGGTACCAAACTGTTCTGAACAGTTCTCCGCATCTGGATCGCCCGACGTCAAACGGGCGCTGCGGATCGCCATTTTGCCCATTCTTCGGGCGTATCAAGATCCATTCTGGCGCGGCTTCCCGGCAACGTGACGCGTTCAACCTGATCCTCAAATTCTGACACAACAGCGCGTGCGCCGTCATCTCCGGTCAAGGTGGCGATTTCGGGGAAGAGCTTCGCGGAAAAAACGATGGGGTGGCCGGGTTTTCCATCTTCGGTAGCGCCACGCCAGATCAGATTATCACTATTCAAATCAACGGCCTGAAGAACGAGATTCAAGTCATCTGGTGTCAGCTCGGGAAGGTCGGCCAGAACGAGCATCGCTGCATCGGTTTTTTCAGGAAGCGCGGCAAAGGCGGTTCTGAGACTGGCGTTCATACCTTCCGCTGCGTTCCGTACGGCGACGCGGTTGACGCCCAATCCATCAAGGCATTGGTAGCGCGGATGCGGTGGTGGTGGCAAGGCTACCAGAATCGGGCCGCAAGTAACCATACAGGCCATATTCGCCTGCCGTCGCAGCAGCGGCATACCATCGACTTCTTCCAGAAGCTTGTCGGCACCACGCATACGGCGCGATTGCCCGGCCGCGAGCAGAATTATTGGTAAATCGCTGAGGGCCTGCTCGGTCATGATCTGACGTTACTCTAAACAGCCGTTCAGCAAAAGTGGGGCATTGTCGTGCTTAACTATCTGCACCTGCCGAGCCTGGTTCGAAAAGGGGTCTCGTGATCACCTTTGCGGGGCGCATTTGGCCCAGAATCTCGATCATGACATCCGGCGCCTTCTCGACCTGATCTGCCGGAAGAAATCCGAAGGCGATAGATTTTTCGGCGTGGTGCGAATAGCCGCCGGATGTGCAGAAACCGACGACTGAACCATCGAGCCAAATGGGTTCGTACCCCTGGACATCCGCATCTTCGGCGTCAACCTCGAAACTGACCAATCGGCGCGCGGGGCCTTCAGATTTTTCTTTTTCAGCGGCGGCGCGACCAATGAAATCTTCGTTTTTGCGGAAGCTGATGAACCGGTCCAATCCGGTTTCCGCCGCCGTGTAGTCCGGCGAGAATTCTGCCATCCAGCTGCCAAAGAACCGATCCAGTCGCAGGGACATCATCGCGCGCATGCCAAAAGGCGTGATGCCATGTGGCTGCCCGACCTGCCAAAGCGTGTTCCAGAGGGCGCGCTGATCCATGGGATCGCAGTAAATCTCGTAACCCAGATCGCCTGTATAGCTGACCTGTTGCACGATACAGTTGGTCATTCCCACGACCAGCTGCCTTACGTCGAGAAACCGCATATCGCTGACGTCCGCGCGGGTGGACGCCGCCAGAACGTCGCCTGCGCGGGGCCCGGCAATCTGGAACCCGGTGCGCTTGTCGGAGATATTGTCGATATGCACGCCGTCATCGAGATTTTGCAGGAACCATCGCCAGTGATAGGCTTGGGCCCCGTAGGAGGCCGTGAGCTGGAATTCCGTATCGTGGATGCAGGAGATGGTGAAATCGCCGATGAGTTTGCCCTTGTGCGACAGCATGGGCGTCAGGCTGAGACGCCCGGGGGATGGCACGCGCCCGGCCATGATGCGGTTCAGCCAGTCGCGGGATTTCGGTCCGGTAACGCGGTATTTGCCGAAATTCTGCACTTCATTGATGCCGATACCTGACCGAACGGCTTTGACTTCGCGCGCGGTGGCTGCAAAGGCGTCTGAGCGGCGGAAAGAGGGTGTTTCATAGCGGGGCTCATCTGCTTGTGCAAAATAATTGGCTACTTCCAGCCCGTATTGCTGCCCCCAGACGGCCCCGAGGCCGGTGAAGATATCATACATTGGTGTCGTCCGGTTGGGCCGTGCGGCAGGCAATTCTTCGTTGGGATAAGAGACCGAAAACCGTTTTTGGTAATTCTCGATCACTTTCGGCAAAGTATAGCCCGGCGTGATCCAGTCGCCGAAACGCGCCACATCCATGGCCATGGTGTCGCGTTCGGGTTCACCTTCGATCATCCATTGCGCCAGCATCAGGCCAACCCCGCCGCCCTGGCTGAAGCCCGCCATGACGCCGCAGGCCGACCAGTAATTGCGCATGCCCGGCACCGGACCCACCAGCGGATTGCCATCCGGTGCAAAGGTGAAGGGGCCGTGGATCACGTTCTTGACGCCCGCGCGTTCCAGATCGGGGAAGCGTTTATAGGCAAAATCAATGCTGTCCTCGATCTTGTCGAAATCATTGGGCAGCAGGTCCTGACCAAATTCCCAGCTTGTTCCATCTACGGCCCAGGGGCGGCAGGGCTGCTCATAAAATCCGATGCAAAGGCCGCGGCCTTCCTGACGCAGATAGTTTTCACCAGCGGGGTCCATCACATGGGGGTGCTCGAGACCATCTGCCATCATCTCAACGATGAGCGGGACATCCTCGGTCACCAGATACTGATGCTCCATCGGATGCAGGGGAAAGTAGATGCCCGCCATCGCCCCCACTTCGCGCGCCCAGAGACCCGCCGCATTGACCACATGTTCGGCATGAATACTGCCCTTGTCGGTGACCACATCCCAACTGCCATCGCTGCGCTGGTTGGTTTCGCGCACCATGCAATGGGTTTCGATCGTCGCCCCACCCATACGCGCGGCCTTGGCATAGGCATGTGTCGTTCCGGACGGATCAAGGTGCCCGTCCAGCGGGTCGTAAAGCGCCCCGATGATGCCATCCACATTTGTGACAGGCGCGATCTTTCTGATTTCCCCGGGCCCGACAATCTCCGTTTCCAGCCCCATGAAGCGATGTTTGGCGCGCTCGGCGAGCAACATATCAAACCGGTCGCGATTATCCGCAAGGGTCACACCGCCCACGTGGTGCAGCCCGCAGGACATGCCCGTGATCTCCTCCAGCTCTTTGTAGAGCCGGATGGTATAGCCCTGAAGGGCGGCCATATTGGTGTCGCCATTGAGCGTGTGAAACCCGCCCGCTGCGTGCCAGGTGGAGCCAGAAGTCAGTTCCGAACGTTCCAACAGCATCACATCCGACCACCCCAGCTTTGTGAGGTGATAGAGAACGGAAGCGCCGACAACGCCCCCGCCAATAATGGCAACACGGGTGGTGGTTTGCATATCTGACAGCCTTATCTTGGGTGTTCTGGCCGCAGGTTAGAGCGTCTTTGTACATGAGATATCGTGAAACCGACATTTATTGTCGCTGGCTGTTGCCGCCGCCCGGCCCGACCAAGCGGGCGCCACCACGCGCAATTTCAGAACAGATTTGTACCCGCGCGACCGGATATGTCGTGAAAATGCAATCAACAACGATTTGCAGGGCGCAAGTTCGCCCAAGACACAACACATCTCAAGGACCGCATTCATGCGCACCCATGCTCAGGCCGTTGTCATCGGAGGCGGCGTCATCGGCTGCTCCATTCTTTACCATCTGACCAAATTGGGGTGGCGCGACGTGGTGCTATTGGAGCGCGATGAACTGACCTCTGGCTCCACATGGCATGCGGCGGCGAATATTCACGGGCTGCACGACAGCACCAACATCAGCCGCATCCAGCATTACACCATGAACCTCTACAACGGGCTGGAGGAAGAGACCGGGCAAAGCTGCGGTGTGTTTCAACCGGGGTCGCTCTATCTGGCGCAAACGGTTGAACGCGAGCATCAGTTACGTCTGCAGGCCGCCAAGGCCAAGCTATACAATATGAATTTCCATGAGGTCAGCCGGGATGAAGCCGAACGGCTGCATCCGCTGGTCAATTTCGACGGCATCCGCTGTATCATGTGGGAACCCGATGGCGGAAACGTCGATCCCTCCGGCGTGACCAATGCCTATGCTACCGGCGCACGGCAAAACGGGGCCGAAATCATCCGGTTTTGCCCGGTGACTGGCACAGAGCAGCAGCCTGATGGCACATGGATCGTGCGCACGCCCAAAGGCGATATCGTAACGGAATGGGTGGTCAATGCGGCGGGGCTCTGGGGGCGGGAGGTTGCGGCACTTGCGGGGATTGAACTGCCCCTGCAACCGACAGAACACCAGTATTTCGTGACCGAAACAATTGCGGAAATTGACGCATTGGACCGGCGTTTGCCCTCTGTGGCGGATAGGGACGGCGAATATTATCTGCGACAGGAAGGCAAGGGCCTGCTGGTCGGCGCTTATGAAAAGGACCTGCGGTTCTGGGCCGAGGACGGTACGCCGCAGGGCTTTGGTCACGAGCTTTTCGCCGATGATCTGGAGCGTATCGAAGACAATATGATGCGTGCGATAGACCGCGTTCCGGTTGTTGGTGAGGCCGGGATCAAGCGGGTCATCAACGGGCCGATGATCTGGTCGCCTGACAGCAATGTGCTTTTTGGTCCGGTGCCGGAGCTGTCCAATTACTTCTGCTGCAATGGCATCATTCCGGGGTTTTCCCAATCGGGGGGCATGGGGCTGCTGGCCGCTGACTGGATTGTCACGGGCGAGACCCGTTATGACATGTTTGCCTGGGATATGGCGCGTTTTGGGGACTGGGCCGACAAGGCTTTCACCAAGGCCCGCGTCGGCGACCAATACGCCAACCGCTTCAAGATACACTTCCCGAATGAAGAGCGTGATGCGGGCCGTCCGATGCGCAAGCGTCCCGCCTATGACCGCCAGCAAGAACTGGGGGCAGTTTTTGGTCTGAATTACGGCTGGGAGCATCCCTTGTGGTATGCGGACACACCCGGCATGCGCGATACCGACGGATTCACCCGCCAGAACTGGTGGGAACCGGTCGGGCGTGAATGTCGGATGCTGCGTGACAAGGCAGGCATCATCGACATTTCGAACTTTGCCAAATACCGCTGCAAAGGGCCGGGGGCCGAAGACTGGTTGAATGCGGTCTTCGCCAACAGGATGCCCCGGGTGGTCGGACGTTCATGTCTGACGCCTCTTATTGGGAAACGCGGCGGCATTGCCGGCGATTTCACCGTGACTCGTCTGGATGAAGATGATTTCTGGGTCATCGGATCGGGCATGGCCGAGCGCTATCACAAGCGGTTTTTCAAGGCGGTGCCGCTGCCGGCGGGCACAACATTTGAAAGTCACACAGATGTCATGTGCGGGTTTAACGTCGCCGGTCCGAAGTCGCGTGACATGCTGCAACGCCTGACCAACACCTCGCTTGCGACCGAGGATTTCCCCTTCATGACCTGCCGCTGGATTGACCTCTCCGGGGTTCGCGTGCTGGCCTTGCGCGTATCCTTCACCGGCGATCTTGGCTGGGAGTTGCATTGCGCGGTAGAAGATCAGGCGCGGCTTTTTGATCTGTTGATTGAAGAAGGCAGGCGCTTTGGTGCCGGTCCGGTTGGCTCACGTGCGCTGATGAGCCTGCGTGTGGAAAAAGGCTACGGCTCCTGGAGCCGTGAGTATTCTCCGGAATACTGGCCGCAAGAAGTGGGACTCGACCGGTTGTGCAAGCTGGATAAGGATTTCCTGAACAAGCAGGCTGTTCTGGAAACCCTGGCCAAACCTGCCCGCGAAAACCTGGTGTTGTTGGCGCTCGACGCGGCGGAGACGAAGGCGTCCAACGCAGACGCCACGGGCGGTGAGCCGATCTTCAAGGACGGGCAGGGGATCGGGCGGGTAACGTCCGGTGCCTATGGTTTCAGCGTCGGCATGAGCCTTGCGCTGGCATATGTGAAGGGCGCACACCCCGGCGATGTCGTGGACGTCATGGTGCTGGGTCGACCCCACAAGGCTACCATTCTGCATGAACCACCCTTTGATCCCAAAGGCGCGCGGTTACGTGCCTGAACCGGCCTGTGCATCAATCAACTTGATCATCTTTCCCACCGCGTTTGTCAGCGTTTTGGTGTCGACGGGTTTAACCAGCTGTACGTCATTCTGGTTCACACCATTGCCGTGAATGGCCGCCTCGTTGGGGTAGCCGGACACGTAGATCACCCGCAGACCGTCGATGACAGCGCGTGCCTCTGCGGCCAGTGCGGGGCCCTGTAGGGTGCCGGGCATGACAATATCGGTCAGCAGAATGTCAGGCCGATGTCCGTTTTCGATCATCTTGAAAGCGTCGTCGCCCGATTCTGCCTGCGAAATCCGCAGTCCCATGCCGCGCAATTGGCGCACCAGCACCTTGCGGACATCCGGCTCGTCTTCGACCACCAGAATCTTGATGTCATTGCCGTCATCTTCGAAATCAAAATACTCTGGTTTATCTGCCGGGGGTGTGTCAGGCGCTCCAACGGCGGGAAAATACATCTTTACCGTGGTTCCATGCCCGGGCTCGCTATAGATGCGGATGGCACCCGAGGATTGCTTGATGAACCCGAATACCATCGACAGGCCAAGACCAGATCCCTTGCCAACCGGTTTCGTCGTGAAGAAGGGTTCAAAAACCTGTTCCGCGACATCGCGTGTCATGCCGCTGCCGTTGTCAGAAATGGCCAGCATCACATAGCGCCCTGGCTGAATATCCTCGTGGCGGGCCGAGATATATTCATCCGAAATTCGGACATTGCAGGTCTCAACGGTCAGCGTGGCCCCGTTTTCGGGCATGGAATATTGCGCGTTGTTGACGATGTTGATGATCGCGGTGTCGAGCAGGTGACGGTCGATCTCCACCAGCCAAAGGCCCGCGGCCACAACGGTTTCAATGCTTGTGGTCGAAGGCAGAACGCGCCTGAGCATTGAATCCATCTCGCGGATGGCGCGATTGATATTGGTCAGTTTCGGGTTGAGGTTCGCCTTGCGCCCGTAGGTCAGAAGTTGTTGCGTCAGGGCGGCGCCGCGTTCCACCGCGTTCATGGCGTCGGCGAGAAAAATCTCGCGTTCCTCTGAATCGAAATCCAGCTTAATGAATTCGAGGTTTCCCTGCACGACTGTCAGCAGATTGTTGAAATCATGTGCAACGCCTCCCACAAGGCGACCGATGGCATCTGTGCGCTGGCTTTGAACCAGTTCTGCCTGCGCGCGCTTGGCTTCGGTGTTGTCGAACATGACGGCAAGGGACCGTTCGAAATTCCCCTCAGCATCGTATTCTGCGATCGCGGATAGAAGCACCGGCAACGGAGAGCCGTCTTTTCGCACAAAGACATATTCAACATTGGCCATACTGCCTTTGCGATAGAACTCGGGCAACACCGTTTGCAGCGCATATTTTCTGGACTTTTCTGTCAGAAAATCGGTCGATGGCCTGCCCACCATTTCCTCTGTCTTATAGCCAAGTTTACTGCTCCAGAAGCGGCTCACTTTCAGGAGGATGCCCTTGTCGTCTATAGAGTGCATCAGGATCGGTGCTGCTTCAAAAAGCGGCTCAAATGGATCGTCCCCGGCGTTTTGCCAGAACTGTAAAATATTGTTTGTCATAGCCCCCCGCCGGACGCGACATTGAGCAAATGCTCAAATTGCAGGCAATTAATACCCCAAAAACAGGCTGTTGGCGACAATTTTGCGCATCGCATTCAAACTGCGGCTGTGCCATGCGGTTTTCCGCAGATCAGAGGGGGCGAATTTTCAACTCGGTGATCCGGTTGCCATCTCTTGCAACCACTTCAAATCGAAATCCGTGGAAAGAGAACACCTGTCCCGATGTCGGGATCATCTGAGCCTCATGAATAACCAAGCCGGCAACCGTATTCGCCTCGTCATCGGGCAGGTTCCAGTCGGTGGCGCGGTTGAGGTCGCGAATGGTCATCGCACCATCCACGGCAAATTGCCCGTCATCCCCGCTGGTCACCGATTGCTCCGCATCAGGGTCGAATTCATCGGTAATTTCCCCAACAATTTCTTCAAGGATATCTTCAAGGGTGATCAACCCCTGAAGGGAGCCATATTCATCAACCACCAGGGCAAAATGCGTCCGACGGCGCAGGAACTGGCGCATCTGTTCGTCCAGTGTCGAGGTTTCGGGCACAAAATAGGGCTTCATCGCTACATCGGTGATTTTGAAGCTCTTGAGCTTGGCCGCATCCCCGTCAGGACCGCCAATGAGCTTATACATTGCGCGCAGCAGGTCCTTGGCATGGATGACCCCGATCAGGTTTTCAGGATCGTCCCGAAAAACCGGCAAACGCGTATAGTTGGATTTCAAACACTGATCGAGGATATCCTGCGGGCTGTCATCGGCATTGATCATCTCAATGCCCGAGCGGTGCAGCATGATTTCTTCTACGGTTCGGTCGTTGAGATCCAGCGCACCAAGAATACGGTCACGATCCTCCTTTTCAACCACACCTTCGGAGTGGCCAAGTTGCAGGGCACCGGCAATTTCCTCGCGTACGGCCAGAATGTTGCTGTCGGGATCAGTTGTAATGCCGAAAATCCGTAGGACACCGCGCACCAGCAGGCGCACGGCGGCCACGACCGGCGAAAACACCGTCACCACAAGCGAAATAGGGCGGGAGACCAGAGCGGCGGCGGTTTCTGAGTTGGTAATTGCATATGTCTTGGGCAGGACTTCGGCAAAGATCAAGACCAGCAGGGTCATGACAAGCGTCGCCAATGCCACGCCGCTTTCACCAAAAGCGCGGGTGAATATGGCGGTGGCAAGGGATGCCGCCAGAATGTTTACAAGGTTGTTTCCCAAAAGCACGGAGCCAATCAGCCGCTCATTGTCCTCGGTAATCTTCAAGGCCCGTTCCGCGCCGCGCGACCCTTTGTCGGCCTGCGCTCTCAACTTGCCACGCGATGCGGCGGTCAATGCTGTTTCGGACCCTGAGAAAAACCCCGACAGCACCAGCAGAAACAGGATCACGCCACAGGTGAGCCAGAAAGATTGATCAAGCGTTGCAGTCGCCGTTTCCATTTGGAATGATACCTTTGAAAGAGTTTGCCTATGTATGGGCATCGGACCTGCGTCAATCAAGGGAGGAGCGGCAGATGCACCGTGATCTGGGCATAATCAATGGTCCGGTGTTGCTGTTTGGCGGGCCCTATTCCAATCTGCACGCCTTGCAGGCGCTCATCGCGGATGCTGATCGCTTTCAGATCGGGGGCCATCACATGATCTGTACCGGGGATGTAGTAGCCTATTGCAGCGCGCCTGCGCAAACCGTGGATACCATTCGGCAGATGGGGGCTTCGGTTGTTGCCGGAAACTGCGAAAAACAGCTGGCAGAGAACGCACCTGACTGCGGTTGCGGTTTCGACGCGGGCAGCGCTTGTGATCTATTGAGCCAAGGGTGGTATCCGTTTGCGAATGCACGCGTGGACCCCAAGGCGCGGCGCTGGATGGGGCATTGCCCGGATATTCTGAGTTTTCGGCATCAGGGCGCGCGGTATGCGGTGATCCATGGCGGTTGGACGGAGATCGCCCGTTTTATCTGGCCGAATAGTTCAAATGCCGTATTCGAAATGGAATGGTGCGCCATCGAAAGCAGCATCGGCGCTGTTGACCACGTGATTGCCGGCCATTGCGGGCTGGCCTTCGTGAAAGAGACACCGCAAGGACGTTGGATCAACCCCGGTGTGATCGGAATGCCGCCCAATGACGGGCGCCAACAAACCCGATATGGCATTCTTGACGGCGGCGAGGTGCAAATCCATCGCCTCAGCTACAACGCCGAAGCCGCAGCTGCCGCGATGCGCGCGGCGGGGCTTACAGGCGGCTATGAGGCGGCGCTGCTCAGCGGTTACTGGCCGTCCGAAGATATCCTGCCGGTATCTTTGCGGGGACCGTCCTTGGCCAATGGATGATGGTTGAGGACCAGATCGCTCAGCCGTGCTTCCAGCACATGTGTGTAGATTTCAGTCGTGGCAACATCTGCATGCCCCAAAAGGGTCTGGATTGATCGTAAATCAGCGCCATTGGCCAACAGATGTGTGGCGAAGGCATGGCGCAGCGTATGCGGTGTCACCTTCTCCGGCGAGACACCGGCGGAAACGGCGATCTCCTTGATCAGCAGATAGAACCTGTTACGGGTCAGATGGCCCGCCGCGCTGTGGGACACAAAGAGGTATTTGGAGGCTGGTTTGTTGTCGGAGCGCCGCTCGTCCTCCATCTCGTCTCGGATGCGCAGCCAGTCCCCCAGCGCTTCGCGGGCAGGCGGGGAGAGCGGCACCATGCGTTCTTTGCCCCCCTTGCCGAGGATCAGCAGCATGCGTGGATCGCCGCGCGCAGCACTGGCGGGCAGGCTGACAAGCTCGGAAACGCGCATCCCGGTTGCATAAAGCACTTCCATCAAGCAGGTGTTGCGCGCCCGGTCACGCGGCGAGCGGCCATAGTTGCGTGACGCCTCCAGCAAGCGGTCCACTTCAGCCTCAGAGAGCGTTTTGGGCAACCGCTTGTCGCGCCCCGGTCCCGATATCTGGATGGCCGGATTGTCTTTGCGCCACCCTTCTTCAAAGGCAAAGCGATAGAGCTGTTTAATGGCTGACAAGCGACGCGCCCGCGTTGCCCGGGACAGACCCTGCGCATCACAATCAACCAGATAGTTTTCAACGTCGGCCTTTTCGACACCGTCAAAACCCTGCTCGCGCCGGGTGAGCCACGCGTCAAAGTCCTGCAGATCACGCCCGTAAGCCAGAAGCGTGTTCCTTGCGGCCCCCAATTCTGCGGCCTGGGCTTCCAGAAACGCGGATATCCAGTGATCCTGTGCCATCATCCAAACCGATCCAGCAGCAATATTTGCAATGCCGCTCTGCGCATGGTGTCCTCCAGGCCGAGCGCGCGCAGCGTACCGAGCGCTTCGGTGAGCGCGAGAGGATCGCCTGACGCGCCGTCCTCCAACAGCACCAAAGACCGTAAGATCGCTTCACCCAGCCGGTCAGCACGTGCCATCTGAACAAGATCGGAGCGGGCGGCGCCAACCGCAAACCCGTCGATAACGGCCTGATGGAGGGGATTGCTGGCCTCAAGCCCGGCCGGATCACCAGTCGCCACGTCGCGCAGAAGTTTCGACGGGGATCGATCGGCCAGATCACCATAGTTTGGGGACAACAACATGAGGGTCGTCGCGATGTCTGCACTGCGTCCCGTCAACGGCACCTGTGAAAGCGCCTCGGCAAACAATCCTGCAAAGGCCACTTCAAGTTCCGCCTCCTGCATGGCAGCCCATGCGCGGGGCAGCGTTTTGTTGACAGCGCCAGCTGACCGGGTGCGCAAGGCGGTGTCAAATTGCTGTACGGCTTCGACGCGATCCCAGATGCCGCCCGATGCGGCAGGATCCCGGTCGGAATATAGGCCAAGCAATCGGTTATCGGGTAGGGCGCCGGTTTTGGCGAGCCGTTCTGCCGCTTCCAGCTGCGCTTTCCATCCGGCAAGATCGCGCAGGTCCGCAACCGCAAAGGCGCGGGGCAGCAGGCGGGTTGGCAGGGGTTCGCCAATCGCTTCGTGCAAGCGAAATAACAGGGGTGTTATCCTGCGCGGGGGCTGCAAGGGGGGAAGCCCGTCGAAGAACTCGGGATGCAGGAAGCGATCCAGCGCGGCAACCTCTGGTTTGCTCATGAAGGACAGGGCCTTGCCGGTGTCATAGAGCAGCGTTGCCGTGGTCCAGTCACCCTGTCGGGCGCTGCAAAAAATCTGATAGCTCATACCGGGAGATAGATGTGGTTGGGCGTCCAGCGTTCCGCAGGCTGGACCTTCCTGTCCTGAAAGCAAAGCAAGGTCCATATAGGCGGCAAAATGGGCTGCGTCCCGCGTGACGTCGGCCTGCTCGATCAGGGCCAGGGCCGGATCAAGCGCCCCGAACCGTTGCAATGCGGACACCCGGGCCAATGTGAAGACATCTTCCTGTGCGGCGTCCTGACCGGGACCTTGGGCCTCGGTCAGCAAGGCCGTGAACAGCAGGGCCTGTGCTGCTGGCAGGCGAAGCTCGGGCAAGCTGTTCAATTGTCGGCTCAGTGCTTGGGGATCGCTTCGCCGCCACAGCGTCTGAGGCAACCCGGTCACGCTGGCAGGGACCAGCCCGATGATCCTGACAGCCTCTTCGTCGAGCGGCATCACCGCCACATCCGGCGCCAGCCCGGACCGGGCAATGGGCGCAATACCGCCGTCGGGCATCGCGACCGAGGTAAGTGCGGGCTGATCCGGGTTTTGCTGCACCCAGTCAATGACCGAAAGCGGTTGATCCTGCGCTGCGGCCTGTGTGATCCCAAAGCCGCAGAACATCACCGCGCCCCAATATGCACCGCGTTTAATTGGCATCAAGCGTCACAGGTACGCGGACTTCTGTTTGCGGCGCGGAAAAATCAGCGCCAAAAAAGGGTCCGACATAGGCATATCCCACCAGGCCAATACCACCCAGAATAATGAGAAAGAACAGAAGCTTAAAGATGCGCGACATGGGATTTACTGCCTTGATTGCCTGTCGATTTTTTCCAAACTTATATATGGCCTTTTCAGCAATATCACGTCATTCAGGGAAATATGAGCGAAATTCAGCAATCCGTGGCCGAAGACTCACACAAACAGCGTTACGCCTTGCGAAAAACCGTTGTGATGGTGGGGATGATGGGGGCTGGCAAGACAGCTGTGGGTCGGGCTCTGGCGCAATTGCTGGGAGCGCCCTTTCTCGATTCGGATCAGGAAATCGAGGCGGCTGCCAATATGAGCATCCCCGAGATTTTCGCGCGCGATGGCGAGGCGTTCTTCCGGGCCCGCGAAAGTCAGGTTATTTCGAGGTTGATGCGGGGCAAACCGGGTGTTTTATCGACCGGCGGTGGCGCGTTTCTGTCTGATGTCAATCGCGACACGATCTCCAGGCGGGGGGTGGCGGTCTGGCTCGATGCTGATCTGGAACTCTTGTGGTCGCGGGTGGCGCACCGTGACACGCGACCGCTGCTGCGTACGGCTGACCCCAAGGCCACGCTGGCAGAACTTTTTGCAAAACGTGTACCGGAATACAGCAAGGCGGATCTGCGGGTGCCCTGCGCGCCGCCGGTTTCTATCGAGCTGATGTCAAAACGGGTGGCGGACGTGTTGCTTACAAGGCCCGATGTGCTGGAGCGGGTTGATGCGTGAAACCGTCACCGTTGATCTGCCGGGGCGCGCCTATGAGGTGCGGATCGGGACCGGATTGCTGGCGCAAGCCGGGGTCGAGATTGAACCGCTGCTGTCACGGCCAAAAGTGGCCATTCTGACAGATGAGACGGTCGCGGCCCTGCATCTGGCCACGCTGGAGGCCGGACTGGCGCTTCAGGGGATCGAGGCGGATGCCCTTGCGTTACCGGCAGGCGAGGTGACCAAATCCTGGGGCCCGCTGGAGCGAAGCGTTGGCTGGCTACTGGAACAGAAAGTCGAGCGCGGCGATATCGTTGTGGCCTTGGGCGGCGGTGTGATTGGTGATCTGGCCGGATTTGCCGCCGCGATCCTGCGGCGTGGTGTGCGTTTTGTGCAGATACCCACATCTCTTCTGGCGCAGGTTGACAGTTCCGTTGGCGGCAAGACCGGCATCAACGCGGCACAGGGTAAAAACCTGATCGGCGCCTTTCATCAACCCTCGCTGGTTCTTGCGGATACCGATGTTCTGGACACGCTCGTGCCGCGCGATTTCCTCGCCGGATATGGCGAAGTTGTGAAATATGGCCTTCTGGGGGACGCCAGTTTTTTTGAATGGCTGGAAACACAGGGACCCGCGCTTGCGGCAGGTGACGTGCGTGCGCGGATTGAAGCGGTGCGTCGATCGGTCCAGATGAAAGCCGATATTGTCATGCGGGATGAGACGGAGCAGGGGGATAGGGCGCTTCTGAACCTCGGTCACACCTTTGGCCATGCGCTGGAAGCCGCTACCGGGTATTCGAACCGCCTTTTGCACGGGGAGGGTGTTGCCATCGGTTGCGCGCTTGCTTTCGAGCTTTCGTCGCGAATGGGTCTGTGCTCTCAGGAAGAACCCAGTCGGGTCCGCGCGCATCTAAAGGCCATGGGCATGAAAACGGATATGGCTGACATCCCGGGCGATCTGCCTGATGCGGATGGGCTGCTGGGGCTGATGTCTCAGGACAAAAAGGTCGTACAAGGCACTTTAAGGTTCATTCTTGCGCGCGGGATCGGGCGATCATTCATCACCTCGGATGTGCCGCGCGAGGCGGTGCGGGGTGTCCTGCGGGATGCGCTCGCGAACCGGCTTTAAGAACGGCGCATCACCATGCCGAATTTGTCTTCGCAGCTGAAACCAAGGCTTTCGTAAAACCCGCGCGCGCCGCGTTTTCGTCCGGTCAGCAGCATGATCTTGTAAGCATCCTGCCGCCAGGCCTCATCCACAGCGGCCTGCATCACCTGGCGTCCGAAGCCGCGCATGCGGTGGTCTTGTGTTGTCGCAACGTTTTCGATCAAGGCATAGGGCCGCGCGTCGAAGGTCACATTTGGCAAGATGTGCAAAGTGGCCATGCTGATAATCCCGGCGTTTTCCTCGGCCCCGAAAATGGTGGTCCCGGGATGGGCCATGGCCGCCGCAATCCGGTCTGTCCGGGCCGTTTTCGGCCCGGAAGTCAGCTCATTGTACAAAGCCACCAACGCAGAAGAATCTTCTGGCGTCAGGGCGCGTATCGTGAGCTCAGAACGGGATTTCATCATCCAGATCACGCGATGGCGCCGGGCTGGAACTGCCGCCGCTGCCGCCATAGCTGTCGCCGCCACGGTCATCATAGCCCGCAGACCCGCCACCGCCGCCGCCGAAATTGCCACCGCCGCCGCCATCGCGGCCGTCAAGCATGGTCAGTTCCGAACGGTAGGGGCGCAGAACGACTTCGGTGGAATAGCGGTCCTGCCCAGATTGGTCCTGCCACTTGCGCGTTTCCAACTGGCCTTCGATGTAGACTTTGGAACCCTTGCGCAGATATTGCTCGGCGACACGGGCGAGCGGCTCGGAGAAAATCGCAACGGAATGCCACTCGGTCCGCTCTTTGCGCTCACCGGTGTTGCGGTCTTTCCAGGTCTCGGACGTTGCGATACGCAAGTTGCAGACTTTGCCGCCGTTCTGGAACGAGCGCACTTCGGGATCACGCCCCAGATTGCCGATGAGAATTACCTTGTTTACTGAGCCGGCCATCGCGTCCCCCCGTTGGTTTTTTCCATTTGCTCCGATTCTGCTGATGCCGAATCCAATTGAGCGCAATTTGACTAAACCTATACCGATAGTAGCCGGGTTATAAAATCGTTAAGCGCTCAAAATTGTCATTTGCCCGGGGGCGCTAAAGGCTGGAAAGCAGGTTCAAAATCGGTATAGTCCGCCTCAGATGGGTACGAGAGTTATGATAATGGCCCGGCTGTTGAGCCGAGGCTGTGCATTGGCGGCCATGGTAGCTGTCAGTACACCTGCCATTGGGCAGACTGTTTCCAGCAAGAGCCGTACCAAGCTTTTTGCCTCGCAGACCCGCATTCTGGATTCGCGCGCAGCGGGTCAATACAACAACTCGGTGCGCTTGAAACCGCCAACCGTGGTCACGCCCAGCAAATGGGCGACGCCCGGTTATACAGGTAAATACAAAGGAAAATTCCTCGATCTCGCACGCGATGCCGCACGCAAACACGGGGTGCCTGAGAACCTGTTTTTGCGTCTGGTGCAGCAGGAATCCAATTGGAATCCTGTTGCAAAGTCTCACAAAGGCGCGCTTGGTCTGGCCCAATTGATGCCGGCGACCGCGCGCAAGCTGCGGGTTGATCCCTTGAATCCGGCCGAGAACCTTGAAGGTGGCGCACGTTACCTCAAAGAGCAGTATCGGACATTCGGGTCCTGGCGTCTGGCACTGGCGGCCTATAACGCGGGGCCGGGGGCCGTTAAAAAATACGGTGGGGTGCCGCCGTACCGCGAGACGCAGAACTACGTGAAGATCATTGGTGGCCAGTAACATCGCTACCAAAAATCGCTGCCCTGACCGATGCCCAAAGCGCATGACCCTCTAACGAGTTTCACAAACCCTCCCAATGACGGCCATAGTGCCGCCCGATTTGGATAGGATTTTGGTCACACCAGTAAAGATGGGGATGTTTTGATGGCCACTGCAAATTTTCAAGCGCGTCTTGACCGTATTAACAAAGCACACCGTGGGTTCGCGCCCGCGCGCGACAAACTTCCCATTCGCTCCCTGCGATCCCAACCGATTCCGCGCTCCGTCAAAACGGCGGGCCGCAAGCGCTTTGCGCTTTTCGACCACAGCTTGGCGATGGCGATGGGGTCCATGCTGGGCTGTCTGGCGGCGGTGCTGCTGACCGGATTAACTTCTGAGAATTCACCCTGGGGGCCGGGAACGGAATGGAACGAACTGGTATTTCTGCCAGCCCTTGGTGGCTTGGCGCTGGCACCGGTGCTGATGCTGGCCTCATTGTTTTTGGCCAGCCGCAAGCCGGGTCTGGCGCTCTTTTCGTTGAGTTACCTTACCGGTTTGGTCGTCGCCTTCTCGCTGTGATCCTCATTTCATCTGACAGGGTAGCATGGCACTCGGCGGGAATGCGCCGGGTGCGTAGGTGAGCTATGAACGCTCATAAGCTCTTGTGTTTAAATAACTAAAATAAAATCTGTAAGTGACGATACTCTGCTTACCGCTGGGTTGGGCGCGCGAAACCTCAAAAAAGATCGGAACCGAAAGCGCGCCGCCTCTGTTGGGGCGGCAATGGTGATGCGCAATCTGCACATCGCCGGGTTAGTAAACGAAAGGAGCATGTCACATGTTCAACTCAGTTCGAAAAACCGCCCTTGTTGCTTCCGTCAGCCTGGCCGCCCTTATAGGCGCCCCGGCATATGCCAAAGAAGCTGTGAGCGAAATTGATGTACAGGCCGAGATCGAGGCCCCGCAGGACAGCAATGCGCTTGAGCTATATCCGACAATTGCCGACGATCTGGCGCGTGAAATCCTCGAGAGAGTTAAGACCGACACCGACCCTGCCGGGCCGCTACTGACCGTGAAAATCAAACGCGTGAGCCTTGACGGCGATACCATCCTGCCTGACAGCGCTGAATTCAACGAGCTGGAAGGGTTTGTCAGCTATCAGCGGGGTAGCAAGGAAATCACCGAGGTGATCAAGCTCTCCGCATACTCGGATGAGGCCAGTGTCCCAGAGGGTTTCATTGCCGTCGCCCCAAGCGATGAAGATTTTTACAATGTCCTCATCACATCCTTCGCGGATAAAGTTGTGGACCTGCTGCCGGAATAAATTACCGGTATGTCGAAAGGCGTTCATCGCGACGCCCTTTGACCTGTTAACAAGTGACACAGGCCCCCCGGGGGCCTGTGTTTACATTGTGAAACCTATTCTGCCGCGACGCCGATTTCGATCACCGGTTCCATTTCCGCCAGTTTGTCATCGCTCAGATGACATTTGATCTGGTGATTGCCGCCCAAGGAGCGGACAGGCGGTACTTCGGTTTCGCATAAGCCACCGGGCACCTGTGACTTCCACCTGCACCGGGTCTGGAATGGGCATCCGGATGGTGGGTTCATCGCCGAGGGAATGTCGCCTTCGAGGACAATATGTTTCTTTTTCACGGATGTATCGGCAATCGGAACCGCCGAGAGCAGCGCTTCGGTATAGGGGTGATAGGGCGGTGAAAATACCTGATCGGTTGTCCCTAGTTCAACCACATGACCGAGATACATCACCATCACCCGGTCGCTGAGGTAGCGCACAATTGACAGATCATGGCTGATGAAAAGCAGGGTCGTCTTGTGCTCGCGCTGGATTTCCATCAGCAGATCGGTCACAGCCGCCTGGACAGAGACATCGAGTGCCGAGACCGGTTCATCCGCCACAACGATCCGCGCGTCGCCTGCAAAGGCACGCGCAATCCCGACCCGCTGTTTTTGACCACCGGATAGCTGGCGCGGCATGCGATCCGCAAATTCACGTGGCAGTTTCACCAGATCCAGCAGCCTCAGCATCCGTTGCGTGCGGTCGCGGTCAGAGTCCCCGATCCCGAATATCTCCAGCGCCCGGACAATTTGGCGCCCGACGGTCATTGACGGGTTGAGCGTGTCAAAGGGGTTCTGGAAGACCATTTGCACTTCGGAGACGGTTTTTGTGTCCCGTTCTTCGATGGGCACGTCCTGAATTTCCTTGTTGCCCAGAATGATCTTGCCTTCGGTGGCGGTCTCAAGCCCCATCAAAACCTTGGCAAAAGTGGATTTGCCGCATCCGGATTCACCGACGATGGCGAGCGTCTCGGATTCGCGCGCCTCAAAACTGAGCGTCTCGTTGGCCTTGACGACCCTCTTGTTGCCGCCGCCGAATATCGCGTTTGCTGCAACCTCATAGTATTTCTTGAGGTTATCCATCTTCAAAACAACGTCGCCGACCTCTCCCTTGGTCTTTGTGTCCGCCAGTTCCAGCGGCGCATCCCAGTCGATCTCCTGAAATTTCACACAACGGCTTTCGTGGCGCGCACCTTCGTCGACCTGATGCATCGGGATAAAGCCCTGATCACAACGGCCCTCTTCGAAATAGTCGCATCTGGGGCCGAAGTTGCACCCTTTGGGTCGCTCATGGGGCAGAGGAAAATTACCCGGAATGGCCACCAGCGGGCGGGCGTTCTTATCCGCGCCTGGCAGGGGGATCGATCGGAAAAGCGCCTGCGTATAGGGGTGCTGCATCTTGTCGAACACGTCTTCGATGGAGCCGCGCTCCACCGCTTCTCCGGAATACATCACGCAGATGCGGTCGCAGGTTTCCAGCACCAGCCCGAGGTTGTGGGAAATGAACAGCATCGACGTGCCGTATTTCTTGCCCAGATCCTTCACCAGTTCGACAACGGCTGCCTCGACGGTTACATCGAGCGCGGTTGTGGGTTCATCAAGGATCAGCAGCGAAGGTTCCGACATCAGCGCCATGGCGATCACGATGCGCTGCTGCTGACCGCCAGAGAGCTGGTGTGGATAGGCGCTGAGGATGCGCTTGGGATCGGGCAGTTTTACGTCCGTCACCACCTGCAGCGCACGGTCGTAGGCGTCTTTTTCGCTCATCCCCTGATGGATCATCGGAACTTCCATCAATTGCTTGCCGATCTTCATGGCGGGGTTCAGGGAGGCCATCGGCTCCTGATAGATCATCGCGATCTCGGAGCCGCGAATGTCGCGCAGCTCTTCAGCGCTCATCTCTCCCAGATCGCGGCCTTTGAACTTGATCGACCCGCCGACGACGCGACCGTTCTTGCCCAAATCCTGCATCACGCCCAATGCAACGGTGGACTTGCCGCAACCGGATTCGCCCACAAGCCCCACGGCCTCTCCGGGTTTCACATGAACCGAGAAGTCCATGACGGCAGGTATTTCGCGCAGGCGGGTGAAGAACGAAATCGAGAGCTTGTCGATTTCAAGGATTGGACCATCGTAATCCGTCTTAGGCATTCTGTTCTCCTTCAGGAGGGCCGATCAGTCGCGGAAGCTTCTTTTGGCCAAAAATTCGAAGGAAAGCCCGGAGCAGCGCCCCGGGCTTTCCTGTCATCAGTCGCGCAGTGATTCCTCGCGCAGCCCGTCCGCCAGAAGGTTCAGTCCCAGAACCATTGTCAAAAGAGCGACAGCAGGGACAACAGCCGGATGGACAAAGGCGCGCAAAAGCTGCCTGCCCGAGTTGATCGTTGTTCCCCAGTCCGGACTTTCCGACGCCAGCCCCAATCCGAAGAAACCCAAGGTTCCCAGAAGGATGGTCGTGTAGCCGATGCGCAGGCAGAAATCGACGATCAGCGGACCGCGCGCGTTGGGCAGGATTTCCCACAGCATGATGTACCATGGTCCTTCGCCGCGGGTCTGCGCGGCAGCCACGTAATCCCGTGTCTTGATGTCCAATGCCAACCCGCGCACGATCCGGAACACGGTGGGCGAGTTCACGAAGACCACCGAGACAAAGACCACAAGAATGCCGGGATCAATGTCAAAGAGATCGACAAATCCAGGCAGCCCGTAGATCTTGTAGGTCGGCGTTGCAACAACGGCCCCGTTGGTCGACACCAGTGACAGGTAGAGCCATCCCAATCCGCCCACGACCCCGATCAGCAGCGGTGTGCGCATCTTCGGCTGGGTATGGTAGCGCGAATTCAGCAGGATCGTCGCAAAGACCAGCGGGAAGACAAAGAGAAACAGCGCCATGTAGTTGGGAATGCCGGTCAGGACGATTTCCGGTGTGACGAGCAGATAGAACAGCAAGATCACCGGGAAAGCCAAAATAAGGTTCGCCAGGAACGACAGAAGCGTGTCCAGGCGGCCTCCATAATATCCGGCGGGCAGGCCCAAAGTGATGCCAACCATGAAGGCAAAGAGGGTGGCCAGTGGCGCGATCTGCACGACGATCCATGCGCCTTTTATCACGCGGCTGAAGACATCGCGCGCCAGGTTATCCCCGCCCAGCAGGAAATAGGCATATTGGCCTTCATCGGGGCTGCGCAGCGCGGTTCCGGGAGGTTTGTTCTTCATCCCGGAAATCTGGCTGAGCGGATCATGGGTGACGATCATGTCGAGCGGCCCGCCCAGCACCCCGGCAAAGACCCAGAACATGACAAGCCCAAAGCCGATCATGCCGATGGTGCTGTCAAAGAGCTTGCCGTAAAGCCCCAGTTTGCGTTTGAAGGTGATCGACAGGGTGAAGACGACGATCAATGCGATCCAGACGGGCATCAACTGCATAAAGATGCGGAAGAAGATGGCGCCCCAGGTAAGTGGTTCCATGGTCTTGCTCCTTTACGCGATGCGAATGCGTGGGTTGAGGTAAACGTAGCCGATGTCGGATATCAGCTGTGTCACCAGCACCACGATGACCGAGACGACCGAGACCGCCAGCAGCAGTTCGATGTCATTGTTCCCGGCGGCCTGAACCAGCACCCACCCGAAACCCTTGTAGTTGAAGAGCGTCTCCACGATCACGACGCCGTTCAGCAACCAGGGGAATTGCAGCATGATCACCGTGAAAGGCGCGATCAGCGCATTTCGGAGCGCATGTTTCAGCACGATATTGCTGAAGGACACGCCTTTCAGTCTGGCCGTCCTGATGTACTGCGCGGTCATCACCTCGGTCATGGAGGCCCGCGTCATGCGCGCGATATAGCCCATGCCATAGAGCGCGATGGTCACTACGGGCAGTGTAAAATTCGCGAAAGTTGCGTCGTCCATGGCGGAGGTGGCCGAGCCGTTGAATATTTTCCAACCGGCCGAGGACGCAAAGACCGCGATGAAGATAACGCCAGAGACATATTCCGGTGTTGCCGTCGAGGCGATGGAGAAGGTCGAAAGCGACCTGTCGAGCTTTGAGCCTTCGCGCATGCCCGCCAGAACACCGATCAGCAGCGCCATGGGCACCATCAGCAACATCACAAAGAACATGAGCTTGCCGGTCAGCCCCAATCTTTCGGCGACAATGCCGCCCACCTCGTTCTTGAACACCGTCGAGAACCCCCAGTCGCCTTGCAGCACGCCGCAAAAGCTCGGACGCTCTTCCTGAGGGGTATCAATGGCAAAGCATTTGCCAGTCACAACCCCGTCTTCTTCGAACGTCCAGCCGGGCAAAACCCCCAGCCATTGTCCGAATTTCACCGGCATCGGCTGCAGATACCCGTTTTTGCCCAGATAGCTTTCCACAGCCTCGTCAGACATGCGGAAATTGCCCTGGGTCTTGGCGAGTTTTTCCAGGTTTGGATAGAGGTTCGTCAGCCAGAAGACGACGAACGTCAGGCAAAGCGCCGTCAATATCATGACGCCCAGACGTCTGAGTATGAATAGTCCCATTGGTGCCCCTGTTGTCAGGCTATGGCGCGTTTTTCGCGCCGTTTTCAACGCCCGCTAAGGCGTTCAGGTTATTTTGTGGTCCCATGAGGCATGACTTTGGGGGCCGCGTCAATGTAATCCAGCGCCTAAAAATTGCACGTTTGCGACATCGTGTTGGTCGCAAAACGACCTATGGGTGAAGATGTGGGGATGTCGGCAGAATTGGTCAGGCGACTTGGGATAAACTTGCCGAGGCTTTGCGCAAGGCCGTCGGTGTGGCGTTTGTGTGATGTTGCATGAAACGGGTGAAATAGGCTGCACTGCCAAAGCCGAGGTGGCGGGCGATGTCCTGAGCGGGCACCTTGGTTGTCACCAGCAAACTGCGTGCTTCGTAAAGAATACGCTCGGTCAAGAGATCCGCTGCCGTCTTGCCGGTTGCGGCTTTGCAAGCGCGGGTAAGATGTGTGGCGGTCACTCCCAGAGC
Source organism: Roseobacter sp. EG26 (assembly GCF_049830555.1). Taxonomy (NCBI): domain Bacteria; kingdom Pseudomonadati; phylum Pseudomonadota; class Alphaproteobacteria; order Rhodobacterales; family Roseobacteraceae; genus Roseobacter; species Roseobacter sp. EG26. The sequence continues at coordinate 963,955 of NZ_JBNBLH010000001.1, forward strand.
CTGGGCATGATCCGCCATGGTCATTGTATCTGCGAAATGCGCCGTGACACGGGCGCAATAGGCGGCGCTTAATCTGGCCGCGGCGTTGCGACGGGCAGGCGCGTGTTCTTCGCGCCCCAACTGCCGCTGCACCCAGACAGAAATCAATGTGCCGTAGGCATCCATGGATCGCGCCACCAGAGCGCGCGCGGCCGATTGTTCGCGACCCGCCGCCTCCAGCAAGGTTGTCAGTTCGTTCATCGCCGCGGCATCGCGTATTCTCAAAAGCCGCGGCATCTCCGGCATGGTCACATCCGTTCCATCAGGAATGACAAGGGCTTGCCCGATCCCTTGTTTGCCCAGATCCAGCGCGAAAAGCTCCCGAGCCGGCACAATAATCGCGTTGTGCGTGCCGATCCCGTGGCGTTTGCCATGCAGCAGCAGGCGTCCCTGGCCTCTGGTGATCCAGATGATCAAATGTTCCGGCCGGTCGTGTGCGAGCGTCAAACGCCATTCCTGACCTTGCGATAACTGTGCCAGAGTCAGAATTTTCAGAGTGTTTTGCACCATGTAACTTCTCCGCGAAGTATCATCGTCAAGCTCGCCTCAGGGTATTTTATTGGGATTTCAGCAAGATGTCAGGGCGCATTAAAGGGTGTCAGCGTGCTTTCGCCGAGGAGAGTTTCTGCCAGTCGCCCATCTTGGACCGAAACCAGGTGCGTTGTCTTTTAGCGAATTGGCGGGTGGCAATCACCGCGCGGTCACGGGCTTCTTCCAGCGTGGTCCGGCCTGCCAGATGGTCGATCAATTCAGGCACGCCGATGGCCCGGTGTGCAGGGCGTGAAGGATCATAGGTGGGCAGCACTTTACTCACTTCTTCTAATGCACCTTCCGCGATCATGAGATCGAACCGTTTCTCGATACGCGCATTCAACCAGTCTTTTGATACATCAAAAACAATCGCCTGGGCCTGATCCAGCGGCAGGGCGGGCGGTTTTGTCGTTGCCTGCCAATCCGCCAGACCCCGACCGGTCGCGCGCAGAACCTCCCAGGCTCTTTGAACCCGCGCGCGATTGGCTGTGTCGATGGTGCCCTTCGTGGCGGCATCGAGATCGGCCAACAGATGTGGGAGGGGCAGGGCATCCGCCTCTGTGCGCACGTGATGCGGAGTTGCGGGAATATCCGCCAACCCGCGCGTCAGAGCAGAGAAATAAAGACCGGTGCCGCCCACGACTATGGGTCGGGTATCGCCTTTGAGCAGCGGTATGATCTCGCGCAGCCAATGCCCGGTGGAATATGACTGTTCCGCATCAATGTGCCCGTAAAGCGCATGCGGGGCCAGGGCCACTTCGGCGGCGGAAGGCCGGGCAGAGATTACACGCCAGCAGCGATAGACCTGGCTGGCATCGGCGTTCACGATCACGCCACCCTGTTGCGCGGCGATTTCCAAGGCCAGCGCCGATTTCCCCGATGCAGTAGGCCCGGCGATCAGTACCGGGCGTTCCGGTGACAGCCCTGCGATCAGCGATTTTGAGGAGGTGATGACAGCTTGCGCCATTTTCTGAATGATCGCCTCTGGGGTGCATTGAACTTTGGATGCTTTTCCGACATTTTGCGCGCAAACAAAACCCGCAAACAAACCCCCGGGTCTCAGGAGCATTCGCCATGACATCAATCGAGCCTCAGGCCACCTTCAAACGGGTCATGCTGAAAATCTCCGGCGAGGCGCTGATGGGCGATCAGGGATTTGGCCTTAACCCGCCCACGGTGGAGCGGATTGCCCGCGAGGTCCAATCGGTTCATGAGCTTGGGGTGGAGATTTGCATGGTGATCGGCGGTGGCAATATTTTCCGTGGATTGCAGGGCTCTGCACAGGGGATGGAACGCACGACGGCGGACTACATGGGGATGCTCGCTACGGTCATGAACGCGCTGGCGATGCAATCCGCGCTGGAAGGGTTGGGCATTCATACCCGGGTTATATCCGCGATCACCATGAACGAAGTGGCTGAACCCTACATCCGCCGCCGCGCCGTGCGCCACCTTGAAAAGAAACGGGTCTGCATTTTTGCCGCCGGTACGGGAAATCCATATTTCACGACCGATACCGCGGCGACCCTGCGTGCCAATGAAATGTCGTGCGAGGCGATCTTCAAAGGCACCAAGGTTGATGGGGTTTATGACAAAGATCCTGCAAAACACGCGGATGCAAAGCGGTACGAAACAGTCAGCTATGACGATGTGCTGGCAAAGCGGCTCGGAGTGATGGATGCCTCCGCCATCGCGCTGGCACGCGACAACAACCTGCCGATCATCGTCTTCTCGCTAGACGAGCCCGGTGGTTTTCGCGGCATTCTGGCGGGCGAGGGCACCTATACGCGGGTGCAGGGTTAGCGCCAAAACGGTTGTTTCGTTGCCAATGCAACTCCTTCTGGCCTTTCGCCGCAAACCTGATTTATACACGACATCAACAACAACGCGCAGAACTCTGCGCCCGTAAACTTGTGGCAGGACGATACTATGTCTGATGATTTTATGCTCGATACCGATGACCTTGAGCGGCGAATGGACGGGGCAATGGCCAATCTGCGGACCGAATTCGCGTCCTTGCGGACGGGCCGGGCGTCGGCGTCGATGCTGGAGCCGGTGATGGTTGATGCCTATGGATCGATGACCCCGATTAATCAGGTCGGTACCGTGAATGTTCCGGAATCGCGGATGGTCACGATCAACGTGTGGGACAAAGGTCTGGTCAGCAAAGTTGAAAAGGCCATTCGAGAAAGTGGGCTGGGGATCAATCCTCAGCTCAACGGCACCATTATCATGTTGCCTATTCCTGAATTGAACGAGGAGCGTCGGCGCGAATTGACCAAGGTGGCCGGGCAATACGCCGAGCACGCCCGTGTTTCCATCCGCAATGTGCGCCGCGATGGTATGGATCAGATCAAGAAAGCCAAGGCTGACGGGATGTCCGAGGACGACCAGAAGCTTTGGGAGAGCGAGGTTCAGGATATTACGGACCGTCATATCAAGTCGATCGACGATTTGCTCGAAACGAAACAAGGCGAGATCATGCAGGTTTGACCCTGTGGATGACCGGATTGCCAGAGATTTGGGCGCTTTGGTCACCCTATGGTAACGGCTCTGCCAATATTGATTGCCCAAGGCGTCAGGACCGGCGCAGGAATTGACCTTTGAAAGCCCGAAATGGCAGAGGCCCGGGCCCGTCATCGGTATAAGGAGAACGATATGGCGGGAGCGCCGCAGCCCCAAATGAACATGGTGCCGGGATGCCCTCGCCACGTGGCCATCATCATGGATGGGAACGGCCGTTGGGCAACGCAAAGAGGCCGACCGCGGCTTTTTGGTCACCATGCCGGGGCGCGGCGCGTGCGCGAAATCGTCGAAAGCTGCCCGGAAATCGGCGTCGATTACCTGACGATTTTCGCATTTTCGACGGAAAACTGGAAACGCACGCAGGTAGAAGTTGCAGGGCTGATGAACCTCTTTCGCAGGTACATCATCAAGGAAACCAAAGTGTTGCGGGAATCAGGTGTGAGGGTGCGTTTCATCGGGGACCGGGTGCGTCTTGATGACAAACTGATCCATCTGATGAACGAGTTGGAAGCGGCCACCGAGCACAACAACCAGGTACACCTGACCATTGCGCTGAATTACGGCGGGCGCGATGAAGTGGCGCGTGCCACCAAGCGATTGGCTGCAGATGTCGCAGCGGGACGGTTGCGTCCCGAAGATGTCGATGAAGAAACGCTGCCGCGATATCTCGATACACATGTTTTGCCGGATCCCGATCTGGTGATCCGCACCAGCGGAGAGGCACGTATTTCGAACTTCCTTTTGTGGCAGTCGGCCTATTCGGAATATGAATTCATCGATACGCTCTGGCCCGATTTTACCCGTGAGGAATTCACCCGGCTTTGCACGGCCTACGGTGGGCGCGAACGTCGGTTTGGCGGCGTTTTGCGGTGACGCGCTCATGAGCATCAACAGCGAAAAATGGTCTGATCTCGCGACCCGGATGGGGTCGGGGGCGGCTATGGTCGTTTTGGGTCTGTGGGGTGTTTGGGTCGGAGGTCATGTTTTCCACGTCATGGTGGCCGCGATTTGCGGCCTGATGGTTTGGGAACTTGCGGCGATGATCCGTGCGCCGCGAAATGTTGCGTTGCAACTGGGCGGGCTGGCTGGCGCGGCGGCACTTTTGGCGATCTACCTGCCACCCGGCTTTGCATTGCCGATTCTGCTGGCATCAGCCTTGGTGGGCTTCGGTCAGCTCAAAGCGTTTCGCACGATCTACATGGTATTCACCGTGATGGTGCTGCTGGCAGGCTACGGCATGATGTCGGTTCGCGATGATATGGGTTTCAACTGGATGCTCTGGCTGGTGTTGGTTGTCGTCGCGACCGACGTGGTTGGATATTTCGCCGGACGTCTGATCGGGGGCCCTAAGTTCTGGCCTCGTGTCAGCCCAAAGAAGACCTGGGCCGGGACGGGATTTGGTTGGATTGGCGCCGCAGCGGTGGGCGCTGCTTTCATGGCCAACACCGGCACCGGCGCGCAACTGATCGGGGTTTCCATTGCCGTCTCCATGGCCAGCCAGATGGGCGATATCGCCGAAAGCGCGATCAAGAGGCGGGTCGGGGTCAAGGACAGCTCCAACCTCATTCCCGGTCACGGCGGATTGCTGGACCGATTTGATGGCATGCTGGGCGCGTCGGTGTTCCTGCTGATCATTGGCGGGCCGATTTTCGGGTCGCCTCTGGCGCTGAGGTAGAGGATGCGCCGGGTCAACATCTTCGGGGCCACGGGGTCGGTCGGCCAGAACACCATTGATCTGATTTCACGCGCCCCTGAGGATTATGATGTGGTGGCGCTGACCGGTGCCAGCAACATCCGTCAGCTTGCAGCGGATGCGAAACACCTCCGGGCCGATGTCGCGATCACCGCCTTGGATCATTTATTGCCCGACCTGCGGGAAGCTTTGCAGGGATCAGACGTGGTCGCGGCTGCGGGTGCGAATGCCATTCAGGAGGCGGCAACACGACCTGTTGATTGGACGATGTCCGCAATCGTTGGTGCCGCGGGATTGGCACCCGGCCTTGCCGCGCTGCAACAGGGCGGTACCCTGGCGCTTGCCAACAAGGAATCGCTGGTTTGTGCAGGTGCACTGATGTTGGAAACCGCGAAGGCGCATCAAGCCCGGTTGCTGCCGGTGGACAGTGAGCATTCGGCGGTTTTTCAGGCGCTTGTGGGCGAAGATATTGCGACTGTCGAGCGCATCATCATTACCGCCAGCGGCGGGGCTTTTCGGGACTGGCCCATTGAAGATTTGCCCATGGCGACGTTGGATCAGGCGTCCAGCCATCCCAATTGGGATATGGGTCAGCGGATCACGATTGATTCGGCATCTATGTTTAACAAAGCGATGGAACTCATTGAAACAAAGGAATACTTTGGTGCTTCATCTGAGCAGATCGAGGTTCTGATCCATCCGGAATCGCTGATTCATGCGATGGTGGGATTCACCGACGGTGCCTTGATGGCCCATGTCGGGCCACCCGATATGCGCCATGCGATCGGCTACGCGTTGCATTGGCCGGAACGGCGTCATCTTCCCGTGGACCGGCTGGATCTTGCCAGAATAGCGCAGCTGAGCTTTCGCGCCCCTTGTGAGACGCGCTGGCCCGCCCTGCGCCTGGCCCGGGAGGTCATGGAAACCGGTAAATTGGCAGGTGCGGTGTTCAATGCGGCCAAGGAGACAGCGCTCGACGCCTTCATTGCGGGGCAGATCGGATTTACCCAGATGGCCGAGGTCGTCGAGGACGTTCTGGACACGATGACGGCGGCCTCTGGTCATATTGATGCCACCATGACCCTTGATAACGTCGCAGAAGTGGACCATGTGGCACGTCAGACGGCCACACGGGCCCTTCAGAAAAGAGCAGGTTGACCTTGGATATATTCGCGTTGATCCCGCAGTTTGGCGGGCTGATCTGGACAATCGCCGCTTTTGTGCTGGCGCTTTCCGTGATTGTCGCGATCCATGAGTATGGCCATTACATTGTCGGGCGCTGGTCCGGCATCCATGCGGATGTGTTTTCGTTGGGGTTTGGTCCGGTTTTGTGGTCGCGCATGGACAAGCGCGGCACACGCTGGCAAGTGGCGGCTTTGCCCTTCGGCGGCTTTGTGAAGTTTGCCGGTGACGCGAACGCGGCGTCTGGCAAAGACGAGGCTGCGATGGCCGAAGCCGAGGCCGATCCGGAGAGATTGCGCGCAACGATGCATGGCGCACCGCTTTGGGCCCGTGCGGCCACCGTCGCTGCGGGGCCAGTGTTCAATTTCGTGCTGTCCATCATTGTGTTCGCCCTCGTTTTGATGTCGAGCGGCGTGTCACGCGATCCACTGACGGTCGGTGAACTGCGGCCTTTGCCGGTAACCGACCGTGGATTGAAGATCGGTGATGAACTGCTGGCCATTGAAGGCGCGCGCATTCCCAGCACCGAAGATTCGGTGGCCTATGCGGATTTCATCGACGCGGTTCCTGAAAAAGCCCGGCTTGATTACACCGTGCGCCGGAATGGCGATGAAAGAACTGTCTCCGGGGTCTATTTGTTGCCACCCTATGTTTCAGCCGTCAGCCCGCAGAGTGCGGCCATGGGGGCCGGGTTGGAAGCAGGCGATGTGATTGTCGCCGTCGACGGCGCGCCGATATTTGCGTTTAATCAGCTAAAAACCGCTGTTGAAGGCGGCGAGGGTGCGACACTGGCTTTGCGTATTTGGCGGGATGGGGAAGAGTTGGACGTTTCGCTGACGCCCAAACGCGTGGATGAACCCAGGCCGGAAGGCGGCTTCGCGACACAATGGCGTATCGGCATTGCCGGTGGGCTTGCTTTTGACGCAGCGACCGAGACCCCGGGCTTCGGAGAAGCGGTTTGGGGAGGCGTGCGCCAGACGGGGCGGATCATTGAAGGGTCGCTGTCCGGACTGGGTCACATGATCACTGGCGCGATCAGCACCTGTAATCTGAGCGGGCCCATCGGGATTGCGCAAACTTCGGGGGCCATGGCAAGTCAGGGCGCGCAATCCTTTATCTGGTTCATCGCTGTTCTGAGCACCGCTGTCGGGCTGCTTAATCTTTTTCCGGTGCCCGCCTTGGATGGGGGCCATCTGGTTTTCTACGCATATGAGGCCGTATCCGGTAAACCGCCGAGCGACAGGGCCTTGCGCGTATTGATGACCGCGGGGTTGGCAATGGTGTTGACCCTGATGGTTTTCGCCCTGGGCAATGATCTCTTTTGCCCCTGAAGCAGGCACACTGCTTCCGCGTGAATTGCCCTGATTGTGACACAATTGGACAAATTGGTGCCTCATTCCCTTTGTAGACGTACCTTTGTAAAGACGGAGAAACGCAATGCAAGCGATACATAACGGATACCGTGGCCTTAGCCTGCTGATGGATCTCAACTGGGATCGCGGGCTCTATTTTGCGACAATTGCTCTGGCGCTTGGTGCTGGTGCTTGGATTGGCACCGTTTACGGCTGATCGGGGCCCCTGATGGCCGGTTTCCCAAACCCCGGCAAAACCCTGGCGTTTGCGCTCATATAGTTGTCTTGCAGATTTGGCACACATGGTTTTGACAACACCTGCCAATATCGGTACTCAGTTAAGCATAATTTTCTGAGGATCGGGGCAGGTGATGAATCGGGGCATTTCGGGCGTTCGCTCGTCAAAGCGCGAGCTTTCCACAATAATCAAAACAGGTCTGCGGGCAGCTGGATTTTGTCTGGTTTTATCAGCGGCTTGGGTCGCGCCGACACATCCGGTCATGGCGCAGCAGTTCACGCTTTCCACGATCAATATCGAGGGCAATGCGCGAGTTGGGGATGCCGCCATTCTGACCCGTGCAGGAATCGCGCGGGGTCAGACCCTCAGCGCGGGTGAGTTGAACGCAGCGTTCCAGCGATTGATTGACTCCGGTTTGTTCGAGACCGTGAATTTCGATCCGCAGGGAAATACGTTGCGGATCACGGTTGTCGAATTTCCGACGATCAACCGGATCAGTTTTGAAGGCAATCAAAGGCTTGATGATGACGCGCTTGCTGCTGCGATCAATTCCAACGAACGCCGTGTCTTTAATCCCGCCGAGGCTGAGCGGGATGCGGGTGCGATTGCCGATGCCTATGCCAACGAAGGTCGTCTGGCGGCCAAGGTCACCCCAACGATCATTCGGCGTTCTGACAACCGTGTCGATCTGGTTTTCGAGATTTTCGAAGGCGACAATATCGAGATCGAACGCATCAGCTTTGTCGGTAACCGCGCTTATTCTGACCGCCGTCTGCGCCGGGTGCTGGAGAGCAAGCAGGCCGGGCTGTTCCGTGCGCTGGTGCGCAGGGACACGCTGGTGGCCGACCGCGTTGAATTCGACAAACAGGTTCTGCGGGATTTTTACCTTTCCCGCGGCTATATCGATTTCCGCACCAATTCGACCAACGCGCAGCTGACCGAAGAACGCGATGGTTATTTTCTGGTTTTCAATGTCCAGGAAGGGCAGCGGTTCAAGTTTGGTGAAATTACGGTGTCCAGTGATGTGCCGGGTGTTGAGGCCGAGCGCTATCAGGAAATTGCGAAGATCAGACCGGGTGTGGTTTATTCGCCGACACTGGTTGAAAACGATATTGCACGGATGGAACGCCAGGCGCTGCGCGATGGCGTCGACTTTCTGCGCGTTGAGCCCCGGGTTACGCGGGACGACCGCAACCTGGCTTTGAACATAGAATACGTGCTGTCCCGGGGGCCGCGGGTCTTCGTGGAACGCATCGACATCGAGGGCAACACAACCACGCTGGATCAGGTGATCCGCAGGCAGTTCACAAGCGTTGAGGGCGATCCGTTCAACCCACGCGAAATCCGGGAATCGGCAGAGCGCATTCGGGCTTTGGGGTATTTTGAAACGGCCGAGGTCAATGCACGTGAAGGCTCGTCGCCCGATCAGGTGGTGATTGACGTGGATGTCGAAGAGGCCCCAACGGGGTCGTTCAGTTTCGGGGCGTCTTTCTCCAACAATGATGGTATCGGTTTTGCGATCCGTTTTGCCGAGGAGAATTTCCTTGGACGGGGGCAACAGCTGGCCCTGAGCGTGCAAACGGCGGAAGAATCGCGTCGCTATGGCATCAATTTCGTGGAACCGGCTTTCCTGGGGCGCGATCTGGCTTTCGGTTTGCGTCTTGATATCGCGCAGACAGATAGTTCGTTCACAACCTACGACACGGATCGCTTCCTGTTGCAGCCCTCGTTGACCTTCCCGGTCGGCGACAATTCCCGGCTGCAAATCCGCTACACGGCTGAGAATTCGGAAATGCAGGCGCGTGAAACGCCCGCCAATGGTGTTGTGATCGGCAATGAGATTGCGGTGGGTGAACAGTTCAGCAGCGCCATCGGATATGAATTCACCTATGACACCCGGTTCAGCGGATTGGACCCCAATTCCGGCATTCTGTTCCAGTTTTCCCAGGATCTCGCGGGGCTGGGCGGGGACAGCGAATATCTCAAGACAACCGCAAGGCTGGCTGGTGAGACAAAGGTCTTCGGCGAAGAAATCACCCTGCGCGCTTCGCTGGAAGGTGGGGCACTGGCCTGGCAGGGCGGTACCAACCGTGCGGTCGACCGGTTCCTTCTGGATACCAATATCATCCGTGGGTTTGAGCCGGGTGGGATCGGGCCGCGTGATCTGTCGGTCAGCAATGAGGACCCGCTTGGGGGTAACCTCTATGTGGCCGCGCGTTTCGAAGCGGAGTTCCCACTGGGATTGCCGGAAGAATACGGCATCACCGGGGGCATCTTCTATGATGTCGGTAACCTCTGGGACCTCAGCGACGTAAATACTGCCGGTGGCACGATTGTCGGCGAAGGCGGGTCATTCCGTCATGTCATCGGATTTGCCATCCTCTGGAACACCCCGGTTGGCCCTTTGCGCTTCAACTTCACCGACGCGATCAAGAAAGAGGAATTTGACCGTGATCAGACCTTTGAATTGACGCTGAGCACGACGTTCTGAAGCTCATGCAGCGCCTTGCCTCTCTCTTGATGGTCCTGGCAGGTGCCTGGATGATACTGGGAGCAGGCCATGCGCAGGCGCAACGAATGGGGCCGGTACAAAGCCCGATCCTCACCATTGATTCTGATCGTCTGTTTACAGAAAGCGACTACGGCAAGAACACGGTGCGGGATTTCGAGGCGCGTGGCGCCGAACTGGCCGCCGAGAACCGACGTATTGAAGAAGAACTGTCCACCGAAGAAAAGGCCTTAACCGATCAGCGCCCGGCCATGGCGCCAGCGGATTTCCGTAAGCTTGCGGATGCCTTTGATGAAAAGGTGCAGACAACCCGGCGGGCACAGGACAGCAAGAACCGCGATCTCAATCAGGCGCTGGAAGAGCGCCGCGTGGTGTTTCTGAATGCAGCGGCTCCGGTGCTTGAACAGTTGATGAGAGAAGCCGGTGCGGCTGTGGTGATGGAGCGCAGGTCCGTTTTTCTCAGTTCGAATGCAATTGATATCACTCAGGAAGCCATTGAGCGGCTCAATGAGGTTCTGGGGAATGGCGCGGATGCCCCGCGCGAGTGAATTTGCGGCGCTTGCCCCTGAGAGGGTGAATTGCTAGGCATGAGGTCAAGCCCTTGAGGACAAAAGGACACCTGACATGACCAGCCCGCAAACCAGCGCCGATATCCAGCTTATCCAACGTATTCTGCCGCATCGGTATCCGTTTCTGCTGGTAGATAAAGTTGTCGACATTGAGGGTACCGCCTCCGCCAGAGGCATCAAGAACGTCACCATGAATGAGCCGCATTTTCAGGGGCATTTCCCAGGTTTGCCAATCATGCCGGGTGTGACGATCATCGAAGCTATGGCGCAGACAGCAGCGGTTATGGTTGGCGTGACCATGGACATGGCTGACAAGGATATGAAGGTCTATTTCATGGCCATCGACAAAGCCAAGTTTCGTCGCAAGGTCGGCCCGGGCGATGTGCTCGAAATGAATATCAGCACCCTGCGCGGCAAACCGGGTGCCAAGGTCTGGCGTTTTGGCGGCGTGGCGTCGGTTGAAGGCGAGATGGCGGCTGAGTGCGAATTCACCGCCATGATGGATCTGGAATAGCCCCGCATGAGCAATGTTCACCCAAGTGCCGTTATAGAGGACGGGGCGCAGATTGATCCCGCTGCAACGGTTGGTCCGTTCTGCGTCGTGGGGCCGCAAGTCTCTTTGGCGGCAGGCGTTCATCTCAAGAGCCATGTCGTTGTGACCGGGCGCACGCAGGTTGGCGAAAACACGGTGATTTTTCCCTTCTCGGTGATCGGGGAAATTCCGCAGGATTTGAAATTCAAGGGCGAAGCGACGCAGCTTGTTATCGGCAAGCGGAACCGCATTCGTGAGCATGTAACGATGAATTCGGGCACCGAAGGCGGGGGTGGTGTGACGCGCATTGGCGATGACGGCCTGTTCATGGCCGGATGCCATATTGCCCATGACGCTGTTATCGGCGACCGTTGCATCATTGTAAATTCGGTCGCCATTGCCGGGCATTGTATTCTGGAGGACGACGTGATCGTCGGGGGCCTGTCGGGCGTGCACCAATTTGTGAGAATTGGTCGGGGCGCGATTATCGGTGCCGTCACCATGGTCACGAATGATGTCATTCCTTACGGGCTGGTGCAGGCGCCGCGGGGCGAATTGGACGGGCTCAATCTGGTGGGCCTGAAGCGGCGCGGTGTCTCGCGCAGCGATATTACGGCCCTCAGGGCGGCCTTTCAGATGCTCGCGCAGGGTGAGGGCACTTTTCATGATCGCGCCCGTCGGTTGCGTGATGAAACCTCCAGTGACTATGTCCGGGAGATTGTCGATTTCATCGTCGCCGACAGCGACCGCCATTTCCTGACGCCGCGCTGATGTTGGCCTTGATCACAGGGCGCGGCGGTTTGCCTGCGCGTGTTGCCGCCTCGCAAGAGATACCACCTTTGGTGTGCGTGATGGATGGGTTTGATCCCGACGATCTTGCAGCGGATTTGCGATTTCGCCTGGAGCAACTGGGGACATTGCTGGCGCAACTCTCCGAACGTGGTGTGAGCGAGGTCTGCTTTTGCGGGGCAATTGAGCGACCACATTTTGACCCGGCTGCATTGGATGCTGCCACAGCACCTTTGGTGCCTGCGTTGGTCGGGGCGATATCCTCTGGCGATGACGGCGCTTTGCGGGCGGTTATGGGGATATTCGAAACCAGCGGCTTCCAGGTTCGGGCGGCCCATGAGTTGGCACCGGATATCCTGATAGATGAAGGCCTGCACAGTGCTGCCGCGCCAGATGAACAGATGCAGTCCGATGCTGATCGGGGGACCAGTGTTCTGGCCGCACTGGCGCCGCTTGATGTGGGGCAAAGTTGCGTCGTGGGTGCTGGGCAGGTTTGGGGAATCGAAACAATCGGTGGCACTGATCACATGCTGCGCGGCCTGCCTGAAAAGGCTGCACACGCGCAGGCGATCATGATCAAGACGCGCAAAGCGGGTCAGGATCAGCGTGTAGACATGCCTACTGTCGGCCCCACGACGATAACCGCCCTTGCCGAAGCCGGACTGGCTGGCCTGGTGGTAGAAGCGGGGGGTGTCATCTTGTTGGAACCCGAAGCCACACGGGCCGCGGCAGATGCCGCTGGCTTGGTGTTTTGGGCCCGCCCGGCGGTCTGATGCGGATTTTCATCATTGCCGGAGAACCCTCCGGCGACAAGTTGGGCGGCGCTTTGATGGCGGGCCTGAAATCGCTTCGGGATGACATTACCTTTGACGGAATTGGCGGGCCGGACATGCGGGCCGAGGGGCTGATCAGCAGGTTTCCCATGTCAGAGTTGAGCGTGATGGGGATTGCCGAGATCTTGCCCAAGTATCGCGCTTTGATGGCGCGGATCAACGAGACCGCCGCCGCCGTGGTCGAGACGCAACCCGATCTTCTTGTCACCATTGATAGTCCGGATTTCTCGTTACGTGTCGCGCGCCGCGTCAAAGCGTCAAGCTCTGTGCGCACCGTGCATTATGTTGCCCCCACCGTCTGGGCCTGGCGACCCCGGCGCGCGGAAAAAATGGCGAAGGTCATTGATCACGTTCTGGCGCTTTTTCCGTTTGAGCCGCCGTTGATGACCGTCGGTGGCATGACCTGTGACTTCGTGGGTCACCCGGTGGTCGCCGAACCGCTGGCCGCAGCAGAGCAAGCGCAGGGTTTTCGAGCGTCGCATGGCATTGGGACTGCTCCGGTTTTACTGGTGTTACCCGGCTCACGGCGCGGCGAAGTGGCACGGCTTGCGGAAATTTTTGGTCAGTCCATTGCGCCTGTGCTGGCCGAGGTCCCGGCGCTCAAGGTGGTTGTGCCGGCAGCGGCCCCTGTGGCGGATTTGGTGCTGGAACAGGTCGCAGGCTGGCCTGTTGTGCCGATCGTGCTTGACCCGCGCGGCATGACCCTTGAGGCTGCCGCGGAGCTGAAGCGCGCCGCGTTCAAAGCCGCTGATGTGGCGCTGGCCGCTTCCGGTACGGTGTCTCTGGAGCTTGCTGCGGCGCGGACGCCGATGGTCATCGCCTATAATATGAACTGGCTGACCTTCCGCTTGATCCGGGCGATGGCGCTTGTCGATACGGTGACCCTGGTCAATCTGGTGTCGGAGACCCGCGTTGTTCCGGAGTTTCTGGGCCCGGATTGCCAACCGCACGCCATTGGTCAGGCGCTGCTGGATGTATTGGCAGCGCCTGCAGCACAGCAGGAGGCGATGGCTTTGACGATGGAACGCCTGGGTGAAGGCGAGGAGGCGCCGGGATTGCGCGCGGCGCGTTCGGTTCTGGCGCGCGTTTAGCGGCGCTGTTGTCAAAAGGACAGGCTGCGCCTGACACGATATTTGAGACCCTTTCGGGTCGATCCCCGCGGGGATTTACGCGCCTGGCTATCCCTTGTGGATCCAGCCGCCGCCGAAAATACGGCTGCTTTGCGGATCATAAAAGACGCAGGCCTGTCCGGGAGAGACGCCTTCCTCGGGTGTGATCAGTTCCACCGTGGCTTCGGTATCGCTCAGAGGTCGAATGATCGCATCGGTTGGCGGACGGGTTGAGCGCACCTTGACCGCGACATGCCATTCGGGTTGGGACATCAGGGGCTCGTGGCCCAGCCAGTTGATCTCGCGCACCGGAACCGTCCGTGTGGCAAGCATTTCTTTCGGACCGACCACCACCGATTTGCTTTCCGGGTCGAGCCTGACCACGTAAAGAGGGTCGGCCAGCCCGCCAATACCGAGACCCCGCCGCTGACCGATGGTGTAGTTGATGACCCCGTCATGACGCCCCAGCACCCGACCATCTGCGTGGACGATGTCGCCGGGGTCTGCAGCTTCCGGGCGCAGTTTGCGGATCACTGACGCGTAGTCCCCATTCGGGACAAAGCAGATATCCTGGCTGTCGGGTTTGTCCGCGACACTCAGCCCGTATTTCGAAGCAAGCGCGCGCGTATCTGCCTTGGAGGCAAGATGGCCAAGCGGAAAGCGCAGGAAATCAAGCTGTTCTTGAGTTGTGGAAAACAGAAAATAGCTTTGATCACGCGCCGCATCCGCCGCCGAATGCAATTCCGGACCGTGTTGCCCAACCATTCGTTGAATATAGTGGCCCGTGGCCATGCAATCTGCTTCAAGATCCTTGGCGGTTTCGAGGAGGTCCTTGAATTTCACACGTTCGTTGCAGCGGATACAGGGAACCGGCGTTGCGCCGCCCAGATAACTGTCTGCGAATTCGTCGATCACCGCGTCTTTGAAGATGTTCTCATAGTCCAGCACGTAATGCGGAAACCCCATCTTTTCCGCGACGCGGCGCGCATCATGGATGTCCAGACCGGCGCAGCATGCGCCTTTTTTCGCCAATGCGGCCCCGTGATCGTAAAGTTGAAGTGTCACCCCCACGACATCGTAACCTTCTTCGGCTAACATTGCCGCAACAACGGAACTATCCACGCCGCCGGACATGGCAACAACAACCCGTGTTTCGCAAGGCGGCTTGGTAAATCCAAGCGAGTTCAGCGGGTGTGTTTGATCAAGTGGCATGGGGCTTCTCCGGGCGTTCTGAGAAAATATAGGAAAATCCTAATTACTCTCAAGAGCGGGCTTCATGGGTCTTTAATGCGATGACGTCAAGATGCCTCCAACTGAGTAAAAACGGGTATGAGTGATGTATCTAAAGAAAGTTGATGGGCCCCGATCGGTGACGTTAGCCGATGGCAGCGTGATGACGCAAGCCGATCTTCCGCCTGCGAATACAAGGCGTTGGGTGGCTTCACGCAAAGCTTCGGTGGTGCGGGGCGTGGCCTATGGGCTTATTTCGCAAAGCGATGCCCTGAAAAGATACCAGATCAGCGAAGATGAATTTCATGAATGGGTCAAGGCGGTGTCTGAGCATGGGGAAGATGCTCTGAAAGCCACAGCGCTACAAAAATATAGACAACCTTAAGTTGTTACGCTAAGTTTCTTGCAGACGGTAACGTGTGGTTAACCTTTTTTGTTCACGGTTAATTCCGAGATAAACGTTCACCCGATGCGGAGAAAATCATGCGCGTACTGCTAGTGGAAGACGACCCCACGACCTCAAAAAGCATCGAACTGATGCTGACCCATGCAAATCTGAATGTCTATGCAACTGATCTGGGCGAGGAAGGTATCGATCTTGCCAAGCTGTACGATTATGATCTCATTCTGCTGGACCTCGATTTACCGGATATGAATGGGCATGAAGTGCTACGGCAGCTGCGGTTGTCGCGGATCGAGACACCTATTCTGATCCTTTCCGGTGCGGACGATACCGAGAACAAAATCAAGGGCTTCGGCTTTGGTGCAGACGATTATCTGACAAAACCTTTCCACCGCGAAGAACTGGTCGCGCGCATCCATGCAATTATCCGCAGATCAAAAGGGCATTCTCAATCGGTCATTGATACAGGTCTGATTTCGGTCAACCTGGATGCCAAGACGGTGAGTGCCGACAATAAAGCCGTTCATTTGACGGGCAAAGAGTATCAGATGCTCGAACTTCTTTCACTGCGCAAAGGCACCACCCTGACCAAGGAGATGTTCCTGAACCACCTCTATGGCGGCATGGACGAGCCTGAGTTGAAGATCATCGACGTATTTATCTGCAAGCTGCGGAAAAAGCTGAGCAATGCAACCGGTGGCGAAAATTATATCGAGACAGTATGGGGTCGGGGTTACGTGTTGCGTGATCCGGAGCCCAATCAAGTGGATGATCCGCAGCGTCTCGCTGTCGGAGCCTGATAGTCACTCGTGGGTCTGGCGCAGGGGCTGCGCTGGACCGCTTCCGCTTAACATCTTTATCATCTGGACCTGGCCTTTCGCTAAGCATATCTAAATGATGTGTGGCATTGAAAGGTCGGGTTTTGACAGTTCTCACAGATGTTGACGGTTTGGATGAGGCGGCGGCCGCGGCAGAATTGGCCGATCTGGCAGCTGCGTTGGGGCAAGCAAATCACGCGTATCACACCAACGACAGCCCCGACATCACCGATGCTGAATATGACGCCCTCAAGAGGCGCAATGCCGCCATCGAGGCCCGGTTCCCGCATCTAAAGAGAGAAGACAGCCCGTCTGAAAAAGTTGGCGCCCCTGTTGCCGAGGGGTTCGGCAAGGTTACCCATGCGGTGGCTATGCTCTCTCTGTCAAACGCCTTTGACGATACAGATATCAACGAATTTGACGGACGTGTCCGAAAGTACCTGGGGTTGGGATCGGATGTTGCCGTTAACTATACGGCAGAGCCGAAAATCGATGGATTGTCGTTGTCGCTACGTTACGAAAAAGGGAGACTGGTACAGGCCGCCACACGCGGCGATGGGGCTGTGGGCGAGAATGTCACGGCGAATGCGCTTACCATCGCGGATGTACCTGCCAAATTGGAGCGAGCACCGGAGCTTTTGGAGGTGCGCGGCGAAGTCTATATGTCTCACGCCGATTTTGAAGCATTGAACCGCCGCCAACTTGAAGCTGGTGCAAAAACATTTGCAAATCCACGCAACGCAGCAGCGGGATCGTTGCGGCAGTTGGATTCAGACATCACAAAATCTCGCCCGCTGCGCTTTTTTGCCTATGCATGGGGAGCTTTATCCGACCCTCTGGCGGATACTCAGATGGGCGCGATCGAACGGCTGCGCGCTCTTGGATTGTCGACCAACCCCCTGACCAGCCTGTGCGCAGGCCCCGCGGAACTTGTCGCGCATTATCGCACCATAGAAGAACAGCGCGCCACCTTGGGATATGACATTGATGGCGTGGTCTACAAAGTGGACGATCTGGCATTGCAGGAACGGCTCGGTTTTCGTTCTACGACACCGAGGTGGGCCATTGCCCATAAGTTCCCGGCGGAACTGGCCTGGACACGACTGGAATCCATTGACGTTCAGGTGGGCCGGACCGGCGCACTGTCACCGGTCGCGCGCCTGATGCCCGTGACAGTTGGCGGCGTCACGGTTTCCAACGCCACGCTGCACAATGAAGACTACATTGCGGGCAGTGACAGCAAGGGCCAGACCATTCGGGACGGCAAGGACATTCGCGTAGGCGACTGGGTGCAGGTTTATCGCGCCGGCGATGTCATCCCCAAGGTTGCGGATGTTGATCTCAAAAAAAGGCCACCCGATGCGGTGCCCTACGTGTTCCCTGAAACTTGCCCTGAATGCGACAGTCTGGCCGTTCGCGAACCGGGTGACGCTGTTCGAAGGTGTACGGGCGGGCTCATTTGCCCTGCGCAGGCCGTTGAGAAATTGAAACATTTCGTCTCACGCGCGGCCTTTGATATCGAGGGGTTGGGGGCCAAGCAAGTTGAACAATTCTATGCGGACACGTGGATAAAGGAACCTGCCGATATTTTCTTCCTGCGCCAGCGGTTCGGTTCTGGTCTCCAGCAACTTAAAAACCGCGAAGGCTGGGGGGAAAAATCGGCCAACAATCTGTTTGATGCCATTGATGAAAAACGGACGATTTCGCTGTCGCGCCTGATCTTTTCGTTGGGGATTCGGCATGTGGGTGAAGCTGCCTCCAACATGATCGCGCGGCACTATGGTTCTTGGGAGCGTTTTGATGCTGCCATGCAATCGGTTGGCGAAAGCGGCAGCTCCGCATGGGAGGATCTCATCGGTATTGACGGTGTCGGTGGCGTCATGGCGCAGTCTCTTACGCAAGCATTTGCGCAGCAGGCGGAACGCGCGTCAATTGATCGCCTGGTCGCCGAGCTTTCCATTCAACCCGTTGAAAGACCGACAACGGCGGGTAGTCCGGTGGCTGGCAAGACCGTTGTCTTCACGGGGACGCTCGAAAAAATGACGCGGGCTGAGGCCAAGGCGCGCGCCGAACGTCTGGGCGCAAAGGTATCTGGATCAGTTTCGTCCAAAACTGATCTCGTGATCGCCGGGCCGGGCGCTGGATCGAAGGCAAAAAAAGCCGCAGAGCTAGGTGTCGACGTGATAGATGAGGATAGCTGGCTTGCCCTGATAGCCTCAAAATGAGCGGGCGGCCCGAAATTCTCTTTCCCTTGTTTGCCGGTTTGCAGACCCTCGAAGGGATCGGTCCAAAGACCGCGCAAAATATTCGGGCTCTGGGTGTTGAAGCGCCGCGCGACCTGCTTTTTACGCTTCCTCAATCCGGCATTGACCGGCGTCGGCGCGACAGTGTCGAGGGCGCCATTCTGCCGGGTGTAATAACCGTGTTGGTTACCATTGGCCATCATCACCCTCCCAGAACCAAGGGTGGCGCCTACCGGATTCAGGTCGCCGATCAGCAGGCAACGTTCCAATTGGTTTTTTTCCATGCACGCGGCGATTATTGGCAAAGAACATTGCCGGAAGGCAGTCGCCGTCTGGTTTCGGGAAAGATCGAAGTGTTTGATGGGATCGCACAGATGGTGCACCCGGATCACATCGTTCCCGAAGAAGATGCTGCATCGATCCCTAATTTTGAGCCGGTATATCCGCTGACCGCAGGGGTGACGCAAAAGGTGATGTATAAGGCCAGCGAGAAATCACTTGCCTTGGTGCCCGCTGTTCCGGAATGGATTGATCCGGCGCAATTGTCTCGGGCCGGATGGCCGGATTTCACACGCGCAGTAGCTGCCGCGCACAGACCCGCGCGCCAGGATGATTTGCTGATAACGGCGCCAGCCCGCGAAAGATTGGCCTATGATGAACTCATGGCCCATCAACTGACGCTCGCGCTGGCGCGGGCAAGGGCCCGTCGCAAACCGGGACGTGAGACAAGGGGTGATGCTCACTTGCAATCGCGCGTCCTCGCGGCGTTGCCATATCGTCCAACGAGCGCTCAAGAGCGGGTTATTTCGGAGATCAACGACGATATGGCCTCTGAGGCGCGTATGAACCGTCTGCTGCAGGGGGATGTTGGCGCGGGCAAAACCCTGGTCGCCTTCATGGCCATGTTGCGCGCGGTTGAGGCGGGCGGGCAGGGGGTGTTGATGGCGCCCACCGAAATACTGGCCCGACAACACCTTGAAAGCCTGCAACCGCTGGCAGAACAGGCAGGTATTGTTCTGGAGGTCCTAACGGGGCGAGATAAGGGCAAGGAGCGAGAGGTCAAGCTCAAGGCCCTGGCGCAGGGGGATGTGCAAATCCTTGTCGGCACCCATGCGGTTTTTCAGGCCGATGTTGCGTTTTGTGACCTTAGACTGGCAATCGTGGATGAACAGCACCGCTTCGGCGTACGCCAACGGTTGGAGCTGGGCCGCAAGGGACAGGCGGTGGATGTTTTGGTGATGACGGCCACCCCCATCCCACGGTCTTTGTCGCTTGCCCAATACGGCGATATGGATGTCTCGATTCTCGACGAGAAACCGCCCGGTCGGAAACCGATCCAAACCGCGCTCATCAGCACCGAACGTATGGGTGAAATCGTTGAAAGGCTCCGTGCCGCAATCTCGTCCGGGCGGCAATGCTATTGGGTTTGTCCTCTGGTTGAAGAGAGCGAGGTCGTGGATCTGACAGCGGCTGAAGCCCGTTTCAAACACCTTCGCGCGGCTTTGGGAGAGGATATCGTCAGTCTCGTGCATGGGCAGATGCCCGTTGCGGAGAAAGACGCAGCGATGGCGCGTTTTCAAACGGGCAAGAGCAAGGTCCTTGTCGCAACAACGGTCATCGAGGTCGGTGTCAACGTCCCCAATGCCACTATCATGGTCATTGAGCGCGCGGAAACATTCGGGTTGGCGCAGCTTCACCAGTTACGTGGGCGGGTGGGGCGCGGCGACGCGGCGTCTACCTGCCTTTTGGTCTATCAGCAGCCATTGTCTGAAAATGGACGACGACGTTTGGAGGTATTGCGCGAAACGGAAGATGGTTTTGCCATCTCTGAAACGGATTTGCGCATGCGCGGCGCCGGTGACTTGATCGGGACGGCGCAGTCGGGTGTGCCGCGTTTCAAAGTGGCCGATCTGGAACGTCAGGCTGGCCTCATGGCCATTGCTCAAAGTGATGCGCGCCTTTTACTGAACGAGGATCCGACGCTAGAGACGGAACGGGGCAGGGCTGCACGCTTGCTCCTGTGGTTGATGCGACAAGAAGAAGCGATCCGTTTGATTTCAGTTGGTTAGCTCCGTAATCCAATTTTGTTCGCAAATGTTCTAATTAAGTTCTTTACAGGAGGTTAAAAAAATGAGAACAAAGGGGCAACAAACGCGGAGGATCACATGTCATTGTTTCTGCAGATCAAAGCGATCGCATCTCGGTCACAACAGACGTTGCTTCAGGATGTTGCTGGTGCAATGGCCCTGTTCGTGATGCTGGTCGTCGGGCTGCACCTTCCGTCGTTTGTCTGATTTCTGCCTGCGATCTCGCGCCGGCGCTTTGCACCAGTATTCTCCCCAATCTGGTCGTTAAGACGAACTCTGCCTGTTCTGGTCTTTTCAGGGTTCAGCCCTGCCGCAAAGCCTCGGGTCCCACGTGAGAGACGCTATACCTGACGCCGCCGTTCTTTCCAGAACGTGCGGCGTTTTTTTCACGATATCAACGGTGGCTTGTGCAAAGGTTCAGAAAGTATAGGCAAGCCGCAGCCCACCCCAATGTTTGCCTTGAACAAAGATGGGTGCCGAGAGGTCCTTCATCATTTTGAAATCACCACCGCCCATATCCCGGCGATAGACCTGCAATAGGAAGGGTTCGGTACTGCGCCCCGCCTTCAAGCCGACGCGGTCGTCGAAAATGCGCCTGTTTCGACAATTGGCCATGTTCCAGGTCGGATCGCCGCTCTGTGGATGGGAAAATTTGCGGTTGTGCGTGGGCAGATATCCATTCGTATCAACAGCGGCGCAGAACACCACCTTGGAATCCATTTCCAGAACCGATTCCTGAAGCGGTGGCAATATCTTGTCAAAAGTTCTGGTGGATTCGGTCAGAAACTGTTCGGGATTGCTGCCGGGAATGGGTTGGTAAGTTTGATCAAACAGCCGCGATAGCGTGATCTCTCCCGTCTCTACGGCAATTTCAAGCTGCCGTGTCAATTCACGTGCCGTGCTCTGAACGCGCTGGATGAACGGGGTGTCGACCGAGCTGCCACCCAATAATGCGGTTGATTGGACAATGGTTTCGGAGGTGTCGATGAGACGCAGGATGCGTTGATGCGTCGTCTCGATCCCGGTTGTGGTGCTTTTGACGGCACGTTCGATCCCGACAAGCGCCGGTGTAAAATCGTCCATTGCGATCTGTACGCGTTCGGCTTGCTCGGAAATTCGCTTTGCCTGTTTATCGGCCGATGTGATCGACGCCTCCATGCGGGTCAAGGCCGTATCGGTCCCCCCGGCGTTCTCTAGAACATCCGCAGCCTGGGTCGCGATACCTGTTGCCTCTTTGCCCAGATCGGTGATCCAGGCGGTCAATCGCTCGATGTTGTTGGAAATCTCCACTGCGGCGTCGCGCGTTTTCTGCGACAACTCATTGATGGCATCAGCCACGACCGCAAAACCGCGCCCGGCGTCTCCCGCGCGAGCGGCCTCTATTTTTGCGTTGATTGCCAGTGTGTTAACTTGCGTAGCGATACCCGCAATTTGCTGATTGTTGGATTTTACGTCGCGCAACGTATCACTTACCGTTTCGGTTCGATCCGACAGATTCTGAACCCATCCGGCAACGTTGCGCGTCTTTTCTCCGGTTGTGCGCATCAATGCCGCGGAGGCTTCCACATCACGCGCCGTTTCACCGGTGTTCTGCGCCATGTTCTCCACAGCATTTCTGACGTCGGAGTTGGCCTGACCCATTTCGCTGGCGCGTTCGTCCAGAACCTTCAGGCTCTTGCGCTGCTCCCTTGCATGCTCTTCCACCAGATCAAGGAATCCTGCGATGTCCACGATCTCATACCCAAGGGCGGCCGCAGCTTTGGTTAGTCGGTCCGTATGAACATCTTCCGTCAACTGTGGCTGAACAGTCATAACGCCCCGCGAGAACAATCACCCCGACAACTGCCACGAATTTACTTAAAAATAGCTAATTTTTTGAGGATCAGGCGCAGTCCGCCTGGAGCGCCTGTGTCATGGCCTCGCAGGCCGCTTCGATGCTCAGCATGATGGACGCGTGGCGGTTCTTATAGTCGCGCGCAGGCTCCAGAACCTCAAACCCTTCGAACGGGGTGTCGGGCACAGGTCCGTTCTCCTTGAGCATGGCGCGCAGGGCATCCCGCGCAGCCTCCAGCTCTGACAGGTTCCGCCCGATAATCGCACCACCGGTTACGGCGGCGGCTGCCTGACCCAAGGCGCAGGCTTTCACATCCTGGGCAAACGCGCTGACTTTTCCGTTTTCGATGCTCAAATCGATCGTAACAGCCGACCCACAGAGTGGTGAGCGTTTCTTGACCGTCGCCATGGGCGTATCCAAACGGCCCAAATGCGGAATCTCCGCAGCCAACGCCAGAATACGGCCGGAGTAGAGTTTGATGAGGTCGTTGTCACCGGACATGAGGGGCCTTATGGGTTAGGCAAAAGTGTTAACACCTACATAATTGTTGACGCGAAATATGCAAAAGGGTTTTCGCAATGGCTCACGAGACTGTTTCCTTTGATCCGGGCACTTTGACCTACAATGAGGCGGGGCTTGTCCCTGCCATTGCGCAGGATGTGGCAAGCGGCGAGGTGCTGATGATGGCCTGGATGAACGCCGAAAGCCTTGCGCGCACGCTTGAAACCCACCGCGTGACCTATTGGAGCCGGTCCCGGCAGGCGTTTTGGGTCAAAGGCGAGACCAGCGGCAATGTGCAGGAACTTGTCTCGCTGCGGGTTGATTGTGACCGCGATTGCATATTGATGCAGGTGAAACAATCGGGGCCTGCGTGCCATACCGGTCGCCGAAGCTGTTTTTACACCGGCGTGGAAACCGGCGATGAAGTGGAACTTATGCGCCCCATGTAATGCAGGCGGGGTCAGGCAGCTGTGATCAGAGGTAAATTCACCATGCGCCTGATGTCCTGCGGCGTAGCCCCTTCAGCGCGGTATTTGGTCAGCGCGCGGGCGTCATCGCGTTTGGCGAGGCGCTTGCCTGCGTCATCGCGGATCAGTTCGTGATGATGGTAGCGCGGCGTCGGCAGCTTCAGAAGGCTCTGTAAAACCACGTGAATTTCTGTGGTCTCAAACAGATCCTGCCCGCGCACCACATCCGTTATGCCCTGTGCGGCATCATCCAGAACGACCGACAGATGGTAAGATGTGCCCATATCGCGGCGCGCCAGCACGATGTCACCGATATTCCGGGCGATTTCAGCCGCGAAAAGAGCGATTTCGCCGCCTTGCCCGGCCGGACCTGTGCCGGTCTCTGCGAAACCAAGCCGTATCTGACCGTCAGGTTGTGGCGCTGCCAACGATGACACAGCCCTATCGACCGTCAGGCGCAATGTCCGGTCGCGCGGACGTTCTATTGACGCGGAATACCGGAAACGGTTTTTCGAACGGCATGTTCCGGGGTAGATCAGCCCATCCGGTCCGGTGGGCAAGGCCCCTTCCTGCGGCGCGCTCAACGCTTCGGTGATGTCACGCCGACTGCAATCGCAGGGGTAGAGCAGCCCGCGCGCCCACAACGCGTCCAGCGCATCGGCGTAGACGTCCATCCGGTCCGACTGGCGCATCACCGGTTGCGGCCAGTGCAGCCCCAGCCACGTCAGATCGTCATGGATTTGCGCCTCCCATTCGGGGCGGGCGCGTGTGCGGTCAATATCTTCGATGCGCAGCAGGAATGTGCCGCCATGGCGCTGCGCCATATCCCAGGCCAGCAGTGCCGAATAGGCATGCCCAAGGTGGAGTGGCCCCGTCGGCGACGGGGCAAACCGGGTGGTGAATGTCACGCCTTTTCAAGCACGTAGACGTTTGAGCCAAGGTCAATGCCGGGTAGATGGGGGCCATGTTCGCGCAGCAGGAGCCGCGCCGCGCCGCAATCCAGCCATTCGTTGATGCGCGCTTCATTGGTCTTGTCTTCGAGCGCATGATCATTGAGCGACAGCACCAACAGGCCGTCTCGTTTCAGCGCATGCAACAGGGTGTCCAGCACCGATATCGGAGCGGCACCCGCACCAATAACGCCAATGGCGGCGATTGCGGCATAGGTGCCGGGTTTGAAGGCGAGAGGCGCGTCCGCATCAATCACCGTGAGATCGCGGTAGAGGCGTTTTGCCTTCGCCTGCGCCAGCATCTCTTCGGAAAGGTCCATGCCGTCAATTGTCTCAAACCCGGCCAGTTTCAATGCAAGCCCGGACAGGCCGGTACCGCAGCCGAAATCCAAAATCGGCGCAGTCTGATCCTTGGCGAATTTTGCCAGGGCTTCGGCGCATCGGGACGGGGTGATATAGCCGTTTTCGGCCACTTCAGCGTCGTAGCTGTCTGACCAGTCATCATAAAGGGCGCGGGTTTGTGCCGCATCGCGGGCGTCGTAAACTTTGTTCAGATATCCTTGTGTCATGGCGCAAGGATACCCTGATCGGTCAGGCGGCGTCCAGTGCAGCATTCCCCAGCCAGTTTTGCCAATCCAACTTGGCGCGGTCGGTATAGGCCTTGTAGCGGTCCTTGCGGCCCCGACGGCCCCCTTTGAGCCCCTCGACCGGTGGAAACAGTCCGAAATTGACATTCATGGGCTGGAAGGTCTTGGCCTCCGCCCCGCCGGAAATATGGGTGATCAGCGCGCCTGTGGCCGTGGTGTCGGGCGGGGTATCGAGATGTGTTCCCAATATCTCATGCGCCGCCAGCCTCCCGGCCAATAGCCCCATGGCAGCGGATTCGACATATCCTTCGACCCCGGTGATCTGACCGGCAAACCGGATGTTGGGCTGCGACCGCAGCCGCATCTGCCCGTCCAGCAGCGTCGGCGAATTGAGAAACGTATTGCGGTGAATGCCGCCCAAACGGGCGAAACTGGCCTGTTCCAACCCGGGAATGCGTTTGAAAACATCCGTTTGCGCGCCGTATTTCATCTTGGTCTGAAAGCCCACGATATTGTAGAGCGTGCCCAGTTTGTTGTCCCGGCGCAATTGCACAACCGCATAGGGCTTCTCGTCGGGGGCATGCGGGTTTGTCAGCCCCACGGGTTTCATCGGGCCGAACCGCAGCGTTTCGCGACCGCGCTCCGCCATCACTTCAATGGGCAGACAGCCATCAAAATAACCTGCGGTTTCGCCTTCGTGGAACTCCGTCTTGTCGGCGGCCAGCAGCGCGTCGATGAAAGCTTCATACTGGTCTTTGTCCATCGGGCAGTTGAGATACGCGGTACGTTCCTCTTCGGTGTCGCCCTTGTCATAACGCGACTGCATCCAGGCCTTGGACATGTCGATGCTGTCAAAATAGACGATGGGAGCAATGGCGTCGAAAAACGCCAATGCTTCGGCCCCGGTCTCCTGCGCGATGGCCTGACCCAGCGCGCCGGAGGTCAGTGGACCCGTGGCAATGATCCAGTGTCCGTCGCCCGGTAATGCGGTGATTTCGCCATAGTCCACGCGGATGTTCGGATGCGCCAGCAAGGCATCCGTGACCGATTGCGCGAAAGGGTCACGATCCACCGCCAAGGCCCCGCCTGCGGGCAGACGGTGCCGGTCCGCCGTTTGCATGATCAACCCGTTGGCCTGACGCATTTCCCAATGCAGCAGACCCACGGCGTTTTGCTCACTGTCGTCCGAGCGGAAGGAATTGGAACAGACCATTTCCCCCAAAAGCCCGGTCTGATGCGCGAAGGTACCGACCTCAGGGCGCATTTCGTGCAGCACCACGTTGATGCCCATGTGCGCGGCCTGCCAGGCAGCTTCCGATCCGGCCATGCCGCCGCCGACGATATGAAGTTCTTGTGTCATGGGCTGTCATCTATGCCAGCGCGCGGCATCGCACAACCAAAAGCCATGAAATTCGCGGGCAAACTGATTTTTTGGAAGAGGCGTTTTTGGGGTCGCTGCTGCGGGAATGTCGGACCAGCGAGAGACTGGCTTGGAGGGACCTTCCGCTGGCAGCGACCCAAAAATCATCAAGGCGTTTCACCCGTGCCCCGTCTTTGCCATGTTCCTGCCCAAATTGAAATACCGCAGGTAGAAACTCTTCATACCAAAATTGGAAACAATCCAGTGATGCGCATAGAAATGTTCGAACAGGGCGCGCGGTCGCTTGCTCTTGACCAGTAAATCGCCCAACTCTGTGAAAACGCAGCAAGAAGGGGCAGGGAATGGGCATCAAAATGACCGCGGCGGAGCTCAACGCCTTTCTCGATCAGGTTTTTGAGCAGGTGGCCGATGATTTCGTGGTGGACCATGTGGCCCCGGACGAATTGACCGTGCGGTTGCTGGTCAGTGACAAGCACATTCGCCCCGGGGGCACCATCTCCGGCCCGTCGATGTTCTCGCTCGCCGATGTCGGGGCCTATCTGATGACGCTGGCGGTGATCGGCCCGCAGGAACTGGCCGTGACCACCAATTGTTCCATTGATTTCATGCGCAAACCGGCCGCAGGCGTTGATCTGATTGCCCGCGTCCGGTTGCTGAAACTGGGCAGGCAGCTTTCGGTCAGCGATGTGCTGATCTATTCCGAAGGCCATGACAAACCCGTGGCCCGTGCCAGCCTGACCTATGCGATCCCGCCGCGTTCCGCATAGAACGCGGCGGCGTGCAGGGTGTCAGGCGCGGCCCAGCCGTTCCCGAACGTCTGCGGCGAAATCCTCGTAGCGGCGCAGCGATCTGACATCGACCTGTACGTGATGTCCCATCCTTTGCATGATCGGCAGATCAAACAGGATGCGGTCGAGGTCATCGGGACTGGCCACATCGACAATGGCCAGCACCTTGCGCTCCCCCACCACTTTCCACAGGTCTTTCACAACCCCGGCGGATTTGGCCCCCAAGGCGGCCTCCGCCTCTTCGGCCCAGACCCCAAGCAGGCCCTGCTGTTGCATGCTGGCGTCATATTCAACGGTGAAATCCAGACGGTAGAGCATCTGTTACCTCCCGCTGACCGCTGTTCCCAGGGCGGGAAAGCGCATGATGCTGAATTCGCCCTTGGTCGCATCCGCGCCGCCGTTCAGCACCGGAGAGCGGTGCAATTCGTTGATGGTGACATATACATAGCCGTCCACACCCATGGCGAACCCGTCCGGCCAGGACATGTTGTCCTGCTGGTAGAGGATCTTGTAGCTGCCGTCGGCCTGCGTGACCCCAACGGCGTCATCGGTGATCGAGGTGATGTAGACATTGCCCGCCGCATCCACGGTCGAGCCGTCAGAGATCGGCTTGTCGCCATAGCGTTCGACCCGCGCCGCCAGGTCCGCATCCGACAAGGAGGTGTCGAGCAGATCGGTGGTGCGCACCCGGTACATCGCGCTGGCCGTCATCGGGGCGAAATAGACCCATGTGTTGGTCGGATCGATCGTGATCGGATTTGCGCCGATCTTTGCGGGCGCGCCGCCAAGGGTCACCACATTGCCGTCAATCACCATCTCGGTGTCTTCCGGCACGGTGAAGGCGGAAGCCTCCAGCACCCGGCGGGCGCGACCCGTTTCCAGATCCAGAACGATCAGCGCCGTGGTTTCGGCATTGGCCGTGTCGGTGATGTAGATGGCGCCATGTTCGCGGTCCACGGCCAGATCGTTGAGAAAGCTCGTCTCACGCGTTGCCGGTTGACCCAGATAGTAGATACGGTGGAGCTTTTCGGTCCGCGTGTTCCAGCCGATAATGCGCCCGGTCTGCCCGGCACCCTGTCCGTCCAGCATCCACAATATGCCATCGCGGTCCGCACGCAGGCCCAGAACGCCGTTCAGCCCCGGACCGTCCTCGTCGGGTTTGTTCGCCCAATCGGCATTTGGATAGGGCGTGGTGCTGCCATCCGGCAGGACTTCGACAACGCGCAAATCATGGCCGTAAAATTCATGCACGCTCATGAACATGCGCCCATCCGGTCCAATGGCCAGATTGCCCGGCGGGGTGCCTGCGTCAAATGTGGCAAAGGTTTCAATTTCGGCAACGGCTGCGGTGCCGAGCGCCGTGCAGAGCAGGGCTGCGGCGAAAAGTGACTTGGACATATGTACCTCCCTCAAGTCGTCAAAACGGTGTGCGCCCCCTTTATCATTCGGGATTTATGCGGATAATCCGGTCAATCCTGAAACCATCGTTAGAAAAATTCGAATGTACGCCATTGAAGACCTGCAAACCTTTATTCAGATCGCCGGGCGCGGCGGCATCACCGCTGCGGCGCGCGCGCAGGGCATTTCTCCCGCCACGGTCAGTCACCGGCTGGCAAAGCTGGAAAAACATCTGGGCGTGACCCTGTTTCACCGCAGCAGCCGCACGGTGTCGCTGAGCGTTGAGGGGCGGGCCTTTCATGACCGGGTGGAACGTATTCTGGATGATCTGGCCAATGCCGAAATGGATATTGGCAGCCATGGCGGCGCGCTCAGGGGGCATTTGCGTGTGACCATGGCCCCGTGGATTTTGGCGCGTTTCATATTGCCCAATCTGCACGGCCTGCGCGCGCGGCACCCGGAACTCTCTTTCGAATTCCTCGCCGTGGACCGCTATGTGAACCTTGTGGAGGAACGACAGGATTGTGCGATCAGGGTCGGGGTGTTGTCCGACAGTAGTTTCATTTCCAAAAAGCTCACCGACAACCATCGGATCTTATGCGCGGCACCATCCTATCTTGAACATCACAGCGAGCCCACATCGGTCCATGCACTTGTCGATCATCACTGCATTTGTTTGCCCTGGCAGACCGATTGGGGGTTGGGAGGGCACATGCCGCGCAATCAGGTGATGGTTTCGAATTCTGACAGTTTGACAGATGCCGCCGCCCACGGCCTGGGCATTGTTGTGAAATCACGTCTGGCTGTCATGCGGGAGTTGGAAGCAGGAGAGCTTGTTGAAATTCTGCCCGGCAGCCTGCCTGCGGCTCACGCGCCGATTTCGTCGCTGCGCGCCCCCAACCTGAAGGATTCTCGAAAGGTGGATGCCTTTGTGGCCTTTGTATCGCAGTGTTTTGGCCGCTAGGGAGGCGTTCGCAGAGGTTTGGGAGAAAAAAAACGGCCGGGATTAACCCGGCCGTGAGGAAGAGGTCTGGAGCGTACCGGGGAACGTTACGCGCGCCAGAACACCTTGGCAGCCTCAATGCGAGCCTGCCGCGGTGTCACACCCACGTCATCCAGCTGCCAAAGCGTCAGCTGTTGCAGCGCACGTCTCGTGCGGCGCCGTGTGGCCCATTTGGACACGCAGACAGCAAACTCAACCGCGACGATGGCCAGGGTTGGCATCGACTTGACCTCATTCAGATAGGCCATTGTTTCGGGCGAAGGTGTCAGAGCGTGTGCCATGGGAATCTCCTAAATTGTATTGACACAATATAGCATGATAGCTATGCTTTATTGATACGATTGGTAGTACAAAGATGCTAGGGAAATATTGTAATGGGTACAATTTGGCATCCCGAACTGAATTCCGGTGATGGGCCTAAGTACAAAGCGGTCGTGGCTTCCATTCGTAATGGCATTGAGACTGGTACATTGAAGGTGGGAGACAAGCTGCCACCGGTCCGCGAATTGGCCTGGCAGCTCAATATCACGCCCGGAACCGTGGCGCGGGCCTATACAATTCTTACGGATGAGGGGGCGCTTCAGGCCGAGGTTGGACGGGGTACTTTTGTTGCGCGCCCATCCAAGACAGAGATTTCTGACGCGCCGCTCGAAGTCGACGTGATCCCGCATAATGCCGAGGAAGACGGCGATGTTTATAATATCAACCTGTTCTCTCCGCATCTTCCTTGCGTTGGTCAGGACAAGCTGGTGCGGCATCTCATGACCAAGGTGGCGCAGGACCCGCCTTCCGGCGTGATGCATTACCCCAGCCGCGATAGCGCCCGTGCGACCCGGCAAGCGGTTGTGAGGTGGTTGGAAGGCACGCCACTTGGTCCATTGCGGGAAAAGGACGTTGTTTTATGTCACGGCGGGCAGAACGGGATATCGCTGATCCTGCAGTCCATTCTTGAAGGCCGCAAACCCACGGTGCTGATCGAGGAACTGGCCTATCCGGGTTTTCGCCGCGCCGCAGAGATGTTGCGTGCCGATGTCGTGCCGGTGGCGATGGACGAAGACGGTATCCTACCCGACGCGCTTGAAGCCGCAGCCAAGGCGCATGACGTGCAGGTCCTGTGCACTTCGCCCGAAGTTCATAACCCGACCGGGGGTTTCACGCCCGTTGCGCGACGCGAGGAGATCGCGCGGGTGGCGCGCAGACATGATTTCCAGATCGTTGAGGATGATTGCTACCGGATGGGGGTCAACCGGGCACCGTCCTACCGGATGCTGGCACCGGGGCGGGGCTGGTATGTTTCTTCTATCGCCAAGACCATCACACCGTCGCTGCGCTTTGGCTTTGCGATCGCGCCGGAAGGGAAATCCACGGTTTTACGGCGCACTGCTGAGCACGGGTTCTTTGGTCTGGCGACGCCCCTCAGTGACATCTGCGCAGACCTATTGGTGCACCCACAGATCGACGACCTCACCGAAGAGACGCGCAAGGCCTTCAACCGCTACGTTCAAAGCGCCGTCAATATCCTTGGAGGGTATGATCTGAGGTGGCGACCGGATGTTCCGTTCTTATGGTTGCGTTTGCCTCTGGGGTGGCGGGCAGGGGCTTTTTGTCAGGCGGCAGAGGCTGAGGGGGTCAAGATCCGCTCTTCGGAGGAATTTGTATGCCGCGAGGCCCGCGCGCCCCATGCGGTGCGCATGGCCGTGAATGCAGGTGTGTCTCTGAAGAGTTTTGAAGCGGCGATGATGCGGCTGCGCGGGCTTCTCGACAGCGCGCCTGAGCAGATCAACGTTTAAGCCGCAGGTGGTCGACCTGACATGATGCAGAGCGATATGGGGGTGTGGATTCCCACCGAAGTCATTGGGGTATTATTATACCGATATTATAACGCGCTGTTTTTCAACAATTATAGGGCGCACATTCGCCTTGACGTGCCCTTTGCGTGCTTTATAACGCCCCAATCGAATTCGGGTGCGCGTGATGTTATCCGCACCCTTCACCTCAAACGGGGAACCGTCCATGAAAACCTTTTCTGCAACTCCCGCAGATATCGACAAGAAATGGATCCTGATCGACGCCGAGGGCGTTGTTCTGGGCCGTCTTGCCTCGATCATCGCGCAGCGTCTGCGCGGCAAACACAAAGCTTCTTTCACACCGCACATGGATATGGGCGACAACGTGATTGTCATCAACGCGGATAAGATCCAGCTGACCGGCAAGAAGCGCGAAGAGCATCACTATTGGCACACAGGCCATCCCGGTGGCATCAAATCCCGCACCAAAGAGCAGATCCTGACAGGTGCGCATCCGGAGCGTATTGTGACACTTGCCGTCAAGCGCATGCTGCCCGGCAACCGTCTGAGCCGTCAGATCATGACCAACCTGCGTGTCTATGCAGGCGGCGATCACCCACATGAGGCGCAAAGCCCCGAAGTTCTGGATGTCAAATCCATGAACAGCAAAAATACCCGGAGTGCATGAGCATGGCTGAAGAAATCAACACACTTGAAGATCTGGCCGAAGTTGCTGGCATCGAAGCCACTCCCGAAGTCGTCGAAACGCCGCGTGAGCCGGTACGCGACGATCTGGGGCGGTCTTATGCAACCGGCAAGCGCAAAGACGCGATTGCCCGCGTCTGGATCAAACCCGGTTCTGGCAAAGTGACCGTTAATGGCAAAGAGCAGAACATCTACTTCGCACGCCCTGTGTTGCAGATGATCCTGGCCCAGCCTTTCTCGGTTTCCGGAACAGAAGGTCAGTTTGATGTGGTTGCCACGGTCAAAGGCGGTGGATTGTCCGGTCAGGCCGGTG
The DNA here is from genome assembly GCF_049830555.1 of Roseobacter sp. EG26. Taxonomy (NCBI): domain Bacteria; kingdom Pseudomonadati; phylum Pseudomonadota; class Alphaproteobacteria; order Rhodobacterales; family Roseobacteraceae; genus Roseobacter; species Roseobacter sp. EG26. The sequence continues at coordinate 996,352 of NZ_JBNBLH010000001.1, forward strand.
CGGTCAAGCACGGCATCTCCAAGGCGCTGCAACTTTACGACCCATCCCTGCGTGGTGCGCTGAAGGCTGCTGGTTTCCTGACCCGTGACAGCCGCGTTGTTGAGCGCAAGAAATACGGTAAAGCCAAAGCGCGTAAGAGCTTCCAGTTCTCCAAGCGCTAAGCTGTCACCTTACGTTTTCAAAAGGCCGTTCCTTGGGAGCGGCCTTTTTCGTGCAACAGATAGAGATAAGTTGCGGCGCGTTAACCCCTCACCTGTCTCAGAGGGGTATGCCTGCGCAAAAGGCGTGAATTTCAGCGGGAATCCGCATATCATTCGCCAAAGGGACGTAATCGGGGTCTTTTTCCCCTTTATTTTGGTACAGTTGGCAGGAATTACTCGGTAGTTATATGGTCCTCAGAACATTCATAGCCTTTGACAATGCGAGTCTGATCGTCACTTCGAGCGCCAATGGCGGGCTCGTGGGCAACGGCATAATCAACAATTCCGACACGCCCAACGGCACCGTGTTTGAGTATTCGAGCACATTCGGCACAGAAATCGAACTGGACGATACAGGTGGCGGGGCGGGCAGGTTCAATGACGACCAGCCCAACAATCACATTATTACGGACGGTGGCGGGATCGTTGCCAATGGCACCCCGGTTGAATCAGAGAGCCTGATTATCCTGAGGGCGCTGGATGGCAACGGGAATCCGACCGGTCCGAACATCCAGCTCAATGTTTTCTCTCAAAACGGGGACTTCAGCGACATTTGGGGTTTTGCGACCACCGATCTGCTCCAGGATGGCACATCTTATGTAAAAATCGGCGGCTCGAATTTCGGGACGTCCAATTACAATAATTTTGTAACCTGTTTCGCGGCCGGAACGATGATTGGCACGTCGCAAGGCGAGGTGCGCGTTGAAGACATTGTGCCGGGGCAACTGATCTGGACCCGAGACAACGGTGAAATTCCGGTGCAATGGGTCGGCAGCACCGAGGTGGCCGGGCAGGACGCTTTTGCGCCTGTGGTGTTCGAAGCGGGCGCGATCGGCAATGACCGTCCGCTGACGGTTTCACAACAGCACCGCATCTGGGTCGAAAACCCGATGGCGGAGTTGCTATTCGGCAAGTCCGAGGTCCTTGTCGCGGCAAAGCATCTATGTGGTTTGCCCGGAGTTGCCGTTCAGCCCCAGGACCAGGTGAGCTACACGCATTTCATGTTCGACAGCCATCAGATTGTTCGATCAAACGGGGCGCTGACCGAGAGCTTTTTCCTTGCTGAGAATGCGGTTCGGACATTGGAAGCGGGACCACAGGCAGAACTCCGCGCCCTGTTCGCCGCCGCCGATACCGGAGGATTTGATCGATTTGGGGATACGGCCACAATCACCCTGACGGCACGTGAGGTGGAGGCTTTGAAACCTTACCTGTCTGCCTGACGGATCCCGGTCAGTCGTCTGCCGATATCAAGCCCAACCCGCGCAGGTAAATCCCGATCCCGGTCTCCAAAAGATCATCTGCCGGGAACGGAGAGGCACGGCCAGGAGAATTCCGGGCGAAAAGCTCTACAACACCGTGGCTCAGCGCCCAGATATGGGCGGAAAACATCGAGGCAGGAGGGCGCTTGTCTTCGGGAATATGCTGGCTGAGGTCAGTTGCCGCCCGCTCCAAAACGCCACTGGCGCGGTTCGCTGCTGCCGCCAGTTCGGGCGTCCGGTTCACTGAGATACCGCTTTCAAACATCGCGATATAATGGCCGGGATATTTGCGCGCGAAGGCCAGATAGGCCCGTCCTGTTGCGGAAAACGCCGCCAAAGCAGAGGGTTGGCCTTTTTCATAGGCGTATTCCATAAGATCGGCAAAAATCTCGTAGCCTTGCAACGCCGCTTCGGCAATCAGATCTTCGCGACCTTCAAAATGCCGATAGACGGCAGCCGGGGTAACTCCGGCTTGTTTGGCCGCCTCTGACAAGGTGAACCCCATCGGACCTTTGGCTTCGATCAATTGCAAAGCCGCTTCGATCAGCGCCTGCCGCAGATTGCCATGGTGATAGCCGCGTTTAGGCATGCCAGATGTCCGGTCCACCACAAATTGACGGGTCGATCGGACCAATCGCCTTGGTATCCTTGTGCGCGTAATCGAGACCATGCAGCACCGTTCGGATCGCGTTCAGGCGCGCGCGCCGCTTGTCATCCGACCGCACGACTGTCCAGGGGGCCACGTCACTGTGGCTGCGGGTCAAGGTTTCGCCGATGGCTTCCGAATAGCGATCCCAGCGGTTGAGACCTTCAACATCAATCCAGCTCAGCTTCCATTGTTTGAGGGGGTCACTTTCGCGTTTCAGCATCCGCCGCAGCTGTTCAGCGCGTCCGACATTGAGCCAGAACTTGAAGAGATAAATGCCTTCGTCGGCGATCATACGTTCAAAAGGGAGGACCTGGGAGAAAAACTGCTCCCGCTGCTCTGGCGTGCAGAACTCGAACACGGATTCCACGACACCCCGATTGTACCAACTGCGATCAAAGAAGACCATCTCGCCAGCGGCGGGCAGATGCGACACGTAGCGCTGAAAATACCATTGTGTGGCTTCGGTTTCGGTTGGTTTGGAAAGGGCAACGATGCGGGCACCTCTTGGATTAAGATTGGTGCGGAACCGGCTGATTGTGCCCCCTTTTCCCGCACCATCGCGACCTTCGAACACAATCGCGACACGGGCGCCGCTCTCCTTGGACCAGGCTTGCAGTTTAACCAGTTCGATTTGCAGCGCATCGAGCTCTTTTTCGTAGAGCTTTCGGGACATCCGCGTCTCATGGGGATAGTCGCCCGTCAGGATGTCATCCTTATCCGCCTTTTCAATGGCTTGCCGAACGTCCGCTGGCGCTCCGGATTTGAAAAAAGTGCTAATGGCGCCGTCGAATGGCAGGTCCATGAAGGCCTCCGGGTAAGTGCTGTTGCAATCAATATGGGATGTTAAGGGGCTTAACGCAAACCGGCTTTGACGGCGGCCCGGTCGATCGCATCCGTCACTTCCCCGGGGGCGGCATGATGCGGCATGTGCCCAACGCCTTCCAATCTGATCAGGTTTGCGTCCGGCAGTAAGGCAGCCAATGGCTCGGAATGAATGTGCAGGGGCACGATGGTGTCATCTGTCCCGTGAAGGATTTCAACCGGCAGGCTAAGACCCGAATAACGTTGAGACATATCAACCACATAGGGGCGCAGACTGTTGACCTGCTGCGCATTTGCGCGCTGGGTGCTGCGGCGCAGGGTCATTTCAGGGCCGAAATGGTCCAGATATCCGTCAGGAATGGGTTGAGGCTGGAAGATGGCTTTGACAGCTGTTTCCACCGCCGCTCTGGGCGCGAAGGCCGTGATCAGCGGAATGGCCAAGGCACCTCCGGGCTTTGAGGCATTGACCTGATAGAAAAGCCCCAGATCCCCGGGCCATGGATTTGAGGCTGCCCCCAGCAAGACAAGGGCTGCGGTTTCATCCGGACGCTCCAGCGCCCAGGCGAGTGCTACCGCACCGCCGTAGGAATGCCCAACGACAATGGGCTTTGAGACGCCAACCTGATCAGCGGCAGCCTGCATCAGTTTTGCCTGCAAAGAGGGCGGCTCTGCGTAGTTATTCCAGGCCCCGCCATGCTCCGGCGCGGGCCTTTCGCTCCATCCCAATCCTGGACGGTCAAAGGATATGACGCGGTAGCGATCGCTCAGGCGTCCGACCAGATCAAAGGTGAAATCGCGCAGTGAACCGCTGGCACCATGGATCAATACCACATCCGGCCCGCTGCCTTCGATCCGCACATGTATCGACGTCCCGTCGACATCGACAACCTGGCCGGATGGCGGATAGGCGGATTCTGCTGCCGTTTCACGCGCCGTTGCCCGCCATTGAACAAGCGCCACCACTCCCAAAATCAGCGCAAGGCTCAGGACCATTCGCTTACGTCCCAATGCGATTCATCTCGAAGGGGGTGCATTGATAAATCTCGTTGATCCAGTTGCCGTAAAGCAGATGGGCGTGGCTGCGCCACCGATTGAGCGGGGTCTGCGCTGGATCGTCACCCGGATAGTAATTCATCGGTACGTTGATCGGCGTGCCTGCATCCACATCGCGATCATATTCCTGTTTCAGCGTATCGCGATCATATTCGAAGTGATTGAAGATATAGAGCGCACGATGGCTTGCGTCTTCCACCAGACAGGGGCCGACCTGATCGCTACCCAGAAGCGTTTTCAAGCTCCCAGCCTTGTTAATTTCGTCCTGGCGCATCTCTGTCCAGCGCGAAACAGGGATCACGCAATCGTCTGAAAAACCACGCAAATAGGGAGATGCGGGCGCCAGATTGCGATGCCGGAAACAGCCAAAGGCCTTGGCCTCCAGCATATGTTTATCGACGCCGTGAAAATGGTTGATCATGGCCATGCCACCCCAGCACACGCCAAATGTGGATTGCACATTGGTCTGGGTCCAATCCATGATCTGGCGGAGTTCGTCCCAATAGGTGACCTGCTCGAAGGGCAGGTGTTCGATGGGCGCACCGGTGATGATCAGTCCGTCGAATTTCTCGTCTTTGACCTCCTGAAAGGTCCGGTAAAAGCTGGCCATATGGGCGGCTGCGGTATTTTTTGTCCGGTGCTCGGACATCCGGATCAGGCTCAACTCGATCTGCAAAGGTGTCGCGCCGATCAGACGGGCAAACTGATTTTCGGTCTGTATCTTTTTCGGCATCAGATTCAGTAACCCGATGCGCAGCGGTCGAATATCCTGACGGGCCGCCTGAACCTCGTCAACCACCATCACCCCTTCGCGCGTCAGCACGTCGTAGGCCGGTAGGTCGGAAGGTATCTTGATAGGCATCAGTCTTCTTTCGATAAGGTGTCAAATGAGGGAGATAGCCTCTCGCAACGGGTGCCTCAAGGGGGACGACCTCACAGGTCAGTGTGCGGGTCACAGGCAACCGGCAATGAGGTCTTCGAAATCCTGCGGCGATTTGAGGGCGGCGACCTGATCTGCAGTGACTGTTACACCCCAGCGCGACATTGCCTCGTAGCGGGGCTGTCGATGAGCGAGCGCTCGGGCATAGGTGAAACGAATGAAATCATCCGGATCAACATCACCTTCCAGGCATTTGTTTTCCTGTAAGTATTCATCCCATACCTTGGCCAGAAACGCGGGCTGATACGCCATCGGTTTGGGCGCGCGGTCGAACCGGCGGATAAGTTCCTGCGTATGGGCCTCATCTCCCTTGATCCAGATCAGCAGACAGTTACGTGCCAGATCCTTCATCAAGGCGTCCTGATCATCAGCGGCCTCAACCCATTCGCATATGGAACCGCCTGAATCACAGATGAAATGCGGATATCCGTACAGTGCTTCGGCGCGTTCCGAGAAATGCGCGGTATCGTAGAGTGCCGAAATCTCTGCCTGCCGGAATTGCGCCTGCCTGCGTACGTATTCCGGCATGGGCAGGCCACCGCGATCTTTGGCACCGGGTTTGCCGAGGTAGGTGGCGACCGGCGCCAGATTGTCGAAGGTGATGTTGGACCCGATGTAAATACTGTCACTCATCAGCAAATCGCGCAGAAACGGGACTTTCATCGCCTCCGCCTTGGCGTTGTCGGCGATGAATTCGCCCATGTAGCGGGTGCCGATCCGGTAGTCGATGGAATAGTGAAACCAATCGCCGGAGGCGCGAAGCAGGTTTGACATATGTGTCTTGCCCAGACCCGACATACCGTAGACCAGGACGGATTTGCGGGGGGCTGCCCGCCAGTCGGCCGCAGAAGAATATAACATGGGGTCGCGTCCCTGTGAATCGAATGGCGTTCCCCTTGTCCTAGCCGTGGCCAAAGGGGGGGTCAATCAATCCGCAGCAACGGCTTTGCGTTTGCGGAACCTCTGCCACAGGCGTCCATCCAGAATGATCAGGCCGGCGGCCAGCAGCGCAAAGCCCGCGTAGGCATTCGGATTTAGCTGCTCATCAAGGACCAACGCCCCAAGGATGATCGCGACCGGCGCAATTAGGAGCGTTACCAGCATCAGGTTGCCGCTGCCTGCGAGACCCAGAATGTAATAATAAAGCAGATAGGCCCCCGCTGTCGCGATCAGGGCATAGTAGGCGACCGCAAGAATAGTGACGGGTTGCAGGTCAAACGAGATGGGGCCATCGACGATCAGGGCCAAAGGCACGGTGAAAATCGAAGAGCCGGTCAGCATGCCAGCCGCCGCAACCTGCGGCGCAAGCCCTGCGAGTGTTTTGCGCGCCCAGACACCAGCCAACGCGTAAGAGACTGTGCCCCCCAGAATGGCCAGTTGCGCAATGGACCGCAGATCGAAGTTACGTAGGTTTTCCAGACCGATCGCGGTCATCACCCCCAAGAAACCCAACCCCACACCGATCATTTTGCGCGGCGAGAGCTTTTCGTCGGCAAAAAACAGGGCCGCAACCAAAACGCCAAAGACCGCGGTTGCGGCGTTCAAAATGGATGTCAGCCCGGTTTCGATATGGAGCTGTCCCCAGGCCATCAGGCTGAAGGGCACGGCGTTGTTCAGCAGACCCATGATCACAAATGCGCCCCAGACATGAAGACCTCTGGGCAGCGGCAGTCGCAAGCTCAAGACCACGGCCCACAGAGCGATCATGGCCCAGAAAGTACGATGGGCAACGGAGGTCAAAGGCGCGATCTCATCCAACGCTACCCGGATCGACAGGAATGAAGCGCCCCAGATCAAAGCCAGCAGAATCAGTGCGGCCCATGCTTTGCCGGTCAGTGTTTTTTGCGGTGTCATGCGGGGAGCCTAGTAGGCGGTTCTCGGGTGAACCACCCGAAACATGCGCAAAGAAAAAGCGCCCGCAAAAATGCGGGCGCCAGCTAATCAGGTTCAGACATCAGAACCGGTAACCAACCTTGACGCCAATGGCGATCGCGTCGTTGTCATTGAAGTTCGCAGCTGGCGTGCCGCTGACACCGGTTGTTGTATCACCGATCCGGATATAACGGATACCGGTTGTGATCTCGTAATTGCCCTGCGAATAGATCGCGGCCAGCGAGATGCTCTCCTGTCCGTCAGCAGGTCCGAGGTTGGTAAAGAGATTGCGGGTGTTTTCCTCGTATCCGATAGACGCCGCCACGGACCAGTTGTCGTTCAGGCGCCGCCCGATCCCCAGCGTATAGGTGATCACATCTTCCTGGTAGCTGAGCAGCGACGATCCACCGGTCACGGTTTGATAGAGCGAAGGATCGAGCGCGAAATCGGACCAGTCCACCCAACGCACGCCGCCGAAAAGCAACGTATCGGCTGCCACACCGGTCTGGAATTCAAGATTGAGAGATTGCGGCGTTTCGAATTCCGTCGATGTGGAAAGCGATCCGACACCTACGACATTTTCGACCGTATCAACACTATGTGAGATTTCTGAACTATAGGTCAGCGAGACACGCAGCGCGATTTCCGGTCTTTCATAGGCGACACCGGCGACATAGCCGAGGCCGTAATGTACATCCGCTTCGGCAGTATAGAGCAGCGGTGGGCCGACCGGTCGGATGAAGTTCACGGTCGCGTTGGCTTCGACAGATTGCAGACGCAGCCCGCCAAAGACCGAAAAACCTGAATCGTCTTTATAGCGCAGCAACCCCGTCAGAGCCCGGCTGGTAAACTCTGCGTCTGATGTGGAGGCGAAGTATCCGGTTCCCGCAGGGTAGTCGACATCCGCTCCGAAAGGCTCGTCTAGGATCAGCGCGTAGGAAAATCTGTCATTGATATCAGCTTTATACGCCGCGCCAAATCGGAAGTAGCTCGGTGCGATATCGCCCGATCCCGTGCCATTTGCAAAGGGCGCACGCGCTTCACCGCTCAGATCCGGTGTCACACTGACGGCGCTGAACTCCAGATAGCGGCCTTCTTCGAAAAGCACATCAATCGACTGGCCCGACCGGTCGATACCACCTGCATGTGCGGCACCGGCCGCCAGACAAAGAGTTGTTACACTTGTTATATACGACTTCATGAAGCTCCTCCCCGGAACGTAAGCCTTGTCTGGATTTGCATTTTTGCTTTGAAAGGCTGGGGCAATTAATCACGCAAAACCCCTGCGTCAATCAATGACGCTAGGGAAGATTGCGTTGTGACCTCACGTAAAATCAAGTTTTTGTTTGGGTTTCGGACCAAATATTCAAATAGTTGCCGGTAAAAATCACCAGGGCCCCCACAAAAACCCAAAGATCCAGTGGCTCTGCGTAAAGCAGCATGCCGACAACAGCGATCACCGGCAGGCGGACAAAATCGATTGGTACGACGACAGTTGCAGGCGCAATGGCCAGCGCATTGGTCAGGCAAAAGTGAGCGACAAGACCCGCTGCACCGACAAGAATGACCAAAGGCAAGGCCGCGGCGGATGGGATCGCAATGTCACCGTCATATCCGGCTGCAATGACACCAAAAACCAGTTGCAGGGCAGTGAGGTAGAACAAGATACAGGTGATGCCCTGGGTGCGGGTCAAACGTTTGGTGAGCATGATGGTGAGGGCAAAGAATATTGCGCATGACGCGGCGGTGATGATGCCTGAATTGAGCCCGGCCATGTCGGGCCGCGCCACGATCAGGATGCCGATAAACCCCATGATCCCCGCAAGGGCGCGCATCAGTGTCAGGCGCTCGCCCAAAATGAGAGGTGACAGCAGGATGACCCAAAGCGGCGTGGTGAATTCCAGGGCGATCACCTGTGCCAGCGGGATGACGGTGACCGCATAAAACCAAAGGTTCTGCCCGGTGAAATGGGCAAGGTTACGGATGATCTGAACCCGCATGTTGCGTGTGTTGATCTCGCGCCATGTGCCAAAGGCGCCGGCCAGCGAGACCACGATCAGCACGCCAAACAGGCTGCGGTACATCATGATCTCGAATGTATCGAGTTCAGAGGACAGCTCCCGCCCGCCCACCGCCATGGAAGAGAAGGACACGATGGCCCCGATCATCCACAAGGCGGCTTTCAGCGTCGGGCTCATAGGGGTCTTCAATTCAGATCTGAGGCAAAGCGCGCGCCGGGAAAGCTCACTCCCACTCGATTGTGCCCGGTGGTTTGGAGGTAATGTCGTAGGTGACCCGGTTGATCCCCGGCACCTCATTGATGATGCGGGTGGCCGTTTCGCCGAGGAACTCATGGCTGAACGGGTAGTAATCCGCCGTCATCCCATCGACGGAGGTCACGGCACGCAGGGCGCAGGCAAAATCATAGGTGCGCCCGTCGCCCATGACCCCGACCGTGCGTACTGGCAGGATCGCAACGAAGGCCTGCCAGATGTCATCATAAAGCCCGTGTTTGCGTATCTGGTCGATGTAGACCGCGTCGGCCTCGCGCAGGATGTCGAGTTTTTCGCGGGTGATCTCGCCGGGGCAGCGAATCGCAAGTCCGGGGCCGGGGAAGGGGTGACGCCCGATAAAGCTGTCCGGCAGGCCCAATTCGCGCCCCAGCGCACGGACCTCATCCTTGAAAAGTTCGCGCAGCGGTTCGACAAGTTGCATGTTCATGCGTTCCGGCAGGCCGCCGACGTTGTGGTGTGATTTGATGGTGACCGACGGCCCGCCTGAAAAACTGACCGATTCGATGACATCGGGATAGAGCGTGCCCTGCGCCAGAAAATCCGCGCCGCCGATTTCGCGTGCGTGTTTCTCGAACACCTCGATGAACAGACCACCGATGATCTTGCGTTTGGTTTCGGGATCGCTGACGCCGTCGAGCTTGCCCAGGAACAGCTCGGATTCGTCGGCGTGGATCAGGGGCAGGTTGTAATGTTCGCGGAACATGCCCACCACCTGCGCGCTTTCATCTTTGCGCATCAGCCCGTGATCGACGTAGACACAGGTCAACTGATCGCCGATGGCTTCGTGGATCAGCACGGCTGCAACGGAAGAATCCACACCGCCGGAAAGCGCGCAGATCACGCGGCCCGTTCCCACCTGATCGCGGATGCGCTGGATCGCCTCTTCGCGGTAGGCGCCCATGGTCCAGTCGCCTTTGAATCCGGCAAGCCGCACGAAATTTTCGTAGAGTTTTGAGCCATTTGGCGTATGGTGGACTTCGGGGTGGAACTGTACCGCATAAAAGTCGCGCGCCGTGTCGCCGGTGATCGCAAAGGGCGCGTTGGGCGAGGTGCCGTAGACTTCGAAACCGGGCGCGATTTCGCTGACGTGATCGCCGTGGCTCATCCAGACCTGTTCGCGCTCCGCCTCGAACCAACCTTCCAGCAACGCCATCTTGCGCGCTTCTGGCGTGACATAAGCGCGGCCGAATTCGGCGGTGCCGTGGCCGCGTTCCACCTTGCCACCAAGACACTGCATCATGACCTGTTGGCCGTAACAGATGCCCAGAATCGGAACGCCCAGATCAAAGACACCTTTGGGCGGCATCGGAGCACCTTCGGCAAAAACCGATGATGGCCCCCCCGAGAAGATCACGGCCTTTGGTTTGAATTCCTCCAAAAACGTATCGGATACGGAATTGAACGGATGGATTTCGCAATAGACATTCAGCTCCCGCAGGCGGCGCGCGATCAACTGCGTTACCTGGCTGCCGAAGTCGATGATGAGAAGGCGGTCATGATCTTGAGTGCTCATGGGTGCTGATTAGGCTTGGGAAGGCAAAGTGGCAAGAGCCGTGGAGAGATTCCAACCAACTATGCGAGAGCAGGGTCAGGACTTTGCGGTCATGTCGCTTTTTTCCCTGCAAGGCCGCTCTGGGCCAGAGAAGCGTGGGCCGAGTAAGGTAGCACAAACGCAAGCTTTTCACTTCGGAGACAAAAATGGCGGTAGCAGAGCGTAGACGCGGGCGTGGTGGTGGCGGGGCCGCCAGACGTGCGGAGAGAAGTGCAGTCTCTTTCGAGACCGCGCGTTTCATCGAACGCAATATTCCGAATTTCGAAGTTCTGACAGAAGAAGCGTTGGAAATTATCGAAACCAATGCCGAAACGGTGCTGGAAGAGATCGGTGTCAATTTCATCGAGAATCCCGCGGCCTTGGCGCGCTGGCGTGAGGCCGGTGCGGATGTGGATGGCGAACGTGTGCGCATCCCGCGCGGGCTGGCCCGCCAGCTTTGCAAGACCGCGCCGTCGAGCTTCACCCAACATGCGCGCAATCCGGAACGCAGTGTGGTCATTGGCGGCAAGAATCTGGTGCTGGCCCCGGTTTACGGCCCACCTTTCGTGCGCGACGCCATGGGCGGACGCCGGTATGCCACGATGGAAGATTTCCGCAAATTCGTGAAGCTGGGATATATGTCGCGCTGGCTGCATCATTCGGGCGGGACCGTGTGCGAGCCCACAGATGTACCGGTCAACAAGCGCCATCTGGACATGTTGCATGCCCATATGACGCTGAGTGATAAGCCGTTCATGGGGTCGGTGACCGAGCCGAGCCGCGCTCAGGATTCCGTGGAGATGTGCGAGGTTCTCTTCGGCAAGGAGTTCGTGCAGGAAAATACCGTGATGACATCGCTCATCAACATCAACTCGCCGATGACTTTCGACGATGTGATGATGGGGGCGCTGGAGGTCTACGCCAAGAACAATCAGGCCTGCATCATCTCGCCCTTTATCGTTGGCGGGGCAATGGCGCCGGTGTCGGTGGCGGGTACGCTGACACAAGTGATGGCCGAGGTTCTGGCCGGCATCGCTTACAGCCAGTTGATCCGGCCCGGTGCCCCGGTAATCATGGGCGCCTTTGTGACGTCCATCGACATGAATTCCGGCGCACCCACATTCGGGACACCCGAAGCGGCCCATATCACCTATGGAGCCGGGCAATTGGCGCGCCGTCTTGGGCTGCCTTACCGGTCGGCGGGGTCCTTCTGCGGCTCCAAGCTGCCTGACGCGCAAGCGGCCTATGAGACGTCGAACAGCTTGAACATGGGCCTGCTCGCGGGCGTCAATTTCATGCTGCATTCATGTGGATGGCTCGAAGGGGGCCTTGTGTCTTCTTTCGAAAAATTCGTTATGGATGCCGATCAACTCGGGACTTTGCATCACCTGGCACAGGGTGTGTCAGTGGACGACAACGCCCAGGCCATGGATGCCATTCGCGAGGTTGGACCCGGCGGGCATTATCTGGGATGTGATCACACCCAGAAAAACTTCAAATCGGCATTCTGGAAGTCCGATTTGCTTGACTACAAGCCTTACGAGACCTGGGAAGATGAGGGCGCGCGGGATACGCAGGCCCTGGCATCGCTCAGGGTCGAGAAACTGCTCAGCGATTATCAACAGCCAGGCCTGGACCCGGCCATCGCAACCGCACTGGCAGAGTTCGTCGCGCGTAAGAAATCCGAAGCGCCCGATAGCTTCATGTAGGCTTCGGCTCAGGCCGCTTGTGAGGCGCGCAAGACGCGGGCCTCACCCACCATCGCGATCAGGATATCCACATGGCGGATTAGGCTGTAGCTTGCGTTCCCGCTGGTGCGCTGAACGTTCAGCTCGGCTTCAATCTCCATCAATCGCAACAACGCGGCACCGTGTTTCGGTAAGACACCGTAGCCCAACAGGCGCGGCAAATGAACAGACCGTCGGTAATCTTCCGCGCCGATGCGCGCTGCGCGCATCAGAAGTGGTGGTCGGCGCAGTGCGTGCAGCATTGATAGCAGATCTTGCATATAACGTTCCTTTTGTACGTCTTCCCCAGAGGGCACTTGGCCCCGCCGCCTGAGATATTACACAATCATAGGTGGTGTTGCGTTGGGGCCGCATTCCGCGCGCATGAGGTTTAGGGACTTATTAACACTTTGATGTCGGGGCATAATTTGGCAAGCTGCGAGACAGACCAAAAGGGGAGCCAGTGTTGCGTCAGGCGGTTTGCTGGCGCGCGGTGCCGTAAACACTGTTTATGTTTTGGAGACAATAATTGCCAAATCAAATACTGTTAACGAACGGGTAACCAATACCTCTTTAGGTTGTATTCACTTCTATTGAGACAACCCTAACAGCAATGGACATCGGTACCGACGTTATGAAAGAGCTGGAGATGCTGCCACATCGCTCCCACAACCCTTCGGAAGCCGGTTTGCCTGATTGGGTCCCGGCTGCTGCGCAGGTTTACCTGGCCCATACGGAGGCAGGATTGCCTATTCGGGCTTTGGCCCGGGCGGCAGGCTGCCATGCCTCGACGATATTGCGCCAGATTCGGCGTGTCGAGACCCGTCGGGATGATCCGCTCGTGGATGCGGCTCTTCGTACATTGGGTGCGGCGCATTTTGTTCCCCGTTCAGTAACAGGTAAAACGAACGAAAAGGACTTATCTCCAATGAGTTTCCAAGACCGCATACCTGCGCCATCGGATGATGACGAAACCACCCCGGACGAAGCAACATTGATGGCTGAAGGCACACGTGTCCTGCGCCGTTTGTGTGAAAAGGGCGCTGTTCTGGCCGTTGTGACGGAAATGGAAAAGGCCGTGATCGTTCGGGACGGGGTGAGTGGGCAAGCGACGCGCACCGGCGTCGTGCCGCGCAAGATAGCCGAAGCTCTGGCACTCAAGGAGTGGATTGCGGGCACGCCGAACGGCCGCATTACCAGATATTCGATCACACCGGCAGGCCGGGCCGCGCTGGAGGATATGCTGGACAGTTCCGGCAATGTCGCGGTCAGCGGTTTTGCCGACGCTCAGGCTGATTTTGCAGGCCAAAGGCGTGATTGGGGGGAAAAGACCCTTCCCGATGTGGATACCGGCCGCCCGCGTCGCATGCGCTACAATCTTGCGGAAAGCCCATTGACCGCGCTGGCGCGCCGTCGTGACAAGAATGGCGAGCCTTTCTTGAGCGATGACCTGGTGACAGTTGGCGAGCGTTTGCGGGAAGATTTCGAGTTGGCTCAGATGGGCCCGCGTGTCACCCAGAACTGGGACCAGTTTTTGACAGCCGGTGGACAGACAAATTTCGTGCCCGATAGCGGCGTCAGCGACGGCCCGTCAAATGCGCGCAAGCGCGTGGCGGATGCACTGCAAGATCTGGGGCCGGGGCTTTCAGATGTTGTGCTGCGGTGCTGCTGTTATCTTGAGGGTCTTGAGACTGCCGAGAAGAAACTGGGCTGGTCCGCACGTTCGGGAAAGATCGTCTTGCGGATCGCGCTGATGCGGCTCAAGCGGCACTATGATGAGACCATCGGGCCGGGTGGTCCTTTGATCGGGTAGGATCGCCGCGCGAATTCCGAAACCAAGATCAGGGAGGGTGCCGATGTGCACCCTCTTTTTTTCCTGCGGCCTTCAATGAGGCGCGTGCCCATTGCAAGGCAGCTATGCAATCGCCGCGAACGGGTGCTGTTGAACCTCCCCCAACTCATCGTCTAAACTGATCTGGATAGGGCGTGATGCGCCAAACGGATAAGGAAGACGCTTCATGGCCCCGCGCGACCTGAAAATTCCCGAGCAACGGCATCCGGAAAAAGCGCGTCGCCCTGACAATCCCCAGCCCAAGAAACCGGATTGGATTCGCGTAAAGGCCCCGGGGGGTCAGGGCTATGCTGAAACCGCCCGAATCATGCGGGAAAACAATCTGGTAACGGTTTGCGAAGAGGCAGGGTGCCCCAATGTCGGCGAGTGCTGGTCGCAGGGCCATGCCACGATGATGATCATGGGTGAGGTTTGCACCCGCGCCTGCACCTTCTGCAATATCGCCACCGGCAAACCGCCCGAAGCGCTGGATGCGTTTGAACCCGGCCGCGTAGCCCATGCGGTTGAAAAACTGGGGCTGAACCACGTGGTGGTGACTTCGGTGGACCGGGATGACGTATCAGACGGGGGTGCTGATCATTTCGCCCAGACGATTCGGGCCATTCGGCACCGCAGCCCGGACACCACAATTGAAATTCTGACGCCGGATTTCATAAAATGTGCACCTGACGCGCTTGAAGTGGTTGTCGAGGCGCGCCCGGATGTCTTCAATCATAATCTCGAAACGGTGCCGGGCCTCTATCCTGAAGTGCGTCCCGGTGCGCGGTATTTCCATTCCTTGCGCCTGTTGCAGCGGGTCAAGGAACTCGACCCTTCGATGTTTACAAAATCCGGCATCATGGTCGGGCTGGGGGAAGATCGGCAATCGGTGATTCAGGTCATGGAAGACATGCGCGCGGCTGACATCGATTTCCTGACGATCGGACAGTATCTGCAACCCACACCAAAACATCACCGGGTGGATCGATTCGTGCATCCCGATGAGTTTGCTGCCTATGAAAAAGCGGCTTACGGAAAGGGGTTCCTGATGGTCTCGGCCACCCCCCTGACACGGTCGTCTTATCATGCCGGCGATGACTTCGCGCGATTGCGCGCAGCCCGAAACCGGAAACTTGGGATCGCCTGATCCCTCGTGACGTCACGTAAGGCGGGGAAAGCAAACTTGCCATTCCCATAATTTTTTCGAAAAGAAGCGTGTAATCACACTCTCACTTCCCCTTTTCGAAAGATTTTCCCATGACGGATGTTCATTGGGCTGTTTTTGCCCTTCGCGATTTAAATCAAGCTCTGGATCAGCGTCGCTATGACGTTGCCTCGCACCATATCAATGATGCAATTTACGCAATCATTGCGCGGGATGCGCAAGACAGCCCGGTCAAGCATGGTCTCAGAGAACTTCAGGCCGACGCGCTGAAGGGCTAATCCGGGCCGCGTTGGCTCAGGGTACAGGTGTCACGCGTTTGAGATAGGCGGCGAGGGCGGCACGGTCGGCTTCGGGCAATTGCGCCAGGTTCTCGATCACCTCCACCATCTCGCCGCCAGCGCTGTCGTAATCCGGTGTGAACCCTGTCGTCAGATAGGCAACAATATCGGTTTCCGACCAGTCCAGGGCCGCCGGCGTGATGTTGGGTATCTTGCCTTTGCCAGAAGGGTTGGGCGCACCGGCCAGCCAGCGGGATCGGTCCAGACCTCCCAGCGCGTTTCGCGGAGTGTGGCATTCGGTGCAATGTCCGAGCCCTTCTGCAAGATACCGTCCGCGTTCTTCGGCTTCTGTCAACGCGCCGACAACCTGATACTCCCTGAGGAAAAACAGAATTTTCCACCCGCCAACCGCGCGTCTGATCGAAAAGGGAAAGCCCACATCATGGGCCAAGCTGGGTGTCGCGTCGGCAGGCAGCGTCTGCATGTAGGCAAAAAGATCTGCAATGTCCTGAGCGGTCATCTTGGCATAGGCGGTGTAGGGGAATGCGGGGAAGTAGTGCTTGCCATCAGGGGAGACGCCCCGGGTCAAAGCCTGTGCAAATTGCTGCCGCGTCCAGTCGCCGATGCCCGCCGAGCTGTCCGTAGAGATGTTTGGTGCGTAAAACGTGCCAAAATCACTGGGAAAACTGCGCCCGCCCGACAAGGTCAGTTTTGCGTCTCCCGTTGCGTCCGGAGCGGCGTGGCAAGACGCACATCCCCCGGCAGCAAAGACCAGGGCACCGGCCTGCGTATCGGTGATGGTGACAGCATCAAAAGCCACTTCTGAGCGGTCGGGCCGGGTCACCAATAGACCGACCAGAACGCCCAATACGGCACAGAAGATCGCGAAACGCAGAAGTGCTTTCATCCAGGCTGCTTAGTTTTTGGGGCCGCGATACGCCTTGTGGCAGGTCCCGCAACTGTCGCCAATGGCCTTCATGGATGCTTGCAAGGAGGCAAGATCGGTACCGGCTGCAGAAACCATTGCCGCCGCTGCTGTTTCCAGCCCCTGTGCCGCCTTGTCAAAGCCTGCGGCATCCGTCCAGATGTCAGGTTTTGCCCGTGTCCCATCTACGGTCCCCTGCACCGAGCCTTCCAGCCAAAGAATGCTGCGGTCGAGCTTTGCAACCGCTGCAAGGTTGGATGCTGCCGCACTGGCCGTCGCGCTGTCATATGGCACAGTCCCCTTGGCCATATCTCCCAGAAGGGCGGTGTTAAAGCTGATCAATTTCATTTGAGCCTGCCGGGCGCTAATGGCGGCCTGTAGCGCTTTGTCAGCATGTCCGTCGCCTATCGCCGATCCGGCAATCGCTGTTATTGCAAGGCTGGCTGCAAGAGGCAAAACAAACAACTTCTTCATGTCAATCTCCTGTTGTGGCTGGGATCACGCTAGCACGGGTCCTGGCCGCAACGGTATCACGAATTCGGGAACTTTGCCCGCGGGTCAATTTCCCGGTCCAAGTCATCGCTCAGATGCCGCCCTCAGCAAGTCGGGATGAACCCGTCATGCTTCCGGTCTATTCAGCTTCCGTAAAACGCACCTTGCCGATGAAGGGCAGGTTGCGGTTACGTTGCGCGAAATCAATGCCATACCCCACGACAAATTCATCGGGTATCTCGAACCCGGTCCAGCTTGCCTTGAAATCGACCTCGCGGCGGCTGGGTTTATCCAGAAGGGCGATGGATTTGAGGCGCGCAGGCAGGCGGCTTTCAAGCAGATGTGTGACATGGTTCAACGTGTGGCCGGTATCTACGATGTCTTCGACCACCAGGACATCGCGGCCTTCAATGGCGCCTCGTAAATCCTTGAGAATACGCACTTCTCTGGAACTTTCCATACCATCGCCATAGCTTGAAGCCTCCAGGAAATCGACCTCGATGGGCAGGTCCAACTCGCGCACCAGGTCGGCGATGAAAACAAAGCTGCCACGCAACAGCCCCACGACGATCAGCTTGTCGGTACCCTCATATTCCTTCTGAATTTCGCGACAAAGGTCTTCGATCCGGGCGGCGATCGACTTGGCGGAGATCATTTCATCTATGACATAAGGACGCGAGGACATGGGTTAGACCTTGATATTGCAGGGCGGACATAGGACATGGATGGCTAACCTTCACAAGCCGACAAATCAATGCCAACCCACTCTGAAACTCGAACGCTCCCCTATACAGCCCAGCAAATGTACGATCTGGTTGCCGATGTGGGCAGTTATCCGGAATTTTTGCCATGGTGTTCGGCAGCACGCATCAAATCCGTGACACCGCAAGGTGATACAGAGGTCATGGAGGCCGATCTGGTGATCAGTTTCAAAGTCTTCCGCGAACGCTTCACCAGTCGCGTGGTCCTGATGCCCGCCGACCGAAAAATTGACACCGAATATCTCGATGGCCCGTTCAAATACATGAAGTCAAACTGGACCTTCAGGGATGTGGAGGGCGGAAGTGAGGTTAGCTTTTTCGTCGATTTCGCTTTCCGGAACATGATCTTGCAGCGGCTCATCGGTGTTGTTTTCAACGAAGCGATGCAGCGTGTCGTGCGTGCTTTTGAGGCCCGTGCAAAAGATCTCTACGGCGACGACAAGGCATGAACCCCGGGGGCAAGAGGCAGGGTCTGACATGAACATCACCGACGCACTTCTGGCCTTTTCAACAATTGACGCGGACCCCGAAGCGCGAGACATGATGCGCCTGTCGCTTTTCGATTGGGCGGCATGCGGCATGGCCGGGGCGGCGGAAACGGATTTTGCAGGCTTTTCCCGGCTTGTCCTGCAACAGGGCGGGACGGCGGAAGCGATGACGCTGCTTGGGTCCTCGATACCGGCAGCCGCTGCGGCATTGGTAAACGGCACCTTGAGCCATGCGTTGGATTTTGACGACACGCATTTCGCCCATATTGGCCACCCTTCCGTTGTCGTTGTGCCGGCAGCTTTGGCTGTTGCGCAAAAAAAAGGGTTGGGTTTTGATGCGATGCTGGATGCGGCACTGATTGGTGTCGAGGCGTCGATCCATGTTGGCCTTTGGCTGGGCCGGGATCACTATCAGATCGGCTTTCACCAAACCGCAACGGCGGGGGCCTTTGGTGCCACCCTCGCCGTCGCCCGTCTGCTGGGATTGACCAACCGCGAAACGCGCCATGCGCTGGGTCTTTGCGCCTCGATGGCATCGGGGGTGAAAGCGCAATTCGGCACGGCGGGAAAACCGCTCAATGCAGGTCTTGCGGCGCGCAGTGGCGTCGAGGCAGCACTTTGGGCGCATCAGGGCATGACCGCTGCATGGGATGGGCTGGACGGGCCGTCGGGGTTTGGGGACACACATCACGGATCCGCTCAGACAGAGCACCTGACCACTCTGGGAAGCGCGCCCTGGCATATCCTGTCGATCAGCCACAAATTTCACGCCTGCTGTCACGGGTTGCATGCGATGCTTGAGGCGATCGCGGGTGCCGCGCTCTCTCGCGACGACGTAAAGGCCGTTGCGATCACGACGCATCCACGCTGGATGTCGGTTTGCAACAAGGCGGACCCGACAACCGGTTTGGAGGCGAAATTCAGCTATCGCCATACGGCAGCGATGGCGCTCAGCGGCATTTCCACGTCTCGCCGTGAAATGTTCAGCGATGCAATGGCCAACGACCCGGCGCTTGGGGCACTGCGGCAAAAAATTCTGGTGCATGAGGATGCCAGGCTGTCGGAAATGCAGGCGAAGGTTCAGATCACGCGCCAAAACGGCGAGGTTGCAGAGTTTTCTCACGATCTCGCCGCGCCGATGCGCTTGGCAACGCGCCGGGAAAAACTGCAGATCAAGGCCCGCGATCTGGTGGGTGCAGAGATGGCGGATCAGATATGGGCGGCCATCGCTTCTGATGATTTTGCAGGGCTGTGCCTGATTCTGGGTGGGTCAAAGCGCTGATAAGAGCAGGCGCAACGCGTGATCTCTGGCCGCAAGTCGAACGTTTTCACGCCCCAATGGGCCAAAGTCCACGGTTTCGGCACGGATGCCTCCGTCTCTGGCCACGGCGAAACAGACCCGGCCTTCGGGTTTGTGTTCCGAGCCCCCGGGCCCGGCAATACCTGTGACCGAGACGCTGATGTCCGCATGGGATTCGGACCGCGCGCCGCGTGCCATCTCAATGGCGGTTTGTTCTGATACCGCGCCGAATTCACCAAGCGTTTCCGGGGTGACACCCAGCATTTCGATCTTGGCGCAATTGGCGTAGGTCACAAAACCACGCTCAACCACGGCGGAGGATCCGGGCACATCGGTCAGAGCCGCCGCGACCAGACCACCGGTACAGCTTTCCGCCGTGGCGATCATTTTTTTGGACGCGGCCGCTTTTTCAATGATCTGGGCGGCAAGTGTCACTGCAAGACCCCGTGATAAACCCCGCCGAGCACAAGGACGCCCAGGGCGGCAAAAACGCCGGCAATGACGTCATCTAGCATGACCCCCAGCGCGTCGCCGCGGCGATCCGCCCACCCCACAGGACCGGGTTTGAGAATGTCAAAAAAACGAAAAAGAACGAACGCCGCGATCCACCCCGGCCAAAAAGCAAGGATGTTGAGGCCCATGGACCACGCCATATAGGAGAGCGGTAAAATGGCGATCCATTGCCCCACGAGTTCGTCGACAACGATTTCCGATGGGTCGTGGTCATCGCCGCCGCGGGTCATTTGAGCCGTCGCCCACCAGCCTTTCAAAAAAGCGATGATGATGCCAAGGATCAGTAACGGAAACCCGCCCAGAACGTGGAGCAACCAGCCCCATGGCAGGGCTACCAGCGATCCCCAAGTGCCGGGTGCCGGGCGGATGTAGCCAACCCCCAGAACTGTTCCGATCAACGGTGCGAAACGCTTCATGCGGTCACCAATGCCGCAGTTGCAAGACAGGCGATGCCTTCGCCGCGTCCCGTGAAGCCCAGCTTTTCGGAGGTCGTTGCCTTGACCGAAATGCGTTCGATAGCGACGCCCGTCATTTCAGCCAGAGCCTCCCGCATTGTCTGCGCATGAGGGCCGATTTTCGGCTGCTCGCAAATCAACGTGCAATCAATGTTGGAGATGGCAAACCCGAGGTCGGCAGCCAGTTTCACGGCGTGGCGCAGAAAGATGTCGCTTGCGGCACCTTTCCATTGTGGGTCACTTGGCGGGAAATGCTGCCCGATGTCTCCGCGCGCCAAAGCGCCGTAGATGGCGTCGGTGATCGCATGCAGGGCGACATCTGCGTCGGAATGCCCCTGAAGACCCTGATCGTGCGGGATGTTGATGCCGCAGAGGGTCACATGATCCCCCGGCCCGAAGGCGTGCACGTCAAATCCATTACCCAGTCTGATGTCCATGACGCTCTCTCAAAATGCGTTCTGCCCGCCCGAAATCCTCCGGTACGGTGATTTTCAGGTTGTCTTCGCTACCATCGGTGATCACGATCTTCAATCCGGCTTGCCGTGCCAGGGCAACATCGTCTGAACCACCCTTGGGAAACGCCCGATGCGCGGCAAGGATCGCATCGACATGAAACCCTTGCGGCGTCTGGGCACGGTAGAGCGCTTTCCGGTCAACGATATCTGAAACCTGGCCCGCGTCCCCGCGCCACAAGGTATCGACAACAGGCACAGCTGGTGCTGCGGCAGGCGCGGTTTTCAAGGCTGCCAGCACGCCGTCGATGACCTGCGCGGTCACGCAAGGTCGCGCGGCATCATGGATCAGGACCTGATCGCAGGCCCCTTCAAGAACTTCCAGACCGGCGCGAACGGAGGCGCTGCGGGTAGCGCCTCCGGTAACGACATCTGCGGCGGGCGTTCCGGGCCAGACGTCCTGTTGGACGTCATCGGGATGCAGAACAAGAATGAGCCTGTGAATGCCCGGATGATCGGCAAAAACCTGTAGCGCGTGCTGCGCGCTTGTGCGCCCTGCCAAGGGGCGCCATTGCTTGGGCAGTCCACCGCCCGCGCGGTGACCCCGACCCGCAGCAACGATAATGGCCGCGACCTTCATATGCTCGAATACCCTGTCATAGAGATGTGTCTATGGCTTTGTCCGCGCGGTGGCAAATGGCGATTAATATGCCTAATAATTAGGCAACATGAATTCAATGCCGCCACGGAAGGGCTGGAAACATTGAGGTAATGCACGGCAATAGATAGCCTATGCCCCAGTGCACAAGGATTAAGCAAGTGACAACCGCTGCTCTGCCGTTTGATTTGAAAACGCCCGTTTTGCTGGCGCCCATGGCTGGAATCACCGATCTGCCGTTTCGGTCATTGGTCGCCGGCTTTGGCGCGGGGCTGGTGGTCTCGGAGATGGTCGCCAGTCACGATATGCTGAATGCCCGCCCGGGCAGCCGGGAAAAGGCGGAGCTGGGTTTGGGAGAGGTTGGCACGGCCGTTCAGCTGGCCGGGCGTGAAGCGGCACCGATGGCCGAGGCTGCCCGCATGGTCGAAGGGCAGGGCGCGCAGGTGATCGACATCAACATGGGCTGTCCTGCCAAGAAGGTGACGCAGGGCTATTCCGGCTCGGCGCTGATGCGCACGCCGGATCACGCGCTGACCCTGATCGAGGCTGTGGTCAGGGCAGTGAACATTCCGGTCACACTTAAGACGCGCTTGGGCTGGGACGACAACTTGCTGAATGCGCCGGATATCGCGCGCCGGGCCGAGGCTGCCGGTATCCGGATGATCACCATCCACGGGCGTACGCGGTGCCAGTTCTACAAGGGTCAGGCCGATTGGGCCGCCATTCGCAATGTCAAAAACGCCGTGGAAATTCCGGTGATCGCAAATGGAGATATTGTCGATGCCGCATCGGCTGCGCGCGCTCTGGAGCGTTCGGGGGCGGATGGCGTCATGGTCGGGCGCGGCGCGCGGGGCAAACCCTGGTTGCTGGCACAAATCGCCCACGACCTCTTTGGCCACCGAGCGCCGGTGATCCCCAAAGGTCGCGATTTCGCGGATCTTGTGCTGGGGCACTATGAGGCGATGATCCGCTTCTACGGGGAAACCCTTGGTCTGCGGGTCGCCCGAAAACACCTTGGCTGGTACATGGATACCTGTGGCACGCCTGCTGATCAGCGGCGCGCGGTACTGACGGCACCGGACGTGCGATCAACCTCTGCGCTGATTGCTGACGCTTGCACCGCGCCTGACGTGGTGGCTGCATGAATTCGGACAGCTCAATCTGGGCCAGCCTGCCGGTCCCGACCCTGATCATTGGGCCGGACAATCAAATTGTCGACATCAACTCCGCCGCCGAAGGCTTTCTCAACGTTTCCGCGAAATCCGTGCGCGATGTGCCGGTATGGGACCAGGTTGCGGTCAACGATCCGCTGGAGACCGCCTTCGAACGCGCGCGATCCAGCGGCACACCGCTCTTTGTGAATGACGTCGATGTCGGTAGCGGGCAGCGCGCGCCCATGCAATCCGATTTGCAGATTGCACCTTTGAACGGCACCCCGGGGCATATGATCCTGATGATCTCACCGCGAGAACTCGCCGGACGCATGACGCAGAATCACTCGGTGAAATCGGCGGCCAAGTCGGCGATCGGCATGGCTGAAATGCTGGCGCATGAGATAAAAAACCCGCTGGCCGGGATCACCGGGGCGGCGCAACTGCTGAGCATGAACCTTGGCGCGGAGGATCTCGAACTCACCGATCTGATCGTTGAGGAGAGCCGTCGGATCGTCAAACTTCTGGGGCAGGTCGAGCAATTCGGCAACTTGTCCGTGCCGGATTTTCAACCGGTCAACATACACGATGTTCTGGACCGGGCGCGGCGTTCCGCGCTGCTGGGGTTCGGTGCGCATATGAAGA
Source organism: Roseobacter sp. EG26 (assembly GCF_049830555.1). Taxonomy (NCBI): domain Bacteria; kingdom Pseudomonadati; phylum Pseudomonadota; class Alphaproteobacteria; order Rhodobacterales; family Roseobacteraceae; genus Roseobacter; species Roseobacter sp. EG26. The sequence goes on from NZ_JBNBLH010000001.1 coordinate 1,019,816, forward strand.
TCATCGAGGATTACGATCCCTCTTTGCCGCTGGCCTTCGGCGATCCTGACCAGCTGTTGCAGGTGGTGCTGAACCTGTTGAAAAACGCCTCCGAAGCGTCGGGCGGGGCGGCGGGCACCATCCGCCTGCACAGCTATTTCGAGCATTCTTTCCGTCTGCGCAGGTCGGATGGGTCAGGCAAATCACTGCCCCTGCAAATTGAGATCATCGACGACGGTCCCGGTCTGCCGGAAAACATCAAGGGCGATGTTTTTGACCCCTTTGTTTCGGGTCGGGAGAATGGCACCGGGCTTGGGCTGGCGCTTGTTAGCAAGATCATTTCCGATCACGACGGGTGGATTTCTGTCACCTCTGTGCCCGGTAAAACGGTTTTTCGAATTTCACTCTCACGCGCACCGGAAACTGCCGCGTGACGGATACTCAGGAGACGTAAGATATGGATGGCACGGTACTTGTCGCCGATGACGACAGAACGATCCGCACTGTTCTGACCCAGGCCCTGACACGGGCAGGGTGCAAGGTGCATGCGACATCCAGCCTGACCACCCTGATGCGATGGGTCGGTGAGGGCAAAGGCGATGTGGTGATCTCTGACGTGATGATGCCGGACGGTAATGGATTGGAAATGCTGCCAAAAATCGCTGAGGATCGCCCGGGACTGCCGGTGATCGTGATCTCTGCGCAAAACACCATCATGACGGCCATTCAAGCCGCAGAGGCGGAAGCCTATGACTACCTGCCCAAGCCCTTTGACCTGCCTGATCTGATGAAACGAACGGCGCGTGCACTGGAGGCGCGACCCCAAAGCCCTGCGGCAAGCTCAAGCTCGGACGGGCGTCCGGATGAGCTGCCTCTGGTCGGGCGCACCGCTGTCATGCAATCGCTCTATAGGGTTGTGGCCCGGGTCATGAACACAGACCTCCCCGTGCTGATCTGGGGCGAGTCTGGCACAGGGAAATCTTTGATTGCCAGGGCCATTCATGATTTCTCTGATCGCCGCAACCTGCCGTTTATCACCGCTGCGGCCGCAGATCTTCTCGACCTCGAAGGTCCCGCCCGTTTGTTGGCGCGGGTCAAAGGTGGCACGCTTTTGATCGAGGAAATCGCTGATTTACCCGCTGAGTTGCAAGCCAGGTTGGTCCATATGATGGACACACCGGGAGACTATCAGCCGCGTTTTCTCGCAACCAGTCAGACCGATCTGAACGATGCGATGGAGGCGGGGCAGGTCCGCAAGGATCTCTATTACCGGCTCAGTGGCGCGACACTTACCGTTCCTGCCCTGCGCGAACGGGTTGATGACATCCCGGTTCTGGCGGAGCATTTCCTCGCGAAAGCCGAGGCTGCGGGCAGCGCTGCGCGACAGCTGTCAGCACAGGCCAGCGAGATTTTTCGCAATTACAGCTGGCCGGGAAACGTCCGGCAGCTTGAAAATGCCGTCCGGCGGCTGGGGCTGACCAGCCGCGCCCCGGAAATTTCGGCAAGCGAGGTCGAACAGGTTTTGGGTGCCCAGCCCGACCTCGAACCGATGCGCACGGCTGGCAACACGGAGAAACTCGGCGCGTCGGTTGAGCGTCACCTGAGGCGGTATTTCGACCTTCACGGGAACATGTTGCCGCCCGCCGGGCTCTACACGCGCATTTTGCGGGAAGTCGAAGCGCCGTTGATCGGGATTGCACTTGAGGCGACGGGCGGAAATCAGGCAAAATGCGCCGATTTGCTTGGGATTAACCGAAATACCCTGCGAAAGAAGATCACAAATCTCGATATAGAGGTGACACGCCGCCGCAAATTGATGTAAAACGGCCACACAAAGCGTGGCCATTGGGGGACACCCCTGATCAGGACCACAAAATAGAGCGGTCAGGCGTGAAAGCGCCACATCATTTGTGAGGGCATCGGGTGACTCCCCGTGTAGAAAGGACACTATGGCTGCGGCTCGGGCGTTTGCGCCGGATCAGGCGCGTGCGCAATGCCGCGACATTGGGCCTTGTTCTGCTGGGGCCGTTGCTGACGCTGTCGACATATCTGGTATTGGGGCCGTTGGGTCAGGCGGGAAACACCCCAAGCTTGCGACTGATCCTGCTGGCCGATCTGGTCTACATTCTGGTGGTCGCGGCATTGGTATTGGCGCAGGTCGGTCGGCTGGTGGCTGCCCGTCGGGCCAAGTCCGCCGGATCGCGGCTGCACCTTCGGCTGACCGGGGTTTTTGCGCTGCTTGCCCTGATCCCAACGGTGACGGTTGCAATTTTTGCAGGGCTGACCATCAATGTAGGGCTCGAAGGCTGGTTTTCTGATCGCGTGCGTGAGGTGGTCGGTAATTCGCTGGCCGCGGCTCAGGCCTATGAGGCGGAACAGCGTCTTGATCTTTCCGAAGACGCGCGGGTTCTGGCCAGCAGCATCGATCAGGCCCGCCGTTCCGGCGTTCTGATATCCGACAGCGAGCTGCTGAGCGAAGGTCAGCGGCAAATCCAACGTGGGCTTCGTGAGGCCTACCTTATTGATGGGACAAGAGAAATCCGGGCGCGAGGGGATCGCTCCTACCTCTTTGACTATGAGCCACCAACAGAAGCACAGATGCGCGATGCCGATAGCGAGGACGTCGTGATCATTGAGGATTGGGGCAATAATGAGTTCCGTGCGTTGGTGCGATTGTCGGCTTTTGTTGACCGTTTTCTCTTTGTAAGCCGGGATGTCGATGGCGAGATTCTGTCGCTGCTTGATGAAACACAGGAAACCGTACGTCTCTACCAGCAACTGGAAAGCGAACGCGGGCGACTGCTCTTTGAGTTCGGTCTGTTGTATCTTGCTTTTGCTCTCATCCTGATCCTCGCGGCAATCTGGTTGGGTCTGTGGTTCGCCGAGCGGCTCTCGGGACCGGTGGGGCGTCTGACCGGTGCGGCGCAGCAGGTTGGGGCCGGGGATCTGAACGTTCAGGTGCGCGAAGGCGAGGGCGACGATGAAATCGCCATGCTTGGGCGCTATTTCAACCAAATGACACGCCAGCTTAAAGCCCAACGGGACACGCTGGTGGAAAATACCCAGCAGATTGAACGCCGTCGCCGGTTGTTTGATTCGGTTCTGAGTTCCGTCACCTCCGGCGTCGTGGGGCTGGACCCGCAGGGCAGGGTGACATTTGTCAATAAGTCTGCCGAGAGATTGCTGGACTGGCAAGGCGGGCAGGAATCACTGGCCATCAAGGTCGCGGTCCCCGAATTTGGACCGCTTTTCGAAGAAATCGTGCGATCACGCAACGAGGTCGCGCAGGGTGAGGTCAAGGTGTCCAGGCAACGCCGCCTGGAAAATCTGCTGGTGCGCATGGCGACGCGGCGATCTCAGGACGGCACATTGGAGGGCTATGTTGTCGCCTTTGATGATGTGACGGATCTGGTCAGCGCACAGCGCATGGCCGCTTGGGGGGACGTCGCCCGCCGCATCGCCCATGAGATCAAGAACCCGCTCACGCCGATCCAGCTTTCGGCCGAGCGCATCAAACGCAAGTTCTCTCCCAAAGTTGGCGATGAGAGTGAAACACTTGAGCAGATGACCGATGTCATCGTGCGCCAGACCGGAGATTTGCGCCGTATCGTTGATGAGTTCTCAAAATTTGCCCGCATGCCGGAACCGGAGCGCACGGCGCTGAACCTGACCGATCTGGTGCGGGATGCGGTCCTGTTGCAGCAGACCGGTCAGCCGGATGTGTCCATCAGAGCCGATTTGCCGGACAGCGAGATTACTGCCGATCTGGATGCCACGATGATCAGTCAGGCCCTGACAAATCTGATCAAGAACGCCGGTGAAGCCATTGATTCTCTAAAGGAAAAAGGTGCGCCAGAAGATCATTCACCTCAAATCGACGTGCAGCTTACGGTCGCTGGATCGCGTGCACGGATCTCGATTGCGGACAATGGTATTGGGCTGCCGGAAGACCGGGCGCGCTTGTTTGAACCCTATGTGACAACGCGCAGCGAAGGCACCGGTTTGGGCCTGCCCATCGTCAAGAAGATCATCGAAGAGCACGGCGGCAGCCTTTCTCTCGAAGACGCACCGGTCTTTGAAGGCCAAACCCATTCAGGGGCCATGGCGGTGATTTCGCTGCCCTGTAGCCCTGTCACCACAGACCCGTCCCTCGCCCAGGAAGGAACTTGAGCTATGAGCGATATTCTCATTGTAGATGATGAACGTGACATCCGGGAGTTGATCTCGGACATTCTGAAGGATGAAGGCTACGCCACGCGGCTTGCCGGTAATTCTGACGATGCCATGGCGGCGATTAACGCCGAAGCCCCCGCCCTGATCATTCTCGACATCTGGCTGAAGGACAGCCGCATGGACGGGATCGATATTCTCAAGACTGTGAAACAGGACAATCCGGATGTCCCGGTGGTGATTATTTCCGGCCACGGCAATATCGAAATCGCTGTCGCAGCGATCAAGCAGGGCGCTTATGATTTCATCGAAAAGCCCTTCAATATTGACCAATTGCTTGTGGTCATCCGACGGGCCATGGAAACTTCGCGACTGCGGCGCGAGAACCAAAGCCTGCGGCGGCGCGATGTCACGAAATCGGAAATGATCGGGACATCCGCCTCTTTCCGCACGGTTGTCGGTCAGCTCGACAAGGTGACGAAATCCAACGGTCGGGTGATGCTGACGGGCCCTGCGGGCTGTGGCAAGGAAGTCGCGGCGCGCTACATCCATGCCAATTCGAACCGGGCCTCTGCGCCCTTTGTCACCGTGAATTGTGCCGGTGTGGAACCGGAACGCATGGAAGAAGTGCTTTTTGGCAAGGAGACTCCGGAGCGGGGGGTCGAGCCGGGCCTTCTGGAGGAGGCGCATGGCGGCGTCATCTATTTCGACGAAGTGGCCGATATGCCGATCGGGTCGCAATCCAAGATACTCAGGGTGCTGGTGGATCAGCAATTCCAGCGCGTTGGCGGCAATGACAAGGTGCGCGTGGATTTGCGTGTCATTTCCTCAACCAACCGCGATCTGGAGCAGGCGATTGCCGCAGGCACCTTCCGCGAAGAGCTTTATCACCGGCTCAACGTGGTACCGATTGCCGTCCCGTCGCTGGAGGAGCGTCGCGAGGATATCCCGGCGCTGGCAGATCACTTCATTTCCGAGATGAACACGGTTCAGGGCCTGCCGCTGCGCACGCTCAGCGATGATGCCATTGCCTTGATGCAGACAATGGTCTGGCCGGGGAATGTGCGTCAGCTCAAGAACCTGATTGAGCGGGTATTGATCCTCGGGGATGGTACGGGACCCATTGAGGCGCGCGAACTTCCGGGTGTCGATGAAGGCAATAATGACGACAGCCGTGTCGTGCTTTCCGGGGCGCTCGCCACGCTCGCCCTGCGCGAAGCCCGCGAAGCTTTCGAGCGGGAATATCTGCTGACACAGATCAATCGGTTTGGCGGCAATATTTCACGAACTGCAAATTTTGTCGGCATGGAACGGTCGGCCCTGCACCGCAAACTGAAGTCTCTGGGGGTCGTGACATCGGCCAAATCCGGAACGCGCGTTGCGCATGTGGACGAAGAGGCCGATGCGGCGGAATAGCCGGTTACGGCGCAATTTCCGCCAGAATATCAACGCCCTGCATCTTCAGGAAATGCAGCATGTCGATGAAAATCCAGTTTTCCGCCAGTTTATCCCCTGAGCGGCGATAGACATCCACGACGCGCATATCGGCGCGAACATCATTCGCCGGGATGCCCATGAAACCGTTGGTGTTGGTCAGTGTCAGATTGGGCCAGCCGAAGAAACCGCCATAGTGCCCCTCGCTCATGCGGCACAAATGGCCATTGAAAGCCCGCCCCGACAGACCGTTGCGAAACGGCCCCTGATGCTGATCAATATAGCGATCAATTGTGTAGGTGGCGCCGATCCCGGCGGGCCCCCACCAGATCATGTCATCGGTCCAGTCACTCGCCAGTTCATCATGCGGGGTGGGAGGTTTTTCCGCCGCATTGGCGTGATCAATCGAGCCGATCAATTGATTGATCAGGGCAAGCGTCTTGTCGGTTTCCGTTTGTGGTTGACCGGATGCCACGATCCCATCGTGGGTCATCGGACCCGGTTGCACCACATGGACGCCGGTCTGAGGGGCCCGAAGCGGGTTGAGACCCGCCTGTAGCATTAGATGCAATAAATCCACGAACAGCGCCGATCTGGTAATGCGCCCGTTCTCGACCTTGTTGAATTCAGCGTAGCGCAGGAAGGCCATTTTCCTTGTTGCGGGGATGTTGAGAAAGGGGCTGTCAAAAAGCCCCATGAGATGGCCCATGGAGCAGGTCCAGTGACCCTGGAAACCGTCGATTTCATTCAACCCGGCAAAAAAGATGTCTTCGCGCCGTTGCACACGCGAAAAAGCGCTGAGGAAAGGCGCCCAGAACGCCTCTGCAATAGCCGCGGGTCCGGATTGTTCGTGAAAAGGGTGCATCCCGTACCAATGACAGTTTGCAGCATGCGATTGGCCCAGAATGTCAGCGACATTCCCGGCGGTCGCTTGTGTCATCGCGGTATAATGGGATTGCACCACGGATTTTACGGATTGCACGGTGTCTGTGGGGGGATTCGAAATATTCATATGGCGAAGGATTAGAAAGCTCGCGTGGGGGTTTCCAGCCCAAAAGCGACCAACCTATCGTGCTTGGGTCACAATCTGCCAGGTTTTGTCCTTGTTGCGGATCGCACAGCTGCGTGACGACAGTCGCGGCAATACTGCTGTGGCACCCTGAGGGGCAGCGTTCGAGATATTGGCAGGGCAATTGGGCACGGTCACGCGGGCAAATCCCTTTTCAGCCATGCATTGTTGCTCCGCGCGACCCCGCAGGCTGGCATTGACATCGACCGTGTAGACGTCACCGGGAACATAGTAACCGCCCCGGTTGTAGCAATGCCCTTCGGCATTGCAGTACCGTCGCCCGGGAATGTAACGGGGTGGATCACGGCGGATCTGATTTGCTACGGGAACGTCCTTCAGAGATTTGATTTCACAAGATAAAAGATCAGATTGCATTCGTGTGACCGCAACACCTTCGCGATGATAGATCGTCAGGGGCGCGCAGCTGACAAGTACAAGCGGGCCCAGCAAAAGGGCAGATCGGATATTGAATTTCCTCATGGGACCAATCTGCCCTGATTTTGCGCGCAGGACAATTGAATTGACCCTCCATGGACCATCTGCCATTCAGAAGACCGCGAAAAGGTCGAAGGACGCAAAGCGCATGAAAGTGATCATCTGTGGCGCCGGGCAGGTTGGGTGGCAAATCGCGCGCCATCTTTCGGGCGAACGCAATGATGTCACGGTTGTAGACAACAATCCCGACCTGGTACGCCGCGCGACAGATACGCTGGACGTACAGGGAATCGCGGGTTTTGCAAGCTACCCGGACGTGCTGGACAGGGCCGGGGCGCGGGATGCTGAGATGATTATCGCCGCGACCCATTCCGACGAGGTCAATATGGTCACCTGTCAGGTGGCGCATTCGGTCTTCGGGATCAATCGAAAGATCGCCCGCCTGCGCAGTCAATCCTATCTCAACGCGATTTATTCCGACCTTTACCGCCGCAACCACATGCCGATCGACGTGGTGATCAGCCCTGAAAAGGAAGTGGCCGCTGCCGCCCTGCAACGTCTGTCGGCACCCGCTGCATTCGACACGGAAACCTTCATGAACGGCCAGGCGCATCTGATGGGTATTTCCATCGAAGAGGAATGCCCGGTCGTCAACACGCCCCTGCGGCAACTGACCGATCTCTTTTCAACGCTGCGGGCCACGGTTGTCGCGGTTCGGCGGGACGGCTCGCTGTTCGCGCCCGACGCCAATGACCAGATTTTCGTCGGCGACGAATGCTACGTCTTCTCTCATGCCAATGATATTCCGCGCACGTTGGAAATTTTTGGCAAGAAAGTCGCAAAGCAGGACCGCGTCGTTCTGGTGGGGGGGGGCAATGTCGGGTTGGCCGTGGCCCAGACGCTCGAAGCGCGCGCCAAGCGCGTCCGGGCCAAGGTGATCGAGAAAAACCGCATCTGCGCAGAAAAGGCCGCCGAAGCGCTGGAACGCACGATTGTGTTGAACGGCGATGGTCTGGATGCGGCGCTGCTGGCTGAGGCCGGAATTTCGCGTGCCGATGCGATGCTGGCGATCACCGACGATGACAAAACCAACATGCTGGCCTGCGTGCGCGCCAAAGCCGAAGGCTGCCCCTATACCATCGCATTGATCAATGATCCGACGCTTGTGCCGCTGATGATCCCGCTGGGCATCGACGCCTACATCAACCCGCGCGCCACAACGGTGAGCTCGATCCTGCGGCATATTCGTCACGGACGGGTCCGCGCGGTTTATTCCATTGGCGATGCGGAAGCCGAGGTGATCGAGGCAGAGGTGCTCTCGACGTCACCCCTGGCGGGCAAGCGGATCTCCGAGATCGATTTTCCCGAAGGCGTGCTTGTCGGTGCGGTGCGCAAGGGAGAAGAGGTTATCCGCCCCATGGGCAGCACGCGGATCGACGAAGGTGACGTGATTGCGATCTTTGCGCTGGCGGAGGATGTCCCGGAGGTGGAGCGGCTGATGCAGGTCTCCATCGATTTCTTCTGATCCATGGGACGCGCGCTGAACTCCCGCAAACGGCAGGGCGCTTTTCGCCAGCTTCTGGATTTACCGCTTTTCCTGCTGATTTTCGGTGTGGCCTCCGTGGCGATGCTGGTCCCTGCGATCCATGGCGGCGCCTCCCGTAATCTTGAAACCGCCCGCATGTTTTTCTATTGCGGATTACTTGGGATCACGTTTTTCGTCTTTGTGGCCATTGCCCAGGCGGGGCGCAGATCACGGTATGGCGTGCTGGGATCACTGTTGTCGCTTTTTGCGACATTTGTTTTTCTCCCGGCGTTTCTGGCAATTCCCTTTTTTGAAAGCCTGAAGACCACGACTTTTCTGAATGCCTATGTGGAGATGGTCAGCGCGTTGACAACCACGGGCGCCACCATGTTCGACGACCCTGAACGGCTCGATAGCACGCTGCATTTGTGGCGGGCACAGGTTGGCTGGATGGGTGGCGCGATCATGTGGATCGCAGCCTCCGCCATTCTGGCACCGCTCAATCTGGGTGGGTTCGAAGTGACGGCTCAGGCGGAGCCCGGGCAACGCGAAGCGCTGTCCAGCCTGATCGACCGTGCGGACCCGCGCGAACGGCTTCTGCGTGTCGCATCCGCGCTGATGCCGATCTACGTTGGCCTCACACTGCTTTTGTGGATCTTGCTGATGATCAGTGGCGATACATCGCTGGTGGGCCTGAGCCACGCCATGTCGATCATGGCCACGTCGGGCATTTCACCTGTGGGCGGCGTGGAATTCAGCACATCTGGCATCACCGGCGAGGCCCTGATGCTGCTCTTCATGTTTTTCGCGCTTTCGCGGCTGACGTTTTCATCTGACACGGTGACCGCAACGCAAGGTGGCTTGCGTACGGACCCGGAGTTTCGGCTTGGCATCGTGCTCGTTCTTGGCGTGCCCCTGATCCTCTTTATACGCCATTGGCTGGGGGCACTTGATGTTTCAGCCGAGAGCCAGGTGGGGCAGGCAGCCAATGCGCTCTGGGGTTCGGTGTTTACGGTGATGTCATTTCTGACCACAACCGGCTTTGTGAGTTCTGACTGGGCGCAAACCCAGGCATGGTCCGGCCTTGAGACGCCAGGCCTTATCCTGATGGGGTTGGCCTTGATCGGCGGCGGCGTGGCAACAACCGCCGGAGGGGTCAAGCTTTTGCGTGTTTTTGCGCTTTACCTCAACGGGTTGCGCGAAATGGAGCGGCTGGTGCATCCCTCATCCGTCAGCAGCGCCGGCGGACAAAGCCGCAGGTTGCAGAAAAACGGCGCTTTCATTGCGTGGATTTTCTTCATGCTCTTTGCCCTCACTCTGGCTGTCATCACCGTCACACTGGCCTTGCAAGGGGTCTCATTTGAGGACGCTTTGGTTCTGAGTATCGCCGGATTATCCACCACCGGACCTTTGATCACCTTTGCGGCCGATACGCCGATACAGCTGGTTCAACTGGATCCCTTTGCCAAGGCGGTTTTCTGCGCTGCGATGGTTTTAGGGCGTTTGGAAACGCTTGCGATAATCGCCCTGTTGACGCCGGATTTGTGGCGCGCATAATCATCTGAGATTTTTAGGTCCGTAACGGACTGTTTTTTGGGGTGGAATCTCTCGTGCGCGCGCTTCATAATCGGTGCGAGGGGTGGGCTCGGTCCGCGGGCTCCAGCAAGAAAAAAGGCGAGTGCTAGAATGGCGTCGGACAGACAGAACCTTCAGGATGCGTTCCTGAATCATGTGCGCAAGACAAAAGTTCCTGTGACAATTTTCCTGATCAATGGGGTGAAACTGCAAGGGGTCATCACGTGGTTCGACAATTTCTGTGTGCTGTTGCGTCGCGACGGGCAGTCCCAGCTTGTCTATAAACACGCCATTTCGACCATCATGCCCAGCCAGCCGATCAGCCTTTATGAGGGCGAAGACGCTTCTTGAGCAAAGCGCCATTTCAAATCGAGAATGACGACGCCTCGCGGGTGACCCGCGCGTGGGTCCTGCATCCCGACATCAAATCCGACCCCGAACGTCGCCTCGCTGATCACGCCCTGGCCGAGGCGATGGCGCTTGCGCGCGCCTTGTCCGAGCTGGAGGTTGTCGGTGGTGAGATTGTTCCGCTCAAGACGGTCCGGGCGGGCATGCTCTTTGGGTCTGGCAAGATTGCTCAGATCAAACAGGCGCTCGAAGACCGCGAGATCGAACTGGTTCTGGTTGATGGTCCGGTCAGCCCGGTACAACAGCGCAACCTTGAAAAGGCCTGGGGCGTCAAATTGCTCGACCGCACGGGGCTCATTCTGGAGATTTTCAGTGACCGGGCTGCTACCCGTGAGGGTGTGTTGCAGGTGGAAATGGCCGCGCTCAGCTATCAGCGCACACGTCTGGTGCGCGCCTGGACCCACCTGGAACGGCAACGGGGTGGCTTGGGATTTGTTGGCGGTCCCGGCGAGACACAGATCGAGGCGGACCGGCGCGCCATTGACGATCAGCTGACCCGGTTGCGTCGGCAGCTCGAAAAGGTTGTGAAAACGCGCGCGTTGCACCGGGCGGCCCGCGCCAAGGTACCTTACCCGATCGTGGCGCTCGTGGGCTATACCAACGCGGGGAAATCGACCCTGTTCAATCGGCTCACTGGGGCGGAAGTGATGGCCAAGGATATGCTTTTTGCCACGCTCGATCCGACCATGCGCCGGGTGCAATTGCCCGACGGGCCGGAAGTGATCCTGTCCGATACGGTTGGTTTCATTTCCGATCTGCCCACCGAACTGGTCGCGGCTTTCCGGGCCACGCTGGAAGAGGTGCTGGCGGCTGATGTGATCTGCCACGTGCGAGATATCTCGCACCCCGAAACCGAAGAACAGGCGCAGGACGTTGAGCACATCATGACCTCTCTTGGGGTCGAAGAAGATCGCCCGAGTTTCGAGGTCTGGAACAAGCTGGACCTGATGCCCGCCGACGCCGCCGATGCGATGCGGGCACGGGCTGACCGCGATGAGCGGGTGTTTGCCATCTCGGCTTTGACGGGCGAGGGCATTGATGCGCTGCTGGCGGCGGTGACCGATCAGGTGCAGGGGGCAAAACGTGCGGTCGATCTGTCGTTGAGCTTTGCGGAAGGCAAAAAACGGGCATGGCTGTTCGCGCAGGAACTTGTCGAGAATGAGCGGCAGACCGACGAAGGGTTTGAAATTTCCGTGCGCTGGACGGCTCAGCAGGAAGCGCAATACCAGCGGCTTTGAGGGTCACAGGCCGTCCGAACGGGCGTAGCGCCAGGTCCCGGGTGCCAGGTCGTTCAATCGCCATTGGCCGATCTGCACCCTGATCAGGCGCAGGCAGGGCAGGCCCACATGGGCCGTCATGCGTCGTACCTGACGGTTGCGACCTTCCCGTATGGTGATCCTTAACCAGGCATCGGGCACTGTCTTGCGAAACCGCACCGGCGGGACGCGCGGCCACAGCGGATCGGGGATGTCGATCTGCGCGATCTCAGCTGGTTTCGTTGGCCCGTCCTTCAAGATCACCCCGCGCTGCAATTGTTTCAGCGCAGAGGCGTCCGGGGTCCCTTCGACCTGAACCAGATAGGTCTTGGGCATCTTGTGTATGGGGTCCGTAATACGCGCCTGCAACCAGCCATCATCCGTCAGCAGCATCAGCCCCTCGCTGTCTTTGTCCAGCCGCCCGGCGGGGTAGAAGCCCGGCGCATCAATGAAACCAGACAGCGTCGGGCGCGGTGAGCCTTCTGTCCCTTTGTCGGTGAATTGCGACAGCACGCCGAAAGGTTTGTGAAAGAGAATGACCCGCGTCATGGGGTGGCTACTGCACCGGTTTCAGAACGGTCACCCCAACGGCGGCGGCGCGCGCGAGGTCTTCATCCAGCGACATCGGAATATATTCCCCACGCCGCCACAGTTGCGCCATGTCATCATAATGGCGCGACAGGAAATGCCCCGATTGCCCGGTTGAGGTGATAAAGACCGAACTGTCGGGGTCGGCAAAATCATAGACGCCGCGATAGGCCGCACCGTGCACATTATGGAAAGGATGCGGACCTGTGCCCGTTGTCAGACCCCGTTGCAAGGTATTGTCCCCCCCGTTGGTGGATTGCCGGATATTCACGAAATACCGCAACAGCGGAACCTCCCCCAGAACCGGGTGATCATGTGTGGCCTGATGCGCGTCCCCCCATCGCAGGGATTCCAGTGCCGGTCCCCATGTTTCCTCCACCCAGATCAGCGCGTCGTCCAGCGCCAGTCGCGCCATGTCGGAACAGGTCTCTACCGGGGCGGATTGGATGACATCGCACCAGATCGACGCGCCATCCACGTCCCGAAACGCGCGTTCAATGAAAAGCGGCTCGACATGGGTCAATTCGCTCGCCAGCGGGCCAAGCTCATCCTGGATCATCCGGGCCTGAAGGCTGCGCAGCCAGGCCGCGTAGATCAGCGGTTCGGGCATGTGTTCGTTCATCTCGCCGGACCAGCCGGCCAGAAGCGTCAGAGCGCGCTGTCTTTGACGCAGCGGTGTGCCCTCGGGTGCCGCCTCGCCGGTGAACCAGAGCTCAGCGCCTATCAACGGCAGCAGGGACCGGGCGGTAAAGCTGACGGTATCGAGTTGTGCTTCGATGAAACTGTCCCGGGTATGAACCTCACGGGCCTGCATCAGGCGCTGCCAGCGTTGAATGCGCTGCGTATCGCTCCAGTCGAAAGACACATGGTTCGGAAACGGGCGATCAACGGTCTTGTTGTTGGTGTTGCCGAGGATACCGCCGTTCGGCGCGATGAACTCCGGATTTGAGGCGTAGGGCAGGCGCCCCTGCCAGCGGTTGGCCTCGATCCATCCGGGGCTGGGCAAGCGTCCCTGACTTTGATGGCGCGCGTCCCGGCGGGGCATCGCGCCAATCATCTTCATCGCAATTTCGTCATTGTCCACAAGCATCAGGTTCTGTGCAGGGGCTACAAAGCCTTCGATCGCCTGCAAGCCGTCCCGGACCGACTTTGATTTCATCAGCCTGAGGGCCGCCATCATCGTGGTGTCTTTCGGGCTCAGAACCGTCCAGGCCAGAGACGCCACATGACCCTTGGGTGTGATGCTGGCGAGGTTGTAATGGGTGCCCGGCAGAACCGGCCCGTTGTCCGTCCAGCGCAGGGTGATGGTGATGGGCGTGGCATCCTTGATGTTGATGATCGAGCCGCGTGTCTCAAAGCGTTTGAACCCATCCGGTGTGCGGTATTCTTCCGGATTGTCGGGGTTGACCTCTTCGATATAGACATCCTGATCGTCCATACCTGCCGAGGTCAGCCCCCAGCCGAGATCGGCGCTGCGCCCGCTCAGAACCAGGGGCATGCCGGGAATGGTGGCACCGATGATGCCGCCTGACTGCAGTTCAAGTCGCGCCAGATACCAGATGGCCGGGGCTGTGAACCCAAGATGCGGATCATTGGCGAGCAAAGTGCCCCCGGAGGCGGAGCGTGACGGGGCCGCAGCCCAGACGTTTGATGCGCCCGCAAAAGGCTTGCGCTTGAAAGGAGAGAGCGGGTGTGTCTCCTGCGGCCGGGTTGCGGCAAATCGGGGCACACCGGGCACCAGTTGCGCATATTCGGGCAGGGCCGCCACACCGCTTCCCGGCGTATCAGGCAGAATGTCCTTGAGACGGTTGGCATTTGGCAGGGCCAGCGAAATACGCGCGCGCAACACCTCGGCGTCCAGATGGCTGGAGAGTTGCAACCCCATCAGCTTGATGATGGCCAGTGAATCGGCGGGCCGCCACGCCGATACCGGCGCGTTGAAAACGAACATCTCCGGCGCACCGCGCCCCAGCGCGGAAGTATTGATCTCATCCAGCCGCGCGTTCACACCGGTGGCATAGGCGCGCAGGATTTGCAGGGTTTCTTCGTCCTGCACCTCAACCGAGGCGACGGCGCGCGCATAGATATCCAGCCTGCGCAGCAGTTTATCAATGTTGACGGTCGCCGCCCCGAAGACTTCCGACAGCCGACCCTGGGCTGTGCGCCGCAGCATGGTCATCTGCCACAGCCGGTCCTGTGCGTGCGCGTACCCCAGCGCATAGAAGACATCCAGATCCGCCTCGCCGAAGATGTGCGGCACATTGGCATTGTCGCGCACGATCTCGACGGGGGCCGTCAGATAGGGCAGTTCCAGCACCTTGTCATAGTCAGGCAGGGACCGCGACGCGAGGTAGTAAACCATCCCGACACCCAGCACGACCAGGGTCACCAGTGCCCCGGCAATTCGCATCAGCCATATGAAGACCCGACCCATCTGCGCCTCGTGATTGTTTCGGGTCGTTTGGTTGACCCTTGGGATTTGACTGTTAGGTAGGACAGAAGCGTAAATCAACACGTAATAGGGAAGGTTAATTTTATGGCCAAGCTGGCATTTTTAGGACTCGGCGTCATGGGAGGCCCGATGGCCGGGCATTTGCAAAAGGCAGGCCACGACGTGACGGTTTACAATCGCACCCAGAGGAAATCCGAAGATTGGGTTGCAGCACACGGCGGGGCCATGGCCAAAACGCCCCGGGACGCGGCGGAGGGTGCCGAATTCGTCATGGCCTGTGTGGGCAATGACGATGATCTGAGGTCGGTTTGCCTGGGTGAGGACGGTGCCTTTGCCGGGATGGCGTCAGGCGCGGTTTTTGTGGATCACACCACGGTTTCGGCAGCGGTGACGCGGGAGCTTTACGCCGCGGCCAATGAAAAACAGGTGAGTTTTGTCGATGCGCCGATCTCGGGCGGGCAGGCCGGTGCCGAGAACGCAGCACTGTCGATCATGTGCGGCGGTGATGAGGGCGCGTACGACCGCGCATTGCCGGTCATGGAAATCTACTCAAAGATCTGCCGTCGTATCGGCGAGAGCGGCGCAGGCCAGATGACCAAGATGTGCAACCAGATCGCGATTGCGGGCCTGGTTCAGGGGCTCAGCGAAGCGTTGCATTTCGCCGAAAAAGCCGGTCTCGATGGGCGCGCGGTGGTTGAGGTGATCAGTCAGGGGGCGGCGGGCAGCTGGCAGATGTCCAACCGCTATGAAACCATGCTGGATGACCATTTCGACCACGGGTTTGCCACCGACTGGATGCGCAAGGATTTGGGGATTTGCCTGTCTACGGCTAATGAAACAGGTGCCAGCCTGCCGGTGACCGCCCTTGTGGATCAGTTCTACAAGGACGTGCAAAAAATGGGCGGCGGGCGCTGGGACACGTCCAGCCTGTTCAAAAGGCTGCAGGCGCTGGGTTAAGCGCCACCTCGAAGAACCTGACGCCCCGACCGCAATCGGGGCGTTTTCCGTTCAGGGAATGATACGCGAATACTTCGTTCCCTGAAGCGTGGCACCAACCAGCAGGCCCGCGCGGCCAAAAACGGCGGCCAGTACCGGTGAGAGGGTTGTGGTCGAATCCGCTTTCAAACCATCCCCCTGATCGGAAATGACATATTCGACGTCCCCTCCCACGGCCCAGCCGGGAGAGCGGCGGAAATTTGTCAGCGCCTCTTCGGTCATGAAGAACAGAACGTGGGAATACTGCTGCCCGCCAATCTGAAACCCACCCGAAAGCTGCGTGGTCGAGTAGTAATCCACCGTCACGTCATTGACCCGCAACGCGCCGCGCCCGTAAGCGCCGCCAAAGCCGAAACCGGCTTCGGTGACAAGCGGCATGACCAGCATGCCATTGGCCTTGTCAGCGAGGTTCCGTGTGTTAGGGAAACTGCGATACATTTCCTGGAGTGTGGAGTCGACGCGCGCGTCAATGGTTGCGGCCCCCTGGGACCCGATACCGTTGCCGCAGGCTGCTGTAACAGACACGCCTGCCAACGCGCCAAAAGTGAACACTCTGCGTGAGAGTCCTGAAGTTTTCATGCTATCCGCCTGTAATTTGTTGCTCGAATGCCGGTTGATCCGACTTATGCGCGAACATACGCCGATTGCGGGGCGGTGTCACTCAAAAGGTGGCGATTGCGCGGCTTATTGCTGGGCATTCAGCAGGCGCGCGGCGGCGGGGGCGAAGTATGTCAGAATGCCGTCACAGCCTGCGCGCTTGAAGGCCACCAGGCTTTCCATCATCACTTTTTCGCCATCGACCCAACCATGTTCTGCTGCGGCCTGGATCATGCTGAACTCGCCGGAGACCTGATAGGCATAGGTCGGCGCGCCAAAGGTGTCTTTCACCCGGCGACAGATATCCAGATAGGGCATCCCGGGTTTGACCATCACCATATCGGCCCCTTCGCGCAGATCCCGCTCGATCAGGCGCAGCGCTTCATCTGAATTGCCCGGATCCATCTGGTAGGTCTTCTTGTCACCGGTCAGTGCGCCCGAGGCGCCCACCGCATCGCGGAACGGACCATAGAAAGCCGAGGCATATTTGGCCGCATAACTCAGGATCATCACGTTTTGATGGCCAGCAGTTTCAAGAGCGGCGCGCATCGCGCCGATGCGTCCATCCATCATGTCTGAGGGGCCAATGATGTCCGCACCTGCCTCCGCCTGCGACAAGGTCATCTTGACCAAGGCCTCAATCGTGCGATCGTTGACGATTTCACCATCTTCGACAAAGCCGTCGTGACCGTTGATGTTATAGGTATCGAGCGCCACATCCGTCATCACCGCGATCTGGGGCACGGCCGCCTTGATGGCACGGATGGCGCGGTTGGCGTGGTTCTCCGGGTCCCAGGCACCGGCGCAATCCTCGGTACGTTCCTCGATGCTGGTGTAGGGAAAGATGCAGATGGCCGGAATACCCAGGTCCGCCGCCTCTCTGGCGGCCTCGACGATCTTGTCGACCGACCGGCGGAATACCCCGGGCATCGACGGGATCGGTTCTTCGATGCCGTCACCGGCACGCACAAACACCGGCCAGATAAAATCGCTGACACTCAGGCTGTTTTCGCGGGTCAGGGCACGAATTGCGGGGCTTTGACGGGCACGGCGGAAACGGGTGGCAGGAAAGGGGGCTTGGGTCGGGCGCATGGGCGAATTGTCCAGTTTGAGAGACAGATCATGCTTGGCACGGATTTTTCTGCAAGCCAAGGGTAGGAATTGCCGCAAAGCAAGGCTAAGAGGATCAAAACACGTAGCAAAAGCCCTTACCCCTTGAGTTTCTATCAAAGCGTCTTCGAACTGATCGACATGCGATCCTTCTCGAACCTGTGGTTCTGGATCGCACTGGCGGTGCTGTGGTCCACGGCCAGTCACTGGGTGCTCGGCGTGCCCTATGACATGGTGCTGCGCGCGCGGAGGAATGGGGGTCAGGCAGAACAGGATCTCGAAGATCTGGTGCGGATCAACTCCAACCGGTTACTCTATATCGCCAATGTCTCCGGCCTTTGGTTGCTGGGGCTTGGCTGTTTTTTGCTGACGGGTCTGTGTGTTCTGGGGTTTTTCTATCGTGTCGAAATTGCGCAGGCGCTCTTTCTGCTGGGCTTCCCGATGTCCATCGTCGGCCTTTTGTCTTTGTCCACGGCCCGCCTGATCTATCAGGAAGAGGCGCGCGGGGAGCTTTTGCGCCAACGTCTTACGCGTCACCGCCTTTACGTGCAGATGACTGGCATGGTTTCGATTTTCGTCACAGCGCTCTGGGGGATGTATCAAAATATGAACATCGGACCTCTGGGTGGTTGACACTCGGGCAATCTCCCCCAATTGACAAAAGCCCATGACTGACGTGTCTCATATTACCGTTTCAGGCGTCCCCGAAGGCTTTGATGCACGCTTCCTGTTGTCCGAGCTGCAACGGCAGGATGGCCCGATCTTGCACGTCGCCCGGGATGACAAACGCCTTGCAGCACTACGGGCCGCCTTGCGGTTCTTCGCGCCCGATATGCCGGTTGTGGTGTTTCCGGGCTGGGATTGCCTGCCCTATGACCGCGTTTCCCCCAATGCCGATATTTCTGCGCGCCGCATGGCCACACTGGCAGCGCTCGCGCACGGGATGCCGGCACAGTTTATCCTTCTGACAACGCTCAATGCCGCAACCCAGCGGGTCCCGGCGCGCGAGACCCTGAAAGGGGCCGCCTTTGCTGCGCGCGTCGGCGATCGCATTGATGAAGCCGCTCTGCGCAATTTTCTTGTGCGCATGGGGTTTGTGCAAAGCCCCACTGTGACGGAGCCCGGAGATTACGCCATTCGCGGTGGCATCATCGACATCTTCCCCCCCGGTGATCTGGGGCCCGTGCGGCTCGATCTCTTTGGTGATGTGCTGGACGGTGCGCGCCGCTTTGACGCGGCAACCCAACGCACCACCGAAAAGCTCGACGTCGTGGAACTGGCACCGGTGTCAGAAGTGATCCTGGACGAGGCGGCCATCACCCGGTTTCGCCAGAACTATCGCATCGAATTTGGCGCGGCGGGCACGGATGATCCGCTCTACGAGGCGATCAGTGCCGGGCGCAAACATCAGGGCGCGGAACATTGGCTGCCGTTCTTTCACGCGGAACTGGAAACTCTTTTTGATTACGTGCCAGCGGCGACCATCAGTCTGGATGACCAGGTGACGCCGACCCGTCTGGCCCGTTGGGACAGCATCGCCGATCAATATGAAACCCGCCGGTTGGCGATGACCAACCGCTCAAAGATGGACAGCGTCTATAAACCGTGCCCACCGGGTGTGCTTTATCTGGACGATGCCACGTGGGAAGCGACCATCAAGGATCGACGCGTCCTGCAACTGGCAGCCTTGCCGCAACCCACCGGTTTGGGTGTGATTGATGCAGGCGCGCGCATCGGGCGCAATTTCGCCCCGGAACGCCAGCAGGAATCTTTGAGCCTTTTCGGAGCTTTGGCGGCACACGTTAAAGCAAAGATGGAAAGCGGCCCGGTCTTGATCGCCAGCTATTCCGAAGGCGCGCGCGAACGCCTGACTGGGTTGATCGAAGACGAAGGGCTGGCCGAGGCGATCCCGGTGCCAAACGCCACGCGCATTGGCAAACGCGGGTTGCATCTGGCCGTCTGGGCGCTTGAACATGGGTTCGAAGCTCCCGGTCTGACGGTGATTTCCGAACAGGACGTGTTGGGGGATCGTTTGATCCGGCGGCCCGCGAAAAAGCGCCGCGCAGAGAATTTCCTGACCGAAACTCAATCACTGAGCCCCGGTGATCTGATTGTTCATGTGGATCACGGGATTGGCCGCTACAAGGGGCTGGAAGTGATCACCGCTGCCGGGGCAGCGCACGAGTGCATCCTTTTGGAATATGCAGAAGGGTCAAAGCTCTATCTGCCGGTTGAGAACATCGAGCTGCTGTCAAAATATGGTCATGAAGAAGGGCTGCTCGACCGTCTTGGCGGCGGCGCCTGGCAGGCCAAGAAGGCCCGCCTGAAAGAGCGTATCCGAGAGATTGCTGACAAACTCATTCGTGTGGCCGCAGAACGCGCGTTGCGCAAAGCGCCGGTGCTGGAGCCACCGCCGGGCATGTGGGATGCGTTTTCAGCGCGTTTTCCCTATCAGGAAACCGACGATCAGCTCCGCGCCATTGGCGATGTCATAGACGATCTGACTTCCGGCAATCCCATGGACCGTCTGGTCTGCGGCGACGTGGGCTTCGGCA
The DNA here is from genome assembly GCF_049830555.1 of Roseobacter sp. EG26. NCBI lineage: Bacteria > Pseudomonadati > Pseudomonadota > Alphaproteobacteria > Rhodobacterales > Roseobacteraceae > Roseobacter > Roseobacter sp. EG26. Next base: position 1,039,965 of record NZ_JBNBLH010000001.1, read on the forward strand.
AAACCGAAGTGGCCATGCGCGCGGCCTTTGTGGCGGCCATGTCCGGGGTTCAGGTCGCGGTGATCGCGCCCACGACACTGTTGGCCCGCCAGCATTACAAGAGCTTTGCAGAACGCTTCCGGGGCTTTCCGATCAATGTGCGCCAACTCAGCCGGTTTGTCTCGACCAAGGAGGCCAATGCGACCCGCGACGGCATGGCACGCGGCACCGTCGATATTGTGATCGGCACCCATGCGCTGCTGGCCAAGGGCATCCGGTTTCAGAACCTCGGCCTGCTGGTCATCGACGAAGAACAGCATTTCGGCGTGACCCATAAGGAGCGGCTCAAGCAGCTGCGCACCGATATCCATGTGCTGACCCTGACCGCCACGCCGATCCCGCGGACCCTGCAACTCAGCCTGACCGGTGTGCGGGACCTGTCGATCATCGGCACGCCACCGGTGGACCGGCTGGCCATCCGCACCTATGTCAGCGAGTTCGATACTGTGACGCTGCGCGAGGCGTTGTTGCGCGAACACTATCGCGGCGGCCAGTCGTTTTACGTGGTCCCGCGCATCTCCGACCTGCCGGAGATCGAGGAATTCCTCAAGGCGCAGCTTCCCGAACTGACCTATGTGGTGGCCCATGGCCAGATGGCGGCAGGTGAGCTTGATGACCGCATGAACGCATTTTACGATGGCAAGTTCGACGTTCTGCTGGCCACCACGATTGTGGAATCCGGGCTCGACATTCCCACCGCCAACACCATGGTGGTGCACCGGGCGGATATGTTCGGTCTGGCGCAGCTTTACCAGATCCGGGGCCGCGTCGGACGGTCCAAAACCCGTGCCTACGCCTATCTGACCACAAAACCCCGCGCGCGGCTGACAACCACGGCGGAAAAACGTCTGCGGGTGTTGTCCAGCCTTGATACGCTGGGGGCAGGCTTCACGCTGGCCAGCCAGGATCTGGATATTCGCGGCGCGGGTAATCTGCTGGGCGAAGAGCAATCCGGCCAGATGCGCGATGTGGGTTTTGAGCTCTATCAATCCATGCTGGAAGAGGCGATCGCCAAGATCCGCGCAGGCGAGATGGAAGGTCTGAGCGAGGCGGACGACCAGTGGGCACCGCAGATCAATCTCGGTGTGCCGGTGCTGATCCCGGAAGCCTACGTGCCTGATCTCGACGTGCGTCTGGGGCTTTATCGCCGTCTCAGCAGCCTGACCACCAAGGTAGAGCTTGAAGGTTTCGCCGCAGAACTGATTGACCGCTTTGGCAAATTGCCACGCGAGGTCAACACGCTGATGCTGGTGGTGCGCATCAAGGCCATGTGCAAACGCGCAGGGATCGCCAAGCTGGACGGGGGGCCAAAAGGCGCGACCATACAGTTTTACAACGACAAGTTCGCATCGCCAAAGGGGCTGGTGGAGTTCATTCAGGACCAGCGCGGCATGGCCAAGGTCAAAGACAACAAGATCGTTGTGCGTCGCGACTGGAAGGCGGATGCCGATAAGATCAAGGGAGCCTTTGCCATCGCGCGCGATCTGGCGGAAAAGGTCGTGGCCGAGAAGAAAGCCAAGAAGGCCAAGGCCAGCTGACTATTCTGCGGGCAAACGCGCCTCGACCCGCCCCATGTAGCGCATCAGCGCAAATGCCAGCAGGGCAAGGGCAAAAATTGCACCGATAAGCGGGCGGACTGTGCCGTCAAAGAGCAAACCTATGGGCGAGGCGATGGCCGCTGCCAGAACCGTCGAGACCGAGCCGATCACACTGGCCGCCATGCCTGCGATATGTCCCATGGGTTCCAGCGCGATCGCATTGAGATTGCCGATGGTCAAACCGGCCTGAAAGAACACATAGGCCTGCCAGATGGCAAATATGGCGAAAGTACTGGTGCCATAGGTTTCATTGTGGATCAGCACGGTCGCCGACAGCACGATCTGAACTGCAAGCGCCATGGTGATCAAGCGCCGCATCCCCAGACGCCCGACCAGCATCGCATTGAGAAAACTCGCTATAGCCGACACCAGTGCGATGCCGCCAAACCAGAAATGGAAAGTGTCCTGTTTGTCATAGACATGTTCATAGATGGGCTGGATCAGCATCAGGACGGTGAACAGCATGGCCATGCAAAGGGTTTGAACAAAGATCGACAGGCGGACCACGGGATGGGCAAACATCTCGCGCACCGCCGCCATCAGCAGCCGCGGTTTCAGCGGGCGACGGTTTTCGCGGGCCAGGGTTTCAGGCAGGCGCAATCCCAGCCATAGCACCGACAGAACCGAGAAAACGATGAAGGCCAGAAAGATGCCGCGCCAACCGTTTGTCATGATGATCACATAGCCGAGCGTTGGGGCAAACCCGGGGACCAGCGTGAAGATCATCATCACGATGGAGACGATCTTGGCCATTTCCCGGCCCGAGAAAAGATCGCGGATCACCGCAATGGAGACGACGCGCGGACCCGCGGCGCCGAGGCCCTGAAGGATGCGGGCGGCAAGCACGATTTCAAATGTAGAACTGGCCCAGGCGATGGCAGAAGCGGTGATGTAAAGCGCCGCCCCGCAGACCATCACACGCTTGCGTCCGAAGGCATCCGACAGCGGACCGGTGAAAAATGTGCCAATTCCCATGCCCAGCACAAAAGCCGTCATGATCAGAGGGGCGCGTGTCGGATCTTGCGGTGTGAGTTCATCGGCAATTTCGGGAAGGGCGGGTAGCATCGCATCAATTGAAAACGCAATGGTGGCAAACATCATCGCCATCAGGGCAATAAATTCAACCCGCCCCATGGCGGGCTGTGAAACTGGTTGCGACACAAAAATACTCCCGAGCGAGCATCGCGTAATAATCGACGTTCGGCCTATCCGGTGTAACCCAGAGTTGTAGAGGGGGCAACGTCACATTTTCACACATCCGTGCGTGCGATGCCGCAGAGGTCACGCGGTGGCGGTAAGCTCCGCGATGACTTTATCCCAAAGCTCGGGCGGCTGTGCGCCCGGCACCGCGTGCTTGCCGGCAACGATGAAGGTTGGCACGGAATTCACGCCCATGGACCGGCTGTGCGCGTCGCGCTTGGAGATGTCTTTTTCGTCCGAATCCGATTGCAACAGCTTGCGCACAACGGCGGCATCCATTTCGATGCCATCGGCAATATCGGCCAGAACGTCGTGATCCCCAATATCGCGGGCCTGGACGAAATAGGCCTCAAAGAGGGCTGCAACCGCTGCGGTCTGGCGTCCCTCAATCCCCGCCCAATGGATCAATCGGTGGGCGTCGAGTGTGTTGGGCGTGCGCTTCATACCTTCGAAATCTATCTTGAGACCGGCGGCCTCGGCATGTTCGACCACGGGCGCATAGGCGCGCACGGCCCCCTCCTTGCCGCCGAATTTGCCTTCGAGATAGGCCCGCCGGTCCATGCCAGCGCGGGGCATGTCGGGATTGAGCTGAAACGGATGCCATTCGATCTGGAACGGATGGCCGGGATGAGCGGCCAGCGCCTTGTCCAGATGGGTCTTGCCGATGTAGCACCAGGGGCAGATCGGGTCTGACATAATGTCGAGCTTGATAGGGTCAGTCATTTTGGGCCTCAAAACCGGCCCGCAATGCACGCCGCAGTATTTTGCCGTTTGGCCCCATGGGCAACTCGGGCAGGTGGATATAGAGACGCGGCTGTTTGTACCGCGCCAGCTTGTCAGACACATAGGTGTGCAAGCGCCGATCGTCCAGTGCATGCGGCGCGGTATAAAACGCGGCGATCACGCGGGTGTCTTGTTTGATCTGCACATCGGTCACCGCAACCGCCCGAATGCCGGGGCAGGTTCCAAGGATTGTTTCCACTTCGATGGGGGAGACCCGGTAGCCGCCCGCATTCATCATGTCGTCATTACGCCCCAGGTAGGTGATCTGCCCCTCCGGTGACATGACACCTTGATCGCCGGTCAGAAACCACTCTCCCTGCATCCTGGCCGCTGTTTCCTCGGGTGCATTGAGGTAGCCCAGCATCAATCCGGGATCCGAACGGTGAATGGCAATGGTGCCTTCCCGACCAACCGCGACTGGTCCCTCGCTGCCCATCAGGGCGACCCGGCGACCCGGTTGCGGGCGTCCCAGTGCGCCGGGGGTTGCGGAACGCCCCGGCGCGCTGGAAATGAAAGTCGAGCATTCGGACATGCCGTAGGCTTCAAAGAGCGGCGCTCCCGAAAGGGCTGTCCAGCGCGCCGCCAGATGGGAGGAGAGTTTCTCACCGGCGCTCAGCCCGTGTCGAAGATCGGGGGATTGGATTGGCGTGTCGTCCTTGAGCATCTGACGGTAGACACCCGGAGCCGCAGCAAAGATCGTGGCGGCATGACGGCGCATCAGGTCCGGCAGCTCCGTGACCGCTGTGTCCGCGGCGGGGATCAGGGCGGTGGCCCCAACCGTCCAGGGATCCATCAAGCCGGTGCCCAATGTATAGGTCCAGTTGAAGGCCCCCGCATGCATCACCCGGTCCTGCGTGGTCAGACCGTACCAGCCGTCAAACATCATGCGTCTTGCCCAGATCGCCCGATGCGCGTGCGCCACAGCACGGGGCTGCCCGGAAGTGCCCGATGTATAGATGATATACCCCAGCCTGTCCGGATCGCCCATGTCCCAGGGCGCGGGCGGCAGGGTGCGGAAGGATCGCAACCGGTCGAGGTCAATCAGCTTTGGATGCTCCGGGCAAGCAATGGCGTCCTCCCGAAGAATTGCGGCGGGGCGCATCTGCGCAATGATGCCAACCACTTCGCTTTCAGTCAGGGCCGCAGAGGTCGGGATCGGCACCAAGCCGACGGCCAGAGCCGCCAGATAGGCGATGGGAAAATCAACCGAGTTTCCGAGCCGCATCAGCAGCCTGTCGCCGGGGGTCAGCCCCTGATCCAGCAAACCTGTGGCCGTTCCCAGAACCGCCGCCAGCAATTGCGCATAGCGCCACCTCTGCGTGCTGTCCTTGCCGACCAGAAGCAGCGCGTCTTTATCAGGGAGGTGCTCGGCGCGCGCCAATACATAGGCTGCCATATTGAAAGGCGCAGGGCAGGGCGACGCCGTCCCTTCTTCAAAGAGTGATAACATATCAGGGTGCTAGCTTGGCCTCCGCCGCGTTGCAAGCGCTGTCGCGAGGCCTTATAGCTGCGCCATGAGTGCTGACCCCAAAACCCTGATCCAGATCGCCCGCCAGGGCGGAAATGACGAAAACGGCGCGCCGGTGGACCTTGGCCAACGCGTGCGCGAATTGCGAAAGGCTCGGGACTGGACGCTTGAGCAGGCCGCCGGTCAGGCCGGCCTTGCGCGCTCCACCTTGAGCAAGATCGAAAACGGACAGATGTCGCCCACCTATGACGCGCTGAAAAAGCTGGCCGTGGGTCTTGAGATTTCCATTCCACAGCTTTTCACGCCGCCTCGGGCCGGGCAGGTCAACGGCCGCCTTGCTGTCACCAAATCCGGGCAGGGGACGGCCCAGGCAACGGTGACATATGAACACGAGCTTCTGGCTGAAACCCTGACCAAGAAACAAATGCTGCCGTACCGCGCCCGTGTGCGCGCCCGTCGCATGGAAGAATTCGACGGCTGGGTGCGTCACGACGGCGAAGAATTTCTCTATGTACTGACCGGTGTCATTCGCCTTTTTACGGAATTCTACGAACCCATTGAAATGCGTCGTGGCGATAGTGCCTATTACGACGGGACGATGGGCCACAATATCGTGTCTGTCAGCGAAGAGGATGCCAATATTCTCTGGGTGACCTCCCTGACCTGACATGCCGCGTTGTTAGGACGGATCATACCACCAGACCTGAGGCATGTAGTTTGGCCCGTCTCCGTAAATGGGCAGGGTGTCGGAGAATTTCATTTCCTTGATGTGGGCAATCCGGCCTTCGGTGAATTGCCAGAAAGGAATGACATAGCGCCCGGCGGTCAGCAGCCGGTCAAGAGCGCGCACGGCTGCCACGAATTCATCCTGACCGCGGGCAGAGAGCATCCGGTCGATCATCGCATCAACTGCTGGTGAAGCGACCCCCATCCAGTTGCGCGACCCGGGCTGGTCTGCCGCTTCCGAACCCCAGTAAAACCGTTGCTCATTGCCCGGTGACAGCGACAGCGCGCGCCGATAGGTGGTCATGTCAAAATCGAACTCATTGGTGCGGGCGGTATATTGGGCACTGTCGGTCGTTTCGATTGCGACGTTCATTCCCAACCTTTTCAGGGCAGAGACATAAAGATCAGCAATGGCGATGTTCTCGCTGCTGGTCTGTGCCAGCAGGATGGAGAAGGACAATATCTCGCCGGAGTCGTTGCGCATCTGACCGTCCTGTGCCGTCCATCCGGCCTCTTCCAGCAGGGACATCGCGCGCCGGATGCCCTTGCGGTTACGGGCGGAGCCGTCGGAGACCGGCAATGCATATCCCTCAAGGGTGCCGGGCGGGATCGTGCCCGCAAAATCCGCCAGCAGATCGGCCACCTGACCCTGTGCTGCACCGGGCATCATCGCGAGGCTGGAATTGGAGAAATATGAGGTGATGCGCGGTTGCGCCCCGCCGGTCAGCGTATCGTTGATGAATTCGAAATTGAACGCCTGAATCATGGCCTCGCGCACGCGCCAGTCATCGAATGGCGGTTTGCGGGTATTCATGACAAAGCCGGTCATACCAGAGGGTTTTTGATGCGGGATTTCCGATTTCACGATCTCACCACGCGAAATTGCCGGAAAATCATACTGGGTGGCCCATTTTTCCGCATTGAACTCGCGCAGCGCTGAAATATCCCCGCCCTTGAAAGCTTCGAAGAGCACGGAAGCATCGCCATAAAAATCCAGCTTGATGCTGTCAAAATTGTGGGTGCCTTTGCGAAACGGCACATCCATCCCCCAGTAGTCCGGGTTGCGCGTCAATTCTACGAAGCGACCGGCTTCATAGTCGGAGATCACGTAAGGCCCGGTGCCCATCGGAAAATCTGCCAGGGGGGCATTGGCGAAATCTCTACCTTCCCATTGCGCGCGACTGAGAATGGGGCGCATGCCCGCCAGCAGGGCCAATTCCCGATTGTCGGTGTTGAAGGTGATGCGCAGGGATCTTGGGCCGGTTTGCTGGATGGCGTCGATCTGGGCCGCGAGGCTGTGGTAGCGTGGGTGGCCCTCGGTGCCAAGAAGTTCATAAGAGAACAGAACATCCTCCACGGTGACCGGCGAGCCGTCCGAGAACATGGCGTTTTCACGCAGGGTGAATCCCACCCAGGACCGATCATCGGGGACCTCGACCGATTCGGCCAAAAGACCATAAAGCGTGAAGGGTTCGTCCCAGGACCTGCCCATCAGACTTTCGTGGGTGAAGAAGCGCAATTGCCATGGAACTGTACCTTTGCGCACAAACGGATTGAGGCTGTCGAACCCACCTGTGTTCCCCAGGGTAATGCGACCGCCCTTGGGTGCATCGGCGCGCGCATATGGCAGAGACACAAAATCGGGTGGCAAGGCTGGCGTGCCATACATAGATATCCCGTGCGCTGGCTCGGCACTGGCCTCCGACAGCCAGAGAATCGCTGCGCACACGGCGAAAATCCGCTTGGTGGCGCGGAAATAAACAGTGTTCATTTTGGAGACAATCTCCTGCTGCCCTTGTTTTCTTGGACCTCAGCCTACCGAGGTATTTCCGTCTTATCAAACTTTTAGCTTGGCCTGTGGCGCTAGATTGCTTATAACAAGATCACTGCTCGATAGGTTTCTTGCCTGTATGAAACCTGCCTCAATAACTTAACGCCTGCCTTGTGCAGGCGTTTTTTTTGTGCCCGTGGAATCTGGTGAATTGATCTGTGTGAGGTGGAGTACCCCCGCTTTGTGATCAACCATGGGTTAATTGGGCGTTTTCTTTGCAGTCGCAGCACGTCATTATGCATGCAACGCAGCATGGCTGGCACCGGGAAAAGGAAACACAGATGGCATTTGAAATTTCACTGGCGGGCAAAACCGCCGTCATTACCGGGTCGAACTCGGGTATTGGTCTCGGCATTGCCTGGGAACTCGCACGTGCTGGTGCCGATATCGTCCTGAACTCTTTTACCGATAACACAGAAGATCACGCGCTGGCGTCAGACATGGCCAAATCCGCCGGGGTCAAGGTCCAGTACATTCAGGCCGATATGTCCAAAGGCGATCAGTGTCGGCATCTGATCGCGCAGGCGGGGCGTTGCGATATTCTGATCAATAACGCGGGCATTCAGCATGTGGCCCCGATCCCCGATTTTCCGGTCGAAAAATGGGATGCCATCATTGCGATCAATATGTCTTCGGCCTTTCACACGACCGCTGCCGCCCTGCCCATGATGCGCGCCGCAGGCTGGGGACGAGTGATCAACATCGCCTCGGCCCATGGGCTGACGGCCTCGCCCTTCAAATCCGCCTATATTGCCGCCAAACACGGGGTGGTCGGGTTGACCAAGACAACGGCGCTGGAAACCGCGCAAGAACCCATTACCGCCAATGCCATCTGTCCGGGCTATGTGCTGACGCCCATCGTGGAAAAGCAAATCCCCGACACGATGAAGGAATATAACATGTCGCGCGAAGAGGTGATCGAGAAGGTCATGCTCACCCGGCAGCCGTCCAAGGAGTTTGCAACCGTCGAGCAGATGGGCGGCACGGCAACCTTCCTGTGCTCGGATGCGGCGGCCCAGATCACCGGCACCACGATCAGCGTCGATGGCGGCTGGACGGCGCTTTAAGCGCGCTTTGATCTTTCGGGAACAGGCAACGACATACATAATCCGGTAACGGGGAAGGCTGCTATCATGGCGCGCAAAAAGCGGATCAATCTGGCCCTGCAGGGTGGCGGCGCGCATGGGGCCTTCACCTGGGGGGTGCTCGACCGGCTGCTGCAGGAGGAAGACATCGAGATTGCCGCGATCTCGGGCACCTCGGCGGGTGCGCTGAACGGGGCGGCCCTCAAGGCGGGGATGATCGAAGGCGGGCGCGACGGCGCGCGGGCGCGGCTCGACTGGCTCTGGCAGGAAGTGGGCGCGCGCCCTGATCTGAATATCCCCGCCTGGATGGTGCCGTTTTCGCTATCGGATTTCAGTCAGGCGCTGGAATATTCCTGGCCGGTGATGACCGCCGATGCGGTCTCGCGGCTGGTTTCTCCTTACGCATACGGCCCGTTTTACAGCAATCCGCTGCGCGCTATCGTCAAACAGTTCAATTTTGATGCTGTCTGTGAAGAAAGCGGCGAGGGGCCTTGCCTTTTCATCTGCGCCACGCGCGTGCGCAACGGCAAGGTGCGCGTCTTCAAGGATAGCGAGATCAGCACCGACGCCATTCTCGCCTCTGCCTGTCTGCCCACAGTATTTCAGGCGGTCGAGGTCGAAGACGCTGAAACCGGTATGAAGGAAGCCTTCTGGGATGGCGGTTACACCGGCAACCCCGCGCTTTTCCCGCTGTTTCACCCGAATTTGCCTGACGACATCCTGATCATCAACATCAACCCGCTCGAACGCACCGAACTGCCACGCTCGGCGCAGGCCATTCAGAACCGGATCAACGAGATCAGTTTTAATTCCTCATTGCTGCGTGAATTGCGCGCCATTGAATTCGTGCAGCGGCTGCTGGATCGCGGGACGCTGTCCACGGATCAGAAAAGCCGGGTGCTGGTGCATATGATTGCCGATGACGCGCTGATGAACGAACTATCCGTCGCCACCAAACTGGTGCCCACACCCTTCACCCTGTCGCGTCTGAAAGAGGCGGGTCAGAAGGCCGCCGATGACTTCATTGCGCAGCACAAGAAGGATCTTAACAAGCGCAGTTCGGTCGATCTGGTGGAAATGTTCCAGTAAGCTCAGATCTGCCCGTTTTCAGGCGGCGTGTTCGGGTCTTTGCCGTTGGGATAGACAAGCCCGGCGGAGATCACCAGTTTGGCGGCTTCCTCCACGGTCATGTCCAGCTCGATGATGTCATCGGCAGGAAAAAACAGCAAAAATCCGGACGTCGGGTTCGGTGTCGTCGGTACGAACACACTGACCATGGGACGTGCATCATTTGCACGCGCGGCGATCTCGCCCTTGGTGGTAGTCGAGATGAACCCGATGGCCCAGATGCCACGCCGCGGGTATTCGATCAGACAGGCTTTTTCGAAGGAACGTTCCGATTGCGCAAAAACCGTCTCCGAAATCTGTTTGATGCCGGAATAGATTGTGCGGACAACGGGGGTGCGTTCCACAAGGCTTTCGCCGTATCTGATCAGTGATCGCCCGATCAGCCCCTTGGCCATCCACCCCACAACGATGGTGAAGACCAGGAAAATGACCACACCGATGCCGCGCACGTTGATCTGCACCGAAGGATCGAGCCCCAGGTAATCCTGAAGCACCTTGTCGGGCTGGTAGCTGTCGGGCACCAGTGGCAGCACAAAGCCGTCAATCCAACCCACCACCGACCAGATCAGCCAGATGGTCAGACCCACAGGTGCGATCACCACAAGCCCGGTCAGAAACGACGCCCGCAGGCGGGCAAAAAGGCTTCTGCGTGTCAGGGGTGGTTCAGGGTCAAACGGCGTATTCATAAACGTTTCTCAAACTGGTTAACCGTAGTTAGGCGCTTTATTGCCACTTCACAATGGCGTCCGGTTGGTTTCCCTTCAACTTCCCGCACCACGCGAAATACTGGTCAATTCCGTGGCAATTGATGCGGCCAGACGGGCGTTGTTGCGTACCAGTGCGATGTTTGCCGTCAGCGAGCGCCCCTCGGTCAGCTCGAAAATCCGTTGCAGCAGGTAGGGTGTGACGGCCTTGCCTCTGATCCCATGAGCATCCGCGTCCGATTGCGCCTGTGCAATGATCGGGGCCAGGGTTTCGGCGGATATTTCATCAGCCTGTGGAATGGGGTTGGCGACAAGCTGCCCGCCGGGCAATCCCAGCATGCCGCGCATGTGATGCGCCCGGGCAATCTCACCGGCCTGATCCATGCGCAGGGGCGCTTTCAGCAAAGAGGATGCACTCCAGAACGCCGGGAAATTATCCTGACCCACGGCGATCACCGGCACCCCTTGGGTTTCCAGAACTTCCAGCGTCTTGTCCACGTCCAGAATGGCTTTCGCGCCCGCGGCCACAACGGTCACTGGGGTTTGCGCCAGTTCCATCAGGTCAGCGGAGATGTCAAAGCTGTCTTCAGCGCCCCGGTGCACGCCGCCGATCCCGCCCGTGGCGAAAACCGCGATGCCAGCGGTATGGGCGGCGATCATGGTGGCTGCGACCGTGGTCGCACCAGTGCCGCCTGTGGCCATGCAGGCGGCTATATCGGCACGCGACAGCTTGGCAACCCCTTTGGCCTGCGCCAGTTCTTCCAACTGTATGTCGTCGAGGCCGATGTGCAACGTGCCATCCATCACGGCGATGGTCGCCGGGGTCACCCCTTCAGCGCGGATGTCGTTTTCCACCTGGCGGGCAACCTCAAGGTTCTGCGGATAGGGCATGCCATGGGTGATGATGGTGCTTTCCAGTGCGACAATGGGTCTGCCAGCGGCTTTTGCGGCGGCAACCTCGGCAGAGAGGATCAGGGGCAGGGCGGTCATAGGGCAGTTTCTCCGGAAACATAGGTGGCGGCGGCGTGCAGGGCGCGTCTCAGCGCGTCTTCGGGGCTGGACCCTTCGGCATCTGCGGCGATATGGGCGGCCATGAAGGTATCACCGGCCCCTGTGACGCGGGTCACCAGAACCTGCGGCGGGGTCTGGGTGATCAGCGCGTCCGCACGACCCTCGGTCGCATCCGATCCACCATCGGTGACCAGAACGCGCGCCGCGCCACGTTTCAGCAGCCCTTCGGCCGCGTCACGCGAATTGGCGAATTTCTTCTGGCAGAGCAGCCCGGCCTCTTCGAGATTGACATAAAGCGTGCCGCGCCCGGTCTGCACAAAGGGGGCCAGCCTTTCGGCCTTGCCCGGCGAGGCAGGCGCCACGCGCAAATCCGCCTGCGCCAGCAGCGGGCTGCGGGCAATATCGCTCAGCAGTTTCAGGGTCAGATTGCCGTCAAGCGCCACCAGCCCCTCATAGGGTGTTTCCGGCGTCGCCAGCCGCCCATCCGACAGCGGTGCCAGTATCTTGGCGCCCGCCGCCTCAAGCGAATGCGCATCGGCAATGGCCGCGATCAGGCCGTTTGCACCTTCGACGGCCATGTAGATGTCGGTTGGCAAGTCGTCGGAGCGGTAGACCGTGTCGGTGATCATGCCGCGCGCGGCACAGGCGCTGATCAACTCATCGCCTTCCGCATCTCGCCCGATGGCCGTCAACAGCGCCGGGGTGAGATCAAAGCGTGCAAGTGTCATGGCGATGTTCATGGCCACGCCGCCGGGCAGGCGAGTGATCCGCCCGGGCACATCTGATCCCTGCCGCATGGCGCTGGCGGACCGGCCGATGATGTCCCACAGAACCGAGCCGATACACAAAATGTCAGGCGTAGATTTCATAGCCGTCTTGTGACGGGGAAGTGCGGGGGGTTCAAGAGCGGGCTGCTATTATTCGGGCACAGCAAAGGTCAGCGCCGCCCAGAGGGTTTCCCACACCGGGGCGTTTTCAGCCGTGCCTGCGGCGGCACTGGGGCGCAGCACCACCGCGTCGAGCAGATAGTCATGCCCTTGCCTGACAGGCAGTACCGCTATTCCGTCGTCATCCGTGCGGGTGAGCGACACCGTTACGCTGCCATCCGCCGCGCGGTCAAAGATTTCGACCTGCGCATCCGCGCGCGGCACGCCCTGATAATAGACCTGCACACGCATCTGCCCGTCAAATCCCGGATCATAGGGGTTTGTCAGGGCGACAAATTCCGTGGCCAGCCCAAAGGCGCGGTCCGCTCCGGCCCCAGCACCCACCGCGACCAGTGCCTTGGCATGGCGCGTATAGGTCTCGCGAAACCGTTCCTTCGACCAGCCAGCGGCCTCGTGATCCGCCGCAGCATCCGGGAAATCCTTGTGATCGGCAAATTTCAGAAACTTTTCCCATTCCTTATACGTCAGGTTGGAAGAGGTCGTTTCATGCAGGATCACCAGCAACCCCGCTCCTGGCGCTGTGACCTCCAGTGCAGGTGTGTCGCCGATGCGCCCCTCAACAGGGGTCAGCTCATCGCCCGAAACCATGTCAAATCGGGTGAACCGGTTGTCAAACCAGGCCAGCGAGGAGCCCTTGAAATTCTGACCATTGCGCAAATGGGCAACAAGTTCCGCACCGGGTGCAACCTGAAACTGTTCCGGTTCAATCCAAAACTCATGGCCAACCGCGGGCTGACCGGTTAGCAGTAGGGCCACGATGAAAAGACGAGAGATCACGATGTTATCCACGTTAAAAACCTTCCTGTTCAAGCTGTTGTTTTTGGCAGTTTTGTCAACCGCTGCTCTGTGGCTCGACGCGCCTGCAAGCCGCGCCCATGAATTGCAACCCACGATCGCTGACCTTTCCCTGTCACCGGACGATCATGTCACGCTGGATTTTCGCATCAATATCGAGGCTTTCCTCTCCGGTGTTGATCTTGATCTTGTGGATAACACCGATGATGACGCGGCCAGCGACGCTTATACACGCTTGCGTGATCTGCCTGCGGATGCGCTCTCCGAACTTGTGCCGCAATTGACCACACTGTGGAACGCGGCCCCGCTGGCCGAAGCGGATGTGCCCCTGAGTTTCAGCATCGCGCAGCTGGAGGTGCCTGAAGATGTGGATATCGAACTGCCCCGCATTTCGCTTCTGACCCTGACGGCCCCTCTGCCTGAAGGTGCGCGCGCGGTCACGCTGCATTGGCCCACCGGGTCTGGGGCGCTGGTGCTGCGCCAGCAGGGGGTCGAGGAACCTTACACCGGCTATCTGGCAGGCGGCGACAGCAGCCCGCCCATCGCCTTTGCCGGGGGTGGTGCGCAGACGCTGACGCAGGCGTTTCTGGGCTATATCCCGGTGGGGTTTGACCACATCCTACCCAAAGGGCTTGATCATATTCTCTTTGTGCTGGGCCTGTTTTTCCTGAGCACGAAGCTGCGCCCGCTGGTCTGGCAGGTCAGCGCCTTCACGCTGGCGCACACGGTCACGCTCGCGCTGGGGGCTCTGGGCCTTGTGAGCATCAACGCGTCGGTGGTGGAGCCGATGATTGCCGCCTCCATCGTCTTTGTCGCGGTGGAGAATATCTTTACCTCGGGGCTCAACCCCTGGCGGCCTGTCATCATCTTTGGCTTCGGGTTGCTGCACGGGTTGGGGTTTGCCTCCGTGCTGGGAGAGTTTGGCCTGCCAGAAGGTCAGTTCATCCCGGCCCTCATCGGGTTCAACATCGGGGTCGAGCTGGGCCAGCTGACCGTGATCGCACTGGCCTTTGCCTGCGTGGGCTGGTTTGCCAAACGGCCCTGGTATCGGGCCCGTATCGCCATTCCCGCCTCCTGCGTGATCGCGGCGGTCGGGGCCTATTGGTTTGTGGAGCGTGTCTTTTTGTGACGGCTCACACCATGGCGCTGGTCAGGGCACCCAAGGCTTTGGCCGGCGCGTCCGCATCCCAGATTTCCGAGCCGATGCCAAAGAAATCCGTGTGCGGCGCAAGCTGTGCCACCATGTCGGCGGTCAGATCGCCTTCGGCCACCACCGGCACCTCGATCACCTCTGACCACCATTGAAACAGATCCAACGGGGCGAAACTCCCGTCTCCCAGTGCGGAGGCGCGTAAGGGTCCGAAACTCACGTAATCCGCGCCCGCTTCGCCAGCTGTCATGCCATCATGGCGCGAGGTCGCACAATAACTGCCCACAATGGCCTCCGCACCAAGCGCCTTGCGCGTTTCGCGGACCGAACGGGCAGCATCGGTCAGATGCACGCCGTCCAAGCCCAACCGGTCTGCCAGCACCGAGTGATCGCTGAGCACAAGGGCGATGTCACGGGCATGGGTGACTTCACGCAAGGCGTCTGCCGCGCGTGACAGCCGGTCTTCGTCCTTGGTGGACAGGCTCAGGCGCACACAAGCCACCTCATGTGCATCCAGAACAGAGGCCAGAACGTCGGGAAAGCTGCTCAGTTCGAATTCCGGCGGGGTAATCAAATATAGCTGCGGCTGCTCGGGCATGTCCATGAACGGGATCCTTCCGTGGTCTTTGGCAGAGCAGTAGCGCACCTGCAAACGAATGGAAATGAATATGCCCGTGACGCGGAAAAATTCGCATGGGGGCGGGCTGCATGTTGCGGGCGCGCAGCACGCAGCTTATGAGGCGGGCATGACAAAGCCCGTTGAGCAACCCGAAACACCCGCCTTCGTGCTGGTGCGCCCCCAGATGGGCGAGAACATTGGTGCTGCTGCGCGCGCGATGTGGAATTTCGGCCTCGACCGGATGCGTCTTGTGGCCCCCCGTGACGGCTGGCCGAACCCCGCGGCGACAGCGATGGCAAGCGGAGCAGGGCGGCTGCTGGACGGCGCGCGGCTCAGCCCCGATCTGCCGGATGCCGTGGCCGATTGCTCTTATGTCTTTGCCACCACGGCGCGGGCGCGGGATTTGACCAAGCCGGTCTTCAGCCCCGAAGCAGCAATGCAGATGGCGGCGGAAAAGATCGCGTCCGGGCAGCGGGTCGCCGTCCTTTTTGGCCCGGAGCGGGCCGGGCTTGAAAACGACGATATCGCCCGGGCCAATGCGATTATTTCGGTGCCCGTGAACCCCGAATTTGCCTCGCTCAATCTGGCGCAATGTGTGCTGCTGGTGGGTTATGAATGGATGCGCGCCGTGGGCGAGGTGATGGATCACACCACCGAAATGGCAGGCACGGACTGGGCCGAAGGGGTGGAGGTGGAACATCTGGCGCAACACTATCAAGACCGGCTGGAAGAGGCCGGATTTTTCTTTCCCGAACACAAAGCCAACTCCATGCGGACCAATCTGCGCAACATGTGGAGCCGCATGCCGCTGACCCGTGCAGATGTGCAGATGCTGCACGGGGTGATGCGCCAGATGGTCCGCTGGAAAACGCGCGACGACTAGCAACTGGACGCGCCCGGTCAAGCGCCTTAGGTATGCGGCTGAAGTTAAGACAAGGACGATGGCATGAGCCGCAAACGCAAGCTCTTCGAAGAGGTCGGCACCGAGCAGCAAACGCGGCCCGTTGCGCAAACAGGGGTCATTGATCAGGGTCGTGGCGGCGCGCGTGGCGCAATCCGTATCTGGCTGATGGTCCTCTTTGCTCTGGTCTTTTTGATGATCGCCGTGGGCGGGCTGACACGGTTGACCGACAGCGGGCTCAGCATCACCGAATGGCGCCCGATCACCGGGGCGCTGCCGCCGATGAATGCGGCTGACTGGGAAATGGAATTCGCGAAATATCAGGCGATTGATGAATTCCGGATTCAGAACCAGTGGATGCAACTCGATGATTTCAAAGTGATTTACTGGTGGGAATGGGGCCATCGCCAATTGGGCCGCGTCGTCGGGCTGGTCTGGGCTCTGGGCTTTGCGTGGTTCGCGCTGCGGCGGCAAATTCCGACCGGCTGGTCGCCGAAACTGCTGTTTCTGGGCGCGCTTGGCGGCGCGCAGGGGGCCATTGGCTGGTGGATGGTCGCCTCCGGCGTGACCCAGGGCGAGGGCGTGACAGATGTGGCCAGTTACCGTCTGGCTACCCATCTTGGCTTGGCTTTCGTCATTCTGGGTTTCATCACCTGGTATATTCTGCAACTCGGGCGATCAGGCCGTGATCTGATGCAGGCCCGGCGTGCCAAGGAGGCCAGACAATGGGGGCTGGCTACCGGATTGATGCATTTCGCCTTCCTGCAAATCCTGTTGGGCGCGCTGGTCGCGGGCATCGACGCCGGGCGCAGCTATACCGACTGGCCGCTGATGGGCGGGCAGGTCTTTCCGGCCAGTGCTTTTGTGCTTGACCCGCTGTGGCGCAACTTCTTTGAAAGCCCCGGACTGGTGCAGTTCATCCACCGGGTCAGCGGTTATCTACTGGCGGGTTTTGCCATGGTGGTCTGGCTGCGGGGCCGCAAATCCGCCCATGCCACAACGCGCTTTGCCTTCAATGCCATGATCGCCGCCGTGGCCTTGCAGATCGTGATCGGTATCGCCACGGTGCTCTATGGTGCGCCGGTGCATATCGCGCTGCTCCACCAGCTTCTGGCCGTGGTCCTCTGGGTGCTGATCCTACGCGCCCGGTTCCTGAGCGGCTATCCCATTGCCACGTCTTTGAGAGGAAACACCCCATGACTGCATTTGACGCCCTCATGGCGCATGCCCGTGAAACGCAGGCTCTGGTGCAAGTCGCCGGACGTCTGGGCTGGGATCAGGAGACCATGATGCCGCGCGGGGCGGCCCCGCAACGGGGTGAAGAAATGGCCGCGATGGAAAGCGTTCTGCACGCCCGCCGTGTCGATGCGCGGGTGGCGGGCTGGCTGGCGGAACTGGATGGCGCCGATCTGGATGCGCAGGCGCAGGCGCAGCTTCGCCACATCCGGCGCAGCCATGACCGCGCCAGTAAGGTGCCCGCCGATCTGGCCGCCCGCATCGCGCGGGTGACATCCGAAGCGCAGGGCACCTGGGCCGAGGCCCGCAGCGCGGATGATTTTGCTACCTTTGCCCCCACGCTCGAAGAGGTGATCACCCTGAAACGCGAGGAAGGGCAGGCCCTGGCAAATGGCGGCGATGTCTATGACGCCATGCTGGCCGACTATGAACCCGGCACCACCGGGGCGGAGCTTGAGGCGATGTTTGGCGCGCTGCGTCCCGAGCTTGCCGCGCTGCGGGCGGCCGTGCGCGCGGCCGATGCGCCACCCAAACTCAGCGGTTCCTTTGATGAGGCAGCCCAGATGAAACTGACCCGCAAGCTGGCCAGGGCCTTCGGTTATGACATGACCCATGGGCGCGTCGACAAGGCGGTGCACCCTTTCAGTTCCGGCTCCGGGCTCGATGTGCGCATCACAACCCGCACCAGCGCAGAGGATCCGTTCAACTGTTTCTATTCCACAATCCACGAGGTCGGTCACGCCGCCTATGAGCAGAATATCAACCGCGACTATCTGCTGACCCCGCTGGGCGAAGGCGTGTCCATGGGCGTGCATGAAAGCCAGAGCCGCATCTATGAAAACCAGATCGGGCGCAGCCGCGCCTTTACCGGCTGGCTCTATGGCCAGATGCGCGACATGTTCGGCGATTTCGGCATTGCCGATGAAGACGCCTTTTACGCCTGTGTGAACCGGGTCTCGGATGGCTACATCCGGACCGAGGCGGATGAATTGCAGTATAATTTGCACGTGCTGATGCGCTTTGATCTCGAACGCGCGCTGATGGCCGGTGATCTGCAGGTCGCCGATCTCGAAGCCGCGTGGAATGACCGTTTCGAGGCTGATTTCGGCTTTGCGGTGGATAAACCTTCGAACGGCGTATTGCAGGATGTGCACTGGTCGGTTGGTCTCTTCGGCTATTTCCCGACTTACAGCCTGGGCAATGTCTACGCGGGCTGCCTGCACGAAGCCCTGCGCAGCGCCGTGCCGGACCTCGACAGCCATCTGGCGCAGGGTGACACGTCACCGGCCACCGATTGGCTGCGCGAGAACGTACAAAGCCACGGCGGTCTCTATGAGCCCCGCGACGTCATCGCCCGCGCCCGAGGTGCTGACCCTTCAGAAGCCCCGCTGCTGGCCTATCTGAGAGAAAAATTCACCACCATCTATGGCCTTTAACCAAGTTCAGGGAGATACTCCGAAGTCATAACGCCGCCGCATTCTGCTTGCACTGTTGGCTCAGCAAGATGGGAGCCGGAAATGTTCAAGCGTGGACTTACAATTTTCCTTATTGGTTTGGCGGCTTTTTCCGCGAATGCTGAAAATCCGCCAGTTGTTACGTTATCAGAATTGCGGCAGTTAGCGTACGACGGTGAGGTGAAAGCCGTATCCGCTGCGTTGAAACAGGCCCAGGATGTCTATCTTTCGGGTGAGATTTCGGCTGACTACATGCGCACCCTCTTTTCTGGTTTCCAGACAACAGATCGGCGCATGATCGCGTTCATCAACAAATGGCTTGAAGACGATCCTACGGGTGCGATGCCTAATATCGCGCGATTTTGGAGCATCAGTTCGGCGGCAGATGGACTCATTGGGACATCCTTTGCAAGTGATCTACATCGTGATGCGTTTTCCGCTTACAGGTTCTTGTTGAGCGAAGCGGGGCGCAGGGTTCGTTTGGCATTCGAGGAAGACCCTGATCTTATTCCGGTCTCCGACGGTGCCTTAAAACTCGTGGCGATTACCGGCGTAATGGACCAACCGGGGGTGTTCGTTGACCGCATTATGGAAATGCGACCGAACTGGGGAACGCTACACCGCGTGTTGTTTTTGGCGAACCCAGCGTACAATGGTTCTGTCGAAATGCTGGATCGGATTTGTGAACGCTATGGGCCGATGGTGCCGACCGACGGTGTGGATATGGTTTTCCGGTGCAAGTTCGTTGGGCGTTACGAAGACTTCAACGATGAGTCCTTCGACTGGCTCGTGTCCAAGGTGGATGAAGATGACGATCGGTACCTCGATTTCTACCGGGCAAAATTCATTATCACCATGGCGCACGATGGCTTGGCATCCGACAAGCAAATGCGATTTGCCCGGCGGATCATGTCTGAACCGACACGCATCAATCTCAATCTCGCAATGCGATATAACGCTTTTATTGCCCAGCCCAATGGATGGCCAAAAATTGATCGGCAGGTGATCCTGCAAGCGCGGGCCCATGCGAGGGAAGCTTTGAAGCACGATCCATATAATCACGATCTGATTGATATGGCACTTCTCGATTGGGCTCCGGCGGGCGATCAAAAGCGCAGCAAGAGAAAACACGAAAAGCTGCCCGATCCGATTGATGCAGCAACACGGATTGAATACGCTCGTCGGAAACTTGTTACCCGACCACATGACCCGCATCTTTGGTCGGACTACGCGGGTCAGCTAACGGGGCGAGGGACGCCTGACGCTTTCCTTGCTGGGGACCCGTACCTCGAAAATGCTGCCTATTACAGTGGTCATGATGCCGGTTTTCTTTCGTCGATCATGGCGCGAAAACTTCTTCAGTATCAGGCGGTTGAGGCCGCGGCCACGATGGAGATTTCGGATGTGTGGAAAGATTTTTTTGCTGATCTCGATGTTGAGTATCACATCTATTGTCCATATCTGCGAGCGTATCGTCAGCAACAGGCCCTTTGTGACACCGGAGGCGCCGAGATGGAGATGCTCTGCGACATGGGTCCGCAATTTACAGAACCTATGGAGGCACTCGCGAGGCTCGCAGCGAACACCGATAGTTGCGATTTCGCTGCTACGGCACCGTTGTCGAGATTACGCTACGACCCTATCGGGTTACCGCTATCAGCCGTGCCAGGCGGCTGATAGCGGCACCGTCTACGCCTCGGAGCCTTCTGAATCCTCTGCCTCGGGTTCCCCCTGATCCGCGATCCAGGCGACGCTGACAACTTCTTCGCCCTTGCCGGTATCGAATACCTTGACCCCACCCGCCGAGCGGGACCGGAAGGAAATGCCTTCGACCGGCACGCGGATCGACTGACCCTTGGAGGTGGCCAGCATGATCTGGTCGTCCATCTCCACCGGGAAGGAGGCGACCAGCGCCCCACCGCGCATGCCCTTGTCCATGGCCTGCACACCCATGCCGCCGCGCCCGCGCACCGGGTAATCGTGGCTGGAACTCAGCTTGCCGGTGCCCTTGGAGGTCAGCGTCAGGATCAGATTTTCCGCCGCCGACATCTCCGCATAGCGCTGCTGGCTGATGGTGGCATTTGCATCGGTGCTTTCGTCGTCGGTCATATCGGCGTCATCCGCCAGACCAGCCATCGCGCGGCGCATCTTGAGGTAAGCGGCCCGTTCGTCCGGGCTGGCGTTGAAATGGCGGATCACCGACATCGAAACCACCTTGTCGTGACCTGTCAATCTCACACCCCGCACCCCGACGGAACTGCGCGAGTTGAACACACGCACGTCGGAGGAGGGGAAGCGGATCGCGCGGCCAGACGCGGTGACCAGCATCACATCATCATCCGGAGAGGCGATGCGCGCGTTGATCAGCGTTGTCTGCGCATGCTCGTCCTCGAACTTCATTGCGATCTTGCCGTTGGATTTCACATTTGTGAAGTCTGACAAGGCGTTACGCCGCACTGTTCCGGCAGAGGTGGCAAAGACGATCTGCAATTCCGACCAGTCTTTTTCATCCCGGTCGATGGGCAGAATCGCAGCCACGGACACGCCCGGCGGGATCGGCAGGATGTTGACGATCGCCTTGCCCTTGGAGGTGCGCCCGCCCTGCGGCAAACGCCAGGTCTTGAGCTTGTAGGCCATGCCATCGGTGGTGAAGAACAAAAGCTGCGTATGCGTGTTGGCGACAAAGAGGGTGGTGACCACGTCCTCTTCCTTGGTCTGCATGCCCGCCAGACCCTTGCCGCCGCGGCGCTGACTGCGGAAATCGGCGAGCGGCGTGCGTTTGATATAGCCGCCGGAGGTGACCGTCACGACCATATCTTCGCGCGCGATCAGGTCTTCGTCCTCCATGTCACCCGACCAGTCGACAATCTCGGTCCGGCGTGGCACCGCGAAAAGGTCGCGCACTTCGCGCAGCTCGTCGGCGATGATGCCCATGATCCGGTCGCGCGATCCGAGAATTTCCAGGTATTCCTTGATCTTACCGGCCAGTTCTTCCAGCTCGTCCGTGACCTCCTTAACCCCGATTTGGGTCAGCCGTTGCAGCCGCAGTTCCAGGATCGCGCGCGCCTGCGCCTCGGAGAGGTTATAGGTGCCGTCGTCATTGGCGGTATGGGTCGGATCATCAATAAGCGCGATATAGGGCAGGATGTCCTGCGCCGGCCAGCGCCGCGTCATCAGCTTTTGCCGCGCTTCCGGCGCGTCCGCAGAGGCACGGATCGTGGCGACCACCTCGTCGATGTTGGTCACCGCCACGGCCAGACCGCACAGGATATGGCTGCGCTCGCGCGCCTTGCGCAGCAGATAGGCGGTGCGGCGCGCGACAACATCTTCGCGGAAGTCTATGAAATACGTCAGGAATTTCCGCAGTGTCAGCTGTTCGGGCCGACCACCATTCAGCGCCAGCATATTGCAGCCGAAATAGGTCTGCATCGGCGTGAACCGGTAAAGCTGGTTCATCACCACCTCAGCGGTGGCATCCCGTTTCAGCTCCACAACAACCCGCACCCCGTTCCGGTCGGATTCGTCCTGAACATGGGAGATGCCTTCGATTTTCTTCTCGCGCACCTGCTCAGCGATCTTCTCGATCATCGTGGCCTTGTTCACCTGATAGGGGATCTCGTCCACGATGATGGCCCAACGGTCCTTGCGGATTTCCTCCACCCGGGTTTTGGCGCGGATGATCACGCTGCCGCGCCCGTCAAGATAGGCTTTGCGCGCGCCAGAACGACCCAGCATGATGCCACCCGTAGGGAAATCAGGCCCCGGCACATATTCGATGAGCTGCTCGGAGGTCAGATCCGGTTCCTCGATCAGGGCGAGCGTCGCGTTAACCACTTCACCAAGGTTATGTGGTGGAATATTCGTGGCCATCCCAACGGCAATACCGCCCGCGCCATTGACCAGCATGTTGGGAAAACGGGCAGGGAGCACGGTCGGCTCCTGCTGCTTGCCATCGTAGTTATCCTGAAAATCGACAGTATCCTTGTCGATATCGGCCAGCAGATAGGCGGCAGGTTTGTCCATGCGCACTTCGGTATAGCGCATGGCGGCGGGGTTATCGCCGTCCATGGAGCCAAAGTTGCCCTGGCCATCGAGCAGCGGCAGCGACATGGAAAAATCCTGCGCCATGCGCACGAGGGCATCATAAATCGCGCTGTCACCATGGGGGTGATACTGGCCCATCACGTCGCCGACGGGACGCGCGGATTTGCGGTAGGATTTGTCATGGGTATTGCCGGTTTCATGCATGGCAAAGAGGATCCGGCGGTGCACCGGCTTCAACCCATCGCGCAAATCCGGAATGGCGCGGCTGACGATAACGGACATCGCATAGTCGAGGTAGGACGTGCGCATCTCATGTTCGATGCTGACCGACGGCCCGTCATACGCGGCGCGCTCCGGGGTCATTTCATCATCGTTTTCAGGGGGTTGTGGTGTGTCGCTCACGTGGTTCGCTCGATCTTCCCGCTGGCTCTATATCTTGTGGGAGCACACTATCAGAGGGGACATATAAGGTGCAATGCCTGTTCGTCAACAGGATTAGCAGCCAACTGGCTCAAGTGATAACACATTGTTTTCATTGAAAAGTAATTTTGTCATGGCATCCTGGTGCTGTGAAACAGTGAAAAGGTTAAAAAATGCCCGAATCTGAAACAGAACTTATGCTCAAAGGCTATGGGCTAACCACGGCCGAATTCTTTTACCACATTCCGGATTACACCCACGTGCTGAATACCTTCATCTGGCAGGAATATGATCTGGCACCCGACCATCCGAAGCTGTTCGAATTTGTCGAATTCTGGCAGTCAGAGATTGAAGGCCCACTTCATTCCGTGCGGTTTACCCATCGCAAGATGATCAGTCCGGGGGAATGGCGCAACGTGACGGGTGAATTCACCATACATTGAACCGTTCGCTCAGACAGAGCAACTGGCGCCCCCCAGAACGCAGAATTTCGCACAATGAGGATGGTTGAGCGCCACGTCCTTTTCGGCCTCTTCCAGCGTAGCGCCGAGTTCGAATTCCGCGGAATAGGGCAGCAATGTGCAGGCGAGCACAACCGGTGAGGCGTCGCCCTTGCGTTTGACGACCATGCGGGATGAGGAACACATCAATGCATCCGGCGATTTGTTCAGGATGTCCCAGCAGCCCTTAGTGATTTCCGGGACTTCGACCGTTTCGTCCATTTCAGGAAAGAGCACGGTCATGGTGGGGTCATGCGCATCAATGTCAAAGCCGTGTTTTTCGAAAAACGCCGCATAACCGGCGCGGCTTTCCACATCGCTTTCGGCCATGATAGAGCGCCCGGCGACCGCCATGCAGATACTGTTGTCCCTAAGCCATTCCATACCCGCCAGTGTTTTCCCGAAGGCTCCGGTACCACGTTCGCAGTCGTGCAAAAGCGGATCATGATGGTCCACGGAGATGCGTAGCGTCAGCCTGCCCGGATGCGCCTCATTCAACGCGACCAGCCCATCGCGCATCTTTGCGCGCATCATCGGTCGCATGGCATTGGTGAGGATCAAAACCTCATATCCACGCGCCAGTGCACGCCGCGCCATATCGATCATTTGCGGGTTCATGAAGGGCTCGCCCCCCGTGAAGGCGATTTCCGTAATCGGCCATTTCCTGTCCTCGATCTGGTCCAGGTAGGCCGAGACCTCATCCGCTGTAATATAGACCAGCCGATCATTTGTTGGGCTGCTCTCAATGTAGCAGTTCAGGCAGGTGATATTACACAGGGTCCCGGTGTTGAACCAAAGCGTTTTAGGGGAGGTCAGACGAACGGTCGCGCGCTCTTCACCTTTGGCGGTAAAAGCAGGTTCTAAGAATTTTCCTGCATTGGCCTGTGAGAGATCTTTCATGGGCGCGCGTGTCCTTCCTGTCAGCTTCCGGTGAATGTGTGCTAGGAGATAGACAAAGGCAAGAAAACATCTTTTGTTCTCTTTGCACGGGTTTGTGAACGGGTTTCAATCTGTTTCTGTTTGCGCTAACAGGAGCGCAAGACGCTCAGACATCTGGATTCAGGATAGACAATATGGTTTCGCGCGTAATTCCCGTCAGCCCCTTTGATCTCGTGATATTCGGCGGCACCGGCGACTTGGCCCGTCGCAAAATTCTGCCGGGGCTTTTCCGGCGTTACTGCGCGGGCCAAATGCCAAAGGACGCACGCATCGTGGGCGCCGCGCGCCGCGATATGGCGGCATCCGACTACGCGGAACTCGCCGCGGACGCCATCCGCGAATTCGGCGGTGGCAAAGCCTGCGAAGACGGCACGCTGGAGGAATTCCTGACCTGTCTTGACTACGTGACAATTGACGCGCGTGGGGAGAGAGGCTGGAAAGAGCTTCAGGAACGTATGGCTGGCAAGGGCCGTGTGGAGGCGTATTATTTCTCAGTAGCCCCGTCGCTTTTTGGCGATCTGGCCGAGCGCCTTCAGAGCCATGGCATGGCCGATGCGGAGGCGCGGATCGTCGTTGAAAAACCATTCGGGCGCGATCTGGCTTCGGCACAGTCCCTGAACGCAACGCTGGCAAAATATTTCGACGAAAAACAGATATACCGGATTGATCACTACCTGGGCAAAGAAACCGTTCAGAACCTCATGGCGGTGCGCTTTGGCAACATGCTGTTTGAGCCCTTGTGGAACAGTCAGTTTGTTGACCACATTCAGATCACGGTCGCCGAAACCGTCGGTGTGGGCGGACGCGGTGAATATTACGACAAATCCGGTGCTATGCGGGACATGGTGCAGAACCACCTGATGCAACTGCTCTGTCTGATCGCCATGGAACCCCCGGCGCGTTTCTCGCCGGATGCGGTACGTGATGAAAAGCTCAAGGTTATCAGAGCATTGGAGCCGGTGGAGCCACACCACATCGTGCGGGGCCAATATGAAGCGGACCCTGACGATCCTGAAGAACTCCCTGACTATCGAACGGCGGTGGGCGATCCGCGCTCTCGGACCGAGAGTTTTCTGGCCTTGAAAACCCATATTGCCAACTGGCGGTGGGCGGGCACGCCGTTTTATCTGCGCACCGGCAAACGGCTTTGCGCGCGTTCGTCCGAAATTTCCATTGTTTTCAAGGACACGCCGCATTCGATTTTTGGCGAGGAAGCCGGGCGTCATCGCAATGTCCTGTCGATCCGGCTGCAACCCAATGAGGGCATCACGCTGGGGGTGACAATCAAGGAGCCGGGCCCGGGCGGCATGCGGCTGATTGATGTGCCGCTGGACATGACGTTTGCCGATGCTCTGGGTCCGGATGGCGCCGAAAACGTGGATGCCTATGAGCGTTTGATCATGGATGTGATCCGGGGAAACCAGACGCTCTTTATGCGCGGAGACGAGGTGGAAGCCGCCTGGTCTTGGACGGATCCGATCATCGAGGGGTGGACAAACCGGGGCGATGTGCCCAAGCCTTACGACAGCCACGGCGCGGGGCCGGATGCTTCTGCACAGCTGATGCGCCGGGATGACCGGGAATGGCGGGAGATCACACCATGAAATTTGTCGAAAACTCGGATCGTGATATGGCGATCATGAACGTTGCACATGCGCTCACCAGCGATTTGCGCAAATGTCTGTTGCAGCACGAGTTTGCCAGCTTTGCAGTGCCGGGCGGGACAACGCCGGGGCCGGTTTTTGATGCCATGAGTTCGGTGGAAATCGACTGGTCGCGTGTGCATGTCATGCTGACGGATGAGCGTTGGGTGCCAGAGGATCATGCGCGATCCAATGCCGGTTTGGTGAAGGCCAGATTGCTGACCGGGCACGCCGCAAAAGCGCAGTTCGTCTCTTTCTATCGTGACGGAATGACCGCACAGGAAGCTGCCCCCGAGATTTCCGCGATGCTGACGGATCAAGTCCCGATTTCGGTTTTGCTGCTGGGCATGGGCGCGGATATGCACACGGCATCACTCTTTCCCGGCGCACCGGAACTGGAGGGCGTGATACACAGGGATGCACCGCTTGTCTGTGCGGTGACACCACACGATCAGCCTGAAACCCGTATTTCACTCAGCGGGCCCGCGTTGAATGGTGCGATGGACAAGCATCTGCTGATTTTCGGCGATGACAAGCGCGCGGCTTTTGATCGTGCAATGACATTGCCGGCGCTCGAAGCACCAATTGGTGCGGTCATCAAAGGAGGAACGGTTCATTGGGCAGCTTGAAGACACATTGGGACACGCTCCAAACCCGTTTTGATGCCACGCGCGCGAGGTCAATCCTGTCGCTTTTTGAGGACAGGCAGCGCGCGGTGTCTTTCAGCGCTCAGCTTGGTGATATGCTCTTTGATTATTCGAAAACCAATATCGATGACGACACGCGCGCAGCTCTCTTTGACCTCGTTGACGCAGCTGACGTGGCCACAAAGCGGGATGCCATGTTTGCGGGTGAGCCCATAAACGACACCGAAGGGCGCGCTGTTTTGCATACGGCTTTGCGTAATCTTGATGGCGGTCCGGTCTTGGTTGATGGTGCGGATGTCATGCCCGGGGTGCGCGATACATTGGCTCGGATGCGGGCCTATGCCGAAGACGTCCGCAGCAGTGACATCACCGATGTTGTCAACATCGGCATAGGCGGCTCTGATCTGGGGTCGGCGATGGCCGTGCAGGCGCTGTCGCCCTATCACGATGGCCCGCGCTGTCATTTTGTTTCCAACGTGGATGGCGCGCATGTCGCGGATACGCTGCGTGGGCTGGATGCGAAAACCACACTGGTGATTGTCGCGTCAAAGACCTTCACAACCATCGAAACCATGACAAATGCGCGCACGGCCAAGGCCTGGATGCAAGACCATGGGGGTGATCCGACCGCGCAATTTGCCGCCCTCAGCACGGCGGAAGATAAAACGCGGGATTTCGGCATTCCATCCGAGCGCGTCTTCGGGTTCGAGGACTGGGTCGGCGGGCGGTATTCCATGTGGGGGCCCATAGGCCTGTCGCTCATGATCGCCATCGGTGCCAAGGGGTTTGACGCCTTCTTGCGCGGGGGGCAGGCCATGGACAGTCATTTCCGCCACGCGGAGTGGTCAGAAAACCTGCCTGTGTTGCTGTCGCTCGTTGGTATT
Organism: Roseobacter sp. EG26; assembly: GCF_049830555.1. Taxonomy (NCBI): domain Bacteria; kingdom Pseudomonadati; phylum Pseudomonadota; class Alphaproteobacteria; order Rhodobacterales; family Roseobacteraceae; genus Roseobacter; species Roseobacter sp. EG26. Next base: position 1,067,717 of record NZ_JBNBLH010000001.1, read on the forward strand.
TGGCATGCACAGGTCTGCGGCTATGCCAGCCGCGCCGTTTTGCCCTATGATCAGAGGCTTGCCCGGTTGCCGGACTATTTCCAGCAGTTGGAAATGGAATCGAATGGCAAGGGCGTGCAGATGGATGGCGCCCCGGTCGAGGTCGATAGTGGCCCCATTGTCTGGGGTGCTGCGGGGACCAACGGGCAGCACGCATTCTATCAGTTGATCCATCAGGGCACACGGGTGATCCCCTGCGAGTTCATGATTGCAGCCGAAGGTCATGAGCCGGAGTTGAAACATCATCATCAACTGCTGATTGCCAATTGTCTGGCGCAATCCGAAGCCCTGATGCGCGGGCGATCCCTTGAAGAGGCCCGCGCGAAAATGCAAGCGGCCGGGTTCGAGGGCAAGGAGCTTGAACGACAAGCCCGCCACAGGGTTTTCAAGGGTAACAGGCCGTCTGTCACCTTGGCCTATCCGACGCTTGATCCGTTTACGCTGGGCCAGATCATCGCGCTCTATGAGCACCGCGTGTTTGTCGAAGGCGTCATTCTGGGCATCAACTCTTTTGATCAATGGGGCGTTGAACTGGGCAAGGAACTGGCGACCTCTTTGCAACCGGTTGTGGAAGGGGAAAAAGAGGCGTCGGGCAAGGACGGTTCAACCGTTGCTCTGGTCGGTTTTATTCACAAGCATCAGGCATAGGCGCTGAGAATCGCCGTCTGACCCGATGATCAACGCGCGCCTAGTTTTCCTGTGTTGCCCCATCGACGGAGATGAACCTGTCTTTGACAGCATCCGGGATCGGAAACCGGGCGGATGCGTCATGCGTCAGTAAGACGAGTACACAGTTAAAGCTCGCCCGCAGCGTACCTCCCGACCAAAGCGTCTGTGCCAGCGTGAAGGAGGTATTGCGAAAGGCGGTACAGCCACATGTCACAACGTAGTCTTCATCCATGCGCATTTCCTGGCGGTAATGGATTTCGCCGGACCTGATGACGATCCTGGGGTCAGTGCCGCGGCCCATGTATCGCGAAATGCCCCAATCCTGCGTGTAGCGGATGCGCAGGCGCTCGAACCAATGCATATAAACGGCGTTATTGACGTGATTGAGCACATCGAGTTCGGAGAACCGCACCTGATCGGCCATTGCCAGCGGGGCGGGCGGGGTGATGCCAAGGGCGCTCTGTGCGTCGGCGGACAAGGGTGTGTGGTACTGGAGGCTCATGTTGTGGCCATACGTGTTGCGACCTGCTTTGCCAAGGCTTGCCAGAGCCGGTTTCCCTTGGCACCTTGGCATGACGTATATTTTCTCGAGAATTCTTGCACCTGACCGGTGGATCGGAGACGCCCATGCTTGGCCAGATGATGACAGCGCCCTTGTTGATTTCTTCGCTTGTCGACCACGCCGCACGCTATCACGGCCAAACGGAAATCGTCTCGGTGAACACAGGGGGCGGCACGGAAACGGTCAATTGGGGCAGCGTCGCCCGGAACGCCAAAGCACTCGCCTCCGCGCTGACCGGTCTGGGGCTCTCGAAGCAAGCCCGGTGCGCCACCATCGCCTGGAACAATCGACGCCACCTTGAGATCTATTTCGGGGTCTCGGGCAGCGGCTTTGTCTGCCACACGATCAACCCACGCCTGTTCCCTGAACAACTGATCTACATCATCAATCACGCAGAGGATGAGGTGCTGTTTATAGACGCAACTTTCGTGCCTCTGGTGGCGGCAATCCGCGATCAGCTTACCTCGCTGAAACACATCGTTCTGCTGGAGGCGCGCGCGGATGAAGCCGCCAAGACATTGCCTGACATCATCGCCTATGATGATCTGATTGCCAGCGGTGATGACAGATTTGAATGGCCACAGTTTGATGAGCTGACAGCTTCCAGCCTGTGCTACACCTCCGGCACTACCGGCAACCCCAAGGGCGTGCTCTTTTCGCATCGCTCCACGGTGCTGCATAGTTTCGCCTGCAATCTTGCCGACAGCATCGGGTTTTCGGCAATGGATGTCGTATTGCCAGTGGTGCCGATGTTTCACGTCAATGCCTGGGGCTCCCCTTACGCCTGCGCCATGGTGGGGGCGCGCATGGTTTTACCGGGTCCGGGGCTTGATGGCCCCTCTCTTGTGGCCCTGATTGATCGGCACAAAGTCAACATCGCGCTGGGGGTTCCAACGATCTGGATGGGGCTTCTGGGTGAAGCTGAGAAGGCCGGTAGCTCGCTGGAAAGCCTTAGGAAAACGGTTGTCGGCGGATCCGCTTGTCCACCCTCGATGATCAAAGCGTTTCGAGACCGTTACGGAGTGGAAACCCTTCATGCATGGGGCATGACGGAGATGTCCCCGATTGGCAGTGTAAACCAACCGCTGGCCAAGCATCTGGACCTGGAACTCGACGCACTGCGCCGGCTGCGGGAAAATCAGGGCAGGCCGCCCTGGGGCGTAGAGCTTGCGATTGTCGATGATCAGGGAAACCCATTGCCACATGATGGCAAAACGCAGGGCGAGCTGTTGGTTCGCGGTCATTTCATCCTTGATGCTTATTTCCGCACGTCCAGCGAGGAGACTTTGCAGAATGGTTGGTTCAACACCGGTGACGTGGCCACGTTGGACCCCGACGGCTATCTGACGATCTGTGACCGCTCCAAGGACATTATCAAATCGGGCGGCGAATGGATCAGTTCGGTGGAACTGGAGAACATCGCCATTGCGCATCCGGATTTATCCGATGCTGCTGTCATCGGCGCACGCCATGCCAAATGGGACGAGCGACCCGTGCTGGTCGCCGTGAAAGCCGAAGGTCGAAATCCAACATCCGACGAGCTTCTGACTATTTTTGACGGCAAAATCGCCAAATGGCAGACGCCGGATGCAGTGGTCTTTGTCGATGCCTTGCCTCGCAACGCCACGGGCAAGGTTCTCAAGCGTGACTTGCGGGACACGTTCGCGAACATCTTGATGCAATAAGCCTCTGTTAACGCTTATCCCGCAGACTTGAGCAAGAAAGTGTGCAACCTAAAGGTAACTGATGCGTCTCAGTGCTCTTGTTGCGTGCAGAGCCTCTAACCCTTGCCGGAGTTCCGCCATGAAACTGTCTGCGATGATCCTCGCTGCTCTTCTTCCCACCACAGCACTTGCCGGACCTGATCGCCTGTCGATCCTGTTGGGATCCGAGCATGTAAACTCCACAGAGGATTTTCAGGAATTCAATCCCGGTGTTTTTCTAACCTGGGAGCAGGAGACCTTCGACTATAGCGTGGGTGCGTTTTACAACAGCTACGAAGATGTCTCGGTGATTGCCTCCATCGGGTATGATGTAGAGATTGCGCCGGAATTCGAGGTTGGCGTTTTTGCCGGTGTGGCACTGTACCCGGGCGAAGGGGATCGGTTCAGCCATGCGATTGGCGACCTTGTCCCGCTTGCCGGTTTGCAGGCGCGGTACAGAAACTTTTTCACTCAGCTGATCCCGACCAACGCCGATTCTGTCGATGCCGTGATCACCTTCGGGCTGACGTTCGAGCTGAACTGACGAACCGGGGTAGAAGTTGGAGCGGGTAGCGGGAATCGAACCCGCAATGTAAGCTTGGGAAGCTCGCGTGATACCTTTTCACCATACCCGCGCTCGCGTTTTGGATATTGATTTCGCGTCATAGCGTCAAGGACGATCACGCTGCCTTGCGGTGCGCCTGGAAGAAATTGATCTCGGCTGGAATGCGCACACCTTGAGACGACGCAAATGGTTCGAAAGCGGTTTCAAGACGTGCTGCAACGGCCGCGAAATCTCCGTCTGTTCCGTTAAAATGCGACAGGGTGCGCGCGGCCGGACCAATGCTAATCGCCAGGGCGGCCACTTCTGCGGGTGTGCCGTATGGCGTCAGGTACATGTCAACCGTTTCCGCTGCGGTCCGTTCAAAACCGGCGTTAGCAAGAATTCGGACCACCACATCCACATTGCGCATGCTGAAAGGCCCTGGAGCGTCAGGATCCACCGGCGGGGGTGATCCGAGGTGAGCCTTTGCTGCCTGTGCTGCGCATGTGAACCACGGGTTGTTCGGAATTTGGCCCCAAGTCGCAAAAGTCACCTTGCCGTTATGTTTTAAGGCATTGTGTATGTTCGTAAATGCGGCAGTGGGTTCAGAAAAGAACATCACGCCGAAACGGGAAACCATGTGCTCGAACTTTCCTTGCTCAAAAGGGTGTTCAGCAACATCGGCCATCAGAAAATCGACATTGGCGACACCTGTGGAACGATCCCGCGCCCGTTCCAGCATCGTCGAGGAAATATCTGCCCCAAGCACGAATCCAGACGGTCCGACCCCTTCTGCGGCTTGCAAGGTGCTGGCGCCGGTGCCGCATCCAGCATCCAGAACCTTGTCGCCCGGTTGCAGGTCAGCGCGGTCCAGCGTTCCATCCAGAACCGGCTGGAAAAGCGCGTCGAGGGCTGCTTGTTGCGCAACCCATTTCAGACCCGCATCCGTTGTCCAGAATTCCGCCTGATCGGCGTTGCCGGCGTTCACGCGCGACGTCTCCTGCGCCGCCCGCCGCCCGAGCCATCATCAGCGCCGCCGCCTCCGGTGTTGAAAGTGGCTGTCGGCAGGGTGACGATGGAATTGAGGATGGGGAAGGGCTCGACCGCGTTTGGAATGGCGGAGGCGTTGACAAAATGCTCCTGAAACCGTGGCTCGATGGCGGTCTCGACCTTGTGGATTGCCCGCACCGTAGCCTCGATTTCAGCGCGCGCAGCAGTGTTGAGCAAGGCAATGCGCGCGCCCGTTCCGGCGGCATTCCCGGCGGAGGTCACCTTGTCGAGCGCTGCGTCCGGGATCATGCCCAGAACCATGGCATGTTTGGGGGAGATATGTGCGCCGAACGCGCCAGCGAGTACGACACGGTCCACATTGTTGACGCCGAATTTATCCATCAGCAGACGTGCACCTGAGTATAGCGCGGCTTTTGCCATCTGGATTTCGCGGATGTCGCGGTTGGTGATGGTGATCAGGGGGCCACCTTGGGCGGTGCCGTCGTAGACGAGGTAGGAGTTTGTGCGCCCGTCCTGAAAGCAACGATCAGAACCTGTCTGCTCCGCTGAGCCAATCAGGCCAGGTGCATCCACGATCCCGTTCAGACGCATCTCGGCCACCATTTCGATGATGCCGGAGCCGCAGATGCCAGTGACACCGGTGGCGGCGATCATCTCGTCAAACCCCTCTTCATCCGACCAAAGATCCGACCCGATCACCTTGAAACGCGGGGCCTTGGTTGCGGGGTCAATTTCCACCCGTTCAATGGCACCGGGGGCAGCCCGTTGGCCGGAGCTGATCTGCGCCCCCTCAAAGGCGGGCCCCGTGGGTGAGGAGCAGGCCAGAACCTTATCCTTGTTGCCCAGCAGGATTTCCGCATTTGTGCCCACATCGACCACCAGAACGAGATCGTCGGATTTATCGGGGGCTTCGGACAGGGCCACCGCTGCCGCATCGGCACCCACGTGGCCCGCAATGCAAGGCAGCAGGTAAATGCGGGCGGAGGGGTGAATGTTCAGTTCCAGATCATCCGCCCGCAGACGCAGGGCGTTGTTTGTCGCCAGCGCAAAGGGGGCCTGACCCAACTCAAAGGGATCAATGCCCAAGAGCAGGTGATGCATGACCGGATTACAGACAAAAACCGCATCGACAATCAGGGTTTTGTCGATACCCGCTTCGGTTGCGATCTGGGTGAACAATGCGTTCATGCCCTCCCGCACGGCGCGCGTCATTTCCTCGGCACCCTTGGGGTTCATCATGGAATAGGACACGCGGCTCATCAGGTCTTCGCCAAAGCGGATTTGCGGGTTCATCACACCCGAGGACGCCAGAACGGTACCGGTTTGTAGATCACACAGATGTGCTGCAATGGTGGTGGAGCCGAGATCGACCGCGAGACCGTAAACTGTCCCGTCATAATACCCGGGCCAGATGTTCATGATGCGGGGTTTGTTCTCCTGATCGCCCAGATGCACGGCAACCGTGACCTTCCAATCGCCCTTGCGCAGGATGGGCTGCATCATTTGCAGAATGTGCAGATCGGCGGTGACGTCGTGAAGGTCCCATTGGTCCTGCAAGGCATCGCGCAACCGCTCCAGATCACCTGAGGGGTCGTGCATGTCCGGCTCGGCCACTTCGATGTAATAGAGCTTGGTGGAGGGATCGAGGATGATTTCGCGCGCTTCGGCACGTTTGCGCACCACCTGCTTGTGCACCTGGCTTTCGGGGGGCACATCAATGACCACATCGCCCTGCACGGTCGCCTGACAGCCAAGACGGCGGCCCTCTTTCAGCCCGCGTTTGTCCTGATAGCGCTGCTCGACCTTGTTCCATTCCGACAGCGCATCCTTGGCCACTGTCACGCCGTGTTTGGAGAATTCGCCGTAGCTGGGGGTGATCTGGCATTTCGAACAAATGCCGCGCCCGCCACAAACCGAATCGAGATCGACCCCCAATTGCCGTGCGGCGGTCAGGATCGGCGTGCCCACGGGAAAACGGCCGCGTTTGCCGGAGGGCGTAAACACCACCAAAGGATCAGTCGTCATGGATGAGGTACCTGTATCACTGCGTTACCCGTAGCATAGCGATGATGGCTCGGAGGGAAAGCCAATCCACGTCACATCATGCCGCAGGGGCGGCATGGATGGCGTGCTATCCGCGATGTCCAGCATGGAAAATGAACCCAAGTGTGTTCAGCAGAATTTGTGCTGCCAGAATGGATGTGGAGCCAGTCGGATCATAGTCGGGTGCCACCTCGACCAGATCAATACCCACGATCTTATGGGCATTGGCGACCCCCTGAAGCAGTTCCAGCACTTCGTAGTAGAGAAACCCGCCGTGGCTTGGCGTGCCGGTGCCAGGTGCGATCGACGGACAAAACGCATCAATGTCGATGGTGATGTAAATATCTGCGTCCTCGGGCAGGGTGCGCAACAGCCCCTCAATACCCATGTTGCGCGCCTGACGGACAGAGATGATCTGCGAGCTCATCTTGCGGGCATCGGCGTAACCTTCGCGCGCGGTTGAACTGACGTTGCGAATGCCCACTTGTGTCAGGCCGGAAACATAGCTCTGTTCGGCTGCGCGGCGCATCGGGTTGCCATGCCCGTGGCGCACGCCGTGGCGCTCATCCACGAAATCCAGATGCGCATCGATTTGCAGAACGTGAATGTCGCGCCCCTGATATTCCGGCCCCGAAAAGGCGCGAATGCAGGGAATGTTGATTGAATGATCACCGCCAATGACAACCGGAAGCGCCCCGGCGGAGAGGATTGCCCGCACCCCGCTTTCGATATTGGCATGACTTTTTTCGGTGTCGGTATGCACGATATCCGCATCACCGATATCCACGATGCGCACGGTTTCCGGCAGGTAGGTTGCGTCATCCTCGTGATCATAAGCGCCTGCATGTCCGAAGCTGAAAAGTGTCGAGGCCTCGCGCACGCCGCGCGGCCCAAACCGTGCACCGGCCCGCCATTGGGTGCCCGCATCAAACGGTGCGCCCAAGACCGCGACATCCGCCTTGATGGCGGTCCAGTCCGGCTCGTAGGGTCTCTTGCCGAAGGTCGAAATTCCTACAAAGGGCAGATCAAGCCTGCCTGCCTCATACCCGTGTCCGCTCATTGGTCTCTCCGCAAAATCGTGTCGCGGCAGCATTACGCCCGCCGACGGCTTTGGCAACGGTGATCGCGAGGGCTATGCGCCCATTTTGCCCCTTTCCATTTTGGGTGGGCCATGAAATAGGAAACTGCCAAATGAGACACTCCGAAAGCGAGGTTGCTATGGAGATTCGTGAGGCCCTGACCTTTGATGATGTGTTGCTTGTGCCGGGGGCGTCTTCGGTGCTGCCCTCCACGGCGGATACCAGAACGCGTGTCACCCGCGCCATTTCAATGAACATTCCGCTGCTCAGTTCGGCGATGGATACGGTGACCGAAGGGCGGATGGCCATTGCCATGGCGCAGGCCGGTGGTATCGGCGTCGTACACCGCAACCTCAGCATCGATGAGCAGGCACGCGAAATCCGCCGGGTGAAACGGTTTGAGAGCGGCATCGTCTACAACCCGATCACCCTGCGCGCGAACCAGACCCTGGCCGATGCAAAGGCCCTGCAAGACCGCTACCGCGTCACGGGCTTCCCGGTTGTGGATGATCAGGGCCGGGTTGTGGGGATTGTCACCAACCGCGACATGCGCTTTGCCAGCGACGACAAGACGCCGGTTTCGGTGATGATGAGCTCAGACAACCTCGCCATTCTGCACGAACCCGCCGACCGTGAAGAAGCCATCAGCCTGATGAAGGCGCGCCGTATCGAAAAGCTGCTGATCACCGACAAGGATGGCAAACTGACCGGTTTGTTGACGCTGAAAGACACCGAACAGGCGGTGCTCAATCCGACGGCGTGCAAGGATGCGTTGGGGCGTTTGCGGGTGGCTGCGGCCACAACCGTCGGGGATGCGGGTTTTGAGCGCTCCGAGGCTCTGGTGGACGCAGGGGCCGACATGATTGTGATCGACACGGCTCATGGCCATTCCGAAGGGGTGGCCGCCGCCGTGCGTCGCGCCAAAAGCCTGAGCAATGAGGTGCAGATCGTGGCAGGTAATGTCGCCACCGGTGAAGCGACCCGCGCGTTGATCGACGCAGGCGCTGATGCGGTCAAGGTCGGGATCGGGCCGGGCTCGATTTGCACAACGCGCATGGTCGCAGGTGTCGGGGTGCCTCAACTGACCGCGATCATGGATTGCGCAGGCGCCGCAGGGAACACGCCGGTCATCGCGGATGGGGGTATCAAGTTTTCCGGTGATTTTGCCAAGGCCATTGCTGCGGGCGCGTCCTGTGCCATGGTGGGCAGCATGATTGCAGGCACGGACGAAAGCCCCGGAGAGGTCATTCTCTATCAGGGCCGCAGTTTCAAAAGTTATCGCGGCATGGGCAGTCTCGGGGCCATGGCCAGCGGGTCAGCGGATCGCTATTTCCAGAAAGACGCCGCCTCCGACAAGCTGGTGCCTGAAGGGATTGAAGGGCAGGTCGCCTATAAAGGCAGCGCAGGCGCGGTCTTGCATCAGCTGGTCGGTGGTCTGCGTGCCGCGATGGGTTATACCGGCTGTGCGACCGTGGATGAGATGCGCACGAACTGTAATTTCGTGAAAATCACCGGGGCGGGTCTCAAGGAAAGCCACGTGCATGATGTGCAGATTACCCGCGAGAGCCCGAATTACCGGGCGGGCTGATAGGGAATTCGCGCGGCGTAGCCCGCATTTTGCGAATATCCGGCCTTGAAATCGGATGTGGGTATTGCTGACTGAGCGGGAAAAGCTTTGCAGAATATTGGGAAAGCTCAGAGCAGGGCTTGAATTGATGCGTCGAAAAAGCAACGTCGTTGATGGCGGCTCTATGACACGAAACGGATGATGGCGGCACAAGCGTTATGACACCGGCGGCCCGCATAAGCGCGGCAATTCACTTGATGGATCGTATTCAGGCAGGCGAACTGGCGGACCGTGCCTTGGCAGACTGGGGACGCAAGAACCGTTACGCCGGTTCAAAGGACCGGGCTGCGATTGGAGACATTGTCTTTGAGGTACTGCGGAGAAAACAAAGCCTTGCCGCACTTGGTGCAGGCGAGACGGGACGCGCACTCTTGCTCGGCTACGTGCGTGCACATGGTCAAGATCCTGAAACCGTCTTCGGTGTGGATCGGTACGCACCACCAGAGTTGACGGACGTTGAGCGCGCCTCGGCAGGGTCCGTTGAAGCCCATGACGGCGAAGGTGCTGACTTTCCCGACTGGCTTTGGCCTGATCTGGCGCGTTCTCATGGGGAGCAAGCGCAGGCGATTGCACAGGCCATGCGAAACCGGGCACCCGTCCACCTTCGGGTGAACCTTGCGAAATTGAGCCGCGAGAAGGCAATCGCCTCACTTGCCCTTGAGGTAATAGTCGGCGAGCCCCATGCGTTGTCTTTATCGGCCGTAGAGGTCTTGGAAGGATCGCGAAAAATCCGAAACTCAAGGCTCTACAAGAACGGAGAAATCGAGCTGCAGGACGCGTCCTCGCAGGCGGTCGGCGACCTGGTCCCGCTCAAGCAGGGCGAGAGATTACTCGATTTTTGTGCAGGCGCGGGCGGCAAGGTGCTGGCGGTGGCCGGACGCATTGCCGGAGATTTTTTTGCCCATGATGTCGACCCACGCAGAATGAAAGACCTGCCCGTCAGGGCCTCCCGGGCCGGCGTGTCCGTCAAGCAAGTTTCGCTCAGGGATGCGCAACAGGGACCGCAATTCGATACAGTTCTGGTCGACGCCCCATGCTCAGGCAGCGGTTCGTGGCGTCGCGACCCCCAAGGGAAATGGTTGCTGACCCCCGAGAAGCTCGGTCACGTTGTGGACCTGCAAAAGGAAATCCTTGATCAGGCGGCCAAACTTGTCCGGGCACAGGGTCATCTTGTGTATGCGACATGCTCGTTGCTGGAGTGCGAGAACGCATTTCAAATAAAAGAGTTCTTGAGCCGCAGCACCGCATTTTCGGTCGCGGTCGAGCGACATTTTACGCCTCTGTCTGGTGGTGATGGATTTTACTGTGCTGTCCTGCGCAGAGATTGAACGCTGATGGCAAACCGATCATTCACCGACACTTTCTGACGGGCAATTACATGTTTTCAAGCGAAGCCGATTGTGGTTCCCGGCTATCGAATGGGCCAATGGATCGCGTAGTTTTCAGTGTCGTGACATTTAACCCTTGGTTTTAATCTATCGAGCGACCTAAAAACCCTGTGTTGCACGCGGCGCGGCCGGTCTCACCAAATGCTTGGTTTACGCAACTTGTTGGCTTGCTAGATTGGAAAACGAACACTTCATCGCGGCCTTTCGTCAGCGGCTGCCAGGTCAGATTTGTAAGTTGCAACACAGGTTTGCGGTAACATTGGCGATGACGGGTGCAATAGAGTACACTTGACGCGAGTTTAATGCTCGGCATACTCAACTTGAACGGGCATTGCCTGACGTGGTTAAGCCAAGATTAACTCATCAGGCGTGTTAATGCTGAAGCGATTCGAAACTTCTGGGAGCTAGATTTTGTCGCGCCACGCGTTGTCTCCATCCAAATTGACCCGTTTTGCAATAGATGCACAGAAGCGTCTGGGCACACTCGTTTTGATGGCCGTTCTGTTGGGTGTGCTGGCATTGGCGTCGCCGGATATCCTGGCGCGCAAGGTGCTCTTTTCGGCATGTTTGTCGCTTCTTGTCTTGAGCTGCATCCTGATGTCGCTTGCACAGCGTTATAAAAAGAGCAATTCCGCGACCGTTTCATTGCTTGCAGATTTCATTGGAAACGATTCCTCCCCAAGTTTTCTGACAGATCAGGAGGGCGAAATTCTCTCTGCGAATGTCGCCGCCCGAAAACGATTTACAAAAGATATCGAAGATACGATCAGCGGTACCCTGAAAAACACCCTGGCAAATCCCAGCGGGATCGTCTTTCGCCTGCAGACCCGCGCAGAACTCGAAGGATCAGCACGAGAAGATTTGGTGACCCGGAAGGGTCATATTCGCCTTGTTGTCCATCAGGCCGGTTCGGAAAAATTCCTGTGGCGGCTGGATGATGTGCCGCTTGCGGCGCAACAGGCCGAGGGGCCGACGTTGCCGATGATCCTGATCGGGCGGACGGATGCAGTCCTTTACATGAACGAGGCTGCCCGGAAATTGGCCGGTGGTCGGATCAAAACACTGGACCGCCTGTTCAAGCACCTCCCTGTCGTGCCGGGCACGGTATGCGACATCGCTGGCGTCGAGGGTCCGACCCGCGCGCTGGTGAGTGAAGTTGATGCCGGCGCTGGCAGACGCGCGCTCTATTTGTTGCCGCCCGGGTCCGAGCCGATGGTCAAGGACGGTTGGAATGTCTTTCAGGACTTGCCGGTCCCGCTCCTCAAAGTTTGCCCTGATGGACGGGTGCAATCTTATAACCGTCAGGCCGCTGGGCTTATTGGGGTAGCGCTCAAGGACGAAGTGCAACTTTCCGACCTGATGGAGGGTCTGGGCCGCTCCATAACCGATTGGCTGACCGAAACGCTTGCCGGACGGACTGCGCAGAATTCGGAGTTCCTGAGGCTGAAGCGCACTGACAAGGAAGTCTTCGTTCAGGTAACCCTCAATCGTGTGACCGAAGAGGGCAAACCTGCGCTGATCGCGGTGCTCAACGATGCCACCGAGCTGAAGTCACTGGAAGCCCAGTTCGTGCAAAGTCAGAAGATGCAAGCGATCGGGCAGCTCGCCGGCGGTGTGGCGCATGATTTCAATAATCTGCTCACGGCGATCTCCGGCCATTGCGACTTGCTTTTGCTGCGACATGACCAGGGAGATCCTGATTTCAGCGATCTGGTTCAGATCAACCAGAACGCCAACCGTGCCGCTGCTCTGGTCGGGCAGCTCCTCGCATTCTCGCGCAAACAGACCCTGCGTCCCGAAACGCTCGACATGCGGGACACACTTTCGGACCTCACGCATCTTCTGAACCGTCTCGTGGGCGAAAAGATCACGCTGACACTCAGCCACGACCCGGTTCTGGATCCGATCCGCGCTGATAAGCGTCAGCTTGAGCAGGTCCTGATGAACCTTGTGGTCAATGCCAGAGATGCAATGCCACAAGGCGGGCAGATCAGAATCGTGACCGAATGTACCGATCTGGAAAAGCCTCTCGAACGGGATCGTGTAAGCGTTCCGCCAGGTCGATACGTTACCGTGCAGGTTTCCGACGACGGTGTGGGAATTCCATCGGACAAGCTGCAAAAGGTGTTTGAGCCGTTCTTCACCACCAAGAGGACCGGGGAGGGGACTGGCCTTGGTCTTTCCACGGCCTATGGCATTATCAAGCAGACTGGCGGCTATATCTTCGTGGACAGTACGGTCGGGACGGGCACTTGTTTCACGCTCTATTTCCCGGTTCTTGAACACCCTGAAACCGCAGCCCCGGCCGAGCGACAGATCGCTGCAAAACCTACCGGAAAACATGGCGATGGCGTGATCCTGTTGGTGGAAGACGAAGCGCCCGTGCGCGCCTTCGCCAGCCGCGCATTACGCCTGCGGGGATACACGGTGCTGGAGGCAGATTCTGCTGAAGCCGCCCTCAAAACCCTTGAAGACGCTTCGCTGAATGTCGATGTCTTTGTGACGGACGTGGTGATGCCCGGTATGGATGGGCCAAGTTGGGTGCGCGAAGCGCTGAAAGAACGGCCCGGCGTGCGGGTGGTGTTTGTCTCGGGGTATGCCGAGGACAGCTTCGGCGAAACACAGATCAAGATTCCCAATTCGGTCTTTCTGCCCAAACCATTTTCCCTCAACGACCTGACGGATACGGTGCATCAGCAACTACACTGACAACCCCTTTGGGCGAACGCTGTCATAGAGTTCAAATTCAGCGGCGCACTTGCGTCTGAGCCTGTCTTCAACCTCCTTGGATAGCGACAATGCCATCTCCGGGGAGGTATTTTCGCGCCCGATATCCGGCAAAACACCGACGCGATCTTTCAGGAACGCCTGTATGAGAGCCTGGTTTTCATAAGCAAAAAGATATGTCACGCGGGTGCCATTCGCTTGTGGTGCCAGAAAACGGGCCTGGCTGCCCACATCTGCAAAGGGCGGCGGTTTGCCTTTGCTGTAGGCCATCACGAATTCGTCAAAACTCACGTCGAATGTGGCCTTTGGGTCGCCACGCATCGAAGGCCGCTGACGATAGCGATACCAGCTTCCCAGCCAGCTGATCGGTTCGCGCACGACCGCCATGACCTGGAGTTCAGTGCCGCAAACCTTTTCATACATTGGTCGAATGAAGCGATTGTAGCGATAGAGAGGTGCATGTTTGAGCGCGGGTGGGTTGCTGATGACATGATCTGCGACCACAGAATATGCTTTTTCATAGGCGGTCGTGCCGGTTTTCGGAATGGACAGAAATACCAGACGCGGTTTGTAAAAGACGAGCACCTGAACCGCTCCCGAAAACAAGTTGATGTATTTAAACTACTCTTTAACGAGTTTCGGAAAGAAATGAATTAGTGAAATTTTGATTGAAATGTTCTCCTTTTGGTCTCATAAGGAACGTAATGAGAACATTACAGGATCCGACACCGGCGCGCATTGCCGAGTTTCGTGAAGTATGACACTAAGGGGAAATAGAATGGCAACGGCAGATTTATTGAGCATGAACAGCAAAAAAACCGCAGACAAACAGAAAGCGCTGGATTCCGCGCTGGCTCAGATTGAACGTCAGTTTGGTAAAGGTTCCATCATGAAGTTGGGGCAGGAAGGGGCTGTTCAGGATATCAAGGCCAGTTCCACCGGTTCTCTGGGGTTGGATATTGCGCTTGGGATCGGCGGGTTGCCGATGGGGCGGATCGTGGAAATCTACGGGCCTGAAAGTTCGGGCAAAACCACTCTGACGCTGCACTGTGTTGCGGAGCAGCAGAAGGCCGGTGGTGTTTGTGCCTTTGTGGATGCCGAGCATGCGCTTGACCCGACCTATGCCAAGAAACTCGGCGTCGATCTTGACGAGCTTCTGATCAGCCAACCCGATACCGGTGAGCAAGCGCTGGAGATTACCGATACGCTGGTCCGATCCGGTGCGGTGAACATGGTGATTGTCGATTCGGTGGCTGCCCTTACACCCAAATCCGAACTTGAAGGCGATATGGGCGACAGCTCCGTCGGAGTTCAGGCCCGCCTGATGAGCCAGGCAATGCGCAAGCTGACAGGCTCTATAAGCCGTTCGAACTGCATGGTGATTTTCATCAACCAGATCCGCATGAAAATCGGCGTCATGTTTGGCTCACCGGAAACCACCACCGGTGGCAATGCGCTTAAGTTCTACTCCTCTGTGCGTCTGGACATTCGCCGCATTGGTGCGCTGAAAGACCGTGATGAGGTGGTGGGCAACCACACCCGCGTGAAGGTTGTCAAAAACAAAGTCGCGGCCCCCTTCAAGCAGGTCGAATTTGATATCATGTATGGCGAAGGCATCTCCAAGATGGGCGAATTGCTCGATCTCGGTGTTGCCGCCGGCGTCGTCGATAAGTCCGGGTCTTGGTTCAGCTATGGTGACGAGCGCATCGGGCAGGGCCGCGAGAATGCCAAAGGCTTCCTACGCGAAAATGTGCAGATGGCGTTGGAGATCGAAGACAAGATACGCGCAGCCCATGGCCTGGACTTCGATATGCCGGCACATGAGCGCAAGGAAGATGACGACATTCTCGAAGCGTAACACGCGTTACATAGTCTTCAAAAGCAGGGCGCACCGAAAGGGCTGCGCCCTCTTTGCTTTTTAACGTCTTTGAGACGTGGACAGCCGGGAACGGGGCGGCTATTTGATCAAGACCACAATTCCACGCTCAAAGGCCCCGGTTCATGCAAACCCTGAACGATATCCGCTCCACCTTCCTGTCCTATTTTGACAAGCAGGGCCATGCGGTTGTGCCGTCGAGCCCGCTGGTGCCGCGCAACGATCCGACCTTGATGTTCGTGAATTCCGGCATGGTGCAGTTCAAAAACCTCTTCACAGGTGTCGAAACCCGCGACTACAAGCGCGCCACGACGGCGCAAAAATGCGTGCGGGCGGGTGGCAAACACAACGATCTGGATAACGTGGGCTATACCGCGCGCCACCATACTTTTTTCGAAATGCTGGGGAATTTCAGCTTTGGCGATTATTTCAAGGATGACGCCATCCCGTTCGCCTGGAACCTGATCACAGGTGAATTCGGTATCCCCAAAGAGCGCCTCTATGTCACCGTCTATCACACCGATGATGAGGCTTTTGACATTTGGAAAAAGGTCGGTGTGCCGGAAGAGCGGATCATCCGCATCGCCACGTCCGACAATTTCTGGCAGATGGGCCCTACCGGCCCCTGCGGTCCGTGCACCGAAATCTTCTACGATCACGGCGATCACATCTGGGGCGGCCCTCCGGGCAGTCCGGAAGAAGACGGTGACCGTTTCATCGAGATATGGAACATCGTTTTCATGCAAAACGAGCAGTTCGAAGATGGCTCGATGATCGATCTGGAAATGCAGTCGATTGACACTGGCATGGGATTGGAACGCATTGGTGCGCTTCTGCAGGGAAGCCATGACAACTATGACACGGATCTCTTCAAATCGCTGATCGAAGCCTCGGCCCATGCTACCGGCGTCGATCCCTACGGCGATCAGAACGTGCATCACCGCGTGATCGCCGATCACTTGCGATCCACGTCCTTCCTGATGGCCGATGGGGTCATGCCATCGAATGACGGGCGCGGCTATGTGCTGCGGCGCATCATGCGGCGGGCCATGCGCCATGCGCATCTTTTGGGTGCAAAAGACCCGTTGATGCATCGTTTGGTGCCGGCACTGGTTCAGAAAATGGGCGCGGCCTATCCCGAACTTGGTCAGGCGCAATCCATGATCGAACAGACGTTGTTGCAGGAAGAAACCCGGTTCCGCCAGACGCTGGATCGCGGTTTGAAATTGCTAGACGAAGAATTGGCGCGTCTGCCCGAGGAAGCAGATTTGCCGGGTGATGCCGCCTTCAAGCTCTATGATACCTATGGGTTCCCGCTTGATCTCACACAGGATGCGCTGCGCGAGAAGGGGCGGTCGGTCGACACCGACGGTTTCGACGCGGCCATGGCAGAGCAAAAAGCCAAGGCACGTGCCGCGTGGTCGGGCTCCGGCGAAGCCGCGGATGCGACGATCTGGTTTGATGTGGCCGACAAACACGGCACGACCGATTTCCTTGGCTACGACACCGAAGTAGCGGAAGGTCAGATTGTGGCGCTAGTGCAGGACGGCGCGGAAATCGCCAGTGCAGACCCCGGTCAAAACGTGCAGATCGCGCTGAACCAGACGCCTTTTTACGCCGAGAGCGGTGGTCAGGTTGGGGATACAGGTGTCATTCGCACAGCCAGTGGGGTGGCCGAGGTTTCTGATACGCGAAAATCGGCTGGCGTCTTCATTCATATCGCGACGGTCACCGAAGGGTCAATCACCACCGGTGATGCTGCCGTTCTCGACGTTGATCATTCTAGACGTACCGCCATCCGCGCGAACCATTCGGCCACGCACCTGCTGCACGAAGCCTTGCGCGAAGCTCTGGGCGATCACGTAGCACAGCGCGGATCGCTCAATGCGGAAGACCGGTTGCGGTTCGATTTCAGCCATACTCAGGCCCTGAACCTCGACGAACTGGCCAAAGTGGAAGCGGATGTGAACAGCTACATTCGCCAGAATGCTGCCGTTGAGACCCGGATCATGACGCCCGATGACGCGCGTGCCTTGGGCGCTCAGGCGCTCTTTGGTGAAAAATATGGAGATGAGGTGCGCGTCGTTTCCATGGGCCGCAAGGACGGTTCCGGCAAAGGGTCTGATGGCAACACCTATTCGCTGGAGCTTTGCGGCGGCACCCATGTGCGCCAGACCGGTGATATCGGCGCATTTGTGACCCTGGGCGACAGCGCCAGCAGCGCAGGTGTACGCCGGATCGAAGCGCTGACCGGGGCCGCAGCTCTGTCATATTTACGCGCGCAGGATCATCGACTGGCCGAGGTCGCCCTGGATCTCAAAGCGCAGGCGGCGGACGTGCCCGAAAGGGTTCGCAGTCTGATGGAAGAGCGCCGAAACCTGAGCAATGAGGTCGCTCAATTGCGCCGCGAACTGGCAATGGCGGGTGGCGGTGGCACAGATGCACCCGAAGCAAAGGACGTCGGTGGGATCGCTTTCATTGCGCAGGTTCTGACGGGTGTGACGGGCAAGGATCTGCCGGCGCTTGTGGATCAGTTCAAGGAAAAATTGGGCAGCGGCGCTGTGCTGTTGGTCGCTGATTCCGATGGCAAAGCGGCCGTCGCGGCTGGTGTGACCACGGATTTGACCGACCGCGCCTCAGCAGTTGATATCGTCAAGGCCGCGGTGGCGGAATTGGGCGGCAAGGGGGGCGGCGGACGACCCGATATGGCGCAAGGTGGCGCAAAAGATGCTCAGAACGCCAAAGCCGCCATTGCCGCAGCAGAAAAAGTTTTGAAAGGATAGGACCATGGGAGCCCTTTGGATCGCACATGTCACGGTGACAGATGACGACGCCTACAGCAAATACGCAGCCCTCGCCACGGAGGCTATTGCAGCACATGGCGGGACTTTTATCGCACGCGGTGGCCGGTTTGTTCAACTCGAAGGGCGCGCGCGTCCCCGCAATGTCGTCGCGCGTTTCCCCGACGTGGAAACAGCTGAAAAATGTTATCGTTCAGATGTTTATCAAGAGGCACTGAACCACGCGCGCAATGCCAGCGAACGTGAATTGATGATTATCGAAACCAACGAATGAGGGTTCGACCGCTCTAAGAGGGCGGACGATCACCTTGCGTCTTAGCTGGCTCTGGCCATCCGTTTGCGTTCATGCGGGTCAAGGTAGCGCTTGCGCAGACGAATGGCGTTTGGCGTCACTTCGACCAGTTCATCATCGTCGATATAGGCAATCGCCTCCTCCAGTGAGAGGTTCATCGGCGTGGTCAGCCGCACGGCTTCATCCGTCCCGGAGGCGCGCACATTGGTCAGTTTCTTGCCCTTGAGTGGGTTCACTTCGAGATCGTTTTCGCGGCTGTGCTCCCCGATGATCATGCCAGTGTAGACATTCGCCTGCGCGCCGATCATCATTCTACCGCGCTCTTCGAGGTTCCAGAGGGCATAGGCCACAGATGTCCCATTCTCCATGGAAATCAGCACACCTGCGCGTCGTCCGGGGATCGGCCCTTTGTGCGGCGCCCAGGTATGAAACACCCGGTTCAGAACACCTGTACCACGGGTATCGGTCAGGAATTCGCCGTGATAGCCAATGAGACCACGTGAAGGAACGTGGGCCACAATCCGTGTCTTGCCAGCACCCGCTGGCTTCATCTCAACAAGTTCGCCGCGTCGCGCCCCGGTGATTTTTTCAATGACCGCCCCAGAATATTCATCATCGACGTCGATTGTTGCTTCTTCGATGGGTTCATGCCGTATGCCATCGATCTCCTGAAACAGGACCTGCGGGCGCGAAATGCTCAGTTCAAACCCTTCCCGGCGCATGTTTTCGATCAGAACGCCCATTTGCAATTCGCCACGACCCGCGACTTCGAACGCCTCGCCGCCGGGGGTGTCGCTGATCTTGATTGCAACATTGGATTCC
The DNA here is from genome assembly GCF_049830555.1 of Roseobacter sp. EG26. Taxonomy (NCBI): domain Bacteria; kingdom Pseudomonadati; phylum Pseudomonadota; class Alphaproteobacteria; order Rhodobacterales; family Roseobacteraceae; genus Roseobacter; species Roseobacter sp. EG26. Next base: position 1,086,900 of record NZ_JBNBLH010000001.1, read on the forward strand.
GCTTCCTTCATCAGCCTTTCGCGGATCACACGCGATTGCACCTTCTTGCCATCGCGCCCGGCCAACGGGCTGTCATTAATGCCAAAGGTCACAGTGATGGTGGGCGGATCGATGGGTTGGGCGGGCAGCGCCTCAGTGACTGATGATGCGACGATGCTGTCGGCCACGGTGGCCTTGGACATGCCCGCAAGGCTGACGATATCGCCCGCTTCGGCCAGATCAATCGGTTGCTGCGTCAGTCCGCAGAAGGCCAGAATTTTGGTGACACGGAAATTTTCTATCAGCCCGCCGTCGCGCGACAGGGCCTTGACGGTCTCACCTGCCTTCAAGGTGCCGGATTCGACGCGACCGGTGAGGATACGACCGATGAACGGATCGGCCCCAAGCGTCGTGGCCAGCATGCGAAAAGGCTCATCCCGTTGCGCAATCTGCGCCGGGCTGGGGACGTGGTCTACAATAAGGTCAAAGAGGGCGGAGAGATCAGCGCGCGGGCCGTCCAGTTCCATATCTGCCCAGCCGCTCCGACCCGAGGCATACATGGCGGGAAAATCGAGCTGATCATCATCCGCCCCGAGATTGGCGAAAAGATCAAAGCATTCATCCAGCGCGCGATCCGGTTCAGCATCGGGTTTGTCGACCTTGTTGAGCACGACAATTGGACGCAATCCCAGTGCCAGGGCCTTGGATGTCACGAATTTGGTTTGTGGCATCGGGCCTTCTGCCGCATCCACCAGCAAAACCACGCCATCGACCATGGAGAGAATCCGCTCCACTTCGCCGCCGAAATCCGCGTGGCCGGGCGTGTCGACAATGTTGATGCGCGTGCCTTTCCATTCGACCGATGTCGCCTTGGCCAGAATGGTGATGCCGCGCTCCCGCTCCAGATCATTGCTGTCCATGGCGCGTTCAGCGGTGGCCTGATTTTCACGAAAGGTGCCGGATTGTTTGAGCAATTCATCCACGAGCGTCGTTTTACCGTGATCGACGTGAGCAATGATTGCGATGTTACGCAGGTCCATGACGAGAGCCTTTATTGGGAGATCGCGCGCCTGAGGGCGCATGTGTTGGGGGGCGCATACCGCGCCTCCTGTCGGAAAGCTAGGGGAAATCGGACAAGCCGCTGCGGCTTAATGCGTCGCCGTTTTGGAAAAGAGGTGAATGATGAGGATTCCGACGATGATCAATGAAAGCCCCAAGGTTGCTGGCAGGTCCAACCGTTGACCGAAAACAACGAACCCGATGATTGCGATCAATACAATGCCAAGCCCGGACCAGATCGCGTAGACGATGCCGACAGGCATGAATTTCAGTGCGAGCGCTAAGAGGTAGAACGAAATAGCATAGGCCGCGACCACGAGGACCGATGGCCAGAACTTGCTGAACTGCTGGCTGGCTTGCAGGGCGGTTGTGCCGATGGTTTCCGCCGCAATGGCGAGGACGAGGTAGATGTAATGCAACGGCATGGGGGGCCTTTCGCTCAGAGCGGCAGTTGATGCGTGTCTTTGATCTGCTCCATCACGAAACTGGCCGAAACATCCGACAGAGGAACGCGCCGGATCAGCGCCTGATAGAGCCTGTCGTAATCGGCCATATCTGCGACACGGGCGCGGATCAAGTAGTCGAGATCGCCGGTCATTCTGTAAACGCCCAGAATCTCCGGCATGGATTGGGTCGCTTTCTTGAAAGCCTCCAACCAGTCTGGCGCATGGGCGTTGGTGCGGATCATCATGAAGACCATCAAACCAAGCCCCAGTGCGTTTGGATCCAGCAAGGTCACGCGCGCAGAGATCACTCCAGCCGCCTCAAGTGCCTTGATCCGGCGCCAGCAGGCATTGCGGCTCAGGTTGACCGCATCACTCAATGCGTCAAGCGACTGGCTTGCGTCCCGTTGCAGAAAGGAGAGGATTCGTCGATCTGTTTCATCAATTTTCAACATATTCGCCAAATTAGAAGGAAAATATCCCCTATACAAACAAAACTTTAAAACGTTTGGGACAAATTCTCATGGGTATCGCGCTAAAACTGCTCAACAAACAGGAGATTCAAATGTTCCAGCGCATCTTTCTTGAACACCCCGCCACGGTTGATGAGACCTTTTTCCAGCACATGCGGTTTGCGATGACATTTGCACTATCGCTTTTTGCTGCCGCCGGGGCGGCACTCGTGCACGCTTTCATCCCGTGTCTTTTTGAGAAAACCGCCAGCCGGATCATCACCCGGCTCTATGGTCGCATTCACAACCGGGGGCACTGATGTGCAGATGGGCCGCCTATCTGGGCGCGCCGATTTTTCTCTCGGAGATTCTGACTGCACCGGCGCACTCGCTGATCAAGCAGTCCAAGGCAGCTACGGAATGTAAGACCGCCATAAACGCGGATGGTTTTGGCCTGGCCTGGTACGATCAGCGCCCGGAACCCGGTCTCTACCGTGACGTCTATCCGGCCTGGTCCGACCCGAACCTTGCCGCATTGGCTGATCAGGTGAAATCCCCGCTGTTTCTGGCCCATGTCCGCGCCTCCACCGGAACGGCCACGAGCCGGAACAACTGTCACCCTTTCGTGCAGGGGCGCTGGTCCTTCATGCACAACGGGCAGGTCGGCGGTTTCGAAGGATTTCGCAAATCCGCAGACATGCTGATTGCCGACAGGTTTTACTCCGATCGCAGGGGCGCCACCGACAGCGAAGCCATATTCCTGACCGCCTGTGGTCTGGGTCTCGAAGAAAACCCGCGGCTGGCGCTCGAAAAGGCCGTTGGCATGTTGCAGGATTTGGCGGCTCAAAGCGAATTTGACGGCGCATTGATCCGCTGCACCGCAGCCCTGTCGGATGGTGAAACGCTTTACGCGATCCGCTATGCCTCCGATCATCTGGCGCCATCACTCTACTATCAATGGCATGAGGCCCGGCGCGGTTGGGCGGTGGTCTCAGAGCCCTACGAAGAAGATGCCAACGAGTGGCACGCGGTGCCGGCGGGAAGCTTTTGCCGTTTCACAAGGGACACGGTGGAGATATCCAGCTTTGAGCCAAATGTGACGGCGCAGGCAGCCTGAAAACAAAGGGGCGCAATTTGCAGCCCTTTGAATTCGCTGGATTCCGAAAATTCAGCCTACCAGGGCTTTGTTCAGGTTCTCGTCGACCTTCTCCAGAAAACCCATCGTCGTTAACCAGCTCTGATCCGGACCAACAAGCAGGGCCAGATCCTTGGTCATATGCCCGCTTTCCACTGTGTCCACGATGACTTTTTCCAGCGTCTCCGCAAAATTCAGCAGGGGCGCATTGTCATCAAGCTTCGCGCGGTGCTTGAGCCCCCCCGTCCAGGCGTAGATAGATGCGATCGAATTGGTCGAGGTCTGTTCGCCTTTCTGGTGCTGGCGATAGTGGCGGGTCACCGTGCCGTGCGCTGCCTCGGATTCCACGACCTTGCCATCAGGTGTCATCAGAACGGAGGCCATCAGCCCCAGCGAACCGAACCCCTGTGCGACCGTATCGGACTGCACGTCACCATCGTAGTTCTTGCAAGCCCAGACATAGCCGCCCGACCACTTCATTGCCGAGGCCACCATGTCGTCGATCAACCGATGCTCGTACCAGATTCCGGCCTCTTTGAATTTCTCGGCGAATTCCTCGTCAAAAATCTGCTGAAAGAGTTCCAGAAAACGCCCGTCATATTGTTTCAGGATCGTATTCTTGGTGGACAGATATACGGGCCATCCAAGCGTCAGCCCATAATTGAACGAGGCACGGGCAAAATCGATGATGGATTTATCTAGGTTATACATGGCCATGACGACACCGCTGTCGGGGGCATCAAAGACCTCGCGTTCGATCTCGGTGCCGTCGTCACCCACAAATTTCAGGGTCAACTTTCCTTTGCCGGGGAATTTGAAATCGGTGGCGCGGTATTGATCGCCGTAAGCATGCCGCCCGACAACAATAGGCTTTGTCCAGCCCGGCACCAGCCGCGGGACGTTTTTGCAGATGATCGGTTGGCGGAAAATGACACCGCCCAGAATATTGCGGATCGTGCCATTGGGCGAGCGCCACATCTGCTTGAGGCCAAATTCTTCCACCCGCGCTTCATCCGGCGTGATGGTCGCGCATTTGACACCAACGCCGTGCTCCTTGATGGCATGGGCGGCATTGATGGTAATCTGATCGTCGGTCTCATCCCGGGCTTCGATGCCGAGATCGTAGTATTTCAGGTCCACATCCAGATATGGCAGGATCAGCTTTTTCTTGATGAAATCCCAGATGATCCGGGTCATTTCGTCGCCATCGAGTTCGACGATGGGGTTGTCCACCTTGATCTTGGTCACGGAGCACTCCTGTTGAGAAAATCGAGTCGGTCTGCGCGCGGTGTAGCGCAGTTTATTCAGATTTTAAAGTCGGTATACAAATGCATACCGTTTTGGTGTTCAGTTTTCACAGATCAGGTTTTGAAGAACAACCGCAGCTTCGGCAAAAGCCACTCCCAAAGCCCCGGCGCGCCGCGATTCACAGGGGTTCCGACACGTGTCTCCAGTTGATCAAAACTCACGTTGTAGTCTGTCCATGATCCACCGCCATTCGACAGGTTGCCGATGGGTGTCTGAACGCGGTCAATGGACTTGGCGAAAATCGCATCCGGCGTCTCGGCCGCTTCGAATTCATCCCAGAGTGCCCGGAAGGACAGCGCCTGATCTTCGGGCAATAAGCCAAATATACGGTCGGCTGCCGCCGCCTCCTTTGCAGCCATGGCAGCGACGTCGACATCACCGTGAATGGGGTTGTCACCGGCGTCGATCTCAACCAAATCATGCAACAGCAACATCTTGATCACCCGGTCGATCTGCACATTTGTGTCGGCCTGATCCGCCAGCACGTAGGCATAGAGCATCACGTGCCAGGAATGTTCTGCAGAGTTTTCAAAGCGGCTGGCGTCGTGAAGGCGCGACGCCCTGAGGATCGATTTCAGTTTGTCTGCCTCTGACAGAAAAGCAATCTGACGGTCCAGCCGGTCGCTCATTCTTTCGGAGGTTCCAGGCTGCGCGCCATGTCATCCTTGAGTGTCTTGAGTAACTCGCGGGCCCGTTGTTCTGCGCGCCGCACACGCACCGCGGTCAGATAGGCCTCTTCCATGGTCTGTGAAGAGCCGCCAATTGTATCGGCGACGCGCTGCACAAAGGCATCGTCGCCCGTGGCGTTGATGATTTTCAGGCTTTCCAAGGCCAATTCGTCGGCGACGTCTTCGACAATTCCCATCAGCTTACCGGCTTGTTTCCGTGAGGCGGCGTTTCACATATGTGGTCGTGCTGTCGATCAGCGTATCGAGATGGGGCTCTTCAAAGAAGTGACCCGCGCCCTCAACCTGTTCATGGGTGATCGTGATGCCTTTTTGCTCGTGCAGCTTTGATACGAGCCCTTCGGTATCATGCGGCGGTGCAACGCGGTCGGCAGTCCCATTGATGATCAGGCCAGATGCGGGGCAGGGGGCCAGAAAAGAAAAGTCATACATGTTGGCGGGTGGTGCTACCGAAATGAACCCGGTGATTTCCGGGCGACGCATCAGCAGTTGCATTCCAATCCAGGCGCCAAATGAAAACCCGGCGACCCAACAATGCTTGGAGTTGTTGTTCATGGACTGGAGGTAATCGAGAGCAGATGCCGCGTCTGACAGCTCGCCAATGCCCTGATCGTATTCACCCTGAGAGCGCCCGACACCGCGGAAATTGAACCGCAGAACCGTGAAACCCATATTGTAGAACGCGTAATGCATGCGGTGCACGATCACGTGGTTCATGGTGCCCCCGAACTGCGGGTGGGGGTGCAATATGATTGCAATCGGTGCGTCCCGCTCTTTTTGCGGGTGATAGCGGCCTTCTAGGCGACCTTCGGGGCCGGGGAAAATGACCTCAGGCATGAGCGTCCCTGTAACAATGTCGGCCAGCGCTGGGTGAACAGAAGTTCGTTCCACGAAGCGCCTTAGAACGGTTCTAATTTACTTGCGCATCTTTATATAGAGTGCGAAAACCGGACTTAGGCATTTAAACGCCCCGCGTCAATCAATTGCGGGCTCTGACATGGATCACGGGGAGCACTACGTGAAGTTATCGACCAAAGGCCGCTACGCCATGGTGGCGCTTTCCGACATTGCTCTGCAACCCGAAGGGCAACTGGTCACCCTTGGCGATATTGCCGATCGGCAGGCGATTTCGTTGCCCTATCTTGAGCAGCTTTTTGTAAAACTTAGGCGGGCGAATTTGGTGTCGTCGGTGCGGGGACCTGGTGGGGGGTACCGTCTGGCGCAACCCGCTTCCGCCATCCGGGTCGTAGATGTGTTATCCGCCGTTGATGAGACGGTTGACGCCATGCACAAAGGCGCAGGCGCATCGGGTGGCGCGTCTGGCAGCCGGGCGCAATCGCTCACCAATCGCCTCTGGGAAGGGCTCAGCGCGCATGTCTACGTGTTCCTGCACCAGACACGCTTGTCTGACGTGATCGCCAATGAGCTCGCGCCTTGTCCGGCGGTTCCGCACCTCTTTGACGTTGTTGACGACCCGAGCCCCGTCTCCTGATCCTCGCCAAACCCATTTATTCAAGTGAACACCTGACCGATGAAACGCGTCTATCTGGACCATAATGCAACAGCACCTTTGCGGCCCGAAGCACGGCAGGCAATGTTGGCCGCAATGGATTTGATCGGCAATCCCTCTTCGGTTCACGCAGAGGGGCGCGCTGCCAAGGGCCTTGTGGAACAGGCGCGCCAGCAGGTTGCCGGCCTTGTGGGCTGCGCGCCTGCCGAGATCATTTTCACCTCCGGTGCTACCGAGGCCGCTGCTCTGGCAATTCCCGACGGTGCCACATTGTCCAGTGCTGGTATTGAGCATGATGCGGTTCTGTCCTGGGTTCAGAAAGAGGGTGTTGATCTGAGCCAACTTCTGGATGTCGACGGCAATGGTGTTTTGACCGGACAGGCCAACGGACAGAGTTTTGAGGACGGCATCTGGGATGATGTCGTGGCACTTCAGGCCGCCAACAGCGAAACTGGCGTTCTGCAGGACACATTGAAGCACGCGCAGGCGCTCTGGGCCCTGAAACGCTCTGTTCTGATCCTGGTGGATGCCGTGCAGGCGCTGGGAAAGACAGATTTCTCCTTTGCGAGATCCGGCGCGGATTTTGTCATGGTATCCGCGCATAAACTTGGGGGGCCGAAAGGCATCGGCGCCTTGATCGTCAAACACGGGATCGATGTGAAGCCGCGCATCCCGGGAGGCGGTCAGGAAATGGGCCGAAGATCCGGCACCGAAAACATCATCGGAATCGCTGGATTCGGGGCCGCTGCGGCCGCTGCGGCACATGATGTCGCGTCCGGGCGGTGGGAAGAAATCAAAGAACTTAGAAAGATTCTAGAAAACACTCTTGCAGCCAGCGCCAAGACGACTATTTTTGTCGGGAAAGACGCCGATCGTTTGCCGAACACCTCTTGTTTTGCCACGCCGGGCTGGAAAGGCGAAAGCCAGGTGATCCAGATGGATCTTGCGGGTTTCGCCATCAGCGCAGGCTCTGCCTGCTCCAGCGGCAAGGTGCGTGCAAGCAAAGTCTTGCAGGCGATGGGATATGATGACGAGATCGCCAGCAGCGCCATTCGCGTGTCGCTGGGATTGGAAACAACAGCCGAAGATGTTCAGCGCTTTGCTGAAACATGGTTGGCCAAGGAACAGAAATTCCGCGCCCGCATGGCGTGAGACCTGGAGGAAAACATGGCGGCACTGGATCAGACCAGAGCGGATGACGTACAAGTCAAGGACGGCGTCGATCAGGAAACCGTTGATGCTGTCCGTGAGGTCGGTGGCAAGTATAAATATGGCTGGTCCACCGACATTGAAATGGAATATGCGCCCAAGGGCCTATCCGCCGATATCGTCAAGCTGATCTCGGAAAAGAACGAAGAGCCGGAATGGATGCTGGAATGGCGTCTCGCGGCCTACGAACGTTGGCTGGAAAAGAAAGAGCCCAAATGGGCGATGGTCGACTACCCGGAGATCGATTTTCAGGACCAGTATTACCACGCGCGTCCGAAATCCATGGAAGTGAAGCCCAAATCGCTCGATGAGGTCGATCCCAAGCTTTTGGAAACCTACAAGAAACTGGGCATTCCGCTCAAGGAGCAGATGATCCTTGCAGGTGTTGAAGGGGCCGAAGACCTGACGGATGCGCCGCGCAAGGTTGCCGTGGATGCGGTCTTTGATTCCGTCTCCGTGGGCACAACCTTCCAGGATGAGCTGAAAAAAGCGGGTGTGATCTTCTGCTCGATTTCCGAGGCGATCAAGGATCATCCGGAGTTGGTGAAGAAATATCTCGGGTCGGTCGTGCCGGTTTCCGACAACTATTACGCGACGCTGAATTCGGCGGTCTTCTCGGATGGATCGTTTGTCTACGTCCCGCCGGGCGTGCGCTGCCCGATGGAGCTGTCCACCTATTTCCGCATCAATGCGGAGAACACCGGCCAGTTTGAACGCACGCTGATCATCGCCGACAAGGGCTCTTATGTGTCCTACCTCGAAGGCTGCACCGCGCCGCAGCGTGACATCGCGCAATTGCATGCCGCCGTGGTCGAGATCATTGTCGAGGAAGACGCGGAGGTGAAATATTCCACTGTGCAGAACTGGTATCCCGGCGATGAGAACGGCAAGGGCGGTATTTACAACTTCGTGACCAAACGCGCGGACTGCCGGGGCGACCGGGCCAAGGTGATGTGGACGCAGGTGGAAACCGGCTCTGCCGTGACCTGGAAATACCCCTCCTGCATCCTGCGCGGGGACGACACGCAGGGTGAGTTCTATTCAATCGCCATCGCCAACAACATGCAGCAGGCCGATACCGGCACCAAGATGATCCATCTGGGCAAGCGCACGAAGTCGCGGATCGTGTCCAAGGGCATCTCTGCCGGCAAGGCGCAGAACACCTATCGCGGGCTGGTGTCGATGCACCCCAAGGCCAAGGAATCGCGCAACTATACGCAATGCGACAGCCTGCTGATCGGCGGTGACTGCGGCGCGCATACGGTGCCTTACATCGAGGTCAAGAACAACTCCAGCCGCGTCGAACACGAGGCCACGACCTCCAAGGTGGATGACGATCAGCTTTTCTACTGCCGCTCACGCGGAATGGACGAGGAAGAAGCCGTGGCGCTGGTGGTCAACGGCTTCTGCAAGGACGTGCTGCAGGCGCTGCCGATGGAGTTCGCCATGGAAGCGCAGCAGTTAGTGGCGATTTCCTTGGAAGGGTCGGTTGGATGACCGAGGACGCCTTGATTGATATTCTTAGGGTTCGCTACCAGCGATCAAATGATATCGGTAAAGTTGTTGCTATTCATTTGTTTGCTATCGAATACGCAAAGTATCTTCAGGGATTGAGTCTGCAGCGTATTGCAGAATCTGCGACGGGTAAGAAATCTTACGGTGCTGAGTTGCGAAAAGGCATCAATCTTGCGCCCCATGTAGAGTTGAAAGACGAATGATCCTCACCACAACAAATACAGTCGAAGGACGCCCGATCACCGCTTATCACGGCATTGTCGTGGGCGAGGCTATTATGGGGGCTAATATCGTGCGGGATTTCTTTGCCTCCGTCACGGATGTGATTGGCGGGCGCTCGGGGGCTTACGAGACCAAGCTCAAAGACGCCCGTGACGAGGCAATGGCCGAACTCGAAGACCGCGCGCGGGCCAAAGGGGCCAATGCGGTTGTGGGCATTGATCTGGATTACGAGGTGATCGGGGACAGCATGCTGATGGTTTCTGTCTCTGGCACCGCCGTCACGGTCACCTGAAGAACTCAATTTAACATGTTGAAAAAGAACATATCCGCCAGAGCGGAGCCGACAAAAGGACAACCGATATGCTGAGCATCAAGAACCTGCACGTGAAACTTGAAGAAGAGGACAAACAGATCCTCAAAGGCGTCGATCTGGAGGTGGACGCAGGCAAGGTGCACGCGATCATGGGGCCAAACGGCTCGGGTAAATCGACCCTGTCCTATGTGCTTTCGGGCAAGGACGGCTATGAGGTCACCGACGGTGCCGCAATGCTGGAAGGCGAGGACCTGCTCGACATGGACCCCGAAGAACGTGCCGCAGCGGGTCTTTTTCTGGCGTTTCAATACCCTGTGGAAATTCCCGGCGTTGGCAATATGACCTTCCTGCGCACTGCAGTGAATGCACAGCGCAAGGCGCGTGACGAAGAGGAGATGTCCGCATCCGATTTTCTCAAGGCGGTGCGCGCGCGTGCAAAGGAGCTGAAAATCGACGCAGATATGCTGAAACGCCCGGTCAATGTGGGCTTTTCAGGTGGTGAGAAAAAGCGCAATGAAATCCTGCAGATGGCCATGCTGGAACCCAAAATGTGCATTCTGGATGAAACCGATTCCGGTTTGGATGTGGATGCGATGAAACTGGTGGCCGAAGGCGTGAATGCGCTGCGGTCTGCGGGCCGCGGGTTTCTGGTGATCACGCACTATCAACGGTTGCTCGATCACATCAAGCCCGATGTGGTGCACATCATGGCTGACGGGCGGATCGTGAAATCCGGCGGGCCGGAGCTGGCGCTCGAAGTCGAGAACAATGGCTATGCCGGTATTCTCGAAGAGGTGGCGTAATGGCCCAGGCAGCGCAGAAACTCTCCACGCTTGAGGCGCGGCTGGCGTCCTTGTCCCAACCTGCGGGCGGATGGCCGGATGGCGCGCGCGCCGATGCGCTGAGCCGGTTGCACGCGATGGGCCTGCCGGAGCGGCGCGATGAGTATTGGAAATACACCCGCCCTGACACATTGACCCAGCCCGCAGCGGTCCCGGCGGCCCTTTTCGACAATGATGAAGGGCCGATTTTCGGGCATATGGACCGGATTCAGATCGTTTTTGTCGATGGAGTATTCGATGCGGATGCTTCCAGCGATCTTGTCGCCGAAGGGCTGAGCATTGATCGCCTGGCCGAGGCGCGAACAGATATTCATTGGGCGCGCGACCTTTACGGCACGCTTGAAGCAAAAGGCCAGTCGCCCGTTGCCCGCCCTCTGGCCGCGTTGAACACCGCCTTTGCGCCGGATGGGGTTTTGATCCATGTGACCGGTCAGGTCTCCAAACCTGTCAGCTTGCAATATCACCACCGGTCCGAGACCTCTGATGCGATGTTGCACCATGTGATCCGTGTCGATGCGGGGGCCTCCGTCACGGTATTGGAAAACGGGCCCGCTGCGGCGCGGTTCAACAAGGTGATGGAAGTGGACGTTGCGGATGGCGCAGAGTTTCATCATGTGCGCGCTCAGGGGCGCGATCACGAACGTCGCGCTGCAACTCATATGTTTGCACGTCTGGGGGCGGAAAGCGTCTTTAAATCCTTCACGCTGACGGCAAACGGTGTCATGACACGCAACGAATGTGTCATTGAGCTGACGGGTGACGACGCGGTAGCCCATGTTGCCGGTGCCTGTGTCGGTGACGGGGATTTCCACCACGACGACACGGTGTTTGTCACCCATGACGCGGTGGGCTGCGAAAGCCGTCAGGTCTTCAAGAAGGTTTTGCGCAATGGCGCGACCGGGGTTTTTCAGGGTAAAATTCTGGTCAAGAAAGATGCCCAAAAAACAGATGGTTATCAGATCAGCCAGTCTCTTTTACTGGATGATGACAGTCAGTTTCTGGCAAAACCAGAGCTTGAGATATACGCCGATGACGTAGCTTGTTCGCATGGGTCTACATCGGGCGCGATTGATGAGGACGCATTGTTCTATCTCAGATCGCGTGGTGTTCCAGAAGCGACAGCAACGGATTTGCTGACGCTGGCATTCTTGGCCGAAGCGGTGGAAGAAATCGAGAACGAAGCCCTGCGCGATGAGATCAACGATCGCCTGGCTGCCTGGTTGGAACGGCACCGCGGCTAATGGCGGTGACGCGCAATATTTCGGCCACTTACCGCAATCCGGGCCAGGTTTTGCGCGACCTTTTGGCGATGGGGCAGCGTGAAGACCGCGCATTGGCCTATCTAATGGCGGGCTGCGTCATCGTTTTCGTCGCTCAGATGCCCAAACTTGCACGCCAGGCGCACCTTGAAGGTCAGGAGCTGAACATGCTGTTGGGGGCGTCGTTGATGGCGTGGGTTTTTATCGCCCCTCTGTTGCTATATTGCCTTGCAGCTCTGTCGCACCTGGTGGCGAAACTCTTCCGCGGCAGGGGCAGCCATTATGGCGCGCGGCTTGCTTTGTTCTGGGCTCTGCTGGCGTCATCGCCCCTGATGCTGCTGAACGGTTTGGTCGCAGGGTTCATAGGCCCGGGCCTTGAGCTACAGATTGTCGGGCTGGTTTGGTTCGTCATATTCGGCTGGTTTTGGATCGGCGGACTGGTTGCTGCCGAAGGCACGCCAAGATGATCAGCGCGGTCAACTGGCCACAATTGGGCGTGCTCACATTGCGCGATCCAAAAGCGGCCGCCGCTGAGATCATGAGTTGGCAGCTACCACGCCCTGAATTGTGGATGGCAGCCGGGGTCATTGCGATCATCAGCACGATCTTCTCAACTCTTTCCAACATGATCCTGCCACTGCCGGCCCCCTACACCGACCTCTTCCCAAGCCCGTTCACGCTCTTCACGTTCATTGCGGGAGGCTTCGTGTTGACCGTAAACGTGCTGTTCTGGACCGGAAGAGCCTTGGGCGGCACCGGCGAAATGGGCGATCTGCTGGCGTTACTTGTGTGGTTGCAGGCCTTGCGCGCTGCGGCACAGTTCTTGATGTTGATTTGTGTCTTGTTGATACCGGCTCTGTCCGGCTTCCTTCTTCTGTTCATCGGCATTGCGACGCTTTGGGTGTTTCTGAACTTTCTGAGCGTTGGCTTGCAACTGAACTCGCTTGCCAAGGCCGTGCTGGTTCTGCTGGTAAGCATTGTGGCCTTGTCGATGGGCGTTTCACTTCTCTTTTCATTGATCGGCATCAGCGCGATCGGAGTACCTGCAAATGTATGACGTCGAAAAAATTCGCGCGGATTTCCCGATTTTAAGCCGCGAAGTGAACGGCAAGCCACTGGTTTATCTCGACAATGGTGCATCCGCCCAAAAACCGCAGGTAGTGATTGATGCGATCACCAACGCCTATGCCCATGAATATGCGAACGTCCACCGCGGCCTGCACTTTTTATCCAATCTGGCCACGGATAAATACGAAAGGGTTCGGGGCATCATTGCGCGGTTTCTCAATGCTTCTTCAGAAGATGAAATCGTGCTGAACTCCGGCACGACCGAAGGCATCAACATGGTGGCTTATGGCTGGGCCATGCCGCGTCTCAAAGCCGGCGACGAGATTGTGCTTAGTGTGATGGAGCACCACGCGAATATCGTCCCTTGGCACTTTCTGCGGGAACGACAAGGCGTTGTATTAAAGTGGGTTGATGTCGACAGCACCGGATATCTGGACCCCCAGGCGGTCATTGATACCATCGGTCCAAAGACAAAGCTCGTCGCGATCTCTCATCTTTCCAACCTGTTGGGCACTAGAGTTGATGTAAAATCGATCACGCTCGCGGCACATGCGCAAGGTGTTCCCGTTCTTGTCGACGGCTCTCAAGCGGCGGTGCATCAGCCTGTTGATGTGGCCGATATTGGCTGTGATTTCTACGCCATCACCGGGCATAAGCTCTATGGTCCGTCCGGCTCCGGAGCGATTTTCGTCAAATCGGAACGGATGGCTGAAATGCGTCCCTTCATCGGCGGCGGCGATATGATCCGGGAGGTGAGCAAGGACGGCGTGACGTACAATGACGCGCCGATGAAGTTCGAAGCAGGAACCCCGGGCATCGTGCAAACCATTGGGCTTGGCGTTGCGCTGGAATACATGATGGCGCTGGGGATGGAGAGCATCGCTGCTCACGAGGATCAGTTGCGGGACTACACGGTTGAACGACTGGGCGGGCTAAACTGGCTGCAGGTTCAAGGAACGACCGCTGACAAGGCTGCGATATTCAGCTTCACAATGGATGGGGCAGGGCATGCACATGATATCTCCACCATTCTGGACAAAAAAGGCGTCGCCGTTCGGGCAGGTCAACACTGCGTTGGCCCCCTGATGGCACATATGGGTATCCCGGCCAGTTGCCGCGCGTCCTTTGGCCTCTACAATACAAAAGCGGAAGTTGACGTGCTCGTGGATGCGCTGGAACTAGCTCACGATCTTTTTGCCTAACTGCCGCACAGGCATTAACCTTCATCCATGAAACTTCGATTCCTCATTTATCTGGGCGCATCTTTTTGTGTGCCTCAGGTTGCCTTTGCAGATGTTCAACCACAGTCCGGCACCTGGGCAGGGCAGGTTGTTTTTGACGGACAAACAGGTTGCCCGGCCCAGGTTGCTGACCAAATGAAGGGCGCGCAACCGGGCTATGCGGGCCAGCAAATTGAATTTCCAGCGCCTTTTGATCCCGTCGCACTGAAAGGTAACGACCCGAAGTTCACGTGGCGCAAGATTTCAACTGATGTCTGGGAAGGCATTTTCAGCGACGTCCAGCAGACCAGCTTTGGTACACTGACCGTAGTCTCAAAGTCGATCATCGTTGTCTTGGCACCAGATAAGATCAATCAGATTGCTGATCTGACGGTTGATTTCCCACAGAACCTTGCGCAGACCATGGGTATGTCAGGCACGACATGTGTTGTGCGCAGCAACGTCTATCACAAACGTACCGGTCCTTAAGCGACCGGTAAAGCGCTTGAATTGAGGCTGAAAAGCGAAAAATGGCGCACCCATCAGGATTCGAACCTGAGACCTCCGCCTTCGGAGGGCGGCGCTCTATCCAGCTGAGCTATGGGTGCGTACCGACGTGTCGATCGCGTCTCAGCGCGGTATAACTTGGCTGTCTCGCCCTCGCAACGTCAAAACGGCCAGCTGCGCCATGAAGTTTTAGTTGCGGCGAAAGCGGCACATCAGAGGTGCCTTACCAAACCGCGGCCCATTGAATTTTCGGCACCTTGGCAAACAGGACGCAAACCTAGCCAATTCTGGCTTTGGTTGTCAGAATATCAGCAACACATGCACAGGAGGCTTTGGTGCACTGGATGGCTTGGTCGGGTAGTGCGACAGCGCTGCCAAGGTGACCTATGCGACCACCGACACCGCAAACTGCGCGCAAAACCTCTCCAGAGCCCTTAATGCGCAGAGATTCCAGACCGATATTGCATTTAAACCCCCGCCAGTTGTTGATGCCCCGCAGAATGAAGTCATTTGCGCGCAGGGTATCCTGACCGCCCTCAGGTGTTGATGCCTGCATCGTAGAGCGCGGGGTGATAGAGGTCGAACGGATACTGGTTGGCACCCCCTTGCTAAGCCTGTTGCGCTGATCGGGGGTGTATTCATATAGCTCCGATTCAAAACCAACTCGCAAGGGTTTCAATGTGATCGTTGCCGTCGGTAACGCGGCTCGCAAGGCTTTTGCTTCTTCATAGGTCCGATCGAAGCGGTCAGGGTGCATGGTCACATTGATGTGCACGTTCATCTGATCAATGAGCAGATTTCCCACTTCGACGAAGTGGTCCAGAGTTGCAAATTCATTGTGGTAGGTCAAAATGACGCTATCGAGATTGTCACGAATTTTGTGCCAGAAACGAACGGTTCTAGAAGCATTGCTAATCAGGCTTACCCGGAAGCCCATTGCGGAAGCGGCGCGAAGAAGATCAATGATACGTGGATGCATCGTGGGTTCGCCACCGGTGAATTGCAGCCAGACGCATTTATCCAACCGATCCACATAGTGACCCTTCATTTGGCGATAGAGGTCGAGCACATCATCGGTTTTTTGCCAGCGTATCGACCCATCGTGCAAGTTTTTGGGGCAATAGCTACAGGCATAGCTGCACGCGTTGCCCAACATCCAATCCACCAGAACCGTGCGCGCATGTTGCGGATTGGAATGGTCAATCCGCACATATGGAGTTGTATTTTGCCGCGTGCCATCCATTCCAATTTCCCCGATCAGGGTTGCCTGGTGACGGCGACTGTTGAAAGTCTAAACCTCACCATGACCTCCAACCTACATCGGGCTGATGATGCAGCCAAAGACTAAATGGATTGCACGCGATCCGCCACACAGGCATGTCGCGCTCCCGTGCGTCTGGGACTTTGCAAAAATGTTCGATTTTGTATAAAATTATAACATATTTCTAAGGATTCGTTTGATCACTAGTTTAATGCAGTCCGGGGGGGGCTGTGAGTATGTCGGATTTTACCGAGCGAGAGGCATTCGAGAATTCGCAGAAATCTGCCTCAAGTGCGGTGCGTGCCGACACTGCGCAAATTCCGTCAGACCTCGAAGAACGGCTTGCCGAAGCGCGCTTGAAACGCCAGAAAATTCTGGCGGCAAAGGGGAAGTCTGATAGCCGGCCCAAGGTGAAGCGCCCGGCGTTTTTCGAACCAGAGAAAAGTTCGGAGAGAGCATCCGTCCCGATTACCAAACCCGATCCCCGACGCATGGCCAAAACGCCGGAAGACGTCGCCAGGGCAGATGCCCGGGCAGCAAAGGCCGCAAGATTTGCCCTGTTGGAACCTCAGGAGCCCTTAGCGGCCAAACCTCCAGAACCACGGCAATCCTCACGTTTGTCGCTTTCCCGGATCGCTGCTGTCGGCTTTGCCTGCTTTTTTGGACTGGGCTTCGGAATGATTC
This sequence comes from Roseobacter sp. EG26, assembly GCF_049830555.1. Lineage (NCBI taxonomy): Bacteria > Pseudomonadati > Pseudomonadota > Alphaproteobacteria > Rhodobacterales > Roseobacteraceae > Roseobacter > Roseobacter sp. EG26. The sequence goes on from NZ_JBNBLH010000001.1 coordinate 1,103,572, forward strand.
TGAGCCTTGGAGCCGTGGTTGGATTGGGGTGGGTTTCGGTGACAGATGTCGCGACCCGCCTAGGTGCGACCGATCCGGTCGATATCCGAGCACCTGTTGTTTATGATCAATCATATCAGGCACTTAACACGCCGCTTGTGAATGTGTCGGCTTCTCCACCAACGAGATTTATCGAGCTGGCGATCAAGGCTCCAGTTCAAAAAATGTCAGCGCTGGCGGGAATATCGCACCCGGATTTGGCACCCAGAGGCATGCTCTCTCCGGGGCCACGCGTGGCGGCTTTCGATCAAGCGACCCCTTTGACCACCAAGCTCGATGCGACACCCGCATTCATTTTGACGTCATTTGAAACACCAACCCGCGCTGGCGTTTCACCGCTGCAAAGCCTGAACCAGCAAGCCAATGTCGACGGCTTGCCCGTCTTGTTTGAAGTGAGCCCGATCAAAGTGCTAAGCGATTTTTCGGACATGATCACACCTTCGCTTAATGTTTTGCCGGTCGTCGCGCCCGCATCGCAAGGCAGCATACCGGTGGTGCGTTCAGTGCCCAGATTATTGAGAACCGAACCGGATCAAAACAGCTGGGCTGAACCCGGGCCGATCGCTAAACCTGTCTACTCATTGGCCATTGAGAATTGGGAGCCAACTGACGGATCGGACACGTCTTCCAGCCTGAAGTTTGCAGGTTTGAACCCTGCGCCCGATCCCGGACCTGCGATCACCGCATTGGCCGCACCCGCGTTCGCCCGCTCATTGCCAGTTGTGGAAGGCCCTTTCATCCGCGAGCCGAGCTTGGCGCTGACGTTGGCGGATCAGGGCGCGGACATTCGCAGGGTCGCTTTGGTCACCTATGCGCCAAGAAGCGTCTCTGAACCGGAGTTGAGCCGAAGCCTTGCTGTTTTGGCGGCAACGGGGTTTCCAATTGAAGCGTCCAATCGGGTGAAATTCAAAGTTTCCAAGTCGCATGTCCGGTTTTACAAACGCGCAGACGAGAAAGTTGCGCGGGCCATCGCGCAGGAGATCGGAGGCGAAGCACGGGATTTCTCGCGCAGCAAGACCTCGGCACCATCCGGGCACATTGAAATTTGGTTTGCCGGCACAAGATCCGCCGCGGCAAAACCCAAAACGAAAACGACTTACGCGCAGCGCCAGGCATTTCTCAAAGCACGTTTGAAAGACAGATTGGTGAACAGCCTCAGAAGGGGTGAACATCTCGGCTCGACACGTCCTTGATGACCTGGATGTTTAACGTGGGCCGGGGGCCGGTGCGGCGAGATTGAATTTGCAGATTTGGATTATTGATTTTCGGTCGGAACAAGGATGTGGCGAATAACAGGTTATTAGCGGTCGTGACGGTGCTTCTTCTTGTGGGGTCGACCGGCGATGCTCAAGACAATGTAACCCTGCAAGAATTACAAGCGATTGAGAGTTTGATCGCGGGTAAGGACTGGCGGGCTCTCTATACTTATGTTGTCGCCAACCCCAAGCTGACGGCTGGAAATGATCCTTTGGCCGTGGAACTGAGATCGTTTGTTGACGACGCCAAAAGAGGGTTGCTGAACACTTTCAACGCCGCGCCAAGCCCGTCCGCGCCGCCAACCGCGACCCTCAGCATCTATTGAAGCGGAAAGATATTCAGGACCGATGATCACGCGCCCTAAAATCGCATATGTCCTCGACCCAAGGTTTCCCGGGGGAACATCATCCGCGGTTGCAGCGGAGCTGGAATGCGTAAGCCAGACTGCGCGCGTCGAAGTGCACGCCATCTCAACCGCGATGTTTCCCGGTCAGCCGGTCGCGCCTCAACTGGCGTCCGTTCTGAGACGTCTGAACATCCCTCTAATCTGGGATGCCGGGGAAATCAGCGGGGACGCCGTCATTCTGCACAACCCGTCCTGTTTGAAATTTCAGGAAACGCTCGATACGACCATAATCGCAAAACGACTGGTCGTCGTCGCGCATGAAAATTTCTTGCGCCCCGGAGGCGCTGAGGCCTTCGATGTCGCCAGATGTCTTGATCTGATTGCCCGCTGTTCGGTTACTCTGGAACGCAGCATCGCCCCAATATCGCCCTGGAACCGCAAAACCGTCGAACAGTGGCTCTTGGCCAATCCAAGTTACGATGTCTGGTCTGTTCTGGATTGGGACTGGTTCAATATCTGCGCATTTGATCGGCATCCACCGACCGCGTTCCCAACGGACCGGCGGGGCCGCCATTCCCGCGCCGGTTTCGAAAAGTTCCCACAACGTGACGTGATGGATTTGTGTTTCCCGCAAACGGCCAAGCAGAATACCATTCTGGGCGCAGATAATTTTCTGGGTGAACCCAATACACCGACACATTGGACGCTCTATCCATTCGGTGGCGTGTCGCTCGCGCATTTTTTCGAACAGATTGATTTCTTTGTCTATTTTACTGCTGCCACCTGGCGGGAAAGCTTCGGGAGGGTTTTGGCCGAGGCTGTTGCTGCGGGCAAGATTGCGATTTCAGACGTCGATACCGCTGCCTCCTTTGACGGGGCGGTCATTGGGGCCAGCCCGGCAGATGTAACGGCAATTGTGAAAGGTTACCTTATTGATCCGGATCGCTATCAAGATGATGTGCTTGCGGGACAAAAAAAGCTTGAGCAGTTCTCGTCGCAAGCGTTTCGGCGTTCCTTTGACGCGTTCCTGATGCCGCAAACAGAGGTTTCAACATGATCCTGCTATGCAGCGGGGAGGTTTCCGCCAAGCACTTTGACGCGCTGCTGATGTTTGCGGCTCTGCTGGAGAGCTGTGGGCACAATGTGACCATTGATGCCCGATACATGCCCGAAGACGTGCTAAAGCCGCAAAAATATGAGGCGGTGCCTTTTCTCGTTGATCCCGAAGACATCAGCGCTGACACGGTCCTTGCGATCGGGGCGGAGGCGATCTCGCGGGAAAGCCAAGTGATTTTGCGCAGCCTCAATCCCGCCCCCGATGTCTCGATCCGGGCGATCGGTTGTTTCGCGGATTATCAGGGCGAAATCAATGCCCGCAACAAGATTGCCGACGCCACCGGCCGCGATCCGACGTTGCATAATTTGAATGGACCACGAACACCGGCGCTATTGGAAGGGGCGTGTACGCCATTGGTCACGCGCATTGCTGCGGAACCCGAACAAAGCGCCGGGAAACTTTCAAGGGTTCTGGTCTATGTTCCCTGCGATGATTTGGAGGATCAAAACGCGCTCAACGCACTTGCTGCAACAAGCTTTAGCCCGACACTTGAATTGCATGTGCTGACCAACGCCAAGGGCAAAGATTTGATCAGACGATCCCGACATGCCGAGCTTTCGGTTTTCGGATACAGTGAACTTCCGCCCGCAGACATCGTGAACTTTGTAGATGTCATCGCCTTTTTTGGGACAAATGTGCCGGGTGAACGCATGGCCGCGCTGACCATGGCCGCAATGGGTGCTGGCAAAGTCGTCATTGATTGCACAACGTCTTCAGGTTTCGCGAATACCGGGGCACCTGTTATCAAAGGGCCAGAGGACATATCTGTGTTCTCCTCATATCTTCATGAAGTGGTGACCCGGAACAGATTGGAAATTGGTCACCGGACCCTGCAAAGCACTTGGCTGAAGCAATTTGATTTGACCGTTTTGGAACGCGATCTTGAGATCACGGCGACATCGGAAGTGTCCACGCCAAGGCCCTCCCAGATCATCTTTTTCCCGACAAACGGCAACGGCTTGGGTCATGCGCAGCGATGTGCGCTCATTGCTGAGGCGATGCCAAACGAACTGAACCGTCGTTTTGCGGCATTTCCAAGCTGTATCGACATGTTGGAAAATCGTGGCTTTGAATGTGTCCCGATGATCTCGCGCAGTGCGCATCACACCGATGAATATGCCGCTGACCTGGTGAACTCCCTGAGGCTGCGCAATCTGCTTCGAGCGGGTGATCGCCTTGTTTTCGATGGCGGCTATGTATTTGATTCTGTGTACAGAACCATCCTGTCCCGCCAATTGTCGGCGGTCTGGATACGTCGCGGGCTCTGGCGCCCCGGACAGATCAATCCGACTGCTTTAGAACGCGAACGCGCCTTTTCACAAATTATCGTCCCGCAAGAGGCTTTTGCGGAATTGAACGCTGATTACTCGACCTGCCCACGGGTGGAGAAGGTTGGGCCAATCGTTCGTCAGACGACCATGACCAATGAGGACCGACAAAATCTGCGCGATCGGCTGAGCGTGGAATTCGATCAGACGGTTGATACCTTGGCGGTGACCATGTTGGGCGGAGGCGTGGCATCGGATCGAACGTCACAAACACAGTTGTTGTGCAGCCTGTTCGAACAGCGACCGAACTGTTTGCATTTGATTGTGGCATGGCCAAACGCAAGAATTTCGAGCGGATTATACGGCTGGAAAAACAGTCACGTTGTCCAGACGTCTCAGACGCTCGCACTTTGTCAGGCGGCAGATCTCACCGTTTCCGCCGTTGGGTACAATTCGTTTCACGAGTTGCTCTATGCCCAGGTGCCCGCCATCCTGATCCCACAGTCAGCGCCCTATCTGGATGATCAGGAACGACGCGCGCGCGCTGCCGCTGACAGAGGATTGGCGGCATTGGTCGCGGAAACAGATTTGTTGACATTGGAACGGGAGGTTTTTGCATTTCTGGAGGGGGATAAAGTAGAAAATCTGCGCAAGGCGCTTGGCGACGAGGTGCTCCCAGCACTCGGTAACCAGGCAGCCGCAACATTGATCGAGCAGGGAGGTAGCCAATGACTCTATGCGAAGAATATCAAGCGCTTCTGACCAATCTGTCGCCGCAAGCGCCTTTGGCTTTGGATCCTTTGATTTTTGATCCCACCGATCGCGCAGAACCCGCCGCCAACGGCGATCCGGGATTTCCGGCCAGCTACAAGCTGTGGAGTTTGTTGGAGGAACGGCATTCGTGTATCGGTATTCGGCTTCGCGAACCGCTGGCAAATCCGCATGTCGTTGCGGCACGGCTGGCGGCGATGGCCGTAGAACGTCAGATCATCCCGATCTTCTTGACCTACATCAGCACGTCTGAATTTCAGCGGTTTGGATTTCGGATCGAGCATGTCGCTGGATGCAACGATATTCAGCGCGAAGCGAGCGAAGAGCAGATCAGGCGGTTCTGGAATCTGGCAATGATCATTGAGGCAAAGGATATCGAGAAGCTGCGATGATGATTTGGGTCAGATTTCGTGACAGGTGGCATAAAGCCGCTGAATACGAAGGTAAAAGTTACGAAACGATTACAGAAGGTAGGAATTGCGAGTTGTCACACCACAGTTGAGACATGGATCGATCCGCAAGCGAAAAACCCAACCGGCGCTGCGGCGATGAAATCCAGACAATTCGACAAAAAAATGCGGCTCCAATGCCGCATCTTTGCCCGTCAATGATCGATAAATCTCAACTTAGCGACCCCAGGTTCGCACCACACCACAGTCCATATGGACGAAATTCGACCTCGAGTATTTACCAACACCGCCACCCCGGCAGGCTTGAGCTGCACGAGCAATTTGTCCAACCGATCTGGTAGACAGGCGCAGGTCTGCGGCTTGGCCCTTCATGTGCAGAGAATTCTTGGCAACAGAGCGACTGCGCGACCGCAGCATCGCGTTGGTTTGCGGGCTGCGATAGCCCGACAGCAACATGTAGGGTTCATTGACATCAAGAAGGTTGTGAGCCGCCGACATAATGTCAATCGTCCGCAAATCCATGGACTTCACACCATCGGTGCGCCAATCCCTCATGAAGTGGTTGATTTCTTTTATGGATTCCTTGATGTACTTGCCTTCGACCCAGTAGATCATGTCGATGCGCTCGCCTGTTCGCCCGGAGTACATTCGTATGCGCCTGATGTCGCCACCACCGCGCAGAAATCCTGCTGCATTTGCAAATGTTGGTGCTGCCGTAATTGTCGTTGCTGCGAATGCACCCAGTAGCGCACGCCGGGTCATACCCGTTGAGCTGTCGATCGTCATGTGGTCATTGCCCCGTATTCTGCCTTTACCCGTGATGTTACACGAGGGTGTCATCTCTTCCCCAGATGCAACATTGGTATGTCATAGCGCCGATTGTTAACCAAGTCCTGAAAGTCAGAACGCCTATTTTGGTCCAATTTTAGGCAAAATCCCGCCAATTCTGTGCATGCCCCGAAAAACGGACTTGCTGCGATGCATGCATGCATCACGTTCAGTTTTCCTTGACCGATTTACCAATTGTTATTGGACATCGCGCGGCTGGACCGGCAAAAAACCAAGACTTTTTGTTTATTTGCTGAGTGGGGATCCCTATGCCGTCTTTGGTACTGCGCCATCGCACCCTTGCCATATTTCTAGCAAGCCTTCTACTTGTCGTCTCATCATTGTCGATACCAACGCCCGTCCGGGCACAGGTCACCGCTTTCAAACAGGCCGTTGCCGAGGCTGCCGCGCGGGACAAAGACATTGCCGCATTCTATCAATCCAATGCCTATGAGGGGATATGGACCGGCAAGGGCCGTGACCGTAATCGCCGCTCCGCGCTCATACAGGCGCTGAAATCCGCGGGCAACCACGGGCTGCCAGCTGCAAGATACGACGTTGAAGGTCTTCAGGCGAAGATGAAGGCGGCGCGCACGCCCCGTGATCTGGGATTGCTGGAAGTGGAAATCAGCAGAGTGTTTTTGCAATACGCGCGCGACATCCAAACAGGTGTGCTGATCCCCAGCCGTATCGACAAAGCAATTGTACGCAAAGTGCCCTACAGGGATCGCACCTCATATCTCGTCAACTTCAAGAAGTCCTCGCCAAAGGGTTTCTTTCGTGCGCTGGCGCCGAAAACCACGGAATATTCCGCGCTGATGAAAGAAAAGCTGCGTCTTGAACGATTGCTTGCAAAGGGAGGCTGGGGCCCTCAGGTGCCTTCCAAGACCTTGAAACCCGGTGCCTCCGGAAATGCTGTGATCGCCCTGCGTGATCGCCTGGTACGGATGGGATATCTCAAGCGCAACGCGGGCAAGACCTACGATGCCAATATGACCAAGGCCGTACAGCAATTTCAGCGGGCTCACGGACTGGCACAGGACGGCGTCGCAGGGCCCGGCACGATGACAGAGATCAATACCTCGGTGCAAACCCGCCTACAGTCCGTGATCGTTGCCATGGAGCGTGAACGCTGGCTCAATCAGGACCGCGGGCGTCGTCACGTCGAAGTCAACCTGACGGATTTCACGGCAAAGATCATCGACAACGGGAAGGTCACCTTCGAAACCCGCTCGGTCATTGGTGCGCGGAAGTCTGATCGTCAATCGCCTGAATTTTCCGACGTCATGGAATTTATGGTCATCAATCCCAGCTGGTATGTGCCTCGATCCATCGTGACCAAGGAATACCTGCCTGAGTTGCAGAAAGACCCGAATGCGGTGAACCATATTGAAATTACCGACAGCAAGGGGCGTCGGGTTGACCGCTCTGCTGTGGATTTCACGCAGTTCACGGAGCGAACTTTCCCCTTTGCCATGCGTCAGCCGCCAAGCCGGGGCAACGCTTTGGGACTTGTGAAATTCATGTTCCCAAATCCGCATAACATCTATTTGCACGACACGCCTGCGAAAAACCTCTTTGGCCGCGAAACCCGCGCCTACAGCCACGGCTGTATTCGACTGGCCGATCCGTTTGACTTTGCCTACGCGCTGCTGTCCAAGCAGACAAATGATCCCAAGGGCTTGTTTCAGGCGAAATTAGCCACAGGCACGGAACAACAGGTGAACCTCAAGCAACCTGTGCCCGTTCACATCATCTATCGCACCGCCTTTGTGGACAACAAGGGCCGCACGCAATTCCGCCGTGACATCTATGGTCGTGACGCCAGGATTTGGAAAGCCTTGGCCAAAGCGGGGGTAGCAATGCGGGCCGTTCAAGGTTAAATCATGCCCCTGATGATAGAGGGCAAAAGACATGAAAACCGTCGGTCATAGCGTCAAGGACATCGCTGCTGCAATTGGTGCTGATGCCCACGGGGACACGTCTTTGCGTGTTGAACACGCGGCGGAACCCGGATCGGCTGGTCCCAATGACATCGCAATGGCGACAAATGCGTCCTATGCGGAAACACTCGCTGATGGCCATGCCAAGGTAGCACTGCTTTGGGACGGCGCCGACTGGCAAGCCCTAGGCCTGAAGGCAGCGATTATTCCCAGACGGCCGCGTTATGCCATGTCTGGCCTTACGAGGTTGCTGGATCGCGGGCAGGGTTACGGGGCGGGAATTCACCCGAGTGCGGTGGTCGACCCTTCGGCAGAATTGGGCGAAGGGGTGAGCGTTGGGCCGCTCGCAGTGATCTCCGCTGGCGCGAAGATCGGAGCTGGCAGCATTATCGGTCCGCAGTGTTTTATCGGTTGGGACGTCGAGATGGGCGCGGACGCTTTTCTGCGCGAACATGTGTCAATCGGCGCGCGCGTGAAAATCGGGGATCGCTTTATGGCGCAGCCTGGTGCGCGGATCGGCGGCGATGGGTTTTCCTATACCACGCCAGAGCCTTCGTCAGTAGAAACCGCCCGCGCTACCCTGGGTGATCAGCGCGACTCCAAAGGGCAGGCCTGGGCACGCATCCACAGTCTGGGGGCGGTCACGCTCGGTGATGATGTGGAAGTTGGCTCCAACTGCACCATCGATTGTGGCACCATTCGCGACACGAAGATCGGCAACCGCACCAAGATCGACAACCTCGTTCAGGTTGGCCACAACTGCGTCATTGGCGACGATTGCCTCTTGTGCGGGCATGTCGGGTTGGCAGGGTCGGTAAAGGTTGGCAATAATGTCGTTCTGGGCGGACAGGTAGGGGTCAGCGACAATATCTTTATCGGTGATGGCGTGATCGCAGGCGGCGGTAGTAAACTGCTGTCCAATGTCCCGGCGGGACGCACAGTGCTGGGGTATCCGGCGGTGAAGATGGACACTCACATTGAAACCTACAAGATTCAGAGGCGACTGCCCCGGCTTGTCCGTGATATCGCTGCCTTGCAGAAAGCGGTTTTCAAATCGGATGCAAAGGACTAAATCCTAGGCGAGCAGCGTGAAAGGAATAGGCACGTGAGCACCAAGGACAAAGTCATCGCCATCATTGCGGAACAGGCTGTGCTTGATCCCGCCGAGGTCACGCTGAACAGCACTTTGGAAGATCTTGGAATAGACAGTCTGGGTCTGGTCGAAAGTATTTTTTCCATTGAGGAAGAATTCGACATCAGCGTGCCCTTTAACGCGAATGACCCGCAATCGTCCGATTTTGACATATCAACCGTGGCCTCCATTATCGCGGGTATCGAGCGTCTCCAAAAAGAACAGAGCTAGTCGCCCATGAAACGTGTGGTTATTACCGGTGCTGGCACGATCAATGCGCTTGGTCATGACGTGAAATCAACCATGGCGGCCATGCAGGCGGGAACCTGCGGCATCGGTGCTTTGGAGCTGCGTGACGTCGAACGCCTGTCGATCCAGATCGGCGGGCAGGTACGGGGTTTTGAGGCAGAAGGGCGCTACAACCGCCAGCAGATGTCCCTTTACGACCGGTTTACGCAATTCACCCTGGCGGCCGCGAAAGAGGCCATTGATCAATCCGGTCTCAGCTTCAGCGGCGATCTTGCCGCCAAATGCGGCGTGGTTCTGGGCACCGCCGGGGGAGGGGTCAGCACCTGGGACGACAACTATCGCTCGGTTTACGAGGATGGCAAAAACCGGGTGCATCCGTTTGTCGTACCCAAACTGATGAATAACGCTGCGGCGTCCCATGTCAGCATGGAGCACAATCTGAAAGGTCCGTCCTTCACCGTCTCAACCGCTTGCGCGTCGTCAAATCATGCCATGGCGCAGGCTTTCAGCATGGTCCGTTCCGGCATGTCACCAGCGATGATCACGGGAGGGTCGGAAAGCATGTTGTGCTTTGGCGGTGTCAAAGCTTGGGAAGGATTGCGCGTCATGAGCCGTGATGCCTGCAGGCCCTTTTCGGCCAATCGCAACGGTATGGTGCAGGGCGAAGGCGCGGGCGTTTTTGTCTTTGAAGAATATGAACACGCCCGTGCGCGCGGCGCCGACATTCTGTGTGAAGTCTCGGGCTTTGCCATGTCATCTGACGCCAGCGACATCGTCATGCCTTCAAAAAGCGGGGCAGCCCGGGCAATGGCCGGGGCGCTTGCAGATGCCGGGATCAACCGCGACGAGGTCGGCTACATCAACGCGCATGGCACGGGCACTGCTGCCAACGACAAGACTGAATGCGCGGCCGTCGCCGATGTTTTCGGACCGCATGCGGACAAGCTGATGATCAGTTCAACGAAATCCATGCATGGCCATCTGATCGGCGGCACCGGTGCTGTGGAACTTCTTGCCTGTATCATGGCGCTGCGTAACGGCGTGATTGCACCCACAATCGGTTACGAAGAACCTGATCCTGAATGCGCGCTTGACGTGGTGCCAAATGAAGCCCGCAAAGCAAAGGTCAAAGTGGCCCTGTCCAATGCCTTTGCGTTTGGCGGCATGAACGCTGTGCTGGCCCTGCGCGCCATTTGACAAAAAAACCGCGCCCCGAAAGGCGCGGCTGCGTTTACGATCACCGTTTTCCGTTATTGCTGGATCACCGAAACCTTTTCAAAGCCCGCCGTAAACCCCTTAAGGGAGAGGACGATATCGACCTTCTGATCGGGTGCCACGATCGGAACAATCGTCAAGGTTGCCTCAACGCCTTTTTTGAAGCTCTCGACATCCTCTTCGGTCAATCCGATCCGCGCGTAGCAACCGATGTTGTTACAAAAGGCGAAGGGATATCTTTTTGTCGGTTTTTCATCAATCTTGATCGCCAGTTGCTGACCAAGGGAGGTTTCAAGCGGCACGATCACGGTTGCACCGGCCTTGGCCTGACCGCCTTCCGGCAACCGGAAAAGGGTGAATTCGGAAATGGGTGCCCCTTCACCATCCGCCAGCAATTGATACATCTGGCAAGGGTCGTCGCCACTCTCAACCTTTACACAGCGCAGGCTCCAGTCGTCGAATTTTTCGGTCACATAGGTCTCGCCAACCTTCGGACCTTCCGGCTCCACTTCGCCCAGGCTCAATTCATTTTCGATGCCTGGGGCTTCAGCCGGTTGCTCTTCGGTCTCGTCGGATTGGGCAAAGGCAAAAGAGGACGCCGCAACCAAGGGCAAAGCCACCACAAAACTGCGCGTCAACATAGAAGTATACTTGGGCATGTTCGCTCCGATTTTATTGCTTTTTCAGGGTGTACCATGCCCGTAATTGGGTGTCAGTCCCGAGATCGGCAAAACCGCTCCAGAACATTAAAATATTTGGCATATTCTCAAAAAGAAAAAGGGATGCTCACCGCATCCCCTTCCCAATTAGTCTTCTCCCCGTCGGACTGGCCGACTTATTGCAGGGAAGCTACGAAACGACGCAGTTGACGTCAACCTAAAACACCGAAGATTTATCCACTTGCTGATCAAATTTATGTTGAGAGTAAAAAAAGGCCGTACCGAAAACGGCACGGCCAGTCTGACAGGGAGGATGCCCAGACCGGAAAGGACAAATCCGGCGGCTGAGCGATTTGACTATGACGTGCAAAGGTTAACATCGTATGCTCGGCAAATGAGTTTGTGATTAAAGGAAGACTTGCGTGACATCAGACATCTTTATTGGCGGCGGCGGGCCGGATTATGGCGTGAAACAGCACCTGAGTTTGGGTTACGCAAACCGCCATGGGCTGGTCGCCGGGGCCACCGGAACCGGCAAGACCGTGACCCTGCAAATCCTTGCGGAAGGATTTTCCAAGGCAGGCGTGCCGGTGTTTTTGTCCGATGTGAAGGGCGATCTGTCGGGCCTTGCCAAGGCGGGCACCGAGACACACAAGCTGCATGGGCCTTTTACCGAACGTGCCACGCAGATCGGGTTCACCGATTACATCTACGAGGCCTTTCCGGTCACTTTTTGGGACCTTCTTGGGGAACAGGGTCATCCCGTGCGCACCACCGTTTCCGAAATGGGCCCGCTGTTGTTGGCACGACTGTTGGAACTGACTGAAGCGCAGGAAGGCATTCTCAACATCGCGTTTCGACTGGCCGACGAAGAAGGGCTGCCGCTGCTTGATCTGAAGGATCTGCAATCCCTGCTGGTCTGGATCGGGGAGAATGCCAAGGCGCTTTCCCTGCGTTATGGCAATGTCTCCTCAGCCTCCATCGGGGCCATTCAGCGGCGGTTGCTGGTTCTGGAAAACCAGGGGGGCACAGGCCTTTTTGGCGAGCCGGCGCTGGCGCTGTCCGATCTGATGCGGTGCGATGCCCAGGGGCGCGGCGAGATCAATATTCTGGCGGCGGATAAATTGATGGCCTCGCCCGGGCTCTATGCAACGTTTCTGCTGTGGCTGCTGTCGGAGCTATTCGAGGAACTGCCCGAAGTGGGAGACCCCGACAAACCCAAGCTGGTGTTTTTCTTCGATGAGGCCCATCTGCTCTTTGACGATGCCCCCAAGGCACTGGTGGACAAGGTAGAACAGGTGGCGCGACTGATCCGCTCCAAAGGCGTGGGGGTCTATTTTATCACGCAAAATCCCGCAGATGTGCCGGATGATATTCTGGGTCAGCTGGGCAATCGTATTCAGCACGCCCTGCGCGCTTTTACGGCCAAGGATCGCAAGGAGTTGCGCATGGCGGCCGAAACTTACCGCGAAAACCCGGCATTCAACACCGAAGAAGCCATTCGCGAGGTGGGTGTGGGCGAAGCGGTCACCTCCATGCTGCAACGCAAGGGCGTGCCGGGCATTGTCGAACGGACCTTGATCCGCCCGCCCTCGTCGCAACTGGGCCCCATCAGCAAGAAAGAGCGGGCGGAGGTGATGGCGGCCTCCGATATGTCCGGGAAATACGACGCACCCGTGGACCGCAGCTCGGCTTACGAAATCCTGAAAAAACGCGCGGAGGATGCTGCAGTAGAAGCGGCCAAGGCCGAAGAAGAAGCCGAAGAAGGATCACCGCAATTGCGCGAATTCAACGCCGCACGCCGCTACACGGGCGGGCGCGTGGCGCGCTCCACGTCCCGGCGTGGCAAGACGCGGCAATCCCAGAGCCTCGGCGGCGCTGTGGCCACAGCCGTCATCAAGGAGTTGCAAGGCACAACAGGACGTCGCATCGTGCGGGGCATCCTGGGCGGATTGTTCAAGGGCCGTTAAGGGTGCCCGACAGGATCAGGGTCATTTTTCAGGGATCAAGCCGCGCGGACTGAACCGCAGGACCAGCAGCAGCAGCACCCCGATGGTCAGCAGGCGCATATGTGCTGCTGAGGCGATCAGATGTGCCTTCAGGGCGCTGCCATCTGCGAGACCGGCGGTGATCCATTCCATCACCTCCAGACCAATGGATTCACCCTTGTCCCACATCAGGTAGATCAGCATGCCGCCCAAAACGGCACCAAGGTTGTTGCCGGAGCCGCCGACAATCACCATGACCCAGATCAGGAAGGTAAACCGCAGCGGTTGATAGGTGCCGGGCGTGAGTTGACCGTCGAGCGTGGTCAGCATGGCCCCTGCGATACCGCAAATCGCCGATCCCAGAACAAAGACCTGAAGATGGCGCGCCGTCACGTCCTTGCCCATGGCCTCGGCGGCCACCTCATTGTCGCGGATCGCCCGCATCATCCGGCCCCAGGGGCTATTGAGCGCCATCTGCGCCATCCACAACAGCAGCACCAGCACAAAGGCGAATAGTCCACAGTAGAGCAGTTTTACATAGATGGTGGAGGCCGTCACCGCGTCAAAGCCGAAACCGGCGGCACGCTCGACAAAGCCCGTATTGTTCTGCAAGTCTATTTCATAGGGAACCGGGCGGGGCACACCCACCACGTTTTTCACGCCGCGCGACAGCCAGTCTTCGTTCTTGAGAATGGCGATGATGATCTCTGCAATGCCCAAAGTGGCAATGGCCAGATAGTCAGAGCGCAGCCCCAATGCGGTTTTCCCGATGATCCAGGCGGCACCGGCAGCGAGCAGCCCGCCTACTGGCCAGGCAATGATCACCGGCAGGCCCAGACCGCCGAGATACCCGGTCAGTGCCGGCTCAATCGCCTCAACCGCTTCGACCGACGGGTCGAAAAGACCCCGGTAGATCATGAACCCCGCGACGAGGATCGCCAGAACCACAAGGCTGCGCAGCCACCCCTTTGCCATACGTCCGGCGACGACAATCGCGATGACAATGGTGGCCGCACCCATCAGCAAGGCGCCGATAATGCCAAAGCCACCCGCCTGCCAAGCGCCCGGTGTCGCGGGCATGCCGACCAACACCGCAGCCAGACCGCCCAGGGCAACAAACCCCATGATGCCGACGTTAAAGAGGCCCGCAAACCCCCATTGCAGGTTCACGCCAAGCGCCATGATCGCGGAAATCAGCCCCATGTTCAGCACGAAAAGTGCCGCATTCCAGCCCTGGAAATGGGCGATCACCGGGATCATCGCGAAGACGGCTGCGAAAAGGAGAGTGTTTTTCATGGCCGAGGTCATACCGCTTTCCCCGCAAAAAGGCCGGTGGGTTTGACCAGCAGGACAATCAGTAGAATGACGAAGCTCACTGCCAGTTTGTAATCTGTCGACATCAGTTGCACCAGCGTGTCAGGCGCCATGCTTTCGGGCAGCACATAGGTTGCGACCTTCTTCCAGGCATAGGTCACAGTGACTTCAGAAAAGGCGATGACGAAGCCGCCCGCAATGGCCCCCAGCGGATTACCAAGCCCGCCCACGATGGCGCTGGCAAAGATCGGCAGCAGAAGCTGGAAATAGGTGAAGGGTTTGAAGCTCTTGTCGAGCCCGTAAAGCACACCCGCAATGGTCGCCAGTCCCGCCACGATCAGCCAGGTGATCATCACCACGCGCTCGGGGTTGATACCCGACAGCAGCGCCAGATCTTCGTTGTCGGAATAGGCCCGCATGGATTTGCCGGTGCGCGTTCGATTGAGAAACCAAAAGAGCAGGGCCACCACGATCACGGCGGTCAGGATGGTAATCCCTTGGGTGGTTTTGAAGGCCAAACCCTCACGCAACCCGGTCATTTCCTTGAAGGTCCGGGCGGAGATGATGAAGCGTTCGCCGTCCAGAAACCGCTGATCATCCGGCCCGATGATGAATCGTACCAGCCCGTTCAAGATGAAAGTCACGCCAAGCGATACGATCACGAAAATAACCGGTTTGGCCTTTTGCGCTCGGTAAAACCGGTAGACGATCCGGTCTGTGGTCAGCACCAGCGCCATGCACCCCAGAATGCCGAAGGGCAGGGCGAGCAAGGCGGTTGGCAGGGGGCCCAGCGAAATGCCCCAACTTTGGAATAGCCAGGTCACCAGAACCGTGACCATCGCACCAAAGGCCATGGTGTCGCCATGGGCAAAGTTCGAAAACCTCAAGATGCCGTAGATCAGCGTCACCCCCAACGCGCCGAGCGCCAGCTGCGCGCCATAGGACATCGCCGGGATGATCACGAAGTTTGAAAGCGCCACAATGGCGTTGAGAAAATCCATCAGCCAAGCACCTTACAATTTCCTGCTAACTTCCAAATGTGGTCATTGACGGACCCTCGTACCATTTGCCGTATTTCGAAGTCAGTCTGGAGGCCCTCGTTGTCAAAAGTTAGATTAATGAGCCCACGATCATCGGTAGCACCCGCCTGATACCAATCAAAGTCGTTGAAGTAAGGACGGGCTTCTTTGAAAGTAATTCTCAATTCTTCTCCGTTCAGAATGATCTTTCGCCCATGCACCGTTGCTTCGAACACCCGACTGTCACTGCGACATATCTCTGTTGGATTTTTGTGCAGATATTCATCTATGCTATTGCATCCTAGCGCTTCCTGACAGGCGCAAAAAGTCTCAGTCTGGCAGGAATATTCAGTCGCTGATACGGGCGTCGCAAGCAGCAAACTACTCAAGAGCATATTGGGTAAAATCAACGACCTCACCCCCCCAAAAACGATTTGCGGACTTCGGGGTCGTTCAGCAGTTCCTTGCCTGTCCCCGTGTACGCATTGCGCCCCTGCACCAGCACATAGCCCTTGTCGGCGATCTCCAGCGCTTGGCGTGCGTTTTGCTCGACCATCAGGATCGGGATGCCCGTGCGCGCCACCTCGATGATCCGGTCAAAAAGCTCGTCCATCACGATGGGGCTGACCCCGGCGGTCGGCTCGTCCAGCATCAGCACTTTGGGCTGCGTCATCAGCGCCCGACCCACGGCGACCTGCTGGCGTTGCCCGCCTGACAACTCCCCCGCTGCCTGCAACCGCTTTTCCTTCAAGATCGGGAACAGGTCGTAAATCTGCGCCATGGTGCTGGAGATGTCGTCGGTGCGAATGAACGCGCCCATCTCAAGGTTTTCCTCGACGGTCATCGAGGTGAAGATGTTCGAGGTCTGCGGCACGAAGCCCATGCCCCTGGCCACGCGGTCCTGCGGCGACAGTTGGGTGATGTCCTCGCCGTCCAGTTTTACATGGCCCTCGCGCAGGTTCAGCATGCCAAAGACCGCCTTCATGCCGGTGGATTTACCCGCCCCGTTGGGTCCGACGATCACGGCGATTTCGCCGCGATCCACCGCGATGGTGCAGTCGTGCAGAATATCGGGACCGGCCCCATAGCCGCCAGTCATGTTTTCACCGATCAAAAAAGGGCCGCCCGCCGCCGGATAGGCCTTGCCGCCCGGTTGGACAGGTGTGGCCGTGCCCATACCCTTGGGATTGCCCAGAGACAGGTCCTTGTTGCCGCGGTCGCTATAGGGATCGCTGCTCATGCGCCGACTTTCTCTTTATTCTTCAAGCCGGTGCCCAGATAGGCTTCGATCACCTGCTCATTGGCCTTGATCTCGTCGAGCGTTCCCTGCGCCAGCACCTTGCCTTCGGCCATGCAGATCACCGGATCACACAGGCGGCCGATGAAATCCATGTCATGTTCGATCACCACGAAAGTATAGCCGCGTTCCTGATTGAGACGGATGATCGCGTCACCGATGGTATTGAGCAGAGTGCGGTTCACGCCCGCGCCGACCTCGTCAAGGAAGACGATCTTGGCGTCCACCATCATTGTACGGCCCAGTTCGAGCAGTTTTTTCTGACCACCGGAGATCTGACCCGCCTTGTGATCGGCCAGATGTTCCACGGTCAGGAACTCCAACACTTCGTCCGCCTTGGCGCGCAGGGCGCGTTCTTCATCCGCGATGCGTTTGCGCCCGAACCATGTGTTCCAGAGTGTTTCTCCCGACTGCGAACCGGGCACCATCATCAGGTTTTCGCGACATGTCATGGAGGCAAATTCATGGGCGATCTGGAAAGTTCGCAGCAGCCCCTTGTGAAAGAGCGTATGCGGGGGCAGACCCGTGATATCTTCGCTCGCCATGGTCACTTTTCCCGATGTGGGTTGAAGTACGCCCGCTATCACATTGAAAAGGGTTGTTTTTCCAGCGCCGTTGGGGCCAATCAAACCGGTAATGGATCCCTGTTCGATTTCCAGAGAGGCGCCATCAACAGCGTGAAAGCCGCCGAAGTGTTTGTGAAGGTCGTCCACGACGATCATGTGTTTTCCCCGTCAGCGCGTCTTTGCGGCGCTTTAGATGTTGGAACAGCCCGGAACACGAGGCTCCGGGCTGTTCAATGGTCAATCGGGCAAATTACTTGAACCCAATGGTCTCGTTTTTACCCTCTTTCACTTCGATCATGCGGTATGTGCCGGCAGATTCACCGGGGCCGATCAGTTCAACCGCTGATGCGCCGACATAGTCCACATCACCACCGCTGCGGATAATGTCGAAGGCTTTGCCCAATTCGCCGGGGTAGATTTTTTCTCCCGGTGCGTTGGCCACTTCGAGAATTTTGGAGCCGTAATCCGCAGGATCAGTGCTGTCAGCCGCTTGCATGGCCAGCATGAAGAGCGCCGCTGCATCATAGCTTTCAGGCGTGTAGGGCGACGTTGCATCAAAAGCGTCACCCGCAAGCGCCACCAGCTTTTCGATCCCTTCACCACCGGAGCCCGCGATTTGCCCGTATGAGCCGTTCAGCGCCGGACCCACGTTCTCGGGCAGGCTGTCACCGATCATGCCGCCGGGCAGACCGAATGTATCCCACGCGCCGGTGTCCAATGCCGCATTGATAATGCCCAGGCCACCCTGATCGAGATAACCCGCAACCACCAGCAAATCGCCACCGGCAGAGGCCAGCGCGCCAATTTCAGCAGAATAGTCGGCCTTGCCGTCTTCATGTGCCGCGACGATGGTCACTTCACCACCAGCCGCCTTGAAGTTGCTTTCAATCGCATCCGCGAGACCTTTGCCGTAATCGTTGTTGGTGTAGGTCAAGGCAATGGATTTCACGCCACGCTCTTGCAGGATTTCCGCCATCACCTGACCTTCACGCGCGTCAGACGGTGCGGTGCGGAAGAACAGATCATTGTCTTCTACCGTGCTGAGCCCGGGTGACGTGGCGGAGGGTGAAATCATCACCATGCCGTTCGGGATGGCCACGTTTTGCAGGATCGCGCCGGTCACGCCGGAACAGTCGCCACCGATCAGGCCGTTGATCCCTTCGGCAACCAGACGTTCGCCGTTTGATGTGCTCAGACCGTTGTCGATGCACCCGGTATCAGCGCGGATCGGCGTGACTTTGGCGGCATCCAGCAGTTTGCCGCTTTCGGTGGCTTCGGTCATCGCCAGCTCAGCGCCAGCGGCCATCGGGCCGGTCAGTGATTCAATCGGTCCCGTGAAACCGATGAGAATGCCCAGTTTTACTTCCTTTGCATGACCACCCGCCAGCGCGGAGGTCGCCACAAGTGCTGCGGCCGTGGTGGCCAAAAGCATCTTTTTCATTGTTATCTCCCATATTGGAACTTGACGTTCGGGGGGCAGATTAGGCGTCAGCTCTTCAAATGAAAAGCACTTTTGAACCGCGCCGCTGTGCTCACGGCTCTGTCACACAAAAATGAGCGTGAAATACCCGTTATCCGATCTATTTTACATTCAGGAGAGAGGTGAAACGATGCGTTTAGCGATAACATTCTTTTTTCTTATCATAACGATACGAATGATCACGCCTGCGGCAGCTGAGGTGCAGATCACGCGCATGATTTCCGGACTGGATCAACCCTGGGGGATCGCTTTGCTGCCGGATGCATCGGTGCTGATCACTGAAAAAGAGGGCCGGCTGCTGCATGTACGTGGTGGAAAGGTTCATGAGATCGGAGGTCTCCCCAAGGTCACAGACCGGGGCCAGGGGGGATTGCTGGACATCACTTTGCCGCGCGATTTCGAGACCAGTCGCGAGGTTTTCCTCACCTACTCCAAGCCTCAACGTAGCGGGTCGGGGACAGCGCTTGCCATCGCGCGCTTGCCAGAAAACGCCAGCCAGTTGGAAGACTTACGCGATATTTTTGTCATGGCCCCGGGCTCTTCGGGCGGTCGGCATTTTGGCAGCCGGGTTGTCGAGGCAAATGATGGAACGTTGTATCTGACCATTGGCGATCGCGGCGACCGTCCTGCCGCGCAGGATCGATCGGTTCACAACGGCTCCATCGTGCGGGTCAACAGAGATGGATCGGTGCCCTCGGACAATCCATTCGTCGGACAGCCCAGTGTTTTGCCGGAAATCTGGTCTTTCGGACACCGCAATCCGCAGGGGGCAGGCCTTGATGGGCAAGGTCGGCTCTGGACGTCGGAACATGGGGCAAGAGGAGGTGATGAAGTGAACTTCATCCGGAAAGGGGCCAATTTCGGATGGCCAGTCATCTCCTATGGGCGGCACTATTCGGGGGCGAAAATTGGTGAAGGGACGCGCAAGCCGGGTCTGGAGCAGCCCGCCCATTACTGGGATCCGTCAATCGCACCGTCCGGCCTGCTTGTCTATCAGGGCGCGATGTTTCCCGAGTGGCGTGGCGACATATTCGTGGGATCGCTCAAGTTCGACTACATTGCCAGACTGGAGGTCAACGGCACGCAGGCAGCAGAAATCGCGCAGATCAAGACACAGGCAACGGACCGAGTGCGCGACGTGATCGAAGCCCCTGATGGCAGCATCTGGTTTATTTCCGTCGGAAACGGCGCGGTTTATCGCATGTCCAGGGGCTAAGCGTCAGATCGACAGGCGCGCGGCATGGCTGCCGCGTTCGCGATAGGGCGTCGTGTCATAATGTGAACGGTAGCATTTCGAAAAATGGCTGGGGGACGCGAACCCGCAGGCCAGTGCCACATTGATCACGCTCATATCGGTCTGCATCAACAGGTTGCGCGCCTTTTGCAATCGCAGCTCCATATAGTAGCGCTTGGGCGAGCGATTGAGATAGCGCCGGAAGAGGCGCTCCAGCTGACGGGTGCTCATGCCCACGTTCTTGGCCAGAATAGAGGGGCTTATGGGTTCTTCGATGTTGCCTTCCATCATCTGGATGACCTTGCTGAGCTTGGGATGCCGCACACCGATGCGCGTGGGCACGCTCAGTCGCTGGGTATCCTGATCGGTGCGTATCGAGGCATAGATCAACTGATCCGCGACCATATTGGCAAGCTCTTCACCTTGTTGGTCCGCGATCAGTTTCAGCATAAGGTCGATGGAGGATGTCCCGCCCGCAGTTGTCAGCCGATTGCCATCCACGACAAATACCGATTTCGTCAGATCCACTTCGGGAAATTCCTCCGCGAAGCTGTCCTGATTTTCCCAGTGAATGGTGGCGCGCTTGCCATCGAGCAATCCGGCTTTGGCCAATGTATGTGCCGCCGTGCAAAGCCCCCCCACCAGCAACCCCTTGCGGGCTTCACGACGTATCCAGCCCAGCACCTTCTTGGTGGTCGCGGCCTGAACATCAATGCCGCCGCAAATCATCACGGTGTCATCACGGTTCAAATCGACAAGATCGCTGTCGAGCTTGAACCCGCTGCCAGCTGAACAATGCACGATATCGCCGCCTTCGCCGACGATACGCCATTCGTAGAGGGTTTTGTTCGCCATGCGATTTGCAATTCTGAGGCTTTCAACTGCAGCCGAAAAACATAGCAGCGTAAAGTTATCGAGCAGCACGAAAACGAAGCGCTTGGGCTTATCTGCGGGCGGGTCATTCCGCGTGGCTGATTGCATCTGGGACATGGCCGACTCTTGATCTTATATTTCGATGCGCGACCGGTCAGGGCATGGCGCGAATAAAGTCACTTGGTCACGGTCGGAATGCGACGTCAAGAGGACGAATTTGTGATATGGTCTCTCCCCGCAGGCTTTTGTATAGAGAGCGCTGTGATGTGAGCGCTCGCAGGACTGCGAGCCCAACCCGGAGTTGAAAAGATGAGCGAATGGACAAAATCAAGCTGGCGCGCCAAACCGCGGATCCAGATGCCGGATTATCCGGATCAGGCCGCATTGGAAGCAGTTGAGGCCCAGCTTGCCCGTTTTCCGCTTCTGGTTTTTGCCGGGGAGGCCCGGCGTCTGAAAGAGCGTCTTGGCGCTGCTGGCCGGGGGGAGGCGTTCTTGCTTCAGGGCGGTGATTGCGCCGAGAGCTTTGACCAGTTCAGTTCCGACGCGATCCGCGACACGTTCAAAGTGATGTTGCAGATGGCGATTGTGCTGACCCATGGAGCCAAGGTGCCGGTGATCAAGGTTGGTCGCATGGCGGGCCAATTCGCCAAACCACGCTCCGCGCCAACCGAGACCGTGGAAGGCGTGGAACTGCCGAGCTACCGTGGCGACATCATCAACGAGCTGGATTTCACCGCGAAAGCCCGCATCCCTGATCCTGAAAAGATGCTGCGCGCCTATACGCAGGCCGCCGCGACACTGAACCTGATCCGCGCGTTTTCGACGGGTGGTTATGCCGATGTGCATCAGGTGCATGCCTGGACGCTGGGCTTTACCGAAAGCGAAAAGGTCGAACGCTACCGCGAGATCGCCAACCGCATTTCCGACACGCTGGATTTCATGTCGGCAGCGGGCGTCACGCCGGATACTGCGCATACCTTGCAGACGGTCGAGTTCTACACCAGCCACGAATCGCTGTTGCTGGAGTACGAAGAAGCGCTGACCCGCGTGGACAGTACGACCGGCAAATGGCTGGCGGGATCGGGCCACATGATCTGGATCGGCGATCGCACACGTCAACCGGATGGCGCACATGTGGAATTCGCAAGTGGTGTTCAGAACCCGATTGGCCTGAAGGCAGGGCCGTCCATGACGTCGGACGACCTCAAGGCGCTGATGGCGAAACTGAACCCGAACAACGAGGAAGGGCGTTTGACACTGATCGCGCGCTTCGGTGCGGGTTCAGTTGGAGAACACCTGCCACGTCTGATCAAGGCTGTGGGCGAAGAGGGGGCCAAGGTGACCTGGGTTTGTGATGCGATGCATGGCAATACGATCAAGTCATCAACCGGCTACAAAACCCGCCCATTTGATTCCGTGCTGCGTGAAGTGCGCGAATTCTTTGGTGTACATGCCGCGGAAGGCACCGTGCCGGGCGGTGTGCATTTCGAGATGACCGGGCAAGACGTGACCGAATGCACCGGTGGTGTACGCGCCGTCAGCGATGAAGACCTGTCAGATCGCTATCACACAGCCTGCGACCCGCGTCTGAATGCAAGCCAGTCTCTGGAACTTGCTTTCCTCGTGGCGGATGAATTGTCAAACCGGCGCGGCACGCATCGCGATAAAGCGGCCGGTTGACCGTCAAGATTGCAGGCAAAGCCCGTCTCCGCTGAGAGATGAGCTTTTTCTGTTTAGGCTTGCAAAAATAAACCGCCCGCACTTTCTGTGCGGACGGCCTTCCTGATCAAAGGAAATCGTTTTAAATTTTAGTCATCGGACTTTACAAGGCGCAGGTATGGCGCGTCCTTGCGTGGTGTCTCGCTCCGGAATGGCACCGATTGTTCGTTGAACCCGGCTTGCAGTTTTTGCGCCTCAGGCGAGAGCGTTGGTTTCTTGTCCGGCTCGACCGCGGGCTGAGACCGTTTGATGACCGGCGCTTCGGTGCCGCTTACAATCGGGCGAAGCGCCGATTGCGTGACATCAAAACGTCGCGGGCTCCGTCCCATTTCCCCCACAGACACCAGGGCGCCCAAAATACGGCTGACATCCCCAAGGTCGCTCTTGAGCGGCATCAAAATCATCCGCGCGTCGAGAGGGGGAAGACCGGCACCTTTTGCGGAATGAAGCTGCAAAGAGCAGGTCGCTGGCGTTTCGAAAACCTCTTCAAGAATATCGCTTATCTGGCGACGTGATCCCGGCGTAATAAAGGACGTCAGTGGCATGCCGCGCACCTCCATCCCCATCAAATCGCTCAGGTGGCTGCCAGCAATGCGCAGCCTGGCAATACCTGGTGCAATTCTTTCGACAATAAAAGAATACTCCAGCGCCTGTTCGATACCACGTGGATCAATTTCCGCGCGATTTGGCATCAGACGGCTGCCGCGAAGCGCCTCCCAATAAGCTTCAACCTGAGCGAGAGGTGCAAATCCGGTATTAGAAATATGTTGCGTCATTGAAAGTACATTGTGCGTTTTTTGCCCACCGTTGTCCATCGTCCGCCCTCTTTCCTCGCTGGAGCGCCAAAGCGCCCTTCAAATTCATTACTAAGACACTGATCGCCGTATTTCGATCCGGTGCCAACTGGTTACTGAAACTTTAATAGCAACAATTTTCTAAAAACGGTGGCATATCTTTACATTTGGTTAATTGAACGGCGGTGAGATGTCATTCTGGCGGTTCACTGCCGAGGGGTTGCCCTGCCACAGGAAAACGCCATAAGGCTGGTGTCGAAATCTGCTCCAAGGGGATGCGCAACCCATGATCCGATCCATGACTGGTTTTGCCTCAGCCACTGGCGGTATCCCGCCACATTCCTGGGCTTGGGAGCTGCGCGCTGTCAACGGCAAGGGCCTGGATCTACGACTGAGAGTTCCGGACTGGATCGATGGTTTGGAGGCAGGCTTGCGCCGCTTGTTGTCAGCGGCCGTCGCGCGCGGCAATGTCACCTTGTCATTGAGGCTATCGCGGGACGAACAAGCAGGCCTGATGCAAATCAATGACGCCCAGCTCACGACCGTTCTGGACGCCATGGCCGTCATCGAGAACCGTGCCATGGAGGCTGGCGTCTCCCTTGCCCCATCGACATCGGCGGACATCGTCGCCTTGCGCGGCGTGTTGGAGCAGAGCACCAGCGAAGATGATGCTGAACCATTGGCCCGGGCCCTGCTGGCCGAAGCTGAGGGGCTGATACAGAACTTTAATGCGATGCGCGACAGCGAGGGCGCCGCGTTGCAAGCGGTGCTGCAAAGTCAGTTGGACGAAGTGGCCCGTCTTACCAAAGAGGCTGCAACGCTTGCGGATGCGCGCGGCGCAAGCATAGCGGAGACTTTGAAACGCAATTTGTCCAGAGTGCTGGAAAACACCGAAGGTGCCGATGCAGACCGGGTGGCGCAGGAGCTTGCCCTGATCGCGGTAAAGACGGATGTCACGGAAGAAATCGACCGGCTGAGCGCCCATGTTGATGCGGCGCGAGACCTGATCGGGCAGGACGGGCCTGTCGGTCGCAAGCTGGATTTCCTGATGCAGGAGTTCAACCGTGAAGCCAACACCCTTTGCGCCAAGGCACAGAGCACCGAATTGACGCGGTGTGGTCTGGCATTGAAAGCTGTCATCGACCAGATGCGCGAACAGGTGCAAAATGTGGAGTAACTCATGATCGCGACACGCAGGGGCCTCCTGATCATTCTCAGCTCGCCCTCGGGTGCCGGCAAATCGACGCTGGCCCGCCGGTTGCGCGATTGGGATCCGGAAATCGAGTTTTCAGTCTCTGCGACCACGCGCAAGCCACGCCCGGGTGAAGAAGACGGGCGCGAATATTACTTCGTCGACGAGGCGCGTTTCAAGTCGCAGGTCGCCAATGAGGGCATGCTGGAGCACGCGCATGTTTTCGGTAATTTCTATGGCTCGCCCCGCGCGCCGGTTCAGGCCGCGATTTCCGAAGGGCGTGATGTGCTCTTTGACATTGACTGGCAGGGCGCGCAGCAAATCACCAACTCCGCGCTCGGCGCGCATACATTATCTATTTTCCTGCTGCCCCCGTCGATCAAGGAATTGCGACACCGCCTGGAAAAACGCGGTCAGGACGATGCGGCCACCATCGCGCGGCGGATGGAGAAAAGCTGGGACGAGATCAGCCATTGGGGGGCTTATGACTTTGTGTTGGTCAACGACGATCTCGATGCGACCGAAGCCCAGTTGAAAACCATCATCTCCGCAACCCGGCTACGCCGCAGCCAGATGCCGGGGCTGACGGACCATGTACGCCATCTGCAATCTGAGTTCGAGGATCTGCCATGACCATCTACGCCCTAGGCGCGCACACGCCGCAATTGCACGCAGACACATGGGTTGCCCCGGATGCCAATCTGATCGGCAAGGTGGTGCTGGAAGAAGGCGCGTCCGTGTGGTTCGGCACGACCATTCGTGCCGATCACGAGGAAATTCGCGTGGGCCGTGGATCAAATGTACAGGAAAACTGCGTCTTTCACATTGACGCAGGCTATCCGCTGACAATTGGGCAGGACTGCACCATCGGGCACAAAGTGATGCTGCACGGCTGCACAATTGGCAATAACAGCCTGATTGGCATGGGAGCCACTGTGCTGAACGGCGCAAAGATCGGAAATAACTGTCTGATTGGCGCGGGCGCGCTGATCACTGAAGGTAAGGACATTCCCGACGGCAGTCTGGTTATGGGTGTGCCGGGGCGGGTCGTTCGCGAATTGGATGCCGACGCCATTGCCGGGCTTGCGGCCTCTGCTGCGCACTACCGCGAGAACATGCGGCACTTTCGAAATGAACTGCGTTTGGTAAAGACTTAATATGAAAAATGAAAAAGGCTCTTTGGTGCGCCCGGACGCACTGCCGGAAGGCGCCAGCCGCCCGGTTGTCACCCCGCTCAGCGCCTCCGTGGTCTACGCCTCGGACACGCCCGATATGCTGGACCAGCAATATGAGGGCGCTTTGCACGGCTACACCTACGCGCGCGAAGGGCACCCAAATGCCGATGTCGTGGGCTTGCGGCTCGACCGGATGGAAAAGGCCCCGCATCCCGGCGTTGTCACCGCTTCCGGTATGGCGGCTGTTTCCGCGGTGCTGCTGGGACTGACCAAATCCGGCGATCATGTCATTGGCGGCAACCAGCTATACGGGCGCTCCCTGCGGATGATGAGTGAGGATTTGCCGCGACTGGGCATTGCCACCTCAATGGTCGATCCCGGGGACATTGCCGCGATGCGTGCCGCTCTGCGCCCTGAAACCCGCCTTATCCTGATCGAGACGGTTTCCAACCCCACCTTGCGGGTCGCTGATCTTGAAGGGCTCGTGGCGCTGGCGAAGGAAACCGGCGTGTTGCTGGTCGTGGACAATACCTTCACCACACCGCGCGCAATCAAACCTTTTGAGTGGGGTGCGGATATCGTGATCCATTCGATCACCAAACTTCTCGCCGGTCACTCGGACGTCATGTTGGGCTATGTCGCGGCACGCGACCTGACGCTCAACGACAAATTGCGGGTGTTCACGGTCACCGCGGGTATGAACCCAAGCCCCTTCGACTGCTGGCTTGCAGAGCGGGGCCTGCTGTCCTTTGATCTGCGGTTTGACCGGGCGCAATCAACGGCATCAGAACTGGCCGATCATCTGGCCGGTTTGCCGGGCGTCAAACGGGTGATTTATCCCGGACGCAAGGATCACCCCGACCACGCGCGTGCTGATGCCCTGCTGGCCGGTCAATTCTGCAACATGGTGAGTTTTGAGCTTGATGGCGACAGATCAACGGCCAATGCCTTTACCCGTGCGGCTGACGGCCTGAGCTTCGCGCCCACATTGGGGGACGTGGGCACCACCATCTCTCATCCGGCCTCCTCATCGCACCGCGCGCTGACAGCGGAAAAACGCGCCGAACTGGGCATGTCGGAAGGATTTTTCCGCGTCTCTGTCGGGCTGGAGGCGCCCGACGTGCTCTGCCGCGTCTTCGAAGAGGCCATCGCCGCCGCTTTGGGAGCCTGACAGGAGATCGACCGGGCATGAACCGCATTCTCGAAGATCTCCTGATGGCGATGCCGCTGCCCGCGCTGGTCATCGATGAAGCGGAACGGATTGCGGCGGCCAACTCGGAAGCCTGCACCCTGATCGGGCAGGGTATTGTCGGGCGCAACTATGTGACCATGCTCCGACAGCCCGCGCTGCTCGACACGATAGAGGCCGTTCTGCGTGATAACCGTCCTCGTGTCTCCCAATACTTGGCAAATGATGGCGTTCAGGACACAACCTTCAAAGTGACGCTGCGGGTGATGCCGGAACTGCGCGCGATGATGCTTTGCTTCATTGATGTGACCCATCTGGAACAGGCCGGTCAAATGCGCCGCGATTTTGTCGCCAATGTCAGTCATGAGCTGCGCACGCCGCTGACTGCGTTGATGGGGTTTATCGAGACCCTGCGCGGCCCCGCGCGTGATGATCCTGAAGCTCGCGACCGGTTCCTGAGCATCATGGAAGACGAAGCCGGGCGTATGAACCGTCTTGTGGGCGATCTGCTTTCGCTCAGCCGGGTTGAGGGTGACGAACGCGTACGCCCCCGTGATCAGGTCAACCTGACCGATATTATTTCCTCGGTCCTGCGCACGTTGAAACCCTTGGCGGATGAAGCGGAGGTTTCGCTGGAAGCCGATTTGGGGGAGCCCGCAATTGAATTGACCGGCGATGCGGATCAACTCATGCAGGTTTTCACCAACCTGATCGAAAATGCGATCAAATACGGCGCATCCGGCAAGCGCATTATTGTCCGTCTGTCTCAAGCTGACCGGGATTCGGCGCTGCGCGCGCCCGGGGTGCGTATTCAGGTCATTGATTTTGGCCCCGGTATTGATGCCATTCACCTGCCACGGTTGACCGAGCGTTTCTACCGCGCGGACAGCCATCGCAGCCGGGCGTTGGGTGGCACCGGGTTGGGTCTGGCCATCGTCAAACACATTATAAACCGTCACCGAGGGCGCCTGCGTGTGGAAAGCACATTGGGGCAGGGGGCTCAATTCACGGTCGTACTGCCTTTGCCAGGTGGCCCATCACCGGTGAACAACATCGACTGAAATCCGAATCTGCAAAGAAATCGGGATATTTGACTTGCGCAGAGTTGGCGAAATTATCCAAATTTTTCTTAGTGTTATGGGATTTTCTCAAAAACCCAACCTGCTGTCATAAAAGCGTTACGAAACTGTCACAAAACCATTGTGCGCGCGCCGTACCACTCGGCTCAAGATCGCCACGGGGGTGATCAGATTCGAAATGAAAATGACAGGAGATATCATGTCGTTCGTAAAACTCACCACATCCGCGTTGGCCATCGCGGCCCTTTCCGCAACCGCTGCTGCCGCGCGGGATCAGGTGCAGGTTGCCGGCTCGTCCACCGTGCTGCCCTACGCCTCTATTGTTGCTGAAGCCTTTGGTGAAAATTTTGACTTCCCGACGCCGGTTGTTGAATCTGGTGGGTCTTCTGCCGGCCTCAAACGGTTCTGCGAAGGTGTTGGCGAAAACACGATCGACGTCGCCAACGCATCGCGTAAAATCAAGGAAAGTGAAGTTGCCGTCTGCGCCGAAAACGGTGTGACAGAGATCATCGAAGTGCGCATTGGCTATGACGGCATCGTTTTTGCCTCCGATATTGCGGGCAATACCTTCGAATTTACGCCAACGGACTGGTTCCTCGCGTTGTCCGATACCGTGCTCGTAGATGGCGAAATGGTTGCGAACCCGCACACGACCTGGGATCAGGTGAACGCAGCCTTCCCGAACCAGCCCATCCAGGCGTTCGTGCCGGGAACCAAACACGGGACGCGTGAAGTTTTCGAAGACAAGGTGATCCTCGCGGGTTGCGAAGCGACCGGTGCCTTTGACGTGCTCAAGGCGGCCAATGGCGATGACAAGAAAGCCGCCGAAAAAGCCTGCATTGCGCTGCGTACAGATGGCAAATCGGTTGATATCGACGGTGACTACACAGAGACGCTTGCGCGGATTGAAAGCAACAAGGACGGCATCGGCGTCTTTGGTCTGGCGTTTTACGAAAACAACACCGACAAGCTGCAGGTGGCAACAATGGGTGGCGTGGTGCCATCCACTGAGAGCATCGCAACCGGCGATTATCCGGTCTCGCGTCCGCTGTTTTTCTACATCAAGAAAGCCCATATCGGTGTCATCCCGGGCCTGAAGGATTACGCTGAATTTTTCGTCGCGGACGAGATCGCGGGGCCAGACGGTCCGCTGTCAGAATACGGCCTTGTTGCGGATCCCAAGCTGGAAGAGACGCAATCCGCTGTGGCCGACGAAGCCGTCCTGGGCGGTAACTCCTAAGACGTAAGACAATCTCCGGGGATGGCGCGCGCTGTCTCCGGGGTTCTGCTGAAGACTGATCACTTGGGGTGGGCCAGATGGCGCTAGGTTTGACCGGATATGTTGTGTTTGCCGTGCTGCTGCTGACGGTCGGGGCGTTCTTCATGGCCCGTGGCAAAGCAAGATCATCGGTTGGCGGGGATGTCAGGGTGCTGCACTCGCTGCCGAGCTATTACGGCTACAATGCGGCGATGTTTACCGCGGTGCCGGCTCTGGGTGTCATGCTGATCTGGATGCTGGCGCAACCCATGATGATCGAAAATGCCGTCTTCAAGCTTATTCCTGACCGGATCATCGAAGAGGGCTCATCCCGCGGGCTGGTCATGAGTGACGTGCGCCGGGTGGCTGAAGGCCTCGATGTGGCCGTCGCTCAAGGTGCATTGACCTCGGATGAGGCCGCGTCCATTCGCTCCGACTCTACCGACATTCGCAGCTTGCTGGGCGAAGTCGGCGTCGCGTTGGGGTCAACCGTTGACTCAGAAGTTCTTTTTGCCGCGCAAGAATACAGAAACCAATCGGCAGGCGGGCTTTTCTGGATGTCCGTTATCGTCATGGGTCTTGCCATTGTCGGTGCCGCCATTTCCATATCCGTTACCCGGGCAGAGTTCAGAGCGCGCAACGTGGTTGAGCGCGGTGCCTTGGTGCTGCTCATTCTTGCGGCCTCCCTCGCCATCCTGACAACGGTCGGTATCGTTCTGTCGATGCTTTTTGAGAGCATAAACTTCTTTCGACTGCATTCCTGGAGCGACTTCTTTTTTGGCAGCAGCTGGGCACCGAACTTCCGGGGGGATAGCGATCTGTCGATCCTGCCGCTGCTCTGGGGCACGCTCTACATTTCGCTGATCGCTTTGATGGTTGCCGTCCCCATCGGTCTTTTTGCGGCGATCTACCTGTCGGAATATGCCAGCCCCAAGGTGCGCGCGGCGGCCAAACCGCTGCTGGAAATCCTCGCAGGCATCCCGACCATCGTCTACGGTCTCTTTGCGCTCCTGACGGTTGGGCCCGCCCTGGTTCGCATTTTCGGACGCGGAGATGACGGTCTTTTGGGTGTTGAATGGATGAGCGGGGCGACGGCGGTTCTGACCGCAGGTTTGGTCATGGGGATCATGTTGATCCCCTTTGTCTCATCCCTGAGTGATGACATCATCAACGCCGTCCCTCAGTCCCTCCGGGATGGCTCCTTTGGTCTTGGCGCTACACACTCCGAAACGATCCGTCAGGTTGTGCTGCCCGCCGCCCTACCGGGGATTGTCGGGGCGGTGCTGCTGGCTGCCAGCCGTGCGATCGGCGAGACAATGATCGTTGTTCTGGGTGCCGGGGCTATTGCAAAATTTTCACTCAACCCGCTTGAAGCCATGACCACGATCACAACCCGGATCGTCAGCCAATTGACTGGGGATACCGATTTTGCGAGCCCCGAAACCCTTGTCGCCTTCGCTCTTGGCCTCACGCTTTTCGTGCTGACGCTGGGCCTGAATGTGCTGGCCCTCTACATCGTGCGTAAATACCGGGAGCAATACGAATGACCGATGCAACAACGCCATCCGCCCTCGGCATAACACCCGTGCCAGGCAAGGGATCTCTGCTGGTGCAGGATGCCCGGACCCGCAAGCGCAATGCCGCAGAGACGCGGTTCAAGGCCTATGGCATCGCCGCGATCACAATTGGTATGCTGATGCTGCTGATCCTGGTCTTTAACATCCTCACGCGCGGCGTCGGGGCGTTTCAACAGACCTTCGTGACCCTTGAAGTCCAGTTGCTTGAAGAAAAGCTCGACAAAAAAGGCAACCGCAATATCGAAGATCTCAAGAAGGTCTCGACCTTTGGCTATGCGCCATTGTTGCGCGGAGCCTTTGAAACCGAGATCGCCCGCATGGGCATCGAAACCGACCTGAAACCCAAGGCCATGGCGGGCCTCCTGTCGGCGGGTGCCCCGGCGCAACTGCGAAACCTGGTGCTTTCTGATCCAGATGTGATCGGGACCGTCCAGCAGTTTGAATTTCTCGCCTCCAGTCGCGTGGACGGCTACCTCAAGGGCCGTGTCAGCCGC
The DNA here is from genome assembly GCF_049830555.1 of Roseobacter sp. EG26. Taxonomy (NCBI): domain Bacteria; kingdom Pseudomonadati; phylum Pseudomonadota; class Alphaproteobacteria; order Rhodobacterales; family Roseobacteraceae; genus Roseobacter; species Roseobacter sp. EG26. The sequence goes on from NZ_JBNBLH010000001.1 coordinate 1,135,054, forward strand.
GACAGCATCGCCAACGACAAGAATATCAGTGCTGAGCAGCTTGATCTTGTTGATCATCTGGTCGCAGCTGGCGCCATCAAGAAGCGGTTCAATCTCGATTTCATCACCGGCGCGGACAGTTCTGACGCGCGGCCCGAAGCGGCGGGCATGGGCGTGTCCATGCTGGGCTCTTTCTTCATGATGCTGGTTGTTTTGGTGCTGGCCTTGCCCATCGGTGTCGCGGCATCTATCTACCTGGAAGAATTTGCGCCCAAGAACTGGCTGACCGACATCATCGAAGTCAATATCTCCAACCTCGCGGCGGTACCTTCCATCGTTTTCGGTATTCTCGGGCTCGCGGTCTTCATCAATTACATGCATCTGCCCACATCGGCCCCGCTCGTGGGCGGGCTGGTGCTGACCCTGATGACACTGCCGACCATCATCATTTCCACGCGGGCCTCGCTGAAAGCGGTGCCACCGTCAATTCGTGACGCGGCACTTGGGGTAGGGGCCTCGAAAATGCAATCGGTGTTCCACCATGTACTGCCCTTGGCGGCGCCGGGAATTCTGACGGGCACGATCATCGGTCTGGCGCAGGCATTGGGTGAAACAGCACCCCTGTTGTTGATCGGCATGGTTGGTTTCATCGCCTCCAATCCGCCCGACAGCATCGCAAGTGGTCTGCTGGACCCAAACTCGGCCATGCCCGCCCAAATTTATGAATGGGCCAAACGCGCCGATCCGGCCTTTTATGAACGCGCCTGGGGCGGCATTATCATCCTGTTGCTGTTCCTGATCACTATGAACACCATTGCCGTGATCCTGCGCCGCCGCTTTGAGCGTCGTTGGTAGGGAGATGCCGATATGAACGATATGAGAATACTGGAGAGAGATGTGGAGACCAACGCCATTAAGATTGCCGCAAAGGGCGTTCAGGTCTTTTACGGTGACACCCACGCGATCAAGGATGTGGATGTCGATATTCAGGACAAGACGGTCACCGCATTTATCGGGCCGTCCGGTTGCGGGAAATCCACTTTTCTACGCTGTATCAACAGGATGAACGATACAATTGATGTGGCGCGTGTGCAGGGTGACATCCGCATCGACGGTGAGGACATCTATGATCGCAAAGTGGACCCGGTGCAGTTGCGCGCCAAGGTTGGCATGGTGTTTCAAAAACCGAACCCGTTTCCGAAATCCATTTATGATAATGTGGCCTATGGTCCACGCATCCACGGGCTGGCACGCAACAAATCCGAACTCGATGACATTGTGGAACGCGCTTTGCGCAATGCTGCCATCTGGAATGAGGTCAAGGACCGGTTAAATGCGCCGGGCACCGGTCTTTCAGGGGGGCAACAACAACGCCTGTGCATCGCGCGGGCCGTAGCGACAGAGCCTGAGGTTCTGTTGATGGATGAGCCTTGCTCCGCACTTGATCCGATTGCCACGGCGCAGGTCGAGGAATTGATTGACGAGCTGCGCCAGAATTATTCGGTCGTGATCGTCACGCACTCGATGCAGCAAGCCGCCCGCGTCAGCCAGAAGACAGCCTTCTTTCACCTGGGCAGCCTTGTGGAATACGGCGAGACAGGGCAAATTTTCACCAACCCCGAAGACCCGCGTACTGAGAGCTACATCACCGGACGGATTGGATAATATCATGCAAGATCAACATATTGCCTCCGCCTTTGACCGTGATCTGGAAGCGATCCAGGCGCAGATCATGAAAATGGGTGGGTTGGTGGAAGCCGCCATTCGGGAGGGCTCCCTGTCGCTCGACACCCGCGATGAGGAACTTGCGGAAAAGGTCCGTAAGGCTGATCGTGTCATTGATAATCTCGAAGAGATGATCAACGAAGAGGCTGCCCGTGTCATTGCCCTGCGCGCGCCGACGGCCCGTGATCTGCGGCTGATCCTCAGCGTGATCAAGATCAGCGCCAACCTCGAACGCATTGGGGATTATGCGAAAAACATGGCCAAGCGCACAGGGGTGCTGTCACAGATGGCACCTGTGGACGACAGTACCGGTGCCTTACGCCGGATGGCCCGGGAAGTGGAAAAAATGCTGAAAGATGCGCTTGATGCCTATGTGCAGCGCGATGCGGAACTGGCCATGGATGTGATCAACCACGACCGCGATGTCGACCAGATGTATAACGCTCTTTTCCGCGAATTCCTGACCTTCATGATGGAAGACCCGCGCAACATAACCGCCTGTATGCATTTGCATTTCATCGCAAAAAACATTGAACGTATGGGCGATCATGTCACCTCTATTGCCGAGCAGGTTGTCTATCTCGTGACCGGTGAACATCCCGAGGACGACCGCCCGAAAGCCGATAAAACATCTTTGGTTGCTGAAGGATAAGCCCCATGTCTGCCGATCAGCCCCGTGTTCTGGTTGTCGAAGATGAACCTGCCCAACGTGAAGTTCTGGCCTATAATCTGGAGGCCGAAGGCTTTGCGGTGAGCCGTGCTGAAAATGGCGAAGAAGCTCTGATGCTGGTCGATGAAACCGCGCCGGACGTTATCGTGCTGGACTGGATGATGCCGAACCTGTCGGGCATCGAAGTGTGCCGCCGCCTCAAGATCAGATCCGAAACCCGCGGCATCCCGATCATAATGCTGTCCGCACGATCCGAAGAAGTTGATCGCGTGCGTGGGTTGGAAACGGGTGCCGATGATTATGTCATCAAACCCTATTCCGTCATTGAATTGATGGCGCGTGTGCGCAGTCAGTTGCGGCGGGTGCGCCCGGCGGCCACAGGCGAAAGATTGGAATATGAAGACATCGTGTTGGATTCCACCAGCCACCGCGTCAACCGCGGCGATAGTGAGTTGAAACTGGGGCCGACGGAATTTCGCCTGCTGTCGACATTCATGGAAAAGCCCGGACGCGTGTTTTCGCGCGAACAGCTTCTGGACCGGGTCTGGGGGCGCGATATTTACGTGGATACCCGCACTGTTGACGTCCATATCGGCCGCTTGCGCAAGGCGCTCACGCAATACGGCGGCTCTGACCCCTTGCGGACAGTCAGGGGCGCGGGATACGCACTGGGGTAGAGGCCTCTGTCAGGCAGCAGGGCGCAGGTGCAAAATCTCGCGCGCCTGCGCACAACTCGCCACCGGGCGCTCGTATTTCTCGCAAAGCTCTGCCGCCCGTCGGATGAGTGCGGCATTCGAAGGGGCCAGTCTGTCCCTGTCGAGCCTGACGTTATCTTCAAGCCCGGCGCGCGTATGCCCACCAGCGGCAATTGCCCATTCGTTGACCTCAATCTGTGCAGGGCCGATCCCGGCGGCACACCAGGCGGCATCGGGCGCTCGCGCCTTCATTGTCTCGACATAGAAATCAAAAACAATCTTGTCGGCGGGCATCGCGTTTTTGACGCCCATGACAAATTGAACATAGAGCCGACCATAGAGCTTCCCCGCGTCATGTAGCCTAATCGCATGCAGAATATGGGACAGATCGAAGGCTTCGATTTCCGGGGTCACCTCATAGGTGCGCATTTCGCCGGACAACCAAGCCACCAGGTCGGGCGGGTTTTCATAAACCCGCGTGGGGAAATTGTTGGAGCCGACCGAGAGAGATGCCATGTCCGGACGCAAGGGTAGCATCCCACCCCGTTCCTGACCTGCGCCAGACCGCCCCCCGGTCGAGAACTGAATGATCATTCCGGGGCAATGTTTCTCGACACCTTCCTTCAGCGCCGCAAATTTTTCCGGGTCAGAGGAGGGCGTCTCATCCGCGTTGCGAACATGCGCATGGCAGATCGCGGCACCGGCCTCAAAGGCTTCATGCGTGCTTTCGATCTGCTCGCTGACGCTGATCGGCACCGCCGGATTTGCTGACTTGGTCGGTACGCTGCCTGTGATGGCAACACAGAGGATACAAGGATCAGACATTTGCAATCGCCATCTTATTTGGCCTTTTGATCAAAGCTGCGACAGGTATTTCATCAAAGGCCAAACAGAAATCCGTGAAGCCTTGAGAGGGTTGTACATCCAAGTGGGGAGGTTGTCACACTCTCTTGGCCAAACGCCGAAAGAAGCACAGTGATCCCGACCACCCAAGAATTGGCGGTCCAAAGTACCGCGACTGCTTGGTTGCCCATGGGCGGGTGCCGAATGCGATCCGAAGACCCCATCCAGGTAAATATCCAGGACCGGGGTGATCCCCCTGAGGGATGCAAAGACAAATGCGACTATCGCAGCGGTGGACAATCCGGCACCGAACACGACAAGATAAGAGGATTGCCATGGGGAACCGCAATCGCGCTTTTCCCCAAGGCCAGAGGCCCATGGAGGAAAAGGACCAACGTGCCGTGACGAGCCCCCTTGCGAATAGGACGTTCCGCTGGCTGTTTGCCGCCCAAATCTGGTCGCTCATTGGGGTCGGCCTGCTGACGGTCGCGTTGTCGCTCGCAGCCTACCGGATCGGTGGCGCGGAGGCAGGCGGGCAGGTGCTTGGGATGCTGTTGGCGCTTAAGATGGTCGCCTATGTCATGCTGGCACCTCTGGCGGAGGCACTGCTTTCACGGCAGCCCAGAAAACGCGCCTTGGTTTTGCTTGATCTGGGGAGGATGCTGTTGCTGGTGCCCATGATCTATGTCACCGAAACCTGGCAGATCGCAGGGTTGGCGTTTGCGTTTTTCGTTCTGGCGGCAGGTTTCACACCGCTGTTTCAGTCAATCATTCCCGATGTTCTTCCCGAGGAAGAAACCTATACCAAGGCGCTGGCCTGGTCTCGCGTTGCCTATACGCTGGAGGCGGTACTGAGCCCGGTCATCGCGGCGGCGTTGCTGAACCTGGCCAGTGGTGAGATGCTTTTCCTCGCGGCGGCAGTATCATTTCTTGGGTCTGTCGTGGCCCTGTTGATCACCAATCTCCCAGGCCGGAAAACCACCGATCGTAAAGGACCGTTCCTGCAAAGGGCCAGCCTGGGTTTGCAAATCTACCGCCGGACGCCGCGTTTGCGGGGTTTGTTCCTCGTCAATCTGGCGCTTTCGCTGGCGATGGCCTGGGTTCTGGTCAACTCGGTCGTTTATGCTGGCGCAAGGCTGGGGGACGCCGAACACTACTTCCCGATCCTGATGGCATTTTACGGGCTTGGTGCAGGTATCGGGGCTGTCCTTGTTCCGCGGTTGCTGAAACGGGGTAGCGAACGGTCGGTCATGTTGGCAGGGGCCTACGGCTTTGCCCTCGCCGGTGCCGGTTTTGCAGTCTTGCCAGCCATGCCATTGCCGGGGCTGGCCTTGGTCTGGCTCATCTTTGGTGCCACGTCGTCGCTGGTCCTGACCCCCGGCGGGTTGGTCATCACGCGATCCGCTGTCAGCGAAGACCGTGCCGCTGTATTTGCCGCCCAGTTTTCATTGAGCCACGCAGGCTGGTTAATGGCCTATCCGCTGGCAGGCTGGTTGGGTGGTCTGGTCTCGCTGGAGATGTCACTGCTGATCTTATGCGGGGCCGGTGCCGTTGTCGCGACGATTGGCATGTCAATCTGGCCTGCGAATGATCCGCTGTCGCGCGGCCATTCCCATCCCGATCTGCCCCGGGACCATCCACATCTGATGCGTATCCCTGCAAACGGCTCGCAGCAGCGCCATGTTCATGACTTCTACATTGACGAATTGCATCCCAGGTGGACGCAAGAGGCCGTCTGATGCCAGAAAACCCACCTTTCAGAGGACCAGAATATGAGTAACGACGATCTTTCGCCCATTGATGCCACGGGCTTGCCTGCGCTGGAGGCACGGCTGAAAGAGGATCTCGCGTTTCTGTGCTATCCGGGAAAGGACTGGGTGCCGCCACGTGATGGGGTTTCAGATGTGGTGATTATCGGGGGCGGCATGTGCGGCACGCTCGCCTGGTTTGCACTGGCCACCGGTGGCATGAAGAATGTGCGTGTGCTGGATCGGGCGCCAAAGGGTCGGGAAGGACCCTGGCTCAGCTATGCGCGCATGGAGACCCTAAGATCGCCCAAGGCTTTGACCGGCCCCGCCTTCGGCCATGGCGCTTTGACGTTCCAGGCCTGGTATCGCGCCCAGTTCGGAGCAAAGAGCTGGCAGGACCTCGACAAGATTCCGCGGACCATGTGGATGGAGTATCTGAGGTGGTATCGCGATGTCCTGGATGTGCCGGTAGAGAACAGCGTTTCGGTTGATCATGTCGAACCTCAGGGCGATCTTTTAAGGTTGAGCGTTTCGGGGGCGACACATGAAACTATTCTGACCCGCAAGCTGGTCTTCGCCACCGGGCGCGATGGTACCGGCGGCCCGAATATTCCCGCCTTTATCGACGACCTGCCAAGACACCTCTGGGCCCATAGTGCTGACGACATCGACTTTTCAGATCTGAGAGGCAAGCGTGTTGCGGTCATTGGCGTTGGGGCTTCGGCTGTGGACAACGCCGCAGAAGCGCTGGAACATGGGGCCGCGGAGGTGCGCCATCTGATACGGCGAAAGGACATGCCGACAATCAACAAGATGATGGGCATTGGCAGTTTCGGTTTCACGGCGGGGTTCGCCGAGATGGACGACGCATGGCGCTGGCGTTTCATGCAGTACAGCTTTGCCACACAGACGCCATCGCCGCGCGGCTCAACGCTGCGGGTCAGCCGTCACCCCAATGCGTTTTTCCACTTTGGCAAAGAAACCACGCGCATTACCCAAAAGCAGGATAGCGCGGAGATTTCCTTTGCAGATGGTACGTCCTATGACGCCGATTTCGTGATCCTTGGCACCGGGTTTGTCATCGACCCCATGGCGCGGACTGAATTTGGCGACACGGCGGGCGAAATCCAGCTTTGGCAAGATGTCTACACCCCACCCGCAGGCGAGGAATCCGCCGATCTGGGGCGCTTTCCCTATCTGAATTCCGACTTCACGTTCCGTGAAAAGACACCTGGCACCGCCCCCTGGCTAAAGCACGTCTATTGCTTCAACTACGGTGCCTCGGCCAGCCTAGGCAAAGTGAGTGGCGATATTCCCGGCATCAGCGATGGAGCGGCATGGCTGTCGCGTGCCATAGCCGCATCGCTCTATTCGGAAGACATCGAAAAGCACTGGAAGGGCATGCAGGACTACGACAAGCCCGAACTTCTGGGCGACGAATGGGAAGCCACCGAGCTTGAGACCGGCGCGCAAAAGCGGGAAGGTCAAGTGGCATGACACAATTTGAGACGACAGTTCTGAGCAAAGTGGGCGTACTGCCGCAAGGCAGTCTGGCCGACGCCGTGGCGGGCAGGCGGAATATCTTCGAGATGAGCCAGTCTGCGGAAGAGGCGGTGTTGCGACCCAAAGACTATGGCGCTTTTGGACACGACCTGCGGGCGGCGCTTGCAGCACGCGTCGCGCGTCAGGCCGGGCAGGGCGCTTTGGCGGATCACTATGCCGCCGATGCAGGAGACAAAGTGCCACTTGCTGATCCGGACAATAGCGAGGCAGATCTGGAACACATCCTCAGCTTCGTCGACAAGGTTGCCAACAGGACCCGCGACATCGTCGCAGAAGACGTTGAGGATTTGCGGGCGGCGGGGGTTTCGGACGCCGATATCGTCCGCTTGTGTGAACTTGTCGCTTTTCTGGCCTATCAGTGCCGCGTGATTGCGGGCCTTCGCCTGATGCAAGGCACAACGCCATGAGCCATGTCATCCATAAATTCACCCGCAACGTGCCTGACTGGCAACCCCGTGTGACACCGGTCAAACTGGAGGAGGCGACACCCGAGCAGCGCGCAGCATTGCAGGTCACGCCCTCAAATACCAAAGTGTCGGATTACGTTCTGACCCTTGCACACGATGTGGAAAGCCTTGCGGTCCGCTCGCCGCTCTTTAACGCAATCATGTATGACCCGGGCGGTCTGTCGCGCGCGGAGCGTGAGCTTGGCGCGCTTGGCGCATCCATGGTCAATCGCTGCATTTATTGCGCGGCGGTCCATGCGGATCGTCATGCCAAACTGGAAAATGATACCACCGTCACCGACGAACTGTTTGCAAAGGGCGAAAACGCTGAGCTGAATGACAGAGACCGCGCGATCTTTGAGTTTGCCCGCAAATCTGCGGAAGCACCGCCTGCGGCCGGACCCAAGGAGATGGCAGCGTTGCGCAATGCGGGCCTTTCAGAAGCGGAAATCCTCGATCTGATCCTCTCTTCAGCTCTCTTTGGTTGGGCCAACCGGTTGATGCATGTTCTGGGGGACCCTGTCCGAAAGGCCCCCGCGTGAGCACCCCCTTACGCATAGGGATCGCGGGCGCGGGCGCTGTCGCCCTTGGCACAGCGGCGTTGCTGCACAAGCAAGGTCACCAGCCGATGCTATGGTCGCCCTCAGGCGCGGGAACTGCCGCGCTGGAAACCGCGCCACTTTGCGCCACCGGGGCCATTGAAGCGGAGTTCTCGCCGTCCATCGCGCGATCTGCCCGGCAACTGGCCGAAGAAAACGAGGTATTGGTGATCGCCCTGCCGGCTTACGGGCACAAATCGGTGATGGACGCATTGACCCCTCATATCCGGGAGGGGCAGCAGATCGTCATCTCGTCTCACGCATCACTTGGGGCGATCTACCTTATGCAGCAGCTTGCGGCGCGTGGCGTGCAGGCCCCCATCACGGCCTGGGGTACCACAGTTGTGACGGGGCGGCGGCAAAGCGGAACAGATGTGCAGGTCAACACCGTGCGCGCGCGCGTCGATATGTGCACCGTTCCCGACAGCGATACGGACCATGCGCTCAGCCTTTGTCAGGCGCTTTTTGGTGACCGCCTCCAACAGCGCGACGGCCTGCTGGCAATCTCGCTTTCCAACCTCAATCCGCAGAACCACCTCGGGATCGCCCTGGGCAACATTACCCGAATGGAACGCGGTGAGGTCTGGAGCCAGGGTCAGAATGTGACGCCAAAAGTCGGGCGTTTGCTGGAACAGCTTGATCTGGAACGGCTGAGCATCGCCAGGGCGCTCGGCCTCGATGTAAAGACGATTTTTGATCACTTCCATCTGAGTTTTCATGTGCCCGTGGCGTCGATCTCGGAAATGAACCAGACCATGCATGCGCGGGGTAACGGCGGCACCGGCCCGGCTACCGCCGACAGCCGCTATGTTACCGAAGACGTGCCTTACGGCCTGCAACTGACGGCCGTGCTGGGGCGGTTGACCGGCCAGCCTGCCAGGTTGCACGAAGCCGGGATCGAGATATTCTCGGCCATGTATGGTCGTGATTTTACTACAGAGAATGAAATCCTGAATGCGCTGGAGCTGGATCGCTTCAGCCTTGACGACCTGCAGCAGGCCGCCCGTACCGGTCTGTTGCACAGGGTATCCTGAGTGATGCCCAAATCAAAATGATACGGAAAAGGACTTTAAACCAACGAGGAGACACCCGATATGACCAAACTTATTCTCAACCGACGCCGCTTCCTGGGAACCGCCGCCGTGACCGGTGCAGCACTTGCAAGCCCGGCTTATCTGCGCCAAGCGAGGGCCGCTGGTGGCGAAGTGAACATCTGGACCTACAACGACTTTGTCCCGCAGGCCTTCAAGGAGCAGTTTGAGGCCGAGACCGGGATCAAGGTCAATGTGCGGCTTGTCGATGATCAGGGCAAACAGTTCAATTTGCTGGCCGCCGAAGCACCAAATCCAACGGTGGATATCATGACCGTCGCCGGCCACCGTTTTTTGCAGTTCATCGACAGCGATCTGCTGGCACCGCTGGACACCAGCCGCCTGAGCAACTGGGGGAACATCAACCCGACTTTCTCGGAAAGCGACTGGTCGACCATCAATGGCAATAAGTGGGGCGCGCCCATTTTGTCGGGTATGGAGGTTCTGTCCTATAACACCGACATGGTCAGCGCCGAAGAGGCCGAAAGCTGGGACGTTCTGTTCTCGGAAAAATACAAGGGCCAAACCGCCTATATCATTCAGGATATGATGTCGATTGTCATGCTGAAGCTGGGCTATGACGGCAATATGGTCGCCTATATGGACGACCCCGAAAAAGCGGCTGCCATCGTCGAAGAGGCCAAGCAGTTTCTCATCGATCACAAACCGCTGGTGCGCAAGTACTATGACAGCGGTGCTGAAGTGCAGCAGATGTTCGTCAATCAGGACATTGCGCTCGGTCACAGCTGGAACGGACCGGCGGCGGCATTGATCAATGACGGCTTCCCACTGGCGATGTCGATACCGAAAGAGGGCTCTTACGGTTTCGTTTATACCTACAACATCGCCAACAACGCGCCCAACGTCGACAATGCCTATACCTTCCTTGATGCCATTCTGGCCTCGCCGGAAATTGGCGCGTCGATGACCAAGGCGTCCGGCTTCATCTCGACCTACAAGGATGCGTCGAACTATCTGACGGATCTCGAAAAGGCCTCGACCTCTTTCCCAGAAGAACAACTGGCCAACCTCCAGTTCTTCCGCGCCGAGGCAAATGAGATGAAATACAGTCTTGTCGATCCCGCCGTGGAAGCGGTCAAGGCGGCCTGATCAAGGTTTTGACACGGAACATGTCCTTGCCCGCCCAAACGGCGGGCAAGGACGCAATGCCCGGCTGATTTTAGGAAATCTCGCATGAGTAATGATGCTACGACACGCCGCGAAGGCGCTGGCGTTGCCCCGGAACACTCGGACCGCACCTTTTGGGGGTGGTTGTGTGTCTGGGCGCCCTATACCGCGCTGATGAAGCTGGTTACAGCGTCGCCCCGGCGACAGTTCATCATTCTTGCCGCTTTTCCCATTCTCTGGGTTTTGACCCAACACCTTGGGCCGATGCTGCAAATGCTGCGCGTCAGCCTGACCGATGCCTATCCTGTCGCACCCGGCGTCGAACAGCATTTCACCTTTGACAACTACGTGCGCTTCTTTGGCGAGCAAATTTTCTGGCAACCGTTTTTCCGAACCCTGATCTTTGCGGGTGTCCTCACGTTCTGCACCCTGATCCTGACCTTCCCCGTGGCCTATTTTCTCGCGCGCCATGTCAGTCGCAAGAACCAGATGCTGATGCTCTTGCTGCTGTTGATCCCGTTTTGGGTGGGCGAGATCGTCCGCACCTATGCCATCATGATCCTTCTGGGCAATACCGGGGCCGTGAACCTTGTGCTCAGATGGTTTGGTCTGATCGACCGCCCAATTCCGTTCATGTACACAAGCTTTTCGATGGGCGTGGGCATCGTCTATCTGACCGCCCTTTATATGCTCCTGCCACTTTACTCCGCGCTCGAAAAACTACCCAAAAGCTATGGCGAAGCCGCCGCGGATCTCGGAGCAGGGGCATGGACCCGGTTCCGCCGGATCACGCTGCCCCTGACATTGGAAGGGATTTCCTCCGGCTGCACGTTGGTCTTCCTGATCTCGACAGGGTTTTATGCGACACCGGTTCTTCTGGGAGGGCCCTCCACCACGGTCTTTGCAGAAACCATAGCAGGCTTCTTTCATGTCGCGGGCGACGAATGGCCCACGGGTGCGGCCTTCGCCACGATCATGTTTGTCACCGCGATGTTGCTGACCGGCGCGTTCCAGAAACTGATGCACACCTTGCGCAAGGGGGACACCAAATGACACGCGGTAACCGCATTCTGCTGTCCTGCATCTATTGGGCCTTCGTCCTCTATGTCTTCGTGCCTTTGCTGCTGATGATCCTGATGGGTTTCAAAGACAGCAAGTTCATCGGATTCCCGATCAAATCCTGGACACTGGATTGGTATCTGGGCGTTTTTTCTGACGCAGAAGTCGTATCGACGCTGACTTATTCCGTCGTGATCGCGGTCCTCTCGACCCTGATATCTGTGGTTGTCGGCACCTGGATTGCGGTGCTGCTTGAGGGGCGCAAGTTTCTTGGGCGCGCGGCCATCTTCGGATTGACCATCCTGCCAGCACTTGTGCCGGGCATTATTTCAGCCATCGCCTTTCGCATCTATGCCCGCCTCTTGGGGATTGAACCGGGCATGGGTGCCATCATCTGGGCGCATGCGGTGCACAACGTCCCCTTTGTCGCCCTTGTCGTCATGGCCCGTCTGTCGACGCTGCCCAAAAGCCAGATCGAAGCAGCACGCGATCTGGGTGCCGATCCGATCATTGCCTTTTTGCGGATTACCTTGCCCTATCTGATTCCCGCCGTTCTGGGGGCCAGCATCTTCTGCCTGCTTTTGAGCTTTGATGACTTTGTCCGGTCGTTCTTCCTGGGCGGGTACGAACCAACGCTGCCTGTTCTGATCTTCGCGAAGCTACGGTCAGGAATGTCCCCGGAAATCAATGCAATTGCGACTGTGGCGCTGGTGCTGACAGCCGCCATCGGTATCTGGGCTGAACGTTTCACCCGCCGCACCAACAAGGATGCAAAGCCATGACCGACACCAATTCGCTCGTTCGTATCGAGGGCGTTTCCAAACATTTCGGCGACACGGTGGCGCTGGACGATCTGACACTGGATATCGCCCGCGGAGAGTTCGTGACCTTCCTCGGCCCGTCGGGGTGCGGCAAATCCACCACGTTGCGCATCCTGGGGGGGTTTGAGCGCCCAACCACAGGTCGGGTTCTTCTGGATGGCGAGGATGTGACCCTCCAGCCACCTGAAAAACGACATGTGAACATGGTGTTTCAGGATTATGCCCTGTTCCCGCATATGACGGTCCGCCAGAATATCTCCTTCGGTCTGGAATTGCAGAGCATGGGAAAATCCGCGATCCGCAAACGCTCCGACGAGATCATGGAATTTCTCGAACTCGAAGCTTTTGGTGGTCGCTACCCCGGGCAGTTGTCGGGAGGCCAGCGGCAGCGGGTGGCGCTCGCCCGGGCACTGGCCCCGGATCCCGCTCTTTTGTTGCTGGATGAACCCTTGGGCGCGCTCGATGCAAAGTTGCGCGGGCAGGTCCAGCTGGAACTGAAATCCATCCAGCGCCGCACCAACAAGACCTTCTTCTTTGTGACCCACGATCAGGAAGAGGCGCTCACGATGTCTGACCGTATCGTCGTGATGAACCACGGGCGGGTCGAACAGGACGGAACACCTGAAGAGCTGTATTTCCACCCGGCGTCCCGTTTCGTGGCCGAATTTGTCGGCGAGACCAACCTTTTGTCTGGCAAAATGCGGGGCCGGGACGGCGACCGGATCGTAATGGATTGGTTTGGGCAGAAACTGACTGGGCTCGCACCGGGACATGGCGCGTCTGGCGGGGATGATATTACGGCCTCCATAAGACTTGAGAAACTTGCGCTTTCCAGCGAACGCCCCGTCGCTGAGAACACGGTGCAGGGCAGGGTGGTGGGCAAGACTTTTCTGGGAAGCCGTATGGCCGTGGATTTGGCGTTGGGTGAGACCGGGGGCGCAATCCTGCGCGCGTTTGTCGATGCCGAGACTGGCGGCGCTTTCGGATCAGACCTCATTTGGATTGGTTGGAACAGCAAGGATATGGCAGTCTTACGGGACTGATGTGCAGAAAGCTTTCGAATATCAGTGGCCAAGAATTGGGCTGTCCGGCAACTCGCGCTCTCAACCAGCGATCGTCGCCCAGGGAATATCAAATTTGGTACCGATCAAAAGTAATAACAGCCAACGGCCTATTCCGCTCAGGGCGCTAAAACCATGACAAACCTTGCCACTCAAGCTTGTCGCTTGTGGCGTTGGCAGGTTCCTTCACCCGGCGCGTGTCAAAACGCACCGGCTTCATTAATGCAAACAGTTAACCAGGTCGTCGTGTCGGGACAGGCGGACGAATTTACAGCATCTAGGCAGAACTTGGCAAGCAAGAAGCGAAAGGGCGTTCATAAGCTGTTGCAACCAAGTAGAAATGTCACTCGTTCTGCAAAGTAGAAGTGTCACACTTGGGCGCTGAAGGGAGCAAAGCCTGACAGGGCGGAGACCTCAGATATCGCAGCTCTGGCTGGCTTTGCGGACCTCCTTGGCGCGGCGGGCGGCGAGGGAGTTCCAG